>LWDM01000023.1:3692-447670 GCA_002083525.1 Proteobacteria bacterium SG_bin9 | reverse complement strand
GTCATAGGCGCGTCGGCCCGGCGCGTGGCGGCGGCCATAACCTCAACGCTTGCTCCGCTGTTCGAGGTGGCGGTCATGGATTGCGAGAGCGAAATCGGTTCAGGCTCGTTGCCGATGCAAGAGATCGCGAGTGTCGGAATCGTCATCAGGAGCACTGCGAAAGGCGGGGGCAGGCACCTTGAAAGATTGTCGGCCGCCTTGCGCGGGTTGCCGATTCCGGTCGTCGGGAGGATGAACAGGAAGGCTATCGTCCTCGATATGCGCTGCCTCGATGATGAGGACGGCTTCATCTCCAACTTCCAGCGCTTGACATTCATGGGGCCGGGCGCATGAGATGGCGTGCGACGGTCGGCAGCCGCTCGCGCGGTCCGAAACGGGGCGCGTGATGATCGTCGGAACGGCCGGTCATATCGATCATGGCAAGACCGCTCTTGTCCGCGCGCTGACGGGAGTTGATACCGACCGGCTTAAGGAAGAAAAAGAAAGAGGGATCTCGATCGATCTCGGCTTTGCGTATTGGTCCACGCAGTATGGCGACACCGTTGGTTTTGTGGATGTGCCGGGGCATGAGCGTTTCATTCACAATATGCTCGCAGGCGTAACGGGAATTGACTGGGTCATTCTCGCCGTCGCCGCCAATGAAGGCATGAAGCCGCAGACCAACGAACACCTTGCCATCCTAGATCTTCTCGGTGTCACGCGCGGACTGGTCGCGCTGACGAAATCCGATCTTGTAACCGATGACGACCTTCAGGCGGTGCGCTCTACGGTGCGCGCTCGGCTGGCTGCAACGACGCTTTCGTCAGTTCCCATTGTTGCCGTTTCGAGCTTGACTGGTCGCGGGATTGAAAGGATCCGCAAGGATATCGCGGATGCGGCTCGAAATGCAGAAAAGAAAAGTTCACAGGGCCGGTTTCGGCTCGCTGTTGATCGTTGCTTTACGCTTCCGGGCATCGGGACGGTCGTCACCGGCACCGCGATGTCGGGGCGCGTTTGTGTCGGAGACACGCTGGTTGTCAGCCCCTCGGGGATAAAGGCCCAGGTCCGTTCCATACACGTTCAAAACAGCAAGGCCGCCGAGGGGCGCGGGGGTGACCGCTGCGCGCTGAACCTGACGGGTAGCGGCATCACCAAACAATCCATTTCTCGCGGCGACATCGTCCTGGATCCCGCGCTTCACTCGCCGAGCAACCGCATCGACGCCTCCCTTCGGCTGCTGGTCGGCGAGAACAAGCCCCTGTCGCAGTGGATGCCGGTTAAGCTCCATCATGCTGCAACTGAAATGAATGCGCATATCCTTCATCTGTCGGACGGCCACTTCGCTCCAGGGCGCGAAGGTTTTATCCAACTGGTTCTGGATCGTTCGATCGCGGCTACCGCGGGCGACCGGTTTGTCGTCCGGGATATTTCGGGACGACGGACGCTGGGAGGAGGGAGATTTGCCGATCTTCGCGCGCCGGCGCGTCGGCGCCGTACTCCGGCCCGCTTGGCACAGCTTGCCTATCTGTCGGAATCGTCCGAACGCGATATTCTGGTCGGACTTCTCGAATGCCCGCCCCACTATGTCGATCTCACAGCGTTCGGCCGCGACCGTGCCCTGTCCGATTCCGAGATCGACAACCTCGCCGCAGAGCTTGCGCTCGTGCTTGTCGCGGTCCGCGATCGGGTGTTTGCGCTTTCAAGTTCCGTTGCGGCCGGATTGACATCGTTGCTACTCGACACGCTTGCGAGGTTTCATCGCGAGAATCCGAATCTGATCGGTATCGGTTTCGAGCAGTTGCGCCTTGTGCTTCAGCCGCGCCTGCCGGCTGTCGCTTTCAGCGGGTTTCTACAAAACCTGATTCAGTCCCAGCGTGTAGTTCTGAACGGGACCTGGATCCGGCTTCCATCCCACGCGTTGACGCTGACCGGTCCGGACGAGAAAAACTGGAAGCGAATCTTTCCACTGTTGAGCGAAACTCATAAATTCAAGCCGCCGAAAGTGCGAGAGCTGGGCAAATTGCTCGCCTTGAACGAAACCGGCGCGCGACGTCTTCTCAAGACGCTGGCGCAGATGGGAAAGGTTCAGGAAGTTTCGCACGATCATTTCTTCACCCGCGACGTTCTGGCGGAGATACTTGACATCATCGTTGATATTTCGGACGCAAACGACGGGCAGATCGGAACGGCAATCCTGCGCGATCGTTTGAACAACGGCCGTCGGACTTCGATCGAGCTGCTGGAATTCTTCGACCGACACGGAGTCACGATCCGGCGCGGTGATTTCCGTATCCTCAACAGGCATCGCCTCGATCTTTTCAGGTTGGGCGGGTCGAGGCGCGTGGGAGCCGCCTGATTGGAAGAGAATCGTCTCCGGTGGGACGTCCGGACTTCAAATCCGGGAAGGGCTGTCAGACGGTCCTTGGTGGGTTCGACTCCCTCTCTCTTCCGCCACTTGCAGTAACGTGGCGGTTCGAAACAGCCTGGGCGCGAGAAGCGATGTATGCTTCGCCCGCCCGGTCAATGATTTGTCAGGGAACGACGCGCGCGCCCCCGCCGCCGGCGCTGACCGTGCCGATCACCCTCGCGGAGGCATAACCCGCCGACTGGATCTGACTCACCAAGGCGCTCGCCTGTTGCGCCGGGCATGAGATCAATAGGCCGCCCGATGTCTGCGGGTCCGTCAGGACATTTTTCTGCCATTCCGCGATGTCGGAAAAGAGTTCTGCTTTGTTCGCGGCGCTCGCCCAGTTGCGGTGCGAGGCGCCTGTGACAAAGCCCCGCTTGGAGAGCTGTTTTGCCTGCGGGAGCAGCGGCAGTTCGGACATGCTGATGGTGATCTGCACCTTCGAGCCGGTCGCCATTTCAATTGCGTGACCGAGCACGCCAAATCCCGTGACGTCGGTCATGGCATGAACGCTATCGTTCCCGCCGAGCTTCGTGCCGATGGCATTGAGCTGCGTAGTCGATGCGATCAGCTCGGCATAGCCATTGTCGTCGAGTTGCGATCTTTTCAGCGCGGCTGAATAGAAACCAACCCCCAGTGCCTTCGTCAATATGAGTGCGTCTCCGGCCCGTGCGCTGCTGTTGCGTTTGATTTGACCGGGATGACAGATGCCGATCACGACGAGGCCGTAAATGGGCTCCGGTGAATCGATGGAATGTCCGCCCGCGACGGGAATACCGGCCTGCGCGCATATCGAGGCGCCGCCCTTGAGAATGTCGCGGACCATCGTCAGGGAAAGTTTCCCGAGCGGCATTCCGAGGATCGCCAGCGCCATAATCGGCTTTGCGCCCATAGCATAGACGTCCGAGATCGCGTTGGTCGCCGCGATCCGCCCGAAATCGACGGGGTCGTCGACAATCGGCATGAAGAAATCGGTGGTGGCCACGATGCAGGTCGTCTCGTTGATTTGCCAGACCGCGGAATCGTCGCTTGTTTCGTTGCCGACAAGTAGTTCGGAAAATGGTCTTGCCAGCGGCGCATTAGAGAGCAGCTCTTGGAGGACAGAAGGTGCGAGTTTGCATCCGCAACCTCCGCCGTGAGCTAGGGTGGTGAGCTTTACGGTAGTAGAAACGCCGTCGCCTAGGCCTTCCGTTAAAAGCTGCGAAGAAAGAATATTGAAAGAGGCCATATTGCTGCCGAGACGAGTTGTGCTGGACGCAATATAGTCCGGCCCTGGTCTATTGCTTGTCAATTGTTAGACAGCTGTTGAGGAACTGGTGGGATAGAGCGGCCTCCGTTTCATTCACGTGGGTAGATTTGATTGGTGGTCCCGATTTGATGGGCCAACGGCTGGGGGAGGCGTCATGAAGATTGCGATTGCCAGGGAAATCGATCCGTCCGAGCCGCGGGTTGCCGCATCACCCGATACCATCAAGAAATTCAAGGCGCTCGGCGCGGAGGTCGCGGTCGAACCCGGCGCAGGCGTCAAGTCGGGTCTGCCGGATTCCGAATTCACCGCGGCCGGCGCCACCGTCAGCGCGGACGCGCTCAGGGATGCCGACATCATCATCAAGGTGAAGCGGCCTGAGGCCTCCGAGCTTTCACAATACAAGCGCGGCGCGCTCGTCGTCGCGATCATGGACCCCTACGGCAACGACGCCGCGCTGAAGGCGATGGCGGATGCCGGCGTCGCTGCGTTTGCGATGGAACTGATGCCGCGCATCACGCGCGCGCAGGTGATGGACGTGTTGTCGTCGCAGGCCAACCTCGCCGGCTATCGCGCCGTGATCGAGGGCGCCGAAGCCTTCGGCCGCGCCTTCCCGATGATGATGACCGCGGCCGGCACCGTTCCGGCCGCAAAGGTGTTTGTGATGGGCGTCGGCGTCGCCGGCCTGCAGGCGATTGCGACCGCACGCCGCCTCGGCGCCGTCGTCACCGCGACCGACGTGCGCCCTGCAACGAAGGAGCAGGTTGAATCGCTCGGCGCCAAATTCCTCGCGGTCGAGGACGAGGAGTTCAAGAACGCGCAGACCGCCGGTGGCTACGCCAAGGAGATGAGCAAGGAATATCAGGCCAAGCAGGCTGCGCTCACCGCCGAGCACATCAAGAAGCAGGACATCGTCATCACCACCGCGCTGATCCCGGGCCGGCCCGCGCCAAAGCTCGTCTCCGCCGATATGGTGAAGTCGATGAAGCCCGGCTCCGTGCTGGTCGACCTCGCGGTCGAGCGCGGCGGCAATGTCGAGGGCGCAAAACCCGGCGAGGTCGTCGAGGTCGATGGCATCAAGATTGTCGGCTACACCAATGTCGCCGGCCGCGTCGCGGCGTCGGCTTCCGGCCTCTATGCCCGCAATTTGTTCTCGTTCATCGAGACCATGATCGACAAGGCCAACAAGGCGCTTGCCGTGAACTGGGACGATGAGCTGGTGAAGGCGACCGCGCTGACCAGGGACGGCGCCGTCATCCACCCGAACTTCCAGCCGAAATAAGGAGAGAAGCCATGGAGCATCTCGCGCAGGCCGTCGATCCCTTCGTGTTCCGGCTGTCGATTTTCGTGCTCGCCGTGTTCGTCGGCTATTTCGTGGTGTGGTCGGTGACCCCGGCGCTGCATACGCCGCTGATGTCAGTCACCAACGCGATCTCCTCGGTGATCGTGGTCGGCGCGCTGCTCGCCGGCGGCGTGGCGAACGTTTCGAGCGGCAGCGGCTGGGCCCGCGGCTTCGGCTTCGTTGCGCTGGTCTTCGCCTGCATCAACATCTTCGGCGGCTTCCTTGTCACCCAGCGCATGCTGGGCATGTACAAGAAGAAGGCCAAATGAGCGGCAACCACCTCGGGATGGTGAGGAAAACGGGGACCTGAGATGAACGCCAATCTCTCTGCACTTCTCTATCTGGTGGCGGGTGTGCTGTTCATCCTGTCGCTGCGCGGGCTGTCGAGCCCGGCGTCGAGCCGGCGCGGCAATTTGTTCGGCATGATCGGCATGGCGATCGCGGTCGCCACCACGCTGGCCAACCATCCGCCTGCAGACACCCTGGCCTGGATCCTTGTCATCGTCGGCATCGCCATCGGCGGCGCGATCGGTGCGGTCATTGCGCGCCGCGTGCCCATGACCTCGATGCCCGAACTGGTCGCGGCCTTCCACTCCCTGGTTGGCATGGCCGCGGTGCTGGTCGCCGCCGGTGCGTTCTATGCGCCGGAAGCCTTCGACATCGGCACACCCGGCAATATCCACAAGCAAAGCCTCGTCGAAATGTCGCTCGGCGTTGCCATCGGCGCGCTGACCTTCACCGGCTCGGTGATCGCGTTCCTGAAGCTTTCCGCGCGGATGAGCGGCGCACCGATCATCCTGCCGTTCCGACACGCCATCAACATCGCGCTTGGCCTTGCGCTGGTGTTCTTCATCGTCGGGCTCGTCATCTCCGGCAGCGCACTCGATTTCTGGCTCATCACCATCATCGCGCTCGTGCTCGGCGTGCTCATGATCATCCCGATCGGCGGCGCCGACATGCCGGTCGTGATCTCGATGCTGAACTCCTATTCCGGCTGGGCCGCGGCCGGCATCGGCTTCACGCTGGGCAACTCCGCGCTGATCATCACCGGCGCGCTGGTCGGCTCATCTGGCGCGATCCTGTCCTACATCATGTGCCACGCGATGAACCGCTCGTTCATCTCGGTGATCCTCGGCGGCTTCGGCGGCGAGACGGCGGCGGCCGGCGGCGGCACGGGCGAGCAGAAGCCCGCAAAACTCGGCTCGGCCGACGATGCCGCCTTCATCATGAAGAATGCGTCCAAGGTCATCATCGTGCCCGGCTACGGCATGGCGGTGGCGCAGGCCCAGCACGCGCTGCGCGAAATGGCCGACATGCTGAAGAAGGAAGGCGTCGAGGTGAAATACGCCATTCACCCGGTCGCCGGCCGCATGCCCGGCCACATGAACGTGCTGCTGGCCGAGGCCAACGTGCCCTATGACGAGGTGTTCGAACTCGAGGACATCAACTCCGAATTCGCGCAGGCCGATATTGCCTTCGTGATCGGCGCCAACGACGTCACCAACCCCGCCGCCGAGGAGGACAAGACCTCGCCGATCTACGGCATGCCGGTGCTGCAGGTGTGGAAGGCGGGCACCGTGATGTTCATCAAGCGCTCGCTGGCCTCCGGCTATGCCGGCATCGACAATCCCCTGTTCTATCGCGACAACACCATGATGCTCCTTGGTGATGCCAAGAAGGTCACCGAGAACATCGTCAAGGGGATGTAGCGTGTTCCGATATTCGAGAAGCATGATTTAGTTCAAAAGCCTAGCTTAAGCCGATTATGACCTGCTCCCCATCCGAGATATTAAATGATTGCCGCCGAAATATTCGCGGAGGGGCAATCGAGCGCGACGACGATTCATCCAAATTTCATCGCGGTTTAGCTTATGCAAGAGGATGCCGCGAACGCGCGCCGCGAGTAGCCCGCCACGTCAGCCGCTAATATGGCAGCCAACCTGCGTCCGACCCGTGCTGGCTGCTACTAGCTAGAGGCTCGTCATCGCTTACTTCCGACGGAATCAATTCGGTGATCACATCTGATGCTGACTACCTGAGAGCCTGAGGCAGTTGCTTCTTCATGTGATCCTTGGACATCGCGTCGTCTTTCTCCCTTGGCATCAAGAGCCTGGTTCCTGCAGTTCCACGCGAAAGCCTGTGTCCGACTCACGCCCCCTCTACGCCGGTCGCTGCCCGCCCGGTCTTCAGGCATCTGGCGGACTTGTCCCGGGATGACGAGACGGTCCTGGTTTTGACGACACTTGAATTCATAGCGACGCGTCCTCGGAGGGTTCACTTTCGTTCGTCTTTCGGACACTCACCTGCTCGGTTTAATCCGGACGTTTGATCCGACGCTCACCACCACGGCTCTTTGCCGCAGCAGCTCGGACTGGTTTGAGACCCGCTCATGAAAGCCGATCTCGGGGGGCCGGCCGGCCCCATCATTCTCGCAGCTTTACAATCGGCTTTTAGTTCATGTTGAACTCCTTCCGTTGCTCTGCAGCACACTCTCGTCGATGAAGACCAGCCGCTCAGGTTCGACGCGACCTTGATACTTTGTCCGCTGCGCGCGCCGGCGCGCCACGTCGGGAAGATCGCGTTCGCCAGCCACCACCCGTTTTTTTGAAGCGGAGCTTCTCGGCGTGCACGAAGTCCCACACCGAGTGGTAGTCGACCTTCAGACCGCGTCCGGCAAGCTCGGCAACGAGCCCGCGTATGGTGAAATCGCCGTCTTTGATCCGCTGCGACAGCCAGACCGCGTGATCTCCCGAAATTGCGTTTGGCTTGTGGCCGCCCATCTGGCCAGGAGAAACGCTGCCGGTCTCCTCGACCCGCTGCATCCAGAGGATTGCCGTGCTGATCGCAACCCCAAACTGCTTGGCGGCCTGATTGCGGGACATTCCGCCCTTAATCGCGACCACCACACGCTTGCGAAGATCCAGAGAGTAGGGCTTGGCCATCCATGCTGGCCTCCTCCCAGCCAGCATGGTGAATCAGAAAACAACTGATTTGGGAATCTTGAGGGTTCTGTGAGGTCGCGGGGCAAAAGCCAGACGCGCGCGCGGTGGCGCGTGCGACCTCATAGAAGCCGGATTGAACGAGCTGCTCCACGTCCGAGCAACGGGCGAGCTTCAAGGCCGATGATCTTCGAATTGCCTTCAGTAAATCGCAGCGGTGCATCGTCCTTTGGATCCTTAGATGGGTTGAGATACCGTCGGTCACTAATTTATCTATGATTATTCGACTGCAAGTGTCCATTCATTTGAAGTGCCGCTTGCCGACGGCCAGAAGATTGTTGGCACTTCCACTCCAGCAACAAATTCAATGCCGCGCCAGCGGCTTCGTTCAATCCCAAATCGATTCAGCTTAACCCCATCCCGCTTTAGAGAGGACTTGATAGTGAAATCACTGACAGTGCTTCGCGTAGCTCGACCCACGAACGATCTCGACGCGGTGGTTCGGTTTTACAGAGACGGCCTTGACTTACAGGAGCTCTATCGCTTCGAGGGCCATGATGGGTTTGATGGCGTCATGCTTGGTCTTCCGGGCCAGGCGTATCACTTTGAATTCACCCGTGCACACGGACATGATGCCGGGAGAGCGCCAACCAACGACAACCTCGTTGCTTTCTACATTCCCGATGTCGCCGATTGGGAAGCTGCGGTAGTCCGGATGAAACGGCACGGCTATGCGCCGGTTCGGTCCTTCAATCCGTATTGGGACAAGGATGGTGTAACGTTTGAAGATTGTGATGGGTATCGGGTGGTACTTCAGAATTCTGCCTGGAAACCCTGAATAGCATCCGAGTGGAAGGGGCGGTTTTTTCTTTTCACCAGCGACGTCGGGTACCGCGAGTCACTTCAGGCGTGAAGCAACGTGATCGATAGCCATATCGAGCGCCAATTCAAGAGGCCGGGTGGTGCGCGTGGTCTGGGCCAGCAGCAGGCCTCCTTGCAGTGCCGTCAATACGGCGGTGGCGAGGGCGTCCAGGTCAACAGTCGACTTGCCTCCAGATCGGTCGCGCATCGCTTTGAATCCTGCGATGAGATACGCCTCCCAACGTGCGAAACTTTCCGCAAGTTGCGCGCGCGGTTTTGGAGATTCGGCCAACTCTGAGACCAGCGATCCAAGCGGGCAGCCACCCGCGCATTGACTTTTGCGGGATATTTCGACCACTGCGTCCCGCCATCGGCGTAGTCCGGCAAGGGTTGTCAATCCGCGCAACATCGACTCCTGCGCAGCAAGCACACATTCGGTCTGCCGCCGGATCACCGCGAGCACCAGGTCGTCCTTGTCCGCGAAGTAATGATAGAGCTGCGACTTGCTCGTCTTGCTGGCCTCGAGAACCGCGTCGAGGCTCGTGCTGGCGACTCCGTGAGCGCGCATCAGGTCGGCTGCGGCCCCAACGATTCGTGCCCTTGTTGCTGTCCCGCGAGCCGTCCGTGGCCGCTCAGTTGCGCTGCTTCCCGCCATGTTGGCAACCCTACTTGACAGCGAAGGATTCTGCAAGCAGAGTGGACTAAATAGTCCAATTTGAGAGATCGAGATGTCTGCACTTCGGAACGGCGCCCCTTTTCCTTTCCTCACCATTAACGCCGTGGGTGGCGGCGCCATTTCGCTGCCAGGCAATCTGGCAGGCTCCTTCGGTGTGATTCTGATCTACCGGGGATCCTGGTGCCCGTACTGCAACGCACAGCTCTCTGCGTTCTCCCGCGCGTCCGCAAAGTTTTCCGAACTTGGTATCAAGGTCGTCGCTCTCTCGGTCGATGATGAGGCGACCTCTGCGGCGCTGGTCGAGAAGCACCATTTGGCATTTCCGATCGGATACGGGGCCAGTGCCGACGCGGTCGCTGCGGCCACCGGCGCCTACACCAATGACGATCCGCGCTACCTGCAATCCACCGGCTTCGTCCTTGATCCGGACGGCAAGGTGATCACCGGCGTGTATTCGACTGCAGCAATCGGCAGGCTCGTCGCCGACGACGTCGCCGGCTTCGTCAGCTACGTGAAGTCCAAGAAGTGACCGGGCGCTTGCCAGGAGGGGGCAAAATCTATGAGTGAAAAGCAGGTTGCTGTCGTGGTGGGCGCCGGGCCTGGTCTCGGGGATGCCTGGTCCGGCGATGTGCCCAGGCGGGCATGAAGGTGGCCGCAGTCTCGCGCAGGGGCGGCCGCCCGGGATGATCGAAGATCGCAATCTCGTTCGCGGCTACGCCTGCGACGCGACGGTGGGTGCGGAGGTTACCGAGATGTTCGCACGGGTTACCGCGGAGCTCGGTACCCCCCGATCTGGTAGTATACAATGTCGGAACCTGGGATCGCGCCGGCATTCTCGATATTTCCGACCAATTGTTCGAACGGGCGTGGCGTACCGGCTGCTTTGGCGGATTTCTTGTCGGCCGGGAAGCCATCAGGACGATGCTGCCGCGCGAACGCGGCACGATCATCTTTAGCGGCGCCACTGGATCAATTCGTGGCGGTCTTGGCTTTGCGGCCTTTGCCGTCCCAAAGTTCGGTCTTCGCGCCTTGGCGCAGAGTATGGCTCGCGAATTCGGTCCAAGAGGCCTTCACATCGCCCACGTGATCATCGACGGCATGATTGGTCAGGAAGGTGATGCTGAGTCCGACGATGTTCTGGCCCCGGTTGCGGTCGCGGAAGCTTATTTCCAGCTTTACCAGCAACAACGCAGCGCCTGGACGCACGAGATCGATCTGCGACCAGTCGGCGAAAAGTTCTAATCGACGATTCGCGCCGTCCGTCGCACATGCTCGGACTGACTTGCCAGCTTGACACCTTCGGGGGCATAAATTGGAAGCAGCGTTCATGACGGCTGTGAGGTTTGCGGTGACGCAAATCGTCATCGATCACTGCTGATTCTCCTAGTTTTGATCTGGGCTATCAGTTGGCCGGTGATCAAGGTCGGCGTGACGACAGTGCCCGCGATTTGGTTTGCATGTCTACGGTACATGATTGCGGCCATTTGCCTGTTTGCTCTCGTGGCCCTGCGGCGAGAGCTGGCTCTTCCATCACGATCGGATTGGCCACTTATTGTCGTTTCAGGCACGCTGCAGATGGCCGGCTACTCCGCACTGACCGGTCTTGCGTTGACCGTACTTCCGCCCGGACGTGCTTCCGTCTTGGCCTTTTCTACCCCGATTTGGGTTGTCCCTTTGGCCGCGTGGTGGCTTCGCGAACGAATTTCGTGGTTCGCAATGTTTGGCGTGGCGGTCGGGTTGTCGGGAGTCTTTGCAATTGCGGCCCCTTCCATCCATCTGGAAGGAAAAGATCAGATCGTCTCCTACGCCATGCTGATGGGTGCGGCGGCTGCTTGGGCGATCTCCATCGTCTTCGTCCGCTTGCATCGCTTTGCTGCGACAACCCTGGCCCTTGCTCCCTGGCAGATGCTGGTGGCAGCGGCTCTCCTTCTGCCGGTAGCCTTGGGTGTCGAGGGCTCGCCGCCGCCAATTGGAACGGGCGGCGCAGCATCGCTCGCATATGTTGGTCCGATCGCGACCGCTTTCGCCTATTGGGCGGTGGTGGAAGTAGGTCGCCATTTTAACGCGGCTACGATATCAATGGCACTGTTGGCAACTCCAAGCCTTGGCATTCTGATCTCCGCTCTTACGCTCGGCGAAGCCGTGGATGCCTCTCTCACGGTAGGTGTCGTCTTAATCGGAGCTGGAACTAGGTTGGCGACGGCCACTTCCGACCGCAAGACAGGTGCAATCCCACCGGAGAGTACGTGACAGATAGCGCCTATCTTGACCATTAGCGTGGGGATGCGCTCTCATCGGCAGGGCCATGGTCGCGCCTGACAGTTGGGTGATGAGTCCGCGTCGTATTTCTCTTAACCATCGGTTTTCTCGTGGCGGCCCTCAAGAAAGTCCGGCTATAGCGACGGACGGGATTTCTTTAGGCCTCTCCGCTTCGGGGCATCCAGCAGGGCGAATACCGGGCGCATCATCCCCTCAAGCAGTTCGCGGTCGGGATGTACACGGGCAAGAACCCGGATCGCGAGCAGGACGCCCAGAAGCAGCCTGGCGAAGTCCTCGGAGGTGTGCGAGGTACCGATTGTGCTCTCACGCTGGCCCGCAGCGACGCAGCGTTGGAAGAAACTCTGCACGTCGCTCAGGAACGTTGCGACAATCTGCTGAAAGTCGCGATCATCCGGCACGTTCTCGAGTGTCGAGTTGACGAGCATGCAACCGCGCCGCTTCTTGTCCGTTAGCGACCTGTCGATGATCTCGTGGAAGAAGGCTGAGATCGCCTCGCGGGCCGACAGAGAACACTCGAGCCGACGAATTCGTTCGCGAAACGTCTGTTCGAGATATCGATTGAGGGAGCTCCGGTAGAGGCCTCGCTTGTCGCCAAACGCATTGTAGAGGCTGGCGCCGGCAATGCCCATTTCCTCGGCCAGATCGCGGACCGAGGTCGCCTCGTAGCCGTGAAGCCAGAATTGCTGGATTGCGGCGTCTAATACCTCGGCTTCGTCGAATTCTCGCGGCCTTGCCATATCTCGGTCGTCCTCATCCTTTCAAGCCTTCAGATATGCGAACAACAATCCATTATCACCCCGGTCTCCGGGATTGAAGCGTTGTATCGGCCGCGATGGCGAGCTGGGGCAAAAGATCCTCATGGCAGGCCTTGCCGTGCGGGCGAAAGTTACCTAATATAGAACGAATGATCTAAAACGAGCTTTAGGCCCCGGCCGTCGCCTGGGCGCGGAAGAGCGATGCCCACTCACGTCGACGAAGTTCCGTCCGCCATCCGGTCCAAGTGGCCTTATTGTCCGCGGTTCGCCGATGTGAACGGCTGGCGGATGCATTACGTGGACGAAGGGAAGGGCGATCCGGTCGTCCTGCTTCATGGCAACCCGACCTGGGGATTTCTCTATCGGGACGTGATCGCGCCGCTCGTCGCATCCGGACGGCGGGTGATCGTGCCTGACATGATCGGTTTCGGACTCTCCGAGAAGCCGACACGCGAGCAGCACCATACGCTCGACGGCCACTCGGCCAATCTGACCGCGCTCATGCGGCAGCTCGATCTGTCTAGAATCGCGCTGGTTTGCCACGACTGGGGCGGCCCGACCGGCTTGTCTTTCGCCATGAGCAATCCGGAGCGGATTCGAGCCCTTACCGTCATGAGCACTTGGGCGTGGCCGCTGCCGCCGGCAGAATTCCACACGCGAATCTTCCCCTGGCGCATGATGCACGCGCCGCTGGTTGGACCGTATTTGTTGGGCCGCCACAAGGCACTCGCCGGGCGTGGCGTCTACCTCTCCGTCGTTGACCGGGATAAGTTCGCTACGACAGCTCAGGCCGCCTATGAGGCGGTTCTGCCAGATCCGGCGACGCGGCTGCTCACGTGGGTATGGCCGCGTTGGATCCCGCTTGATCGCGAGGCACGCGCTTTCGAGCGCTTCGAATGGCTGGAGAACGAGCTCTCTCGCTCCAAATTTCCGACTTTGATCATCTGGGGCCGCGAAGATGAAGTTTTCGACGCCGCTACTTTCTCGAACCGGTTCAAGCAGATGATGCCGCGCGCCGAAGGTCCGTACATGGTGACGGGACGCCACTTCCTTCAGGAAGACTCGGGTGTTGAGATCGCGGGTCTTATCCGCAGTTTCTTGGATCGATTGGATCAGGCGGAGGCTGGACGATGAGCGACGTCGAGACGATCGATACGCCGGATCTTTCGGGTAAACGATTTGCATTCGCCCTTGCCGAAGATCGCGTCGGGCACTATCCCGAGTTTCGGTCATTTTTCGCACGCACTTTCGATCTGGATCGCAGGGGACTGAGCGAGCCGGGATTCATTCGTGCTCCCTCGGGACGTCCCTATGCGCTCATCTTCATCGGCCGTAGTGGAGAACCGTTTCCATCGGGCCTTGAAATCAGCGCCGTCGTCGACGCGCTCGAACCGATTGAGGGCGACGTATTGGACCGCGATCTTTGGGCTATCCTGCGATGGATGATTGCGGGTGTCGGGGGTGCCTGGACCGTCGACGATCTGGACCGGACCGGCAAACTGTATCGCGTCCCCGCCGCGGGCGGTTAAGCCGCCATCGCTTCCCAAAGTCGCCCAGGAAGACGGCCGTTCGACTTTCCTCCGCGAGCTCGACAAAGCAGGCAATCGACCCGCTCCGATAACGCAGATGTCCCATGTTGTGGGTAGGGCTTGAAAATATTTAGATCGAGTGATCTAAAATATCATGTAAACCTGCCGAAGACGATGGCAAGCTATGACTACAACCGTCATGCGAGCGATGAGAGAGAAGACGCCCGCGCATTGGCCTGAGAACTCACTTACGGATCCGCGTGGGCCGGGCACGGCCAGTATTAACGGAGAAACCGCGTGATTCGCTTCTATTTCCACCCGACACCCAACCCGGCAAAGGTCGCACTCATGCTGGAGGAGATCGGCTTGCCATACGAAGTGGTCCCGGTGGACACCAGCAAGGGCGAACAGCATAGGCCGGCGTTTCGTGCCATCAACCCGAACGGCAAGGTGCCCGCGATCGTCGACACGGAGGGGCCCGGTGGCAAGGAGGCAAGAGTCTTCGATTCCAGTGCCATTCTTTTCTACCTCGGCGACAAGACCGGCAGGCTGATCGGCTCGCCCGTCGATAGACCCGAATTGCTGTCCTGGTTGTTCTTCATCTCCAGTGGTCTTGGACCGTTCTCGGGCCAGGCCGTGCACTTCCAGCACGCTGCCCCCGAGAAACTGCCATACGCCGTCAATCGCTACCGCCGCGAGGTAGAACGCCATTACGAGGTTCTGGATAGGCATCTGAACCGACGCGACTTCATTGTCGGAACGGAATTCTCTATCGCCGATATTTCCGCGTGGGGATGGCTCGATCGGGCCGGCCGCGTTCTTCCGGGCGAGACCAGTCCGCTGGCGGCATTTCCCAATCTCGAACGCTGGTTCCGCGCGGCGGATGCGCGTCCAGCGGTGGCGAGGGCCCGGGCCGTCGGCAAGGAGCATGCCTTCAAGAAGGAGATGGACGAAGAGACGCGGCGGTCGCTGTTCCCGTCGAACTACCCGAAGGCGAGCTGATAGCGGGCGTTGTCCCCTCGTTTGGAAAACATTGAAAGAAGCTCAACATGAAACTCACCGGCAAACGAGTTCTCATCACCGGAGGATCAAGCGGAATCGGTTTGGCGATCGCAGAGGCCATGCTGGCGAAAGGTGCCCGAGTCGTGGTTACGGGTCGACGTACCGATATTTTGAAAGCTGCGATCGATCGCCTTCGCAAGGCCGCCAGTTCTATCGATGGGGTAGCAGCAGACGTCGCTACCGAAAAGGGTAGAGCGGCCACGCTTGCCTTCGCGCTCGAGAAACTCGGTGGCCTTGACGTGCTCGTCAACAATGCCGGCGGCGTCAGGGCGGGGAGGCTGGAAGAAACGACTGCAGACGAGATCCGCAGCATGATCGAGGTAGATCTGGTGGCGCCGATCATGCTTACGCGAGCCGCGTTGCCTGCGCTGCGCGAGAGCAAGGATGGTCTCGTCGTCAATATCACCTCGGGCATTGCGCTCGTCGCCGCGCCATTCTATGCGACCTATGCCGGTGTAAAAGGTGGCCTCGCCAAGTTCGGCGAGTCGCTGCGGCGCGAGTTGAAGGGCGAGGGGGTGCATGTGATGACGGTCTATCCCGGCGCCACCGACACTCCCATGATGCAGACGTCGAAAGCCGGCCCTGAACTGGGATTTACCCGCGAACCAGCCTCGGCGGTCGCTGATGCCGTCATCGAGGGCATCGGAAAAGACGCCTTCGAGGTCATCCGTGGCGGTGAGGCCCGCGCCAGGATGATAGCCCTGAACCGCGACGATCCCGCGGCGCTCGACAAGCGCTTTTCCGACCTCAAGCCGGCTCTCGCCGAGGCGGTTCGAGACCACTCGGCACTCTGATGCTCAAGATCTGGGGACGGACAAACTCGATCAATGTGCAGAAGGTGCTGTGGTGCTGTCACGAACTCGGTCTCGATTACGACCGGATCGACGCGGGCTTGCATTTCGGGGTGACGAACACGCCGGAATATTCCGCTATCAACCCGAACCGGCTCGTTCCAACCATTGAGGACGGCGAGGTGAAATTGTGGGAATCCAACGTGATCGTCCGGTACCTGGCGCACAAGTACGATGCAGGCGGCCTTTGCCCCGCCGACCTATCGACCCGCTTCGACGCAGAACGGTGGATGGATTGGCAGGCGACAGTGTTTTGGCCGGCCTTGCGGCCCTTGTTTATCGCCTTGATCCGGACGAGGGCCGCGGAGCGTGATGACTCAGCGGTTTCGACAGCCGAAGCCCAATCGCTCTCGGCGGTTCGGATACTAGATCATCGATTGGAAGATCAAGCTTTCCTCGCCGGCCGCGCTTTCACGATGGGAGATATTCCGGTCGCTGCGACAGTTCATCGATGGTATTCGCTCGACATCGATCATCCGGAACTACCCAATGTCCGGCGCTGGTATGACCTGATGCGAGGCCGTCCCGCCTTCCAGCGGATCGTCATGACGCCTCTAAGCTAGAGGAATCGACGCCCCAAGGGTACGGCCACCTAGAAGCCAACGCTTCAACTAAACGTGTAGGGACCTGCTGGCAACGAGGTCGCCCGGGCAGCGAACTGTCTTCGAACGATATCGGAGACTCGACATGAGATCACGCCAATTGCTTTTTCTCGCCGCGCTCGCCGCTCTTTTTCCCGAAATTGCATCGGCAGCAGAGCGTCCCGTCGTCGTCGAGCTCTTTACGTCGCAGGGATGCTCGTCCTGTCCGCCCGCCAACGCATATCTCAATGAGCTGTCAAAGCGGCCCTCGGACATCCTGGCCCTGGCTTTTCACGTCACCTATTGGGACTACCTCGGTTGGAAGGATCCGTTTTCTCTGAAAATTGCGACGGATCGACAGGATCGGTACGGCCGCCTTTTCGGCGACGGGTCGTATACGCCGGAGATCGTGGTGGATGGCTCGACGGGCGTGGTGGGATCGCATCGTGATGAAGTTGACCGCGCCATCGCAAAGGCGAGGACGAACGGCACGACCGTCGCGGACGTGCATGTTGTGGTGAAGGATGGGAAGGCGTCGATCGACGTAGGGGCGGGCCAGGGCGTTGCGCGCGTTCTTCTCGTGGGCTTCGACCGCGAGCATGTAACACCGATCGGTCACGGCGAAAACCGAGGACGTACCATGGCCGAAGCAAACATCGTTCGGTCGTTTCGATCGGTTGCCGAATGGAGCGGAGCGCCGATCCATCTCGACGAACAGCTTCCGGACGGCGAGCAGGTCGCGGTTATCCTCGAAGCTCCGGACGGACGAATCGTAGGCGCGTCCAAGGCTGTAAGGGCCGGTTCTTCTTGACGAAGCACGCCCTCGAGAGTTTGCCTCGAGTTCCAGGGACGGCGATCTTGATGGCCGAGCGCGACCCGCGCTCGGATGGGAGCAGCCACTTGCGCCAGTCCATAAGGGCTTGAATCCAGAAGGCTCTCGACTTTCTACGCCCGAATAATCTATTGGCTGCAGTCTATCGGTGCGAAAAGGCTATCCGACGACGCGACACTCGACGCAACTGCGGTCGTCAATCGAAACGACCACGTGATCGCCTGGCTTCACCGAATGAAGGCCTAAAGGTGTCCCTGCCAGGACGATGTCGCCTGGCTTCAGCGAGCAGCCGAAGCGGTGAAGGTCTTGGCGCAGCCATTCGACTGCTTCCTCGGCGCCGCCCTCCATTGCCCAGAGACCTCCCCGCTCGAGCGTTACTCCATTGATCGCGACGGATAGCACTTGCGATCCCGTCCAATCAGCGAGGCTTGCGGCGACATTCCGATCTGAGAGGACGGCGCCGCCGTTGATGCCATTGTTGGCGACGAGTTCGACCAGAGTCTTTCGCGCGCCGCGAAAGACGAAATGATGGAGTTCGATGACGGGAAAAGCGGCTTCGATGGTGTCATTCAAGCCTATGCGGACAGCCATCTCGCCCTCGATGGCGAGATTGGCGAAGCTACGATAGCGCAACGTCTCGCCGGAGACCCGAAGCTCGCTACGGAAGAGTCGCGCATGGATGGGGCCGCTCATCCCGAATTGCTCGATGATGCCGGGCCCGATGCAGCCGACCTTGTATCCGGCCACCTCATCGCCGCCGGCGCAGCGCAGGCGCGCAACACTCATCTGCAACGCGTAGGCATCGTCCAGCGAGAGCGAAACATTTGGATCGGCGAAATAAAGTCCAGGTGTGCAGGCGCGATAGTTCTGCCACTGGCGGGCTGCAAGGGTTTCAATCTCGGTCGGATATAGCGGTTTTGCCTGCTGCGTCATGAGTTAGACACCATACACACTTGCGTGGAGATACTCGACCGTCAGATCATTCTATCAGACGTAAGGTCAAGATCAAGAAGCACCTGGTCGCGCAGCGGCACACCATCGATAGCGATTCCTTCCGGATAGCCGCTTGCTGGCGTAAATGCATCTTGTACGATCTTGTATTCGGAAGCCCTGCCGCTGATAGAAATGCAAATTCCCGATGTCCGCGGTTGCGGTTGAGATCGCTCGCCGGCAAGCCTTGATATTGTTACGACGATCGCGCCCTCGCGCGTAACATTGAGGAGATTACCGACGAAGTAGTTACTTGGGTAGCGTTGTTCAGGCTGCGATACGGCGCGCGCTCCGCGGGATACTTGGCTATGACAACAGAGGATCTCATTCGGGCTCTGGCCGCCGACAGATATGTCGGGAGAAAGCCGCGGATGGTGCTTCTGATGGCGTTGCCGCCGGCGACGGCCCTAGTAGCAATCCTTTTCTTTACGAGAATTGGATTTCGCGATGATATCGATGCTGCTCTGCATACGGTGCGCTTCCTCTTCAAATTTCTTGTAGTCGTGCCGCTAGTGGTAGTAACTCTCGGCGCGCTGTTCCGATGCACCGGTCCCATCATGGTGTTCGGCTGGTGGGCGAAGTTATTGCCGCTCCCGCTGCTTCTGCTTTGCGCTGGCGCTGCTGCCGAATTGCTTGTGGTGCCGAGCACGAACTGGACGACATTCCTGATCGGCTCCAACGCCGTGAACTGCATGACGCTCATTCCGCTCCTTGCCAGTGGTCCACTTGTGATCTTCATTGCGGCGCTGAAGAAAGGTGCGCCGGCGCGTCCTGGGTTGAGCGGCGCGATGGCGGGTCTTGCCGCCGGCAGCATCGCGGCGGTCTTCTACGCCTCGAACTGTTTCGACGACAGCCCGCTGTTCGTCGTCACCTGGTACCCACTCGCCATTCTCACAGTCGTATCCGTGGGCTACTTCGCCGGGGAACGGTACTTGCAATGGTGAAGCCGGGGGCCAAGTCGACTTAGCCTGGCCGACACGAGAATACATCGCGTGGGAGGGCCTGCCACGTGTCCTCTACGGCGCATGTCTCCGCTGTGCACCGCCGCCGCGCCACATGATCATACGTTATCGAGCCTTCAGATTGATCCGAACTTGCGGCGAAGACGCTCGGCAGCAAAGTCGACGAAGGCACGCGTTTTAAGCGGCAGCAGGCCCTGACCGGTGTACACCAGATTGACGGGTGAGGGCTCTGGCTCGAAGTCGCCGAGGATGATCTTGAGTGTGCGCGCATGGAGCGCAGCAGCGATCTGGTAGCTCAGGACCCGCGTGATGCCGAGACCTGCCGCGGCGGCATCAATCGCCGCCTCGGCGGTGTTGACGACGAGCCGGGACTTGATCGCGACGGCTATCTCGGCCTTGCCGCGGGAGAACTTCCACTCAGTCGGCGACATCAGGCCCTCGAATGTGACGCACGGGTGCTCTCCGAGGTCGCTTGGATGCAGGGGCAGCGGACGATGACGCTTGAGATATTCCGGACTCGCGCAAACGACACGTCGCACGCTGCCGAGCCGCGTTGCGATCAGGCTGCTATCTGGCAAGTTGCCGATGCGGAGTGCGACGTCGACATGATCCTCGGTGAAGTTGGTGACGCGGTCTGTCAATATGAGGCGAGCGTCGATATCTGGGTAAGCCTTGAGGAATTCGACCACCATGGGAAGCATGTGCAGCCGGCCGAACACGATCGGCGCGGTGACAACAATCTCTCCGCGCGGAGCCGCGTATTCGCCTGCCGCAGTGCGCTCCGCCTGATCCACGGCAGCAAGGATGTCCCGACACGCAGCGACATAGGAGCGCCCCGCGTCGGTCGGTTCGAGGCGCCGACTGGTTCGTACGAGAAGCTTCGTACGCAGGGCTGTCTCGAGGTCAGACACGCGGCGGCTCACCGTGGCAAGCGGGACGTCAAGCTTGCGTGAGGCGGCCGACAGGCTGCCGGCATCGACGGCGGCTAACAAAGTGTTCATGGCTTCGAGCCGGTTCATCCTGCATTCCGTAAATTGGAAGGATTGTTCTCGATTATATGGTCTCCTCCATAAAAATGGAAGGATGTATCTGAGGCGTGTTAGCCAGCAATTTAGCACAAGATAAAGGGTCTCCCCATGTCACGCCTTCCCATCCCGGCATCCATCGCTGATGCTCCGCCGCCTGCCCAACCGCTGTTGGAGGCCGTCAAGAAGCAACTCGGCGTCGTGCCGAACCTGTTCCAGCTCGTCGCCAACAGCCCGGCGGCGCTCGAAGGCTACCTCGGCCTTTCCGGCGCGCTCGCGAAGGGCCGGCTGCCGGCGGCGACACGCGAGCGGATCGCACTGGCCGTCGCCGAGATCAACGGCTGCAGCTACTGTCTCTCCGCGCATACATATTTCGGGAAGAACCACGCCAAGCTCGACGACGGAGAGATCGCGGCCAACCGGAACGGCGGCTCGAATGATCCGAAGGCCGACGCCGCCGTCCGCTTCGCGGGGAAGGTTGCAACCTCGCGCGGCCATGTCACCGACGAGGATGTACGTGCCGTGAAACTCGCAGGCTACGACGATGCTCAGGTGATCGAGATCGTCCAGCACGTCGCGCTCAACACGTGGACGAACTACATCAATGAGGTCGCCAAGACCGAGGTCGATTTTCCCGTCGTGACGCCGTCGCGCAACGCCGCGTAAAGCCACCATCCAGCCAGCAACCAAACCATTCAATCTGAGCGCGTCGTCCTTGATCGGGACGCCGCCCAGTCCCTGTTTCGCAAAACAAATGACCTCCTCGAAATTCGCAACCGCCTGGCGCTCGCCCACGTCGTGGCTGACGACTTCGCTCCTGTTGGGCTGTGCCGTCGTCGGCGCGCTCCTCGCTGGAAACACATCGCCGGCGTTTGCCGCTGATCCATCAAAGCCCGTCTACAGTACGCCGCGAACAGCCAAACAGGTGATGTTCGGTACACTCAATGTCGATGGTCTCAACATCGCCTACCGTGAAGCCGGCGACCCCAAGAACCCGAAGGTCGTGCTGTTGCCGGGCTTTCCGGCATCTTCGCACCAGTACCGCGATCTGGTCGTCGCCCTGGCGGACCGCTTCCACGTCATCGCCCCGGACTATCAGGGTTTTGGCAACAGCGACGCACCCGACCCGGCGAAGTACGCCTACACATTCGATGCGATCTCAGTGACGATGGAGAAGTTCCTTGTGGCGAAGGGCTTCAATCGCTTCGGCTTGTACGCGCAGGACTACGGTGGTCCGGTCGGCTTCCGCATCGTCGGGCGTCATCCCGAGATGCTGGAGTGGCTGATCGTACAGAACACTAACGCTTACGAGGAAGGCTTCACCAAAGTGTGGGACGGTCTGCGCGGCGCCTTGTGGAAGAACCGCTCGCCAGAAACGGAAAAGCCGCTGGCGGGATTCCTAACGCACGATGCCATCAAGGGGATTTATGTACACGGGGCTGCGCATCCGGAGGTCATCAGCCCCGACAACTGGGAGTCGGACTTCGGCTTCATGCAGCGCCCACATTCGGTGCGGATGAACCTCGATCTGTTCTACGACTACCGCACCAACGTCGCGCTCTATCCGGAGTGGCAGAAGTTCTTGCGCACCCGCCAGCCCAAGACACTGATTTTCTGGGGTCAGGACGACATCTTCTTCACGCCCCAAGGTGGCGAGGCGTATCTGCGCGATCTGCCGAAAGCGGAGTTGCACAGACTGGCGGCGGGTCACTTTGCAGTCGAGGACAATCTAGACTACATCGCAAGCCATATGAAGAAGTTCTACGACGCTTGCGTGAAAACGGCGAATTGAAGTCGCGCCGTTCGGGCCGCGCGCGAGAGTTCCAACGCGCGGCCTGAAGCCAAGGCACAACGAGGCTGAGAGTCGCTGCGCCTGGACCCCACTAGGATCTCAGCGTCTTCGGGACTAACAGTTTCAATATGTCACGCCCCGAGTTGGGGGCTGTCTCAGCAATCAAGGAGAGCAACCGCCGTGTCACGGCCACCCCTTCCACCTTTTACCCTGGAAACCGCAATTCAGAAGGTCCGCATGGCTGAGGACGCGTGGAATAGCCGCGATCCGCAGCGCGTGGCACTCGCCTACGCAGAGGATTCGCGCTGGCGCAACCGCGCCGAGTTCCTCCAGGGCCGGCCGGCCATCGAGCAGTTCCTCGTCCGCAAGTGGATGCGGGAGCTTGACTACCGACTGATCAAGGAGGTCTGGGCATTTCGCGAAAACCGCATCGCTGTGCGCTTCGCCTACGAATGGCACGACGACAGCGGTCATTGGTTCCGCAGCTACGGCAACGAGAACTGGGAGTTCGACGAGGACGGCCTAATGCGCACGCGGATTGCCAGCATTAACGACCTGCCGATCAAGGAAGCCGATCGCAAGTTCCATTGGACCTTGGGACGCCGGCCCGACGATCAGCCTGGATTGACCGAGCTGGGACTTTGAGGAGACGAAAGTGAGCAGCACGACATATTCCAGCGACGTAGCCTTCACCAGCGCGGTCAAGGCGGTGCAGGAGAGGAAGGGATCGCGCAAGTCCTACGCGCGGATGGAAGAGAACGGCTCGTGGTCGACGACGATTACCCCAGATCTTGCGGCGTTCGTCGCGTCGCAGACCAGCGTCTTCCTCGCAACAGCCAATGCCGATGGCCAGCCCTATGTCCAGCACCGCGGCGGACCGGCGGGGTTCCTGCGCGTGCTCGACTACACGACGCTTGCGTTCGTAGACTACGCCGGCAATCGCCAATACATCACAACCGGGAACCTGGCGGAAAATCCGAAAGCGTATCTGTTTCTGATAGATTATGTGAACCGCCGACGGATCAAGATCTGGGGCACGGCTCGCACCGTCGAGGGCAATGCCGAACTGATCGCGAAGCTCATGCCGGCAGGATACAGGGCGCGGCCAGAGCAGGTGGTGCTGTTCACCCTCGCGGCGTGGGACGCCAACTGCCCGCAGCATATTCCGCAGCGCTTCGATGCCGCCGATGCCGCCGCCGCGCTCGCCGAGCGGGATACGCGGATCGAGAAGCTCGAAACCGAGCTCCGGGAGCTGAGAGGGAGGGTCGAAGCCCAACATCCGTCCAACGGCTGATGCCCTACTGGCGGTCGCTCGACCGATGCGGGGCAGAGCGTTCACACAGCGGACATGGTCGCTATAACCCCCTGACCTGTCGTCACAATGCTCGGACGCGTCGCATTGAGCGAGGATCGAACCCTGTTTCTGTTTGTCTTCGCGACAGCCAACCATGCGCAATCAGAAATGGCTGACCCCGAGGCGCAAAAAGTAATGCTGCGCCGAATGTTTGACGACGGAAAGTGGGAAACTTCGCGCATTCTTGCCGAACTGGAGCGTGCAACGGATATCTATTTCGACCGCGTCAGCCAGATCAAAATGCCGATAAGGTCACGGGGCCGCATCGCACTCGTGGGCGATGCGGCATTCTGCGTATCGCTGATGGCCGGGCAGGGTGCAGCGCTTGCAATGACTGCCGCGTATGTCTTGGCAGGCGAAACTGGCAAGTCAGGCCAGCAATATCAGAAGGCTTTTGGCAACTATGAACAAATTTTGAGGACTTTCATCGAATCAAAGCAAGAGGGTGCCGCCCGTTTTGCATCGGCCTTTGCGCCAAAGACGCGATGGGGCCTCTTTCTGCGGAATCGGATTATCAAGGCGAGTGCGGTTCCTGGAGTGGCCCGGCTTTTATTCGGAAGAGATATTATTGACACACTCCGACTTCCTGACTACCGCTGGCGAACATTTTGTACTCCTGCTGATGCAAACTAAAATGAGCTCTCGACGAGCCTGTCGAGATGCGAGGATTGGCCTGGAGCCAATGGCGAGCGGTAACCTCACAGCGCAATCGGCAATTTTAGCCCGGCAGCGGTCATGAATTGATCGGTGGATGAACTCCATCCCGATGGAAGGGCTCCTGCCATCGACCGACCTGCTGGCTAACCTCAGCTCTGAGAGAAATCTGCTCGACGGTACCGAACTCAAGCAGACCACCTACGCCCTTGACCGCGAGTCTCGGAAGACGGCGCTTGCTCGTTTCCTCTCCAAAGCCGTCGGCGAACCCTCCGGAGATGCCGAGCAAGAGCCGCGCCGCGCAGCTTGAATCCGCGGTGCCGGTCGAAGGCTCACCGGACCTCATCGAAATCGCCTTTCGGACGCCAGCCAATTGGATCGGCGATCCAGCGGTTGATGTCCGATTCATGCCAGCCGGTCCCGTTGGTGCTGATTTTGAGCTGGGCCGGGAACGTGCCCTCGGCGATCTTACGGTAGATGGTGGGCCGGGACAGTCCAGTCCTGGCGAGGACGGTTTTCAACCGGATGATGCGGTCTGGTTCTCGCATGGCCGCACTGGCTCCGGCTGGCTGTTTCTGATGGCTTCTGAGACCAGACAGGACAGCCGTTGCAGGCCCACAAGAGAGTTTTTAGCGTCGCCGTAGTGTGGCGTAGAGCCAGCCGAAAAAAGGATAGATCAAATTCCGAGGCCCCGGCCTCTCCCGAGGTCGATGCCGTGAGTGAAGGCCAATTCGTGGCTGAGCCGGCGGCCTGATTCGAACGCGATCCCGAGCTCTCGCTTGCGATTGGAGAGGATGGACTCCAGTTGCGGATCGCGTTCGAGGCTTTTTGCCAGGTCCCTCATCGCCGCGCGCGTGGCCTTGTAGCCGGACATATCGCCTGCCTGATAATGGCGCAGGCTGGCGTGCTCGAGCTTCCGCCAGCGCTCCAGAAAGCGGTCGGCGCGGCGGCTCGGATCGATGCGGAGTTCGGTTTCGAGCTGGAGCGCGCGGATAGCGCGGTTGATCCGGCCGCCGGCCGCCTCGCGGGCCAGTTCTGGGTCCTTCTTGTAGGCGGCTTCGGCGTCGTGCGAGCCATAAGGCCGCACCTCCTCGAAGACCTCACGGGCCTTTTGTAGTTCTTTCACTTGCTCGGGACTCGCCTCGCCGCCCATCTCCTGCGCCTCGAAGATCGCATTCGTGGCGCGGGCATGGCGCACGAGCGCTCGGGTTCGCACGCGACGCAATTCCTTTTCCGGCTCTTCCGCCACCTTCCTTTCCGGCGCTTCGGTTGCGCGCCGCTCAGCTCCCGTACCGCTCCTTTCCCTTTCCGGCGTTTCCCGATCCGGCCTCCGTCCACCATCCGGGCCGGTCACATCTCCGGGAGAGCGAAGGCCGTCGAACATGTTGAGTACCTTCTCGGGCACGACCCTGCGCACGATCTCGGCCACGCGCTCGCGGAAGGTGATGCCGCGCCGCTCGGCATAGCTTTGCGCCGGATCGGCACGCTCGTAATCCGAGGCCATGTCCTTGGCCCGGTCGCGCGATAGGGTACGGGTGAGCCGGTCCGGATTGGCAAAATCGTCGCGTCCGTAATGCAGGTCCAAGCCGTCGCGGTGCCGCGACAGGGCGACATAACTGCCATGGGCGTCCATGCCGGGCGTCGCCAGCACATGGGCGCGATCTACCGTCAGGCCCTGCACCTTGTGGATGGTTGCGGCATAGCCATGGTCGATCCGGTTATAGTCCTTGAGGTCGAACCGAACGGATCGACCGTCATCGGTCTGCACGGTCATGCTATGCCCATTGACCTGTTCGACGGACCCCAGCGTGCCGTTCTTCACGCCAAGGCCCCGCTCGTTTTGCAGGAACATGACGCGGTCTCCGCTGGCGAAGTTTCTCGCGCCGCGCTCGACTGCCACACCCACCTCATCGCCCAGATCGCCGACGGCCCGCATCCGCTCGCGCGCTGCCTCGTTCAGTGCGAGGACTTCGTCATTGGTATGGGTGAGGATGATCCGGCTCTTGTCGGGCGACGCCTGCCGGTCGCGGTCCCAGCGCTTGATCAGATCGCCGCGCGCTTGCTCGCGTGTTGCCGCCTGATGCACCATGTCGTGGGAGCGGTAGGCTTCCAGCGCATAGCCGGTTCGGCGATTGGCGAGATCACGAGTGGCGCCCCGCTGCCAATCCTCCCGCTGACGGCGCACCTCGCCGATTTCCGCCCCTCCGTGGCGCTCATGGATCGACCGGAACGCCGCACCCGCCTCGATAGATTGCAACTGCCTGATATCGCCGACCAGCACGACCTTTGCGCCGGCTTCGGCAGCATGGGACAGCACGCGCTCCAACTGGCGCGTCCCGACCATGCCCGCCTCGTCGATGACAAGCACATCGCAAGCGGTGAGCAGGTCCCGACCCTGATGCCAGCCATGCTCCAAGCTGGCAATGGTGCGCGACGCGATGCCCGATCCGCTTTCGAGGTTTTCTGCCGCGATGCCGGACAGCGCCACGCCCCGGACCTCGTAGCCCGCCGCCTCCCAGGCCTCCCGCGCCACGCCCAACATCGCGCTCTTTCCCGTTCCGGCATGGCCGACCACGACGCCTAAATCGCGCCCGTCCGTGACGTGCGCCAGCGCATCCGCCTGCTCACCCGAAAGGACAAGCCCGCGCGCTTCCCCACGCGCAAGAGCCGCTTCGCGATCCGCGTCACGCAGCTCATGGCGTTCCCGTTCCGCCATCAGTTTAGCGGCGTGGTGCAGGCGCTGTTCCGTCTCGATCATGTCGAGGGTGGTGAACCGATCCTCGCCCCGAGCGTCCTTGCCGAGTTCGACCAGATCTGGCGCGCTGCGCATCGCGCCCATGACTTCGTTGAACTGGTCGATCCCGTCGCTGTGACGATGCGCGAATTTCGCCATGTCGCGTTGCGCGAAGGTCGATTGCTGCTGGGTGATCGCGTCCAGCCCAAGGGAGGGATCGGCGATGATCCGCGCGCCATTGCTGCGCGCGATCTCGCGGTGCATCTCGGCGCGGTCGGCTTCTAGCCCTTCGTCTGCGGTGCCCCGAACCTCGATGCGTTTAGCGGGCGCACCGATCTGGCTTTGCGGCTCCAGCGCAATGCCCTGCGCTTCCAGACTGCGATGGTCGATCCGTGCATCGATGTCGAGTTCGGCCAGGCGCTCATTGGCGATCTCCGCCCAGCGTTCGCGCCAGCGCTCCACCATCTCAGTGCGGTTCCACTCCCGCACTTTTTGGCCAAAGCCGTTTTTGTCCACCGCGCGCATGGTCAGCATGACATGGGCACGGGGTTTGGGCATGCCGTCCTCGGCCATGTCCCAATGCACATTGAGATCGGCGATCATGCCCAAACCAACGAATTCGCCCCGAACGAAGTCGCGGGCGAGTTCGATGCCGTCGCGCTCACTCATCTCGCGCGGGATGGCGAATTCGATCTCGCGGGCAAGCTGTGCATCTTTGCGGATTTCGGACGCCTCGACATCGTTCCAGAGCCGCTCGCGGTCGCGCCACACCTCCGGCGCATGCTCCGGTAGCATCACCTCGGAATGAACGACGCCGCGTTTGGCGGAAAAATCCTGATCACGCCCGAGCCGCTCGTCGCGCAGCCGCGAGGCCGAGCGGTAGGCGGCTGACGCCACCGCGCTGGAGCCGGCTTTGCGGCTAATGACCTTGACGTGAAGATGATAGATCGCCATCGCGAATAGATCATCTACACGGCGAAGCGCACGTCGGCACGACGTATAAGCGCGCCCTCCCTCGAAAAATTCTCGGGCGGGACTACCCCGTCCCAGGCCGTCCTGACGACTTTGCAGATAATTCCCAGGGCTCAACTATCATCGGTCCATCAACATTTGCTGGAGGGCGTGATGCGCAAGCCGAGGGATTTCGACGGGGAACTGAAAGCGCTTCAAGACAAGGCGCGCGACCTCAAGAGCCGCAAGGTGCAGCAGCTCGGTGAACTGGTCATTGCCACCGGGGCGGATAGCCTCAGCGCGGATGAACTGGCGGGCGCGCTGATCGTGCTTGCCGAAACGAAAGAGGCCGGAAAGAGGGAGGCATGGGCGAAGCGCGGCGCCGCGTTTTTTCAAGGCCGGGCAAGGCGAAATGCGCCGACAACTGACCGCAACACGGACGGCCCTCCTGCGCAACCGAGCGGCGCGCAACCGGCATCAAGCCGCGAAGGCGCGACATGACATGCGCACATGGCAGGTCGAGCGCCGCAAGCGCACGCGGCACCTCATCGAACTCGGCGGCCTGGTCGTTAAAGCCGGTATCGTGAACCTGACCGGCGACGACCGCGCCACCATTCTCGGCGCGTTGCTCTGGATGGCCGACAAGCTCAAAAGCGATCAAGGCGAACGGGCACGAGCGCTATGGGCTGCAAAGGGGAAGCAGGCGCTCGAGGCAGACCCGGCAACACACAAGGGGACAGATCGAACTGTTTCAGCAGTTCGGTCGTTGATGTGCGCGCGGCATGAAGAGGCTGAACGTTTACAAGCTTGGCCGTGTGCGCCAGCGAAATGCCCCGATTGGTAAACCAGCCAGTAGCCGTAGGCCGAGGCATGCGACTGCATCAAATATGGTTGGAGCGGTGCAATCTGGCGCCAGTCCGTCTTGGATTTCTTGAGGCAAGGGTTATAGTGCACTATATGAGAGCGAAGGCGAACGTTGAACTCGACGCCGGCACCAAGACATTTGCCTCAGGCCTTCTGCCGGATTTGATCGCTGTGCTGCGCCGCAGCCGTGAGGGCGACCTTGTGGCCGTGATCAGCGGCGATCCAAGTGTCGGTCCCGAGCTCGAGGCATGGTGTCGCTTCACCCGTAATAGTTTGGTCGACGCGGCGGTCGAAGACGGTCGCACGCGATGGGTGCTTCGGTACGGAGAGGCGCCTGAGAATGTGGGAGAAGATCGGCCTGTCGGTTCGCGCTTGTGGCTCTACACCAACTTCGATTGCAACCTCAGCTGCGATTATTGCTGCGTACGCTCGTCACCCAAAGCACCGCGGCGGGCTCTTGGTATCGCGCGGATACGACGGATCGCGATTGAGGCCGCCGAGCTTGGCGTGAGTGAGATTTTTGTCACCGGCGGCGAGCCGTTCATGCTGCCGGATATCGGCGAGATCCTTGCAGCCTGTGCTGCTGCGGCACCGACCACCGTCCTCACCAACGGCATGCTATTGGCGGGACGTCGGCTCGAAACGCTGCGCTCATTGCCGCGCGAGCGCGTAACTTTCCAGATTAGCCTCGACAGCCCCACGCCGGAGCGCCACGACAGCCATCGTGGCAAGGGGACGTGGGCCCGAGCGTGGAAAGGGGTCAAGCAGGTCCGCGCGGAAGGTTTCCGTGTGAGAATTGCGGCGACAGTATCATCTGACGCAGAGGCCGACGAGTTTCGCGGCTTCCTTGATGTCCATCACGTCGGCGAGGAGAACCGGGTGATCAGGCGAATTGCGCTGCGAGGCTCCGCTACACGGGGCATCGCTTTAGCAAGGGCAGACCTGGTTCCCGAGGTGACGATTACGGCGGAGGGCGTGTTTTGGCATCCGGTAGGAGCCGAGGATAACGACCTTCTGGTCAGCCCAGAAATCTTTCCGCTCGCCGAAACCTTCGCAGCTGTGCGCCGCGCCTTTGATCGCGAAACTGAGCACCATCGCCGATTGGCCAGGATTTTCAACTGCGCCTGATGGTTTCGTGGAGAGCGTGCGTGCCGCCGCATCAGTTTTGGAAGGGCCGCTAAGGTCGCGTCAGAAAGCCCTGCTTAGCCGACGCTTCTCGCAAATCCGCATACGGTTCGAGCTGCGGGGTTATCCACTGTCGCAGCCCTTCCGCCTCGAGCACGGGACGATGCACCGGGTTGTCGAAACTCATCCCGAATAGCGCGTTGGCAAACTGCTGCTCCAGTGAGGGGTCGAGATCCGACCGCGTCGTGAACATGCAGTGATTGAAAGGCCGCGAGGTCCAGATCTCGGTCAACGCGCCCTCCGGCACCAGGCGCTCGGTGCGCACGGTTTTCCAGAATGGGCTGCCAATTGCGCCTGCATCGGCGCGGCCATCGAGCACCGCGCGAACGACCTCGACCTCGCTTGTGCCTGTATCGCCGTGCTTGCCAACGTCGCTGTTGAACCGCAGCGTTTGGAAGTCCTTCCCCTCAACCAGCCCTTCGCGCTGCAGAAAATAAACCGGGAGGATTGCCGCATGACCGCTGTCGCGGCTACCGAGAGCCAGGGTTCGGCCCCTAAGATCAGCAAGGCTAGCGACAGATCCGCCGGTGACCGCGACGATCTTGGTCGTCCAGCCGATATCCGTATCGCGCATCGCGACAGGTCGGCATCGGTGGTCACTCCAGGCATCGGCCTGGACGTAGGCGAGGTTCGTATTCCATCCGATATCAATGTGCGGCAGAGGCTCGCCGGCTGAGGCCAGGAGGGCGGCGACCTGCGCTTCGTAGCTCTGGAACAGCACCACCTCGACCAGTAGGCGCGCTTCCTCGTGGAAGTAGCGTCGCATGCCCTCCCAGATTCCGACCACCTTTGGATCATATGCGACGGCGCCCACCCAGATCGTTCGGCTCATGATTGCTTCTCGCTTCTCAAGCCCATATTCGAATGTGATCGATCGCGATCCAGGCGCAGCCGAACTGCACGGCGCTCTCGCGTTCAGAACAGTGGTATTCCCAAAACGGCTTTCCCGATGAACTCGCGCAGCACATCGCCCGTCGGGGCCATGACCGCGCCCGCATGGGCATCGCGGAACAATCGCTCGATGGCGAGATGCTTGGAAAACGCAGCCCCTCCGCACGCCCGCATCGCCGCCGAGGTCACGGCGATGGCAACATCGCCCGCCGCCGCCTTGCACTCGAGTACGCGTAGCATGGTAGTATCTCGGGGGCGCTCAAGATGATCGACAAGATCGTCGAGGCGTGCTGCAAGCCCGTCAGTGTCGATCTGCATCGTCGCTAGCTGTGCACGAAGTGTCGGCAGACTCTCGCCGAGGGTCTGGCCCAAATGCTCGAAGCGAGCGCCATTGAGATGCGCCGCGGTCCCGGCCACCGCAGCCCGGCAAAGACCAAGCGCTACCGCCGATGTTCCGAGATTGAATAACGGAAGCACGACCTCCAGCATCGCCTTGAACCCGGCGCCGTCGTCGGTCAGCTGGAGACCAGGTGCGATCTCGCAATCTTCGAGGATCATCGGCGCGGACGCGTTGGCGCGCAACCCAAGACCATCCCATGGGCCGGCAACCGAGAGGCCGCTCGTGCTTCTGTCGACAAGATAAAGGGTTGAATCTGTTGGACTCTTGCCTTCAGGTGCAAGCGCCGAGACGACGTAGCTTTGCGCATGACCGGCGCTTGTCACCCATGACTTCTTGGCCGTGAGGTGCACGTTGACAGCGTTCCGAGTTGCACGGGAGACTGGCGCCCAGAAGTGACTGCGCGATCCGGCTTCGCTAAACGCCAGGGTAGTCAGGTGTTTTCCGGCCGCGATGTCTTTTAGCGTCTGCGCGACCGTCGCACTCGGGCGAGCCGCCGCGATCGTTGCGGTACCGCTCATGTGCATCAAATAAACCATCGCGGCGGACGCGTCCGCTTCTGCGAGCGTTGCAACGACGGCAGCGAACGTGCGCGGTCCCAGGGCCGAGCCGCCGACCTCGGCGGGTAGCATGATCCCCAGCAATCCCGCCGAACCGAGCGCCGCGATTNNGCGATTGCCTCGGCCGAAAATCGAGCTTCCTTGTCGTTCTGCCTGGCCGCCGGTGCGAGAATGCGATCGGCGATTTCTTTGGCATTCGAAACTGCGGTCTCGTGATTCATGACGACCCTCGACACCCAGGCGCTGCCTACCAAGTTCGGAAATATCGCCCCGCCTATCCGATCCTACGCGACCGGCACCATCGGATCAACACAACGAGCTTCGGGGCTTGGCAAGTTTCTGCCAAACCAACAGCGAACACGGGCCGAAGGTATTACGTTCTTCAAAGCCATCTTGTTACATGGGTCGAAAACTATTTTTTGTGGCGCCGGCGAACCCTGGCGGCGCTTGCCCGCCGTTGGGGAGACCGCTACCAATGACCGGGAATGGCCTGACGAGACTTGTCCTGGTGATGGCGATCAATGACGGCGAGATCCCGCCCATCCTCGCGCAAAAGCATTACGCGAGTCCGTCCGCATTTGCGCCGGAAGGTCTGTTGCGCGAAGCGCGCAGGCAAAAGCGGATTACGGACTCCAGCATTCCCGATGTCTGCGTGCTCGACCCTGACGGCGACATCGTGCGGAGCCTGCTTGCCCTTGGCGAAGCCCGGCTCGAACCGGGATGGGCCTGCTACCACACGCAGCTCCACACCTTCCGCCGTGGCGGGATTGATTTCGGAATTGTCGGCTGCGCCGTGGGTGCCCCTTTCGCGGTGCTGATCGCCGAGCAGATGTTCGCATCAGGCTGCAAACTGCTGATCAGCGTCACCTCCTCCGGACAGATCGTGCCCATACGCCCACCGCCTTATTTCATCATGGTGGAACGTGCGCTGCGCGACGAAGGCACCAGCTATCACTATATGGCAGCGTCGGACTATTCGCATGCTGATGCCGGATTGATCACGGCTCTCGACGGTGCATTCGACGAATGTTCCGTGCCGGTGCTTACCGGCACGACCTGGACGACCGACGCGCCGTTCCGTGAAACCCAGTCCGCAATCGACGCTATGGCCCAAAGGAACCTGATGGCAGTCGAAATGGAGGCCGCTGCGCTTTACGCGTTCGCGCAAGTCCGTCAAAAGCCCGTTCTGTGTTTCGCCCATGTGACAAATCAAATGGGACGCGTCGATGGAGATTTTGAAAAAGGCGAAGCGGATGGCAGTCGCGACGCGTTGCAATTGATCGCGATCGCCGCCCATCGCCTGCGGTCCCGGCTGCCGTGAGTGCCGCGGCGATCGGGATCATCTGCAAGGCGCCGCAGCCCGGCCGCTCAAAGACACGGCTTGCGAGAGCCATTGGCGAAGTTGCAGCGTCGGAGCTGTCCGCCTGCTTTGTGCGCGACGTGGCCGCGGCAATCGAGGCGGTGCCTGCGGCACTCGGCAGGCGCGGCTACGGCGTCTACGCTCCGGCGGGTGCGGAAGACATCATGCGTCGCCTGCTCCCGGCAGAGTTCGAGCTTCTGCTACAGGCTGGCAACGACCTGGGACACGTGCTGCTTGGCGCGACACGCGCTCTCCTGGATGCCGGACACGACTGTGTCCTGCTCGTCAATGGCGACAGCCCGACGCTGCCAAGCCGTTTGCTGATACAGGCTGTTGAAGCCATGCGCGAGCCCGGAGATCGGATGGTGCTTGGGCCAGCAAGCGACGGTGGCTACTATCTCATTGGCTTGAAGCAGCCGCACAAGCACTTGTTTACGCAGATCGCGTGGGGAACGGAAACCGTGGCCCGCAGCACATGCGAGCGCGCCGCCGAAATCGGGCTTGCCGCAACGCTGCTGCCGGAATGGTACGATGTCGACGACATCGAGACCTTGCGTTGGCTGCAGGATGAGCTGGCCGGGCGCTCGACCCGTTTTCGCGGCGGCGGATTTGCTCCGGCGAGCCGGGCTCTTCTGAAGGACGTACCGCAGGTAAGCAAATGAAGCCCTTGCGACGAGCGATCACCGGTCAATTCGGTCGACTGATACGCTCCGACCACAAACTGTCTTCGCTTCGCGGGCTCGCCGGCATCGGTATCGTCCTGACCGGTCTAACCCTGGTGACGCCTTATGCCTTCGAGACGGCCGGTGACAATGCCTTCATTGCTCTGAGCATGGTTGCAGGTCTGCTGACGATCGTAGCGACGAGTCTGGCGGAGCGCTCGCCACCTGATCGCGCACTGTGGCTTATCATCGGGCTAGCGATCGTGCTGAGAGCCTATGTGCTGCTGTTTGATCCACTTCTGTCCAGCGACGTCTATCGCTATGTCTGGGATGGCAGGGTTCAGGCCACTGGCATCAATCCTTATCGCTACATGCCAGCCGACGAGGCATTGGTGTTTCTGCGCGACGGGATGATCTTTCCTCACATCAACCGCGCGGATACCGCCGTAACTATCTATCCTCCGGTGGCGCAATTCTTCTTCTTCATTGTCACCCGGTTCGGTGAAAGCGTGACAGTGATGCGCCTCGCGCTGCTGGGGTGCGAGGCCGTCACAGTTGCATTGATCATGCTCCTGTTGCGGCGCATGAACCGCCCGGTGACGCGCGTGGCTGCCTATCTTTGGCATCCACTACCCGTGTGGGAGATTGCCAACAGCGGCCATGTCGACGCGCTGATGGTTGCGCTGATGATGTTGGGCCTGTGGATTGCCCTGACCGGCCATGCTCTCCGTGGAGCCTTCGTGATCGCGTGTTCGGTGCTGGTGAAACCGTATGTTGCGCCCGTGCTGGCCGACATCTGGCGCCCGTGGGATCTCAAAATGCCGCTCGTGCTGATCGCCACCATCGCGCTCTGCTATCTTCCCTACTTGTCGCTCGGTTGGGGAGTTCTTGGATTCCTGACGAAAGGTTACCTGATGGAAGAGGGGATCAGTGCCGGCAACGATCTCTGGCTGTTGTCGCTCTGGCGGCTCGTGGCTGGCGAGCATCAGGGTGACGTCGTCGCTTACGTCGTGCTGGCCGCGCTTTTCCTCGTGTTCCAGGGTCTCTCTGTGGCCAGCAGCTCTGATCGCAGCATCGCTGCCCGTCTTGCCGACCTCAACATGCTGTTACTGATCACCCTCCTGTTGTTGTCGCCCAACCGTCCTTGGTATTTTCTCGTCATTATGCCATTCGCCGCCCTGTGCGGCTCGGCGCCAACGTGGGTCGTGTCGATTGGCGCGCTGCTATTGTCCGAGCAGCTCGACTGGGATTTCTACATCCCGAGAATGGTGACCAAATCGGTTCTGTTCGGAGGTCTCTTGCTGGCCTTGATTGTTGCGAACTTGAGGACCCGCATGCAGCGGACTGCAGACGAAGGGTTGTCGCAATGAGCCCCTCCGGCAAGGGTATGGAGACAGGTACGCAGGCGCCGTTCGACCCGCGCCGCTATCACGAGTCGGTCACGGGCGAGCGTACCGGGGTCGCGGAGCGTCCGCCGGTCTGCCTTTACCTGGAAGTGACCAACCGCTGCAATCTGCTGTGCACGACCTGTCCGCGCACCTACGAGGAGCTCGAGCCTCCGGCGGACATGAGCTGGGATCTGTTCACGTCGATTGTCGATCAGGTACCCGCGCTCGCGCGTGCGGTTCTGCACGGTGTCGGCGAGCCGATGCTGGTTGCCAACCTGCCGCGAATGGTCAAATACCTGAAAGAGCGCGGCGTCTATGTCTTGTTCAACACCAATGGAACGGTCCTCAGTGAGCGCAACGGCCGTGCGCTGATTGATGCCGGACTCGATGAGCTGCGTGTGTCGCTCGACGCCTCAAACCGCGAGAGCTTCAAGGCGATACGTGGCAGGGACTATTTCGGTCGCATCATCCGCAATGTGCGTGCGTTTCGTGAGCTGCAGGAGCGGGAGGGGCACACCAAGCCGCAGGTTTCCATGTGGCTCACGGGCCTGAAGGAGACTGTCGAGGAGCTTCCGGCATTCGTGAAAGTTGCAGCCGAGATCGGCGTCAAAGAAGTCTATCTGCAACGGCTCGTTTTTTTCGACGAAGCCGCCATCGGCAAGGCACGGCCCGATCAGGCACTGTTCGAACGCCTGACCGAGGGGGAAGCGGTCTATCTGAAACAGGCCGAGGATCTTGCGCGTACCCTTGGGCTGACCTTCAGTGCGTCGGGTGCAGCAAGCGAGCCGGGGCTAAGTTTGAAGGGCAGCTGCGACGGCTCGCCGTGGTCGCCGTGCCGACGGCCGTGGTCGTTGATGTATTTCACGGCCAATGGCCGGGCGTTGCCGTGCTGTATCGCGCCGTTCTCGCAGCACGGCTACGACAACTACACGCTTGGCCATGCAGGTCGGCAATCCCTGCATGATATTTGGAATGGTCCTGCGTATCGGGAGTTTCGTGCGGCGCTGCTTTCGGACGAGCCGCCCAAATGCTGCGCCAATTGCGGCCTGCGCTGGAGCCTGTGAAGGACGTGCAGCAGCAGGTCACGCACCGCCCGCCCATCGTTTCGGCCATCATTCCCTGCGTCGATGAGGAAACGGCGATTGGCCAAGTCGTAACTGCGGTGCTGGCGCAGAACGTGAACGAAGTCATCGTTGTCGACGGAGCCTCGCGGGACGGCACGGCCGAGCGGGCAGAGGCCGCCGGTGCTCGCGTGATCGTCGAGCCGCGACGCGGCTACGGTCGCGCTATCAAGGCGGGCATCGCCGCTGTGCGCGGCGACGCCGACATCATCCTCTTTCTCGATGGAGACGGCAGCGATCCCACGGAGTTCATTCCTGACCTGCTGTCGCCGATCGTCGCTGGAAAAGCCTCTCTCGCTATCGGCTCACGCGTTCGTGGCGCGCGCGAACCCGGCAGTCTTTCGCTACAGCAGGTCGTCGCGGCTCATGTCGCAAGGGTGCTCTTGCGCCTCCTCTATGGCGCAAGCTTCACCGACATGTCGCCGTTCCGTGCGATCAGGCGGGACGAACTTGGGCGTCTCGGCATGAGGGAGGAGACGTATGGCTGGAATCTGGAAATGCTGATGCGGGTCGCGGCCGCCCGCCTGCCGGCGCTGGAAATCGCCGTCGGGCAGCGGCGTCGGATCGGCGGGGTGTCAAAGGTCTCGGGCAATCCCGTCGCGGGGGTCAAGGCGGCCTGGTCGATCTCGAAGACCTTCGTTCGCCTCGCGCGCGAGCTCAGAACTACCCGCAGACAGTAGTTCTCAGGAGCTGTGGTCAGCGCGTGCCGGCGCGATTCTCGCAGGCAACGATGTCCCGAGGAGATTTTCGATTCTCTGGTGGCGAAAACACCGCCAGATATCCGCCATCGCCCGCGAGCTGATGTGTGGCGATCTCGCGATAGCCAACGGCGGTCAGTTCGCAACGCAACAGCTCGATTGGTGTGCCATGCTCCGCTGTCGGACGCTCGAGATCGACAATTCCTATCCGCGCGCTCCGCTTCAGGGCAGGCAGGAGGTTATAGAGGAAGGCGTAGGGCTGAGCTATCTCGTGATACATGTGCACGAGGATCGCGGCATCCAGCGAGGAAGCCGGCAGGCGAGGATCGTGCGGCTCGCCTAGCGCGAATTTGACGTTTGTCAGCTTCAGCCGTTCCGTTCGCCTGGCGAGCGCGATGAGGTAATCCCGAGTGACGTCCTGGGCGATGACGGAGCCGGTGGGACCGACGAGCCGGGAGAGGCGAACCGTGTGGTAGCCTCCGCCGGCACCAACGTCGCCGACTGTCATGCCTGGCTTGAGTTCAAGAAGGCGAGCGATCTGACCGGTCTCATCCAGTGAATCGCGACGCTCCTCGGAGCCGCGGCTTGGGCTGACGATCTGCGCAACTGCGCGCTGAGGCGCGGGAAACTCCTGTGCAGGGAGTCCTGGCCGAGCCAAATAGCCAATGTCGGCGGCGTGTCCGCAAGTTGCGGACAGACCCACAAGAAGCGTAACCGCGCGGGCCAGCGCCATCATCTGCTCGTCTCCCACGCAAAACGATAACGACTAGCCCGCGATGTTGAAGAACCAGCCGATAGATCCCTTCCCGTCGCGCACGGCAGGTACGTTGCGGTGCAGCCAAGCATCCAAGCCGAGACTGCGGCCTGCAGCCTCGAGCGCAAACAGGAACATCAGCAGGGCCAGGAACATGTACGTCCACGGCCACTCGGACGAATTGCCATAGAGGCCGAGCCAGAGTTGCAGCGTATAGGCGATGGCAAGCACGCTCACGAAACGCACCGCAAGACCGAGCAGCATCGATCCTGCGAACACCAACTCAGCAAGAAAGACGATCGGCCCAAAGATCGTCATGTGAGGCAACACGATATCCTTCATGAACGTACGGTGAAACTCGAAGGCTGCGCTGGTCGTCTCCTGTTCGGTCCAGTATTGCAAACCGTCGGAGACGGGCAGGGGCAGTTTCCACAACATCCCCTGGAACCACATGCAGCCGATCAGGACCCGGACTACCCAGATTCCGAGGTGTCGGCCGGTACGTTGCGTCGGATCCTCCCGCCAATTCTGGAAGGCCGCCGCAATGCCGGCGAGCAGCAGCGCCCAGAACAGCGCAAGGACTAGAAAGCGCCAGTTTCCCTGATGCAGATAATCATTCGTCGTCGCGGTCAGGAAATGCCAGGCATCGGTAAAGGGATTGGTCGGCATGTGGGCGCGCTCCGAGGACTTGAATGATCACTCTACGCTTCTGTTGATTAAATCGTTACTCTGTGCGTCGGCCAGGTGACAAGGCGCGCCCGCGGCGCCGGCCGGCACGCGCCTTTGTGGCCGCCGATTACGCGCGAATGCCGACATTCCGATGGTGAGTCTTTGGTGAGTTTCGATTTTTGCGCGCCGTTGAAGATATGCGCAAGCCACTGAATTTGCTGGCGCACCCGACACGATTCGAACGTGTGGCCTTCGCCTTCGGAGGGCAGCTGTTCGATAGCGAAGCTCTTGTGCACGTCGGCACAATTCGCCACCTGATTTGCCGCGACGGATCCCGTGTGCCGAGCGCTTTTTGTTTGGAAACGGCTGCTAAGCTATTGAGTTCGCTAGAGGCCATTTTGGCCATTTTTTCCAAGCGCCCCTTGAAATCACTGAATAATCAAGCGGATTTTGATTCCGCCATTCGGAGGTTCGATCCCTCCCGCCCCAGCCACGCAGTCTCGATTTCAATGAATATTCTTTTTGGAGCATAGAAATGCCCGCCAACAGCGGGCTTTCTTATCGCGCCCCAGTCTCCAGAAAGCCAAGTGCAATAAAATCGAACCGCAATACTCCCAAAGTCTCTGGCCTCGACATTGAAAGCTCCCGTTTTTCTGGAGACTGCATTGGAGATGAAGAAGAAACCACTACGTGGTGGCGATGGCGTGGTGCACTTGCGGCAGAGACGGGGTGCCGAAATGACCACCTAGCTGCGCGGCGGACTTCCCCTCGAGGGCTACAGTCCCAATGGGATTGAACCGCTTAAGGTTTTCTAGTGCGATCTGCGCACCCGTAGTTTCTTCTTGGTGCTAAACGGAATGCTCTATCAACCGAAGGGCTGATATTTCAGACAGTATCGAATCGCGAAGCGCTGGCTAATATTGGTGCATGTCCCGCAAAAACTCCCTGCCCGCGCTTGAAGACCTATTTCAGCTGCCCGAAGACTATCTGCGTGGACCCCAAAGCCAAGTGCTTAGACCAGCTCTGATTGAGGGCGTCGAGCGAACGACCGGCCAAGATCGGTTGTTAAAATATTGGCCCAAGACCGGTACAGATGCTGACAATGAACTTCGCGAGCTCTGGCGCCACGAGCGGCTACAGGTAGATCGCGTCATGAGCTATCCCGGCTCTGACGACTTATTCGCGGGCGTCGTGGCAATGATAGAGACGTTGGACGCGTTCTGCATTGTGCACGAACCCGGACCGATGCCGCTTGCAGGAAAGCTGAAGACTGCCTCAAAGCGTTATTGGCTTAGATCGCTCGAAATTCCGGCAAACCGCATTGTCCTTTGGAAAAACTTTGTTCGGCTCTCCAAGGCACTCGGAATCTTACATTCTCGGGGTCTTCTCCATGGCCGTATCGACGACTACGCAGTTTTCACGGAAGGTTTAGCTGAGCCAGATTTTCGGCTTGGTGGCTTCGAATGGAGTCTGGTGTTGGGAGAGCCGATACCGGCGGAGCCGTCGTTACAATCTGCCAGAGGCCGCCTTGAAAGTCTGACCTATTCCTATGCTCACGATTGGAGAGCTCTCGCATCGATGTTTGCGAAGCTTCTCGGCGTTGATCCGGAAGGTGTCCGGCGACAGGACCCGTATGTGGAGGAGGGCGATTTCGTAGAGCTTACTGAGATCGAAATTGAGTTGCTTCGCACGGCGATCGACCCGGATCGCGAAGACGTCGTTGAATCGAAGGCAATGACGCGAAGGGTGGCTGCAATTATTCGCGAGCTTTCAGGGCGGAACGCTCCACGGACTGGGAACTTCCTGTTACTTTTTCGACCGAGCCGGAAGATGGCAGAGGCGATCTACGACATCAGCGAAGGCGCTATCGACTCGGCGGATCTCGAAGCACAAAGGTCATTCGTGGTGAGCGACCTTGCGACGGGCGCAAGAGTCGCGGTGCCCGAGGGCGAGGATGATCCCGATCATTTGTTTCTGCTTACCGATACTACTTCCTATCGCTTGCATCCGTTTTCGGATCTTGGGGCTGCAACTTGGCAGGTCGCAGTAATTGTATCCGTTATGCCGCGGAAAGCCGGTTTCGCAATGCGCGATAGTGAGGTTTTTCCGATTCGGCATTCCATTGATGTTCTTTCCAACAAGGAGGCCGCCGGCAAAGCTCTCGCGCAAGTTTCCGGCAACGCCATAGAATGGACACTGCCGCTGGTGCGGGAGGGCGCTGCCGAAGAGGATCCCGAGACCAAAACGCTCCGCCTTGCGGTTTTGTTGGTTCAATCCGTGGAAGCTATTCTGCACACACTTGAGATACTGCCGGTCGAAGCCGTAGGAACGCGTAGGGAGGGTGGTAGGTTTGTTATTCAGATTGTGCCTCGCGAGACGGATCGAGACAAAATCGCCACAGCCATTCGTGGCCGTAAGACCGTGGATGTCATGGAAGCGATGTTTGATAAGGACGATCAAGGAGTCGACGTCGATTGGAGGATCAGCACTTCGGGAGGGTTGGGCGGGAGCGGCACAGGAGATGTTCCTGCTCGCTTCGTCACCGCTGTAAAAGGCCCGTCTGGAGAAACAGTCTACGAGTTCTCTGCTTTCGACGTTCCGCAACGAGAAGATGCGCTTTTTCTCCGCAAGAGCGGCGATCATGGCACGGAAAGTCTGATAAAGCGGAGGCTCCGAACGTCACGTGTGCTCGAAGAGCAGCGCGACCTGGTTACGATGTTCACCGATCCACGACGCAATTTGAGGGCTACTGGTGACACCGTTGAAAGAGACCAGTTTTTCAACGATCTGGATTTCGCAAAACAGGCAGCGCTTGAAGCGCTATGGTCGACGGCTCCGACACATCTAGTCGTAGGGCCCCCGGGCGTCGGAAAGACGAAGCTTGTCAGCGAACTGCTTCGTCGGAAGTTAACGACGGAACCCGCCATTAGCATTCTTGTCAGCGCTCAAAGTCACCAGGCGCTTGATCATGTGCTGCGTTCGACAAGTCGATTGCTATCGCAGACCGGGACAGACGCCATAATTGTTAGGTCGCCCGGGCCGGATGGCGCTATATCCACAGATGACGATATACGACTACGAGCGATCGGATATCTCGACAGCGCGGCCAGGTCCAAGCTTGTGTCGAGTGCGCCGGAAGGATTGAGGTCCGGAATTGCAGAGCTTCAGGAAGCCTTTAAGAAAGATGTGAGTTCAAAGACGTCGTCGACTGAGCGCCGAGAGAGTGAGGGGATGAGAGCTCACACTGCTTTGGTCTTGGAGTCAGCAAATCTTGTGTTTTCTACTAGCACGTCTTCAGACGTCGAGAGACTAGTTGACGAGGGCGCCCAGTTCGATTGGACCGTCATCGAAGAGGCCGCGAAGGCAACGGGACCGGACCTCCTGGCGCCGCTTGCACTGTCGGGACGTCGACTCTTCATCGGAGATCATAATCAACTGCCACCTTTCGATAGCGAGCGCATTTGTTCAATACTAGGAAATGGCTCATCTGTGCGAGCACTTATTGGAAGTGCCGATAAGACGATTGGACCTCTATTCTACGATAGCGGATTGGACGAACTAATTGCGCTTGCTCAGAACGACGAGGAACTAACGAAGATTCGCAAGATGGCGTTGCGCGTTTTCGAGCCATTTCGCGCTCTTGTGGTCGAAGATGAGTCTCGCAGAGCGGTTGCAGCTGGAGCCCGTCGCTCGGCATCCAGCGAGCTGTTGATTCAGCACCGTATGGATCCGAAGATTGCGCACCTGATATCGGCTTGCTTCTACAGGGGCCGACTTGAGACTAGCCCGCGCAGGAAAGCCAAAGCTTCGAAACCGCTACCGTTTTCATTCGGACCAGATTTTCCTACCTCACCACTTGTATTCGTTGACATGCCGCACGTCAGCAGGACCGGCAATGCAAGGCCAGTGGAATCCGATCGGCCCCGGTGGAACAATCCGACCGAGGTTAAGATGGTCGCTGATCTCCTCGAGAGGCTGAAGGTGACCGGACAAGTTGAGGAAAAGCCATCGTTGGCGGTGCTGGCACCGTATAGGTCCCAATTGCAGCGATTGAATAGCGCTGTAGATCTGGTGAAACTAAAACACTCAAGCCTGAGCGGTTTTAGAAGCTTCAACGATGACGAAAATTTCTGTGGGACAGTCGACTCTTCGCAAGGAACGGAAGCTGACCTCGTCGTCGTTTCGCTCGTCAGGAATAATCCGCAGACGGGTGTACCCGCTCTGGGCTTTCTGCGCGATTCCCGGCGAATGAACGTGTTGCTGAGCAGGGCGCGTTTGCAGCTAGTTATCGTGGGTTCTCTTGAATTCCTGCGCGAAGCTTCACGCCATGCAACCGATGATCAGAAGGATGAGCTTTCCTTCATCGTTCGTTTTCTCAAGACAGTTGATCAGTTAGCAAAGCAAGCCTGCGATCGGGGAGGACCAGCGGCAACTGTCATTGGAGCACACGAAGTCCGGCGAGGGCGTCGATGAGTGTGCTGGTCGCCATCCCAATTAGACGCGTCTCGGCGAAAGCGGTGATTGAAAAAGGGCGTGGATGGAGCGCGCTTGACGAACTAATTCTCTGGGCGCTTTCCCGAGAAAGCCAATCCGCAAGCAAGTTGGCCGATGAAATTGACGTGCCCCGGCGCGTAGTGCTCGCGGTGATATTGCGGATGATGCGTTTCAGACTTGTTGAGTCGGTTATTCTGGGTGGCGTTCCCGCCTTTCGGACGACGACGTACGGCAAAGCGGTGGTCGCTAGCGGGTCGTCGATACCGACCGCTAAACAGCGCGTCACTCGCAATGTTGCGTTCGTCTATGACACGATTTCCGGAACGGTCTACAAGCGGCGGGACGTTGAAGCCAAATCGGACTTGGCAATTCAGTCTCTCCGCGAGAACGGAATCGACGTTCGCAACATACAAGTGAGGGGAACGCTGCCCAAGACGACCCCACCGGAAAACTTCATTCGTATTCAGAAAGTACTCCGGGAGGATGAAAACCTCTTGTTCTTCGATGGGGATACGTTTGTCGAGAGACAGAATGAGTTCATGATGGTTGTCGTCGATGGTGACGATATGAGAGGCCTTCCAAGTACTGCTCCAGCTGCGCTGTTAGCGGAGGTTGCGCGCGTCGCCAAGACCACGCAGGCAGCGCGACCGATTGTTGTCGATTCGATGATCAACGATGAGGACGATCTCGCAATCGGTCCTACCGTTTCTACGCGGATCGACGACGCCGACATAGTATTCGGCGGGGATGGGCACCGTGAATTGATGAAGCGTATCCTTGGTAGTGCAACTAGGCGGATATTTATCCATTCGACATTCTTGAGGAGAGACGGTTTCTCGGCATGGACCCGGGAATTTCGCGAGGCCGTTCGCAGAGGCGCTAAGATAGATATATTTTGGGGTTCAGGCACCAGCGACGAGCCTGGCGAAAAGACGATGCGCGAAGCGACCGCGCTTGCGCAGGAAATCGCCGCCGATGAGATGTTGCGCGACCGGGTACGAATCCATCTGAAGTCCACTGGGTCGCACGCTAAACTGTTGATAGCTGATGATGGCGAAGAGAACTTTTTTGCCGTGATAGGCTCGTGCAATTGGCTCTACACCAACTTCAAGCGAATGGAGCTATCTGTCGTATTGCGCGAGCCGGCGCTGGTAGCAGCATCTCTTGAAGCCTTTGCAGCGCTTGTTTCTAAACCCGGCTTTCGAGCCGAAACGGCGGCGGAACTGCATACACGCGCTACCGTGCTTGCCAGGCGGCCGGCCGTTGGAGGTCCTCATGCAGCTCGACTCGTGCAGGGACAGTCGCACGATGCAGTATTGCGGGAGGCGAGCGGAAGTCGACCAACTCGTTTCATCGTTGCTAGCGACAAGTTTGGTAACTCGGCGTTTCCGAGTGCGATAATTCCGGCCGAGGTTGCGGCGGCCACTGCAACCACTGAACCTGTGGTCATTTATGGGAGCGTTGCAGGGAAGGTCACCGGTGTTGGCGCTGCAAACTTGGCGCTTGATGTTCGGGATCGTGGCGTACGATTACTGCGCATCTCGGAAGGATTTCACGCCAAATTTCTACTGTGGGGAGACGACGATATCGTCGTGACCAGCATTAACTGGTGCTCTTGGACATCTCCTCCAGGATCGACCTTGGGGGAAATCGGCGTTCACATTCACCGCACCGGATTGGCTCGTGCTCTAGCGATCAAGCTCTCGATTATCTGGCCTAGCCTTTGAATAGACCTATCTGAACGAGGGCACATGACGCTCCAATTGGTTGGTGAGCGCTTCTAGGCAGCAATCCGTATTGCGCTGTTCGAGCGCACAAGCGCCTCAATGCAGCATTGATGCCGATCAGACTACATAGGCGCGGTCCACATCTTGATGCATTCGAACATATTGGATGCGAACGTGCGGCGTATCGTGGCCAGCAGTGTCCGGACGATATGCGAATTCTCCCTCCAGATTCACGCGATCATGTTGCGGAAGGAGTTCGCCGATCTCTGGTTGCGTTACGGTAAGTTCTTCAGAGCGAGTGGCACGCCTTGTAATGCCTTTCTCTAGCAGGGTGAACAGCCAGAAGTACCGGAATTGGTAATTGACAGACTTAGCGGCTGATAACGAGCTGTGCGACGCTCTGACTTGCCACAATCAAAACTGATGCCATGTTTTTAGCTTCCGCGCGCCTGAGATATCTTTGTGGTCAATCATTTTCGGGAGAGACACCTAGCCGTGCCAGCCAATTCAGAACGTGAAAGCGATTTCGTCGAATTGAATCGCACATTCCATGAGCTTTCCGAGCACGCCGGGAAGAGCGACGATATAGACATCTCTCAAGTGTTTGCTGTCCGAAGCCAGATCTCTTGGGATGAGTTGTTAAAGAATCCCAGAACCGTCATTTTGTCCGAAGCTGGCTCTGGAAAAACTCAGGAAATTAGGCACGTTGCTGCACGGCTACGCGATGAAGGCAAAGCGGCGTTCTTCTTGCGGCTGGAGCTAATACCCGACGATTTCGAGATCGCTTTCGAAATCGGTTCAGCCGAAGAATTCGACGCATGGCTAGCATCGGCCGACGCTGGTTGGCTTCTGCTCGATTCGGTTGACGAAGCTCGGCTGAGAAGTCCTCAGGATTTCGAACGTGCAATTCGAAGACTTGGTAAGCGAATAGAAAAAGCGAAAGAAAGGGTAACGCTTGTACTAACCGGTCGAACGCATGCTTGGCGCCCAAAGACAGATTTCGATCTGTGTGAAAAACATGCCGGTTACCCGCACCAGACCAAAGCCGTTGCAGCAGACAATGCCACGGATGAAGTTGATCTTGAGATCGATGCGATCATCTCTGAGACCATACTTGAAACAGAAGAGCGAAAAGAAACCGGTAGTCCAAATTTCAAGATCGTCGCACTGGATGACCTTTCTCGCGATCAAGTTGGTAAATTCGCGGCAGCTAAAGGCGTCAAAGATGCTGCCCAATTTCTGGAGGAGATTGAGCGCGTTGATGCATGGTCGTTTACGACAAGGCCTCAGGACTTGGACGAAGTGATTGCGTTCTGGTTAGAGAAGGGCCGCATCGGCAACCGCCTTGAAATCATGGAGAACAGCGTCACCCGCCGTCTAACCGAGCGGGACGCACAGCGTGCCGAAGCAAGACCAATTTCCAACGAACGAGTTCGTGAAGGGGCGATGCTGCTAGCTGCTGCAGCGACCATGGCGCAAGTGCAAACAATCCGGGTTCCCGACGGTTCGGAGAACAAGAAGGGACTATCGCCAAGGTCCGCATTGCCTGGATGGGATGACGCTGAGATCGCAGCTCTATTGTCCCGTCCGATATTTGACAACGCAATCTATGGGACGGTTCGATTTCATCACCGATCTGTACGCGAATATTTGACAGCGATGTGGCTAGCGCACTTGCTGGAGCGGCCAGCATCTCGACGATCAATAGAGGCGCTCTTATTTCGCCGGCAGTACGGAATGACCGTGCTGGTCCCAACGATGCGCCCCATCCTACCTTGGCTAGCTATCTCTGACGACAAGATTAGAGAGCAGATAAGCAAGATAGCGCCCGAGGTCATCTTTGAGGGCGGCGACCCAAGTGCCTTACCACTGGGGACAAGGCGAAAGATACTTGGCGAGGTTACAGAGAAGATTGCGCAAAATGTTATCGTGCGTTCTGCGACTGAATATTCTGCTGTTCAGCGATTTGCCCAACCTGACATCGAAAGTGACATCGCCACGCTCCTTGCAAAGTATGCGTCCAACGACGAGGTCAGCGGATTTCTTGTTCGCATGATCTGGCTAGGACGACTGAAGTCACTTCTCCCACAAGCCAAAAACATTGCATTCAATAGCACCGCATCGCGCTACACGCGTATCTCAGCGTTCAGGGCTTTGCGAGAGATTGGAACAAAAGCCGATCTCGATGAAGTAAGGCAAGCCTTCCTAAAAGAGTCGCCGCGACTAAATCGCGATTGGTTAGGCGAGCTTGTGACTGAGCTAGAGCCGACAGCCGAGACTATTGATTGGATTCTGGCAGCGATAGAGAAAAGCGAGGACAAGCGGCGCCATTCCGTTGATCGGTTTGCAGACGCACTTGAGTCATTCGTCGATCGGACACCGTTACAGCATCTGCCTCATTTACTGGCCGGATTTCGTTCCTTCTTGAATGAGCAACCCTTCATAGAACGAGGGTACTGCGAAATATCCCAGCGTTTTTCATGGCTAATGAACGCCGCTTCGCGCGCTGTTAATCGACTCATCAAAGAGAAGCACGCGCACGCAACTCACAGCGATAGCTTAAATGTCCTGTACAAATTTCGAGCCGCGCAGCATTGGGAAAGCGACCTTCGCAACGTCAAGGTCGAGTTCGACAAGGCTGTTTCCGATTGGCGAGAATTAAATAATGCGTCTTTTTGGTATGACGTTGAGACAACACGGGAGATTGTCACACGGAAAAAGTCCGAACGCGTAACCGATTATTGGCAAGCTCAAGTATTCGGCGCGTTCTGGACGTTCACGCTCGATGATTTCGATCGCGTTTGTGAGTGGATGCGATCTAGGACCGAACAAGACGACAAATTGGTATCTCTTTCCCTTGCGTTCGCGATCTATACCCAAAATGGGAAGCCGAAGGACCTCGTTCAAAAGCTAAAATCATCGTGCGCAAGTAACGCCGAACTCGAAGAGCGTCTGGAATTGATGCTGAATCCACCGCCGCAAGCCAACCAATGGAAAAAGGAAGAAGCAAAGTGGAAGCAACGAGCCGCAGCCCGCGCGAAAAAGGATGCAGAGCAATTCGAGCGCGATAAAACGTTTGTACAAAAGAATCTAAATCTCGCTCGTGATCCGAAGTTGCCGAATCCAGCAGATATTTCGCGCGTTCAATGGTACTTGCACGAGAAACTTCGCGAGAAGGATGGCGCATCGACTAAATGGACTGGTAGTCGTTGGCGAGAACTAACGCCAATCTTTGGCGAAGAAGTCGCCATGGCATATCGTGAAGGTGTCTTAGCTTATTGGCGACGGTATAAGCCCGTATTGCGTTCAGAGGGAGCACCAAAGAATACAACACCGATTATGGTGATTTTCGGTTTAACTGGTTTGGAAATTGAATCCCTTGAGGTTCCAAACTGGTTGGAGAATCTAAGCAAGAGCGATGCCGAGCAAGCTGTGAGGTACGCGCTTTATGAGATGAATGGGTTTCCATCTTGGTTTCCCAATTTTTACAGCCGACATCATGCTATTGCGACCAAGGTTATTCTGAAAGAGATTGAGTACGAGCTTGAAAACGGGATTGCTGCCGAAGACAGTCACTATGTTTTGCACGACGTTAGTTGGTCGGGACAATGGACTTGGAATGATCTAGCTCCGTCGCTTTATGTGATGCTCGATAAGGAAGAGCCAAAAAACCTTCGCAGCCTGCAGCAGATTCTAAAAATCATTCAGGGCTCGCAAGTTGAAGACGCTGATGTCGCGCGATTAGCGCAGAAGAAAATCGGGATAGTGCCTGCCGATCATCTCGCAGATTGGTTTGCGGTGTGGATGGGTGTCGACCCAGACGCTGCGATGCCGATTTTGCTAACTCATTTGGGAAGCTTGAGTATCGACGCAGACCGGACGTTATTTGCGATGGAATTTGTTACGAAGCTATGGGGTGGTAGGCGCTCAGAGACTTTCGGTACGCGGGGTCGATTGCTTACGCCGCAACACTTGAAAGCGCTGTACTTCACAATGCACGAACACATTCGTACAGCAGACGATATCGATCGCACTGGTGGAGGTGTTTTTTCGCCCGGCCTACGGGATGATGCTCAAGATGCGAGAAATAGAATTTTACAAGAGCTGAACAAGATTCCCGGTAAAGACGCTTATCTCGCCCTGAGTGAAATTGCGGTCAATTCCAAACAGAACCCGTCCTTTCCTTACTTGGAGAGACTAGTCAGGGAGAAGGCCGAACAGGATGCTGATCTGCAGCCATGGACGGCCGAGAATGTCTGGCAGTTCCACGATCGATTAGATCGGGTGCCCCGAACACACAAGGAGCTAGCCGATCTTGCAGTGCTGCGGCTGCTTGATCTGAAAGATAGTCTTGAAGAGGGCGATGATAGCATCGCTTCGGTCGTCCAGAAGATCGATCGGGAGACAGAGCTTCGAAACTTTATTGGGCACATGCTTCGTGAGAAAGCTTTTGGGCGGTACTCAATCCCGCAAGAAGAAGAGATGGCCGATAGTAAGAAGCCAGACCTTAGATTTCATAGAACCGAGATCGATGCTCCAGTACCGGTGGAATTGAAGATTGCCGACAACTGGTCAGGAAACCAACTTTTTGAACGGCTTGAGAACCAGCTAGCCGGGGACTACCTGCGAGACATCAGAACTAGTCGGGGAATATTCGCACTGGTATATCGAGGCGTGAAAACGGCTTGGGAGCTTCCGGGGTCGGGTAAGTCCGTGAACTTCGAAGAGCTCGTACGCGCTTTGCAAGAGCACTGGAATAGTCTATCCGGCAGATTCCCCGGTATCGACGACATCACCGTGATCGGTATCGATCTGACAAGACGGAAGAAGTGAAGCTCGGAGCCGATCAGAGTTGGCTTGATGTGCATGGTATCTTAGAGCCGAGTTTACACGTCCAGAAATCCGATCAGTCGTTCGCGTTGTTCCATAACATTCGATGGACGAATCCGAGGTCAGCAGCCCAGGGTCAGGGCAGGCGAAGCGCGCGACGCTGCTCGGCCCAATCGAGCGGCAACTGCTTCGGGATCGTGGCCAACGTAAACGGCAACGGATCGCCGGCAACGATCTTGGCCGTCACCTCCGGCGGCAGAAACGCCAGCCGCAAATTCTGCCGCACCACCTTCGGATGATAGTCCGCGGCCTTGGCGAGATCCTCGATGTTGGCAAAGGTGCCATCGCCAAGCTGCCGGATCCAGGCATGTGCTCGCACCACCGCCTGCAGCAGCTTCTGATCAACAACAGGCGTTACCAACTCGACCTGTGGCGAAGCCTTGCGACTGGGCGTCTGCCAAGGGAGGTCGAATGCGACAGCGACGCCATCGTGACGGCGGGCGGCGATGGTGATGCAGTCAGCTTTCACTACCGCGCGTTCGACCTGGGCCAGAATATCCTCGGCGGTCGCGTTGGCGGCTTGCTTAAGCTGAGTGCGAAGAGCGGCTGCAATCAACGTCTCGACGTCATTGGCTGATACCCGCGTCACGATTCCAGCAACGCCTTTGCGACCACGCAACGTTGCCGAGCTGACGTAAAAGCGATAGCGCACGCCCTTTTTCACGGAAAAGTTCGGGCGCATGAGATTGCCGTGGTCGTCAAACAGCTTGCCGCCGAGCGGCGCGCCGCTCGCGATCTGCTTGGTGCGATGCGCTGTTCGGTTCTCAGCGATGATCTTCTGCACCGCGTCGAATGTTCGGCGATCAACGATCGCCGCGTGCTCGCCGGCATACCATTTGCCGCTGTGGGTGGTTTCGCCGAGGTAGATGCGGTTCTTCAAAAGATGAGCGAGAGGACCGTAAGTGAAGGGAATGCCGCCCTGGTACTTCGCCTCCTTGGCTTCGCGGCGCTTGCTGACGATCTTGCGCCGGTTGAGTTCGCCCGCGACCGCATTGAACGAGCGATGCTCAATATAGAGCTTGAAGATCGTCTTGACGGTCTCCGCCTCCTTGGCGTTGACCACGAGCTTCTTGTCCTTGACGTCGTAACCCAGCGGGATCGTGCCCCCGGTCCACTTGCCTTTCCGCCGTGAGGCAGCGACCTTGTCGCGCACGCGCTCCGACGAGAGCTCACGCTCGAATTGCGCAAAGGACAAAAGTACGTTCAGCGTCAGTCGGCCCATCGACGACGTCGTGTTGAATTGCTGCGTGACCGCGACAAAAGAGATTGAGCGCGCATCGAACATCTCGACCAGCTTGGCGAAGTCGGCAAGTGATCGCGTCAAACGATCGATCTTATAAACGACGATCACATCAACCAGCCCGGCCTCAATGTCCGCCAGCAAAGTTTTGAGGGCAGGGCGATCAAGATTGCCACCGGAGTAGGCCGGGTCGTCATAGTGCTTGCGGACCACCTGCCAGCCTTGTGAGGCTTGGCTCTTGATATAGGCCTCGCAAGCTTCGCGCTGCGCATCCAACGAGTTGAACTCAAGCTCAAGGCCGTGCTCGGTGGATTTACGGGTGTAGATGGCGCAGCGAATTGGTTTCGGCGACTTAGCTGGCATTGGCGCGCTCCTGATCGCGCAGACCAAAGAAGCGAGGCCCGTTCCACTTGGTGCCGGTAATCAATGTCGCGATCTCGGACAAGCTCTTGTAGGTCTGTCCTTCGTAAGCAAAGCCAGTGGATGATACCCGGACGCGGTAAGCGGTGCCTTTCCATGTACGGACAAGTTCGGAGCCCGGTTTGATCCGGCGCGGAACGCTGAGTGCCGCCTTCGGTTGAAGGATGAATGCCTCTACCAGTTGATCCAGCGCTTTCTGAGTAGCCCGCGGAGGACCGCCTTGCGTTTTTTCCTGAATGCGCTGCGCGATAGTCCGCCGGAGCAGGTCGGGCCCGAAGGCCGTTGGCGGCTCCTTTGTGAAAAGGAGCCGGTACTGTTTCCGCAGGTTAACGATGGGAGCGGTGGCGAGCCGAGCAAGCTCAGCATCGCTATCGTCAGTAGCCTTGGCGCGCTTCATGCCTTCGCCGTGGTCTTCTGGGCAATCCGGTAAACACGGGTGTCGCCGACCGCTTCGGAGATCAAAGGTAGCTTCAGTTTCTTGCGGACGACGCCAGCCAGGAAGCCGCGCGCCGAGTGAGGCTGCCATCCCGTGGCATCGACGATCTTTGCCAAAGTCGTTCCGGTGGGGCGCGACAACAGCTTTAGTACGGCCGCCTGCTTAGTTGTTGATTTCGATACTGCGGTCTTTGAAGGCGGCTTTGTTGAGGCTTGGGTGGACTGTCTCTTCTTAGCGCTCATGAGATCCTCGTGGGTGTATGCAGCGTAGTGCTGCCACTGCCACGAGCCTCTCGACAAAAATGAACGAGAGGCACTGTCGTACTCGTCAAACAATCGTTGTCGACGTTCGGTCAGTAGTGCTCAATTACCTCCAGTAGTCGAGTGCCATCGCCAAGAGACTGACTAGAATATCTCACCGCTCATGCACCTCGAGAAAGCATACTCAGCAAAATCCTTTGTTTGCTTACCCTGCCTATCTCTCCATGTCGTCGGATCGCTTTCGTATCCTGCTCTGGCCAGAGCCGTTAATACGGCCTCGCTCTGCTTGGAGTCTCGATAGGCAATGCCACTAGGACTATACGCCTTCGAAGCAAAGTACTCCTGTGTTTGCGCCAAGCTATATCCTTTAGCTTTGAATACCGGGACTAGACTTGCTTGCGACCGGTAGGAAAGACAGGGTTGCAACAGTTTCTGTTGGTTTGCGATCTCAGCTTGACGCTGATCGGGATGGCCTTCAGATTGAGCATTCTGTTTTGAATCGTAAAGCGATATATTCACATTCCGCCGATTTGAGTTGGTGCTCGAAGCATTTTCTGAGCACTTGGAGTACTGTTCGCGAACGAAACCGTCTTCACTCATAGATGGGTCCTCGGAGACGCCGACCAAAATCACTAGCAGTTGTTTTGCTGCGTCTTCCGTCCAGCCTCTGCGTTTTGCCTCTCGGATCACCTCACCGACTAGATCGTTCCTGGCAACGTTGCCATTCGCGCGGCTTACCTGAAAAACGGCGCTGCTTATTCTTTTCCACGAACTGCAATCTGCAGTCGGTGGTGGGTTGTTCGAACCGAGGATCAAAGAAATTTGCTTTGGATCGAGCACTACTTGGGAGACCTCCGTTGACGGTGATGCGGCCGAGTAGTTGATCGGTCGAGCGACAAAACTGCCTGTTTCGTATTGGTAGCCCTGAGGCGCGCATCCAACAGTTAGGAGCGCGCAAGCCGGCGCCCATAAGAACCGCGAGAGTGCCATAACGTATCCCCGTGCAATCGGACCAGAGTTGGCGATTCTGCTGCTAAATCAGCCACTTCGGCTGCTGCAACCGTACGGGGAAAATTACATGGAAACGCGCTTTGTTCAATATATCGAGGTGCATTTTTTGAGCAATTTCGGTCGTTTCTCCTATGGATTTGCGGGAGATTTTCGCCCAAAACGTGCGAAGACTGCGACACGAGCGCGGGCTTTCGCAGGATGATCTTGCGTATGAAGCTGAGGTCAGCCGGAGCTATCTCAGTCAGCTTGAGAAAGCTGCCTTCTACGCGAGCTTAAAAATCGTGACTAAGTTGGCCGTGGTTCTTAAAGTTGAACCTTTCGAACTGCTCGTGCCGCCGAAGCAAAAGAAGCAATAGCGACGTTTACTTCAAAAGCCTTCGCTGTTTCCGAGAGCGAGGGCGATGCCGTAGCAGAAGGTATCCAGCAGATCGTCCTCGCGATTGTCTTTCTTGTTTCCGATCCGAAAGCTCTCGACCTGTTCAAGGAAGTGATTGCGAGACTTCTGCTTGTAGATCGTGATCTTATTGAAGGCGTGGTCGCTGATTTTCACCATGCCGCGGTAGACATATCCCGACACCGATATCGCCCGCTCATCCTTGCCGAGCGCCGTCAGCTTGGAATCGATCGCCTGCGCTCGCCAACCACGTCGCTGCGCTTGCTGGAGCAGAATGGTGCCGGAATTTTTGTCCTCGATGAGAGCGCCTGCCGAGCCCAGCCGCGTATTGCATTGGGTGGCGAGGGTTTCAAGGTGCTGAAACACTGTTGGCAGCCAAGTTTCCAGGAGAGCGCCTTCGATCTGGGTCACGTCCCAATCGAGGATCGTCAAACGCTCGCGGGCTCGATCATAAGCGAAGAATGTGACTGCAGTTGCGTCGTTGTCCGTTCCAGTCTTGGATGCAGTGTCGATAACAGCGAAGACGGTGTCGCATGTGAGGAGCGTTGCAACAGGCGCCCCGTCCTCGAGCAGCTTATCGCGTGAGAAGAACGCGACGCCGGCCCAGTCGACGAATTGAGCCTGATACTCTTGGGCGTAAACGAGCGGATCGTTATCCCGTTTGAGATCAGCTAGTAGCTGATTGCGGCGAAGCATCCACTGGTCGTCAGTTTCGTTGTCTAGACGCTTTGGTAGCGTTGGATTATCCGCCGTTGTCGCATGGTACTCGACGAACCCGTACTTCGGCTCGGTGCAGATGTTATAAAAGAAGTTATCAGCGTTCTTTCCTGCTGAGTTGGAACAGACAAGCGCCTGACCGGCGAAGTCGTAGAGAGTCGGTTTGATGGATTTTTCCCAAATTTCCATCATTGAGCCGTCAACTTTATTGTCTCCGTCCTTCGTGAAAGCCGCTTCGTCGATCACGACGCGTCGATATCGTCGGCCACGACCGGCGATCGAGTTCTCCAATGTCCAGAAATCTAGGCGTCCACCATTCCTCAGTCGGAGGACAGCATTGGATTTCGAGCTTGCCCGCAGCACGGGGCGAAGCGATTCCTGCGTCTCCGAATACACCTCTGCCCACGTCATATTGTTGGGAGCGAACCAAGCGCATTCGTAGCCGCGAAGCAGACCATCCTTGATCCAAATTTTGGCGTGATCAGTTTTGCCGAAGCGGCGGCCGCAGCGCAACGCCATGAAGCGGTGAGGTGCAAGATGCTTGTAGGCCTTTATCTGGCCGCTATGCAGTTTACCGATCGATATCGTGGTCTTGCCAGATGCCTTAAACATTCCCGAAGCTCAAGTTGGAGTTGAGTTTGATTGCTTTGAGGTCAAGGATCGGGAAGGGCGTCGACAACCAGGATTTCCTCGCCGCCCGGATCGATGTAGCGTTCTGCATGTTTGCGCATATCAAGTAGGACCTCGGCGGCTTGCACGTCTCCACCGAGCGCGCAATTAATCCAGAAGCGAATGCTCAGTTCTTCGATGGTAGCGGTTTTCGTAACACCGTTTGATTGGTAGGGAAGCTGACGCTCGAAAACGTCTTGCATCAGCTGATGAGCAGTGCGCGCCGTTCGCTTCGGTCGTCCTTTGGGGTTGCCCGAGCGCCCTTTTTGAAAGCGGTGTTGCTTAGGAGGGTGCCCGTACCCGACGTATTCCTCACTCATTGCGTCATTCTTCCCGTAGTTTTGCCTTAAGAGCGTTGGTGTAGTCGCTTTCAACGAAAACGACGCGAGGCGTGGGATTGGCCGCTCTCGTGGCGAAGCGCTGATACTGCCTGAGAACCTTGCCTGCGCGGCGATTGCCAGCCAAGTCCTGTTTGACCAGCTGCAGTACAATTGCCTCAAGCACAGGTACGCGCCGAGCGACACCCGACTCATTGATCGTCACGAGCTCAGAAAAGGCGCGATCGATGCCCTCAGCTAGGCTATGTCGCAGCGGAGCGGATTTTGTTTGACGTCTGCTTGGACTCATCAGCTGAGTCCTCGCTCGATCGCGACGTCCTTGAAAGTCTGGCCCGCGTCGTTGACGGCGTCACGGCCGGTCATTTGCTGCCAGCGCCTGACAGCAAGATCGACGTATGCCGGGTCGAGCTCCATGGTGTAGGCGCGCCGGCCTGTCCTCTCCGCCGCGAGGATAGTCGTGCCGCTGCCGGCGAACGGATCCAGGACGATGTCACCGCGGTTGGTGGAATCGAGGATCGCATCAGCGACCAAGCCGATAGGTTTGACGGTGGGGTGGAGTTCGGTCGCACGCTTCCGGCCGCCCTTCGGAAACACGTTGGCGCCGGGGTAATTCCAGACGTTGGTTCGGTTGCGGCCAAACTGGCCGAGTTGCACGTTGTTGGTGTGTGAAACACCGACAGGCTTGAAGAGAAACACAAGCTCGTGCTGCGATCGATAGAACGATCCCATGCCACCGTTGGTTTTGGCCCATACGCACAGATTGACTGTGGTAAGGCCGGTACTACGGCTCGCCGCGAGAAGCTCGTACGCGTGCCTCCAGTCGATGCAGATGTAGAAGAGTGCCGTCTTGATCGAGTGCGAGCCGGAGTGGCCAAGAAAGGTTTCCAGGAACGAGATAAACTCGGGCTCCGGCATCTCGCCTGATGCCATCAAGAACTCGCGGTGTTTCGTGCTGCCTTTGCCGGATGCGTGACCGTTGATCGGAACGTTGAACGGCGGATCGGCAAAGATCACGGCCGCCCGTTCCGATCCAAGCAACTTTGAATAGCTTTCAGCTGTCTGGGCGTTACCGCAAAGAATAACGTGGTCGCCGAGTTGCCACCGATCGCCTAGCCGCGAAACTATTGGTGCGGGTACGTACTCATGATTGTCGATTGCGTCGCTGTCGTCCGGCATCAATGATTGCAGCAGGATATCGATTTCGGGAGTTTCAAATCCGGTGATTTCGATATCGAATTCGACTGACAGGTCCCTGAGTTCTTTGAGATTCAGAGAGAGTTGTTTGTGATCCCACCTCGAAAGCTCGGCCATCTTGTTTTCGGCCAGTATGAATGCTCTGGCCTCAGCTTCAGACAGATGTTCGAGTGATATGATCGGTATTTTGTCGAGCTCCAGCTGCAGCGCAGCCGCAAGGCGCGCGTGACCGCTGAGGATCATGCCGTTCTTGTCGACCAAAATTGGTGTGTTGAAGCCGACTCTCTCTATCAGCCTCGCAAGCTTGCGAATCTGATGGGGAGAATGGATGCGAGCGTTTCCAGAGAACGGCCGAAGCTCGGATGGCGCAACCATCTTTATTCGTAGTTCGCGGCGCTGCTTCTTTACGTGAGAAATCGATAGCGAGCTTGTTGAGTTACGGGCTTTGGCTGCTTTGGCGTCGACCATAAGACTTCTCCAAGATTTTCTTGGAGCCGTCTCACACTGCCCAGCTCGGGTCTATGTTATTAAAGTGTTTTCGCTCCGAATTGCGGGCTTCACGTAAAAATCGAGCTGCACGTCGAGAAATGAAAACGGCACACGGCCTCGCTCAATAGTCTGCCGGACTGTCAGACGCCAGACGCGGCGCTTTGCTTGAACAATTGGATTGCGCTGCTTGCGTTCGAAATGTGGTCGCCAAGCAGTAAAGGTATTGTTCGAGATAGAAGGCTTGATGCCTACTAAATAATGGCCGAGGAGGTCGAAGTACGCCTGTGCAATCTCTGCTCGCCGCGGGCCAGCGATTTTCTGCTGAAGTGCGTCAATAAGCTCAAGAAGAATTGCGGCGCAGAGCGTCTTTGGATGGGGTTCATCCGCATTAAGCTTCTTCCCGCGAGCGCGGCGAGCGCGGCCATCCGCGGCTCTGAGCGATGCGGCAGCAGCCAAACCTTGTGCAATAATGTCGTCGCTACTCTTGAGTTTTGCAGGAGATATGTCGAAGGGACGGCAGCTAAGCATCGATTTAAGATCGTGGAGCTGGGTGTCAGTGGGCGAAGCAAGAAGGGTCTGCAAACGCTGCAAAGACTTGCCGCGTGTCCTCCGGAGCAATCCGAAATGCAGCTCTGCGCCCAGATCCTGTCCCTGCCATATCAGGTGCTTGGCGAGCCAACTTGGCGTTTCGCTCGGCGCGATCTGAGCTGCGAGCTTTTGGAAATCATCGAACTGGGGAAATGGAGACATAAGTCTGACCTTATTTTAGAGGGCAGTCAGGTCTCCATGGAGGAAAATCTCATCGATCAAGAGTTTCGTCAAGGCATTCGAGGATTCGCGTAATGAGGGATTATGGAACGCGCGGACTGTTGTGCCTCCCCGGGCGCCTTCATTTTGCTTGGTAAGCTCTTACAAAACCGGCCACATGAGCTTTCAGATACTTCTTAAGATCCAACGGCCGCGACCGATTGCCACCAAGCGCTTTCTGATGAAGGTGCGCCACGATCAGTGGGCTGATTAGGGCGAGGGCAGCCACGCGCGTATCTGCTTTCACCATATCTCCTGCCTGAATGTGATGCTGGAACAGCGCCTCAAGAGCTAGAATGGCTGGCTCCAAGATTTCAGTGATGTAAGCAGGCCCAACGTGATCGTTGCCAATCCCTTCCGAAAGGCCGATCGCATGAAGTTCAGCGACAACCGTATTGGCTAGCCCCTCGGCAATGTAGTCCGCTGCAGCCTGCACAGACTGCGCAAAGCGCCCCTTAGGTTTTGCGAGTCGTTCAAGGTGCTCTCGACCAAATGGCGCATGCACCGCCAGCACGTCCCGGATAACCGCGTCCCGATCCCCGAAATAGTGTTTGAGGGTAGGGACGGTTACGCACGCCGCGGCCGCCAGCTCGGCATAGCTCGGCCGCTCGGCGCCAGCCAGCCGGGCGCGGAGCTTCTGCGCCAACTCGAGCTTGCGGAGCTCATAATCGCGATTTCGGCTTCCCTTCGCGCGTGTCATCGGAACCTTATCACAGGGCTTTTATTATATCAGATATCTGATACGATATGAATCTAGGAGTATGCGATGTCAGATTGGTTGCGACAGGGAACAAACATTATAGGCGCGATTGGGCAAATGATGGTGCCTGCGCTCGGATACGCGGGTTATTTGGGTAAGACGGTTGGATCTGATGTGCAGTCCATCAAAACCGGAGTCGTTCCCGCTGATTACACCTTCGCAATCTGGTCGTTTATCTTCCTTTTCTGCTTTATCTACGCTCTTGAGCAGGCACGGCCATCCCGAGCGGACGACCCGCTGTTTCGTCGAATAGGTTGGCTTACGGCTGCTGCTTTTGTCGCTAACACCGTCTGGAGCGTGATCGCGCAGCTTCAATACCCCCTGATCTATACGGGCCTAGTCTTTCTCGTGACTCTTTTTACGATTCTGCCCGCGGCGTCGGCCGCGCTGCAGGCGCGGCAGGGCTGGCGAGTTAACATTGGTATCGGTTCGCTTGCGGGTTGGGTGTCGATCGCGATTTTTGCCAACTGGTCCGTCATTGCAAAGGATTGGGGGTGGGGCAACGTACTGACCGCGCCGGGCCAAGCATTGCTGTTTCTGACCGCAGCCTGCGTTGTCGTGATCGCAATGTTGTTAGTTGTGCGTGCCCACATCGCATATTGGGGCGCAACGTTGTGGGCCTTGGTGGGCCTAATGGTCGGCAATTTTCAACGTGGTGACATTATCGTCACGGCCGGCGCGGCCGTTTGGCTCGCAATCATTTTGCTCTTGGGACGCTGGCTCAACGCAAAGCCGGCATAGATTCATCAGCAGCGGAGCACTTGGGTTGCCGTCGATCGCGACTTAAGCTAGCTCGCGCATATCCGCGCTGTTGTCGCGTGGATCACGATCCTTTCGCTGGTCGATTGCTGAACGAACCGTCGAAACGCTGTCAGACAGGCGCACCCTTTGCGCGCCGCGACACCTCATACCTGAGATAAGCTTCGGCAAAAAGCAGGTTGGGTATCCAACAGAGAAACGAGATGGCTTGATATGAGGGGATGATCGGCAGTCCGGTTGCAAAGACCACCCCGAGGTAAATTCGCAGCGTTACAGCCGCGAACGTCAATGCGAACGATCGGATCATCCACTGGCGATGGGATGCGAAGTGACCTTGCCATGCGGACCGCCAGGCGACGACTGTGGCAACTATCCAAATAATTGCGAGCAATCCAAAGCCGACCGTCGAGATGATGCCGGTCGAAGCGCCAAACGCGAGAACAAGCCCAGCAACGCCGCCGATCAAGCACCCCGCGACGTACGTGCGGCCAATCCATCGATGAACACGAGGTGCCTGGCGTCGAAGACGCGTACTGAACTGGAAGGGTCCGATCAACAGGGCGAGCGCCGAGCTGCCGATGTGGATGATCAGCCAAGGCGCTGCGAATGCGTTGCTGATGATCAGCGGAGGGAAGGGCCCTTGATTGAACAGATATCTAAAGGATGCGAGGGCGATGACAACGGCCAAGCCGCCCGCAACCCAGAGCAAGATGCGATCGAACCGCGAGGATGAGCAAATGACCGCTGATGTCGCGCGCGCGTCCATGGATCAGGCGGTCCCAGCCGCGGGTGCGCTAAACGCTGCCACGTTCTCATTGATGAACTGGGACAGACTGACGGCTGGCGTGCCGCCGACCCGTTCGACGATGTCCGTGGGCGTATGGTCGAGACGGCCAAGGCGGCCCTTCTCGTAGAGCTTATCGAGATGTGCAGCGAGATGAGGGGTCATGCCCCGCTCGATCGCGGTCTGCTTCCATTCGGCTGGCGGGATATCGATGTAAGCGATCTTCTTCTGCAAGGCAGCGCTCAAGGTTTCGGCAACCTCGGCAAAGTTGAAGTTCTTCGGTCCAGTTAGGTGATATGGACCCGCACCGAACTGGTCGGGATGCAGCGCAATTCCTGCAGCGACACGGGCAACGTCCGCCCCGGCGATCATGCACACCTTCTGGTCGTTGAGTGGCGCCACCAATGCACCGCGCATCCGTACAGCCGGCCCAAAGATGTTGGTGAGCTGTTCCAGGTACACGGTTGCCCGCAGATGAGACGACGGAACCCCGGACCAATCAAAAATCATCTCGCTCAAGCGGTGCAAACGCGTTGCAGGGCTTAAGATCGGATCCTTCGTGCCCATCTGCGATACGTTGATGATACGATCGACGCCGGCTTCCTTGGCGCAAAGTGCAAACACCGTGGTCGCGTGCAACAACACGTCGAACACCGGTGCGCAGAAATAAGCCGCACCTGCGCCTTTCATTGCACCCCGAAGGCTGTCTTCGTCGAGAAAGTCGCCAATGACGACTTCGGCGCCTGCTTTGACCAGCTCCGCCGATCGGTCGTCCATCTGCCGCACCATCGCGCGCACGGGCGCCCCCGCTTTGAGCAGGAAGTGCGTGAGGTGACGGCCGGTGCCGCCCATCTTGCCTGTCGCTCCAGTCACCAAGATCGGCTTCATGTTATGCTCTCCCAGAGTGGACGGTCGGTTTGCGAGCAAAAGCAGCGGCGTTCTCGCGGACGAAATCACGGATGCGTTGCGGTTTGCGTCCGGTTAGCTGCTCGAAATCGTTGGTAAACCGGTCGTAGCGATTGGCCTTGTGCAGATGCGCCATGGCGATCAGATGTTCTTTGAGGTGCGGGGAGATCGGTAGCGGATCAACAAAGCTCGCCACCCACTGGTCGTGGGGAATATCGACGTAAGCGATCGGCCTGTTCAAGGCTGCGCCGTACTCGAGCGCCATGTCGGACATGTCGATTGACTGGGGGCCCGTTAATTCAAAGATCGTACCCGCGGGAAGGGGATCACTATCCAAGATCTCAAAAATGGCCTGTGCGACGTCCTGTGAAGCGATCGGGGACGTTTTCCCGTCCCCAAACGGGAACCGTAGCGTGTCATCTCGCGAAATGCTCATTGCAGCCCAGCGCAAGAAAAACGCCTGCATGAATATCGTCGCGCGCACGTGAACGACGCGCACGCCTGACCAATTCATTGCATTTTCGGTGAGCCACCCCTGCCGCTGTTGCGGCGAGTCGGTCATGGCATCGATCCGCATCTGTGACGTGGTCATCTGCGAAAGGTTGACCAGCATCTCAAGCCCGCACTCCCGAGCGGCCGCTGTGGTGGCAAGGGCGCACTCAAGAAAGCTCGGACCGATGCTGGTGGCGAAGAACGCCTGCGTACAGCCCTTCATTGCCGCATAAACCTGATCTGGCCGCGTCAGATCGGCGACCACGATCTCTGCGCCCATCTCCGCAAGGTGAGCAGAGCGCTGGTCTTCTTTACGCACCAGCGCCCGGACGGGCATGGCTTGCTGCCGGAGGAGCGCGACAAGCTGCCGTCCCACACTGCCGACTTGCCCCGCCGCTCCGGTAACAAGGGTTGTGCCAGTGTGTGCCATTGACAATCACCTCAAAAATTCTGCCTAAGTTCTAAAATAGAACTAACAACGACATTGGCGACACTGTCAAGCCGGGGGAGGTGGTCCGTGCGATACGATGAAAAACACAAAAGCCGTACTCGGCAGGCGATTCTACGCGGTGCCCGCGACTTGGCGCACGCCTCGGGCCTCGAATCGCTGTCGGTCGAGCCCGTTATGCGCCGCGCCGGCCTGACTCACGGCGGCTTCTACAACCACTTCCGTTCGAGGGCGGATTTGATTCGGGCGACCCTTGATGCAGAGCTTGAGCAGCAGGTGGCCGCCTGCGCCAAGCAGCTGGTGCGCGGTCCGATCGGGGAATTCGTCGAATGGTATTTGACCTACGAAAAAACGCACCGCTGCGCGTTGGTGGCTTTTGCGTCCGAGGCCTCACGCCTCGACAAAGCCGGGCGCAGTGAATTCGCGGGCCGGGTGTGGCAACTTTGCCAGGTGATGGAAGACGCTCTTGCAGCCCGTGGTGTGGCGAACCCACGCAAAACAGCGCTAGCGTTGATCGCAAATCTTATTGGTACGCTGCTGCTGGCCCGCGCCTTGGAACCACTGGCCGAAGCTAAATCGTCAGTCGATCAGCTGATTGCGAGGCTCATCAAAAAGCCTTGAGTTAGGCGCGCGCCCGGCCCGCTGTCTTCCGGCTGCGTGGAGCCGGCGCTTTGGTTTTGGGTATCTCGCGCTTGAGCTTGCTACCAAGCGGCGGGAAACCTGGTCCCGCGTGAACATGCACTTCCTTGGCATTGAGCGGCTCACGGCACTCGGAGCACACCATCACGGGGTCGAATTCATGTTGGCAGTTCACATGGTGATGGACCCGCGGTCGCCCACGTTCGTCAGCAAGGTGAATATCCCCCCAATGCACCAGCGACATCACGACCGGATAAAGATCGAGCCCCTTTTGCGTCAGGATGTATTCGTAGCGCGCCGGCGCCTCTTGATAGGGAATACGCCGCAGCACACCGACGCGGACCAGCTTTTTAAGCCGATCTGCAAGCAAATGCCGGGTTACACCGAGGGCCGTCTGAAAACCCTCGAAGCGACGCGTACGCATGAAACATTCGCGCAAGATTAACAGCGTCCAGCGATCGCCGATGACGGCTACAGTCCGCGCAAGCGAACAAGTCTCCTCATCAAGTGCGTTCCATTTCATGCCCAGCTCCGTTGCGCGCGCGGAATTCTTCAACAATCACGATGACGCGCCAGCCACTCTTGAAGATGAAAATGGCTCAAAACAAGCGCGTTTGCAATGCACTATGCCCTTCAACCTCGCATAGCTCGCCAGCGGATTGACAGTTCTAAAACAGAACTCTACCGTCAATCCAGTTGAAGCGGGGGCCGATAATGGCGGTACAGGTTGAATTTCTTTTCGATTTCGGCAGTCCCAACGCATATTTGGCTGAGAAAGCGCTGCCTGGAATCGAGCAACGCACCGGCGTGAAGATCGACTACGTGCCGATCCTGCTGGGAGGCATCTACAAGGCGACCAACAATCGATCGCCGTTCGAGACATTGCGCGGCATCAAGAACAAGCCGGAATACAATGCGCTTGAAACCCGTCGCTTCATCCAGCGTCACGGCATCACGAGCTATCAACCGAACCCGCATTTTCCGGTCAATACGCTCAACCTGATGCGGTGCGCCGTCGCAGCGCAGTTTGCCGACATGTTCGAGCCCTACTTCCGCGCCGCCTACCACCACATGTGGGAAGAACCGAAAAAAATGGATGATCCCGAGGTCTTTCGCGCAGCGATGATCTCCTCCGGGATCGATCCGGATTTGTTGCTTGCGCGCGCACAGCACGCCGATGTGAAGGAGCGCTTGATGGCGCTCACCCAGCGTGCGGTCGATCGCGGTGCCTTCGGTTCGCCCACCTTCTTTGTCGGGGACGAAATGTTTTTCGGTAAAGATCAGCTCCGCGATGTCGAGGACGCCATCATCGCGCATCGCGCCAGCTAACAAGCGCACATCAACAACGAGGCCAGCGGACTCAAGCTTGGCGTTGCCGGGAGAACAAGTGTGACAAGCAGACATGCGTCAGTTGCGGTGATCGGAGCAGGGGATTTCATCGGCGCCGAGATCGCAAAAAAGTTCGCAGGCGAAGGGTTCACCGTCTTCGCCGGCCGCCGCCAAGGCGAGAAGCTGATCCCGCTAATCGAAAGCATTGAGGCCACAGGCGGCAAAGCCTTCGGACGCTCGCTCGATGCAAGGAAGGAGGATGAGATCACAGCGTTCTTGAAGGAAGCCGACGATCACGCACCCCTTGAAGTATGCATCTTCAACATTGGCGCGAACGTCAATTTCCCTTTGCTTGAGACCACCGAGCGCGTGTTCCGCAAAGTGTGGGAGATGGCTTGTTATTCCGGCTTTCTCGCAAGCCGCGAGGCCGCCCGGCTGATGCTGCCTAGAGGGAAGGGCAATATCTTCTTCACGGGTGCAACGGCCAGCCGGCGCGGCGGCATTGGCTATGCGGCCTTCGCCAGCGCCAAATTTGGCTTGCGCGCCGTTGCCGAGGCGACGGCCCGCGAACTGGGCCCCCAAAACATCCATGTCGCGCATCTGATCATCGATTCGGGCGTCAACACGGAATGGGTACGCAATCGTCTCAAGGAACGGGAAGGCCAAGCCGCGCTCGACAACCTTGATCCCGATCGCCTGATGCCGCCGAGCTCTGTGGCCGAGACTTATTGGCAGCTCTATCAGCAGCCGCGAAGCGCGTGGACCTTTGAAGCGGAAATCCGCCCGTTTGGCGAGAAGTGGTAGGTGCTGCGATGGATCTGAAGCTCACCAAAGACGACGAAGCGTTTCGCGATGAGGTTCGGGCCTTCATCAAATCCAACTACCCCGAAGCGATGCGCGTCGCGAACCCGGAAACCGATCTGACCAAGGAACAGTCGCTGTTGTGGCACCGCATCCTTCATAAGAAGGGATGGGTGGCGCCGCTATGGCCTAAAGAGTATGGCGGACCAGGTTGGAGCATCACGCAGCGCTTTGTATGGCAGCAGGAGACCACCCGTGCCGGCGCGATGCCGCCGCTCGCGTTCAGCGTGACCATGGTCGGGCCGGTGATCTACACGTTCGGCAACGACGCCCAAAAGCAAAGGTTCTTGCCACGTATTCTGTCGGGCGATGATTGGTGGTGCCAAGGTTACTCAGAGCCAGGCGCAGGTTCGGATCTTGCCGCCGTTCGAACCAAGGCCGTCCGTGATGGCAACCACTACGTGGTCAACGGCCATAAAACGTGGACGACGCTTGCACAGCACGCCGATTGGATCTTTTGCCTGGTACGAACGGATCCCGCCGCCAAACCGCAGGCGGGCATCTCATTCTTGCTGATCGACATGAAAACGCCAGGCATCACGGTCCGGCCGATCATTACGCTCGATGGCACTCACGAAGTAAACGACATCTTCTTCGAGGATGTCAGGGTGCCGGTCGAGAACCTCATCGGCGAAGAGAACAAGGGCTGGACGTACGCGAAGTTCCTGCTCGGCAACGAGCGCACGGGCATGGCCGGTATCGGTCGATCCTACCGGCAGCTGGATCGCCTCAAAGAGATCGTGCGCAGCGAGATTGCGGTGCACGATCCCGCCTATTCAGAATTTCAAAAAGATATTGCGCGCCTCGAAGTTGACTTGCTGGCTCTGGAAGCAACCGAGCTGCGCGTCGTGTCCCAACTGGCGCGCGGCATTGATCCCGGCGCCGCCGCATCGCTTTTCAAGATCAGGGGCACGGAAATCTATCAGCGGCTTACTGATCTCACTCACCGCGCGATCGGCAGCTACGGTTTGGCGGTGCGTGACCGCACCTTGTCGACCAATGCTTTCACACCCGGCCCCGCATACGGACACATTGCGCTCGAGAAGTATCTAAACGCTCGCAAGCTCAGCATCTACGGCGGCTCAAACGAAATTCAGCGCAACATCATCGCCAAGATGGTGCTGGGTCTGTAGCGGTTGGAGAGTGAGATGGATATCGAGCTGAACGAAGAGCAGCGTCTTCTGAAAGACAGCGTGCAAAAGATGCTTGCCGATCAATACGGCTTCGATCAGCGCCGGCGCATCGTTGCAAGCGAGGAGGGATGGAGCCGTTCTCACTGGCGCGCGTTCGCCGATCTCGGCTTGCAAGGCGTCCCTATCCCGCCAGAGATGGGCGGGCTGGGAGGAGGGCCCGTTGAGACGATGATCGTTATGGAAGAGTTCGGACGTCACCTTGTCGTCGAACCGTTCTTAGAAACCGTCATTGTCTGTGCGACGTTACTTCGACGCGCCGGCAATGCCGCCCAGCAGCAAAAATGGCTGCCGGCGATCGCCAGCGGCGAGGCGGTGTGGGCCTTGGCATGGATGGAGCCTGCCTCTCGCTATGCTTTGGGTGATTGCAGCACCACAATTCGCCGAGAAGGTGATACTTACGAACTTCGCGGAACAAAATCGGCTGTCACAGCCGCTCCCTGGGCCGATTACTTCATCGTCTCCGCACGTAACCCTGACGACAACCAGATCGAACTCTTTGTTGTCGCCCGCGACGCACCGGGCGTCACATTCAAGAGCTACTCGACGGTTGATGGTCGCCGCGCTGCTGACGTCCAGTTTGATCGCACGCCGCTGACGAACGATGATCGTCTCGGACAAGAAGATGCTGTCGCTGCCCTGCAGGCATGCCGCGACACAGCTGTCGGTGCACTCTGTGCGGAGTCGCTTGGCTTGATGAGCGAGCTCAACAACGCGACCCTAAGCTATGCCAAAAGCCGCAAGCAGTTCGGTGTACCGCTTGGATCATTTCAAGCTCTTCAGCACCGTATGGTGGATATGTTCGTGGCCCTTGAAGAGTCTCGTTCGCTCACGCAATACCTTCACACGCTTCTGGTCGACGATGATGCCATTGCGTCCAAGATCGCGTCGGCTGCGAAATCCAAAGTGGGCGAGATGGCCAAATTCGTCGGCGAGCAGTCGATTCAGCTCCATGGAGGCATGGGCATGAGCGATGAACTCGATGTCGGCCACTACTTCAAGCGGATCATGGCAATAAATATCCAATTCGGTGATCCAACCTTCCACCTTCTTCGTTTTGCAGGGCACAGCTAAGCAAACGTCCTGCGAAGCCGCTGCGGGATTGGTTCTGACGCACCAGTCCCGCGCGGCTCCTCATATTGAGAGCCGAGCGATGGCGATGATGAATGGTTCCTACCGCCCGAACACCTTTGCCCCCCGGGAGGTGCTTGTCGACCGCCGCGGCGATGGCAGTATTTTGCTTCGCTCACCCTTGGCCTACTCCGGCGACGGACGTACGGTTTGCGATTTCCTTCCGCAATGGGCCAACGACGCGGGTGATCGCATTTTTCTTGCTGAACGGTGCGCGGACGGCGCGTGGCTGCGGCTTTCCTACGCGCAGGTGTGGGAACGCGTTGGCGCTCTGGGTGAAGGGTTGTTGTCGATGGGGCTCGATCAGGGAGGCCGTGTGGCAATCCTGTCTGGCAACTCGATCGATCATGCCCTGATAATGCTGGCGGCATTGTCGATCGGTGCCGTGGTGGCGCCTATCTCCCCCAACTATTCGCTGCTCGATCCAAGTCTGGCCAGGCTCAAAGACATCGCCCGTGTGTTCAAGCCAGATGTGGTCTTCGCGAAGTCCGCGCGTGGTTTTGAGCGCGCGTTGACCATTGATGAGTTTTCCAACGCCAAGATTGTGCTGGGTGAACCGCATACTTTGGGAACGACCCTCGCCGAACTGGCGGTCAATCCTGCCGGACCACGCTTCGCCCGAGCCTTCGCTGCGATCCGTCCGGAATGGACGGCGAAGGTGCTGTTCACGTCCGGTTCGACTGGCTCTCCGAAGGGTGTGATCAACACCCACGAGATGTTGGTGAATGTGGTGGCAATGGCATCCCAACTGACGCCGTCCGACGAGCCGCCGGTTCAACTGGAATGGTTGCCTTGGCACCATACGATGGGTGGAAACGCGACGTTCAACGGCATCATGCGGTCGGGCGGTACGATGTATATCGATGACGGCAGACCGGTGCCGCATCTGTTTGGCAAGACACTGGCCAACCTTAAAGATGTTTCGCCGACGCTTATGCTGAATGTGCCCGCCGGCTTTGCGATGCTCACCGACGCGCTCGAGCGTGATGAAGAGCTATGCCAGGCGCTCTTCAAGCGACTCAAACGCATCACTTACGGCGGCGCCGCCTTGCCTGACAGCGTTTTAAACAAGTTTCAGTCTCTCGCACTCAAGACGGCGGGTTGCCGGATTCCCGTGGTGTCAGGTTACGGCCTTACCGAGACATCCCCTACGGTCTGCGTGACCCACTGGCCAAGCGAGGTGTCGGGAGAGATCGGATTGCCGCTACCGGGCTTACAGCTCAAGTTGCAGCCGGCCGGCAACGAGTTCGAGTTGCGGGTCAAGGGCCAAACTGTAACACCGGGCTACTATCAGCTGCCGGAGCTTACCGCGAAGATGTTCGATGAAGAGGGCTATTATCGAACCGGGGATCTTGTCGATTTTAATGATCGCGCGGATCCGTCTGCGGGCCTGCGCTTCGTCGGCCGCTTGTCCGAAAACTTCAAACTACTCAACGGTACTTGGGTCAACGTCGGAGAGGCGAGAGTGGCGTTGATCAGCGCAACAGACGGTCTTGCGCAGGATATCGTCGTCGCCGGCGAAAATGAGGAAGCACTTTTTCTGATGGTTTGGCCTAAGCCGGAGCCCGATCGCCAAGCGGCGTGGCCCAGAGAGAAGTTATCCGGGGGCACTGAACTTTTCGTTGAACCGAGCCTCGTAGACCGGCTGAAAGAGCTGTTCGGCCGCCACAACGCCAAAGCATCGGCGAGCTCGAAGATCGCGGGGTTCGCGGTTCTGGCCGAACCTCCGTCGCTTGGCGCCGGCGAAATCACCGACAAGGGCTACGTGAATCAGCGCGCGACGATCAACCGCCGGGTTGACGTCCTGAACGCGCTCAAAGCTCGCAGCCACGGCGTTAGCCTTCTGCAATGAGGCTATCCCGGCTGCGCGCGCGCCGCGAGGATCGCTTGATAAACGCGCAGGTGGGCGTAGGCAGTCCGTAGCGCAGGCACCGCCAACTCGTCGAGATCTGCGCGATCAATCAAATCCCCAATAATCTGATCGGCCTCGATAGGCAGGCCCGCCAGCATATCGCGTAGCATTGAAGCGGTGACCGGCGATCCTTGTTGGAACAGCATTTGATCGGTGCGTGCGACGTAGGGCGGGCGAGGAGCGTGCCCCGCTTTGCTGGCGATCGCCGTGACCTCGCTGCGCAACTCTTCAATCAACGTTCGTCCGCCGGGCGCAGCAAGGATCGCACCCAGCGGGCCGCGCATCAAACACGTGGCGGCCGCCATCGTTGCCAAGAAGTACCACTTCTCCCACATGTCCTGCAGGATTGTATCGCTGGCGCGCACGTCAAAGCCTGCGCCACTCAGGGTCTGTTCAATAACACCTGCGGTTTCGGAGATCCCTCCTTCGCGCTCGCCGAAGGAAATCGCATGCATCGCATTAAGGTGCCGTATCGTGCCTTCGGGTGTCACGGTTGCCGTGACCGCACATTGACCGCCGAGCACCTTGGCCGACCCAAAATGCCGCTCCAAAGTGCCAAGATGCGACATGCCATTGAGTAAAGGGATAATCCGGCTGTTGGCGCCGACGGCGGGTTGGATGTCGTCGATCGCTTGCGCGAGATCGAAAGCTTTGCAGGTGAGAATGATCAGATCGAATGGCGAGCTGATTTCGGCTGCTGTGACGGTGAGCGGGGTTTCGAGACGAACGTCACCGACTGGACTTACGACCGTAAGCCCCTTGTCCCGCAAGAGAGCGGCGCGGGCAGGCCTCACCAAGAAGTGGACGTTTTTTCCTGCCGCGGCGAGCCGCGCGCCGAAATAGCCGCCGACTGCGCCGGCGCCGACCACCAAGATCCGCATATCAATGTCCTATGCGCTAGCCGCAAGAGCGGGCGCCGCCGGCGCCTGCGAGCTGAACAGGCCAGTGAGCCGGTCCCGCACCAGCTGCTCTGCCTCGCTCATGATCCGGTCAATCAGCTCGGCGACGCTTGGGACATCATTGATCAGACCAACGACAAGGCCGCAGCTCCAAGCACCGGCGTCCATGTCGCCGTCGACCATGACCTTCGGATAAACGCCGCCAACGAGCTCGACGATGTCACCAATCTTGAGTGCGGCGCCTTTGTCCTTTTCGATCTCCAGCAGGCGTTCGACGCCCTTGTTCTTGAGCACCCGCTCGGTATTGCGCAGCGGTCGCATGACGATCCGCGTATCAAGCTCGGTCGCCTCAAGAATAGCGCGTTTGACGTTCTCGTGGACTGGCGCTTCCTTGGTAGCCACAAAGCGCGTGCCCATGTTGACCCCGGCGGCACCCATCGCCAAAGCCGCTACCAGGCCGCGAGCGTCGGCGATGCCGCCCGATGCGATGAACGGGATGGACAGTTCATCGGCCGCGCGCGGTAGCAAGATCATGTTTGGGATATCATCTTCGCCGGGATGCCCGCCGCATTCGAAACCGTCGACGCTGACCGCGTCGCAGCCGATTTGTTGCGCTTTAAGCGAGTGACGCACCGAGGTGCATTTGTGGATCACCTTGATGCCACCAGCTTTAAGGGCCGGCATATACTGCTCGGGGCTACGTCCGGCCGTCTCAACGATCTTCACGCCGTTCTCGCGGATCGCTGCGATGTATTCAGGGTAGGGTGGCGACGTCAGTGTCGGCAGGAACGTGAGATTGACGCCGAACGGGCGGTCGGTCATCTCCTTGCACCGCTTGATCTCCCGATCAAGCAGTTCGGGCGTGCGCTGGGTGAGACCGGTGATGATGCCAAGTCCTCCGGCGTTGGACACAGCCGCGGCCAGTTGGGCAAAACCCACGTAGTGCATACCGCCTTGAACGATGGGGTACTTAATGCCGAACATTTCAGTGATGGCGGTGCGCATTCTTGAACTCCAGGTATGGTGATTAATCGAGAGCGCTAAAGATCTCGCCGAACGGCTCCCAGCCTTTGCCGTTCCATCGACGCAGCTGCAGTTGCGTCCAGGCCATGCTGTTGTTGGCGCTGGTGTTGACCTTGATTCCTGGGATGGCCAGCGGGAATTGTTGCGGTTGAATCGAGCGTGCCTGCTTAAGAAGGTTTTCGCGCGATAAGTCGCTTCCGCACTGCTTGAGCAACTGCTCCAGGATCATGCCCTGCGTGACCCCGTACATGTAGTTGCCGTCCAGAATGTCCGCGCCCGACAAATACTTGGCAAAAAAAGCGCGGTATTCGAGAATTCCTTGATCGTTGGCCCAACGCTCGTCGACCATGTCCTTCAGCAACGCACCGGAGATGGCCCCGATTGCTTTCTCAACACCGGCCGGGACCATCGTGGCCGCGATCGAGCTCGAGACGAAGTTGAGCATGATCTGCGGCCGCCAATTGATCTCGTAGGCCTTGCGGATCGCTTGGGCGGTGAATTTCGGCGATCCGGCAATGAGAAAAACGTCAGCGCCGCTGGTCTTGAGGTTGACCACTTGAGAGTCGATGGTCGGCTCGGCGACTTCGTAGGAGAGCGCCGTGATCTTTTCGGCAAGACCTGAACTGACTCCCTCCTTGAAAGCACCGAGGAAGTCCTTACCCAAATCGTCGTTCTGGTAGAGGATCGCGACTTTGGCGTTCGGAAAGTTCTTGCCGACGTACTTCGCGTAGATGCGTCCTTCGACCGCGTAGCTCAACAAGCCGGTCGTCGTGAACGGAAAGTCGTTGAAGTTGGCGAACTTGGCGGCGCCGGATGAAATGAAAAGGTGAGGGACCTTTTTTGCGTTCAGGTATTTGACCGTCGCCGAGTTGCCGGGCGTACCCATCTGACCAAAGATCATCGCGACCTCGTCGCCTTCGACAAGCTTGCGCGTTTGCTCGACCGCCTTGGGCGGTTGATAGCCGTCGTCGTAGGCAATCAGATTGATTTGACGCCCGTTGATGCCGCCCTGATCGTTGAGCATTCGGACGTAGGCGATCAGCCCTTTGCCCACGTTGCCGAAGGCGGACGCGGGGCCACTGAAAGGGAACACGCTCCCGATCTTGATTTCATTGTTGGTGACACCCGTGACGTTGGCTTGAGCGACCGAAACGGACGCAAGACAGCCCAACAACGCAAACAACGAAAATCGCATGATACGCATGGCTAACCCTCCCCAGGGCGATTTGGCTTATCTAAAGTTCTAAAAAAGAACTCGTCAAGAGTGTTTCATGAGTCTATCTGTTCGGGTAGTCCTCCAGTTAGGGTATTTAGGCGTGAATGGCTGACATCTTGCCGCGTACCAAAAAGGAACTTTCTGTGTTGACATCGTCAACCGGGCCTCTCTAGCTTCGCGCTAGGGCAACACGAGGTGGACGATGTACGCGAGCACGGAGATCAAAAGTGGATTTGTAGAGTTGGTGCGTCACACCACGCACTATCTGGAGGCCGGCCCGGCGAATGGCACCCCGATCATCTTCGTTCACGGGTGGCCCGAGCTATCGCTTGCTTGGCGGCACCAGCTCAAAGCCTTCGCCGACAGAGGCTATCGGGTCATCGCCCCGGATTTGCGCGGCTGCGGCTCCTCGCGCCTTCATCTCAATTTGGCGGCTTACACCCAGCGGGAAATCGTGCTGGACATGATCGAACTCGTCGACCAACTCAACATCGAGCGTGCGATCTGGGTTGGGCATGATTGGGGATCGGCCGTCGTTTGGAACGTTGCCAATCATCATCCTGAAAGGTGTTTCGCCGTCGCGAGCCTTTGCGTGCCTTACTGGACCCTCGAGCGGGGTATCGGCGAAGCGAGCGCATTGCTCAACCGCGATCAGTACCCCGAAGATGTGTTTCCGGCAGGACAGTTCGAATACATGCTCTTCTACCAAGAGCAATTTGATGTCGCGACGGAGGTGTTCGGCCGCAACCACGAGGCGACGTTCAAAGTGATCATGAGACGCGGCGATCCGGGCTTGGCTGGCACGCAGTTTCTTACCGCTTTTGTGCGTAAGCGGGGTGGATGGTTCGGCCCTGGCAAGTCGCCACCCGACGTACCCCTCGATCAGAAGATCCTGTCGACCGAAGATTTGCGGGCCTATGCCGAGTCGTATCGGCGAACCGGCTTCTTCGGCATTAACGCGCTTTACATGAATGACGACAAGAACAAGCGCTACTCCGATGAGGCTTTGGACAAAGGTGTTCTCCGGTTGCCAGTGCTCTTCCTGTCTGGCCGTTACGACTACGTCTCGGACACCGAGCGATCCAATCTCACACTCCCGATGCAAGATCGCTGCACACGCTTGCGGATGCGTACTCTGGATACCGGGCACTGGATGCAACACGAGGCGCCGGAGGAGGTGAACAAGGAGCTGATGGCGTGGATCAGCCAAGATGTGTTCCCGGTCAGGATCACGATCAACCGCACCGCTTAGGAGCCAGCATGAGCCCGACCGCGCCGGTGAAGGTGTTGCTGTTTGATGTCTTTGGCACCGTTGTCGACTGGCGCTCGAGCCTTGTCACGACATTCGAGCCTTGGGGTAGGCGAAACGGCTTCAGCGTCGATTGGTCGGCGTTCGTTGACGCATGGCGCGCCGCCTATATGCCATCGCTAATGGAGTTGCGCAAAACTGCTCCACAACCGTTTCCTACCCTCGATCAGCTGCACCGTCAGAGTCTTGACCGCATGCTTGTTGACGGGCCGCTTGCGCAGGCAACGACGACGGATCGAGAGTTTTTGGTCAAAGCCTGGCATCAGTTAAACGGCTGGCCGGATGCGCGACCCGCACTACAACGGCTGAACAAGCGCTTTGTTGTCGCACCGCTGTCAAACGCCAACACGTCTTTGCTCGTCACATTGGCGAAATTTGCGGAGCTGGAATGGGACTGCGTCTTCGGGGCTGACATGTTCCAGCGCTACAAGCCCGATCGAGAACTGTACCTTGGCGCCGCGCGTCTGCTCGATGTTGAGCCTGAACAGGTTATGATGGTCGCAGCGCACAACAACGACCTGCGCGCCGCGCGAGCTTATGGTCTCCAGACGTGTTTCATACCTCGGCGTCGCGAATTCGGTCCGCAGCAGACAGTCGATTTGGAGGCGGAGGAAAATTGGACAATTGTCGCCAACGATATGCTCGATCTGGCCGATCGCCTTGGATGTTACGGATGAGCTGGGGCGGCAACAGGTTTGGCATTGATTGATATCAGTAGCCCCAGTACGGCGATCGCAGCGCCGGCATATCCAACAATCTCGATTCCACCAACGCCGATTGCGATGCCGCCGACCAGCGCCCCGAGCCCTTGGCCGAAGAAGACCATGCTCTGATTGAGGGCGAGTGCGATCGGCTGCACCGGGGCGGGCACTGACGCAAACAGTTGCGTCTGCAAAATGGGCGTTCGGGTGAATAAAGATGCCGATCCGACGACCATTGCCAGCGACAACAAGGCGATCGCAATCGCCCGTGTCATCGACATTTCCATCAGCAAACTCATCGCGCCCAAGGCGATGGCGGAGGTAACGAACGCGATTGAGATAGCCAATGAGGCCTGCGGCCGGTCGGCGTAAGAGCCCCCTAAAGCGATGCCGATAAAGCTTCCTAAACCTACCAAAGCTTGCATGGCACCGACCCCAGAACCGGTTAACGCAGTGATTGCGGTGATGACCGGTCCGACAAAGGCGATCACTGCAAACGTCGCGGCAAATCCCACAAGTGTCATCGACAGGTTGGTAATTACGCTGCCTTGCGCGAGATTACGAATGGCGGACAGATTGGGCCGCGGACCGCCCGCCATCGGTTTTAGCACGGTGCCTATCACCACTGCTCCCGCCAAGGCGACGATGCCGGCATACGCGAACGTGCCGCGCCAGCTCGCGAAATCGCCGACCACACTGCCGCTGGGAATGCCCAGCACAAAAGCCAACGTCAGACCGCCCACCACGATTGCCATCGCCTTGCCGCGGTTGGCCGGCCCCGCAAGCTGCGCGGCGGCGACGGTCGCGATCGGACCGACCAAACCCGCTGCGAGCCCGCACATAATTCGGATGATGATGAGACCCGTGAAGGAGCTTAACAGCGACGCAACCAAGTTAAGGATGCCGATCAGACAAAGGCCAACCACCAGTATGCGTCGTCGGTCGTAGCCGCTGACGGCCGCGGCAACGAAGGGAGCCGTGAGCGCGTTCGTTAGTGCGAACGCTGACGCAAGCTGCCCCGACGCAGCCAGGGGAATCGAGAGATCTGCTGCCAGCGCCGAGAGATGCCCGCTGTAGACATAGGCCTCGGTGCCCATCGCAAACGTTGCAGCAGCCAGACAATAGATAGACCTGTTCATCTCGCGAACTTTCAGAACAGTTGACGCTGTCTACTTTGAAAGTCATTCTGATGCGCAAGTCAATCAATTGTCGAGGGGGCGGATGTCGAGGAGTAACGCGTCATTTGTTTCTCAGTATGGGCCTTGGGCCGTTGTGACGGGCGCATCCAATGGCATCGGCCGTGCGTTTGCGATCGAACTGGCTAAGCGCGGGTTTGCGTTGGTACTGGTTGCGCGAAATTTGGAAGCGCTGGAAGCCCTTGCGACGGAGTTGGAGACCCGCCATCGCACTGAGGTTCGCATCATTGCCCAAGATCTTCAGCCGGAGGGGGCAGCTGATGCATTGAGCCAAGATGTCGCCGATCTCGATGTTGGGCTGCTGGTTTCGGCAGCTGGCTTTGGCTCGTCCGGAGAGTTTGTAAAGTCTGACCTTGCCGAGGAAGTTGGCATGGTCGACGTCAATTGCCGTGCGACCGTTACCTTGGCTAGATTGATGGCACCGCGGATGATCACGCGGGGGAAGGGCGGTCTAGTTCTGATGAGTTCGCTGCTTGCGTTTCAAGGTACGCCCCGATCCGCTAACTACGCCGCGACCAAGGCATTTGTGCAAACGTTCGCCGAAGGCCTCTACCATGAGCTCAAGCCGCTCGGCGTGGACGTCGTTGCATGCGCGCCTGGGCCAATCTCCAGTGGTTTCGCAGCACGGGCCGACATGCAGATGAGCATGTCGGAAAAGCCGGACGTGGTGGCCGCAGAAACATTGGATGCTCTCGGTCGCCGTTTGACGGTACGGCCAGGTTGGCTGTCAAAATTCTTGGAATTCTCGCTGTGCTTCTTGCCGAGGTGGGGCCGCGTCCGGATGATGGGCGTGGTAATGGGCGGCATGACAAGGCACCAACGTGGCAAAAAAATCGACCAAAACACGCAACCTGCGTGAAGATTGTATCGTCGAAGCCCTCTCGATCATCGGTGAAGACGGGCTCGAGAATCTAAGCTTGCGCGAAGTGGCGCGCCGCGTCGGCGTATCACATCAAGCACCTTACAAGCACTTTGAAAACCGCGAGCATCTGCTTGCCGAAGTCGTCGGCCGCTGTTTCGACGCGTTTTCGAAGCATTTGCACACACGCAAACTGACCGGGGATCCAACCGAAGATTTGGCGTCGCTTGGCAACGCCTACATCCGCTACGCGCTCAACCATCCTCTCGAATACCGGTTGATGTTTGGCACGTCGTTGCCTGACCCGGACAAGTATCCGGCTATGCTGGAGAAAGCCCAATACGCGTACGCCATCCTGCGCGATATGCTGACCCAGCTGTTTGCAGCCAACAGTCGCCAGAAGGGCGCTGACGCCGATTTGGATGCGTTTTTCGTCTGGGCGACCATGCACGGCCTTGCGACGGTCTTAAAGTCGCCCAGCCTCGCCACGTTGCCCGTGACACCCTCCAAGCTCGGCAAAGCGCTCCCACACGCCTTTCAACGGGTTCGCGCCGCGCTCAAGGCGGATTTGCCGGCCTGAAGAATCGGGTCAGCAGAAAATTTTCTTGCTTGTGTCGAAACGCCGAGGTTCCAAGTGTCATCGCAGTAGGCCGGCTCGCGACGGCCAGCCAATCGGCGTATCCGCGATGGAATGGGTGTGGACGATGCAGTTCATGATGTTGTTGAATGAAACCGAAAGCGAATTTGCCAAACGTAACGATCCTGCGGAGGCGCCACACTACTGGGGCGCTTGGAACGCCTTCATCGGTGCGATGGCGCAGGCGGGCATCATCGTCAAAGGTGATGGGCTGCATCCCCCGCAATCCGCGACCACCATTCGTGTCCGCGACGGCAAGCGTGTCATCCATGACGGGCCGTTTGCCGACACCAAAGAGAGTATTGGCGGCTATTTCGTCATCGAAGTTCCCGATCTGGATGTAGCCCTTGATTGGGCGGCCAAAGCACCTTCGGCGACCTACGCATCGGTCGAAGTGCGGCCAATCCTGCCGCCGCCCGCACAGCCGGGCACCATGTGAACGCGCGCCGCGCACATGAAGTGGCAGAAGCAGCAGCCCGTCATTCGTACGGGCGGCTGCTGGCTCTGCTTGCGGCGCGGACAGGGGACATCGCCGCCGCTGAGGATGCGCTGGCGGATGCGTTCGTTGCCGCGGTGCAGACGTGGCCCGAGCGCGGCGTCCCCGACAATCCCGACGCATGGCTGCTAACGGTCGCCAGAAACAACCTCCAGAACAAGCGACGGAGCGACGAGGTTCGCAAAGCGTCTCAAGTCGAGCTTGAGCAGGTTGTGACAAGTCTGCTCGATCAATTGGAGGACACGCTACCGGATCGACGTCTGAACCTGTTGTTTGTGTGCGCGCATCCCGCAATTGATCCTCTGATCCGCACACCTCTCATGCTGCAAGCCGTGTTGGGGTTGGATGCGGTACGGATTGGGGCCGCATTTCTCGTCGCGCCCGCGACGATGGGTCAACGGCTTTCCCGCGCCAAGGCCAAAATCCGCGATGCCAAATTGCGTTTTGAGACACTCAGTAGTGACGATGTCACCGCACGATTGTCCGAGGTGCTCAACGCGATCTATATCTCGTACGGCGCGGGCTGGGATCATTTGGCTCTTGATCCAGACGTCAGTGGACTCACCGGCGAAGCACTCTTTCTGGGGCGCCTGCTTGTGGAACTCCTGCCAGAAGAGCCTGAACCGCTCGGCCTGCTGGCCCTGATGCTATACTGCGAGGCGAGGCGCGACGCGCGACGGGACACGGATGGCAAGCTGGTGCCGCTCAACGAGCAAAATGCCAGCCTATGGTCTTCCGATATGATTGCCGAAGCCGAGCAGATGCTCATCGCAGCGTCGCGTCATCAGCGCTTTGGCCGCTATCAATGCGAAGCCGCGATTCAATCCGTTCATGTCCAACGCCCGGTGACCGGACGGATTGATTACGACGCCTTGCTCACGCTTTATGATCTTTTGGTTTCACGCGCGCCAAGCATTGGTGCTCATGTCGGCCGCGCTGCCGTGCTGCTGGATGGACGCTCCGCAGATTTGGCGCTGCAGGCGCTGAACGAGCTCGACGGCCAGGCTATCGCCGACTATCAGCCCTATTGGGCTACACGCGCGCGGGTGCTGGGTGCACTGCACGCAAACGGCGAGGCCAGTCGATGCCTTGAACGCGCGATAGCGCTTACGAGAGACCCGAGCGTCAGGATCTTCCTCGAACGTCAGCGGCAGCCCACTGAATAATGCGCCGCGTCATCTGGGGCAAAAAGTCTCACACGATCAATATTTTCGGTGATCTCATCATGGCAGGCACGCGGCCTGTGATCCAAACCGCGAGCGCGGACGTATCAACACCTCTTGCCGCAACTCTAGGTGTCCACCTGGTGGCTCGGCGCGCGTTCGCGCGTTTTTTTCTGAGACAAAGGGTGTGCAAGCGTGTGTATGGTTGCCCGATGACAGACCAGCACATTCAGCCAGACCGCGCCCGAGGGCTGCGCGCAGACCTCCAATCGACGGTCGAAGAGTGGTCGTTGATGCACTTTCGAGGGATGATTGACCATCGTCTCGAAAAGCTGATGCTCAAGGCCGGCAGCGATCCCGTCAATCTCCACCGCGCGATGACATACAGCTTGCTGACGCCGGGCAAGCGGTTGCGGCCACTGTTGACTGTGCTCACTTCGCTGCACTTCGGGCGTCGTGACTTAGCTGCGCTGGATGTGGCCTGCGCCATTGAGATGGTTCATGCGGCGTCCTTGTCGATGGACGACTTGCCGTCGATGGACAACGCAACGGTTCGGCGCGGGCAACCAACCCTCCACCTTGCGTTCGGCGATGACACGGCAATCTTGGCGAGCGTTGCGTTGCTCAATCAGGCGTTCGAAACGATCGTCGCTTGCAAGGATTTGCCGTCTGAACTTCGTTTGGATTTGATGCGTTTGCTGACCTCAGCCATCGGCATCAACGGCCTGATTGGCGGTCAGGCCATGGACCTCAACCTGCGATCAGGAACGAGCCGCGATGAGGAGTTGATCAAAGTCAACAAGCTGAAGACAGCAGCATTATTTGCGGCGGCGGCAGAGGCGGGCGCGCGCATCGCCGGTGTGAATGGCAAACGACTGGAACTCGTTCGTCAGTTCGCCTTGGAGCTTGGGGCGGCCTTCCAGATCGCAGATGATCTGTTGGACGACCACGCGTATGCCGGCAAGACTGGGAAAGACACTGGCAAAGATGCAAACAAGCCTACGTTGGTGTCGCGCAATGGCATCGACGATACCCGGCGCAAGCTGCAGGGACATCTGACAGCTGCTCTCACGTGCCTTGATCAAACGGGCTCGCACGACCAACGCTTGCGATCGCTGATCGACGACGGCTTTTCAAACTTCCTCTCCTGAGATCAGCATGTTATGACGATGTTCAACATGCCCAGCGTGAGGAAATCGTCGCCTGCTTCGCTGGCTTTACGCGCCACGGCACCACTCCTGACTGTGCGCGACGCGCGCCACGCCTTCAGCGGACGACGTGCGCTTGGCGGCGTAACCATCGATCTCTACCCCGGCCAGATTTACGGGCTGCTTGGACCGAACGGCGCCGGCAAGACGACGGTCATGAAGGCAATGAGCGGCTACCTTGATCTCGACAGCGGTAGCGTCGAGCTTCGCGGGGTCAATCCGCGGGCCGATCGCGAAGCAAGGCGCGCGATCAGTTACATCCCCCAGAACATATCGATCTATCCCCACCTCACAGTTGCGGAGAACTTGCAGACTTTCGGACGATTGTCGGGACTATCCGGCGACGAGCTTACGCGACGGGTCGCGTGGATTCTCCGCCTTGCTTCGCTCGAACGCGAAGCGAAGCAAATCTGCCGTACCCTGTCGGGCGGCTATCAGCGGCGGGTCAACATTTGCGCCGGCGTGTTGGGACATCCTTCAGTGCTCATTCTCGATGAACCGACCGTCGGCATCGACTTGGATGCGCGGGAAGCGATCCACGGCTTGCTTCAACATTTCAAGGAGATGGGCGTTGCGATCGTCATCGCGACCCATGACCTCGACCAGGCGCAAGCTCTGTCGGACCGGATTGGATTTCTGAAGAATGGCGAGCTGATCCTTGAGGGCGTACCCTACGATATTCTGGACTCGGTGTTTGGCGAGAAGCAGGAAGTCGCAGTCGTGCTTTGGCAACAGCCAAACCCACGGGGCGCGGAAGCGCTGGCGAAGATAGGCATGCGGCATACGCAATCACCTCTCAACTGGATCGGATTTTTGGAACCAGCGTCTGCCGATAGTCGCCAAATCAAGGCCGCGCTTGGGTCTGCCGGCTTGGACGTCCGCGAGATCCGGGTGCGCGAACCCGATCTCACCAGCTTGTTCTTCGATCAAATGAGCTAAGGCGCGAACGATGATCGTTGCGGTGTTCCGCGCCATGCTGTTGGCAATCCTGCGCGATCGTGGCGCCTTCGCGATGGCCTTTGTGTTGCCGCCACTGATCTACGTGATTTTTGCGGCCATTTTTTCGGTTGCGACCGGCGGCGATCTGCGTGTGAAAATCGCGATCGTCGATAACGTAAAGACTGAATCCTCGGCCCGTCTCGTCGCAGCATTAAGTGACTCGAGAGAGCTGCGCGTCGTAACCAGCCCAGCGACCACCGAAGCCGGTTTGGAAACGATGGTCAGACGGTCGGAGATCGATGCTGGCCTGATCATTCGCGCCGATCCCGCTGATCTCGAGCGGCGACAAACGCCCATCCGCGTGATTGGTGATGCCGGGCGGGCGATTGCTGTTCCCATCGTCACGGGACATTTGCTGAAGCTGTTCGGCGAGTATTTGCCTGACGTCAGCTACCAACAAGCGGTCGCTGATTTAGAACAACAGTTGGGCGGCCTCACCGCCGACCAACAACGCAAACGGGACGCTGTGATCGCCGACCTCAAACGGGAGGCCAAGGAGCCCGGTCCGAAAGCCGGATCGCTGCGGGATATGCTCGTCGATAGCGTCATGATCAAACCCGCCAATGCCGCCAACGCTGCCGTGGTTTACTACGCAGGCGCGGTCACGTTCATGTTCCTCTTGTTTGCCGCAGCCCAAAGCGCCATGTCGCTGATTGACGAGCGGGAAAGCGGTGTGGTTGACCGCATCGTTGCGAGCACGGGTGGTGTCGGCGTGGTTATCACAGGCAAGTTCTTATTCTTGCTGTTGCAGGGAATTGTCCAATCCGCCTTGATCTTTGCGATCGCAAGCTTTGCTTATGGCGTCAACACGCTGGAACACCTGCCTGGATGGATCTTGACAACGGTTGCCGCCGCGGCGTGCGCGGCGTCGCTTGGCTTGCTGATCGCAGCGGCCTGTCAGAGCCGACAGCAAGCCGCAACTTTGTCAAACTTCATGGTTTTGGTACTCTCGGCAATCGGCGGCAGTATGGTGCCACGCTTCTTGATGCCGCCCTGGCTGCAGGATATCAGCTGGATCACGCCGAACGCTTGGACGATCGAGGCGTATCACCGCCTGCTTTGGCAGAACACGCCACTAACGGAAATTCTGGTTCCGGTATTGGTTCTTTGCGGGGCATCTTTGATCGGTCTGGTGATGGCAACGGTATCCCTCCGACAGCGCTTGAGCGGAGCATCTTCATGATCAACTTTCTGATCGCCGCCACCGTCGTGATCGCTACAGTTGCGGTCATGGAACTTGTTGCCAATCTCACGCATCGCTACATCATGCATGGCTGGGGTTGGGGATGGCATGAGAGCCACCACGTCGAAACCGAGGGCACGTTTGAAACCAACGATCTCTACGCGGTCGTCTTTGCACTTCCGTCGATTTTTTTGATCTGGCTGGGCTCCACCTACAACAGCTTGGTGTTGTGGATCGGCGTCGGCATGGCCGCTTACGGGCTTCTGTATTTTGTCGTCCATGATGGCTTGGTGCATCAGCGCTGGCCGTTCCGCCATGTGCCGCGTAACCCATATCTCAAACGGTTGGTTCAAGCGCACCGGCTTCACCACGCGGTCCATACGAAGGAGGGGTGTGTTTCCTTCGGGTTCCTTTATGCGTCGTCGGTCGCTGAATTGATGGCGCGGCTGCGCCAGCTTCACGGCGGACCGCTTGGAGCAGCCGAACGACCGTCAGGAGATCCGCTGCTCGACGAGAGGCCGCGTCCATAAGCCGGCCCGCGGTTCGGGCTGGCTCAATTTACCCAATGAATGCGCATACAAAGCCGTGCCAGCAGCACTGACGACGCTGCCCAGCTTTTCTACTTTAGAGGTCGCGCTGCGCGTGTCCCAAGCGTCGGCGCCTCGTTCGACGACCCGTTTGCCGATCTTGCGGTAGATCGAATGAGCTGCCGCAATCGCCCACGCTGACCGCAAATCGAGGTGCTCGAGGCCATGAAGACTCGAGTCGTAGTATTTTTCGGCCTCGTCAACGAGCCGCCGGGCAACTTGGCTAAGCCTTGAGCGGTTATCGGGTGCCAGGATTGCCGCGGGCATCGCTTCAACACCAACTTCGCTCAACCATTCCGCCGGCAAATACACGCGATCAAGCTTGGCGTCGTCCAGAACGTCCCGAGCAATATTGGAAAGCTGGAACGCCAGACCGAGATCGTTTGCGCGATCGAGCACGGTTTCCTCGCGGGCGCCCATGATCATGCTCATCATGATGCCGACCACGCCGGCGACATGGTAACAATAGGTGAGGGTCTCGTTGAGAGATGCATACGTGCGGTTTTCAACGTCCATCTGGAAGCCGTCGAGCAACGCTAGGGGATAGGCGGCGGGTATCTCGTGCTTCGCACAGACCCGCTTGAGCGCCTCGAAAATCGGGTCATCCATCGTCGCGCCTGCGATGGCTCTTTTTGTTTGGATACGAAGCTGATCGAGCGCGCGCGCAGGGTCGTGCCGCCCGGCTTCGCCACTTTCAAAGCCAAGAGTCTGGCCATCGATCACATCGTCGCAATGGCGACACCAAGCATAAAGCAAATGGGCACTGGTGCGTGTTTCGGCAGGAAACAGTTTTGCGGCGGCGGCAAAGCTTTTCGAGCCCGTTTTGATGATTTGTGCGGCGAGTGCGCCAAGCTCATCATCCGGCGCACTCATGCAACGGCTCCCGCGCGGGCGCGGTTGCCAAGGATAATGCCTGCGGTCGCTTTGGCCGAAGCGACAACACCCGGAACGCCCGCGCCTGGATGGGTGCCCGCGCCAACAAGATACAGGCCGCCGATCCGCGTATCTTCGTTATGCGCGCGGAAGTAAGCGCTTTGCGTAAGGATCGGCTCCAACGAGAATGCAGACCCAAGATGCGCATTCAGATCGTGTTTGAAGTTCTCTGGCGTGAAGATTCGGCAGGTCACCAGATCCTTTCGCAAGTCAGGGATGAGGTGCTTCTCGATGTAGGCAAGAATGCGGTCTCGATAGCGCGGTCCCTCAACGGACCAATCGACATCGGCGGCGCCCAGATGGGGCACAGGTGACAGGACATAGTAAGCGCTCGACCCTGCCGGCGCCAACGATGGATCAGTGACAGACGGCGCGTGCAGGTACAACGAGAAGTCGTCGGGCAGTTGCGGGCCGTTGAAAATCTCTTGAATGAGGTCACGATAGCGCTTGCCGAACATTACAATGTGATGCTTCAGGTGAGGATGGGTGCGGCGCAGACCGAAATAGATGACGAACAGCGACATGCTGTACCGGCGGCCGCTAAGATACTTCGTGGTCCGTTGTGCACGCGGTTCCTCGGCAAGCAAACCGCCGTAAGTATGCATGACGTCTGCATTGCTGGCGACGATAGACGCGGTAAACCGATCACCACTCTTGGTGGTCACCCCGCGCGCGCGGCCTTCCGCCGTCTCGATTTTTGCGACTTCGGCATTCAAATGAATCGAACCCCCGAGATCTTTGTAAAGCCGCACCATCCCTTCGATCAGCGCGCCCGTGCCGCCTTGAGCAAACCATACGCCCCATTTGCGCTCCAGCGCGTGGATCAATGCATAGATGGCAGAGGTCTTGAACGGGTTGCCGCCAACGAGCAACGAGTGAAAGCTAAAGGCCTGTCGCAGATGATCGTCGTCGATAAATCGAGCCACCATACTGTAAACGGATCGATAGCTCTGTAACGTGACCAATTGAGGCGCGACCCTCACCATCGACCGAAAGTCGGGGAAGGGGACATGACCGAGTTTGATGTAGCCCTCCTGCAAGAGCGCCTCGGAATATCGCTGGAAGCGGTGATAGCCCCCGACATCCTTTGGATTAAGCGCCGCAATCTGTCGGTTCAACTCGTTTTGGTCATTGACGTAGTCGAAGACGACGCCGTCTTCCCATCGAAGCTGATAGAACGGGGTGATCGGAAGCAGTTTGACGTAGTCGTCCATTTTGCGACCAGACAGCGCAAAGAGTTCCTCAAGGCAGGTTGGGTCCGTAATTACGGTTGGACCCGCGTCAAAGGTGAAACCATCGTCACGGTAGACGTAGGCCCGTCCGCCAGGTTTGTCGCGACGCTCGAGCAGGATCGTCTTGAGCCCGGCACTCTGCAGGCGGATGGCGAGCGCCAAGCCACCAAAGCCCGAACCAATGACGACAGCATCCGCGGCGCTCATGGCGATCCAATTCCTTCCTGCTTCAACAAATCCCTCTCGGACAATACGCCAAGCGCTCGACCGAGCGGCACGGGCGGTTTGCCAATGACCACCCGCAATTGGTCTAACTTGGTCAGCCGCGCGGCGTAGAAGCGTTGTATCAATCCAACGTCCAATCTGTAAAAGCGCTCGAGCACCTGATAGCGCGCTGAGGGCGCCGCGGCCCGGAACAACATCCGATTGAGCAGTCGATAGAAGCTGCGCTGCTGCCAAGTGGAGCGCACCGTTTCGAGAATGAGCTGCCTCACTTTGTCCGTCGTGAGGGGCCCGGCGGCGGCCGCACGGGTAATCAAATCGGCGGTGCGCACGGCGTCGGGCAGGGAATAGCCGGTCGTGGGGTGAAACAAAGCCGCAGCAAGTCCGACGGTTGGCACACCGGCGCTAGCGCTGCGATCCAGCTGTTCCGCGTCCCCAGCCAAGACAATGGGGAGCACGCCGTGCTCTTCGCGGCAGATCCGCTGTATTGTCCAACCGTTGTCATCAATGTAGCTGCGGATGCGCTGTTCAAGCGCTTCGCGGGCCAACTCGCGGCCGTCGCTGTAATACGTGTCGTAGATCAGCAGCCGCGTCGCCGTGAGGGGGAGGCTGTAAAAAAAACGGTAACCGTCGTGTTGCGGAATGGTCGCATCCATGATGACGGGACATTGCAACCGGTGCGGCTGGTCGACTTCAACTTCCAATGCAACGAACTTTTGGAAACCGAGCGCGAGGTAAGGTACGTCCCGCGCACCGCGGGCATCAATCACACATGGAGCGTGCAGAACGTTTCCATTACCGAGCGTAACCGACGAAAGCCCTATCTGCTCCGCATGACTTTGAAAAATTGAGCCCGCGGCGAGATCAGCCCGCAACACACGATTGAACCGATCCGACGTGACTGCAGAGTAGGGGGTCTGCAAAGTACGCTCCAACGACGGAAACCGAACGTCGTAACGGTCCCAGCGGTAAGCCACCAACGGCGCGATTGCCGTCCGTAGCTCTGGTGCCAAATCGGAATCGAAAAAACACCACGTATGATTGCCGCCCAAATGGGGCTGACTTTCAACCACTGCCACGCGCAGCTGTGGCACCTGCCGCGACAACCGCCATGCAATCAGACCGCCGGAAAGGCCTCCGCCGACAACGATTACGTCAAAGGACGTGGAATGATCTTTCGGTAAGCTTGAAGTGTCGATCGTCATATCAAGGGGACTATCAGGCTTTCGAACCAGGGTACATTGAAGGATGGCAACCAGCGCCTGTTGTCAATCTAGCGAATACAGGCCTGCCTGTGCGCGGAAAAGATTCCCTTCAGCAGTGATCCATCGAGCGACCGCATTCGTATCAGGGGCATGAACAAACCAGCTCGGCGGGTGCCATCACGCGCCCCGCGATCCTCCGCAAAATCGATTAAAGCTGCAGAGATGGCTTTCCGAACCATCTTTGACTGGATCGGGGAAGATTCCTCACGGGACGGCCTGCGTGACACGCCCAAACGTATGGTGCGGGCGTTCCAAGACTACTTTTCGGGGTATGGCGACGACCCGCGGAAGTTCCTAGCACGGACGTTTCATGAAACGGACGGCTACGACGAGATGATCGTGCTGCGCAACATCCCGTTTCATAGCCATTGCGAGCACCACATGGCCCCGATCGTGGGCCGGGCTTGGGTCGCCTATGTGCCGAGCAATCGTGTGGTCGGGATTTCCAAGCTCGCGCGGGTCGTCGAAGCCTATGCCAAGCGGCTGCAGATTCAGGAGCGCCTAACCGCGCAAATCGCCAACACCATCGAAGACGTGCTCAAGCCTCATGGCGTCGCCGTCGTGCTTAAAGCGACACACTTCTGCATCTCCGCGCGCGGCGTTCGCAAGCACGATGTCGATCTCGTAACGAGCCGCATGCTTGGCTGCTTCCGGGACAACCCGATCAGCCGCCAAGAGTTTCTGGCGATGATTCCGAATGGGACGGTGACGGGACCATAAGGAACAGGCAATGGCACACCTGGGGCGGGCGGAGCAGTGGTGGTGGTGGACAGTCGGGGCGTTGCTGATCTTGTTTGCCGTGAGCCTCGTGGCTTCGTGGATTGACGTACGCACGATCGACCGCGAGAGCGTTTGGGCCAAGCCGCTCAAATTTGAAGTGTCGTTGGCACTGCATTTCGCGACTCTCGCCTTCATCATGGGACTTCTTGACGAGCCGGCGCGCGCCAGCTCTTGGCTGCGGTACATCGCGATAGCGTCCGCTGCCTGCACTGCGTTCGAAATGGCCTACATCATTATCCAAGCTGCCCGTCAGCAAGCATCCCACTTCAATCTTTCGACGCCGTTTCTGTTTTGGATGTACGTGATGATGGCCGGCGGCGCCGTTGTCATCACGATGTCGGCGTTTGCGGTCGGCTGGGCTGCTATCACCGACGGGCAAGGCCTGAACCCAGCCCTTCGTATCGGTATTGCGGTTGGTTTGATCGGCGGCAGCATCCTCACCCTGATCACCGCGTTTCGCATGGGAGGAGCTCTCAACCACCATGTGGGCAGCGAGACGGAGGCTGCGCTGCGCATGCCGATAACTGGCTGGTCGCTAACCGTTGGCGACCGACGCGTTCCCCATTTCTTCGCGACCCATATGATGCAATCGGTGCCGGCTTTTGCGGCCGTTGTTAGCCACGCTTTGCGTCCCACATTCGCGATCGTGTGCGTCGTCGTGTTTGCGATCCTATGGGTAGTCACCACGCTGTTCTTTTTCAGTCAGGCCAATGCAGGGTGGCCACTCCAGCGATTTCGATAGCACAGGCAACAAACTGAACGATCAGGCATTTTGGCAAGAAAAGTTTGCTTTGCCCGTGATCCAATCCTTGCCCCTCAGCGTATCCTCATGGTCAAACCAAACAGGCGGCGTCTAAAGCAATGACGGTGCAGGTTGTCCACGAAGGCTTTGAGAAACCTGCGCCGCGGACAGCTTCCTGCGGTCGGGAGAAGGAGCCCAAAGGCCAGGTGGAATGGGCGGATCTCATCGTTGACGTTGCGCGGCGCCAAGACCGCGCATCGTTCAAGCTTTTGTTCCTGCACTTTGCGCCGCGCGTGAAGTCGCTGATGCTGAGCAACGGCTTGCCGGAGGAAGCTGCGGAGGAGATCGCCCAAGAGACGTTGCTGACATTGTGGCGCAAAGCGGAACAATTTGATCCACTTGCCGGCAGCGCTCCCGCATGGATCTACACGATCGCGCGCAATCGGCGGATTGACTTCATTCGGCGGCGCGGCCGGGAGGTTCTGACCGTACCAGACGCCGACGCCGAGTACGTTCCAGACCAAGATATGGGTCCGGATGGCGTCGCCGAGCAAAGCGAGACGGTATCTCGGGTGGAAAGCGCTGTTGCTGCTCTGACTGAAGATCAGGTGAGGGTGATCAAGCTTTCCTTCTTCGAAGGACGGCCGCATGCAGAAATCGCCAAAGAGCTCCAAATACCTCTGGGCACGGTCAAATCTCGGCTAAGACTTGCAACGAAGCGATTAAAGACATTGTTGGACGAATTCAAATGACAGTGCATCACCACCCATCGGAAGAGCTTCTATCCGCCTTTGCGACGGGTAGACTCGATCATGGCGAACATCTGGTCGTCGCGGCGCACGTCGCGCGATGTCCAGAGTGTCAGGCCTTCGTGCATGCGATCGAAGAACTCGCGGGTGAGTCGCTGGAGAGTATTGCACCCGCCGCTATGCGCGGTGCGGCACTACCGGACGCTCGCCGTAAGGAAGCCCGTATGACCGCGCGGACTAAACCTGAGCCGTCTGCGAAGGGTTCAGATGATCTGCCTGCCGTGCTTTCGCATTACGAGATGGGGCCTTGGAAGTGGATTGCGCCTGGCGTCAGTCTGCGGCCGATTATTCTGGCCTCATCGTCACGTTCGCGCGCGTTTATCCTGCGTTCAAAACCCGGGACGCGAATGCTCGAGCATACGCACAGCGGGGTTGAGCTAACCCATGTCATCACCGGCGAATTTACGCATGAAGGCGGCCGCTTCGCGGCCGGCGACTTCGACTACGGTGACGAGACGTTGCACCACCAGCCCGTGGTGGGCGGTGCCGAGCCCTGTGTTTGCCTGGTAGCGATGACTGGCGAGCTCGAGCCGGACGGCATTCTTGGTTGGCTGATGAAGCCCTTTATCCGCCTGTAGCGGTAAACATCTTTCTCGCGATCAAATATCCAGTCGTGGAGCAAACAGCCGCGAGAAAGGCGCCCCATCCGATGTCGGCCAGGGTGAGGGTAGTTGACCAGTTGCGCAGCACCGCGTGATTGGTCAGGGCGTAAGTACCGTGCGCTGCGATTCCGAAGCCAGCGCCCATGATAAAAGCGTAGGAGACATCTTCCCGCTGAAACGCTGGAAAGACCACGAACGCCGCCAAAGCGACCGGATAGAGCAGATAGAAAACAATCGCCGGCAAGAGGCTTGGTTGGGGCGCTAGGATATCGCCAAGCGTCGGTTGGTAGAGACGGCTCGACATCGTTTTGAGCCAAACAAAGTCCAACGCCAGTAACGGCACCACGATCGCCGCATAAACGACCAGCAATCCGCGCATCTTCAGCTCCATTTCTCTGACTGAGCTGATTACGACGCCGATGCGCTGCAGGATCACTCGTTCAAGCTAAATTTTGCGGATTGGTGATCCAAAAACGCCCTCCCTTGCGTAGTAAGCCGGTCGCTTCGCTCCAAGGTGGTCGGCCGATGAAATGCCTCGCTAAATCGCCTGACGTCGTCCGCGCCGAGCTGGTCGAGCTTCTGCACCGCACTGCCAATCGCGATGCCGCAGCCTTCAACGAAGTCTATCGGAGAACCTACACCAAGCTGTCGCGTGTCGTTCTCACCGTCGTATCGACGCCGGAAGACGCAGAAGACGTCTTGCAAGACGTCTACACCAAGGTGTGGAAGCGAGCAGAGGTGTTCGACGGACGCATCGCCTCTCCAATTTCGTGGATGGTCACGATCGCGCGTAACGCCGCGATAGATCTGGTCCGCTCGCGACGCATGAATACAGTCGAGCTTGATGACCAGATCGCTGATAGTACTCGGGAAGACGCGTTTGACGAGCTTTTGAACGGTCGCGCACGACCACGGGTGATCAACGCGCTGCGGCAGCTGCCCCCGCTCAAACAAGAACTGCTTTCACTCGCGTACATTCGAGGCGAAAGCCGCAAGCAGCTGGCAAAGCGATTTGGACTGCCGGTCGGCACGGTCAAAACGTGGTTGCGGCGCACACTTCAAGTGCTCGAGCAAGCTGTTGCCGATGAGCGCAAGGCTGATCAGCTGCGGGCCACCTCCTGATGGCTCTTCGCGCGCTCAAACCGATCCGGACAATGGTGGTCGTGCTCGGCGACCAACTCAATGACGAGCTGGCGACTTTTGATCAGTTCGACAGCGACCAAGACGTCATTGTGCAGATGGAGGTTAAGGAAGAAGCGACCTACATCCCCCAGCATAAGCTGCGGATCGCCTTCTTCTTTGCGGCCATGCGCCACTTCCGCGACGAACAAACTCGCAAAGGCCGCACCGTTCATTATTCAGAGATCGGCGACCCGGACAACCGTCAATCGATCGCAGCGGAGGTTCGACGCAGCATCAATCAGCTCCAGCCCAAGACAGTTTTGGTCACAGAGCCTGGAGATTGGCGGGTCAAACGCGCGCTCGAAGGGCAGGGGGTGACGATCGTTCCCGACACCTCGTTTTTATGTTCGACCAAAGCATTCTCTGCGTTTCTGGAAGAGCATCCGCGACCCATCATGGAGACGTTCTACCGCCACATGCGGCGCCAGACGGGTTACCTGATGGACCGTCGAGGTCAACCGGTTGGCAAACAATGGAATTTTGATCGCGACAATCGCTCGTCCTATTCGCGTAATAGCCCTGCTATCCCAAAGAGGAGAAGCTTTGCACCCGACGACGTCACCCGCAAAGCCATCGCCGACGTCCTCCGGCATTTTCAGGGTAGCCCTGGGACGCTCGCAAGCTTTGATTTGCCTGTCACGCGTGACCAAGCGCTACGAACCCTGCGCGACTTTATCGGCGAGCGGTTGCCCAGCTTCGGCAAGTACCAAGATGCGATCGTTGAAGGCGAGTATCTGCTGTTCCACTCACATCTCTCCGGCGCCCTCAACCTCCATCTGCTGAATGCCAAGGAGGTGCTCGACGCCTCGCTTGATGCCAGCTCCGATGTTCCGCTCAACAGCCTGGAGGGATTTGTCCGCCAGATCTTGGGCTGGCGCGAGTTCGTCCGCGGCATCTATTGGGCGAAGATGCCGACCTATGCCGACGAGAACGCGCTTGAAGCAGACCTTTCGATGCCACGTTTCTATTGGACGGGCGCGACCGATATGCGCTGCCTTGCTGAGGCGATCAGCCACACCATCGCCCATGCCTATGCTCATCACATCGAACGTTTGATGGTTTTGGGACTGTATGCGCTGCTGCTAGGCGTTCGTCCCTACGACGTTCATCGCTGGCACATGTCGATGTTCCTTGATGCGATCGATTGGGTATCGTTACCAAACACGCTTGGGATGAGCCAACACGGCGACGGCGGCGTGATTGGTACCAAGCCGTACGTTGCCTCCGGCAGTTACATCAATCGGATGAGCAACCATTGCGGCAAGTGCCGCTACAAGCCGACGCAGGCTATCGGTGACGATGCTTGTCCATTCACCACGCTTTACTGGGATTTCCTCGATCGACATCGAACCCGCTTCTCGCGCAACCCGAGAATGCAGCCGCAATACCGAAATCTTGATCGCAAGTCAGCCGACGAGATGCGCGCCATTCGACACCGCGCCAACAATCTGAAGGCGAGAGCCATCTAACTCAAGATCATTGACGATGAAGAGCTTCTACGAATGGTTCCTAGATTTAATGTGGTCGCCGGCCGTCGGCGTTGTCGAGTCAAGCGAAGCAGGCACCGATACGGCATCAACAGCATCTTTCACGCGGGCTTTTGCAGCGCACGAATCTAGAGCGCGCACCCGCGGGAGAGCGTCGGTTAGTATTAAGTGGAATGTCCCAAGCATGCCGCTATTCTACTAAGCCTAAACACTTGAACCAAGCCGTGCACGCCAAGCGGCTTATTGTTTGAACGTCAGGGGTGTCGGAGCGAAGTTGAGTGTTAAGGGCGGCTGTGCTCATGGCGCCGTAGTTCTTATCTGATTCATCTCCCGAGAATTACTCTCGTTAGCCATGACGCGCTCGCTGGCTTCGGTGAGCTCAATGTGTGCCATTGTCAGCAGGTATGCGAGAAAAGATAACCCAAGTTCATTTGCTCGGATCTGAGCTTGAGAGATTTCCGTCTCGAGTGCTGCCAGCTCTTTCTTGCGCGACATGAGTGACCTCATCTCCCGGCAAATGGCCGGCCACCTTCTCGCAGAAGGCAGACGGGGGCGCTGTTGCCCTTTGAATGTGCTTTCCTTGATCTGGGCCTTCGATGGCGACGACGCGAGGAAGAAGCCTGCATTTCTGTCGGTTAAGCGACAGACAGTGTTCGACTGGTTTGCCTTAGCGAAATCGAAATCGACATAGGCGGCGGAATGAGCGTCACAGATGCTTTAGGCCAAGGCGCCGGATTGGGTGTTACGCCCGCAAAGCGGTACGATGCGGCAATTTCCAGTGCCAGAAGCTGTAACTCGAGCATTGCAACACCCATGCCTGCGCATGTACGCGGACCGGCGCCAAATGGAATGTAGGCGTCGCTCGTGTATTTTCTGTTCAGAGAGAATTCGTTTGGAGCATCCCAAAGGCGGGGATCGCGTTGCAACTGCCAAGGGCAGATGAGGAGTGATGTTCCCGCCTTCACGGTCTGGTTTCCGACGGTTGTCGTCTTCAAGACTTCGCGCGAGAACCACCACGCACCCGGGTAAAGTCGGCAAACTTCTTTGACGAGCGCGAGACTGCGTTCCGCTTTCCGGACATCGTCGACGCGCAGCTCACCATGAGAACCGGTACATGACTCTGCTTCGTCCGCGATCGCGTCCATCAAGTCGCGGTCCGCAGCCATGTGGTAGAGCACCCAAGCCGCCGTGGTTCCGGTGGTGTGGTGCCCGGCGAGCAGCAAAGTTAAGATTTCGTCGTGAAGCTCTTGGTTCGATAATCCGAGATCCTCCAGGTCTTTCAGTGCGCTTGTCTGATTGGCGCCGCTCCGAAGCCGCTCGACGACGGTGGACATTGCAAGTTTGGCAAACCCACGACGTCGCTTCCGGCGCAGCCACCCCCAAGGGCCAATCGGCATCACTCGAAACATGTCGTCAGCGAGGTCGTCCTCGATCATTCCGACGGCTTGGACAAGTGCCTCTTCGTCGCCGTGGGAAATCACCTGACGTCCGAACACAGCGATACAGATCGTGCGTAGCGCAAGGGCGGCTGTGAAGTCGTGCGGATCGAAGGTCCCAAGCTTCGCCAGCCTTGCGCCGACAGCACGGATTTCAGCGCACATTTGCGGCAAATAGCGTTCGACGTTACCCCGCGCCATGTGCTTGTGGAGGACCGCTCGTCGACGTTTGTGCTCGTCGCCGTGAAGCATCAGCGAGCTTTGGCCGAAAACTGGTGTGAGCTTCTTGATAAGGCGGCCTTTCCCAATCTCATCTTCTGGCGCTTTCAAGATCGGTCGGATTAGAGCCGGGTCCGTTACAAGGAACACCGGGGCGGGCCCCAGATGCAGGCGCTGTAATCCCATCGGGTTGGAGTTGCCGCGTGCCAGCAGGAAACTCAGCGGATCATGCCGAAACGAGCGGACGTCCGAGAACATGTGTGGCATCGGTGATCTCCAGGTTATTTGCGATGTCCGCGAAGTACGACATTCTCGCGGGATCTTGTGCGTGGAGGCTGATTTCGCCGGCAACAGCCATCAGCGGCTCGCCGAAGGCATTGCGGCCGATCTCCTGGGGTGGGCCATAACGAGACGTTTGGACGCCAAGCATTGCGAGGAAGCGCTCGTACGTCAGGTCTGCGATTGCTACCAAGCAGGTGGCACGCTTAAGCGCGGCGAACTTGAACATCAGCGCATAGTTCAATTTGGCCGCTGTCCGGTCATTGTTGCCGGAAAGGACGCCAAACCGGCTGATTTCCCACGCTAATGGCGTACGAGGAAACGGCCGAACGGTAGCAAGTTCGGGAAACACGCCTTCCGCCAAGTAGGGAAAATCGGTTCGGATGGCTCTAAACCCACCGATCAGGCGGTCGCGGTCATAGAGCAGGCAATACTCGGTATCGGCCCCGTCAAACTGGTCACGTTCGCCAGCAGCGGTGAACGGCAACCGCCAGCCGCACCTGTCAATAAATAGCCATTTCCGGAAGCGGAAGAAGTCGGCAACCTCCTTTGGATGGGCGACTTCAGTGGTGATGATCGCCCGGTACTCATGCGGGGGGATGCTCATACTTCTTTCCCTCAGTATTGCGTCGTGATGAGGGAGCAAAATCAGTTTCTGAGCACCCCCCGAAAAAGGGGGGTTTTCGAAAATGACTGTGGAGCAAGCGATAGCGGCTATCGAAGCCTGCAATTCAATGGCTGAGCTGAAAGTGACTCTTGATCGAATTGCCCAAGGTTATGGATTTTCGTCGTTTACATTCATTGACGCGGGTCAACCGCATCTCGACGTCCCATACTACACTGGCACACACCGACCAGCTTGGGAGCGCGCATACCTTCAGAATGATTTTGTGCACGTAGATCCGGCGATTGCGCGGGTAAGGCGCACCAACACTCCGTTCAGTTGGAGCGAGCTTAAGCTTCCACAGCTCAGAGGCCGGAAGCGTCCGCCCGAAGTGAAAATGATGGAGGCCGCGAGGGAGTTCGGGTTCACCGAAGGGCTGGTTATACCGTTTCACTACCGAGATCGACTAGGAGCGATGCATTCGAGCTCGACTGTATTCTTCTGGGAAGACAAACCAGTGTGGTTTCGGAAGCTCTTGTCGCGGCATAATCAAGAGCTTCATCTCATCATGATCTATTGGGTGCAACGCGCTATCGATATCGTCCGTGCAACCGAAAGAAGTTCGAAGGCACTCTTTCGCTACGACGCTGCAGTAGCGGAGATTCGGCTCACCCCGCGTGAGCGCGAGGCGATGAGTTGGGCGGCCCAGGGTAAGACCGTCCAAGACACCGCAGAAATCCTCCATCTCTCCTCAGAAACGGTCGATAGTTACATCAATCAGGCACTAGCAAAGTTAGGTGCGCTCAATAAGACTCATGGAGTCGCCAAGTGCATCGCGTTGGGCATCATTGATCTGTGATGTCGATCAAGAAAGAAAAAGTGACGCTCAAGAATGCATTTCGTTAATTCCAAAGGCTTGCCTAAGGAACATCATGCATTCTCGGCTTATCCGTTCTGTCTTGGTCTACCCCGAAGATCGTACGGAAAGGGACCATCCGCTACGATCGAAATGAAAATATCGCGAAGCTCAAGGCCAAAGCCAGGCCATCGCTTGTCTAGCAGATGAGCTAGCATCGGTTCGTAGAGAAATGGTGAGAAAAAGCGCCACGCCACGAGAAAATTCAATGAGAGATCCAAGGGAGTTTCGTGCACCGGGCGAGGGGCAGACGGCCCGATCAGAAAATTTGGAATTGTATCTATGCCGTGGGCACTCGCGAGCTTAGCGAAAGTTTCATCTGCAAGCACGTTGCGCATGGTATCGAGCGCTCGACTGACGCGCAGATGCTTAGCTGCCTCTCTCTGGTCCGCGCCAAGCTGACTCAAAACGACTCGCCGTCTAGCCTCGGCTTGACGCAACGCGCGGGTGTCTACCATGCCGGCGGTACCAAACGGCTGCGGGCGCAGAGAGCATAGAACGGTTCGAGCGTCTTACAGCGAAAGCGTTCGAGCCTGATGGGATTTGCGGTACTCATTGTAATCCATTGGCCGTGAGGCAGAAACATGTAGGGCAGGATCAGGTAATCTACGATCGGTCCACAGTTCTTCTCGATGCGAGCAGCGAGAATAACATCCGGTTTGACTGGCGACACGTACCCGAACAACCAGGTGTTCGGCAGTTTCTTTCGTAAGTGACTGATAAAGATATGGACCGTAATGCTGTCGTTAATTGTTAGATGTTTCCTTCGAGGAGTTTTTACTACGGAGCCTCCGCGTTCGGTCACTTCACGCGTGATCTCGGCAATCATGTCCTTACGAATATCGGCGTTATAGAAGCGCTCTATCCGCCTGCGATAACCGATTTGGCGAAGCGCGTTACCTAGGCTGCCGAACTCACGAATGTAGGCGTCGCGCGTTGGGACGAATCTTGAGCGTTCGGCGGAGAGGGCGGTAATCTTTCCAGTGGAACACCAGAGCGCCGTTAGGGCATCAAGCAGATATTTCCGATCCGCTTTCCAAACGCTCTCTGCCATCAAACGTTGGGCTTCCGCAAAAATATCCGGCGATATGATGGGCTCTATTGCACCCTCGCAGCGAAGCCATTCCTGCCGTGCATTCCAGCGCCTTCGCCCTTTTGGGCCCTTTGACGTTTGATTGAAGACGGTGTTGCCGATGTATTTTTCGTTGGTGAGCGCGTTCTTGACCGTATTGTAGTTCCACGGTCGTCCGAACACGCCCGGTACACCTTCGTCGTTGAGCTTCCGGACAATGTCTGTCGGTTTCAGTCGCTCTTTTACGTACAAGTCGTACATTCGCCGAATGGCATTGGTCTCACTATCCGGACCAGGGACAAGGATCGTCCGTTCGAATTGAAGCCGTTTCCACTCGCCCGTATTCAGTTCAAGCGTTGTCTTACGGTTTTCGTCGACGAGAGCACGACGCAATCCGTAAACCGCCGCACCACCCACGCTGAAGCCGAGATGGGCCAGCTTCCTCTTCCCCAGCGAACTCTTGACTGAAAGCTCGCGGCTGTATTCGCCAGCCATTGCGCGCTTGATATTCTTTAGGATCGTTGCGGTCAGACTGCCGTCGTTCTCAAATTCCTCTGCGCAATATTGGACGCTAACACCTGCCTTCTTACACATGTACTCGTAGTAAGCGCTCTCATCGGTGTCTTCAAATCGTCCCCACCGGCTGACGTCATAGACCAGAATGGTCGAGTACTGCGCTCGTCCAGTGGTGACATCGTCCAGAAGAGTTTGCAGTGCGGCGCGTCTGTAAATGGTAACGCCGCTTCGCCCCGCATCTTCGTAATTCTTGATGATGGTAAGCCCGCGCCTAGCCGCGTAAACGGCAATGGCCTCGCACTGATGCTCAATTGAATACACTTGCATGTCTGTCGACATGCGCACGTATTGAGCGGCAGAGTCTTCTGGGCGGAGCATTACGAAAACAGAGCCGGAAATCCTTCATGGTTTTGAAATCTGGAGGGTACAAAGCTCGGCGATCTTGCTAATCAATAGTTTCAAAACTGAATCGATGCCGATGTGGCATGTATAATTTGCGATTGACAGTGCGATCATGCTTCGAGGTTTTTTGACGCTTTTTCTGTCAATTCTACCGGCTAACGCTTTTGCAGTTGTCGGCGGCGCCGCCGCCGACAAGGAAGGCATCGGCAAGAGCGTGGTGACGATCGTCGGCTCGCGCGGCAACTTCTGTTCGGGCGCGCTGATCGCTACCGATGTCGTGCTCACCGCAGCGCATTGCGTACCGCAGGGCGCGACTTACAAGATCGTCATTCCCGGCGAGACCCCGCCGCGCCTGGTCGACGTGAAACGCGTCGCGTCGCATCCGCAATTCAACGCTCAAGGCATCGAGGCGCATCGCGCCAGCGCCGACGTCGCGCTGCTGCAAACCGTCGAACCTCTCGCTCGTTCGCGCGCGGTCGCGCCGACGGCAACGCCGCTGACGCCGATTGCAGCCGGCAACCGCTATTCAATCTCGGGCATCGGCGTGACGGTGCGCGGCGATGGCCGCAGTGGCGGCACGGTGCGCAGCGCAGCGCTCGTGTCGACGAGCAAGCCGGGTAACTTACAGATCCGCCTGGTCGATCCGGCAACGGACAACAAGAGCGCTGGTCTCGGCGCATGCACCGGCGATTCCGGCGGCCCCGTGTTCGAAGATCAGAACGGCCGCGCCGTCATCGTCGGCGTGGTAAGCTGGTCGACGGCGCCGAACAACGCCGCCGGTTGCGGCGGCCTTACCGGCACGACGCCGCTCGCGCTCTATCGCGGCTGGGTCGTCGAGACGCTGAAGACATGGAGCGCGCGACCCTAACTGACGAACGCGTCAGCTCCCGGCGGCAAACGGATTACCGTCGACGATCGAGCAGCTCTGGTTGGCGATCGAGTACGATTGCATTTCGTACATGACGCCCTTCTCGTTAACGCCCTCGTACGATGCCTTGCCCTTGCCCGATCGTCCATAAACGACGTTAACGTTGCAGTTCGCGTACGACGGATCGAACGTCATCACCACCTGGACCGCACCACCGCCCTGCGCCGAACTGAAGCTGCCGATTATCCGGTTGCCTTGGAAGCTCACGTTGGATTTGGTTGCACCATAGTTCTGGCCCGGCCCTGCCATTTTGGTTTCCGAGCCCACGCGCCCGACGCTGCGGGTACCCGCAACGAACAACCGGCCGGCGCTGCTGACGTAGACAATGCCGTTGACGCTCATCGCAACGTTATGAACGCGCCCGTCTGGCGCTTTCGTCACCAGATTAACGGTCCAGCTTGCCTTGACGGTTCTGTTGTAAAGCTGCTTCGGCGCCGCAGCCTGTGCAGCGCCACCACTCAACGTACAGGCCGCCGCTGCAATGACAGCCGCACCGGCAAACTTCTGAAAATTCATTTCGCACCAATTCATTTCAATGAAGCAATGCGAAACCTTATCTTTCGGCTGCAGCCTCCGCTAGGGCCGAGGCACCGCCTTCAACAACGCAGCCTGACTCCCCTCGTCATGCCGCGTTCATCCGAACGGGCAGACTGTACGCGTGCGGCCGGTGCGGGAACCGATTGGGTCACCGGACGTTCGACGTTCACAACCTGGAGGGACTTGTGATGAGAAAGATCCTGATCGGTGCAGCGCTCGCGCTGCCGTTCATTGCCATGTCCGCACCGGCCAGCGCGCTGCCGCGCACGCCGCTCGAAGTGATCGCCGGCGATACCGCTTCGGTGGCCGACATCATCGAAGTCAAAGGCGGCCGAGGCCGCGGACACGGCTGGGGCCGTGGACACGGCCGAGCCCATGGCTGGAGCCGCGGCCGCAAGGTCGGCTGGCGCGGCCGTGGCTGCCCTCCGGGCCTAGCACGGCAAGGTCGCTGCTAAGGCTTGAAACAATAGCTGAATAACATGGCATCGCCGTCCTCCTCGTTTTGAGGGGCGGCGGTGCTGTCCGCATCACATACAACCGGCCCAGTTTGCGATGCGCTCGGCCCGCTGCTCGGCGGCAACATTCCGGCAGGCAACTTTTCCCAGATACACCGGGGAAATAGCCTGTTTCTGACAAGCATTATTCCCTGATCGAGAACTGGGTACTTGGTCGGGTTCTGGCCTATTCTCGTCGCTTCAACGACGTGCTGAGGCGCGGGTTGGCTTAGAATCCCTGAAAAATTCCCTGTTTGCTGGGAAATCGTCGGAGACTAACGTTGCAGGCACTGGCTCCCCAGCCACGCCGTCTCGATTTCAAGGATATTCGTTTTCAGCGCGTGGAAGTGCCCGCCATTTGGCAGGCTTTGCCGAGCCGGACGTGCGGCTTTTGCTGCTTATTCCGCAATTTCCTCGATCGTGCTGAATCCTGCCGTTTGCACCGCGAGCGGCGGCGATTGGATGGCCGCTATCTTCGGCTGATGCCGGCCGCGGCCAATACTTTCATAGAGAAATCCGCGCGCGGACATGTCTTCGGGGCGGTAGATATTGCGCAGATCCACAATAATCGGATGCATCATGAGATCCTTGATCCGGTCAAGATCGAGGGCCCGGAATTGCTCCCACTCGGTGACGATGACGAGGGCATCAGCATTCTCCGCGCACGCGTAGGGGCCTTCGCTGATTTCCAGGTCAGGAATTTCCTGAAGAGCCTGCTTGCTACCCATGGGATCATAAGCGCGAACATTCGCCCCGAGATCGCGAAGCGCAGTAATTAACGGAATTGATGGCGCTTCCCGCATGTCGTCCGTGTTGGGTTTGAAAGTCAGCCCCAGGACCCCAACGGTCTTGCCGCGCAGGTTTCCGCCGAAGACCGCCGCAACCCTGCGCGCGACCGCGCGCTTACGTATCTCGTTAGCACCCAAAACCGCTTCGACAATTCGGAGCGGAACGTCGTTGTCCTGCGCGATCTTGATGAGCGCGCGAGTATCTTTTGGAAAACAGGAGCCGCCGAATCCGGGGCCCGCGTTGAGAAACTTTGGGCCAATGCGGTTGTCCAGGCCGATGCCGCGGGCGATCTCCTGCACGTCCGCACCAACGCGCTCGGCCAGATCCGCAATCTCGTTGATGAAGGTGATTTTTGTCGCGAGGAATGCGTTGGCGGCGTATTTGATGAGCTCGGCCGTACGGCGCGACGTGAACATCAATGGCGACTGATTGAGATAAAGCGGCCGATAGACCTCGGACAGAGCTTGCCGTGCCCGTTCGTCCTCGGTGCCGATAACAATTCGATCCGGAAGCTTGAAATCGCGGATTGCCGCGCCTTCCCGCAAGAATTCGGGATTTGATGCAACGGCAACGTCCGCAGCAGGGTTGGTGTCGCGGATCAGTCTTTCGACTTCATCACCCGTGCCCACCGGCACCGTCGATTTCGTCACAACAACCGTGAAGCCTTCGATGGCTGACGCGATTTCGCGAGCTGCCGTCCGCACATAGGTGAGGTCGGCGTGGCCGTCACCGCGCCGTGACGGTGTGCCGACGGCGATGAAGACAATGTCAGCCTGCCGGACCGCGTCCGGGAGCTGAGTGGTGAAACGGAGGCGGCCTTGTTTGCGATTTTCAGCGACCAGCTGATCGAGGCCGGGCTCGAAGATCGGCATATCGCCATCTTCGATTGCCTTGATCTTGTTATGGTCCTTGTCCACGCACGTGACGTGATGTCCAAAATCCGCGAAGCAGGCACCGGAGACGAGTCCCACGTAGCCCGTTCCAATCATGGCAATCCGCATTTGCTACTCCGGATATCGCAGAAGTGAGTGGGGAAGAAACGGTCAGCTACCGGCGCTTCGGATCAAGCGACGGCCCGGGTCAGGCCCCGGCGAGAAGCAGCCTGATGATTCTCGATCAATGGCGTCCACCAGGCTCGATTGTCGAGGTACCAGCGAACGGTGCGCTTCAATCCGGATTCGAACGTCTCGTGCGGAGTCCAGCCGAGTTCGTGCCTGAGTTTCGTGAAGTCGATCGCGTAGCGAAGATCATGCCCCGGCCGATCGGCGACATAGCTGATGAGGTCGAGGTGCGAATTGTTGCCGGGACGCGGCGCAAGCTCATCCAGCAGCCGGCCGATGGCGGTCACAACGTCGATATTTCGACGTTCTGCCGCACCACCGACATTGTAGGTTTCCCCGGCACGCCCGCGAGTCGCGATAATGGCCAGCGCTTTCGCGTGATCGTCGACGAACAGCCAGTCACGGATGTTGTGTCCTTTGCCGTAAACCGGCAACGGCTCACCTGCGAGGCCCTTGATGATCATCAGCGGGATCAGCTTCTCGGGAAACTGGTTCGGCCCGTAGTTGTTCGAGCAATTGCTGATGACGACGGGCAGGCCGTAGGTGTGGCCCCAGGCCTTGACCAAGTGATCGGACGCGGCCTTGCTTGCCGAATAAGGTGAACGTGGGTCGTACGGAGTCGTTTCAACAAAACTCCCGTGGTCACCCAGGCTTCCGTAGACTTCATCGGTCGATACGTGGTGAAAGCGGAAATTTTCCGCAAGACTGCCGCTCAGGCCGCGCCAGTATTTCAGGGTCGCTTCCAGGAGCGTGCAGGTGCCGACAATGTTGGTATTGATAAAGTCCGCTGGCCCATCGATGGAGCGATCTACATGCGTCTCCGCTGCGAGATGAATGACCACGTCGGGGGCCGTCGTCGCGATGATCTCAGCCATTTTTGCAGCGTCGCAAATGTCCGCTCTGACGAAACGGAAATGAGGCGAAGCCTGAACAGCCGATAGCGATGCGAGATTGCCGGCATAAGTCAGCTTATCGACGACAGTGACGCTCCAGCCCAGATCACCAACGAGGTGACGAACGAGCGCGGAGCCGATGAACCCAGCACCACCGGTGACCAGGGCCTTGCGAGGGGGCTTGGACAGCATGAAAATCCTTAGAGTGAGAGTGCTGCGAGTGGCGTTCCGGAATAGGCGAAGGGACTTTGCAGGTGATCGAGAAGGGGCTGCGCCGCGTCCTTCTCGGAGACGATGGCGTCAGCTGCAGTGACCGGCCAGGGAATCGCAATTCGCGGATCGTTCCAGTGCACGCCACGATCGTGATCGGGCGAGTAAAAATCCGACACCTTGTAGGAGACCTCGGTGGCGTCCTCCAGCGTACAAAAGCCGTGCGCGAAACCAGCCGGAATATAAAGTTGCAGCCCGTTGTCTTCCGAGAGTTCAGCTGAGACGAACTGACCGCAGGTTGGGGAGTCTCGACGTATATCGACGGCCACATCGAGAATGCGACCGCGCGTAACGCGAACGAGTTTAGCCTGAGATTTCGGAGGGATCTGGTAATGCAAACCGCGAACCGTTCCTTTCAGCAACGACATCGACTGGTTGTCCTGAACGAAGCGGCAGCCGATTCCACAAGCGGCCAAGGATCGCTCGTTGAATGTTTCGCTGAACCAACCGCGCGCGTCGGAATGGCGCTTGGTTGCGACGAGGACAGGAATTTGGGAATCGTGTCGAGTCGTTGACATCGGAGGGAGCTGAAAAATCGTCATTCGAGAGCCTTTGCTAAATCCGAAGGGCGAAGATTCAAATCGCCTAAAATTAGCGACGTCGAATCGGGTGATTGATCAATCCGAATTCGTTTTGGGCAGGCGCACGTTATGGGTCGCTCGTTGAAAATCGGTTTCGAGAATTGATTCGATTAGTCGGTTCTATTTTTGAATTGCCTTCACTGGCTGTTCACGCTGCGACGCTTCCGTCGCCCGCTTTAATTTGGACATAACGACCGTGCCGGCATCAATGGCGACACGAATAAACTTCCTCATCTTCCGAGAGTGCGTGTATCCGTGCAACGATTGGCGCTGAGCAGACATCTGCATCCCGAAAGCCTCGAGTCGTTATGCGCTGCCTCGATGTCGAGTGGCGATTTCGGGGCAGCGTTCATGTTTGCGGATCGCCGATGCCGGATTCAGCCGTTTGCGCAATCCCATCACTTTGCTCTTCGCGCCGAAGCTCTGATGCGGTTGGGCGATCAGGCTGGCGCGGTCGCGGATGTCGCCACGGCGCTTGCCCTGTCGCCTGACGACCTTCAGGCGAACCGCCGTATGCTGGCGTGGGGGAGCGACGCGCAGAAACGCGCTGCGGCGAGCAAGCTTATTTCTCTGGACGACGACGTGCCGACGTTAAGGCAGGCATTGGCTATTCTCCGTGACGCGATGTGGAGCGCCGCAGGCGGAGTGCGCACTCTGGACGATGTGATAACCGGATGGGCAGTCTGGAATGGCGTGGACAATCCTGTCCTGACGCTCACCGGTGGGGAGGCGCGCCGCTCGTTGATGCTCCTGTCGGAAGCGGACCATCCGCTCGCAGGCGGCGCTTTCGAGCGTGTCGCCGGATTCAGCCTGCGGCGTCCGCAATCGGATGCCGGCCAGACGGTGAAGCTGATCCTGCAGGGAAGGTGCTTCCTGCAGGTGGCATGTGCCCCGAATGCGAGCGGCGATCGCTTCGCAGACAGCAAGAGGCCGGCCGGTTCGGCTGATCCAAACGCCGTTACTGTGATCGTTCCCGTTTACGGGGATCTCGCGGCAACGAAAGATTGCCTGCAAAGTCTCAAGCCCGAAATCTCCGGAAAGACCGGACGTCAAACTATTGTGGTCAATGACGCGACGCCGGAGCCCGAGCTTGCCCGCTTCGTTGAATGCTTTTGCGACGAGGCCGGGTTCACGCTGCTGATCAACGACAGCAATCTCGGATTTGCCGGTTCGGTTAACCGTGCGCTGGCAAGCATATCTGACGGCGACGTCCTGCTGCTGAATGCGGATACTTTGGTGTCTCCGGGGTTTATCGACCGTATGGTGGAGATCGCGGCATCGGATCGGAGTATCGGGACGATTACGCCGCTCTCCAACAATGGAGAGTTCACGAGCTTTCCCGTCCCGTTCGAGTGCAATCCGTTGCCCACGCATGCGGAGGCTCTCAACATCGACAGAATCGCTTCCGAGCTTAATCGTGGAAGGGTGATTGATCTGCCGAACGGGATCGGCTTCTGCATGCTCGTCACCCGTCGTTGCCTCGACGCGATCGGAGGCCTCTCGGGCGCTTACCAGCGTGGCTATCTAGAGGATGTCGACCTTTGTTTGCGGGCGCGGGAGCAGGGCTTTCGCAACGTCTGCGCCCCGTCGATCTTTGTTGCCCATCACGGTTCTCGTTCCTTTGGAGCTCACAAGCGTTCGCTCGTCGTACGGAACATCTCGATCGCCGAGGCCAAATTTGCGGGCTATCGCCAGGAGTGCGCACTCTTCATGGACGCAGACCCTTTGCGGGATGCGAGGGCTGTCATTGAACGGAAACTGGCTCCCGCAGATGTCGATGTTTTGCTCATAAGCGGCGACGGGATTCTCAAAGACGTCGCTCTTGAGCGTGCGCGCAGACTGACCGCCGCCGGCCAAAAGACATTGATGCTGTGGGTTAGCCAGCAGGGCACCCATGTTCACGTCAATACGGTAAACGCAGATATGCCGCACTCTTTGGCGTTTGACGTGAATCATGCATCGGGGCTGGATGATCTGCGCTCATACTTGACTGCAACATCCTTCAGTTCGGTGGAGATTGTCGAACCTCGCGTGATGTCGTGCCAGTTGTCAGGACTGTTTGAGGAGTTTGGGCGGCCGCTGCGGGTGCTGACGGCGGATGCCGGTCTGCTGTGCCCGCGCGGCACGCTGCGCAAGCCGGACGGACAATTCTGTACGTCGCTCGCGAGCGATACGCCTTGCGAAGGCTGTACACGGCAAGACCGAGCTGTCGTCGCGGTGCGAGACATCGACTGGCGCGCCCGCTGGAGAGCATCGACTGCCGAAATCAACCCTCCTTGCGATGAAGCAAACGAATTTGCTGAATTTCTGATGTCGCCGCGGCCGGATAAGGCGATGTTGCCCATGGCTTCATCGGCGGGATTCACTGAACCTAGCGTTTCGGGACGTATCGCACTGATGACGCAAGGGAGCTCGCTGGAGGAGTTTCAGCTGATGCGGCAGTTCTTGTTGGCTGCAGTCAAAGCGTCTCCAGCGCAGGAGTTTATCGTGGTCGGAGCGTCGGCGGACGATCTTTCGCTCATGGCCGTCGGCAACGCGTTTGTGACTGGATCTGTCGAGATTAGCGACTATGCCGCGCTACTGGGGCGTTACGAGATCGGGCGTGCATTCTTGCCTTTGCCGCGCCCGCTGTTCGGCCATCCAGTAGGACTGGCCGCCCGTAAGCTCGGAATGCCTCTTGCGTATTTCGACTGGTCGTTCGGCCGCCGAGTTCCGGAGGATGGCGATCTCGCCATCGATCCTCGCAGCTCCGTCACCGATATCGTCGCGACCGTAGCCCGTTGGGGAGGCTTCTAAGCCGATGTCCAAGCGTCTCTCTCCGCTCAACACAAAGCCGCGTGTGCCCGCAAACACCAATAACGTTGCACAGATGGTGCGGCCAGAATCACCCGCAGGGGGCAGCGCTCACGCTCTGCCAAGAGCTCGCATTTTGCGTACCGCATTCCACCGGTTGGAATCCCGGATTTTCACTGGCTATGCGTATGATCCGTCCGATCTGCAACAGCGGCTGGTCGTGCAGCTTTTTGTCGACGGCAATCCCATGCAGATTGCAGTCGCCAACGAGTTTGAGCCATCGCTGTCCAGTGACGGTGCCGGCGATACTTGCTTCGGGTTCACGTTCGCGTTGCCGGCGGGAGTTGCGGCAAGTGCAACTTATGTTGAAGCGCGTGTTGCGAACACCGGCGAGACGATCGGTCAGGTGGTCGACCTCCGGCAAGATCCAGATTTGGATCGTCAGCTGCCTGCTCTTCGTGGCGTACGGTGGATCGGAGGACTGCGCTTTTGCGGCTGGCTCCCGGCGATTGGTCCAGATGCACCAAAAGTTACGGCATCGATCGATGGTGTGGCGGTTGTCGAGGCGTTTGCGAGAACCTGGCATCAGGTCGGTGACAGAGGCGAGGCAATCAAGGCGATACCTGCGTTCGAGCTGCATTTGCCGGAACGTTTCGCTGACGGACGCGTGCGTTCGGTCTGCATTCGAGATGAGTCCGGTGAAGATCTTCCTGGCAGCCCGCTCACCTTTGTGGCGTTCAAGGATGGTCTACAGAACGCGATTGCGTCGCTTGCAAACGTCGACAGTGAGCGGTTGCGCGGTGAGCTGTTTGACCAGTTGATACCGGCCTCGCTGCCGTTATCTCGCTATGCGAGTTGGCTGGAACGGTTCCCCCCGGAAACGACGCGGGCTGAGACGGCGGGTCCGGTGTCAGTTGTGCTTGTTGGTCGCGGCGATGACGAAGCCAGTATCGCCAGCTTACAGCACCAGTCTCGCATCAATTGGGTTGCGGTCGGGGTATCCGATGCGCCGGATCTCCTGTCGTTCGATGGAGAAGATCTTTTCCAATTCTCGGTCGGCGATGATGGCGCGGCCAGCGACGTCTTTGTTTTCGCGCCGTGTGGGGTCCGCCTTGAAGGACACGCTCTGGAGTCTTTCGTAGCGGCCTTTGCTGCCAACCCCGAGGCGGTTGTGGCCTATGCTGACTACGCCATTTCGGGAGCAACCGGAGAGCAATGGCCGATTCTCCTGCCTGCCTTCGACTATGAACGCATGCTGGAGCAGGGGAGTGGCGCCTGCCTGTTTGCAACCCGGCGCGCGCATCTTGAAAAAGTTTTGCCTGCACGTCCCGACAATCTCTATCGGTTGTTTCAAGAACTTGTTGGGCTTGGCGAGCATCGCTCTGCCGTTGTGCATCTGCCCGGCTCCTTCGGTCTGCTGCCGGAACTCGATGCTTCGGTCGCGTCGCAGGTTCTCGCTTCAGCAACCGCCGCGCACCTGGACAAGAGAGGTATCGCGGCCGCCGTGACGGTCAGGCCGGCTGATGCTTCGCCATCCGTCCGCGTCAGCAGACACGCCGAACCGCAGCGCGTTTCTGTTATCATACCGACGCGCAACCATGCCGCGCTGCTGCGCCGATGCCTTGAGACCATCGCGCCGGCAGTCGAGCGTCTCGACGCCGAAGTCATCGTCGCCGACAACGATTCTTCGGACGGAGAAACGCTGGAATACCTTGCCTCAATCGATGGAGCGGAGGCGACTGTCATCCGTGCGCCGGGGCCGTTCAATTTTTCCCGCATCAACAATCTCGCGGCTCGTGCGGCGAAAGGCGATCTGCTCTGCCTCCTGAACAACGACGTCGAGGCGCTGGATGACACATGGCTTGCAGAGATGGTCAGCCGCATTGCGGAGCCAGATGTCGGCGCGGTGGGTGCGACTCTGCTGTGGCCGAGCGGCATTATTCAGCATGCAGGCGTTGTACTCGGACCAGGTCTAGGTGCTTCGCACGCGTTCACCGATCGTATGAATGACGATCCCGGCTACGCCGGAATGCTTTCGGTTGCGCGCGAGTGCAGCGCGGTGACTGCTGCTTGTCTTTTGACGCGCAAGGCCGACTACCTTGCTGTCGGCGGAATGGATGAGATGGCTTTTCCCGTGAACTTCAACGACGTCGATTATTGTTTGCGTCTGCGCGCGCGTGGAAGCCGTATCGTTGTGACGCCGGATGCACGGCTTCTGCATCTTGAATCTGCCAGCCGCGGCACCGATCAGCGGTCCGACAAAGCAGCAAGGATGCAGCGCGAACTTAGGATGCTGCGGGCGCGATGGCTTGAGACCATCGTCAACGATCCTTATTACAGTCCGCTGCTGTCGCTCGATCCGATCCCGTATTCAGCGCTGGCTTGGCCGCCGCGTCACAGGGCAGCGCGTACCAACGGGCCGCCACGCGCTGTCGAAATTCCCTTAGGAATCTGAACCGCGAACCTTGCGGAGCCGCAAGATAAAAAGCGTCTGGCCATCCGTTGCGACGCCGGCTTGTTCATCGACGATGTGAAAGTGCCGCGACAACATATCGTGGAAGTACGATCGGCGATAGCGGACAACGTGGAGGGGGCCGTGAATATCAATCCCCATGTCATCCGGATTGAGCGCGACGTCGTCGCTGTTCTCACTGACGAAAGCTGTCAGGAATAGGAGGGATTCGGATTTCATCAGGCTCGCAAACAGGTCAAGCACCTCGGTCGCGTCGTCCAAAATGAGGTGACTCAGCACCGAATAGCACTGGATCACATCGAAGGGCTGTCTGACGACCCTGGTCCAATCGCGATTGTTCAGGGTGCCGTGCGGATTGTAGCGTTCGTTATGGACATTGCTTCTGGCGAACTGAAATCGGGAATTGGCGAGGCTTACGTGTTGCTCCGCCCATGCAATGACGTCAGCTCTGACGTCAACCCCAAGGTAGAATGCGGGTTCGTGGCGCCGCCGCAGGCCGAAATAAAAGCGTCCCGCTCCGCATCCGAAATCGAGAAGCGATTTGCCCGCAAGCGAAGTGTGCCGCGCGACGGCCTCGACGTCGCGGCGTGCGAATCTGCAAAACGAGGCATCGCTGCGGAATAGCTGTCCCGCCGCCCTCAATTCAAGGGGCGGTAACGCGACGCGGTCGTGCTGGTACAGCAACCGGTTCGACGGAAGCCAGTCGAGCCATCGCGAGATCATCACCTGCACGACATCGGTGATTCCGTTTCCTTGCGCGGCGTTAGTCAGTTGGGTCAAACGAGCCTCATTTTCCGGCGGAAGGATTTTCACCAATGACGAGCCTCAACGGGCTTGGCGGCGGATTGCAAGCGCGCGGCGCCTCGTCTGTGCAGGAACGTATACGGTCGTTGTTCGCCGGTTGCGCCGACCATACCAGCGTCGCTTGCGGGCCGATGCGAAGAAGCTGTGCGCGCATGGTCGGTATGGACTTTTCCACGAATGCGGCGGCTGAGTCAGGCCGCTCCAATTCCGCGCAAGCCGATGCGAGTGTCGCCGGATCGAGGACGCGGGTCACACTGCTTGCGCCCGGAAATCGATAGTAGAGGCGAGGGCGTTCCGGCTCCGTAAAATCGACTTCTCGTATCGCCACAGTGTCGGGCAGTGAGCCTGTGCCGCTGACGGGTATAGCGCGAGGGGAGATCGCGACCGGCAGGATCCGCCAGCGATCGTGATCGGCCATAGCCAGTTCCACCGTATTCCGGCCTTGCGCATCGAAGCGGGTGAACACGATCACCGGCCGTCCGCCGGGACCGAGCGAGACTTTGGCGTTGTTAAGGAGGCCAGAATTGGGACCGGTATGAAGTACGGTCTCGGCCGTCTCCGGACTCAAAGGGGCGGCGAGGCGGCGGCCTTGCGAATCGAACCACGTGACGAAGTCTCTGGTCTTTGCATAGGATATTCGCACGTTGGTCGAAGCGTCGGAGGTCAGGCGCCAGACAATGGCGAGATGAACGAAATTGTCGTTCGCCACGATAAAACGCGACGGATAGGCACTGACATGACCGCCAAAGCCGCGGTCGCTCAGGAATGGTCCGTCGCCCAGGGGCTGCCAGATCGTTCCGTCCCACCGCCTGACTTTCCATTTGCCATTGCCGCTCGTCCCTGCGCGATACAGGAACAGCAGTTCGCCATTCCGATTTTTCAGGAATTGCGGATATGTGACCAGATCGCTATCGCCATTGATCATTTCGACTCGTGCCAGCGGCTCGCCAACCGCCGGCGAGCGAAAGTAATTCAGGCGCTCCGCATGCATGTTTGCGGCGACGTGCATCAAGCCATGTCGGTCGAATGCGAGTGCAACCGAATTGTGGCTGTCCCAGCCGGCAAAGCGTGTATCCAACCGTTGGCGCGCGATATCGCCGGTCGTGTGTGCCACTGTGGCGATAGTCAGCCAGCGATCTTCATCATAGTAGCCGACAGCGTAGCCATCATTCTCGCGTGTTGCCGCGAAATCGACTCGGGCGCCGGTCCATACCTTGCCGATCTCGATGATCGCTTTCGGCGGACGCGCCGGAGGCTGCGGCCACTGGCACGAGGGCAACGTGTCGGCTTGTCCAGCGAATGGCCAGCAGCCGAGCAGGGATATAGCAAAAACAAGCCGGAATGCCTTCCGCCAACGTCGCGAAAAGTCGCCGATGATCCTTGCCATCGTCATGACATAACCGGGCGGGGCTCGTTTCATGCCGGTAGCTCCGCAATCGATCAGGTCCGGATGCGAAGCGGTTCAGTGACGTCCGTCTTGCTAGTGAACCAGCCGCGCATTCATGTTCTTCACCAGCTGTGTTGTCCAGAATGGACTCTTGGTCGCAAAGTACACGATATCGGTGTCCTGAGTGACCGGGTCGGTGCCCTCAGCTGCCACAACATAAGCCTCAGGAACCACCGTGTGATAGGTCTGCTCGAAGTCGCGTCCGAAAATATAGCGCGGGCCGGTTGATCGATAGCCTGTATTCAGTTGCTCTGTTTCTCGCCGTGTTACGGGCGAGGGATAGTTCAGAAACAGGATGCCGTCATCGCTGAGCGAACTGACCAGACGGCTGATCGCTCGACGCGGATCGCGCAAATTCTGGATGACATGCGAGCACACGATGAAGTCGAATTTTTCTCGATTTCCAAGCCGATCGATCATCGCATCGCTTGGCTCCATCACACTGCTGGAAGCAAACCAGCCTTTCGCGACGGTGCTGTCCTTGCCGATGTCGAGCAAAGTGTAGGTCTTGAATTTTTCCCGAATCCGGACCGCGGAGGTGAGCTCTCGACCGATGCGCTGGCGTTCGAGCGATCCGCACGACGTACAAAGCGGAGCCTGCTTCTTCCGGCTCAATCGATTGTTAGGTGCGGTTGCAAAGCTGGTGCTGCCACAAATATTGCATTCTGGCATCGACGCCTCCGTCTGTTTTGCTTGCTTGATGATAGATATTGGGCCTTGTGATGTGCGATCAAACGCTGCTTTGCGTTAGCAAACGATTTCCGATCAAGCGCACGTCGGGTTAACGGAGTCCGTACTTTTTTCTAAACTGATCGTTCAATTTAAGACGGAGACAATTTTACAGGTATCTGCATCAGCTTGTTCTTGCATTGGAGACTGCAACAACCGATGCGCAGCGATGGGGCCATGCAAATGGTTCCGGACATGGTTCGCTTCACTTATAAGCGAGGCAGTTCAACGAGAGATGAGCTGCTCACAGTATGGCTGGGACACTGACGAGACTATCCCGCGCGGGTCGTGGCGCTCCGACCCCTTCACCCGTCGCTGCAGTGTCCGCCCCGGCTCTGAAAGCCCATCTCGACTCAATCGAGATCGGCGACGGCTTCGTTTTCCTCTGCGGCTGGGTCCTGCCGCTGAACGATGCAACGATTGCCGAGCCGCTGTCGATCGTGGTCGATGGGCAACGTTTTTCACCGATCCCGCTTGAACGTCGCCAGGACCTTCAGTCTGCCGGCGTATCGGAGGGCCGGGCCGGCTTTATGGTTAGCTTGCCGGTTCGGCTCGGTAACAGTGTGCCGCGTATCACCATTGCGGATGGCCAAGGCGCCGCTGCGGTGCTTGATATGTCGCAAGCGAAAATCGGCCGTTTCTCTCCACGCGGCGCAATCGACGATGTGGAAGCCGAGGGTGTGACGGGGTGGGTCTTCGATCCCGCCTTGATGATGCGCGATGGCGAGCCGTTGCTTTCGATTGACGGTGGAGCGGAATCCTCGCTGAGTCTTGGCCTCGACCGAAGCGATGTACCTTACACATGCTTCGGCTTTCCCCGGACCTACGGTTTTCGGTTTGACGCCGGTGAGGCGATCCGGGCCGCGACGCGTTCGGATGCCGGGCTAACGAACAAGCGCAAGCTAACGTTCGAGCTGTCGTCCTTCGGGAACAGGATATGCAGTCATTCGGAAGTCCTGAACGTCCGCGATGAGTCAGTGTCAGGTTCTGACTCGACGTCGAGCAAATCGGGCTCAGCGGCGCCGGAGATGCCGAGCGTCGCACGACGGCCACGCATGATCGTCGTGTCCTGGGATATGGGGCATAACCCTGCGGGACGGGCTTATCTGCTGGCCGATATCGCGCGCCGCGATTTCGACGTCAAACTGATGGGGCCGCTGTTCAGTCAGTACGGAACCAAGCTCTGGCAACCGCTTGAGGGGCAATCGTCGGTCGAAATTGAAACGTTCGCGGGTGGGCCGCTTGGTGCGTACCTGTCCACGATTGTCGAACAGGTCGAGCGTAATCCGGCTGAAATCGTCTATGTCTCGAAGCCGCGGCTGCCGTCGCTGATCTTCGGCCTGCTGATGCGGGCGAGGCACGGGTCCACAATTCTCGTCGATATCGACGACCACGAACTGTCTTTCTACAAGAACGACGATCCGCTGGATCTGGATGCGGCACTCAAGATTGCCGCCGCAAATCCAACCGATGCGGATATGCCGTACGCCAACGTGTGGACCCAGCTCTGCGAGGAACTCGTCAAGCTGGCGGGGGGTATCACCGTTTCGAACATTGCGCTTCAGTCGCGATTCGGCGGAACCGTGGTGCGTCATGCGCGTGATGAGGCGGTGTTTTCGATTGATGACTCGCGCCGCAGTGCCGTTCGTGCAGAGTTCGGCCTCAAGCCATCCGATCGCGCGGTCGTATTTGTCGGGACGCCACGGGCGCACAAAGGTATCTATCGAATCGCTGAAGCTCTGGAACGGATCAAAGACGACCGCCTCGTGTTTGTGATGATTGGTTCCTTCACCGATGCGCAGACCAAGAACCAAATCGCCAAATACAAGAACGCCCGGATCAAGTGCTTTGACAATCAGCCTTGGCAGCGGTTGCCTGAGCTGGTGGCCATGGCTGATGCAGTCGCTATTCTGCAGGATCCGAAATCCAAGATCTCAGGCTATCAGATTCCGGCAAAGCTGACGGATGCGCTGGCCCTTGGGCGTCCTGTTCTGGCGACGAAAGTGCCGCCTCTCGCCGATCTGTTCGACAAGAGTGCGATTCTGCCGGTTGAAAGCGATGCCGAACTCGACAAGCTCTTGAAAGAGCTGGCGGCAACACCGCATGCCTTCAAGGATCGTGCGCGCCGTGGCCGAACGCAATTCCTGTCGGAATTCAGCTATTCCGTGAACGCTGCGCGCTTGAAACTTGCCGTGCAGGAGACAAACCAAGCCGTTTCACCGCGGACCGATCGCGAGATTGCGCGAACGCTCGATCGAATATTCACCTATGCCAGTGTGAAAAATCCATGCGGCAACTTCGGCAGTGCTGTCGCAAGCCCCGCGGTCAAGAAGGCCGCGCGGCCACGGGATCTGGTGTTCTTCTGGAAACAGAACGATTCCGAACTGTATGGCCGGCGTTCAGACATGCTGGTCAAGTATCTGCTGAAGAGCGGCAAGATCGGCCGGGTCATTCATTTTGATCGGTCGCTGACCTTGAGCGAATTGGAAGCAACAATCGACCATGGGCCGCATGCGCCGCTGCACCAGGGAAATTTGATCTACCTGAATTCCATGCGCCGGATCTTCAAGATGTCCGACCGGGGATCCGTGGTGCGGCGGACGTTCCTGTGCCGTAACGGTTCGGTGCCACAGAAATTCCTTGGCATGGATTTGCCGCCGCGTTCCGCCTATGTGGATTTCGTCAAGGAGACGCTGAAGGAGTGCGGAGTCGACGCGCCACCGATCGGTTGGGTCTGCCCGGTCGTTTTCGATTTCCCAAAGATACACGAGGCCGTGGAGTTCGAGCGTGTCGTCGTCGATATCATCGACGATCAACGGAAGTGGCAGGGCAAGACGGATTATATGAATCGCGTCGCCCAGAATTACGTCGACGTTCTCAAGATCGCCGATCTCGCGATTGCCAATTGCGATCCGGTGCGAAAGGGTTTTGCCGATCAGCGCAAGGATATCGTCATTGTTCCGAACGGCACCGAGCAGTTTCCCAGCGACAGGACATGGTCGGTTCCGGAAGATCTGGCCAACCTGCCGCGGCCGATCATTGGTTATGTGGGGAACCTTCGCGATCGGATCGATTTCGAACTGATCCGTCAGATGGCCATTCGTCATCCGGAGTGGACCATCGTGCTCGTCGGCTCAGCTCACGGTGCGCTCGACGTCCATTCGCTCACCCAGTTTCCCAACGTGAAGCTGATGGGCGTGCGGCCCTACGAAGAGGCGCTCAACTACATCAAGAACTTCGATGTCGCGATGATGCCGCACATCAGCAATGAGCTGACCGAGAACATGAATCCGCTCAAGCTATACGTCTATTTCGCGCTTGGCGTGCCCGTCGTGACCACGGAGGTTGCGAACATCGGTGATATCGGTCCCCATGTCTCGGTGGCGCACAGCCACTCGGAATTCATCGCCGCCACCGAAAAGCTCTTGCGCGGCCAGGGAAAGCGACCCGATCCGGCCAAGCGTGATGAGGTCCTGGAGCGGGTGTCCTGGAGCGCGCGCGTCGGCGAGATTTTAAGGCAGCTCGATCTTTAGGACCTCAAGCTTTCCTCAGGTCCATTCCGCTGTAAGCGAGCGCATTCAGGATCGCATCAACGTCGGCCTTCGGCATGAAAGCGACGGCCCAGACTTCATAGGTCTCGGTTCGCGTAACCCGCAGTTCGGGAAATCCGGCTTCGAGCAGATCTTGGGCCATCGAGTCCTGTGTGAAGGCTGTGCCATGGCGCATCGCATCGGAGCCGCGCTTGATTGATTCTCCATGGCCGTAAAGCATGTCCAGGGGTGTGATCGGCCCGGCCGGCGACACATAGATGACATCGCGGATTCGTCCATCGACGATGAACTGCGCGACGCTTTCGATATCCGGCGTGCGGATCAGCGCGAAGCCGCTTGGCACCAGAATGCGACGAAATTCGGCGAGCGCCGCCTTGACGTCATGGTGCGGCAAGTGCTCGAGGACGTGCGAGGCCCAGATCGCGTCGCAACTCTCGTCCTCCGCGTAAGCGCGCATGTCGACGATCGATCCTGCGATATCGGGATTGGTACGGCTATCGATGTCGAGCCGAATCTCCTGCCATTGCGGAGTCCGAAACATGGCCTGGAGCTTGTTGCTGTTGTTAACCCCGCATCCCACGTGAAGCACCCTGAGTTGCTCCTCGGGAAATGCGTTCGGCAGCAATGGTGGACTGTCACCCTTCTGGGTGGATGATGCATTGTTCTTGGCGCGAAACAGGGCTTGTCCTGCGGCGCTGGGAGTCTTCATTCTTTGAGGAGCTGAGGTCTTAGACGGCTGCATCGGCGATCTCCTTCATTACGGGGACGTCGGCGGAGTTGCCGCCGGCGGAAAGCATCAGCTGCCCGATTTCGGGATCGAGCTCGGCGATAATCTCCTGAATCTGCGGAAACGTACTTCTCTCGAAACTGTAGCCGGCGCTGATCGTTGCGGAGGCTCTGCTGCGCAACCGTTCGAACCGTTCAGGGAAGGCGAGAACCTCGGTGATTTTCGCGGCGAGCGCTTCCTTCTCGAAGAAAGGAACGAGTAATCCGTTTTGCCGGTCGGTAATCACCTCGCGGACCGGCGCGACGTCAGACGCGATCACTGTGCAGCCAAGCGCCATGGCTTCCAGCAGAGACCATGACAGAACAAACGGGTATGTCATGTAGACGTGCGCGCGCGATACGCGCAGCAGCTCGAGGAGCTGGTGATAGGGCAGGCGGTCGAGAAAGTGCACCCGAGTCAGATCGACCTGTCCATTCAATTCCTGCAGCAGCACGTTCTTCCATGTCCCGCCGCTCACCGGAGCGCTGCCGTAACAAACGTCCGGTCCCCCGACGATACAAACCTGCGCATCCGGCCGCTCGGCAAGAATCTTCGGCAATGAGCGCATGAAGACGTGAAAGCCGCGGTACGGTTCAAGACCGCGAGCGACGAATGTCAGAACTTCATCTCCAGTCACGAACTCCCGCGGGAGGATCGGATGCGAGAAGCGGGCCGGGCCGGGCTGAAGATTAGTGATATCGAGTCCGTCGTGCACGCAGCGAATCTTCGACCTCAGCTCGGCAGGAAAGACGCTTCGTTGCCAGCGGGTCGGCGCAATGCCCCGATCGGCGTCAACAAGAGCCAGCAGGCTCGCTGCGTTGCGGAGCTCTATCCGGGTCATTCCGTCGACGCCGTAGCCCTGAAATTCAGGGTCGAAACCAATGTCGGTGCCGTGAGCGGAGTAATAGAATTCGCAGTAAACGCAGATCTTGGCATCGGGGAAGAGTTGCCGCAGCGGTAGCGATTCTCCCCAGCCCGGGTGCACAAAAATGATCCGGGGGCTCATTCCCTCGAGCTTCAACACGTTGGCCGCGTAGATCACGCGCTCTGCGCGGCGGCACTCGATTTCGAAGCGTTGGGCGAAAGGGTGTACCTCGCGTGTGCTCTCGGTCGAGGTGCGATACCGCTTCAGCCGTACACCTTCCACGTCACTTGCAGTCTGTGAGCCGATCGCGAATACACGCAAGCCATCGAGCCTGGCAAGGTGCCTGGCCAGCAGCTTGTACTGACCGGGAAAATTCGAGTGAATGAAGAGAATGTCGTTGCCGGAGGTCATGACAGTTGGTCGACTTTGTTAAAGGCCTCGAACGAAAACAATTCGCTGTCGTCCAGTTCGGTGCCCGATGCGAACAGGGCGCCGCTTTGCTCGGCTGGGCGCGTCGATGCGCTCATGCCCATCGGCTCGCTTGTGACAGAGATCGCTGCCGGCGTGAGGCGCTGCGAAAACAGACACGCGGCCGCCACGTCGAAGGGCAGGAAATCCTCGCGCGCGATCTGGGCGATGCGTCGCGCCGAAAGTGCATCAAATTTGTTGCGATCGACCGTTAGCAGTGACGATAGCTCCGTGGCGCCGGGGACCTTCGTCATCTGAAGCGGCGTAAGCACATCAGCGAGAAACAATCGCTCTGCCGCCGCATGCAACCGTTGTTTGCCAACTTCGAGTCTGCGCAACAGGGCGACGATACTCTTGATCTCCGGGGTGGCTGAGCCATCTGGAGACAGGAGAGGAAACGTTGTGTCTGCGTCGACGGCGGAGTCATTTGCGATCTCAAGCGTCTCGCCGGAGTACCGGAAGGGGAAACAACGCAGCGAGATCGGCATGTATCCGCGCTGCCACTGCCCGTCCGCGTTCAGAAGCGGGGTACGCTGGAATTGATCGGCCGTGATCGCCACGACTTGCAGCACGCCGTCACTGCAGTCGATTGCGATCGGCAGATGATGAGACGACTGAAGAAGTTCGCTGTCAGAGAGCGGAATCTGCTGCAATCGGTTGATGAACGCAAATGAGGATACGCGACGCCAGGTCGTCGCTGCCTCAAAATGTACGCGCTGAAAGACGACTGGATTTGCGTCCGCTGTGAGCATTTGCGCTAATGCTCCCCTTGCGGTGCATTGCGCGCTGCCTGAAACAGGATGCCAGCACGGAACAGCGATATGCGATGAGCGCCGAGAAGGACTGCAGCAGGTGCTCCGAACGTTTCCATAAACTGAAACATTGCTGGCGATGTTGCTTCACCCGGCCGCAGTACGAGCAGATCAGGGACGCCGATCGTCTTACCATCAATCTCGAAGTCGAGTGGCCATGGTTCGAGTAAGTTGCCTGCCACCAAGGCCTCAGTCATGGCTTGTGTCAGCGGTAAGGCTTCGTCGAAAGCTGTTTTTGCCCGTAGCTTCAGCAGCGCTCCCGCGCTGGCCTTGCCCGAAGCCGCCATAATGGGAGCGCCAACATCGGATGGATGGTCGGGAATATCCGTGTCCAGAAGATGAGTATCGGCTGAGTATCCAGTCCCAACCACGAATGGATACGCGCGAAGGGCAAGAGGAAGCGCTGCCATCGCGCCCGAGCCGGCAAGCTGTCGCATGCCGTCGTCGAACAAACTGCGAAGCGCAACAAAGTTTACCGTGCCGCCGACGCTTTGCCAGCACAGCGGAAACCAGCGCGCGACGTTCAGCACTTCAATATGGACGACCGGTACGATCTGAGCGGTTCTCACACGTGCATAGGCGGCGGGCGCAAATATCCGCGATTCGCCGCTGCTGCGATCCAGCGCGCGGATGTTGTCGTACAGGGACGGCCGTACCGTTAAGAGCGATTCTGTGTGCATTGCTGCCAAGAGATGTGAGCGACGGCATTCTGTCGCCGGGAAATGAAGCCCCTCTTAACGTGCAGCAGACAAGGCAGCAGCGCCGATCGTTCGATTGCAGTCGACGAACTTAGAGGGTTGGTAACAGGTCGCTCCTAGCTTGCGCGCAAGCAGGATAAATTCATGTTGAATACGAAGCAGAATGTACTGAAGGACATCGTCCGGCCGTTCTGGCCCGGTGCATTGATGCTAATTGTATTTAGTTTCTTCTCAACACTTCTCAATATCGTACCGCCAATCTTCATGATGCAGCTATCCGAGCGCGTCATGTTGAGTCGCAGCGAGACGACGCTGCTGTTCCTGACGGTCATCGCACTGTTCCTGATGGGAGCGCTCGCCGTCCTCGAAACGATCCGGACGAAGACGCTTGCTCGTATCGCGGTTGCTCTCGACGAGCGGATTGGTGAACAGGTCGTCGATCAGATCAACCGGCGGCAGCTGAAGATACCGGATTCGTCCAAGAGTCAGATTCTGTATGACCTCAATTCGGTGCGGGATTTCATCGCCGGTCCGGTCGTGTTGCATATGCTCGACCTGTTCTGGGTGCCGCTCCTTCTGGCAGTGATGTTCCTGCTGCATCCGTTGATTGGCCTGGCGATGCTGGTCATTCTTGTCGTTGTTGTAGGCCTGTCGATCGGGAATCAGTGGGCGGTTGGATCGGACATCAAGCGTGCACAGGCTGCCTCGGGTGAGGCCATCGACTTCGGGCGTGCGATCTTGCAAAGCTCGGATACGACGCGGCCGATGGGAATGATCCCGCCGTTACGGCGCCGCTGGCGTGCCTTTCAGTCGGATGCAATAGGCTGGCACTTTCTCGCAAGTCAACGATCGGAGTGGTGGGTCGGTGCGCTGCGTTTTGTCCGCAATTCTCAGCTTATCCTGCTGCTTGTCATCGGCGTGCTGCTCTATCTCAATCAGCAGATCAACGCCGGTGCGGTATTTGGAATTATCTACATCTCCATGCGGACGATAACGCCGGTCACCGCCGTCACATCGAGCTGGCGCGCCATCTGGAGTTTCCTGATGGCCGCCGAGCGCATCAACGCCGTGCTGACGAGTGCGCAAGAAAACAGGGAGCGCGTGAGTTTGCCGCGACCACTCGGAGCTGTGACGGTATCGCGCGTTGTTTTGACGCCGCCGAACTCTGAGACTGTTGTTCTGGGTGACGTGTCCTTCGCTCTGCGAAGCGGCAGAATCTTGGGTGTCGTCGGTCCGAGCGGCGCCGGCAAATCATCGCTTGCCAGACTGTTGGTCGGTGCGTGGCACCCGCGGCGGGGTAATGTTCTGATTGACGAACACGATCTCGCCCATTGGGACGAGGGCAGACTGGGTGAATATGTCGGCTATGTGCCGCAGGAAATCGATCTGCTGCCCGGGACCGTAGCGGAGAACATCGCCCGCTTCCAAAGCGATGACGGTTCATTTGATGGCCACAGCGTGCTCGAAGCGGCGGAGCTGGCGGGTATCCAGGATGTCATCCGCGATTTGCCCGACGGTTATAACACTCGGGTTGGCCCGGGAGGACACGTGTTTTCCGGCGGCCAGCGCCAGCGAATTGCCCTTGCCCGCGCTGTGTACGGCAATCCCGCGCTTCTTGTCTTGGACGAGCCGAACTCCAATCTGGACGCGCTGGGCGAGCAGACGCTTGGCCGAACGATGACACTTCTCAAAAAGCGAGGTGCGACTGTCGTGCTCATCACCCATCGCATGAGCATGCTCTCGTTCTGCGATGATCTGCTGGTGATGAACGCCGGCGCAGTGCACACGTTTGGACCGCGTGATGTGGTGATGAACAGGCTGCCGGCCTATCGGCTTGCACCGGCGCCTCAACTCGACGTGGTGGCTGCTCAATGACGTCACGTTCGATGACCCTGCATGGCGCTGCTCCTCCCGCATCGGCTGATTGGAGGGCGCTGATCTATATTGGCGTCGCGTTCATCGCTGGTGTTCTTGGCTTGTGTGCGGTCTGGGCGTTGCTGGCACGGCTTGATGGTGCCGCGGTCGCTCAGGGCGTTGTCTCCGTTGAGTCGTCACGCAAGACGATTCAGCATCTCGAAGGAGGTATCGTACGCGAGATCCTGATCCGCGACGGGGACCTCGTTCAGCAAGGCGCAGTCCTGATCCGTCTCGATCCGACCCGCGTCGATTCCGCGAGCGAGCTCTACCGCAATCAGCTCGCCGCGGCACTAATTCAGGAAGTGCGCTTGATTGCCGAACGCGAAATGAACAACGAGATGGTTCTGCCCAAGGATGTTGCCGATTTGTTGACCATTCCGGCAATCGCCCGCGTGGCCGATGATCAGAAGCGGCAATTCGCCGTCCGTCGAGAGAATTTACTGCAAGCAGTTCAGGTTGCCGAAGCGCAGATCGCTCAGGCGGTCAAGGAAGCGCAGCAAAACGATATTGATAACGAGACTGCCAAATCGATTCTGGTCAACATCCGTCGCGAGCTGGAATCGGTCCAGTATCTTTATGACAAGAACCTGGTGGCCCTTCCACGCCTGACGACGCTGCAGCGGGAGCAGTCCCGGATCGAGGGGACGATCTCGAATACCGAGGCCGGCAAGGAGAGACTGCAGGACAAGTTACGCGAGTTGACTGTCCGTCGCGACAAGACCACGCAAGAGTATCGCCAGGAAGCTGCGGCGCAGCTGGGAGACTTGCAGAAGTCGATTGCTGAGCTCAGGCAGCAGGTTGTGGTGAGCAATGACAGCCAGCGCCGCATCGAAGTGCGTGCACCCATCACCGGCGTCGTACAACAAATGCGTGTCTTCACGGTCGGAGGTGTTGTGCGCCCGGGCGATCCGATCCTCGATATTGTGCCGATTTCCGATGATCTGATCATTCGCGCCAAGGTTCAACCGCTGGATGCAGATCGGGTGAGTGCCGGAATGGACGCTGAGGTTCGCTTTCCGTCGTTCCGGTCACTCGGCTTACCTGTCATTCGCGGCAAAGTAACTGCGGTGTCGCGTGACAGGCTGATCGATGATGTGACCAAAGAGCCTTACTTTGACACTCAGGTTGCTGTCGGCCGCCGGCAAGTGCCGGAAATCGTATCGAGCAAGCTGAGTGCCGGCATGCCAGCCGATGTGGTGATCCCGACAGGTGAGCGTACGGTCTTCAGTTATCTGATCGCTCCGCTCGTCGAGCGCTTCCACACCAGCATGCGCGAACGATAAGCGCAGGCACCGGCCAAGCGTAAATCACTTTCGTTGAAAGGCACGCGGAGAGCGGCAGCTCTTGCGCGCGCTCATTGCACTCCGATGTCCGAGAGCAATGCCATAACAATGATTAAAACCGCAACTACCCCGTAAGTACCTCCTTATCTGCATTCCCGAGAAGGAATCGCCAAGCTCGCGGACTGCGGTTACGAAAGTTCCCGAGGAATAAGGCTGCCTTTGGCAAGGTGAGCGGGGCGTTTATGGCTGATTTGGCGAGGTCGCTCTCCGAGCGACATCACGCACTGGATGTCGCGGCCGGACTGTATCTTCTCAGATACGTCGGAGCGCCATTTGCGAGTACGCATCCGCGTATCACAGTCAATCAGCATCCCCATAACCGGGAAATCACACTCGTTCCGCAACCTGGTTGTTCGGACACGCTCGAAGCGCCGGGCGACTGCATTGTGGTGCGCGCGAACGCGTCGGGCTCGCTGAGCTTCGTAGTCGCCTGCGATCGGCGCGACAGCGAAGCGGAGGTGGAAGTTCGCCTCGAGCATCTTTCGTCGAGAAGCAAGCAAGCCAAGAGCGCGTTTGCGATGCCCGTGTCGCTATCCGAGCGCGCTGACTCTCACGATATCCGGGTCCTCGCCCATGTGTCGCAGCGTGGAGATATCTCGGCAAGTGCTGGCGAATGGATTTGCGGGCCTAATCTCCCGTTGCCGATTGAAGGAATCGAAATTCGTTGGCCGAGCATGCCAGCCGGCGTGCAGCTTCATTATTCCGCGGCAAGCGCCCGTCTCGGAATCAAGCGCGAGGCGACCGCAGGGAGGTTTGCTGGCACGCGCGGCAAGGCAGGTTCGCTGACGGCTCTGGACTTGTCTTTGTCGGGCCCGAACAGTGCTCGATATGAGTTGAGCGGCCAGGCCGTATTTCTCGGTTCAGGAATCATCACACGTACTGGACGTAAACTTTCGTTTGCGGCGCCGTCGGGACGCGAACCGCTCGTGGGTTTGCGCCTCGAAGTCAAGGCATCTCAGGCCAATGTTCTCGAGCAAGCGACATCTCTTCATCATCGGCAGCAGCGACAGGCAAACCCGGTACGTGTCTATCGGTCGGCTGCCGGGTCTATGGCGGCAGTTAACCAGGCGTAAGAATCGAACTTTCACAGGCAGGGGAAATTCAGATGGCGACTTACGATCTCAATCGGACTGAATTGAACGGTGCACTCAGCGATCACGGTGTCGAAGCAATCCTTCGTGCGAAGATCATTTCGACTCTCGAAGAAGTCGGAGTTTATGACGATCATTGCCATCGCGGGCATGGTCACCAGGACGATCGGGCGCTCACTAGCATCGTCGGTGACGGCGAGGCCGCAAGCCGGAAAGCCGATGTCGTCATTTACGACGAAAGCGTTTCTGGATTTGTCGATGCGATTCCAAAATCGGCAACCGCAATCGTCTTCGCCAGCGACGACGGCGTCATCGCGGATATCGGCGGATCCGGCCATAAGATCGTCGTTTCGGGCGACGGCAACGATTTTCTGACCATGACCGGCACCAGCTCGGACGAAATCTTCGCCGGCGGCGGCAATGATTTCATCATCGCTGGTAAGGGCTCCGACACAATTCATGGCGGCCTTGGCAACGACACGCTGCTGGGCGGCAAGGGATCCGATGTCATCTATGGCGACGAAGGAAACGACTATATTTCAGGCGGAAGTGGCAGTGACAGCCTGTCGGGCGGTGCTGGCAATGACACTATTATCGCCGGCGACGGCAACGACACTTTAATCGGCGGCACCGGTAATGATCTGCTGTCCGGCGGCGGCGGCAACGACAGCTTGTCCGGCGGTGACGGCAACGACACCCTGCTGGGTGGATATGGCAAGGATATCCTTGTCGGCGGTGTCGGCAATGACAGCATCATCGGCAACGGCGGCAACGACACGCTGCTCGGCGGCGATGGCAACGACACCATTCTGGCCGGTGACGGCAACGATACCATCTCCGGCGGCAACGGTGCCGATTTGCTCAAGGGCAGTGGTGGTAACGATCTGTTCCTGGCAGGCGCAGGAAATGACACGATCGTTGGTGGTTTCGGTAAGGATGTGGCTGAACTCTCTGGCCGCAGCTTCGACGATGCCACCGTCTCCACAAGCCACGGCGTGACAAAGATCACGTTCACCGATGGCACGGTGGTGACGACAGAATCGGTCGAGACCGTGATCTTCGACGATCACGTTCTGAAGCTCTAAGCGAATACAATGAAGCAGGGGCGGGCGCTCGGAGTGTGCCCGCCTCTTTTTTGCTCGCGAGACGCCAATCCCGGCACCCACGGACTGAGATCAAAAGGACCATTCTGATCATGAGGAAGGGAATCGTACTTGCGGGAGGCAGCGGCACGCGGCTCTATCCGATCACACGCGGGATCAGCAAGCAGCTGTTGCCGGTCTACGACAAGCCGATGATCTATTATCCTCTATCGACACTGATGCTGGCGGGCATCAGAGACATTCTGATCATCACCACCCCGGAGGACGCCGATCAGTTCAAGCGACTGCTCGGTGACGGCAGCCAGTGGGGCATCAACCTCCAGTACGCAGTTCAGCCGAAACCTCAGGGTATTGCTCAAGCGTTCCTGATTGGCGCCGATTTTATCGGTGACGATCCCGTGGTGCTGGTTCTCGGTGACAACATTTTCTTCGGCCACGGCCTGCCCGAGTTACTGGAGCGGGCGGCAAACAGCAACGCCGGCGCGACCGTCTTTGCGTATCAGGTCCGTGATCCTGAGCGTTACGGCGTGGTGACCTTTGACGAGACCGGCTATGCCACTGATCTGGCCGAGAAGCCGGTTGCACCAAAGTCCAACTGGGCCGTCACTGGACTCTATTTTTACGACAGCAACGTCGTGTCGTATGCCTCGAAGATCAAGCCATCTCCCCGCGGAGAACTCGAGATCACCGATCTCAACAAATGCTATCTTGAGGCCGGCAGGCTTGAGGTGGCGAAGATGGGGCGCGGCTTCGCGTGGCTGGACACAGGCACATTCCATTCGCTGGTTGATGCAGCGACGTTTGTGCAGACGCTGGAAGAGCGGCAGGGTGTGAAAATTGCCTGCCTCGAAGAGATCGCTTTTGGCCTGGGTTTTATCGAGCGGGATCACTTGATGGATCTAGCTCGCCTGTACAGCAAGAGCGGCTACGGCGATTATCTCGAGCGTGTCGCCGCCGCAGCTTAGCTACGGTCTGTCAGGCCGCCGTCCGTTCAGTCGGCCGGGCTAGTTCGACCACCACGGCTCTGACACTCTCCCGCCAGTCGGGTAGACTGACGCCGAGTTCACGCTGCAACTTCGTCGTATCGAGCACTGAGTTGCCGGGGCGCTGCGCTGGCGTAGGATATTCCTTCGCTGCAATCGGGATGATGTGATTCGTCTGAACACACATGGCAATGCCGTACTGCTGCGCGACGGAAATCAGTTCTGACGCAAATCCGTGCCACGATGTCACGCCTTTTGGCGCAAGATGATAAACACCGTTGTGGTGATCCGCACCAAGGCGACGCGAGTTGATGATTTTCTCGATGATCGATGATGTTGCCGTCGCAATCTGGTCCGCCGAAGTCGGCGTTCCATGTTGGTCGCTGACGATCCTGAGTTCGTCGCGTTCGGCTGCAAGGCGCAGGATTGTCTTGGCGAAATTCTTGCCGGTCGCACTGTAAACCCAGGCGACACGCAGGATGATGTGTCGTCCGCCGGCAGCGACGACGGCTTGGTCACCCTGAAGTTTCGATCGTCCGTAGGCGTTCAGCGGATTTGGTGCATCGCCTTCGACATAAGGGCTCGGCTTCCGGCCATCGAAAACGTAGTCGGTCGAGTAGTGGACCAACAACGCGTCCAGGCGCTTTGCTTCCTCGGCGATGACGGCGGGCGCACTCGCGTTGATCTGAAAACACGCGTCCGGATCGGTTTCCGCATGGTCGACAGCGGTGTAAGCGGCTGCGTTGATGACGATGTCCGGCCGCGAATCGCGAATTGTCCGCCGCAAGTGATCAGGCGACGAGAGATCGCAGGTCGTCCGATCGTGGGCCATGACCACAGCGGTTTTGGGCAGAGCCGTCTGCAGCGCACGACCGACTTGCCCGTTTTTTCCCAGAAGAAGGATGCGTTTCATAAGTCCTCGGCGGAGGTGTCCGAAGGGACTTTAGAAATCATTCGTTTATGGAGTGCACCGCCGTTGCTTAAAGGATTAATCATTTGCTGTAAGGCGTTGAGACAGTTGCCAGGGCGGCCGACCTTTCGGTGAAGCTCGCTCGCCCGATCTGGATTTACTCAGTGGCAAGACGAGGCTTGATGATTCAGACCGATCCACGCGAACACCACAGATAAAACGGCTTTGTGAAAGCGTGATGGGTTCAATGACTGCGATCGATGCGACTCATGATCCTGAACGGTTGATGTTGCGGCCGATTTAATTCCGGCGGTGCAATTCGCTGTCTGCGCTGGCGATCCCAATTGTTCAAATGCCTGTGCGAAAATGCCGTGATGTCCGGTGATCCGATTTCCATACAGTCTTCCAGTCATTCAGACTGTATGGAGAAGTCACATGAATATTGCGTTGGACCATCGTGCCAGTAAATCGGCGCGGGATTTTCTCGCACAGGATCGCAAGCTGTTCATCGACGGCGCGTTCGTGGACGCCGCATCGGGCAAGACGTTCCCGGTCTATGATCCCGCCACTGGGAAGGTCATCGCGCAGGTCGCGGAGGCCGACAAGGAGGACGTCGATCGGGCGGTGAGGGCGGCCCGGAAGGCATTTGATGAAGGCCCCTGGCGCAAGCAGATGACCGGCGCCGAGCGCGGCAAGCTGATGTGGAAGCTCGCCGATCTGATCGAGGCCAACCACGAGCAGTTCGCCGAGCTGGAATCGATCGATAACGGCAAACCGTTGTCGGTTGCGCGGGTGGCGGACATTCCGCATGTCATCAACATGTTTCGGTACATGTCGGGCTGGACGACGAAGATCGGCGGCCAGACGCTGCCATGGTCGGGTCTCAACCAGTTCTTCTCGTACACGAGCCGCGAGCCGATCGGTGTCGTCGGCATGATCGTGCCGTGGAATTTCCCGTTGCTGATGGCGACGTGGAAGCTCGCGCCCGCGCTTGCCGCGGGATGCACGATGGTCATCAAGTCGGCGGAGCAGACGCCGCTGAGCCTCGTTCGTTTTGCCGAACTGGTTCAGGAGGCTGGCTTTCCGAAGGGTGTCGTCAACGTGCTCGCCGGTTACGGAGAAACGGCCGGCGCTGCCATCGCCGCGCACGATCAGGTCGACAAGGTCTCGTTCACGGGCTCGGGCGAGGTCGGCCGGCTGGTCCTCAAGGCTGCGGCTGGTAACCTGAAGAAGGTCACGCTCGAACTCGGCGGTAAATCGCCGATGATCGTTCTGCCGGACGCTGATATCGATCACACGGTTCCGGGCGCGGCGAGCGCGATTTTCTTCAATCAGGGGCAGACCTGCTGCGCAGGCTCGCGCCTTTATGCCCACAAGAAAATCTTCGACAAGGTCGTCGAAGGCGTCGCCAACGAGGCGCGAAAGATCAAGGTCGGGCATGGCCTCGATCCGGCCACCACCATGGGGCCGCTGGTCTCGGACGAACAGTACAAGCGGGTGAAGGGCTATATCGACTCGGGTCTCGAAGCCGGCGCCACGGCGCTGGCCGGCGGTAAGGTCATCGGGGGCGATGGCGGCTACTTCGTCAAGCCGACCGTCTTCGTCGATACCAACCCCAACATGAAAGTGGTGCGGGAAGAAATCTTCGGTCCCGTGCTCGTCGCCGAGCCGTTCGACGACAACGATCTGGAGCAGATTGCGAAGGAAGCCAACAGCACCGAATTTGGTCTGGCGGCGAGCGTCTGGACCAAGGATCTCAGCAAGGCGCACAAGCTGTCAAACCTGCTGCAGGCCGGAAGCGTGTGGGTCAATTGCCACAACGTGCTCGATCCGTCGCTGCCCTTCGGCGGCTACAAGCAGTCGGGCTGGGGCCGCGAGATGGGTGATGTTGCGATCGAGCACTTCACCGAGCTGAAAGCGGTCACCATCAAGCTGTAACACGTTGTAACGGGTGCGGAGAAATCCGCACCCGCTCTTCGTCCTCTGAGCTGTTTATTGCGCGACCTGTTCAAGATAACGCTGCGCGTCGAGCGCTGCCATACAGCCGGAGGCGGCACTCGTCACTGCCTGGCGATAGATGTTGTCCTGAACGTCGCCCGCAGCGAACACGCCCGGTAAACTGGTCGATGTCAGGGCGTGCCGGCCGAGCTGACCGGTTACGATGTACCCGTCACGTGTTTCAAGCGTGGACGCGAACAGCTCCGAGTTTGGACTATGCCCGATAGCGACGAATACGCCAGCGATAGGAAGGTGCGATATCTCGTGTCGCTTCCAGTGACGCAGGCGTACGCCGGTGACGCGGTCAGCGCCCACAATGCCGTCGAGCTGGGTATCGAACAGAATGTCGATGACGCCGGCCTTCTGCTTTTCCATCAACCGGTCGACCAGAATGGGTTCAGCCCTGAAGCGGTCGCGACGATGGATGACGGTGACCTTGCGTGCGATCTGCGACAGATAAAGCGCCTCTTCGACGGCGGTGTTCCCGCCGCCGATGACGCAAACATCCTGGCCTTTGAAAAAAAAGCCGTCGCATGTCGCGCACGCCGACACGCCGCGCCCCAATAGCCGCTTCTCGTCATCGAGGCCGAGGTACTTTGCACTGGCGCCCGTCGCAATGATCAGCGCGTCACAGGTGTAGGTGCCGTCCGCTCCCGCCAGTTTGAAACGTCGGTTTTTGAGATCGACCGACTCGATATGATCCTCGATGACCTGCGTCCCAAAGCGTTCGCTATGCGCGCGAAAACGGCGCATCAGCTCCGGCCCCTGAACACCATCGATGTCGGCGGGCCAGTTGTCGACATCAGTGGTCGTGGTCAGTTGTCCGCCCTGAATGAGGCCGCTGATGAGGACCGGGCGAAGATTTGCGCGTGCTGCGTAAAGCGCGGCCGTGTAGCCGGCGGGTCCCGATCCAAGGATGATAAGGCGAGCGTGAGAAGGTGAATGCGTCATGTGCCAAGCGCCGGTTTTGCTTCGGAGCAAAACTTATAAGAAACGCTCGCAGGTCAGACTAAGAACGAATTCTGCAACCCCATGTGCGCAGCTTCGGGACGACTCAGTCCGACGTCCCCAATTTTGCAAAACGGGTTGCTAGCCTCGTCAGCGATTGGCAAATGCGCTTTTCTCGCTTGAGAAAGCGATCTTTCGGGGCGATGACGGCCAGAACTGCGACCAGCCGACCGGTCGGCAGCATGAGTGGAACAGCCGCGGCCAGGCTTTCGGGAATGAGACTGCGCCGCGACACGGATAACCTCTGCTTGCGCACTTGCGGCAAGTTCCGCTGCAGCGTGGACAAGGCGGCTGACGATTTGGCGCGACCTTCAACTCTTTCAAGTTCGCGGCACTCGCGTTCGATCACCGGGTCGCTGAAGGCGGCAGGCATGAACGCGGCCCAGATTTCGCCCGTCGCCAAACCTATCAGCGGCAATGCAGTGCCGATCCGTACGCTCAGATAAACCGGTTCAACGGCTTCGGTCACGTTCACGACATACGGGCCGTTGGTCCCCCAAACGGAGAGGACGGTTGTTTCTCGGATGTCGTTGACGAGCTCTTCCTGCGTTTGGATCGCCGCTCTCAGAAAATTCGCTCGCCCGAGCGCCACGATGCCGAGGCGAATTGCGTTCTGCCCGAGCGAGTAATAATGCGTGTCGGGATCCTGGGTGACGAGACCAGTATTAACCAGGCTGATCAAGTATCGCCGCGCCGAACTCCGTGTGATGCGGGCCGACGATGCGATTTGCGACAGGTTGAGCGGATGCGAGACGTCAAGCAGTGTCTCGAAAACGCGATACCCGATTTCGACAGATTTGACCCCGATCCCGGCTCTTCTTGAAGCCGTGCCACGCGCTCCGATTTGATCTTTCGCCAACTCCAATCCCCCGCAGATACCGTCAGTCTACGCCACACCTTCCGGATCGCGAAGGTCGTGGGCCCGCGACGGTTTGTCGGGAGCTCTTTACCGGCGGTAGGTCGCACCTAACCTCTTTTTAGCAAATCGCTTTTCGACACCGGGATCCGGCCCGAACGACGCCTGCCCGAACAGGCTGAGCGGCGCGACGAGTGCATTTTCCCGGTTCCGCATCGCGAAACGCGTTGCGCGCTTTGTGCGTTGCCAGCGTTCCGAACCTTGTTGCAGTCTTGTTTTGCCGGGATTGCAGTCGAGAACTCAGGGTTGGTCGAGTTCTTGCGCATAGATGTGCTGGTTCAGGCATGACACCGGAATCGATGACCGTTGGCGAGGCATCGGTGCCATTGGCGCATTGTAAGCGCATGCGTGGTGCTCTGGACCATGGACGTATTGAAATACGATCAAGAGGCCGGGGGTTTCGGCCAGGATCAGAAGCTCGGAAGAAAGAGCCGTGCTGATTAAGCGCATAGCGATCGAGCAACTCGACTGGGACAGCCTGAGAGTGTTTCTGGAAGTGGCTCGGACGGGAAACCTGACTCAAGCCGCTCGCCGGCTTCAGCTCGACCACTCAACCATTAGCCGCCGCATCTGCCAGCTCGAAGTCACGTTGAACGCGAACATCTTTGTGCGGCAAAACAGGGGGATGTCGCTCACGGATGCGGGGCGCAAAATTCTTGAGCATGTCGAGCGAATGGACAGCAGCATGGTCATGCTGCGTGAATCGCTTGCAACGAACAGCAGCGCTGTGGGCGGCACGGTAAGGCTTGCCACGATGGAAGGTATCGCGTCGCTGTATCTCTCGATGTTCATTCCCGAACTAAAGGCAAAGCATCCGGAGCTCCATCTCGAACTCGTGACGTCGCCCTACCACGTGAACCTCAATCGGCGCGAAGCGGATATCTTTCTGAGCTTCTTCAAACCACCTGGACGCAGCATGCACATCGAGAAACTCGGCGAGTTTTATCTCGATATCTACGGCTCCGAGACGTACTTCGCTCACGCCGGCAAACCCGCCAGCAAGTGCGAACTCGAAAAGCATCACTTTGTTACGTACATCGACGACCTCGTCCAGCTCGAAGCGGTCCGTTGGCTGGATGATGTCCTGCTGCAGCGAGAGACCACCTTCACGTCGAGCAGCATGATCGCGCAGATGGTTGCGGCATCGCGTGGTGCGGGTCTTGTGCTGTTGCCTCGATTCTCGGTTTCGCACTTTCCAGGGCTGGTAAGAATCGATCTGCCGGATCTGGTTGTGACCCGATCGCTCTGGATCAGCGCGCATGACGATCTGCAACCGACGCCTCGCGTTAAGGCCGTGACGGAGTTTATCCGCGGTCTGATCAGGCGCGATACGAGCAGCTTCGCAGTCATGTGAGCGATCGGGCTTTCGCCGAAGTTCGACAACGACGTGTGCAAAAATTCGCGATGTCGCGCGCCGATGATGTGCGCCACAGTGACGCGAGTAAAACGTCATCGGCAAAAGGAAGCGGAAATGGCGCGCATATCGAAAGTCAAGCTTGAGGACATCCGAGGGCTCGAACCCTACAAGCCTCACTTCGTGAAAATGTTCGGCTTTGTTCCGAACGCTTTTCTGACTATCGCTCAGGTGCCCGAACTGGCGATCGCGCTGTCCGGCCTGATCAAGGAAGTGCAGAGCGCCGACCGCGAAGTCTCGGTTCAGTTGCGCACGATGATTACGGAAATCGCGAGCGCCACCGTCGGCTGCATGTACTGCACCGCGCACGGCATGCATCTGTCGATCAATGCGGGCATTCCGGAGGAGAAAGTCGCGCAGATCATGAACTTCGAATCCAGCCCGCTTTTCTCTCCGGCGGAGAAGGCCGCGCTTTCCTATGCCGTCGCGGGTGCAAGTTCGCCGAACGCCGTGACCGATGACCATATCCGGGAACTGAAGAAGTACTATACTGAGCGGCAGATCGTGGAGATCACTGCGCAAGTTGCTCTGATGGGCTTCTTCAACCGCTTCAACGACTCTCTGGCTGTGGATGTTGAGGACGCCCCGAAGGGGTTGTTTGAAAAGTTCGGAGGTTTCACCGGACAATTCAAGCAGGCGTCGTAACCGCCGGATGCATGGTGGCGATCGGAGGATGACAATGGCGTCGGTGCCTGTTGCGATCTTCGGCTTTCCAAGCGCGTTGCCCGGAAAGGAAGCCGAGCTGGCCGTGAAACTGCAAGCGCTCGCTGCGGCATCCCGCAAGGAAAAGGGGTGCCTCGCGTTCGAGGTCTATCACCATCCCAAAGTGGTGAATCGCTTTTCTCTGTTCGAGAAGTTCGCGTCGCAGGCGGCGCTCGATCTGCACTTCGCCGCAGCGCATACCAGGGAATTCTTCGAGTGGTTCAGTGCGTTCGGTGGAAGTGTCACATACGAAGTATGGTCTCAGCACGGCGCCGGGCCGGCATAACACGGGAGCGCGATGATGGTTTCTTTGTTTGCTAGCAGTCGCCGCGGCTGGTGCCGCCTGATCGCAGTGTTTGCCGTCGCTATCGGTGTTGGCTTTGCCGATCTGACGACAGCGCAGGCACAGCAGCCGCCAATCAAGTTTGGCTTCGGTATGAGCTTGACGGGCCCACTGGCGGGCAACGGCAAGGCTGCTCTGATCTCAATGCAGATTTGGGCGGAGGACGTGAATGCCGCGGGCGGAATTCTCGGGCGAAAGGTCGAGCTGGTTTTCTACGACGATCAGGGTAACGCATCGACGATTCCCGGCATCTATTCGAAGCTGCTGGATGTCGACAAGGTCGACATGATCGTTTCCGGTTTCGGGACAAATTTCGTTGCGCCGGCCATGCCCATCGCGATGCAACGCAAGATGACGTTCATGACGCTGTTCGGCGTCGATGTGAACTCGAAGTTCAAATACGATCGCTATTTTGCGATCGTGCCGGCTGGTCCGGAGCCTGCGATCGGCTGGACGAAAGGCTTCTTTGACGCGGCCGAGACCCTTCAGCCTGCAGCGAAAACCGTAGCCATTGTCGGCGCCGACGCGGAATATCCGGCTGTTGTGCTCGACGGTGCACGGGCTCATGCGAAGCGGCTGGGGTTGAAGGTGGTTTACGACAAGACGTACCCGCCGAATACGGTCGACTATTCGCCAATTCTGCGTGCCATTCAGGCCACGAATCCCGAACTCATCTACGTCGCGTCTTATCCACCGGATACGGCCGGCATGGTTCGTGCGGCCAACGAGATCGGGTTGAAAACGCGCATGTTTGGTGGCGGCATGGTTGGTCTGCAGTTCGCGGCACTTCGCACCCAGCTCGGTCCTTTGTTGAACGGTATCGTCAATTATGAGGTCTATGCGCCGGACGTGCGTGACCACTTTCCCTTCCTGGATGGGTTTCTGGCGAGGTATCAGGAACGCGCGGCCAAGGAAGGTGTGGATCCGCTCGGCTATTTTCTGCCGCCGTACGCTTACGCAATGATGCAGGTGCTGGAAAAGTCGATCAAGGAGACCGGTACGCTGGACCAGGCGAAGCTTGCCGACCACATGCACAAGTCTGAATTCGAAACCTTCGTCGGCAAGGTGCGCTTCGGTAAGAATGGCGAATGGGCCAGGCCGCGCATGCTCGCGGTACAGTATGGCGGCATTGCCGGCAACGATCTCGATCAATGGCGCAAACCCGGCCGCATGACCGTGCTGTCGCCGTTCGACTACATCACAGGTGGCGTGAGGGAGCCATTCCAAGATGCCCGCAAGTAAGCGTTACGACTGAAGAGGCGGACATCGAATGGATTTCAGTACTTCATTGCCACTGCTGACGAATGCCTTGATAGCCGGATTGCTGCTCGGCGGCTTTTATGCCGCCGTCAGCGTCGGCGTCACCATCTCCTTCGGAATGCTTGATGTGGTCAATATCGCGCATCCTGCGTTCGTGGTGGTCGGAGCTTACGTTGTCTATTGGCTTAACTTGCACACCAGCATAGATCCCATCGTGCTCTCGCTTTGCATGACGCCGCTGTTCTTTGTTGCAGGTGTCGCGATCTACCGGATCTATTACCTTGCGTTTGAGCGGCGGGGGCAGGAGGCGCTCCGCGGTCTCGCGTTCTTCTTCGGCGTGCTGTTTATCACCGAGGTCGCGCTGATCCTGACGTTCGGCGTAGATTATCGCCTGGTACAGACGGCGTACTCCGAAAAAATCGTGCGATTTGCAAGCATCGATCTCCCGATGCGGCTTGTAGTTCCGTTTCTCGTCTCGGTTGCGTTGGTTGCCGCGCTGCATACGCTGTTCGTATCTACGTTCTTCGGCCGCTCTGTACTGGCTGTGGCGCAGGATTCGGCCGCATTGCGCTTGATGGGCGTCAACCCCGTCCGCGTCAAGGAATTCGCTTTCGCGCTTTCGATTGTCACTGCCGGCATCGCCGGAGCTTTGCTGATCGTAATTCAGCCGATTCATCCGGCTATCGGCCGCGAATTCATCATCCTTGTGTTTGCGGTGTGCGTGCTCGGAGGGATGGGGTCGATCTGGGGAACGCTGTTTGCCGCATTCGTGCTTGGTCTCGCCGAGTCGTTGACGTCGACGTTCTTCGGCCCGTCTTGGGCGCCGGCAGTGTCCTTTGGATTGCTGCTGTTGACCTTGGCCTTTCGTCCGCAAGGGTTGTTTGGCCGATGACCAACCGCATGTTCATTCTTTTTGTGACCGCTGTCGCGATCGTCTTCGCGCTCGTGGCCTTGCGTGTTTCCAACGACTATTATCTCACCGCTGCCTACACGGTTCTTCAATTCGTCGTTCTGGCCACGGCGTGGAACATCCTCGGCGGGTATACGGGTTATGTGAACTTCGGGTCGGCGGCATTCTTTGCCATCGGAGCCTATTCCACGGTTGCGCTCCACAAGGCGTTTGAGGCGCCAATCCCGATCGTCATTATTGCAGGTACTGTCGCAGCCGGGCTTGCCGGTCTGGCTCTCGGCTATCTGACGATGCGGCTGAAAGGCATCTTCTTCTCGATTGCATCGCTCGCACTCGCAGTCGTGCTGCTCACGTTTGTGGTCAACTGGCAGTACGTTGGTGGAGCGAGAGGTTCCTACATTATCTTGACGGATCCGGTGCCCCTCGGCTTGCCGCGATACACTCATCTTCTCTTCATCATCATGACTGGACTTGCTGCAGTGTCGCTTATGGTGGCGCGCGCCATCGAGCGATCGTTCATCGGTGAAGGCCTGGCCGCCATTCGTGACGATGAACTGGCGGCGGAGAGTTTCGGTGTTCCGACGCTGCGATTGAAGCTGTTTGCCGCCGTCGTCAGCGGTGGAATGATGGGTATGGCAGGAACGACGTTCCCGTACTTCGTCTCCTATATCGAGCCGAGTGCGGTTTTCAATTTGTCCTATGCCATCAACAGCATTGCGATGCCTTTGATCGGCGGGATGGGCAGCTGGCTCGGTCCGTTCGTTGGTGCGGTGTTGCTCGGAACGGTGCAGCAGGTCGTCCAGGTCTCGATTTCATCCGCCTGGAATCTTCTGATCGTCGGCGGTCTGCTGGTCAGCTTTGTGACTCTTGCTCCGCAAGGCATCGTTGGCGGCATCAAGTCTTTGCTCGCCTCGGGTAAGCGCCATGCGAAGTGAAATCGGACCAGAGACGCTGCTCAGGGTTTCGAGCGTGACGAAGAAGTTCGGCGGGTTCGTTGCGCTCAACAGCGTAAGCCTGGAAGTTCGTGGTGGAGAGCGTCTTGGCCTGATCGGTCCGAATGGTTCCGGCAAGAGCACGCTGGTGAACTGCATTTGCGGTGCTCTCAAACCGGAATCCGGACATGTCGCTTTCGACGGCGAGATCATTGACAGCTTCGCGCCGCACCGGCGGGCAAAGCTTGGCCTCGCGCGCAGCTTCCAGTTGCCGCGGCCGTTCGCAAGCATGACCGTGCTCGAAAACGTACGCATCCCGCTTCGGTTCGTCGGCAAGAAGGATGGCGAACGCCGCGGCAATGCGGACATTCATGCGGAAGCGATGCACATCCTCGATCAGGTCGGCCTCGCCGACAAGGCCGCGACCCTGTCGAGCGCCCTGACGCAGGTTGATATGCGCAAGCTCGAGCTTGCCCGCGCGGTTGCCGTCAATCCGCGGTTGCTTGTTGCCGATGAGTCGATGGCCGGATTGTCGACCTCGGAAGTCGACGAAATCCTGCAATTGATCATGGGCCTGAAGCAGCAGGGAATTGCGGTCATCATGATCGAACACATCATGCGTGCGGTGATGACGTTCTCGGAGCGGATCGTTGTGCTTGTCGCTGGACAGAAGATCGCCGACGGCGATCCGAAATCAGTGATGGCAAGGCCGGAAGTCGTGAGGGCTTATCTTGGCGAATAAGATCAGCGTTCAGGGACTTTGCGCAGGTTACGGCTCGGTGCAGGTGCTGCACGAGGTGTCGATCGCTGTCGACGATGGTGAGACCGTTGCGTTGCTCGGCACCAACGGTAACGGCAAGTCGACGTTGATGAAATGCATGATGGGGATGGTGCAGTCCGGATCCGGCCGGATTCAGGCGACGATCGACGGCATAGAGCACGATCTCGCCGGCCGGAGTCCTGAGGAGATCGTGAATCTCGGTGTCGTCTTGGTCCCTGAAGGACGGCGCTTGTTCCCGAAGCTTTCGGTCGAGCAGAACTTGCTGCTCGGCGCTGCCCGGCGTGACGCACGCAGCAGTATCGAGCGGAATATGGAGTTCTGCTTCGACATATTCCCGAGGCTGAAGGAGCGTCGGCATCAGCTCGCCGGCAGCATGAGCGGCGGTGAGCAGCAGATGGTTGCGCTGGCGCGGGCGCTGATGACGGTGCCGCGCATCCTGCTGATCGATGAGCCATCCGTCGGCCTGGCGCCGATTCTCGTGACCCAGACGATGGATGCGATCCAAGAGCTGACACGGCGTCACCGCCTCACGGTTCTGATTGCCGAGCAGAATTTCACGCAGGCAACGCGGATCGCAGACCGCGCGTACGTGATCGTGCATGGGCACATTGAATTCGAGGGCAGGTCGAAGGAAGACCTGCATCAAAACGAGCTGATTCAGAAGCTCTATCTCGGAGGCTAGGAGCAGGCAATGACGGTGACGATTCCGGATCTGGACCAGGACGCGTTCAAGCAGATCATCGAGAACGCGACGCTGCCGGTGCTCATCGATGTTTGGGCGTCATGGTGCACGTCCTGTGCTGCGATCGCTCCGGTGCTCGAGTCACTGGCATCGGAACGGGCCGGCGCGTTGCATGTTGCCAAGCTCGACGCGGGAGCAAATCCGGCATTGGCTGCCGATCTCGGCGCACGGAGCTTGCCCACCCTGTTGCTCTACAAAGATGGGGCGATGATCGCATCACGGACGGGCGCTGCGCCGCGCTCCGTGATCGCGCGCTTCGTCGATGACGCGCTTGCTGCGCCTAGACCCTAAGCAAGCGCGCGAGATAGCAATGACTCAATCGCTTCCACTGCAAGGCTTGCGTGTTTTGGAGCTGGCGCGTGTGCTCGCCGGACCATGGGCAGGGCAAATCCTTGCGGATCTCGGCGCGGAAGTGGTCAAAGTCGAGCGCGAGCGAGCCGGTGACGATACGCGCGCATGGGGGCCGCCATTTGTCGGTTCGAACGAACGGGGCGACCACACCGCTGCCTATTTTTACGCAGCCAATCGCGGCAAGCGCTCGATCGAAGTCGATTTTGAAACCGAGAAGGGTCGCGCGATCGTTCGCGACCTTGCAAGGCAATCGGATGTGCTGATTGAGAACTTCAAGGTCGGCGGTCTGGCGAAGTTCGCGCTCGACCACAAAACGTTGTCGGCGGAGAATCCGCAGCTGATCTATTGCTCGATCACCGGGTTCGGTCAGGACGGTCCCTATGCCCACCGCGCGGGTTACGATCTGATGGCGCAGGGCTTGGGCGGACTGATGGATATCACCGGAGCTCCCGATGGCATGCCGACGCGGATCGGCGTTCCGATCGCGGACATTCTCACAGGCCTCTATTCCGTCATCGGCATCCTTGCGGCGTTGGTCAAGCGCGACAAGACGGGGACGGGTGCACACATCGATACGGCACTGCTGGATTCGACGGTCGGCATTCTGTCCAATCAGGCGCTGAATTATCTCGCATCCGGCAAGGTCCCCCGGCGCGCAGGCAACGCGCATCCGAACGTGGCGCCTTATCAAGTTTTTCCCGTCAGCGACGGCAACATCATCATCGCGGCCGGCAACGACGGTCAGTTCCGGAAGCTGTGTGCGTTGCTGGGGCGGCGCGATCTCGAGCAGTCGCCGAAGTTCACGTCGAATGCCGGCCGAATGGAGAACCGCAGCGAGTTGATCGCCTTGCTACAGGCTGAAACGGAACGGCGGAGCGCGTTTGATCTGCTTGCGCAATTGGAGGCGGCCGGCATTCCGGCCGGACCCATCAACACGATTGCTCAGGTCTTCGACGATCCGCAGGTGAAACATCGCGAAATGCGGGTGAGCCTGGAGTCCGTTCTGCCCGATCGCTCGGGCCTCGGCGTTCGAACGCCGATCATCATTGACGGAGCCAAGATGGTGGCGGCGCGACCGGCGCCAAAGCTTGGCGAGCACACCAACGAAATTCTGGCGGAGCTGCGCGCCTCAAGCGGTTCGACGCCGGACTAGTCTCCGGATTTTCGGACGCTGCCTACACAAGAGCCGATTCGAGAATCTGTTCGCGGCACAATTGATCGAGGCGAGAACGGATGGGATGTGAAGAGCCGTTTCCGTCTCACCATTTCTTGCCATTGCATTTGCAGAGCAACGCGCGGTTGTGACGCAAACAACACGCTTTGCGTGTTGTCCACATTGTCACGGAACTTTTGCTTGCTGGCGCGACGCGCGCTCGCGTAGCGTGCAAATCACGAAGCGGGGAATAACCTCGCCAACGCAGGTATTTAGCTAGGGCTGGGGTCTTCGAGCGGGCTATTCCACATAGCCGGCTTCGGCTGGAAAATTTTTCTCCTCTGCGCTCATTGGTTGCGTATCTGACGTCCCGCCTTTCCGGAATACCGGAAAATCAATCTTCGGTTGCAGTTGCGGTTGACGCCGCGGCCGCGTGAGCGCGGCTGCGCGTGTGGCTGAATGCTGAGGTCTTCGTGGTGGTTCTGCCGTTCGTTGCTTTCTCTGCCGCGTCGCCGACAGGCGAGCGCTTGCGCTCGGACCGCACGAGGCCAGATGGCGCGCGGGCTGCGACGTCTCCAATGTTCGCGGGTTCGAACTTCACGCATGAGATCAGCGGCGAGTTGTGCGACCTTCCGGTGAGAGACTCGCACGTGATGCGCGCGTCTCGCAACAGGGGCAGCACATCGCTGAGTGAAACATGGCGGATCGCAAGAAGACATCATCAGGACAGGGCAAGTCAGGGGCAAAGACGATGAGTAAGAGTGCGGCTGCGCGACGCGCAGAAGAGCAGACCGGTGCGAAGTCGGAGCAGGCCGGTACGAACCCGGATCGCAAGCCGGCTGGCCCTGCGCCTGCCTATGGCGAAGCCGCGATCAAGGTCGCGTTCGAGGAAATCAGCGCTGCGCAGCCCGAGGCAGCTGCGAAGCAGAATGCGGCGACCGCGCCCAAGACGGTGTCGCAGGTTCTCGGCGAGATCACCTGGCTGATGACGCAGTCGCCCCGCCACAAGAGCATCCCGCTCGGCGATCTTGAGTGGCTGATGATGCCGGCAATCCTGCTCAAGCAGTTCCGGATTTTCTATCAGGGCGATCGTCCGGTTGGTGTCGCGGTGTGGGCGCAGGCGGATGACATCGTCGCCAAGCGCATCGACGCCGGCGACAAGCGTCTGACGTCGGCAGAATGGAAGTGCGGCACGCAGATGCGGATCGTCGACGTGGTCGCACCGTTCGGCGGCGAAGCGGAGATGCGGGCGCAGCTGGTGGGTGGTTGATTGAAGCTGCCGAGCAACCGAAGGCGGTTTGCATCCTACGGAACGGATAGTCGCAGTGTCGGCGTCAGAGATTAGTCAGGAAACAAAACAGAAAGAGTGGGTTGACGCTCTCACAGGCGGCAGAAGAGTTATGCTGATTAATCTCTGCTCCCTTGCTCCGGCTTCTGTCGTTACATTTTGCTCAATCTATCTCTACGACGTCGTCGAAAACTACAAACACTCTTTCGATCTCGCTTTCTATTTTATTCCCGTTGCCGCTGCTCTGATTGTTAGAAGGCAATGGTTCTCATGCGCCGTGTTTGGCATCTACATTTTCTTGGCTGCCAAGCTGGTCTATCGCGTTCACAACGGCTCTTCGGGTTCACTCAAATTCGGTCCAGTGCCTGAGGTAGCGTTGTTCGTCGTGCTGTCGCTTGTCGCGATCATTGTTTGCGTAACGTTCGTCGTTGTCCGTTATCTCGCTCCTCGAATCCAGCATGCCATCAGCCGCGTCATCGCGCGCGCAACGGAGTAATCAATGTCTAGCGGATACGCGATAACCATTCAGCTAGCTCCGTCCCAGCTAAATCCTTTCTCCAATGAAAACCTTAGCCCCGGTCACGGAGCGGTAGTTGTTACGACGCCGGACGGGCAGACGTTTGCTGGCTTTGGACCGCTTAATGATGGATTGAGAAATTTGGGAGGCCTGTTCTCTACGGGCAAATTTGACGTCCAAAATGTACCTTTTGGGCAGGCTCCAGAGTTCGGTGGAAGAAATTTCTCGGCGGTGCTCGATCATGGCGCTTATGAGACGTTTACCTTCCCCGTAACGCCGGATGTTGCGCGGGCGGTAATTCAGAACATATACGTCCGAAAAGCAGATTCGGATGGTGGTGGAGTATATTATGCGCCAACTGCGAATGTTTGCACCACGGAGATTCAATACCTATTGAGGCCCGTAGGGGCGGTTGGAGGAAACCTACTTCCTGATACTTTCTTAGAGAACCTTAGAAATATCGCTGAAGCCCTTCGCATAGATCCCAATGCAAAAATCTTCCCCCTTGATGTTGCAGGGGTAACTCTAAACATGCCTATCCCTGAGGGATTGCGCGGGCTTCAGCGAGATACCGGGTTCATCGGGGCCGGCTCAGGGCGCGAGCCAACATTTGCTGACATCAAATACCTTCCGCCAGATGCGATCGGACCGTCCGCAAGAGGCGTACCCCTGAGCGGCGTAGGTGAATTTTCCCCGGACAACCTCGACGTCTACTTGGCGGCTCCGTTTGCCGGAATAACACCAAAAGGTTCGTCGTCTATTCGAAATGACTACGCCGTTGACCCCGTACGAACAGCAATTCTTGACTCGATGCGTCAAGCCGGCATCGCATCTCCCGGTACTGTTTTTGAGTACGGCTATCCCGATACGCCGGCTCCCAACTATCCTTTCGGCTATCCCCAAGTTGCTGGTCTGCCTTATCTCGGAGATTTCGGGCAGTATCAGCAACTCGCCGGCCTCGGCGGAAGCAATTTCGGCAACAGCGCCGGAACTAACTTCGGCGATGTCCTGAATCTTCCGGTTGCAACGTCGCCGTCGATCGCGGGCGGATTTGCTCCTCAGGCCCCGCTTCCTTTCTTTGATTTCGCGAGCGGCGTCGGCGCCGGAAGCGGTCTTGGCTTTGGCGATTTCGGTTTCGACAACTTCACAGGCTTTGTGAATCCGATCGTGCTCGATCTCGCCGGGCAGGGCCTCAACGTCACGCCGCTTGGTTCGTCGAATGCGTTCTTCGACACGGCCGGCGATGGCTATCAGCACCGCACCGCCTGGGCAGGCGCCGGCAATGGCGTGCTGGTGCTCGATCTCGACGGCAATGGCGATGTGAATTCGCCGCGCTCGTTCCAGTTCACCACCTGGGATCCGACCGCGAAGACCGACATCGAAGCGCTGGCCCACGTCTTCGGGCGCAGCTGCAGAGTGGTTGAACGGCGTTGTGTGATAGTCGCTGCGTCCTAAGAAGCGAAATGCTCGCTCTTCGATAGGCAGATGACAATGAAGCGCTTCGCGATTGCAATAACGGTACTGCTCGGATGCATGAAACACCATGTGTCGAAGCTGTTGGCGGTTCCGAAACGAGAGGATGTTTTTCGGTTCATCCAGTACGTCGTATCAAAGATGTTTGTCACAGGCATCCGCGAGCGCGTGCACATTCTCGATGACTACCAGCGCTCGATTTACTTTGGACTTAGGGAACATGATGTGATTCTCAAATTCATTGAGCCCGATAACATCCAAACCGCACGTATGTCGTTTGATCAGGCCAAACAACTGATTTCTGGCGCCCAGCGCGCTTGCGAAGAAAGAATTGAGGTTGAGGTCGTCGTCGACAATCTCGGATGGAAAATAGACGCGCGTTCACGACACCACCACAGGGTAGGAATAAAATTTTGGAATGAGAAATTCAGATTTCCTACTGGGGTAGATCGCAGCTTTCTTGAGAAGGGTCTGAACGATCTTTCGAAGAGGCTCACCGAGATTCCGAATCAGAGCAGCACGCTAGGTGAAGTCCGATGAGCATTTTTGCTAATTTGCAGGCGCGAGGTCCAGGTTCGGAATTGAAATTTTCATCCGACACTGGAGTGTTCCAGGCGGGCTTCAACGTTTCCGGAGGAACCAAAGGTGTGCAGTTCGAGGGGCAAGCAAACTACCTCCTTTTTACTGTGAAGGTGCAAGCCACAACCGGCTCAGAAATATTTGGTACATCATACGACACAAATTTGGCTGGTAGGTTTACCGATGCCACTTTCTTGGTGGGATTGGGTCGAAAATTCGAAATTGCTGGCTCCGGAGTGAACGTTTTTGGCGGAGTTGGTTATTCCATTCAAGAAGGGCCTGTAGCCAATCTTTCCGCGTCCGGAGAATTATTCGGCCGCAACTATTCCGTTTCAAAAAAGTTCGTTCTGACGCCGGCAGAAGAGAATGCCGGTCGAGATGCATTACAAAAGCCATTTCTCTATGCGAACGAACTCATTCGTGACTCTGCAAGAAATGCAGGAGTGCCGTCACCATCTAATGTGTTTGAATATGGCTATCCGGAAACAGCACCTCCTGGCACACCAACTCCGAGCTTCCCCTTCGACTATCCTCAGGTTCCGGGAGTACCTTTCCCCGATGTGTTGGGCAGCGGCTTCGATGCTGTGAACGGAATCGGTAGTTCGCTGAACCTCCCGGCCTTCTCTGTTCCATTCGGCGGTGCATCGTTCGCCTCGCCGAACTTCGATTTCCTGACGGGCATCGGATCTATCTCCCTTCCGCCGCTCACTTTTGGAGGTCGCTCGGATAGCCAATTCTTCCAAGCACCAATAATTTCTAATTTTGATTTCCTGAGCGGCGTCGCATTGGGAACCGGGAGCGGTGGATTTATCCCGGCGGCTGCTTTCGACAACCGCTTTGTTCCCTTTGCTGCCCCGGCGGCAAGTCCTGATTTCAATTTTTTGAGCGGCATCGCATCCGGGACGGGTGCGGGTGGTTTCAACCCGAATGCGGGAACGATCTTCGACAATTTCTTTGCCGGTCCGAACGTCGCCTCCGCTCCTAACTTCGATTTCTTGGCCAGTAGCGTATTTGCCGGGGGTTTCGACAGCTTCGCCGGCTTCGTCAACCCGATCGTGCTCGATCTCGCCGGGCAGGGCCTCAACGTCACGCCGCTTGGTTCGTCGAATGCGTTCTTCGACACGGCCGGCGATGGCTATCAGCACCGCACCGCCTGGGCAGGCGCCGGCAATGGCGTGCTGGTGCTCGATCTCGACTAATTGGACGGATAGGGCACAATATATCCAAGCTGTTTGACCCCGGCATTCGTGTGTACCTTCTTCGCGAATATAACATCCAGTTTTTCTTTTTCTTTGCAGATCACGATGTGGTTTTGAATTCTATTCAGAACGAAGACATTCAATCAACGCGTATGTCGTTCTACCAAGCCACACAATTGGTCCGCGGTATTGAAAGTGCATGTGAAGAGAAAAGTAAAATCGCGTTCGTTGTCGGGGATCTATCATTCGAAATAGATGCGCGTGAAAAATGTGGCCCCAGATATGGAGTTATCGTAGCGGTTCAGAGCCATCAAACTCGCTTCCGCTCTAGGTTGGATAATCTTTTGCTTGAGGAAAGCTTGAAGACTCTCAAAAAAATGCTCTCAGAGCATTTGGAATAAGGCACTGCAGGGGAACTCTAATGGCAGATTTGCAAAACCGGCCCAACAGCGATCCGCAGGTCAGCTGAGAATACCTGGCAGATCGAGCTGATGTTCGCGCGCGCAGGCGATCGCTTCGTCGTAACCCGCGTCGGCGTGACGCATGACGCCACTCGCAGGATCGTTCCACAGAACGCGCTCGAGCCGGCGCGCTGCGTCCGGCGTTCCGTCGGCGACGATCACCATGCCCGCATGCTGCGAATAGCCGATGCCGACGCCGCCGCCGTGATGCAGCGACACCCACGTCGCGCCGCTGGCGCAGTTGATCAGCGCATTCAGCAGCGGCCAGTCGGAGACGGCATCCGAGCCGTCTTTCATCGCCTCGGTCTCGCGGTTCGGACTGGCGACGCTGCCCGAGTCAAGATGATCGCGGCCGATCACGACCGGCGCTTTCAACTCGCCCTTCGCCACCATGTCGTTGAAGGCGAGGCCGATGCGATGGCGGTCTCCGAGGCCGACCCAGCAGATGCGCGCGGGTAAGCCCTGAAACTTGATGCACTTCTGCGCCATGTCGAGCCAGTTGTGCAGATGCTTGTTGTCCGGCAACAGCTCCTTCACCTTGGCGTCGGTCTTGAAGATATCCTCCGGATCGCCGGAGAGCGCAGCCCAGCGGAACGGTCCGACGCCGCGACAGAACAGTGGGCGGATGTACGCCGGTACGAAGCCCGGAAAATCGAACGCGTCGGCGAGGCCTTCTTCCTTCGCCATCTGGCGGATGTTGTTGCCGTAATCGAGCGTCGGCACACCCTTGCGATGAAAGTCGAGCATCGCTTGAACGTGCTCGATCATCGATTGACGCGCCGCCTTGGCAACAGCTTTCGGATCGCTCTCGCGCTTGGCTTCCCACTCCGCGAGCGTCCAGCCCTGCGGCAGGTAGCCGTTGACTGGGTCGTGCGCCGAGGTCTGATCTGTCACGACATCGGGGCGCACACCGCGTCGCACCAGTTCGGGGAAAATCTCGGCGGCATTGCCGAGCACGCCGACCGACAGCGGCTTCTTGGCGCGGCAGGACTCTGCGATCATCCTCAGCGCGTCGTCGAGATTCTTCGCTTGGGCATCGAGGTAGCCGGTCTTCAGCCGCATCTCGATGCGGCTCGGCTGACACTCGACGGCGAGCAGTGACGCGCCGGCCATCGTTGCCGCCAGCGGCTGCGCGCCGCCCATGCCGCCGAGGCCGCCGGTGAGAATCCATTTGCCGGAGAGATCGCCATTGTAGTGACGGCGGCCGACTTCGACGAAGGTTTCGTAAGTGCCCTGCACGATGCCCTGGCTGCCGATATAAATCCAGGAGCCGGCGGTCATCTGGCCGTACATCATCAGGCCCTTGCGATCGAGTTCGTGGAAATGCTCCCACGTACCCCAGTGCGGGACGAGATTGGAGTTGGCGATCAGCACGCGCGGTGCGTCCTTGTGCGTGCGGAACACACCGACGGGTTTCCCGGACTGCACGATCAGCGTCTGATCACCGTCGAGCTGCTTCAGCGCCGCCAGAATCCTGTCGAAGCTGTTCCAGTCGCGTGCGGCTCGGCCGATGCCGCCATAAACGACAAGCTCGCCTGGCCGTTCGGCGACATCCGGATCGAGGTTGTTCATCAGCATACGCAAGGGCGCTTCGGTAAGCCAGCTCTTGGCGCTGATGTCCGTGCCGCGGGGGGCGCGGATGACGCGGGCGTTGTCAATGCGGCGGTTCATGAACAGGCCTCTCAATCAAGCAAGCTGAGGGAAGGGATCGCGGCCGAGCGCGGCGCGGGCCGCGGCCGGAAGTTCACGCGATGAGACGAGCGTTGCGGCGGCAGCGAGATCGTTCGCCATGTAGCGGTCGGCGCCGAGCGGCGGGACTTTTTGCCGGAGCAGGGCGATGACCGCCGACAGTGCATTGCTGGTCTTGAGCGGGGCGCGCAGTTCGATGCCTTGCGCGGCGACGAGGAGCTCGATGCCGAGGATCGCTGCGAGATTGTCCGACATGTCGGACAGGCGCCGCGCCGCGTGTGCCGCCATCGACACATGATCTTCCTGATTGGCGCTGGTCGGCGTCGAGTCGATCGAGCACGGCGCGGCGCGTTGCTTGTTTTCGGCGTAGAGTGCGGCGGCGGTGACCTCGGCGATCATGAAGCCGGAGTTGAGGCCGGGCTCGCGCGTCAGGAACGGCGGCAGACCGAAGTTCAGCGCGGGATCGACCAGCGTTGCGATCCGCCGTTCCGCGATGGCGCCGATCTCCGAGAGCGCCAGCGCGATCTGATCCGCCGCAAAGGCAACAGGTTCGGCGTGGAAGTTGCCACCGGATACAATCTCGCCGGTCTCGACGATCACCAGCGGATTGTCGGTAACCGCGTTGGCTTCGATCACGAGCGTTCGAGCCGACTCGTCGAGGATGTCGAGTGCGGCGCCCGCGACCTGCGGCTGGCAGCGCAGGCAATAAGGGTCCTGCACGCGCTCGTCGCCTTCAAGATGCGCTTCGCGAATCTTGCTGCCGTCGAGCAGCGCGTTCAGAGCCGCTCCAGCGGCGATCTGTCCACGATGCCCGCGCAGTGCCTGAATTTCCGGCCGGAACGGCGTGGTCGAGCCCATCGCCGCATCGACCGACAGCGCGCCGGTGATCAGCGCCATGGTGGCGAGGCGGTGCGTCTGCAGCAAACCCCAGACGGCATAGGCGGTCGAAAACTGCGTGCCGTTGATCAGCGCAAGGCCTTCCTTCGGTCCGAGCTCGATCGGCTGCAGTCCGGCGGCGGCGAGCGCGTCGCGGCCGGAGACAAGACGCCCGTCGACATAGGCGCTCGCTTCGCCGAGCATGACGGCAGTCATGTGCGCGAGCGGCGCGAGATCGCCGGATGCACCCACCGATCCCTGTTGCGGCACATGCGGATAGACGCCGCGTGCCAGCATGCCTTCGAGCTGCTCGATCACGATACGCCGCACGCCGGATGCCGCGCGCCCGAGCGAGACAATCTTGAGTGCAATCATCAGGCGCACGATGGGGAGGGGCGTCGCCGGGCCGACACCGCAGCAGTGCGAGAGGATCAGGTTGCGCTGGAGTGTCGCCGTCTGTTCGGGCGCGATCCGTTGCGAGGCCAGTTTGCCGAAGCCGGTGTTGATGCCGTAGACCGGCGCGCTTCCGGCGGCGGCTTTCGTGACGACGGCCGCAGCGGCATCCACGCGCGGCCAGCACGATGGATCAAGTGTGAGCGACGCGCCGTCGCAGATGCGCGCGAGATCGGCGATCGTGACCTTGCCGGGTATGGCGACGATCGGTTCCGTCATTCGCCTCTCCACACACGCCTGTAGAGAGGATTGAACCCGATGCGATAGACCAGATCGGCCGGCTGCTCGATATCCCAGATCGCGAGATCGCACCATTTGCCGGCTTCGAGCGTGCCTGCGTCGCCCTGCAAACCAAGCGCTCGCGCGCCTTCGCGTGTCACGCCTTTCAAGCATTCCTCGACGGTCATGCGGAACAGCGTTGCCGCCATATTCATGACCAGTAGCAGCGAGGTCAGGGGCGACGAGCCGGGGTTGCAATCGGTCGCGAGCGCGATGCCGACATGATGCTTGCGGAACAGGTCGACGGGCGGCTTCTGCGTCTCGCGGATAAAGTAATAGGCGCCAGGCAACAGGACGGGGACGGTTCCAGCTTTTGCCATTGCGATCACACCGGCTTCGTCGGTGTATTCGAGATGGTCTGCGGACAGCGCTCCATACCGTGCCGCAAGCGCCGCGCCGCCGAGATTGGAGAGCTGATCGGCGTGCAGCTTCACGGGGAGATTTAGCGCCGTCGCGGCCTTGAACACGCGCTCGGTCTGTTCAGCCGAGAAGGCGATACCCTCCATGAAGCCATCGACCGCATCGGCAAGGTCCCGCTTGGCGATGGCCGGCAGCATCCGATCGCAGACGAGCGCGATATAGGCGTCCTTGTCGCCATTGGCTTCCGGCGGCAGCGCGTGCGCACCAAGAAACGAGGTTCTGATGCTGATCTTGCGTTTATTGCGGAGCTCGCGAGCAGCCGTGAGCTGCCGTGCCTCGGTATCGAGGTCGAGGCCGTATCCCGATTTGATCTCGACCGCCGTCACGCCTTCCGCGATCAGCGCATCGAGCCGTGGCAATGCGCTCGCAATAAGGCCGTCAACGGATGCCGCACGTGTCGCCCGGACGGTCGAAACAATGCCACCGCCAGCGCGCGCAATGTCCTCGTAGCTGACGCCTGCGAGCCGCTGCTCGAACTCAGCTGCGCGGTTGCCCCCGTAAACGAGATGGGTGTGGCAATCGACGAGACCCGGGGTGATCCACCGGCCCTCGCAATGGATGTGCTCGGCAGCATCGGCGGAAGCGGGGAAACCACTGGCTGATCCGGCATAAGCAATCCGGCCGTTTCGCGCGGCAACGATGCCGTTTTCGACGACGCCGAGGCCCGCCGGGCCAGCCATCGTCGCAAGCCGTGCATGATGCCAGATCGTATCAAACCGCTCCGCCATCAGAACTCCGCCGGCAGGCTTGACAGGTTTATTATGTCTATACATTATTTTTAGGACGCCTTTTTTCACGTGTCCAGCTTGAAAACGCCGCATGACGACGTTGCACATTGAAACTGCGCTGCTGCCGACCGGGTGGGCTCGCGACGTGCGCATCGTTCTCGACGGCGACATAATTCAATCGGTCACGCCCGACACGCCGCTCGAACGGCGGGACGAGCGGCATGCCATTGCGATTCCGGGCATATCGAGTGTTCACAGCCATGCGTTTCAGCGCGGCATGGCGGCGCTCGCCGAGGTGCGCGGATCGTCGACGGACACGTTTTGGACGTGGCGCGAGGCGATGTATCGTTTCGTCCTGGCGCTATCGCCGGAGCAGATGGAAGCTGTCGCGCGGCTGCTTTATGTCGAGATGCTGGAAGCGGGATTCACACGCGTCGGTGAGTTTCATTATCTGCATCACGACCGCGACGGCTCGCCCTATGCGAACCTCGGGGAAATGGCGGAGCGTATCGCCGCTGCCGCAACCGCGACGGGCATCGGCCTGACGCTGCTGCCGTGTTTTTATGCGCATGCCACTTTCGGCGGCGTGCCGCCGCATCCGGGCCAGCGCCGCTTCATCAACTCGGTCGATCAGTTCGCGCGACTGGTCGAGGCATCCCGGCAGGCGATCCGGCATGTGCCCGGCGCTAATCTCGGTGTCGCACCGCACAGCCTGCGCGCGGTGACGCCGGATGAACTGAAAGCGGTCGTGGCGTTGGGCGGCGACGCGCAAGTCCATATTCATGCAGCCGAGCAGGTAAAGGAAGTCGAGGATTGCGTCGCCTGGTGCGGTCAGCGGCCGGTCGAGTGGTTGCTTGCAAACATGCCGGTCGACAAACGCTGGTGCCTGATCCACGCAACTCACATGACCCGTACCGAGACATCGGCGCTGGCGCGATCCGGCGCGACGGCGGGGCTGTGCCCGATCACGGAGGCCAGTCTCGGTGACGGCATATTTCCTGCACGCGAGTTCAAGGCTGAAGGTGGTGTGTTCGCGGTGGGTACGGATTCCAATATTCTTGTCGGTGTGACGGATGAGTTGCGTCAGCTCGAATACGGGCAGCGGCTGAGATTCCGCGAGCGCAATGTGCTAGCGGGAAGTGAGGATATCTCGACCGGGCGCGCGTTGTTCGACAACGTGGTTGCCGGTGGTGTCGCTGCGCTTGCCCAGGGCGGAACCGGTCTCGCGGCCGGACAACCGGCAGATATCGTCACGCTGGACGGCGTACATCCATCGCTGATGGCCCGCCGCGGCGACGTCATTCTCGATGGTTGGATTTTCGCTGGCGGCCGTGACGCGATCGACTGCGTTTGGGCGAACGGCATCAAGGTTGTGCAGGGCGGACGCCATCACCTTCGCGATCAGGCGAGACGCGCATACAACACAGCGTTGATGGATTTGATGCCATGACGCTCGTATCGACCCCACGCTCCGGTGCGCCGACGCTCTACAAGCGCATCCGCACCGATATCGAGAAGCGCATCCTCTCGGGGAAGTGGCCGCCCGGACATCGTATTCCGTCCGAGCACGAGCTGATGAAGCGCTACGATTGCTCGCGGATGACGGTCAACAAGGCGCTAACCGAACTGGCGCAGGCCGATCTGATCCAGCGCCGCAAACGCGCTGGCTCTTTTGTACATCGTCCGCAGGTGCTGTCGGCGGTGTTAGAGATTGCCGATATCCGCGCCGAGATCACGGCACTCGGCCGCCGTTATGATTATCGTTTGCTGGTGCGGCGGCGGCGGGCGGCAAGCCGTGCCGACCGAAGCTGGCTCGGAGTCGAGCAGCCCTGCGACGTATTAGCGCTGGAGGCCTATCACTCCGCGGATGGCATCCCGTTTGCAATGGAAACTCGCTTGATCAATCTCGACGCGGTTCCGGAAGCGAGGCAGGCGGATTTCACGCGAGAATCTCCCGGCACATGGCTGCTCACGCACGTGCCTTGGTCGGAAGCCGAGCATCGCATCGCAGCCATTGGAGCGGACGACAAGATCGCCAAAACCCTGCATACTGCCGAAGGTTCTCCTTGCCTTGTCATCAACCGCCGTACGTGGCGCAACGGGCAGACGCTGACAGCCGTCCGGCTGGTTTATCCCGGACAGGAGCATCAGCTTGTCGCGCGCTTCAAGGGCAGGCAGGCAGCATGAATTTTGAAGTGAAGATCAGTGTGTCAACAACGGGGAAGAATATGAAGATCAAACAGACCATCATCGTTGCAGCGGCGCTCGCGATGGCGTCTCCCGCGCTCGCTCAGGAAACCAAAGTCGGGATCGGCATTTCGGGCTGGACCGGCTTTGCGCCACTCACGCTCGCAAAGGAATCCGGTATCTTCAAGAAGAACGGCCTCGACGTCACGATCAAGAAAATCCCGCAAAAAGACCGCCACCTCGCGATCGCGTCCGGCGATATTCAGTGCGCGGCGACAACGGTCGAGACTTGGGTGGTGTGGAACGCGAACGGTGTCGCGACCAAACAGATCTTCCAGCTCGACAAGAGCTACGGTGCCGACGGCATGGCCGTGCGCAATGACGTCGCTTCGATCAAGGATTTGAAAGGCAAGACGGTCGCGGCATCCGCGCCAGGCACCGCGCCGTACTTCACGCTCGCCTGGTTCCTGAAGAAGAACGGCCTGACGGTGAAGGACGTCACCGTCGTCAATCTCGAACCGGCCGCCGCCGCGCAGGCATTCGTCGCGGGACAGAACGATGCGGCGATGACCTACGAGCCGTACCTCTCTACGGTGCGCGCCGCGCCCGACAAGGGCAAGATCATCGCGACCACGCTCGACTACCCGATGATCATGGATACATTCGGCTGCACGCCGAAGTTCCTCACCGACAACCCGAAAGCCGCGAAAGCGCTGGCCGACAGCTACTTCGAGGCCGTTGAGTTGATCTCGAAGGACCAGGCGAAGTCCTACGAGATCATGGGCGCCGACGTGCGTCAGTCGGGTGAGCAGTTCGGCAATTCGGCCAAATTCCTGCGCTGGCAGGACAAGGCGGCGAACCAGAAATTCTTCGCCGGCGAATTCCAGGCCTTCTCGAAGGAGGCCGCCGATCTGCTGCTCGAAATCGGCATCATCAAGTCGATTCCGAAGATCGAAGACATCGTCGACACCAGCTACATCAAGTAATCGCCGCGCCCCTTTCCGACTTTCGGAAGGGGGCGTCGCTCGTCTTCTCGCTTAATCGGATCGCCATGCGCCCTCTCAAGCCAGTGACCACCGGCCAACGTGTCACGTATGGCTTTGCGTTCTTTATTGCGTTCGTTGCCCTGTGGTCGTGGGCGACATTCGGCGGATATGTCTCCAAGACCTTTCTCGCCAATCCGCTGACCATGGTGGAAGAAGGATGGCTGCTGCTGGTCAAGCATGCATTTCTTTACGATATCGGCATGACCGTTTGGCGCGTTGTCGGCGGATTTGTTCTTGCAGCGATCATCGCCGTGCCGCTCGGCGCGTTGATGGGTGCCTATAAACCGATCGAGGCATTCCTCGAGCCATTCGTGTCCTTTGCGCGATATCTGCCGGCGTCGGCGTTCATTCCGCTGCTGATCTTGTGGGCAGGTATCGGCGAATTGCAGAAGCTGCTCGTGATCTTCATCGGTTCGGTGTTTCAGATCATTCTCATGGTCGCTGTTGCGGTCGGTAACACCCGGCGCGATCTTGTCGAGGCTGCCTACACGCTCGGCTCCAGCGACAGCAGCATCATTCGCCGTGTGCTGTTCCCGTCAGCCGCACCGGAGATCGCCGAAATCCTGCGTCTCGTGCTCGGCTGGGCGTGGACCTATGTCATCGTTGCCGAGCTGATCGGCTCGTCGTCCGGCATCGGCCACATGATCGTCGACAGCCAGGCGCTGTTGAATACCGGACAAATCATCTTCGGCATCATTGTTATCGGAGTTATCGGGTTGGTGTCGGACTTCCTGTTCAAGGCGTTCAACGCTTGGCTCTTCCCGTGGAAGTTCGCATGAGCAAGGTCAAGATCGAAAACGTTTCACGTACGTTCCCAGCCCGCCACGGCGGTGTGGCCACGCGAGCGCTCGAGCCGATCAACCTCGCCATCGGCGACAATGATTTCATCACGATCCTTGGTCCGTCCGGTTGCGGGAAATCGACGTTGTTGCGCATTGTTGCCGGTCTCGACGAAGCGACCGAAGGACGGGTGCTGCTCGATGGCGATCCGGTGACGCGCCCCGGTGCGGATCGCGGCATGGTGTTCCAGGCCTATACGCTATTTCCGTGGTTGACGGTCCGCGAGAACATCGCGTTCGGCTTGCGCGAGCGCGGCGCACCTGCGACCGAGCGTGACAGGATCACAGGCAGCTACATCAATCAGGTTGGGCTCAGCGGTTTTGAGAACCACTGGCCGAAGCAACTCTCCGGTGGCATGCAGCAGCGCACCGCGATTGCGCGTGCGCTCGCCAACGATCCAAAAATCTTGTTGCTCGACGAGCCGTTCGGCGCGCTCGACAACCAGACCCGTGCGCTGATGCAGGAAATGCTGCTCGGAATCTGGGAACGCGATCGCAAGACGGTGCTGTTTGTCACGCATGATATCGAGGAGGCGATCTTCCTCGGCAGTCGCGTTGTCGTGATGAGCGCGCGTCCGGGGCGGATCAAGACTGACATCCGGATCGATTTGCCGCACCCGCGCTCGTACAAGATCAAGACGACGCCGGAATTTACGACGCTGAAGGAGCGGCTGGTCGAGGAGATCCGCTCCGAGGCGTTGAAGGTCACGAACCATGCCTAAGCGCTTCGAGGTGGACGGCGCGCGCGTGCTCGCCGATCTCAACGCTCTGCGCGCGTTCGGCGCCTATAAGACCGGTGTGCATCGGCCGACGTTTTCCAAAGAGCACATGCAGGCGCTGGAGTGGCTGATGGCGGCAATGCCATCCGCCGGTCTCACGCCGGAGATCGACGGCATTGGTAACGTTCTTGGTCGCAGCGACAGGCCCGGGCCGCGGCTTCTGACTGGCTCGCACCTTGAGAGCCAAAACTATGCCGGTTGGCTCGACGGTCCGCTCGGCGTCATCTACGCGCTTGAGGCCGCGCGTGTTCTTAACGCCTCCGATCTCTCGGGCAGCGTCGAGGTCGCGTCGTGGAGCGACGAGGAGGGGCACTTTGGTTCGCTGATGGGCAGCCGCTCGTACGTTGGCGCGGTGAGTGACGAGGAAATCGACTCCGCGCACGATCGCACCGATGGCCGCGCGATGCGGCAAGCCATCACGGATGCAGGGCTCGCTACTCACCCGCGCCTGCTTTACGAACCTGGGCGCCACATCGGGTATCTCGAAGCGCATATCGAGCAGGGTGACACGCTCGAAGCGGGTAACCTCAAGATTGGCGTCGTTACGTCGATCGTCGGCATCTGGCAGTACGAAGTCACGTTCACCGGCGCGCAGAACCATGCAGGTACGACGCGCATGGCGGTGCGCCGCGACGCTGGACTGGCGCTGGCGAAATTCTGTATCGCCATCGACGAACAATTCCCGAAAGTTTGCGGTCCGCGGACGGTTTGGACCACTGGCCGCATGACGCTCGATCCGGGCGCGCCGAGCATCATTCCCGGCGAAGCGACGATGCTGTTTCAGGTCCGCGATGCCGATCCGTCCGTTGCCGAACGGCTTGAAAGCGTGTTGCAGTCGCTTGCGGCCGATTTCGCGCGGCGTGGACCGTGCGGCGTTAGTGTGAAGCGGACGCGTGCCGGGGCGCCTGCGCGGATGGATGCCGGCATTCAGGATGCGATCGAGACCGCGTGTGCCGAGCACGCGCCGGACAAAAGCCTCCGCATGCCGAGCGGCGCCGGCCACGATGCGCAAATGTTGGCGAAGGTGATGCCCGCCGGGATGCTGTTCGTACCGTCGATTGGCGGCATTAGCCATCACTGGACAGAAAACACGAGCGACGACGATATCGTAACCGGCGCCCGAGTGTTTGTTGCAGCTAGCGCAAACTTGCTGGAGCGAGCTGTCCGGGGTTAACCGCTCAGCATCTACTCGGCGACAAGCTTTAGGAGCTCGCCAGTCAGGGCACCGCCGGGATTTGAGAGTTCGTCGAGAATTGAAAAGTGATGATGTCCGGGAAGCGTGCGCAACGTGACGGGAAGCCCCAGCGCCTGAGCCATATGCGCGTAGTCGCCGGATTGCCGTTGGAGTTCGCCAAGCTCGTCGCCGCCGACTGCCACACATTGCCGGATGTCGTTCGACCGCAGCGTCCTCAGCGGACTCAAAACCTCGATGTCGGCGCGCGTGAGCTGCAGCGGCGCGTTCAAATAGCTGAGTGCGATCGGTTCAAGATCAAAGATACCGCTGATCGGCAGCGCGCCTTTGACTCCAGGTTCGCTGCACGAGGTTGCGGTGAGGTGGCCGCCGGCCGACCATCCGCCGACATAGATGTTCTCGCCATTGAACCCGAATTTGGCTGTACTGGCCTTCAGAAACGCCAGCGACTGCCGCATCTCGAGAACGATCTCCGCGAGCGTTGCTTGCGGCGCAAGTGTATAGCCGACAACGGCGACATCGATACCATGGGCGTTCGGGCCGTCGGCGATAAACGAAAACACCTCCTTGGTGTTGCGCTGCCAGTAGCCGCCATGGATGAACACGAACAGCGGCGCGTTTATCCTGCCGCCCGGGAAATAGTCGAGACGTGTGCGTTCCTTTGGAGCGTACGGGACATCAAGCTGTGCGCCCGCCTGTGCTCGCGTGGCTGCGCTGCGCTGCCGCCAATCCTCCAGCCAACGTGGGCTGTCGGCGACGGCGGCGGAGTTGTTGTACGCAGCATCGAGCGTTGCTTGATCCATGCCGCGGTAGATCGCAGCGGTTCGCGCAACTGGCTGTGCGATGTCGGCCATGTCAAGAATCCGCGGTTGCCTTGTCCGGCTGACCCTGAACGAGATGGCTGGTCAGGCGGCGGGTGATATCACGGCGTAGCGTGTTGAATTCAGGCGAGGAGACATCGCGCGGGCGCGGCAAGTTAATCTCGATCTGGGAGTCCACACGGCCAGGGCCGGCGGACATCACGACCACCCGATCGGCCAGCAGAACCGCTTCCTCGACAGAATGAGTTACGAAGATCACTGTCAGCTTGGTGTTGCGCCAGATCTCGATGAGTTCTTCCTGCAGTTTACTGCGCGTCAGCGCATCGAGCGCGCCGAACGGTTCGTCCATAAGCAGAATGTCGGTATCGTTTGCCAGCACGCGGGCAATCGCAACGCGTTGCTTCATACCGCCCGAAAGCTGGTGCGGGTAACGGTCGGCGAACGACGTCAATCCAACCATCGACAGAAAACGGTCTGTCACTTGCGCCGCATCCTTGGTTGCAACGCCGCGATGCCGGGGGCCGAACCCGATATTTTCCCGCACTGTGAGCCAAGGAAAGAGCGCGTAGTCCTGAAACACCATGCCCCGATCGGGTCCTGGCTTGTCGACGTTGAAGCCGTACATCGCGACCGATCCCAGCGTCGCGTGCTCGAAGCCCGCGATGATGCGCAACAGCGTCGATTTCCCGCACCCGGATGCACCGAGCAAGCAAACAAATTCCCCCTTGGTGATGGTGAGATTGATTCCACGCAGGGCTTCGACCGTTCCATTGGACGCGGCAAACGACTTGTGCACGTCGTTGACGCGCAGGATCGGCGGCGGAGCAGGGCGGCTGGCGATATCAAGCATGATGCTGAGGGCTCCAGCGCAGGAAGTAGTTATTGATCAGGAGGAGAATGCGATCGGAGGCAAACCCGGTCACGCCGATGATGATCATGCCGGTGATGACGAGATCGGTGCGGGACAGGGTGCGGCCATCCATGATCACCGCGCCAAGGCCTTCGGGCACGCCGGTCATCTCGCCTACGACGATGAGAATCCAGGCGAAGCTGGCGCCCAACCGCAGCCCGTTGAAGATGCTGGGCAACGCTGCGGGCAACACCACGGAGCGGAAAAGTTGTGATCCGCGGCAGCCGAGCATCTCGGCTGCTTCGAACAGGCGCGGATCAACAGATTTCACGCCGAAGATCGTATTCAGAAGGATCGGATAGAACGCACCGAGAAACACGAGAAAGATCGCCGATTTCGGCCCGAGCCCAAAGAAGATCATCGAGAGCGGCAGCCATGCAGTCACCGGGATCGGGCGAAGCAGCGAGAGCGTCGGATCGAGCATCGCGCGGATCAGAGGAATGCGGCCGATCATCAACCCGAGCGGAATGCCGACGATCGCCGCGAGGAAGAAGCCGCCGTAAACGCGCTGCACGGATTTCCAGAAATGGATCGGCAGGCTCTTGCTGTAGGCATCGTCATAGATTCCGCCGAACGCGAAGTCCCACATCATGGTGGCGACGCCCGACGGCGTCGGGATCAAGCGCGTGCCGGTCCAGCGCACCATCACATGCCAGATCACCAGCAGCGCAACGGGAACGATAATTGCGAGCACAACGGATCGCAACCGTCGGCTCCACGCCGGCGGCGCCTTGGCTACCGCTGTTGCGGGCGCGATCGCCGTCCGGCTAGCCGGATCGGCGATCGTGGTCTCCACGCTCATGCTGTGCTCATGATCCTTCGACGGACTTCACGAAGCTCGGATCGATGAAGGTCTTGTAGTCCGGCAATTGCCGGATCTGCTTCTTGCCAAGCATTTGCGAGCCGTAGTACTCGGCTTGTTTCAGGAACTGGTCATCGATCTTCCAGGTCAGCTCGACGTTCGGTGCGGCCTTTTCGATCGATGCGCGCTGCTGACCGAGCTTTTGCATGGCCATGGTGACGAACGCATCGCGATCGCTCATGGCGAATTCGCTGGCCTGGCGGTGGATCTTCAGCAGCGTCTTGATCAGCTCAGGATTCTTCTCGATCATCTCGCGGCGCGTCGTGAGCACCATGTTCAGCGAGCCGGTCGGCGTCGTGTACGGATATTCGACGATCTTGCCGACGCCGTTGGCGAGGCTGATGCCCGGCCCGGGCTCTGCGCCGACATAGGCGTCGACGTCGCCGCGGGCGAGGGCAGGCGCCATGTCGCTAAAGGACACGCGCACGGACTGGATGTCGCTGATGGTCATGCCTTCGGCGGAGAGGCGATCGAGAATCACCACCTCCTGTGTGGAGCCGGGCCAGATCGCGACCTTCTTGCCTTTCAGGTCTTTGATCGAATTGATCGGCGAATCCTTGGCGGCGACGACGGCCATGCCGCGATTACACGCTGCACCGATCACGACCACAGGCTCGCCGTTTGCGCCACCAAGCGTCGCAGCCGCGAGACCGTAGATACCGAAGTCGACCGTGCCGGTTGCGACCGCATTCTTGCCGTCGGTCGGGCTTTCGAAGGGGATGACCTCGACCTTGATCCCTGCGGGCACGAACTTTTCGTAGAAGTAAGGTGTGACGCCGTGGATCAGTTTCAGCGTTCCGACCTTGATGACTTTGTCTTGGGCGATGGCTGGGAGACTGGTGGCTGTGAGCGCCGTCGCCATCAAGGCGAGGCGCAAAACGTTTCGGCGAGAGGTGTGCTGCATGACGTCCCTCAGGGCAAACTTGGTCCGGCCTGAGGAGTGTAGGTGCGGCGCAAAAATTTCCAAAATTTATTGTGTAAATCGGTACCATAAATTGGTGCTATAGTCAGACCATGCAAACGCCCCTCGATCTTCGCCTGCTTCAGGCGTTCATCGTCCTTGTTCAAACCGGCAGTTTCTCGGAAACCTCGCGCCGGCTCGGCCGGACTCAGCCGGCTGTCAGCTTGCAATTGCAGCGGCTTGAGGAGGTGACGGGCGCGCCGCTGTTCACCAAGGTTGGCCGCAAGCTCGTGCTGACCGATCACGGCGAACTCGTGCTCGGCTATGCTCGGACAATCATGGGGCTGCAGGACGAATTGCAGACGCGCCTTGCCGCGCCGACGCTCGAAGGACCGGTGATCCTCGGCACCCCAGATCTCTATGCCGCCTATCTGCTGCCGGCGGTATTGTCCGGCTTCCGCCGTGCGCATCCCAACGTGAACGTGGATCTCACCTGCGCGCTATCGAGCAAGCTGATGGCGGCGATCGGCCGCGCGGAAATCGATCTTGCGCTGGTGACGGGCATGCCGGCCTTTCGTGATGGCGAGATCGTCGCTCAGGAGCCGCTTGTCTGGGTGACTGCGGAAAGCAGTTCAATCCATCTGGAAAATCCGGTACCGCTCGCCATGCTGCCGCCGGGTAACATCTTTCGCGACTACGGTCTTGCGGCACTGGAAAGCATTGGGCGGACGTGGCGCTTTGCCTGCGTTTCGGAGAGCCTGAGCGGACTGCAAGCAGCGGTGTTCGCGGGCGTTGCGGTAAGTGTCGTCGGCAAGAGTTCGGTGCTGCCGGGCATGCGCATCCTCGGCCGCAGCGAGAGCTTTCCGCCGCTGCCGAAAGTCGATCTGGTGCTCCATCGCTCGGTGAAGCGGCGGAATCATGCAGCGGAAGCGCTGGGTGATTTCATCGTGCGGCACTTCGCGAGTTCGGCACTCGCGCCACCGCGCACGGTGTTGACGCAGGCGGGCAGCGGTTCGCACGAATAAGATTCAGCCTCCGAGATACGCCTCGCGAATGCGCGGATCGTTGGCGAGCGTTGCGGCCGGACCGGATAGCGTCACCGTTCCGGTCTCCAGCACGAATGCGCGGCTCGCGACTTCCAGCGCCATTGCGGAATTCTGCTCGACGAGTAGAACCGCAAGCCCCGTGCGCTTGTTGAGTTCGACGATGCGCTCGAACACCTGTTCGATAACGATCGGCGCCAGACCGAGCGAGGGCTCGTCCAGCATCAGCAGGCTCGGCCGGCTCATCAGCGCACGGCCGATGGCGAGCATCTGCTGTTCGCCGCCGGAGAGCGACCAGCCGCCTTGCTTGATGCGTTCCTTCAGGCGCGGGAACAGATCGAAGACCAGCGCCAGGTCTTCGTCGATCTCTGCCTTGCGGTTGGGGCGCGATGCGGTGCCGCTGATCAGATTTTCCAGCACCGTGAGACCGGGGAAGATCCGCCGGCCCTCCGGGCAATGCGCCAGACCGGACGCGACGATCGTCTCGACTGCGGCCTTCTGAATGTCCTCGCCTTTCCACACGATACGCCCTGACGCCGGACGCAGTAGGCCGGAGATCGTCGAGAGCGTCGTGGTCTTGCCGGCGCCGTTGCTGCCGATCAGCGCGACGATCTCGCCGGCTTCGACGGTGAAGGAAATGCCTTTCAGCGCCTCGATATGCCCGTAGGACACGGAGATGTTCTCGACCTTAAGCATGCTTGCGCCTGCCAAGGTAAGCCTCGATCACCTTCGGATCGCGCTGTACGTCGCTCGGGGTGCCTTCGGCGATCTTGCGGCCGAAGTCGAGCACGGCGACGCGGTCGCTGATGCCCATGACGAGGCGGACGTTGTGTTCGACGAGCAGGACCGTCTGGCCAAGTGATTTCAGCTGCGCGATGGTCTGCAGCAGCGCCATGCTCTCGCTCATGTTCATGCCGGCCGCGGGTTCGTCCAGCAGCAGCACGCTCGGCTTGGTTGCCAGCGCCCGCGCAATCTCGAGCAGACGCTGCTGTGCGTAGGGGAGCGAGGTGGCACGATCGTTCGCTCGTTCGCCTAAGCCCACGACTGCGAGGGCCTCGTGTGCGGCTTTGTTGATGTCCGCTTCCGTCTGTTTGTTGTCATCGCTGGATGCGATGATCCCGAACAGCGACGACGGTGCGCGGCACGCAGCCGCCACCTTGACGTTTTCGATCACGCTGAGGTTGCCGAAAAGCCGAATAGTCTGGAACGTCCGGGCAAGGCCGAGTTCGGCAATCCGGTGTGGTTTCAGCCGGAAAATCTCATTGCCATCGAGCTTGATCGACCCGGAATCCGCATGCGATGCGCCACTGATCGCATTGAGTAGGGTGGTCTTGCCCGATCCGTTCGGACCGATGACGGCCTGCACGATGCCGCGCGGCACGTCGAGATCGACGCCATCCAGCGCAACGAGGCCGCCGAACCGCCGGGTCATGCCGCGCGCGGAAATGATCGGCGTAGCATTCATCGGCCACCTGCCCAGCGGGGTTTGGCCAGCGAGGTAACCGATGCGAGCCCGCCGGGGGCTAGCACGATCACCGCAATCACGCCGAGGCCATAAAGCACGAGGTACCATTGGCCGAGAAAGCGCACCGTCTCGGGCAGGATCGTCAGCGCTAGCGCGCCGATAACGCAGCCGGCGATAGAGCCCATGCCACCGACGATCAGCATCGTCATCAAGAGCACCGCCTGCGTTCCCGAGAAGCTGTCGGGACTGATGAAGCGGATTGACGACGCGTAGATGCAACCGGCCAGTCCGGCATAGACCGCGCCAATCATGAAGGCGAACAGCTTCACCCGGACTGTGTCGACTCCGCTCTGCTCGGCGGCGATCTCACTGTCCTTGGTCGCGATCATCGCGCGGCCGAGACTCGAGTTGCGGATGCGCCAAGCGACGAGCATCGCCAGCGCGAGCAGGGCGACGATCAGATAGTAGTGCTGGATTTGCCCCTGCAGTGTGATGCCGAGCAGGGAGATACCGGGAATGGCGCGCAGGCCCGAGGTGCCGCCGGTGACCGGCTCCCAATGCACGATGATCAAGCGCACGATTTCGCCGAAGCCGATCGTTGTCATGGCGAGATAGTAGGTCCGCAGCCGCAGCGTCGGCAGGCCGAGAATGAGGCTTGCGGCAAGAACGACGATTACGGACAGGATAGGAGCGGCGATCCATGGCATGCCGGCCTTGGTCGCGATGGCGGTGGTGTAAGCGCCGAGGCCGTAGAACGCGGCCTGACCGAAGTTGATCTGGCCGGTCCAGCCGGTGACGAAATTCAGCCCGAGCACGACGATGGCGTTCAACATCGCGATGTTGAGAAGCTGCACGATGTAGCCGTCGCGAGCGAAAGCCGGGATGAGCAGTGCGGTCGCTGTCGCGATCAGCGCGAGGATGACTGAAGGCTTCACGTCAGACCTTCTCGCTGCTCTTCTCGCCGAACAGGCCGCGCGGCCAGGCGACGAGAACCGCAATCATGACGATAAACGCGTACGCGTCGCGGAAATTCGACGAGATGTAGCGCGCGCCGAACGTTTCGATCAGCCCGAGAAACAATCCGCCGATGACGGCGCCGGGCAGGTTGCCGAAACCACCGATGACGCTGACGACGAAACCCTTGAGGCCGAGGCTGCCGCCCATGGTCGGCTCGGCGAGGAAAATCGGCGCGACGAGAAGTCCGGCGATGCCAGACAGGATCGCGCCGAATGCGAATGCGACGGCGATGGTCCGGCTGACGGGAATGCCGACGAGGCGTGCGGTGTGGAGATCCTGCGCGGTTGCCTGCATCAGAATGCCGAAGCGGGTCTTGGTCAGGAACAGGTATTGGATCAGCAGCACCACCATCAGCGTGATGAAGATGAAGAGTTGATGCATCGAGACGACGACTCCGGCGAAACGCAGCGGCGGTCCCCGCACAGGTGATGGCAGCGAAACCGGCAACGGTCCCCAGATGATCAGCGCCAGGTTCTCCAGCACGATGCCCATGGCGATCGTCGTCAGGATCACAAGAAACGCCGGCCGCCCACGCAGCGGAAAGTAGACCAGCACCATGAAGACGATGCCGACCAGCGCCATGGCAACGACCGTAATCGCCCAGGCGATGCCGATCGGCAGTTCGTTGGTGACCGCGCCGCTGATGCCGATGAACGCGCCGAGCATCAGCAATTGCCCTTGGGCAAAGTTGACGATCTGCACGGTGTTAAAGATGAGAAGCAGGCCCAGCGCGACGAGAGCATAGATGCTCCCGAGCGCCAGGCCGTTAACGACGAGCTGTCCCACGAAACGTCCCGATCAGTATCCGGTTTCCTTGATCGGCCCGACGAGTTCCGGCGTCTTGCCCTTGTTGCGGTAGATGCCGAGCGTATGTGCGAGATCGCCCTGCTTGTCGGCGATATAGCTGATGAACATGCCGGGCGTGTCCTTGGTCGCCGCCAGTTCGTCGCGAATCGCCGCCTTGTCGCAGCCGACTTTTTCGATGATGGCTTTCAGCATGTAGACCGTGTCATAGTACGAGACGGTGAAGTTGTCGGCTGGCACCTTGTACTTCTCCTGCACGCGCTTCGACCAGTCGATCACCTTTGCGTCGGTCGAGGTCTGCGGGATCATGCCGCCGATGGCGTAGGCGCCGTCCGCTTCCGCCGCAGAGAGATTGTTGAGCGTCGTCTGCGCGACCATGCTGGCGTTGCCAATGGTTGTTAGTTTGATGCCGAGGTCGTTCATCTGCTTCAGGATCAGGGCAACGTCGGCGGGCCGGCCGAACACGATCAGGCTGTCGGCGCCCTTGTCCTTGATTTCGAGCAATTGCGCGCTCATGTCCTTGTCGGAAGGCGCGTAAGAGGTGACCGCAGCCGGTGTAACGCTCAGCTTAGAGAGCGATTCCTGGATGCCACGGGATGCGCCGAGGCCGTAGTCGTCGGCGACAGCCATGATGCCGGGCTTCTTCTTGTTCAACGTTGTGACGAGATAACGCGGAATGAGATCGGCCAGCTGCCCGTCATGCACGTGCGTACGGAACAGCCACTTCGATCCCTGCGCAGTGACCCTGGCGTTGGTCGCGCCGACGATGAACGGCGTCTCGGATTTGTTGACCGCCTCGGTCTGTGCGAACACGTGCGGGCTGATCATCGAGCTCATGATGATCAACGGCTTACCTTCGATGATGCGGTTCATGACGTTTAGTGCGTCGGTCGACGACGCGCCGGTGTCTTCAACAGTCAGCGCAAATGGCTTGCCGCTAACGCCGCCTGCCTTGTTGATCTCCTCAATGGCGAATTCGACGCCATTGCGCGCCTGCGTGCCGAGTAGTGCCAGATTACCGGTGAGCGCTGTCGTCAATCCAACCGGGATCGGCGAGGGGCACGCCGCGGGCGCGGCGTACGCCGCTGTAAAAGCAGACATTCCCGCCATCATTGATGTGGCGAGCAGGTATTTTCGTAGAGAAGCCGACAACATCGCGCGTTCCTTTGCATCACAAACTCTGGTCGAGTTGCATGCAAGCGAGGTGCCATTTGGGATGCATAAGAAATTAGCGCGCATGCACGGACGCGCGGGCTTGCCCGTCGTTCAGCACGAACGATCCGGCAGCAGATTGTAGTTGCGCTTAGAGCACGTCGGCGAGGGATTGCCCGTGCAGGTCGATGCTCAGCCCCTGCATTGCCAGATCGTTGATCTCGCCGCCCATGGCCTTGATGCTCTCCTCGCGGATCAGCGACATCAGCCCGCGGCGTAGCGCCAGAAACTCCGACGACATCATCATGCTCTGCTGACGCGGCCGCTCCAGCGGAATCTTGATCTCGGCCTTGATGGTGCCGGGGCGTGCAGTCATGCAGTAGACGCGATCCGAGAGGAAGATCGCTTCGTCGATATCGTGGGTGACGAACAGCACAGAGATCTTCAGCCGCTGCCACATGTTGGTGAGGATCTGCTGCATGATCACGCGGGTCTGCGCGTCGAGCGCGCCGAACGGTTCGTCGAGCAGCAGCACCTTCGGGCCGGTCGCGAGCGCTCGGACGATACCGACGCGCTGCTTCATGCCGCCAGAGAGACGGTCCGGATACTGGTTCTCGAATGCGAGAAGGCCAGCGAGGCCGAGCAGCGTCCGAGCGGAGCTGCCGCGCTTGTGCCGGTCCTGACCCTTCATCTTGAGGCCGAACTCGACATTCTCGCGCACCGTCTTCCACGGAAACAGCGAGTACTGCTGGAACACCATGCCGCGGTCGGCGCTCGGCCCTTCGACCAGTTCGTCATCGACGGTGACGATGCCGGTGGTCGGCTTGAGGAAGCCGGCAACCGCATTGAGGAATGTCGACTTGCCGCAGCCCGACGGACCGATGATCGAGACGAATTCGCCCGGTTCGACGTGCAGCGACGTATCGCAGACCGCCTCGACCGGACCGTCGAGCGTGTCGTAGCTCAGTCCGAAATTCTTGACCTCGATACGGCCCTTCTGAATCTCGCCCATCACGTCACCTCACGCTCGCTTCCAGGGCATCACCAGCGTGCCGATCCCGCGGATCAGAGCGCTCGATGCCAGGCCCAATACGCCGATGCAGATCATGCCGAGCGCGATGTCGGCGTACTGAACCAGCGAATAGGCCTCCCAGGTGAAATAGCCGATGCCGAACTGGCCGGAGATCATCTCGGCGGCGATCAGCGACACCCACGCGACGCCCATGCCGACGGTGAGGCCGGTGAAGATGTGCGGTAGAGACGAGGGGAAATAGACGTCGCGGAAGATCGAGGCCTCCTTCGCGCCGAGGCACTGCGAGGCACGAACCAGCACCGGATCCACCAGGGACATGCCGTGGAGCGTATTGATCAGGATCGGGAAGAACGAGCCGAGGAAGGTGATGAAGACGATGCTCTGCTCGTTGGTCGGCCACAGCATGATCGCCATCGGCACCCAGGCGATCGCCGGGATCGGCCGCAGAATTTCGGACACCGGAAAGATGACTTCGCGGGCCAGCTTGAACCGGCCCATGATCAGACCGAGCGGAACCGCGATGACTGCCGCCATCATGAAACCGAGCGCGATGCGCCGGCAGCTCAGCATGATGTGCATCATGAATTTTGAGTCGGCGAATGCCTTGGTGAGGCTTTCAAAGACCGCGCTAGGCGAGGGGACGTTGGTAAAGCGGACGATCGCGACCACCTTGTATTTCGTCAGCAGATGCCAGCACAGCAGGAATAGCGCGATCGAGATGGTTCCGATGATGATGGCGCGAATTTCGTTTCGGTTCACCAAGATCCAGCGTTTGAAATAGGTGAAAACCCGCACCGCGAACGGCTGGACTGGGGCGGGCGTCTCTATTTCCGGGGACGTGACAGCCGCCGGCTCCAGCGCCGGCGGCTCGATCTCGCGTCGCAGAATTGCGCTTTCCACCTCAGCCTCCGCTCACCGCCGACTTCAGCGCGTCCTCGAAGCCGAGCACTTTTCCGCCAGTCTTGCCGGCATGCGCTTCGGCGTCCTTTTTCAGCAGAAATGGCGCGATCTCGCCCTTCGATACAGCGAAGAAAGCCTGATCGGCGAACAGCTTGATGCCGCGCGCGGTATCGAAGACGTAAGCCATGTTGATCTTCTTGCCCTTGCCTTTGATGTCGGCATAAGCGGCGAGCGTGCAGGACGTGCTCGAGAACGGTTCGATTCCCTCGCCGTCAATCCAGACCTCACCGGCCTTGCGCGGATCGGTGACCGGCTTTTTGCAGAATTTGTCTTCGCCCTTCACTTCGTAGTTCGAAGTGCTCTTAAGCTGAGCATCGTAGTCGAGCTTCATCTCCGCGTAAGCCTTGCGGATGTAGCTGTCGTCGACCCACTTGGTCGGGTCGAATTCTTTCATGCGTCCGAGGTTCTGCAGCGTCTTCACTGCAACGCTGGCCGATGCGATCAGCTGCGGCTTGATGGTGGGATCGGTCGTCATGTTGCCGCCAGGGCCGAGGAAGATGTAGACGACTTCCTTGTTGATGCCGGTCCACTCCTGAATTTTCTCGGCGGCGAGCTTCGGATCGGCGCGTAGCCACGCGTTGGCATCGATGATCGCCTTCATGTAGGCGACGACGACTTCCGGATACTTCTCGGCGAAGTCGGTGCGGACCACCACACCGTGCCATGTCGGCGTGTTGGTCTCGACGCCGTCGTAGATCTTGCGTGCGAAGCCGCGGAACGGCAGCAGCTCGGCGAACGGCACGAAATCGGCGTGCGCATCGATCTTCTTTTCCTGCAGGTTGGTGGAACCGACTTCCGGGCTCTGGCTGACGAGTTGGAAGTAGTCCGCAGGCCAGCCGCGGTCCTGCAGCGACTTCAGCACCATGCCATGCGCGGCAGAGCCGAAGGGAACGCTGACGAGTTTGCCCTTGAGGTCAGAGAGTTCGTAGTAGGGCGAGTCCTTGTGGACGACCATCCCGTTGCCGGAGCCTGCGAGGCTATAGGCGGCAACCGCGACGAGACGGCTCTTGCTTTCGGGGTTGCTCTCGAACGTGAAGCCGTTGACGACCAGCGGGTAGTCGCCCATCGCCCCAAACTGCAGCTTGTTGGCCATCATACCGTTGGTGACGGGTGGGCCGGACGTGAAGTTGTTCCATTCGAACTCGAAACTGACGTTGGCGTACTTGCCGTCCTTCGGCAGATGCTTTTCGAGCAGCTTGAGCTGGCGGATCACGACACCGGTCGTCACGGTGTTGGTCGTGGTGTCTTGCGTGCCGATGCCGATCTTGACGACAGTTTGCGCGGAGGCGAGCGATGGTGCGAACAGCGCGGCTACTGCGGCGGCAGCAGCAATCCGGCGGTAATTCCGTTTAGTGCGGTGGGCCACAATCTGATAACCCAAAATCTGGTAACCCATGGCTGTATCCCCTGATGTTGCGAGTGCCCGGGCGTTTGCTCCCTGTTTTCCGCATCTTTGGGTTCGACTCTTGCTGGATCAAACGTCGCTGCCGGTTGGGGGTTGATTAGTTGCCGCGAATTCTGCGCTGCTTAGTCTTTGTGCAGATTTTGCACGCTGAGCCGTATCCCTAGGCACAGTAGTTAATCGCCCTGTCCGCGCATCTCCTGCAGCACATCCGGCCGCTTCACGACGATGTGCGACTTGCGCGACGTGACGATGCCTTTCTCCTGCATGCGCTTAAGACTGATCGTGACCCATTGTCTGGTCGCACCGACCATATGAGCCAGATCCGCATGGGTGAACGCCGCGCTGATCGCGATGCCGTCCTCATCCTTGGCTCCGTACAGGTCGGCAAGGTGCAGCAGCAGGTGCGCTAACCGTTCGGTGACGGAACGCGTTCCAAGCATCTGTGCGAGCGCGGAGTAGCATTTGCCCTTAAACGTCAGGCCTTCGATCAAGCCGATCGCGAGGTTCGGGACCTCGACGACAAGCGCGCGCAGCTCCTTGCCGGGAAGCTGAACAACACTGGAATTGCTGGTCGCAACGCCCGACCACTGATGCACGCCGGACCCGAACACTTCGGGGCCGCCGACAAAATTGCCCGGATGCCAGTAGGCGAGGGTGATCTCGCGGCTCGATGGCGCGGTGTAGAACACGCGGATGCGGCCGGTCTCGATCAGGTAGATGCCATCATGCTTGGCGCCCTGGTTGAACAGCGTTTGGCCGCGATAGAGCACGCGGCGCCGGCCATGCTTGAGGACGATCTCGCGTTCCTGCGGCGTCAGCGTATCGAACAGCGAGGGTGCGCCGCCGATCGCGCGTGCACTTTCTGTCAGCAGCAGCGATTGTCCGCCACCGGGTGTCGTCACCCGCGGCACCGACCCGCGCGGGCTGGAAAGGTTGGATGCGTAGAGCTCCATGGAACGCTCCCGGAAAATTGGAACCGTTCTTAAACGGAGCAATCTCCATGCCAGATCAGGCGTTACGCGCGGCCCGTCCAGCGGCGGGTTGCCGCAATGCTTGACGTCTGAAACGCGAAGTTTGTGAAGGGCTTGGAGCGATCAGGCGGCCGCGATCGCACGCAGGTACGACCAGGGATAGATGCCTCGCGCATGGCCGTCCGAAAAGGCGATGTTGATGCCGAAATGTCCCTGCGGAACGACATCGGTGATCGACAGAAATTCGAACGTTGCCGGAAAGGTGTTGTCGATCCGGGCGCGCGTGCAATGGGCGCATTTGCACGCGGCTCGCAACCGGTGCGCACTCAATGTGAGAGGCTCTCCTTGCGCGAACGTCAACCGCAGATCGGAGCGGTCATTGGTCACTGCAATTCGCTCGGGTGCCTCTGACATTCGCTGAGTGGATCACATACGGCTGACTGGGAAAAGCAACGAGTTGCCTGCCGCAAGACAGCTGCGTGGCAATTCGTTGCTTGTTGCGGAGGTAGTGGGAGATTGAATTACTCCAGCGACGGTTTGTGTCGAACCGCGCGTCTGAGGCACCTATGCTGACGCCTGCCGATTCGCGCGAAACATCGTCCATCATCCGCGTCGTTCCGGGCTTTCTGCTGTGCGCTTCCATCGGGGGTGTCGCCGCCGCTGCCGCGATGTGGATGGGAAGCGGGGTGGTGTGGGCATTGCTGATGGCCATGGTTCTGGCATCCATCTGGCAGCCGCCTGCCATGTTTACGCCCGGCATCGCGGTCGCCGGCAAGCACGTGCTGAGGCTTGGTGTGGCGCTGCTCGGCTTCCAGATTTCGGCTGCGACCTTGCATGTCATCGATTGGAGCACGCTTGCGATCCTCGCACTCTCAATTGCGCTTGTTCTGACGGCAGGTTGGCTGCTTGGTCCTGTCCTTGGTGTCAATCGTGATCTCTCGCTGATCGCCGCTGCATCGGTTGCCATCTGCGGTGCTTCGGCTGCCGCAGCGTTCGCCACTATTCTTACGCGCGACGACAATGCGAAATGCGATGCAGCGTGCACGATCGGAGCCGTCAGCGTCATCTCAATGCTGGCGATGCTGGCGTATCCGATGCTGTCGCAAATCCTTGGCCTGGATGCATCCCAAGCCGGCGTTCTGCTCGGCGGTAGCATTCACGAGGTTGCCCACGCGGTGGCCGCGGGCTACGCCGTCGATCCGGCGACGGGAGAGGCGGCGACGGTGACAAAACTTATCCGTGTCGCCATGTTGGCGCCGGCGACGATGCTGATCGCATTCATCGGCGTGTCTCCGGCGCGCTCGGCGGAGGCGCGAACGCCGGTGCTGCCATTGTTTCTCGTTGCATTTGTCGTCTTCGCGCTGCTCGCAATGTCGGGTGTTTTGCCGCCGAGCTTTGAGCGTGCAACGGTTCCGTTGTCGCGCTTCTGCCTGCTGATGGCGATGGCTGCGATCGGACTGACGCTGCCCTGGCGCAACGTCCTCGCTTACGGATGGCGCCCGATCGTATTGCTGCTTGTGCTGTCGGCATTTCTGTTAACGATTGTTGCCGCCTATGTGAGCAGAATGCCACTCTGACGCTCACGACGTCGCGCTCTCCCGAATCTTTGCAACTAATCAACTGCTCCTGCGCCAGTTTCATTGAGCGCAGCGGCGCTGTTCCTGATGATGCGATCAACGCGTGATTCATTGGGACACACATCATGAGCGCATTTAATCGTGAGCAGGTTCTGTCGGTTCGGCACTGGACCGATACGTTGTTCAGCTTCACCGCGACGCGCGATCCGGGCTTCCGCTTTCAGAACGGTCAATTTGCGATGATCGGCCTCGAAGTCGAGGGCAGGCCGTTGCTGCGCGCCTACAGCATGGCCAGCGCCAATCACGAAGAGGCGCTCGAATTCTTCAGCATCAAGGTGTCGGACGGCGCGCTGACCTCGCGCCTGCAGACAATCAAGGAAGGCGACATCATTCTCGTCGGCCGCAAGGCGACCGGCACGCTGATCACCGGCAACCTCATTCCAGGCAAACGGCTGTTCCTGCTCTCGACCGGCACAGGGCTCACGCCCTTTGCAAGCCTGATCAAGGATCCTGACGTTTACGATCAGTACGAGTCGATCGTGCTGGTGCACGGTTGCCGGCAGGTTTCGGAACTGACCTACGGCGAGCAGCTCGTCGCCCGACTGACGGAAGACGAACTGTTCGGGCCACTGCTTCAGGACAAGCTGATCTATTACCCGACGGTGACGCGCGAGCCGTTCCGGAACCGCGGCCGCATCACCGATCTCATCACGTCTAACCAGCTCTTTAACGATACGGGCCTCGGCACGCTCGATATCGCGACCGATCGCATCATGATGTGCGGCAGCCCGCGCATGCTGGAGGACCTGAAGGTCATGCTCGAGGGACGTGGCTTCGAAGAAGGCAACCACAGCGAACCCGGCCATTTCGTGATCGAAAAGGCGTTCGCCGAGCGCTGACAATTAGTTGCTATCGCCGCACAGGCGGCGGCAGCACCATGGAACGGAAATTGCTTCAGTTCAAGGGCACGCAGAAGGATCGATGACGATGGACGAGATTGTAGACGGACTTTCCGAAGTCTCCTGCGATGTTCTGGTGATCGGTGGCGGCACCGCGGGCCCGATGGCCGCGCTGAAAGCGAAGCTGAAGAATCCGAAAGCCAACGTCGTCCTGCTTGAAAAAGCCAACGTCAAACGCTCGGGCGCCATCTCCATGGGCATGGATGGCCTCAACAACGCGGTGATCCCCGGCTACGCAACGCCCGAACAGTACACCAAGGAAATCACCATCGCGAACGACGGCATCGTCGATCAGGCGGCCGTCTACAAATACGCCGAGCGCTGTTACTCGATCATCGAGGAGCTCGACAGCTTCGGCATCCGCTTTCTGAAGAACGAGAACGGCGACTTCGCCGTGAAGAAGGTGCATCACATTGGCACCTACGTTCTGCCGATGCCGAACGGCGAGACCGTGAAGAAGGCACTCTACCGCCAGCTCCGCCGCGCGCGCATCCTGATTTCGAACCGCTACATGGCGACGCGTTTGCTGACCGGCAAGGACGGCCGCATCGCCGGCGCCATCAGTGTCAACACGCGCACCGCCGAGTTCCTGGTGATCAAGGCAAAGTCCGTGATCCTGTGCATGGGCGCCGCCGGCCGGCTCGGCCTGCCGACGTCGGGCTACATGTTCGGTACGTATGAAAATGCCGCCAACTCCGGCGACGGCTATGCGATGGCGTATCACGCGGGCGCCGCGCTCGCGAACCTCGAATGCTTCCAAATCAATCCGTTGATCAAAGACTATAACGGTCCGGCTTGCGCCTACGTGGCCGGTCCTTTCGGCGCATACACGGCGAACGGCGAGGGCTCACGATTCATCGAATGCGATTATTGGTCCGGCCAGATGATGCTGGAGTTCTTCAACGAGCTGCAGTCCGGCAAGGGACCAGTATTCCTGAAGCTCAACCATCTGCATCCGAATACGGTCAGCGAGATCGAAGAAACCTTGCATAAGGTGGAGCGGCCGACGCGTGGTCTGTTCCACGTGGGCCGCGGTACTGACTATCGTCAGGAACCGATCGAGATGCATATCTCCGAGATCGGCTTCTGCTCCGGCCACAGCGCATCTGGTGTGTTCGTCGACGAGTTCGCGCGCACCACCGTGCCCGGTCTCTACGCTGCTGGCGATATGGCGAGCGTGCCGCACAACTACATGCTTGGCGCTTTCACCAATGGCTCGATCGCGGGCGAAGATGCAATGGAATATGCGGACAACACCGACTTCGCCGAGTTCGATGTCGCCGACATTGCAAAGGAAAAAGAGCGCGTGCTGGCGCCGACCAAGCGCGAGGACGGCATTCCGCCGAACCAGATCGAATTCAAGACGCGCCGGCTCGTGAACGATTACCTGCAGCCACCGAAGGTCACGCGCAAGTTCGAGCTCGGCCAGCGCCGCCTCGGCGAGGTGCGCGAGGACATGGAAAAACAGATGATGGTGACCAATGCGCACGAGTTGATGCGTGCATTGGAGGCGCAGTCGATCCTCGATTGCGCGGACATGGCCGCTTTTGCATCGCTCGCGCGCACCGAGAGCCGCTGGGGTCTTTATCACCTGCGCACCGATTATCCGGAGAAGGATAACGAGAACTGGTTCTGTCACAACCTGCTCAGCAAGAAAGACGGCCAGATGGCTTGCGAGAAGCGCGCGGTTCAACCGTACATCGTGCCGATCGCGGACGATGAAAAGGACCTCTACGACAAGCAGCGCATCCGCGCTTCCGCCTAACCTGCAACAAGGATACGCGTCATGCCTCTTGCAACAACCCACACCACCGTTCCTGTGGTCGTCGACGCCGCAAAGTGCATCGCCGACAAAGGCTGCACGGTTTGCGTCGATGTTTGTCCGCTCGACGTGCTGCGCATCAGCGACCTGACCAAGAAGGCCTACATGGCCTACGACGAGTGCTGGTACTGCATGCCGTGCGAGGCCGATTGTCCGACCGGGGCGGTGAAGGTCAACATTCCCTATCTGCTCAGGTAAGTCTGCGAGGCGCTGCCATGGCCAGTCCCTTCGAATCCTACGACGATCTCGACGACGTGGACGATCAGCTCAACGCGGCCGATCCGGCGGAGCGTCGCGTTGCTGTCATTACGCTCGGTCATTCCGGCGATCCGGCGGCTGTCGCGCATCTCGACCGGATGACGGCCGATCCCGATCCGGGCGTTCGTCAGCAGGTGGCGCTCGCCCTTGGTGAGTTCGATGGGCCCGATGCGGCTGCAGCACTGGCGAAAGTGCTTGTCGATCCGGAGCAGGCGGTTGCGCAAGCGGCGGCCGACAGCATGGCCGAGCTGAAGGATCCGGCGTCTGCCGATGCGGTACTGCCGCTTGTCGGTCACTCGCATGCGTTCGTGCGCATGGGCGCGCTGCGCGCTTTGAAAGAGTTGCGGCGCAAGGATTCGCTGAAGCCTGCACTGGATGCGTTACGAGATGTCGACGCAGCTGTACGCGTGCAGGCGATCGGAGTCATCGGATTCCTGAAACTCGAAGAATCGATCCCGGCACTGACCTCGTCGACGGCTGACGCGGATTCCCATGTACGCCGGGCGGCCGTAAGTGCGCTGGCGTTCTCGCACATGCGTCCGGCGGCTGAAGCCATTACGCGGGCCCTGTCGGACGGCGACTGGATGGTTCGCGAGACCGCCGCCGAGACGCTTGGCACCAGCGTGCATGGTGCTCAGGCCGGTGACGCACTAATCAAGGCGCTCGCCGACGAGTTCTGGCAGGTTCGCCTGAAAGCCGTACGCAGTCTCGGCAAGTTGCGGATTGCGCGGGCAAGCGGCTCGATTGCGGATTGCCTTGTGCATACCCAGGCAAACTTAAGGAAAGAGGCCGCAGCCGCGCTCGGTGAGATCGGAGACGTCGCGAGCCTTCCCGCGCTTGAGGCGGTCGTCAACGACCCGGACCCCGAGGTGCGCAAGAATTCGCGCTGGGCCGTTCAGCAGATCCTCACTCGGGGAAAGATGGTTCAGAACTAGGTGCGCTGAGCGAGTGCCCGACCTAATGTTACGTTCGAGCACCTGCAATTCGTGAATTTGGCAAACTTTGGCTGTTTGCGCTAGCCTGTGCTCATGACCGGATTGGGTTGTGAACTCAGAGCGAATGATGGCTGATCCAAGGCTTGATGCCATTGGCAGGCTGGGCTGGGACGATCTGCGCTTCGTGCTGGAGATCGCGCGCCAAGGCAGTATTTACGGCGCCGCCAAGGTGCTGAAGGTCGATCACTCGACCGTCACCCGCCGCCTGGCGCATGTCGAGCACGTCTTCGAACGTCAGTTCTTCGATCGATCCAGCAAGGGTATCAGCCTTCGCCCCGACACCGAGGCGATTGTCGCGCATATCCGGCAGATGGAGGTTCATGCCCTTGCCATGCGTGACGACCTTGTCGCGGCGAGCGCGGCGCCGCGGACCGTCCGTATCGCAACCATGGAGGGCCTCGCGAGCGGCTATCTGGCGCGGCGGATCGATTCAATTGTCGACGATGCCGATGAAACCCGCATCGCGCTCTTCAGCAATCCGCACATCGTCGACCTTCTGAAAAAGGAAGCCGACATCTTCCTCAGCTTCTTTAATCCGCAAATCCCCGGCCTCATCAGCGAACAGGTCGGCGAGATCGCGGTCTATCTCTATGGATCGAAGGTCTACGCCGAGGCGCACGGGCTGCCGAAGACAATCGACGAGCTGCTATCACACAGATACGTCGGGTACATTGAGGAAATGGTGACGATCGAGTCAGTGATGTGGCTGGAGGAACTCGTCCCCCAGGCGCGAACGGTGTTTTGTTCGAACAGCATCATCGCGCAGCGTAACGCGGCGGAGTCCGGAACGGGCCTTGCAGCGTTACCCGTCTTTGTCGGGGAAGAAAGCGCGTCTCTGTTCCGTGTTTTGCCGGAGAAGCTCACCATCTCGCGTCCCGTTTGGATGTCGGTGACGCGCGATCAACATCTGATCAAGAGCGTCCGCCGGATGGCGAAGGCAATCGCGAGTGTCTTTGGCAGGGACGCCACCATGCTGATGGGGCAAACGCGTTGGTCCTGACCTGTCTGGACAAGCGTGCTTGCGCAATCCGCGCTGCCGCACCCCAAGGTGCAAAATCGCCATAACGCCCCGCGGCTTAAACTCTTCTAACTTCGCGCGAATTCATGGCCGCCGACCGGCCGTGACGCGGTGGGGCGATGAAGACGGTCAAGACGGACGTGGTGATTGTCGGCGGTGGGGCGGCGGGCTGTTTTGCAGCCCTCGAGCTTCATCGCAAGGGCATTGCATGTGTTGTCGTTTGCAAGGGCCTCGTCGGTAAGAGCGGAGCGTCGATCTTCGCCGGCAATCTCGTGCTTTCCGGTCAGGTGCTCGGCAATACGCCGGAGCAGGCGCGCAACACCGGCGAGTTCCTGGTCAAGTATCACAACCAGTTTCTCATTGACCAGCACTGGGCACGCCGCTGCGGCGCGTGGGTCGAGAGCGAATACTACGCCGAGCTCGAACGGGCGGGGCTCTACTTCCGGCGCGACGCCGAGGGCAATGTCGTTACCAGCCCTGGCAAGATCAGAAGCGTCGCCGCCAATGTGCAGGGCAACTCCGGCGTGCCGTTCATGGATCTGCGGCGAAAGCAGCTCGCGCGCGCAGGTATCCCGACGATCGAGGAAACGGCGGTTACGGCATTGCTGCACGGGCGCGATGGCCGCGTACGTGGCGTGTTCGGATTGTCGGTGCTAACGGGCGAGCCGATCGTCGTGCAAGGTCAGAGCGTCATTCTGGCGACCGGTTACTCCGACCGTTTGCATTCACGATCGACAGGCACGCGCGAGATGTCGGCCGACGGGCTCGCTATGGCTTGGCGGGCCGGCGCTGATCTTCTGAATCTCGAGATGCAGTGGTGGCACACGAACGACGTGGCGCATCCGCCGTCTTGGGAGCGAATGCAGATTTATCCGAACCCGATTCTGGGATCGCCGAAGTCGGCGCGCATGGTCAACGCAGCGGGTGAAGAGTTCTTCAACCAGCAGGACGACGACCCGATGGCGTTCGGGCCATACACCGTCCAGCTCAAGGCGCTGGTGAAGCAGGTTCGGGCAGGGAAGGCCAGTTACAGCGGCGGTTACTTCGCGGGCTTCAACCACATGAATCCCGCCGAGGTGAATGCGTACACAACCTACGGCAAACCATACTATCAACTTGGACTCGATCCAGCGAAAGATCTGCTGGAAACCGCGGTGACGGCGCACTACCGCCAGGGCGGCGTGCGTGTCGATACGGCAACGATGAAAACGTCCGTGCCGGGGCTTTTCGTTGCCGGGGGACTGGGCGGTCACAGCAACGGCTTGATCGCACTGGCAACCTTCGACGGTAAGACGGTCGCGGAAGGTGTCGCCGATGAACTTGGATTCGTTGCGGTTGCAGACCTCAACGATCGTGACATCCAGGCTGAAACATACCGCCTCGAAAAGTTGCGGCAATCTGATGGCGATGGTGAGTCGCCGTTTGCGATCAAGGAGAAGATCCGCGGAGCAATGTGGAACGGCGCGGGCGTCGAGAAAAGTGCGGCGACGCTGGAGGAGGCCTTGGCCAATCTGCGGCGCATTCGCGAATTCGATCTCCCCGCCATGCGTCTGAAGAACCGTACGAAGATCGCCAACTACGAGTGGCTTGATGCCATCGACGTCCACAACATGATCGATGCTGCCGAACTTGTTGTTCACTCGTCGCTGGAGCGGCGCGAAAGCCGCGGTCCGTTTATCCGGACGGATTTTCCGGACACCGACAACCTGGATTGGTTGGCGGCGAATGTGATGGTCAAGACCGAGAACGGTTTCCGCTTCGAACGCGTGCCGTATGAGACACCGTACTTTCAGCCGGGCTTCGATCGCCGCGACAATATGCTGGTGGCGTGGTGAATCTGATTGTGCCGCAGCAGACGTTTCCGCGAGGTACTGCCCGTACTATCGGCAAGGAGCGAGGCGACACGCTCGCAGCCCGCAACCGCGCGCTTCAGGACGGCGATGTGGTCAGCGTCACCATTCGCCGATCGGATGATAACGGCGGCGCCACGCTGCAAGCCTTCGAGATTCCATATACCCGCGCGATGCGCGTGCTCGATGCACTGAACTACATCTCGCAGCATCTGGCCCCGGACCTCGCGTACCGCTGGCTGTGCGGGTCGAAGATGTGCGGCACCTGTGCGGTCCGCATGAACGGCCGCGAGGTGCTGGCGTGCTGGGAAGCGGTCGAGCCGTCGATGACAATCGAACCGCTGCGCAATCTTCCGGTGGTGCGGGACCTTGTCGTTGATCGTGCGCCGTATGAGCAACGCGTCGCGAATTTCCAGCCATGGATCGAACGGGACGGCGACTATGCCGGATTTCCGGAGCCGCTAACGCATACCGAGGTCAAGCACGCCTCCAAGGCGCTCGATTGCATCAGTTGTATGTCGTGCTTCTCGGCGTGTCCTGTCGTCGGCCTGAGCGATGTAACGAACTTTGCCGGGCCGGCGCCGCTCGTTCAATTGGCGCAAACTGCGCTGGATGCACGCAATTCACCGGATAAGGTGGCCAGCGCGCTCAGCGTCTCTGGAATCTTCAACTGCGTCTCCTGCTACAAATGTGAGGAGGTGTGCCCAGCCAAGATTCCGATCGTCACTTCGGTGATCGAGCCGCTGAAGACCAGGGCTGTCATCCTCTCGCCACAACTGGCGCATCACGCGTTGACGTTCCGCAGCATCATCTTGGCGCGGGGCCGCATCGATCCCACCGAGCTCGTGTTCAGGGTTCGTGGTCTGAAGCTGCTATTGGGTCTCGGCCGCGCCCTTCGCATGCTCGTTCGGCGAAAAATCAATCCCGTCAAAACGCTGTTCGGACGTTGGTCCGGAGCATCATCCGTCGCAGCAAGACTGCTGCGCAAGAAGGATCGCTGAGATGAGATTTGCTTACTACCCGGGTTGCTCCGCCAAGAGCACCTGCGCGGAACTCAACGTTGCGATGCGCCACGTAACGGCAAAGATTGGTCTCGACCTGGTGGAACTCGAATCGGCGACCTGCACAGGCGCGCGTGAATTGCGCGCGATCGATCCTGTCGGATTCCTCGCGCTGAACGTGCGGCTCCTCGCGCTTGCTGAGCGTGAGGGGCTGCCGCTGATGACGATCTGCAACACCTGCACCCTCAATCTGATCGATGCGCATGCGATGTTCACGGAAGACGCCGATCTCGCGGCGCAGGTGAATGCGCGGCTGGCTCCGGAAGGCCTTCACTACAACGGCACGACGCGGGTCACCCATTTTCTGTGGGTTCTATTCGAGGATGTCGGTCTTGAGCGGCTGCAGAGCCATGTGGTGCGCTCGCTGAAAGGCATGCAGGTTGCGGCATTCTATGGCTGTCACATCACGCGTCCGCCGGGCCGCTATGGCTTCGTCGATTCCCGCAACAACAGGTCGCTCGAACTTCTCACGGAATTGCTCGGCTGCAAACCAGTCGACTACACCGGCAGGACTGAGTGCTGTGGTTTCCACACGGCCGCTCACGAGGAGAAGGTCGCGATCAAGCTGACCGGACGCCACATCGAGTCGGCAAAGGCCAACGGTGCGCACGCAATGGTGACGCCATGTCCGCTCTGTCACACGGTGCTCGACAGCTTCCAGCGCGAGATCGAGAAGGATATGGGACGCCGCCTCAACATGCCGGTGCTGCATTTGCCGCAACTGGTTGGTCTCGCCATCGGGTTGAGTGCCGAGACGCTCGGTCTTGACCGGCACATGGTGTCGGCGCGCGGCCTGGAAAGCTTCGCGCATGCTGCTGTCTGATCGACCATGACACAAAATCTGAGCGAGTTCAGAGGGCTAAGCGGTGCCAGCACCTGTGTGTGCGAAAATACCAAATAACAGCGTGCAGCAACGTCGGCGTAAATAAAAAGAGGGAAAACGGGGGAAGTCATGAGTGCAATCGCTGAAGCGCAGGCGGTCTCAAAAGCAAAATCGAAGCTCAATAGAACGCAGATCATCGGGTTTCTGGGGTGCTGGCTCGGCTGGGTGATGGACGGCGTCGACTCGTTCATCTTCGCGCTCGTCTTCGTGCCGTCGATGCGCGAACTGCTGCCTGCATCCGGTTTTGAGGCGACGCCGGCTAACATCGCATTCGCCGGGTCCGTGATGTTTGCGTTGTTCCTCATCGGCTGGGGGCTCGCATTCATCTGGGGACCGCTTGGCGACAAGTGGGGCCGAGCGCGCACGCTGGCACTCACCGTCGTCGTGTACTCGGTCTTCACCGGCGCAGCGGCGTTTGCGCAGGACGTCTACCAGCTCGCGCTCTTCCGCTTCCTCGCCGGCATCGGCGTTGGTGGCGAGTGGGCGCTGGCCGGAACGTTCATCGCTGAAATCTGGCCGGAAGATCGCCGCGCACGGGCGGGCGGCTATCTCCAGACCGGCTACTATGTCGGCTTCTTCATCGCCTCCGCATTGAACTTCACCATCGGCGCGAACTACGGCTGGCGCGCCATGTTCCTGTGCGGCCTTGCACCGATCGTCATCGCCATCGCCGTGCGGCTGATGATCAAGGAGCCGGAAAAGTGGACGAACAAGGAAGCCGAAGCCAAGCGCGGCAAGCCGTTGCGTCAGATCTTCTCCGGAGAGTTTCGCCAGCGGACGATCGTACTGACGACGCTTCTCACCTGCTCGATCATCGGATTGTGGGCGGGGGCGGTCTATGCGCCGGCGGCACTGACGCAGCTTGCGACCAAGGCCGGATATGCCGGCAAGGATATTCCGCAGCTCATCTCCTATGCGAGCATGCTGTTTTCCTTCATGACGATCGTCGGCTGCGTGACGCTTCCGCTGATTGCCGACGCTTTTAGCCGCCGTCCTGCGACAGCGTTCTTCTTTCTCGGCATGATGATCTCGATCACGACCGCGTTCGGCTTCCTGTTCTATGTGCAGGATGCGCTCATTCCGTTCATCGTCGCGATGGCCTTCGTCGGCTACTTCGGCGGTAACTTTGCGGTCTACAGCATCTGGATCCCTGAGCAGTACCCGACGACGATCCGCGCCAGCGCATTCGCGTGGGCGATCTCATTCGGGCGCTTCATTGGTGCAGGCGTCAACTTCATCCTCGGCTGGGCGATCAGCCAGACGGGAACGCTGGGAACGCCGGTGGCCTGCACAGCGATCGCCTTCGCCATCGGCATCGCCATTCTACCATGGGCCATGGAAACGCGGGGACGCGGGCTGCCCGACTAGGCAGCCTCGCTCCGAAACAGTGAAAAATAAGAAAGGAACAGTTTGATGCTGAAAGTTCTGGATGGCGGCAAGACGTTGCAGGTCCCCAATTTCCTGGGCGGTGCGTGGAAGGCTGCCGAGGACGACGTGGTGCGCCGGCCGAATCCGGCCAATCTCGAAGAGATCGTGTCGGTCTCGCCGAATTCGTCGGGAGCGATCGCGCGGCAGGCGATCGATGGCGTCACGGCGTCCGCCGGTTCGTGGCGTAAGCTGACGCCGACCGAACGCGGCAAAATCGTATTGCGCGCAGCGGCGATCGCCGAGCGTGATCGAGACGAGATTGCCGCGCTGATCACGCGCGAGCAGGGCAAGCCGATCCGCGAGTCCTACGCGGAGGTGAAGCGCGCCGTCGATATCATGGAATACGTCTCCGGCTTTGGCCGGCGCCTCGGCGGCAACACGCTGCCGAGTGAGGAAGACGGCGTTCATTGCTTCACCATGCGCGAATCGATCGGCACGGTGGCGCTGATCAGCCCATGGAACATTCCGTTCGCGATTCCGTGCTGGAAGATCGCACCGGCATTCGTGTGCGGGTCGCCGATCGTGTTCAAGCCGTCGCCGTTCACGCCGGCGATTGCCGCGAAAGTCGTCTCGATTTTCCTGGAAGCGGGCGTACCACAGGAAGCCATCGCGCTTGTGCACGGCGGGCCGGAGGTCGGCGAGGAACTCGTCCGCAACCCCAAGGTGAAGGGCATTTCCTTTACCGGCTCGACCAAGGTCGGTACGTCGATCCATGTCTCTGCGGCGCCGCGGCTTGCCAAGACGCAATTGGAGATGGGCGGCAAGAATCCGCTGATCGTGCTGGCGGATGCCGACATTCCGGCGGCGGTGAAAGCTTGCATGGTCGCGGCATTTGATGTGTCCGGTCAGCGCTGTACTTGCACCAGCCGCGTGCTGGTTCAGCGCAACGTCAAGGATCGCTTCACATCCGAGTTCGTCGCGGCGGTGAAGAAGCTCAAGGTCGGTGACGGCGCGGACCCCGCGACGGAGATGGGGCCGCTGATCGACACCACGCGGTTCGATGCGGTCAACGGCTTTGTCGAGCGCGCGCGCGGCGAGGGCGGCACGCTGCTCGCCGGCGGCAGCCGTCTCGATGTCGGCAACGGCAACTTCTTTGCGCCGACGGTGATCGATTCCGTCTCCGTCAAAAGCGAGATCGCGCGCGAGGAGGTGTTCGGACCGGTGGTGGCGATCATGCCTGTCGACGATCTCGAGCAGGGCCTCCAGATCGCCAATGATGTCGAGTACGGCCTCGCTGCGTCGATCTTCACCAAGGACATCAACCGCGCGTTCAGCTTCATTGACGGCATCGAAGCGGGAATGATCCACATCAACCGTCCGAATCTCGGCGGCTATTCTCACTTCCCGTTCGGCGGGCAGAAGAATTCAAGCCACGGCTCGCGCGAGATCGGTGAGGATACGCTCAGCTTCTATACGAATATCAAGAGCGTCTACATCCGTCACGACTAAGCATGCCCGAAACGGCGATCGCTGAAATGCCCGCCTTGGCGGGCATTTCTTTGAGGCGTTACCACGATGCCATGTTGTGCATCGTCGCCGTCTCGGTCATGACGGCCTGCGGGCTGCGGTGTTTTTCCGCCAGTTGACGCTCTTCCTCGGATAGCAATTGGGCTTGCATATAGGCGCCGAGATCGCGTGCGCGGCGAACGATCCGCTGTCCGAACGCGTGGCGTTGCGCGTTATAGGCGGCGAGAGCGTCGTCGATGCTCGAATGCGCCGATAGTACCTCCGCGAGCGCGCGCGCGTCTCCGGCGGCCTTGGTGACACCGGCACCGACATGCGGGCGGGCGACGAAGGCAGCATCGCCCAGGATCGCGACGCGCCCCGACGCCATGGCCGGGGTTTCGAGATCGACGATCGGTTGCAGCAGGGGCTTGCGCGTCTTGCTGACGGCTTCCGCAAACGCGGGCGCGAGAAGCCGCGTAGCCGCATCGCGCATCTCGGCGACGATGTCGGGGTGCAGTTTGTCGGGAGGAATCGCGCCGACGTACTGATGGCCGTCCGCACCTTTCAGCATGCGCGGTAATTCTCGATCCGGATCGGCTGGCCGGTACCAGACGTAATTGTAGCGGCGCGTCGGCTGGCTTGCGATGGGCGGACCGTCGACCGGATAGCCGAGCATCTGCTCGCGCGGAGGAAGGCAGAAGCCGAAGCAATCGAAGAGGCGGTCGCGTGCTGCCGGCGATAGCTCTGTTTCTTCGACCAGTCCGCGCCATGCAGCGTAACCGACATAGCGCGGCTGCGCATCGGGGAAGAGCTGCTTGCGCACGGTCGACTGGATGCCATCGGCGGCGACGAGCAGATCGGCGTTCTCACGCGCGCCGTCGGCGAAACGCGCCGTGACGACGCTATCGTTCTGCTCGAACGAGACAAGCGCGCTGCCGTGCCGGTAGAAGCCATCGCTGCAGGCGCGGAGCCGCTGCCACACCTGATCCCACGAGGCGAGAATTTGGGGCCGGAGCGTTTCGCAGACGACGCTGCCGTCTTGCGCGAGCACGACACGTCCGCTGACCGGAACGCCGATTGGCTCGCGGCCGCCGGTCGCGGCCGCCAGTGCATCGTGCAGTTCGTCATGCGTGACGATACCTGCGCCGCGCGCACCGAGTTCCTCGCCGACGCGCTCGTGGATCGTAACATCCCATCCGATCCGCTTCAGAAAGAGGCCTGCGAATAGGCCACCGATCGAGCCGCCAATGACGATCGCGCGTTTCGCCACGCGCTCACATCTCCGGCGGATTCTCGCCGGGGAAGTTCAGCTCGATGGTGATGCCGTTCGGATCGTTGATGAAGATCTGATAGAGATCCATGTTCGGAACGCGGCGATGACGTGCCTCGATGCCGAGCGACTTGAAGTGCTTGCCCATCGCGACCGCGTCCTTTGCCGTGAAGGCAACGTGATCGATCGCGCCGCCGCCCTGCAGTTCGCCTTCGCGGTCGCCAAGATAGTCGTTCGCGCCGGTCGAGTTGGCATCGAGGCCGGTGATGTGCAGCACGTCCTGCTTGCCGCAGTAGAGCCAATGGCCGGGGAACGGGAAGTTGGGCCGGTCACCTTCGGTGAGGCCGAGAACCTTGACGTAGAAATCGCGCGTCTTGGTCCAGTCCTTTGTGCGGACGTTGTAGTGCGACAGCATCGTCAGCATGGGGCGTTCTCCGGCTTTCTTGATTGATCGGACGATCATTAAATTCACGGCCGGAGGCGTCAAGCCTGTTATCCGGCCTTGCGCTTGCGTGCCCGCCGGATTGCCTGCTGTTCGGCGACCAAACGGCGCATGACAGGGCCGACACCGGCCATGAACGCATCCATCTCGGTATCGAACACGAGATCCTGATCGGTCGGAACATCCATGTTGTAGATGAAGCGGCGGATACCGACATAGACGAGCGCACCGTGGATGCCGAACATCAGTTCGTATTCCTGCGCGGAGAGCGGCAGTTGCGCAGGCGAGGGCAACCCGAATTCGCGGCGCATTTCCGCAAGTACCGGCGTGAAGATGATGTCGCGCACACGTGTGAGATAGCGCCGGGTCAGGTCCGTGCCCTTGAGGCCCGACGAGAAGAAGATGCGCAGCCAATCGTAAGTCATGATGGTGCGCTGATAGTCTTTCTCGAAACGGCGGAAGCGTTCGCCGATCGACAGCGAGCGGTCCGCGATCAGCGCTTCCCATTCGGGCTTCCAGCGCTTCATGTAGACTTCGTCATAGACGCGCTCGAGCAGTTCCTCCTTGCTCGGGAAGTAGCGATAGAGCAGCGGCTGGGTGATGCCGAGGCGGCGCGCGAGTTCCCGCGTCTGTCCTTCAAGGCCGACCTCGGCAAAGAAAGCGATAGCTCCGTCAACGATTTGACGTTCGCGCTGCGCCGGGCTCATGCGCGGCTTCGGCGCGGCCTTGGATGCAGGTCTGGGTGCAGATTTGGATCGCCGCAACTTGCTCATCCTTATTGCCATAGTCGAAATGCCGCAGGATTGACAGCTTGGTTCGGAACGGTTCTAATTTATAGAGCGATAAATTAGCGGCCGACGTAATCGGCCCGTTGGGAGGACCGGCGTGAAGGCGCCAGCGTTCGCATATGCGAGGCCGACATCCTTGGCCGAGGTGTTCGATTGCCTCGACGGCGGCGAGGGCGTGCGCCTGCTGGCCGGCGGCCAGAGCCTCATTCCCGCGTTGAACATGCGGCTTTCCGCGCCGTCGCTACTGGTCGATCTCAATCGCGTCTCCGGTCTCTCCGGTATCTCCGAAACGAAAGGCGCCGTGCGCATCGGCGCGATGACGCGGCATCGCGATCTTGCGGAATCGCCGGTTGTGGCCGCACGGCTGCCGCTGATCGCCAAGGCTATTCCGCATATCGCGCATCAGGCGATCCGCAATCGCGGCACCATCGGCGGCTCGCTGGTGCTGGCCGATCCGTCGACGGAGTTGCCGGCGTGCTGCCTGGCGCTCGATGCGACAATCGTCGCCGCCCGCCGGAAGGGTGAGCGGGCGATTGCGGCGAAGGACTTTTTCCTGGGGATCTACGAGACGGCGCTCGCCGCGGACGAGGTTCTGGTCGCGATCGAGTTTCCGGTTCCGGCTGCCGGATCGGTGTCCGGCTTCGATGAGTTGGCGCGGCGGCACGGCGACTACGCAATGATCGGCCTCGCCGCGCAAGGCGTGCGCACCGGAGGGTCGTGGACTGCGCTGAAACTCGCTTTCTTCGGCGCTGGCGATCGGCCGCTGCTCGCGGAAGATGCTGCGCAGACGTTGATTGCAGGCAAGGGCATTGCGGCTGCGCAAGCCACGCTCGACGGCGCGCTGTCGCCTTCCGACGACGGCGAGTGCTCGGCGAAAACCAAGATGCATCTGGCGCGCGTGCTGCTCGGCCGCGTCATCGCCGCGATGGAAGGCGGTGCGGCATGACGGCAGCCTCCGAAACGCACGCGATCACGCTGACGATCAATGGCGAGCGTGTGACGCGCACGGTCGCGGCGCGCACGCATCTCGTCGATTTCCTGCGCGAACAGCTCGATCTCACCGGCTCGCATCTCGGATGCGAACACGGCGTCTGTGGTGCTTGCACCGTGCAGGTCGACGGCGTTCCGGTGCGTGGATGTCTCATGCTGGCCGTGCAGGCGGACGGCACGAATATCGTGACCGTCGAGGGGCTGACCGACTCCGGCGTTCTCGCCGATGTACAGGAGGCCTTCCTGCAACGGAATGCGCTCCAGTGCGGCTTCTGCACGCCCGGAATGCTGACGACGATCGCCGATCTGCTGGCGAACGATCGCAATCCGTCACGCGAGACGATCCGCGATGCGATCTCCGGCAACTACTGCCGCTGCACCGGCTATCAGGCCATTGTCGACGCCGTTGAAAAGGTTGTCGCGGCCCGGCGCACTAAAGAGGCCGCCGAATGAGCGCTTCCGATCAGACCATGGGCCTCACGTTTCTCGACCGGCCGAACAGCTATATCGGCCGCTCGGTGCCGCGGCCGAATGCGAAGCGCCTGGTGCAGGGACGCGGGACGTACGTCGACGATCTGCGGATGCCACGGCTCGCGCACGTCGCGTTCCTGCGCAGTCCGCATGCTCATGCACGCATCGTCAGTCTCGACGTGTCGGCCGCTAAAGCTGCGCCGGGCGTGATTGCGGTCGCGACCGGCAAGGATCTTCTGAAGATCTGCACGCCGTGGGTCGGCGTTTTGACGCACTTCAAGGGCCTGAAGTCCGCGCCGCAATATCCGATCGCGGTCGAGCGCGCCTGCTGGGCCGGCGAGGCGATCTGCGCGGTTGTTGCCAACAGCCGCGCCGAAGCCGAAGACGCGGTCGCGTTGATCGAGGCGGAACTCGAACCGCTGTCCGTCACCGTTGATATGGAAGCGGCGCTCGATGCGGGGACGCCGGTGATCCACGCCGACCTCGGTGACAACCTCGCCTTCGAGCGCACGCTCGATGTCGGCGACGTCGACGGCGCGTTCAAGGCGGCTGCTGCGGTGGTCGAGAATACGTTCAGCGTGGGCCGCCATACCGGCGTGACCCTGGAGCCGCGCGCAATCATCGCCGACTGGAACGAAGGCGAAGAGAAGCTGACGATCCATCATTCGTTTCAGGCACCGCACATGATGCAGGACATCGTGTGCAAGCATCTGGGATTGCCGGAGGCGAGCGTTCGCGTCGTCTGCAAGGACGTCGGCGGGTCGTTCGGAATCAAGGTGCATATCTATCCGGACGAGATGGCGACGGTGGCGCTGGCGAAGATGCTCAAACGTCCGGTCAAGTTCGTCGCTGACCGGCTTGAATCGTTCGTGTCGGACATCCATGCGCGCGATCATCGCGTCAAGGCGAAGATGGCGGTGAGCGCCGAGGGCGAAATCCTTGCCATCGAGATGGACGATCTCACCGGCATCGGGCCGTACTCGGTCTATCCGCGCACGAGTGCGGTCGAGGCCAATCAGGTCGTCAATCTCGTCGGCGGTCCCTACAAGCACCAGAACTATCGCGCCCGCGCGCGCGTCGTGTTCCAGAACAAGGTGCCGATGTGCCAGTACCGCGCGGTCGGGCATCCGATCGCGGTGATGGTGACGGAAGGGCTGATCGATCAGGCGGCAGCAGCCATCGGCATGGACCCGGCGGAACTGCGCCGCCGCAACGTCATTCCCGACAACGCGCACCCTTCGACCGCGGCCTCCGGTATCAAGTTCGAAAAGCTGTCGCACCAGCAGTCGCTCGAAAAGCTGCTGCAGATGATGAACTACGACGCCTTGCGCAAGGAGCAGGCGGAGCTGCGCAAGAAGGGTATCTATCGCGGCATCGGGCTTGCGGCTTTCATCGAGATCACCAACCCGTCGGCGGCGTTCTACGGCGTCGGCGGCGCGCGTATCTCCTCGCAGGATGGATGCACGCTGCGGCTCAACCCGCAGGGCGGCGTGATTGCGTCGATCGGCGTGACCGAGCAGGGGCAGGGCACCGAGAGCGTGATCGCGCAGGTGGTGGCGACAGCTGTGGGCATTCCGATGTCGGACGTGCGCGTCGTGACCGGCGATACGGACGCGACACCGTACGGCGGCGGCACGTGGGCGTGCCGTGCGGCGGGCATCGGCGGCGAGGCGGCCTGGCAATCGGGCAAGGCGCTGCGCGCCAACATTCTCGATGTCGCGGCGGTGATCCTGCAATCGACGCCGGATGCACTGGACGTGCGCGAAGGCAAGATCGTCGACAAGGCCACGGGCTCGGAGCGCATGCCGCTCGCCGAGCTCGGCCGCGTCGCCTACTTCCGGCCGGATACGCTGCCGGCCGATCTCAAGCCCGAATTCGTCGTCACGCGGCACTACGTGCCGAAGGATTATCCGTTCGCTTTCACCAACGGCATCCAGGCGTCGTATCTCGAAGTCGATACGGACACCGGTTTCGTCAAGCTGCTAAAACACTGGTGCGTCGAGGATTGCGGCACGGTGCTCAACCCGCAACTCGTCGACGAGCAGATTCGCGGCGGCATCGTGCAGGGTATCGGCGCGGCACTGTTCGAGCACTGCCGCTACGACGCACAGGGCCAGATGCTGAACGGCAGCATGGCGGATTACCTGGTACCGATGTCAGGCGAGATGCCCGACATGGAGGTCGGTCACGTGGTGACGCCGACGGCTTCCTCCGAACTCGGCGCAAAGGGCGCGGGCGAGGCAGGAACGGCGGGCGCACCCGCTGCCGTCATCAACGCGATCAACGACGCGCTGCGTCCGTTGAACGCTCACGTTTCGGTGCAACCGGCACGGCCGGAGGAAATTCTGCGTGCATTAGGCAAGGTCTGACTTACAGTCGAAACAACGATCCAAAGAGATCATCACGGGAGGATTCAACATGACCAGCAAGTTCCGGACGACCCGGCGTCGTCTGCTGCAAGGCGCGGCCGCCGTCGGTGCCATCGGCGCAATGCCGGCCATTTTCACCAGCGCGCGTGCGCAGGCCGGTACGATCAAGATCGGCTTCCCGGTGCCGCTGACCGGCGCGTTCGGCGCCGAGGCCAACGATCAGGTCAAGGCTGCGCAGATCGCCGTGAAGGACTTCAACGATGCCGGTGGCTTCGGCGGCCAGATGGCGGAACTACTGGTGCGCGACGACAAGCTCAATCCGGGCGAGGCGGCGACGCGCACGCTCGAACTGATCGAGAAGGACAAGGTCAACTTCATCGTCGGCTCGCTGTCGGCGGCGGTGCAGCTCTCGATCAACAACGTCGCCAAGGAACGCGGCGTGATCTTCAACTCGATCAGCCAGTCGGACGCGATCAACGAGGTAAAGGACTGGTCGAAGTTCACCTTCCACGAGGCGATGAATCCGCACATGACGGCGGGCGCGGTCGGCCGCTATGCATTCCCGAAGTTCGGCAAGAAGGTCGTCTTCCTCACCGCCGACTATGCCTATGGCCATGAAATGGTGCGCGGTTTCCAGCGCGCCGGCAAGGAATTCGGCGTCGAGACGCTCGCCGACATCCGCCACCCGATCGGCGCTAGCGACTACACCGCGTTCCTGCCGCGCATCCAGTCGCTGCAGCCGGACGTGCTGTGCCTCTGCAATTTCGGCCGCGATCAGGTGGTCTCGATCACGCAGGCGACCGAGTTCGGCCTGAAGAGCAAGACCAAGCTCGTCGCGCCAGTGCTGCTCTACACCGCGCGCCAGGCCGGCGGCGACGTGTTCGAAGGCGTGGTCGGCGGTACGTCGTACTACTGGCGTCTTGAGGACACCGTGCCGTCAGCGAAGGCTTTCAACGACAAGTTCCGTAAGGCCAATGCCGGCGCGGTACCGTCCGACTATGGCGCGCTCGGCTATGCCGGTGTCCGCTCGGTGCTCGAAGCCGTGAAGGCGGCGAAGTCGACCGAGACCGAAAAGGTCATCACTGCGCTGCGCGCACTGAAGTACGACTGGTACAAGGGCGAGCAGTACTATCGCGGCTGCGACCATCAGTCGGTTCAGTCGGTGCTCATCATCGAGTCCAAGCACAAGGACCAGAAGGACAAGAACGACGTGTTCTCCGTCGTCGCGGTCGAGAAGCCGGACGAGAAGAACCTGCGGTCGTGTGAAGAGATGGGCCATAAGGCTTAAGCACGTTGATGAGCGTTGGCCTCGACCTTCTCGCCCTGCAACTCGTCACCGGGATTGCGCTCGGGGCCATCTATGTGCTGCTCGCGCTCGGGCTGTCGCTGATCTTCGGCCTGTTGAACGTCGTCAACTTCGCACACGGCGCGTTCTTCATGGTCGGGGCCTACATCGGCGTCTTCCTGTTCGGGCTGACCGGAAACTTCTGGGTCTCGCTGGTGCTGACGCCACTTGGTGTCGGCGCCATCGGCCTTGCGGTCGAACGCGTGCTGCTGCGGCCGCTGTACGGCCGCGGCATCGATTATCCGCTGCTGCTGACGTTCGGCCTGTCCTACGTCTTCATCGAGATGATCCGGATTCTGTTCGGACTGACCGGCATCCGCTTTCCGACGCCGCCGGAGCTGCGCGGCGCGGTGAACATCGGCATCGGCTTCTTTCCGCTCTATCGCCTGTTCCTGATCGGCATCACGCTCGCGATCGTTGTCGCGCTGTGGTTCTTCATCGAGCGAACGCGTTACGGCCTGATCATTCGGGCTGGCGCGCGCGATCCGGAAATCGTCAAGGTGCTCGGCATCGACGTGTCGAAGGTCTGGCTGCTCGTGTTCGGCATTGGCACCGGTATCGCCGGCTTGTCCGGTGTACTTGCCGCGCCGTTGCAAGGCGTGACCCCGGAGATGGGCATTCCCGTTCTTGCCGAAGCGTTCGTGGTGACCGTCGTCGGCGGCATGGGATCGCTCGCCGGTGCAGTGATTGCCGGGCTCCTCGTCGGTGTCGTCGTGGCGATGACATCGCTGTTCGTGCCCGAAATGGCGAAGGTGTCGATCTTCATCCTGATGGCGCTGGTGTTGCTGGTGCGGCCGCGCGGCCTGCTCGGCAAGGCGGGAGCGCTCGGCTGACATGACGACCGTCGATCTCACATCGCCGCGCGACACGCCGCACTGGCTCGATCTCGCCGGCCGTTACCGTGTCGCGCTGACGCTGGCGTTTCTCGTCGTGTTCCCGTGGATCGTGCCGTACGAGGCGTTGGCGGTGAACATCCTGGTGCTCGGGCTCTACGCGCTCGGATTCAATCTCATTTTCGGTTACACTGGGCTTCTGTCGTTCGGCCATGCTGCGTTTCTCGGCGCAGGGGCGTATGGCTGCGGCATCGCCATCGTCAGCTATAAGATCGGCTGGTTCGGCGCGATCGCGATCGGCACGGCGTCCGCCACGCTGCTCGCGGTGGTGATGGGCTTTCTCGCGATCCGCACGCGCGGCATCTACTTCTCGATGGTGACGCTCGCGCTGTCGATGTGCGTCTACTACGCCTTCTACCAGATGCAGAGCCTGACCGGCGGCGAGAACGGCCTGCGCGGCGTCAACCTGCAAACCATTTCAGTGTTCGGCATCTCGCTGCCATTCATCAACCCGACCGTGAAGTACTACGTCGTGCTCGCGTTCGTCGCGGCAGCGATCTGGCTGTTCTCGCGCATTCTCGCGTCGCCGTTCGGCGCGGTGCTGGAGGCGATCCGCGAGAACGAGGAGCGGGCGCGCGCCTGCGGTTACGATGTCATTCGGACGAAGCTCGTCGCGTTCATCATCTCCGGCGCGTTCTGCGGCCTCGCGGGTGCGCTGAACGCGATCCATCTATCCATCGTGCCGGTCGAGACGGTGCACTACACCAAGTCCGGCCAGGTGGTGATGATGGCATTGCTCGGCGGTATGGGCACATTCTTCGGCCCGTTCGTCGGCGCGGCGGCGTTCCTCCTGATCGAGGACGTGCTGGCGATGCTGACGGCGAACTGGCAGCTTTTCGTCGGCATCATCTTTATCATCTTCGTGTTGTTCTTCCCGCGTGGCATCTGGGGTTCGCTGCTGCAATGGATGGAGCGCAAATGAGCGATCCCATCCTCGTTGCGCAGAACGTCGGCATGAACTTCGGCGGCTTCATCGCGCTGAAGGGCGTGTCGGTGTCCTTTGCCCGCGGCAAGCTGACGGCAGTCATCGGACCGAACGGCGCGGGCAAGAGCACGTTCTTCAACGTAATCTCCGGCGCCTTTGCGCCGACGACAGGGAGCATCAGCTTCGACGGACGCGACATCACGGGGACGCCCTCGCATCAGTTCGCGCGCATGGGCATCGCCAAGTCGTTCCAGATCACCAACGTCTTTCCCGAACTGACCGCACGTGAGAACGTGCGCGTCGCGGCGCAGGCGCTGTCGGAGCGTTTTCAGTTGTTTCGTAATCGCGACAGCTACGGCAGCCTGATCGAGAAGGCGGATGCGCTGCTAGCGCTGGTCGGCCTCGGGGCTCGGCGGCTGCGGCGTGCGCGCGAACTGGCGCATGGCGAACAGCGCAGCCTCGAAATGGCGATGGCGCTCGCATCCGATCCGAAGCTTCTGCTGCTCGACGAACCGACGGCCGGTATGAGTCCGGAAGAAACCCGCGAGATGATGAACCTGATCGCGAAGCTCGCCGAGCAGCGGACGATCGTGCTGGTCGAGCACAAGATGAAGCTCGTGATGGGACTGGCCGAGCATCTGGTGGTGCTGCATCACGGCGAATTGCTGGCGCAGGGTTCGCCGGACGACATCCGCAGCAACGACGAGGTCAAGCGCGTCTATCTCGGGCAGGGGACGGCGGGAGGTCACGCCTGATGCTGACCGTCAATAACCTCTCGGCCTGGTACCGCTATAGCCATATCCTGCAGGGCGTATCGCTTGAGGTGAAGCAGGGCGAGATCGTCACGCTGATCGGCCGCAATGGCGCCGGCAAGACGACGACGCTGAAGACGATTATGGGGCTTGTCGACAAATGCAGCGGCGACGTCTCGTTCGACAGTCATCCGATCCTCGGGCGTCCGGCGCATGAGCGGTTTCATCTTGGGCTCGCCTACGTACCGGAAGACCGCCGCATCGTGCCGGGTCTGACGGTCGAGGAAAATCTGCGGCTCGGCATCATCGCGTCCGCCTCGCGCGCCAAGGAAGCGCAGATGATCGAGCGCATTGCCGAAACCTTTCCGCGCCTGAAGCAGCGCCTGTCGCAGCAGGGCGTGACGCTGTCGGGCGGCGAGCAGCAGATGCTGGCAATCGCGCGCGCGATGATGGCCGAACCGAAGATGATCCTGCTCGACGAGCCGTCGGAAGGCATCATGCCGATCCTGGTCGAGGAAATGTTCGCGCAGTTCCGCAATCTAAAGGCGCAAGGAACGACGATCCTGCTGGTCGAGCAGAACGTCGAACTGGCGCTGTCGCTGTCGGATCGCGTCTACGTGATGGACCAGGGCGTCATCGTCCATCACGACAGCGCCGCGGCGCTGATCTCGAATCCCGAGATTCAGGAAAAGTATTGCAGCGTCTAGCCGTCTCAGATCCGGCGACGCGTTCCGGCCATGTACACCTCAGTTGAGGCGTTCTATTCTGATGTCCGGCGGGCGGGTTTCTTTCTCTCCCGACGGCCCGTCGGAGAGATCGCGTGTTCAACTGGAATGATCTTGTCTTCTTTCTGGAGCTGGCGCGGCAAAGCCGTCTTGCGCCCGCGGCGCGGCGGCTGAAGGTCGACCACACGACTGTCAGCAGGCGCATTGCCGAGCTCGAGAAGGACCTCTCGATCAAACTGTTCGACCGCAAGCCCGATGGTTTCGTACTGACGGAGCAGGGGCATCGCCTGTTCACGATCGCCGAACGGATCGAGGTCGAAGCCAACGGCATTCCGCATGCGTTCGGCGCGGAGCAGACGGCGGCGACCGGCCGTGTGCGCGTGGCGACGATGGAAGGCATCGGCGCATTTTACCTGGGCGAGCGGTTTGCCGAGCTGGCCGAGCGTGAGCCCGGCATCATCGTCGAACTGGTGACCGAGCGGCATCTGATTAATCTCTCCAAACGCGAAGCCGATTTGTTCATCAGCTTCGTGCAGCCGGTCGGACAGCGGCTTGTGGTGCGCAAGCTCGGGAGTTTTCGTCTGGCGCTGTTCGCGAGTGCCGAATATCTCGCACGCCGCGGCCTGCCGAAAAGCCGCGATGAACTGCCCGCGCATACGTTCGTGGATTATGTCGAGGATCTGGTCGCCATTCAGCCGGTGCACTGGCTGCTCGACGTGCTCGAACCGTCGAGCGTCTCGTTGCGCTCAAGCAGCATGCACGCGCAGCAGAACGCAGTGGCCGCGGGTGCGGGCATTGGGCTGCTGCCGTTGTTCTCGGCAAAGATGAATCCGAGGCTGGTGCCGGTCCTGGCCGAGGAGGTGAAGGTCTATCGCGACGTTTATCTGAGCGTGCACGAAGACCTGGAGTTCATGGGGCGCATCCGCTCGGTTGTGCGCCATCTGACGAACGTTTTCAGCCGCGACAAGGCGTTCTTCAACGAATTTTGAGAATGGGGCGCGGGCATCTTGCGATGTCCGCGCCGTTTTCGATCACACCGACTGCTTGGAGAAGTCGACGCGAGGCGTGAGTTGCGCCGTCAATTCTTCCTTGCTGACCTTCTTCTTCACTTCGAGCTTTCCATTCTCGACGCGCGAGATATAGCAATCGATCATGCCCGAGTGGTCTTCGCGGCGGATCGTCTTGGCCCCCTGCGGATGCCCCAGGGAGTTGTCGAGTGTCAGGCCTTCGAGTGCTTCGATGACGAGCTTGTCGTCCTTCTTGCTCTTCCAGCCGGAGACTTCGATCGCTTTCTTGAGCGCGAACACGTTCTCCCATGACTGCCAGGCGTGGCTCTTGGCCATGACCCGCTGCGAGTTGTTTTCGCGCGCATCGACGTCGTCGATCGCCATGCGTACGTTGTGCTGCTTGTGGAAATCGTCGTCCTTGTACTTCAGCATGCGCGGGAAGTTTTCGACGAGATAGACGCCTTCGCCTGCGCCCTGCAGATCGGCCGGCGCGATCGCTTCCATCGTGCCGGAGACCGAGTACATCTTCATCGTCTTCTCAAGACCCATCGATTTCGCCTGCGAGTAGAAGGCAACCGACTGGGCGCCGAAGAACACCGAGAACAGCACCTGCGTGTCGGAGGGAATCTTCGCCAGATACGGGACGAGGTCCTTGGCGTCGAGCGGCACAAAGATCGGGTCGTAAACCTTGCCGCCCAGCTTCTCGATAACCGCTTTGTGCTCCTGATAGTGGCTATGGCCCCAGGCATAGTCCGGCGAGATGATCGTCCAGGTCTTGCCGAGGTTGTTGTAGGCCCAGGGCGCACCGGCCGCGGCGAGCGCATAAGTGTCGGTACCGGTGCGGAAGGAGTAGCGCGTGCCCTTGGTGCCGGTGGCTTCGGTCGCCTCGCCGGCCGAGAAGTAGATGGTCTTGAGTTCGGTTGCGACCGGGATCGACGACAACATGACTCCGGAATGGACCGAGCCGACAATGAAGTTGGCGCCGCTGCGTTCGATCAGCGAGCGAAGCTTGCGTGAACCGGTCGCCGGGTTCGACTCGGTGTCTTCGGTGACGAGCTCGACCTTGCGGCCGGCGATGCCGCCTTGTTCATTCACCAGCGCAACGGCCGCCTTGGCGGCCTTGTCATGCCAATAGCCCCACGATGCGAAGCCGCCAGTCAGTTCGCAGTGGCTACCGAGAATGATGGACCCGCTTTGTCCGTAGAGATCTTTGGTCAGCCCGAGATAGGACGTGCCGGCGGCAGCGCCGCCCGCGAGCGCATGCGAGAGAAAGCTGCGGCGATTTAGCTTGATGCCCTTCATGTAACCCTCCGTCAGTTAAACCACACAAAGAAAAAGCGCCGCTAGAGAGCGACGCCCAGATACCGGTGAACGGTCGATGCATCGGCCGCGAGTTGCTCGGGCGTGGCTTCGTGAACGACGACGCCCTTTTCCATCAGGTAGATGCGCGAGGCGAGTTTCAGCGCCGTGCGCAGGTTCTGCTCGACCAGCAGGATCGCAACGCCCTGGCGCGCGATCGCCTGGATTTCGCGGCGAATGTCGGCGACGAGCTTGGGCATGATGCCTTCGGTCGGCTCGTCGAGCAGGATCAGTGAGGGCTGGCGCATCAGGCAGCGGCCGATGGCCAAAATCTGCTGTTCGCCGCCGGAGAGCGTGCCCGCCGCCTGCGTCTTGCGCTCGGCGAGACGCGGGAAGCGCGCGTAGATGTCTTCGATCAGTGCCGCGGGCGGCGCCGATCGCAGACCGAGGAAGAGATTTTCCTCGACGGTCAGGCCCGGAAAAATGCCGCGGCCCTGCGGAACGTAGCCGATGCCTTCACCGGACACACGGTGCGCGGGCAGGCGGGTGAGGTCGTCGCCCTTGAAATTGACCTTGCCGCCCTTGCGCGGCAGCAGACCGAGAATGGCGCGCAGCGTCGACGTCTTGCCGACGCCGTTGCGGCCCAGCAGTGCAACGGTCTCGCCGCTGCGGACATGAAGATCGACACCGCGCAGTACCGGGATTTTCCCAATGGCCGCCGACAGGCCGGAGACAGCAAGCGTTGGCGTCATGCGGCTTCCTCCGGTGCGCCGAGATAGACCTCCTGCACGCGCGGATCGGCGGCGATGGCCTTCGGCTTGTCCTGCGCCAGCAAGCGGCCTTGCGCCATCACGGTGATGAGATCGGCCACGGCGAACACGACCTCCATGTCGTGCTCGATCAGGATGATGTCGGTGGTCTTGGCGAGGTGAGTGATCCGCGCGACGGTGCGCTCGGTTTCGCTCGGACTCATGCCGCAAATCGGTTCGTCGAGCAGCAAGAGGCGGGGCTTGTTGGCCAGCGCGAGGGCGATCTCGAGCAATGCCACGTCGCCGTACGAGAGGGTGCCGGATTCGATTCTTGCGAGGCGCTCGAGCCCGGTCTGGGCCAGTAGCTCCTCCACGCGCGCGGTGATCTCGCGATAGCTCGATGCAGGCCGCAGCGGGTTGCCGATCTTCTCATGCGCCAGCACCGCGATCCGAACATTGTCGGCGACGGTCATGCCGCCGAACACGCTCTTGATCTGCAACGTCCGCGACAGGCCGCGCGCAACGATCTGATGCGGCTTCATGCCGACCAGTTCATTGCCCTCGAATATCACCGAGCCTGCCGTAGCGGGCAGAATCCCGGTGACAAGATTGAACAGCGTAGTCTTGCCGGCGCCGTTCGGTCCGATCACCGCGTTGAGCACGCCTTTGGGGAAATCGACGGTAATGTTGTCGACGGCGACGAGGCCGCCGAAGCGCTTGGTGAGGTTGCGGACAGAGAGGGCGTTACTCATGGCTATTCGGCCTTTGCCAGGTCTGCCGTCGAGACGTCCGCAGCCGCGACCGCAGGCGGATCGTCGTGCTTCCGGTCCTGCGCGACCAGCGCATTGAGGCTGCCAACGACGCCGCGTGGCGCAAACATCACGACCAGAATGACGCCGGCGCCGACGGCGATCAGGTAGTTCTCCCAGAGGCCGGACATGACCTCGCGGAACAGAATCAGCAGCGCAGTGCCGACGAGCGGACCCATCAGCGTTCCGGCGCCGCCGACAATGGCCCACACCACGGCTTCGCCGGACACGTGATAGAACATGTACGACGCCGAGGCGTAACGGCCGAACAGAGCGAACAAGGCGCCGCCGACGCCGGCGAGGAAGCCTGCCATCACGAACGCGATCCAGCGCGTGAAGTAGACGTTAATTCCGATGAGCGAGGCGCGGTTCTCGTTGTCGCGAACAGCGGCGAAGCGCATGCCGAGCGGACTCGATATCAGGAGCGCCATGGCGATGTAGCAGGCAAGGCAGATCAGAAAGATGAAATAGAACTGCGTGGTTTTGTCGGAGAGCAGGAGACCGGCGGCGGCGAAGATCGGCGGCGCGGAGAAGGAGAGGCCATCGTCGCCGCCGGTGAGCGGTTTGGCCGACATGGCGACGAAGTAGAAGATCAGCGAGAAGACGACGGTGATGATCGCGAAGTAATGCCAGGTCAGCCTCACGGCAAACGCGCCGGCGATGGCTGCCATGGTTGTGGCGGCAACGACGCCGAGCAGCATCGCGGCCCACAGGCCGAGGCCGAACTGCGTGATGCCGATGGCGACGCCGTACATGCCGAAGCCGAAGTAGAGCGCCTGGCCGAACGAGAGCAGGCCGACATAGCCGAACAGCAGGTTCACGCTCATCGCCAGCAGCGACCAGATCAGGATTTCCGCGACAACGTTGATCCAGAAGGCTGCACCGAAGTGGGGCAGCACGAGCGGCGTCAGTGCGACCAGAACGGTGATCGTGAGAGCTGCGGCCGAGCGAAGGTTGATCGAAGTCATCGGGTGGCTCCCGCGAACAGGCCGTGCGGGCGCACCAGCAGAACGATACTCATCACCGCAAGCGAGGTGATACGGGCCGTCGTTGGGTCGGCGACACTCGACACCAGACCTTCGAGGACCGCGAGCAGAACCGCGGCCGCAACCGTTCCCTTGGCGTTGCCGAGGCCGCCGATGACGACGGCCATGAAGCTGACCGGCAGGATGTCGACGCCGGTGCGGAATTCGACCGTGGTGATCGGCGCCGCGATGGCGCCGCCGAGCAAGGCCAGTGCGGTGCCAAGCCCGAAGGTGAAGGCGCAGACGCGGCTCACCGGAATGCCGAGCGCGGTCGCCGTTTCGCGATCGTGCCGAACGGCGCGCATCCACGTTCCGAGCGTTGTGCGCGACATGAACAGGAAGAATCCGCCGATACACAGCGCGGCGAAGGCAGCCGCAATAATCCGGTAGATGTCGTAGTCGAGACCGAACAGCGGGATCGTGCCCTCGATCGGCGGCGCCATGCGGCGCGGCTGCGCGCCGAAAGCTGCGCGCACGGTTTCCTGCATGATCATCGACAGGCCGAAGGTGGTGACGATGGTGAGCGATGCGGCGCTGATGGTCGGGCGGATCACCAGCCGTTCGATCACCAGCCCAAGCGCCAGGCCGAGCAGCGGGACGAGCACCAGCGCGATCCAGAACCCGGTCGTGCCGGCAAGGACAAGCCCCAGAACGGTGCCGACCATGAAAAAGTCGCCGTGGGCGACGTTGATGATGTCCAGGAGGCCGAAAATGATCGACAAGCCGAGCGCGATCAGAGCGACGATCAGCCCCCAGACCAAGCCATTGATTGCCAGTGCAACCACAAGTTCCATATGCACACCCCACCTACGCTCTCAGGCTGGCAACAGATTTATGGCAACACCAGCCTGAAAACTCGCAAGGGGATTTGCGGAAAACGCCTGCGCAGTGCGAAAGTAACCTGCTCATCTGTGCGGCAACGCACCCTGAACAAGTATGCAAAGGCCCGTGCAGAAATGGGGACTTACCTCCCGCAGCGACGTGACCGACAACTTGTCGCAAGGGATGGTGCGATGGGCGCCCCATTCGACAACTGCAGGTCCTGCGATGACAATCCAGTATCCGACGTTCAAGGCGGCTGCGTGCCATGCTTCTTCCGTTTTTCTCGATGCCGAGAAGACCGCCGAGAAAGCGTGCGATCTCATCGCTGAAGCGGCGAAGGCTGGCGCCGAACTCGTCGCATTTCCGGAGTCGTTCCTGCCCGGATTTCCGATCTGGGCCGCCTTGCAGGCACCGATCTACAACCACGGCTTCTTCCGCGCGCTGGTGTCCCAGGCGCAAAAGATCAGCGACCCATCGATCCGCGCCATCCGCATGGCCGCGCGCCGGCATGGCGTGTTCGTATCGCTCGGTTTCACCGAGGGTACGGACGCCAGCGTCGGTTGCATCTGGAATTCGAACCTCCTGATTGGCGACGATGGAGCGGTACTCAATCACCATCGTAAACTGGTGCCGACGTTCTACGAGAAGCTGGTCTGGGCGTCCGGCGACGCGCGTGGGTTGCGCGTTGCGCAGACCCGGCTCGGAAAGGTCGGCATGCTGATCTGCGGCGAGAACACCAACCCGCTCGCGCGCTACGCGCTGATGGCGCAGGGTGAACAGGTCCACGTCTCGTCATATCCGCCGATCTGGCCGACGCGGCCGCCGGAGGAAGAGGGCGCCTACGATTTGCGCCGAGCGATCGAAATTCGCGCCGGTGCGCATGCGTTTGAAGCCAAGGTCTTCAATATCGTCGCGTCCGGCTTCGTCGATGCGGCGATGCGCGAAGCGCTCAGCAACGCCAACAAGGCAAGCCTCGACATCATCGATGGATCACCGCGCGGCGTTTCGATGGTGCTCGATCCGAGCTGCAACGTCATCGGCGATACACTGTCCGAACATGAAGGCATTCTCTATGCCGACATCGATACCGGTAAGTGTGTGGAGCCGAAGCAATTTCACGACGTCGTCGGCTACTACAACCGCTTCGATATTTTCGATCTGCGCGTCAACCGCACGCCGCTCGAGCCGGCTCATTTCGTCGAGGCGGTCGTCGCCGATAGTTCGGAAGCAGAAAGCCGTCGGGCGATTCAACTCAATGGCAATGGCGGCGAGGGACATCGTCCATATCAAGAAGCACCGGAGATCTACAGCAGTCTCTGACCGGTGCGTCGTACCGTCGACGTGACGGCGCTTCTGTCATCTGGCGTTCGTTTGGTCACTTGTTCAACCATAGGGGGCGTAGGAATGCAGAGCGACGCGGCAGGACTGGTGGCCCAGCGTTCGGGATTTCTGTCCGATCTGATGGACACGATTATGACGCGCGGGCGGTCGCTCTTGAAATTGCGGACGCCCATTGCGGAGGGGCCGCCACTCGATTTGGTTCAGATCGCGAGCCAGCTCCTGTCGCAAAAGGGCGAGGCGTCGGGCGTGGCGCTCGCACAATCCCTACTCACGCGCTATCTGTTGGCGAGCGAAGCCGAGCGCCGGTCGTTTGCACACGCTCTGCTTGAGACGTATGGGGCGGATCGCAAGCGTCTCGACAAGGCGATCGAGAGATATCGTTTGCAAGGCGGCGAGGTCGATATCGCCGAACTGCATGACGCAGCCGAGCCGCGCCGCCAGGAATTGTTCCGGCGCATCAACCTTGCCGAAGGCGGAACCGCAGGACTCGTGCGCATGCGCGAAGATCTGATGCGGTTCGTCAAGGACAACAGGGATCTGCATGTCGTGGATGGCGATTTCGTCCATCTTTTCTCGTCGTGGTTCAATCGCGGCTTCCTGGTATTGAGGCGGATCGATTGGAGCACGCCGGGCAACATCCTCGAAAAGATCATTCGATACGAGGCCGTCCATGCCATCGACGGCTGGGATGACCTGCGCAACCGCTTGCAGCCATCTGACCGGCGCTGCTACGCGTTCTTCCATCCCCAACTCGGCGACGAGCCGCTGATTTTCGTTGAGGTCGCGCTCACGTCGGGTATACCCGACGCGATCGCACCGCTGCTCGCAGCAGACCGGCAGCCGCTTGCGGCGTCGGCAGCAACGACGGCCGTGTTCTATTCGATCTCGAATACGCAGAAGGGCCTGGCCGGCGTTTCGTTTGGCAACTTCTTGATCAAGCAGGTGGTGGAAGACCTGAAGCGGGAACTGCCCGGCCTGAAGACGTTCGTGACATTGTCGCCGGCGCCGGGCTTCGCGGCTTGGTGTCTGTCAGAGCTAAAGCAGAAGCAATCGCCGCTTCTGTCGCCGGCGTTACGTCAGGAGCTGTCGCCGCTGCTCGATCCGTCCGGTGCAGCCGCGTTTAGCGAAAGGGCGCTGGCCCGGGCGGCCGCCATCTATTTCCTCCACGCCAAGAACAGCAGCAGCAAGCCGGCCGATCCGGTTGCACGCTTCCACCTCGGCAATGGCGCGCGTCTCGAGCGCATCAACATTGCCGCGGACATGTCCCGGAACGGAATGCGTCAGTCGTTCGGAGTGATGGTCAATTATCTTTACCACCTCGATCATATCGAGCAGAATCACGAGGCCTTCGTCGCGTCGCATACGGTGGCCGCCTCTTCGCGCGTTCGCGAGCTGGGCGATATCGAAATGTCCGCGAGCTGACTGGTGCCTCGCGGAGCGTGACGATGTGGCTTAGGGCATCGTCACCGGATTTTGACGGATTGACGCCACCGGGTCGGCGGTTCCAGCGCGATAGCGGCAATTGCCGCGCAATATCGCAGCCTTCCTTTAGCCGCCCATTGTCTTGGCGAGCCGCTTGCCTTCGCTGCTAAGCGCTGCCGCCAGGGGTGTCATCGGTTCACGCACGGGCAGGACCAGGCCTATGGAGTGACCATTGTCCGGATCGGCAATCGGAATCGATCTGACCTTGTCGGTAAGGCCGAGCGTTTCGGCGAGCACCGCCGGCATGACGCTGGCCCAGCGCCCGGTCCGCACATGTGCGTAAAGGACGATCATCGAGTTGGACTCAAGCATCGGCGATGCGGTCGTGTTCGCCTGTTGCAGCATGCGGTCGATAATCCGCCGGTTCTGCATATCGGGCGTGAGCAGGCATAGCGGAATCTCGCTGACTTCCGCCCACGTCACCGACTCGCGATCGCCATAGGCGCTGTCCGATGACGTCAGCAGACGATAGTGCTCGCGATACAGCGGAATTGTCGTCACGTGGCCGAGCGGCTCATTGTCGAGGTATGTCAGGCCCGCATCGATTTCGAGGTTCTCGAGCATGCGCAGGATTTCGATGGATGTTCGCGACAGGATGCTGAAGCGCACATTCGGATGCCGCATCCGGAACGGCGTCGTCAGGCTCGCGGTCATTGCCAGCGCCGTCGGAATCGCGGCGATGCGCAGGTGGCCGACGAGGCCATGCTTCAGCGCGTCGATATCCTGATGCATAGCGCGGCTCTCGCCGACGATTCGCCGTGCCCAGTCCAAAACCCGCTCGCCTTCCGGGGTGAAGCCCTGGAACCGTGATCCGCGCTTCACGAGCAACAGGCCGAGCGTCTCCTCGAGTTGCTTGATGCCTGCCGACAGAGTCGGCTGCTTGACGTTAGACACGTCGGCCGCGCGGCCGAAGTGCCGTTCCTGGGCGAGTGCGATGAGAAACTCAAGTTTGTCGATCATGATGAATCCGGGCGATTCCTGCGGCCTTCTTTGATCTCAGTATGCAATGCGGGGCCAGAGGCCGAAAGACGCAAGTGTATGCAGGACGTCCGACTTGAATCTATAGGTAAAGGTTATGTAGCCGGGTGGCTGCCCGTTTGTCGATGATCGGAGTTTGCTATCGCAGCATCGGACTGGCCGGCTTGATGATGCACGCAAAAGCGGTCAGCTAAAGGCCAGGAAAATCCTGACCTTGGGCCGATTGGCCAGTGCCGCATGATGAGCTTGGCGCAGCGCGCGGGGTTTTTCAGCTGGATCTTACAGCGTCGATCAGGTCGTCGATGTCCATCCGCCGCCGGAAATCCGGATCGACGAAGCGCCGCTTGATGATGCCATTTCGTCCGACGACGAAGGTTGCCGGGATTGGAAGCATCCAGGCGTCATTGCCTTGATATTGCGGCAGGCTGCGGCCGCGTGCGGCCATCATGCGCTCAAGTTCCAGGCCAACCCAGATCGCAAGATTGAGCGATAGTGCGTAGCCGTTGTCGATATCGGTCAGGATTGGGAAATGTGCTGCGGCGTCAGTCTTGAATGCGGCTGAGAATTCCTGCCGGTCAGGTGTGATCGCGACGATCTGGCCTTGCGCGCTGAGGATTGTGTCGAGATTTTGTGAGATCGCTGCAAGGTTGATCCGGCAGAACGGGCACCAGTGCCCACGCTGGAATGTGATGATTGCCGGACCCTTATCCAGCAAGCTCTGCAGCGTGACGATGCGTCCGGTTTCGTCAGGCAGCGCGAACGGTGGCATCGCATCGCCGGCCATTGGCGCACCTTCGCCGCTGCCGCTGCGCTGCAGGCGTTCGATCAGTCGCTGCACGGCGTCCGCGAAGTCCGGATTGATCGCCTTCAGCGCGCTCGCGTACGATGCCAGCCGTTCATTGACCGAGCCATCCATTTCACGGCAGTGATCGAATGCCTCTTGCAGGCGCTGACCGACCGTTGCGGAGTCCATCAATCGTCTCCGATCCCCAGAGCTGCCAGTTATCCTGTAGCCACTGGCAGCGAATGATCTTCTTCGTGCAGAATAACACCGGCGAGCGGATCGAACGAGCCAATCCATGGCCGCCGTTCCAGCATGCGCCGGGTGTGGGCATATCCGGCGTGCCAGCGCTGGCTGATTCCCGACGGGCTGAAGTCGACGTCCTTGGTATAGTTCTCCCGCTCGAGTTGCGGTGCCAAGAGCCGAACCACATGCATGCGCGTGAAACAGCCGTAAGCCGTCATGGTTTTTACGGCTGGTTGTTGCCGCACGTCGTTCGGCAAGAGCGACGTCAGTTCGGTAATGATATGGCGCAAACGATGGGTTTGCTGCTGGCGCGCGATATGGCTGGCGATGCGGCTCGAATACTGGATGTCCTTGTGCCGGTTGAGCACTTCCGCCATCGTTTGCGGCTCGCTGCCGGCGGGATTCCACATGTGTACGGCGAAGATCAGCGAGTTCTTGCGCGGATTGTCATCGAAAACCGCTTCGGTCGGTGTGTTGGAGAGGATGCCGCCGTCCCAATAAAGCTCGCCGTCGATCCGCACAGGCGGGAAGGCGGGCGGAAGTGCGCCCGACGCCATCACATGCTTGACGTCGATATTGTGGTCGCGGCTGTCGAAGTAACGCATCTGACTGGTGCGCAGATGCGCGGCGCCGACGGTGAGGCGCGGCGTGCACCGGTTGACCAGCGAGAAATCGACGAGCTGCAGCAGAGTCTGCTCGAGTGCGCCGGTTGAGTAATAGCCGACCTGATCGGCGCCAAGGGGATAGTCGAGACCGACGTGGGCGAACGGGTTCGGTGTGAAGAAACCGGGAATGCCTCGCATCAGCGTGGTCCAGTATCCCAGCGCATCATGGAAGCCGGGCCAGGCGCCGGGCACCGTGAACGGCGGTTTCTGCTCCATCCGCTTCCAGAATTCGCGCAGTCGTTCGACGCGCTGCTCAGGCGGGTTGCCCGCAATCAGGCTCGCGTTGATCGCGCCGATCGATGTGCCGATGATCCAGTCGGGCTCGATGCCAGCTTCGTGCAGCGCTTCATAGACGCCGGCTTGGTACGAGCCAAGCGCTCCGCCGCCTTGCAGCACCAGCACGATTTGGCCGGGATGATCGTTGGGTTGACTGTTCGGACCGTCCGCCATTGCAGTTACCTCAGTGAGCTGTCCAGCCGCCGTCGACCGGGAGCGCGATGCCTGTGATCGACTGAGCTGCCTCGCTGGCGAGGAACACGGTCAGCGCGCCGAGTTCCTCGACCGTGGCGAAGCGCTTGTTCGGCTGCTGTGCGAGAAGTACATCCTTGATGACCTTGTCGCGTGAAATGCCGTGCGCCTTGGCCTGACCCTCGATCTGGGCCTCGACCAACGGCGTATAGACGTAACCCGGGCAGATGGCGTTGCAGGTGATGCCGTCTTCGGCGGTCTCGAGTGCGATCGTCTTGGTCAGGCCGACGATACCGTGCTTCGCGGCGACATAGGCGGACTTGAAGGGCGAGGCGACAAGGCCATGGGCGGAGGCAATGTTGATGATGCGTCCATACTTGTGGGCGCGCATCGCCGGCAATACGGCGCGCGTCGTGTGAAAGGCCGATGACAGATTGATGGCGAGAATCGCCTCCCATTTCTCGGGCGGGAACTGATCGATCGGTGCGACGTGCTGAATGCCGGCGTTGTTCACGACGATGTCGAGCCGGCCGTGGTCGCGCAGCGTTTCCATCACCATGTCGCTGATCGCTTCGGCCTTCGACATGTCGGCCGCCGAGTAATCTGCCCGGATGCCGAAGTCAGTCTCGATGCCCGATTGGGCGCGGGCGATGTCGTCGGCGCTGCCGAAGCCGTTCAAGACCACAGCAGAGCCTGCCTGAGCCAGCGCGCGGGCGATGCCGAGCCCGATACCGCTCGTCGATCCGGTAACGAGGGATACCTTTCCTTTCAACGACTGCGGCATGGCCGCCAAAGGTTTGGTTTGGACGTTCATGGAATTACCCCTTGCGCGGCGTCAGGCAGCGGCGATGGGCAAAAGTCTGCAAGTCTCGGCGGCGCAACGGAAATGCCTGCTGGCTTCCTTATCCATACGCGTCCGCTATCGCGCTTGTGGTGGGATTTCGGACCCGTTTCGGCTAGAACAGCCTGCATAGCGGGGAGATCGATACGGGGCCGGCACTATGGAGATGCATCAGGTTCGGTACTTTCTGGCTGTCGCGCGCACGCTGAATTTCACGCGTGCGGCTGACGAATGCAACGTGACGCAGCCTTCGCTGACGCGTGCGATCAAGCAGCTTGAGGCTGAGCTGGGCGGCGATCTGTTCCGCCGCGAGCGGCCGGCCGCGCAGCTCACGGAGCTCGGCCAGCGTATGCTCCCGCTGCTGCAGCAGTGTTACGACGCGGCTGCCGGCGCCCGCTCGCTGGCGTCATCGTTCAAGAGCGGCGAGGTGGGGTCGCTTCGTATTGCGCTCACCGAGTCGGTCGATCTATCACTCCTGATTCCGCACCTCGATGAGATCCAGAAGCACTTCAAGGGTCTCGAATTCCGCTTTATGCGCGGCACCAGCAAGGAAGTCGCTGAATTCCTCAAGAGCGGAGAGGTCGAACTCGGAATCGCAGCCGAAGTCGACGACGAATGGGAGCGGATCGACGCGTGGCCGCTGTTTACCGAGCGATTTCAGCTCATTCTCAATCCCCGGCACCGGCTGGCCAGCCAGGACAGTATCGATATCAGCGACATCGCCAAGGAAAAGCTGCTCAACCGTACCTATTGCGAATGTGCAGAGCGTTTCAGCAACAGCCTGCGCGAGCAAAGCATCGAGGTCGGAAGCTGCCACCAGATCTCGTCGGAGCGCGACCTGATCGAGCTGATCGAGGCCGATGTCGGCATTGCGTTCGTGCCGCGCAGCTCGAATGCGCCCGATGTGCTCAAACGAGCGGATGTCTCCGGGCTGGATCTGAAGCGGACCGTGCATCTGTATGGTGTCGCCGGCCGCCAGCGCACGGCTGTTGCGGGCGCAGCGATGCGGTTGCTGCGCGGCGCCGACTGGTCCCGCTACAACTGAGTTAGCTTGCGGCCCTGAGCGCGGCGATCAGGTCGTCGATCTCCATGCGCTTGCGGAAATCCGGATCGACGAAACGGGCCTTCACGAGTCCGTTGCGGCCGACCACGAAGGTCGCGGGGATCGGCAGCATCCAGGCATTGTTGCCGTGAAAGTCCGGCATGTTGTAGCGGGAAAGAATCGCCTGTAGATCCTGGCTCAGCCAGATCGCAAGATTGAGCTCCAGCGCGTAGCCGTTGTCCATGTCGGTGAGCACCGGAAACGGTGCCCCCGAATCCGTTTTGAAACGCTGTGCGAACGGCTGCCGCTCGGGTGTCACAATCACGACTTTTGCACCCGTTGCCGCGATTTGATCTTGTGCCCGCACCAGCGCGTTGACGTTCAGCCGGCAATACGGGCACCAATGGCCGCGGTGAAACATCACCGCTACCGGGCCGGTTGCTCGTAACTCCGCGAGGGTCACGAAACGGCCGCTCTCGTCGGGAAGCGCAAAGTCCGGCAACAGTTCGCCGGGGCGGGGCGCGTTCTCGCCGCCGCCATTCTCGTTGATGCGCACGACCAGCCGATCGACCGCCTCGCCGTAGGCGGGAAGTGCCTTGCGGCTTGCGGCTGCATAAGCTGTGAGCCTCTCTCTCAAAGTGCCATCCATATCGCGGCAGACTTCGAAGGCTTGGCGCAGTGTGGCGGCGACGTCGTCGGAAGGTGCTGACATGAGGGGATGCTTGGGAATGTGGCCGATGGATTATGCAGCGTTGCGATTGGAGTGACCGGACGAATGAGGCGGGCGCATCTGCGCTTCTCGGACGCCCGTAATGAGACGCGTGCCACGCTGGAAGGTGACGTAATTCCACATCCAGTTGAGCGCGACAATGATACGATTTCGGAAACCGATCAGGAAATAGATGTGTGCAACACACCAGAGAAGCCAAGCAACGAAACCTGATAATTTGAAACGGCCGAGCTGCATGATGGCGTGCTTGCGCCCAATCGTCGCCAGCGATCCGAAATCGCGATAGGCAAAAGGCGTTGCGATGGGCTGCCCTCTGTTCTCCGCAATCAGCTTCCTCGCCACGTAGTATCCTTGCTGTTTGGCAACCGGCGCCACGCCTGGGAGCGGCCTGCCGCTGCCATCGTTGACGGTGGCGGTATCGCCGATGACGAAGATATTCGGATGACCTGGAACCGCAAGATCGGCGCCGACCATGACACGGCCTGCGCGGTCGGCCGGCACGTTCAGCCAGCGTCCTGCCGGTGAGGCCATCACGCCGGCGCCCCACATGATCGTGCGCGCTTCGATCCGCTCGTCGCCGAGGACAACGCCGTCGGCATCGCAACTGGTCACCGCTCTTCCGAGGCGGACCTCGACGCCAAGCCGCTCCAGCGAACGTTGGGCTTGCTCGGACAGGGATGGGTCGAAGGCGGCGAGCAGCCGGGGGCCAGCTTCGATAAGGACCACCTGTGTCGATGTCGGGTCGATGATGCGAAAATCCTTGGCCAGTGCGCGCCGGGCAAGTTCAGCAATCGCGCCGGCCATTTCGACGCCGGTCGGGCCACCGCCGATGACCACGAAGGTCAGCAGCCGTTTGCGTTCGTCAGCATCGGTTTCGCTCTCGGCGCGTTCGAACGCCAGCAGCATGCGCGCGCGAAACCGCGTGGCGTCATCGATGGTTTTCAGGCCGGGCGCGAACGGCTCCCAGTCATCGTGACCGAAATAGGCGTGCTGTGCGCCGGTCGCGAGGATCAGGTGGTCGAAGGGGATGCGGCGATCATCAGCAATGACCTCGCTGGTCTTCAAATCGATGTCAGTGACGGTTGCCAGCATCACGGTCTGGTTCGAACGTCCACGGACGATGCTGCGGATGGGTGCAGCGATATCGGCCGGCGACAGTCCGGCGGTCGCGACCTGATACAGCAACGGTTGAAACAGGTGGTAGTTGTGGCGGTCGATCAGAGTCACATCGAATGGCGCGCCGGCAAGCTCTTGCGCCGCGGAGAGGCCACCAAAGCCTGCGCCGACGATGACGACGCGCGGTTTCTGTTCAATGCGAGGCTGCATTGTCGTGCTCACTGCCAGTGCCGGACGATCACATTCCAGCGTCGTCATATCATCAAGCGCGAACCGGTCCAAGTCCAGCTTAAACCCGATACGCGGTGGCTATCGCTTCCATCGCGCATCGGCATTTCAGCATTGGGGCCGGGCAGGGCTTTCTGCTGTCATCCAACCCAATATGGGAGCGAATGATGTCCATCACCAGTCTGCTCGACCGCGGTCAGCGCCTCGCCGAGCGAATCCCGCATAGCTTCGTTGCTCTTGCAGCGCGTCTATCCATCGCCAGCGTATTCTGGCGCTCCGGGCAAACCAAGGTATCGGGCTTTCGCCTTCGGGAAGAGACATTCGTTCTCTTTCGCGAGGAATACAAAGTCCCGCTGCTGCCGCCTGAGATCGCAGCGTATGCCGCGACAACCGCCGAGCACCTTTTCCCGCTGCTCCTGGTGATCGGCTTTGCGTCACGCCTGTCGGCGCTCGGTCTGCTCGGCATGGTCGCCGTGATCCAGACGTTCGTCTATCCCGGCGCGTGGCCCGAGCATTTCCTCTGGGCGGCGCTGTTGATTGTCATCATCGCGCGCGGTCCCGGCGCCGTCTCACTGGATCATCTGATCTGGAATCGGGCGCATCCGATGCCGGCGTTCGCACGCTAAGCTTGTGCGCTCTGTTACCATTGTCGCCGCCCTTCTCAGCGAAGGGCGGTGACGATGTTTTCACCGATCAAGATGGAGAGGTTGAGCGCCAAGTCGAACTCCGGTGCGGCATTAGCGCCCGCGCTCAGTGCCTCCGCGATCGTTGCGCCCCGCTGAAGTGCTTGTAAGTACGCGAAACCGCCGGCGGGCAGGGCGCGCACTTCGACTTCAAGGAAGGGACGCGCCACGAGCGCAGCTTCCGCGCCGGCAGTGGGAGATCCGTTCTCGACGCCAGATTCAGATGTCCGCCACGCCGACAGAATCGGAAATCGCGAGGCAATCAGCGACATCGACGGATGCAGCTCGACGCGCTTCTCGCCAAGAACATCTGCAGGAATGACAGCCCATTGCTCGGGCGCGAGCGGATCGGCGTCGGCGGCGTGATATGCGCGCCCGCGCGCCAGCTCGAGCGTGGCGACGTCAGCCATGTAGTGAAAATATGCGGCCGAACCCAATGCGCGGATGAAGTCGGGGAAGCCATCGCCGTATGCCATCAGGACGGGTGAGCGGGGAGGGTGGGCAGCGAGAAAGCCGCGCGCCACCGCAAAGAACGAGTCGTCACCGGCAAGCCTGCGCATAGCGGGGAAGCGTGCGGCAAGAACGTTGAGCAGACCGGCCGCAACATTATTGCGGTAAACATCAAATCCGTTGCGTGCGCGGGTGCGGTTCGCTGCGATCAGAAATCGTGGAGCAGGCCGCTCCGATGCCAGGATTGCGGCTGCAAGTACGCTTTGCGTATCGGCATGAGTTCGCTGCATGGCGCTGCTCTTAAGCTGCGAAGCTGCGATTTCGCCGCCGCGCTTCGACCGCGAGCACGGCGCGTGCGCGCGCAGCCTGTGCGGCCACGGCATCGAATTCCGGAACATTGTTGTCCCACTCGATCAGGGTTGGAATCGGGCCGCTGCGGCCCAGCGTGTAGCGGTAAAGGTCCCAGACTGCGTCGGCGGTCTCCGCGCCGTGGCTGTCGATCAGGAGCCGCGCTCCGAAATCGTCGGCGTCCTCACTGAATCCGCCGAGATGAATTTCTCCGACAAACTCCATGGGGAAAACGTCGATGTAGTCGTCGGGAATGACGCCTTGATTGGTCGCCGAAACGTAGACGTTATTGACGTCGAGCAGCAGGCCGCAGCCAGTCCGCTCCGCGATCTCACGCAGAAAATCGGTCTCGCTCATGTCGGAGTGCGCGAAAGCAACGTAAGTCGACGGATTCTCGAGCAACATACGGGTACCGAGCGTGTCCTGAACCTGGTGAATATGCTCGGCGACGCGCGCCAGCGTCTCGATGTTGTAGGGCAGGGGCAGCAGATCGTTCATGAAGACACCGTTGTGTGACGACCATGCAAGATGTTCCGAAAAAACCGAGGGTTCGTAGCGAGCGATCAGCGCCTTCAACCGGGCAAGATGCTCGCGATCGAGCGGGTCCGAGCCGCCGATGGACAGACCTACGCCATGAATTGAAACAGGGTAGTCCTCGCGGATTTTCCGTAGCAGATGGTGAGGCGGACCGCCGGCGCCCATGTAGTTTTCGGCGTGGATCTCGAAGAAATCGACGCGCCGATCATGGGCGAAAATATCGTGTGCGTGCTCAGGTTTGAGGCCCGTGCCAGCGCTGACGCCTTGAAGTACGGAGGTGCTAGTCATCGGCTTGACGATGGAGCTGATCTGGCAAGGCAATGCTGGTCCCATCGTCTCTCTCCCATCGATTTGTTGATTGCGAAAGACCGGCCGATGCCCCGGCCGGTCCTTCAGGCAAGTATCCGTCAGGCCGGGCGCTTGACCGGGGTCAGCGAGCCGGGGCCGAACGGCGTCGAGGTGGTGACGCAGCTGCCCTTATTGACGAGCTTCCAGGCATTGCCCTGGTAGTCGACCTTCGAGGTGGCAGCGCAGGTGGTGCCGGCGCCGGCGGCGCAGTCGTTCTGGCCCTTCAGTGAAACGCCGTAGCATTTCTCCTTCGAGGATTCCTGCGCCTGAGCAGTGGCCGATGCCATGGCGAGCGCTGACGACAGCGCACCGGCTATGGCAAGCGAGGTGATGACAGTGGTCTTGGACATGTGGTCGTTCCCTTTTGTGCTGATGAATCCGCCCGCTGATCGGGCAGAAGCATCAAAATCCGGAACGTGCCAGCACTGAAATACCAAACGGTGATGGACACCATAGCCATCAGGCATGCGCGCGGCGTAACGCGCAGGATAGATCGTTGCTATCGACACGAAAGCGAGTGAGCATTTCCGCCTGTACGGCCTGCGCTGCATCGTTGTCTCATCGCTGCGGCTCATATGAGACCGGGCGCAACGCAGGAGATTCATATGCTCAAATCAAGCTTGGCCGTAGTGGCCTTGGTGGCCGGCTCGCTCGTTGCGGGCGGCGCAGTTGCCGGCGAATGCCCGTCGGGCGCATTCAAGCCGAACGTTCGCGAGAAGGTTGACTTCAAGCCGGTCGGCGTGACCGACACGACGCTCGGCGCCATCGATCTTGAAAAGCAGCCGGCCAAGATCAAGGGCCGCGAGTTGCGCTTCCGCAAGCTCACGATCGAGCCCGGCGGTATCGTGCCATGGCACAGCCATGATGACCGTCCGGCGCTGATCTACATCGCCGAAGGGGAAATCATCGAATACGCCAGCAACTGCGCGTTGCCGATCCTGCACAAGGCGGGCGAGATCCGTCCCGAGGTCGCCGGCACGTCGCACTGGTGGAAGAATCTTGGCGACAAGACCGCAGTGTTGTTCGTCGGCGACGTCCGCAAGGACCCGCACGATCATCACATGTAAGCCATATGCGGCAGGTGCTTTCCCCGCTTGCTGCATCGATGTGACGCCCCGGTCCCGGTCGCCCCACGCCCCAACGGGGCGTCACATCTCCCTGCATGAATGGCGGTCCCATGAATGACACCGTGCACACACCGGCAATGAACGATGATGCTGCAGCCGGGTCTTCGCCCGGCACGGTCATTCGATCGCTTGTGATCGGTCTGACCGCTTTCCTGACGGTCGTCGATCTGTTCGCGACGCAGGCCATTTTGCCGTCGTTGACGGCGCACTATCGTGTCACGCCCGCGGCCATGGCCTTTGCGGTGAATGCGAGCACGATGGGCATGGCGATCTCGGCGCTCCTGGTCGGGCTGTTGAGCCCTCGCATCGAACGGCGCACGGGCATTCTTACGAGTCTCGTGCTGCTCGCCGTTCCGACGGCGTCGCTGGCGTTCGCGCCCGATCTCACCGTGTTTACGCTGCTCCGGATTGCTCAAGGCCTTTGCATGTCAGCGGCGTTTGCACTGACACTCGCTTACCTCGGTGAGCAGTGCAGCGCGATGGATGCTGGCGGCGCATTCGCGGCGTACATCACCGGAAACGTCGCGAGCAATCTGATCGGACGTTTGATCTCGGCGGCGGTCGCCGACAATTTCGGGCTCGCATCCAATTTCTACTTCTTCGCTCTGCTCAATCTCGCCGGAGCGGTGCTGGTTTACTTCACCATTCGCCGCGCCAGGCCGACCAACATGGATCATGAAGGGGTAGAAACACCGTTCGGCGCGCTGGCATCGCATATCGGTAAGCCGGCACTGCGGGCCGCCTTCGGCATCGGCTTCTGTATCCTGTTCGCATTCATCGGCACGTTCACATACGTCAACTTCGTTCTCGTCAGACCGCCGCTCTCGCTCGATCGGATGCAACTCGGCTTCATTTACCTGGTCTTCCTGCCTTCGATTGTCACCACGCTGCTTGCGGGCAACGCGGTTGCTCAGTTCGGGTTTCGCATTCCGATCTGGGGCGGCTTGGCGTTCGCCGGAGTTGGTTTGCCGCTGCTGTTGTTGCCCGTGCTGCCGGCGGTGCTCGCTGGCATGGCTATGATTGGTGTCGGCACCTTCTTTGCCCAAGCCGTGGCAACGGGATTCGTCGGCCGCGTGGCCGATAACAATCGTGGTGTGGCCAGCGGTGCTTACCTCGCGAGCTATTTCTGTGGCGGGCTTGTCGGGACCGCCGTACTTGGGCAGATTTTCGATCGTTTCGGATGGCTCGGTTGCTTGATTGGTATCGGCGCTTCACTGACTGTCGCGACAGCGCTTGCGGCGCGATTGAAGATCAAAAGCTAAATTCGGACTCGAATCGCGCTGCCGGCCTCGCGGGCCGCTTGTCCAGCTCTCCCTTCTAAAAGTCTGCCGCGGACCATTGCGCAGCTGGCATCCAGCCACGCAATGTTCAACCCGCCGTTGTTAGCGGCGCTTGCCGTTGAATTGAGCGTTTGCCGAAGAACGGTCGTAATAACCGGGATACGGATTGGCGGCGCAGCCCGCGTCGCGACCGGATGCTGACGCCTGGCACTGGGCGAGCGTGTCGAACTTGCAGTCTCCGAAGCCGGCGAAATCGGTGCCGACAAGACAGTAAGAATAGTCACGCGCGGCGGCAGGCGTAACGTTGACGGCCGCGCTAGAGGCGAAGGCGAGGAAGAAAACGAGCAAAGCTGACTTCATGGTAGTTCTCCTGGGTAGTGGTGGTGGATTTGATGGTGAGATGGTCTGGTCGATAGGCTTGCAGAAAGTCTGTGTGAGGAGATCGGGACTCGCGTTATTTTCAGAATCCTGATTGGAGTTCTTCGTAAAATCCGTCGATGCGGCGCGGGTTGCCGAGTACGAAGGCGAAGGGGACGATGAAGAGCTCATCGCCAAGCTCGTCGCTGACGTGAAGTTTCCAGCTGCGCCAATCCAGGAGGTTGCGTGCCATGGCAACCGACCGCACGGCGGCGACAGCCTGATCGCGTGCCTCGGTCAGGTCGTTGACCTCGGCGCCGCAGCGATCGACCAGAATCTCCGAGACGTTAGAGCAGTGAAAATAGACCTGGGTCATGTCCGCCTCCTTCAAGGTACGGCTCGTTCAGTTGGCGCATGTGTCAGCCAACAGGTTGTTGAAAGCATCGATTTCGGAATCGAGAGCGGGCAGGGTCCGCTTCAGATATGCGCAGCTCATGGCTGCCTGCCGCGTCGTTACCGACTCGTAGAAGGACACAGCGTAGGCACGACATGCCTTCTCCCTGTCGGTTGCGACGACTGATTGGCTGCGTAGCGCGGCCCAGCGTGAACGGGATGCATCGATGTCTTTGTTTGACGCGCATTCCGACGCGGCTGCCGGCATCAGGTGTGCGTTGATCGCGGCAAGCGCGACGAGGACGATGATTCGCCTCATCAGCCAATGCAGCGAAGCAACTTGCAGCGTAGAATCTGCTGAAGTGTCGGTCGGTCTGTTGCGCATCTCAGGACCCCATGGATCGTTCGACGAAAAATGTCAGCTCCACGCCATTTTTGGATGTGCTGCTGCTGTGGTGATCCCCGCGACAAAGCAATAGCCTCGTCCTGGAACGTTGATGATGAATCGGTTGCCGTCCTGTCCATCGCGCAAGGCTCGGCGCAATGCAGAGATGTTTACGGTAAGGTTGGCTGGTTCGACGAAGACGTTAGGCCAAACGCGAGCCATCAATTCCTGTTTGCCGATCAGCTCGCCAGGACGCTCGAGCAGCGCGATCAGAATCTCCAGAGCCCGGCTTCCGATCTGTATCGGCTTGTCGCCGTCCAACAGAAGGAACTGCGAGGCAATCAGGCGAAACGGCCCAAACGCAACTTCGGTCGGTGCGATGCGGGCAGGCTCAGACCGCTGCACGAGGGGTGTCCGATGTGCGTTCCCGGCTTGGACCTCGTGCTGCGCAGAGGTAGCCGGTTCGCGGCGGATCTGCGCCGGCGCGGATGCCGGAGACCGGGAGACGTGATCGACGTTGAATGCCAAGGCTCGCATCGTAACCTCACGTAGATTTGGCTGGAGCAGAACGATCGCTGCTTCTGATGAGCAATCTGACCGGCGCGGGCCGTGCGTGCCATTGCACGCGGGTAGCGTGCAGCTGACCGCTTGGGTCAGAGACCTAAACCAAGGTTTAGGGTGCGTTCGGCCTGGCTTTGGCCTGCGTACGGCTGCTCGCGAGGATTTATCGGGATTTGCAACGCTTAAGTTCGACCTGGTCGAAGCTGTGGCTACGTAGCTGGCGTGGGGGCGGCGAATCCCGGCGCCCGTTCAAAATGGCCAAGACACAATGTCGACCGTGGGCGCAGGCGCGGCACCATTGCCCTTCACCGTTGCGGGTTTCTCGCTCCAGTCGTGGGGCTTTGCGATCCGCATCTGGATCGCTGCAGTTGTCGCGCTGCTGGTCAGCTTCTGGCTCCAGCTCCAGGCGCCTTCCACGGCCATCATCACTGTGATGATTCTCGCCGAACCCACGCGCGGGCAGGCGTTGCAGAAGGCGGGCTATCGCCTAATCGCGACGGCCCTTGGAGTGGCGGCCTCGATCGCGATTGTGGGACTCCTATCGCAGACGCGAGATTTAATGCTTTTGGCCTTTGCGGCCTGGATGGGCCTCTGCGTCTATGCTTGCGGGCTACTCGACGGTTACCGCGCGTACGCGGCGGTACTGTCGGGTTATACCGTCGCGCTCATCGCGATCCAGCAGATCGACAATCCGCTACACGTGTTCGATGCAGCGATGGATCGTGGCGCGGCCATTGCGGTCGGTGCGTTGTCGATTACTCTGGTCAACGACCTTCTTTTCGCTCCCGATCGTCATCCGCAGATCGGGGTGCAGCTTGCAGCCCTTCACCGCCGTGTCTGGAGCTACGCCCAGTCCGTCATTCGTGGCGAAGTGGTCGACGTCATGGCGGTTGCCGCCCTGATTAGAGACACCGTTGCGCTTCGCCCTGACATCACAAGCCTCGCTGCTGAATCGAGCAGCGGATCGGTGAGAAGCGCGGCGGCGCGCAGTGCGATGGTAGCGCTCATCTCTGATCTGCACGCGGTGCGAGCCCTGGCGGGGCTTCCCGAAGTCACGGGTCCGGCATTGCGTGAGTTCCGGCGGCGAGACGCAGAAGTTCGCCTCCATCTTGCTTCGCTGAATTCGGTCACGCGTCCACTGCGATCCTGGAAGGCACCGCTCTATAGCTCGCAACGTATCGCAATTGAAAACGGCGTGCGGGCGGTTATTTGGATTGTCTTGGCGGCGACCCTGCTCGTTATGGCGGGTTGGCCGAGTGCAAGTTTTGCTTTTGGTCTGATCGGCGTGATCATCGGTCTGGGCGCCACCACTCCTGCGCCCCGGATGTTCACGACGCTTGGCTTTATCGGCGCACCGATCGCGGTTGCGCTGACCGGCATCCTCGAATTCTCTGTCCTTAATGGCGTTTCGGACTTTCCGCTCCTCGCGATTGGCCTTGCCCCATTCATGATCGGAGCCGCATTGTTTGCGAGCGGGCAAAACCCGGTCCTTGCAGGCCTGGGGAAAGTCAACCTCATCTTTATCTCGGCGATTTTCGCAGCAAGCAATCCGCAGACGTACAATCCGCAGGCATATCTTTTCACGTCGTTGTTCATCTGCGTCGCGATCAGTCTGCTGCTCGCGATGCAGTATCTTATTCCTCCTGTGTCGGAGGGCCGGCGCCGCCGCTGGCTGCTCGTATCAGCTCGCCGCGAACTCGATTTGTTGCGAGTCCGCGCCGATCGGCGTTATGCGCCTGAAGAGGCGACGTTTCGCGACGCCGTACGTGTCGGGCAGATCGTCGCGGGCCCGAGGGACGCAGAGTACCGGGCTTCCGTGGAGGAGGCGCTGACCTGCTTCGATCAGGCAGCAGCGATCCGGTTGAGCGCTACTCACAAGCACAGAGGCAGGTCATGACGCATCATTATTATGAACTCGCGATCGGCGGAGTTCTATTCGCTCCGTTCGTGGCCTACGTGGTGGCGGCGCTTGCCATCATTCTGATCCTCCGGCCGATCCTTCACGTCATCGGTTTCGCAAACATGTTCAGCCATACGTCGATCGCCGAACTCAGCCTCTACGTGGCAGTGGTCGGCACGCTCGTTCTTCTCGCTTAACGGAGCTTGTCATGGAAACGCCTCTCAGGGATGAATCGGCTCGCCAGGTTGCACCGGGTCCGGCGACAGAATCTTCGAATCCACAGTCGGCGCAAGCCGATGCTAGGTCTATCCAATCTGAGATCGAGGATCTCGTTGCGCCGGCTGCTCAAGACGGCGATCAAGCCGCTTCTTCACCAGAAGATCTTTCGTCCCGGAAACGGCCTTTCCCGCGCGCGGTGCTGCTAGCATCGGCGAGAGCGCTGGCGACAGTGGTCATTGCACTGTCGGCGCTGCTGATTTCGCTGCTCGCCTGGGATCACTATCTGACCGCCCCGTGGACTCGCGATGGGCGTGTGCGCGTTCAAGTCGCAAGCGTAGCTCCCGAGGTGTCAGGCCGGATCAAGGAGCTGCGTGTTGCCGACAACCAGTTCGTGCACAAGGGAGATGTTCTGTACGTTATCGATCCGTTTGACTTCGACATCGCCTTGCGCACCAGCCGGTCGAATTTGCAACAGCGGGCAGCCGATCTGCAGGTGAAGGAACGGCAGCTGGAGCGGCGGCTTCAGTTGTCGAGTCTGGCGACCACACCGGAACAGCAGCAGGTCTATGCCGGCAACGCGATTCAGGCAGAAGCTGCATTCGAAGTGGCCCGGCATCAGGTCGCCCAGGCGGAGATCAACCTCAAGCGAACTGAAATCCGCAGTCCGGTGAACGGTTATGTCACCAACCTGCTGCTGCGGGCCGGCGACTACGCTCGTCAGGGCGCCGCAAATGTTTCCATCATCGACACCGACAGCTTCTGGATCGACGGGTACTTCGAAGAGACCAAGATGGCACGCGTTTGTACGGGAACGCGCGTCGAAGCGAAGCTGATCGGCTATTCAGCGCCGATCGTGGGGCACGTGAAAACGATCACCCGCGGCCTCAGCGTCTCCAACGCAGCTGCCGGCACGCAAGGGCTCCCGAACGTCGATCCTGTCTACACCTGGGTGCGGCTGGCGCAGCGCGTTCCGGTTCGCATCGCAATCGACGAGGTGCCGCCCGGCGTACCGCTTGTGTCGGGCATGACGGCAACGGTCACGATCCGCGACAGTTCCACGGCGGATCGTTCGACATGGCTTGACCGGACCCGTGCCAGTCTGTCCGTTGTTTACAACGGCCCGACGCCGCGTCCTGACTGCATTCCGACGGTCACGACCGGCTATGAGCCGGCGCAGTCGGTTCCGGGGTAGCAGGCGCAGGCCACATCGAGGCCGGAGCAAATCAACCCCGGCCTGGCCACCGGCATTCAGTCTTCACCGCAGCACAATTGACGTGGTGCAAACCGGTCAGCCGGCTGCCGTTGTGGTGCGAGAGGTGGATGGAAGTTTAACGGTGAAGCGCGCGCCGCCGCCGGATTGCTCGTCAATCGCTATCGTGCCGCCGTGGGCTTCGACAATGGAGCGGCTGATGGGCAGGCCGAGACCCATGCCCCCCGGCTTGGTCGTGAAGAAGCTGTCGAACAACCGTTCTCGATCGTCAGCGTCGATGCCGGGGCCGTTGTCGGCCACCACAACGCGGACGAGACCATCTGCGTCGGCATGCGAGCTAATGGTGATACACGGCGGACTGAACCCGTGTTCGCTCATCGCCTGCACCGCGTTGACGATCAGGTTGGACAGCACCTGCTGAATCTGAACCCGGTCCATCAGCACATTCGGCAGATCAGCCGCCAGATCGAGGCGAACCTCGACGCCGTGTGTTTGCAGCTCGTGCTGAACGAATTGCAGGGTCTCGTCGATTACCGGATTGACGGCCTGTTCGGCTTTCGCAGGCGGCGCCTTGCTGGCGATGCCGCGGATGCGGACGATGACGTCAGCCGCGCGTCGAGCGTCGGCGATAATCCGGGCGAGGGCGGTGCGTGCCTCCTCGATATGCGGCTGCGCGCGTTCGAGCCAGCGCAGGCCGGCTTCGCCATTGGTCGCCATCGCCGCCAGCGGTTGGTTGACTTCGTGAGCGATGGAGGCCGTCAACTCGCCCAGCATCGATAGGCGCGCGGCATGCGCGAGGTCCGCTTGCATGCCTGCCAGCGCTTTGCGCGCCTCGATCTGCTCGGTGATGTCGATGTGTGCCACCAGGATCGTGCCGCGGTCGAGAATTTCGGGCGGACTCGACATGCAGAAGAGCGTGTCGAGCTCATTGCCCTGCATCGTCCGCACGCGCGTTTCGGCCTGAAAGCTGGTCTCGCCGTTGAATATCGCTTCGACGCCGCGGAGAAAAACATCGTGCGTGCTTTTCGGCCATCCATATCTCACCGACTGACCGATCAGTTCGTCGCGGGTGCGTGCCCCGATACGCTCGACCCCCCGGTGATTGACGTCGGCGATCCTGACGGCCTTCATTGCGTCGGAAACGAATTCGGGATCGTCTTCCGCGTGACGCCTGAGATCCCGCACACCCGCCGCGCGTAGATTCGCCAGGATTTGATTTAACTCGTGAACGTCGAGCCGCCAGAATGATACGGCGGAGATGTTCAGAAACATGCGGTAGCGCGCTTCGCTCTCTTCCAGCGCCGCAATCACGTTTCGTCCGCGCAACAGCAAGGCTGTCGCGATGATGATCGCTGAGAGACTGATCAGGAAGCGGAACGTGGCCTCGCTGACCGGTTCATTCCCGTGGCCAAACAAGAAGCCGATCACGGTCAGAATGAAGCAGCCGGTCCCTATCAGAATCAGCCCGTTTCGGCTCGCGAACTGGTTCGCGACCAGTAGAACGACGACATAAAGAACCGCGATTGCAACGCCAAACGGGCTGAATGCATCAACGATGAAGATCCCAAGCGCGAGCAGCGCGGCTGCAGCCATCCACGCCGCGCGCTGGATATGCGTTCGTCGCGCAAGCTCCTGGCTGGCCAATATCTCCCTCGTCATGCGGCCTGTCCGCAACCGACTGCTCAGTCGGCCATGCGGATCGAAGCCGCAATCGCGTTCAGCAGCGCCGTGGCCTCGAACGGCTTGGCGAGTGGACCATAGGCGCCGGCCGCAGTCACCTGGGCCTCGAGGCCCGGGTAGGTCCGTCCGGTCATCAGAACGACCGGCGTATGATCCCCGGCCAGGTTGAGCCGCTGCTTTAGTTCGATCCCGTTCATGTCGGGCATGTGGATGTCGGACACGATGCAGTCGATTCGGCCCACATCGCTGCTATTCAGAAAAGTCTCCGCCGATGCATGCTCGAAGACATGATGGCCGTGAGATCGCAGCAACCCGGCCAACGCCACGCGCAGCGATGTGTCGTCGTCGATAATGGCAACCCTTAACAATCTCAATTGTCTGCCTTTTGCGCTTTCGTGCGCGGTTCCGAGGTCGCTCCCCATTCGTTACAAATGCTCACAAATGGCTTGCCATTAAAATCATACCCAAGTGCTAGTGAAGTCGTGTACTTGGCGGGACTAATGTCTGAGCCATTCATTGGCCGATCGCTTCCGCGGATGGGCTATCGCGCGCAACTGATCTGGCTGGCGTGGCCAAACGGTTGATTTTTCAGCGGTCATTTGCTGTGTTTATGCCATGGGTACGGTGCACATCGTTGACGACGACGAATCGATCCGGCTCTCCCTCGACAGCCTCTTCCGCTCTGTCGGGCTCACAACGCGTCTCTATGGCACCACCAAGGATTTTCTGACCGCCGATCTCGGGCAGGGACCCTGCTGCCTTGTTCTCGACGTACGGTTACCCGGTCAATCGGGGCTCGACTTCCAGCAGCAGTTGGTCGACCGCGGCACGCGCATTCCCGTCGTGATGATGACCGGCCACGGCGACATTCCCATGAGCGTGCGCGCGATGAAGGCCGGCGCCGTTGATTTTCTGGCAAAGCCGTTTCGCGACCAGGAAATGCTTGATGCGGTGACGACGGCCATTGCCAATGATGAGACCCGCCGTTCATTGGAGAAGGACGAGAGCGAGCTGCGCGCGCGCTTCGAAACGCTATCGCCGCGAGAGCGCCAGGTGATGGCGCTCGTGACTACCGGGAAAATGAACAAGCAGGTCGCCGGAGATCTCAACCTCAGCGAGATCACGGTGAAGATTCATCGTGGCGCCGCGATGCGCAAGATGGGCGCACGCACGTTCGTTGACCTTGTCCGTATGGCAGAGACGCTGCGATTGACGCCGTAAGCCCGAACATCCCGGCGAGCTTGCCGGATAGTTTGTCGGGCGTCATAGGCGAGACTAGCCGTTCTTCATGCCGAGCTTCTGTATAGCGACGGCGGTTGCCGCGACGCGGTTCTCGACGCCGAGCTTGGCGTAAATCTGCTCCAGATGCTTGTCGATGGTGCGCGGACTGAGGCCCAGAATCTGTGCGATATCGCGGTTGGTCTTGCCCTTGCTGAGCCAGCTCAGCACTTCGGCCTCGCGTGTGGTCAGACCCAGTTCGGGACCGAGATCGACCTTCGCCCCCGGATCGGTGGACTGGATGCGCAGCAGGAATTCGTTCGGGCCCGAGCGGCTGATGTACTGGACGTGCAGTTCCTCGGTCGGCGTGCGCATGCGGAACGTGCCTTGGGACGGAGCATCGAGCGGGACGCCGGCGAGCCACGCCGTCAAATCGTTGCGGTGCGGCCAGGCGACCGCTAGCGCGCCGGCGTCAGCGAGCAGGTTGCGCGCTTGCGGCGTGGCCCAGGCGATCTGACCTTCGCGATCGACGGCGAACAGAAAGCGGCCAGCTGCATCGAGCGCAGTGCGAGCGCTCTGGGTCATGCGTGCGTTGGTGAGATGCACACGGATGCGCGCCAGCATCTCCTGAACCACGATCGGTTTGGTGACGTAGTCGACGCCGCCCGCCTCCAGGCCGCGCACGATGTGCTCGGTCTCGGCAAGTCCGGTCATGAAGATGATCGGCACCTGCGCCAGCGCCGGATCCTGCTTCAACCGGCGGCAGGTCTCGAAGCCGTCGAGGCCCGACATCACAGCGTCCAGCAGGATCACGTCTGGTGTGATCTGCGCGACGATGCGGATCGCCGACTCGCCGTCGAGTGCCACCATCACCGTCATGTTGGCATCGTCGAGCGCGTCGGTCAGAAGCCGCAGCGTTTCCGGCGAATCGTCGACGACCAGCGCAATGTCGCGCCGTCCGGTGTCAGGGCTCGTAGTCATAGAACGACTGTAGGGTGGCGGTGAGTTGCGGGAGGTCGAAGCGGTTGACGATGTCATGCATGCGGCTGATGAACTCTGCACAGTCCGGGTGCTCCTTCGAAATCCGGTCGAGCTTGATCTGGATGGCGCGCACATGGCCGATGCGCGCGAGATCGATCAGTTCGGCAACGTGATGATGCGGCGGCTTAGTGATCTCGGACCACGGCTTTAGCACCGGCGCGGGAGAATCATCCCCATTGTGCGTCCAGTTGATCTGGAGCAATTGGCTGATCGTTTCCATCATCCGATGGATATCGATCGGCTTCATCAGGTAGGCGTCGTGGAAGGTCCGCGCGAGTGTCGCGCCATGGGCTTCGAGCGCGCTTGCCGATGTCATCATGATGCGCGCGTCAGTGTGGCCGTTCGCACGAAGTGACTCCGCAACGGTCCAGCCGTCCATGCCTGGCATGGTGATATCGAGCAGGAACAAGTCGGGACGGCTGTGCTCGGCAAGGCGAAGGCAATCGGGACCGTTGGCGGCAGTCAGAACGATGAAGCCGAGCGGGTCGAGCACTTCGCGCAGCATTTCCCGCTGCACGGGATCGTCGTCACTGATCAGAACCGTCAGACGCGGCCCGTCATAACCGGTGATCGGACCGCCAATCAACGTCTTAGGTGTTGGATTGATGACCTCCGACAGCAGGAGCTTCACCTGGAAGGTGCTGCCTGAACCGACCCGGCTCGTGACCGTGATGTTGCCGCCCATCACGCCAGCCAGCAGGCGGCAGATGGTGAGGCCGAGACCGGTGCCGGTCTGCGGCTGTGCCGCGCCGAGCGAACCGCGCTCGAACGGTGCAAAGATGCGCTCGAGATCGTCCGGCGCGATGCCTGGGCCGGTATCGATGATGCGAAATTCCGCGACGGGGCTGCGGTAGTCGACGCAGAAGCGGACGCTGCCGGATTGCGTGAACTTGATCGCGTTCGACAGGAGATTGATCAGCACCTGCCGCAGCCGCGCCTCGTCGGCATAGACCACCGGCGGCAGGAATTCCGGCTGATCGAAGATGAAGTCGATGCCTTTGGCGGCGGCCTGCAGGCGGAACATGCTGACGAGCTGATCGAGGAATTCGTTGAAACGCACCTCGTCGCGCGACAGATGGATGCGGCCCGCCTCGATCTTGGAGATATCCAGAATGCCGTCGATCAGGCCGGAAAGGTGATCGGCACTCCGCCGCATCACACCGACCTGGTTCTTGGCCTTGGGCTGCAGTGCGTCGTCCTGTTCAAGGAGTTGCGCATAGCCGCTGATGGCGTTGAGCGGCGAGCGCAGCTCGTGGCTCAGGCCGACCACGTAACGGCTCTTGGCGAGGTTGGCGGATTCGGCGGCTTCCTTGGCGCGCTGCAACTCAGCATCGGTCTTGCGGTGTGCGTCGATTTCCTGGATTAGCAGCGTGGTTTGCCGCGCCGTTTCCGCTTCGGCGGCTTTGCGGCTTTGCTGTGCCAGCACGAACAGCCAGACCACGACGCCGACAATGATGACGAGTGCAAAGAACACCTTCCACAGCACGTCGCCGAGCGCGGTCACGTTCGGTGTATCGACCGAGCTTTGCAGATAAATCAGCCCGAGGGTGACGCCGATCAGCGCGCACGACGCCATGAAGGCGCTGAGATAGCGGCCGAGCTGCGAGTTGACGACCACGAACACCGGCTGCGGCAGAATCTTGCCGAGCGTTTCCGATACCTGCGCTTGCACGCGTGCATGCGGTTTACATAAATCGTGGCAGCGGGCATCGAGCGAACAGCACAGCGAGCAGATCGGTCCGGCGTAGGCCGGGCAGCCGGCCATGTCTTCAGGCTCGAACGAGTGCTCGCAGATACAGCACTGGATCGCTGGCAAGTCCTGCCAGGTGCGCTTCGGCTTGCGGGCGAGATAGAATTTGCCGCGCGTCGAGAATGCAATGATAGGCGCCGTCGCGAAGGCCGTGCCAAGCGCGATGAACGGCGCCAGCGCTCGCGCGGTCGCGCCAAAGAGACCGTAGAATGCGGCGATCGATGCAATTGTTGCAATGATCATCGCGCCGACGCCGACTGGATTGATATCGTAGAGGTGCGCGCGCTTGAAATCCATCGTCTGCGGCCGCAGGCCGAGCGGCTTGTTGACGACGAGGTCGGAAACAAGCGCACCGACCCAGGCGATGGCGATGTTGGAATAGAGGCCGAGCGTCTGCTCCAGCGCCTTGTAGACGCCGATCTCCATCAGCAGCAGTGCGACGATAACGTTAAAGACGAGCCAAACGACGCGGCCGGGATGGCTATGCGTCAGCCGCGAGAAGAAGTTCGACCAAGCGATCGAGCCGGCATAGGCATTTGTGACGTTGATCTTGATCTGCGACAGCACCACGAACGAGCCGGTCAGTGCCAGCGCGACATGCGGTTCGCTTACGAGCTGTTTGAACGCGGTGAGATACATCTGCGTCGGCTCACCGGCCTGTTCCGGCGGAACGCCGTGGCTGAGCGCATAGTAGGCGAGGAAGGAACCAGCCATCAGCTTCAGCGCGCCGGGGATGATCCATCCGGGGCCGGCGCTCAGCAGTGCCAACCACCAGCTCAACTTGGCGTCACGGCGGTCGCGCGGGAGGAAGCGCAGGAAGTCGACTTGCTCGCCGATCTGCGCAATCAGTGAGAACACAACCGATGCTGCCGCGCCGAAGAGCAGCAGATTGAATGCTCCGTTACTGTCGCCATGGTCGCCTGCATAGCCGGTCCAGTCGCGAAACACCTGTCCGTCGCTCATGCCGATCGCAACGAACGGGAGGATGTGAAGCGCAATCCAGAACGGCTGCGTCCACAGTTGAAAGCGGCTGATGAGCGTGATGCCGTGGGTGACCAGCGGAATGATAACGACCGCGCTGACGAGATATCCGATCGGGCGGGGCAGGCCGAAGCAGATCTCCAGAGCCATCGCCAGAATCACGGCTTCGATCGCGAAGAAGATAAAAGTGAACGACGCGTAGATCAGCGATGTGATGGTCGAGCCGATGTAGCCGAAGCCGGCGCCGCGCGTCAGCAGGTCGATATCGACGCCGCATTTCGCCGCGTAATAGGCGATCGGCAGACCGCAGAAAAAGATGATGGCGCTGACGACGGCGATGGCCGCAACCGAATTGGTGAAGCCGTAATTGAGCGTGATTGTTCCGCCGATCGCTTCAAGGGCCAGGAACGAAATGGCGCCGAGAGCGGTGTTTGCGACGCGGCTCGCCGACCAGCGCCGCGCACTCTTGGCGGTGAAGCGGAGTGCGTAGTCTTCCAGTGTCTGGTTCGCCACCCATTGATTGTACTGGCGACGGACACGGTCGATTCTCTGTCGACCCGACACGCCTTGCTCCTTCGTCACTCGCGTAGACCCGTACGCAGCCTACGTAGTCATTTTGCGGTGCAGTATACGCAATCCTGCGTATCTGTGCGCTGCACAATTCGGGCCAACCTCTCCCGCGGAAGGTGAAAAAACAGCGGAGAAAGGGGCCGTCATGTCGGACGCACAAGATCGAGGTCTGAGCTTTGTAGATCGCCGCAAGTTGTTGATGGGAATGGCGGCACTCCCTGCATTGTCTTTGCTGCCGACGCCTGTTTTTGGTGCAGGCCCGCCGACGTCGGTTGTGAACACAACGGGTCTCGCGGTCACTGACACGGAAGTCACGGTCGGCATCCTGCACTCTGTTACCGGAACCATGGCGATCTCGGAAACGGGTTCCGTGCAGGCCGAGAAACTCGCGATCGAGCAGATCAACGCCATGGGCGGCGTGCTCGGCCGCAAGATCAAGTTCGTGCAGGAAGACGGCGCCAGCGACTGGCCGACCTTCGCCGAGAAGGCGAAGAAGCTGCTCGTCAACGACAAGTGCGCGTCCGTGATGGGCTGCTGGACCTCGGCGTCGCGCAAGGCGGTGCTGCCGGTGTTCGAACAGTATAACGGCATGCTCTACTACCCGACCTTCTATGAAGGCCTCGAGCAGTCGAAGAACGTCATCTACACCGGCCAGGAAGCGACGCAGCAGATCATCGCCGGCCTCGACTGGGTGACGAAGGAGAAGGGCTCCAAGACCTACTACCTGCTCGGCTCCGACTACATCTGGCCGCGCACGTCGAACAAGATCGCGCGCAAGCACATCGAGAACAATCTCAAGCAGAAGGTGCTCGGCGAAGAATACTTCCCGCTCGGTCACACCCAGTTCAACTCGGTGATCAACAAGATCAAGCTCGCCAAGCCGGACGTGATCTACGCGATCATCGTCGGCGGTTCGAACGTCGCGTTCTACAAGCAGCTCAAGGCGGCCGGTATCGATCTATCGAAGCAGACTCTACTGACGATTTCGGTGACCGAAGACGAGATCGACGGCATCGGCGGCGAGAACATCGCCAACGCCTATGCCTGCATGAAGTACTTCCAGTCGCTCGGCAACGACAACAACAAGGCCTTCGTCACCGCATTCAAGAAGATGTGGGGCGAAAAGACGGTCATCGGAGACGTGACCCAGGCTGCCTATCTCGGGCCATGGCTTTGGAAAGCGACCGTCGAGAAAGCCGGCTCGTTCGACGTCGACAAGGTGGCGGCGGCCTCGGAAGGCATCGAGTTCAAGGGTGCGCCGGAAGGTTACGTCCGCATCCACAAGAACCATCACCTTTGGTCGAAGACCCGCGTCGGCAAGGCCAAACTCGATGGCCAGTTCGAGCTCGTCTTCGAAACGGCCGAGCTTGTCGAGCCCGATCCGTTCCCCAAGGGCTATCAGTAACAGCTCCCTGGCGAGGGCTTCTCAACGGGTCCTTGCCCACAGCCCCCGCGTCGCGGTTCGCCGCGAGGCGGGTTCTCTCTCCCACACGGAGGCTTCCAAATGTTCGGTGACTATTCGCTCGGCGATCTCGGTGCGATCTTCGCCATGCAGGGCTTCGCTGGCCTGATCCTGTTCTCCGTGTACGTACTGATGGCGCTCGGTCTTGCGATCATCTTCGGCCAAATGGGCGTCATCAACATGGCACACGGGGAGTTCATGATCCTCGGTGCCTACACCACCTACCTCACATCGACATTCTTCCAGAGTCATCTGCCGTCGCTGTTTCCCGGCTACTTCTTCGTTGCCATGGCGCTCGCGTTCTGCGCCTCGGGCGCGCTGGGCATGCTGGTCGAATGGGCGCTGATACGGCATCTGTACAAGCGGCCGCTCGATACGTTGCTGGCAACCTGGGGCCTCAGCCTGATCCTGCAGCAGGCCTATCGCTCCTTCATCGGCGCCCGCGAGGTCGGCGTCGAGCTGCCGCAGTGGATGCTGGGCTCGAAGCAGATCACCGATACCATCGAAGTTCCGATCAACGGCATCTTCGTGATGACGCTCACTGCGCTGATCACGCTCGCAGTCGCTTACATCATGTATCGCTCGCGCTGGGGCAAACAGGTGCGTGCGGTGGTGCAGAATCGCGTGATGGCCGGCGCCACCGGCATCAACACCGAGAAGGTCGACCGCTACACCTTCGGTCTCGGCTGCGGCATCGCAGGCATCGCCGGCAGCGCCTTCACAATGATCGGTTCGACGGGGCCGACCTCAGGCCAGCTTTACATCGTCGACACGTTCCTTGTCGTCGTGTTCGGCGGCGCGGCCAGCCTGCTCGGCACCATCGCTTCGGCTTTCACCATCTCGCAGGCCCAGTCGACCATGGAGTTCTTCATGTCGGGCTCGATGGCCAAGGTGCTCACGCTGCTCGCCATCGTCATCATCCTGATGCTGCGTCCGCAGGGTCTGTTCGCCATCAAGGTCCGCCGCTGAGAAAGGTTCAATAACATGACGGACAATCCGCGCTTCCTCAAACGTTCCGAACTAATTGGCGTACTGGCGCTGGCGTTGATCCTGATGGTGATCCTGCCGCTCTCGCTCGATGTGTTCCGGCTCAATCTCGTCGCGAAGTATTTGACCTACGCTTTCGTCGCACTCGGCCTCGTGCTGTGCTGGGGCTTCGGCGGCATTCTGAGCCTCGGGCAGGGTGTGTTTTTCGGCCTCGGCGGCTACTGCATGGCGATGTATCTCAAGCTCGAAGCGTCGAGCGTCGAGAACACCAAGATCCAGTCGACACCGGGTATTCCGGACTTCATGGACTGGAATCAGCTCACGTCGCTGCCGTTCTTCTGGCAGCCGTTCAACAGCCTCACGTTTACGATCATCGCGATCCTGGTTATTCCGGCGTTCTTTGCCTTCATCATCGGTGCCGCGATGTTCAAACGCCGCGTCGGTGGTGTGTACTTCGTCATCATCACTCAGGCGATTGCCGCGATCATGACCATCCTGATCGTCGGCCAGCAGGGCTACACCGGCGGCATCAACGGCATCACCGATCTGCGCACGCTGAAGGGCTGGGACATCCGTCCGGACAACGCCAAGGTCGCGCTTTACTTCTTCCAAGTTTCGATGCTGTTCGCCTGCATCATGGTGGCGCAGTTCGTGCGGCACTCGAAGCTCGGCCGTATCCTTGTCGCGATGCGCGAGAAGGAGGACCGGGTCCGCTTCTCCGGCTACAGCGTCGCCAACTTCAAGATCTTTGCCTTCTGCATCGCCGCCGTTTTTGCGGCGATCGGCGGTGCGATGTTCACACTCAATGTCGGTTTCATGTCACCGTCCTTCGTCGGCATCGTGCCGTCGATCGAGATGGTGATCTACACCGCGGTGGGTGGCCGCCTGTCGATCTTCGGCGCGGTCTACGGCGCGCTGGTCGTCAACTTCGCCAAGACCATGTTCTCGGAATCATTCCCGCAGCTCTGGTTGTTCGGCCTCGGCGGCCTCTTCATCGCGGTCGTCCTCGTCTTCCCGAATGGCCTGGCCGGCATCTGGAAGGATCACGTCCAGCCGCGGATCGACCGGTTGATCGCAATGCGCAAGTCCAAAGCAGGCAAGGGCGGTTGGTCGAGCGGCACCATCGCCGACGGCGCACCGGCTGAGTGAGGAGAACGACGATGCTGATCGGTCACCAGCCCAAGGAATTCCTGCTCGCGGTCGAAGCGTTGTCCGTCTCGTTCGACGGCTTCAAGGCGGTCGACGATCTCTCCTTCTACATCGACGAGAACGAGATCCGGGTGATCATCGGGCCGAACGGCGCCGGCAAGACCACGGTGCTGGACCTGATCTGCGGCAAGACCAAAGCCACGTCCGGTTCGATTCAGTTCCGCGGCAAGGAGCTGACCAAGCTGAAGGAGAACCAGATCGTCGCTGCGGGCGTCGGCCGCAAATTCCAGACGCCGTCGATCTACGAAGACCTTACGGTCTTCGAGAATCTGGAAATCTCCTATCCGCGCGGCCGCACCGTGTTCGGCGCACTGGCGTTCCAGCGCGACGCCGCCGTGCGCGAGCGCGTGGAAGAAGTCGCGGAGATGATCTTCCTGAAAGATCGCCTCGGCATGCAGGCGGACCTGCTCAGTCACGGCCAGAAGCAGTGGCTCGAGATCGGCATGCTGCTGATTCAGGACCCCGACCTGCTGATGCTCGACGAGCCGGTGGCTGGCATGAGCGTCAGCGAACGCGTCAAGACCGCCGAGCTGCTCAACCGCATCATCAAGGATCGCTCGGTGCTCGTCATCGAGCACGACATGAAGTTCGTCGAGGACATCGCGCACAAGGTCACCGTTCTGCACCAGGGCAAGATTCTGTCGGAAGGCCCGATGGAAAAGGTGAAGAACGACCCGAAGGTCATCGAAGTCTATCTCGGCCATTAACAAAGGATCGCTGCGATGCTGGCAATCTCAGACCTTCATGTGGCGTACGGGCAGAGCGAAGTGCTCCACGGCCTGAACGTCTCGGTCGCGCCCGGCGAGATCGTCGCGATCATGGGCCGCAACGGCATGGGCAAGACCACGCTGATGAAGTCCCTGATGGGCATCGTGCCGACCAAAAGCGGATCAGTCACGATGGACGGCGCCGAGCTCGCAACGATGAAGAGCTACGAGCGCGTCGCCAAGGGGCTCGCTTACGTGCCGCAGGGCCGCATGATCTTCTCCACCATGACGGTGAAGGAGAACATCGAGACCGGTCTCGTCGTCCATAACGAGAGCGAAGTGCCGGGCGATATCTACGAACTCTTCCCGGTGCTGCTCGAGATGAAAGGCCGCCGCGGCGGCAATCTCTCCGGCGGTCAACAGCAGCAGCTCGCCATTGCGCGCGCGCTCGCGACCAAACCGAAGGTGCTCCTCTTGGATGAACCGACCGAAGGCATTCAGCCGTCGATCATTCGCGAGATGGCGCGCACGCTGCGGCGCATTCGCGACGAACGCGGTCTCTCCATTGTCGTGTCCGAACAAGTTTTGAGCTTCGCGCTCGATGTCGCCGACCGTGTTCTCGTCATTGAGAACGGCGAGATCGTTCGCGACGATCCGCGCGCCAGCGTGGATGCCGCGCAGATTTCCAAGTTTCTATCCGTTTGATCCGGCCGGGGTCGTTTATCGCAAGTAAGTACTTCACGCGTAGCCAAGGGGAGCCCCGAAATGCCTGACACACTAATCAAAGTCGACCTTACGAAGTCGGCCTACGAAAACGACATGATCCACAACCGGTGGCATCCCGACATTCCGATGGTCGCATGGGTGAACCCCGGCGATGACTTCATCATCGAGACCTACGATTGGACCGGCGGTTTCATCAAGAACAACGACTCCGCCGATGACGTGCGCGACATCGACCTGTCGATCGTGCACTTCCTCTCGGGGCCGATCGGCGTCAAGGGCGCCGAGCCCGGCGATCTCCTCGTCGTCGATCTGCTCGATGTCGGTCCGCTCAAGGAGAGCCTGTGGGGCTTCAACGGCTTCTTCTCGAAGAAGAACGGCGGCGGTTTCCTCACCGATCACTTCCCACTGGCGCAGAAGTCGATCTGGGACATCAAGGGTCTCTACACATCGTCGCGTCACATCCCCGGCGTCAATTTCGCCGGTCTGATCCATCCCGGCCTGATCGGCTGTCTGCCCGATCCGAAGATGCTTGAGATGTGGAACAAGCGCGAGGCTGAGCTGATCGCGACCAACCCGACGCGTGTGCCGGGTCTCGCCAATCCGCCGTTCGGTCCGACGGCGCACATGGGCCGCATGAAAGGTGATGGCAAAGCCAAGGCAGCGGCGGAAGGTGCGCGCACCGTGCCGCCGCGCGAGCACGGCGGCAATTGCGACATCAAGGATCTGTCGCGCGGCTCGAAGATCTACTTCCCCGTCTACATGCCTGGCGCCGGTCTTTCGATGGGCGACCTGCACTTCAGCCAGGGCGACGGCGAAATCACCTTCTGCGGCGCGATCGAGATGGCCGGCTGGCTGCATCTCAAGGTCGACGTCATCAAGGACGGCGTCGCCAAGTATGGTATCAAAAACCCCGTGTTCAAGCCGTCGCCGATCACGCCGAACTACAAGGACTACCTGATCTTCGAGGGCATCTCGGTCGACGAGGCCGGCAAGCAGCATTACCTCGACGTTCACATCGCCTATCGTCAGGCCTGCCTGAACGCGATCGAGTATCTGAAGAAGTTCGGGTACTCCGGCGCGCAGGCGTACTCGATCCTCGGCACCGCGCCGTGCCAGGGCCATATCTCGGGCGTCGTCGACGTGCCGAATGCGTGCGCCACGCTATGGCTACCGACGGAGATCTTCGACTTCGACGTGATGCCGTCATCGGCAGGGCCGGTGAAGCATATCAAGGGCGATATCCAGATGCCTTTGTCGCAGGATAAATAATCCCGCGGCGATAGCGATGCGGGGCGGATCCCGGCAGACCGCCCCGCATCGGTCACTCCAATCGAGCGAGAGCACCGATGCCCGTCTACGAATATCTCTGCGACGACTGCGGCCCGTTCACCGAAATGCGGCCGATGTCTGAATACGATCTGCCGTGCGATTGCACGAACTGCGGCGCGGAATCGCCGCGCGTCATTCTCACCGCGCCGCGCTTCTCGTGCATGCCGGCGGAGTCGCGGATCGCGCATGCCACCAACGAGCGCAGCCGCCATGCCCCCAAGACTGTCGGTGAGTACAAGGAATCGCGTGCGCACGGCGCCAACTGCGGCTGCTGTTCGGGCAAGAAGCCTGCGCGGCTGATGACCAAGACGAAGAGCGGCGCCAAGGGATTCCCGACCGCGCGTCCGTGGATGATCAGCCACTAGGGATTGCTCTGGGCCGGTTTGCGCGGGGCCGTAGAGGGAGCGCGAACGACCCTTATTTCTCGCCGAGATCCCAGAAGAGGCCGGCCATGATGCCGAGCCCATTTCGCACCACTGAGCCGAGAAGGTGCTCGTCCGGACCGTGCTGCAGACAGCCGGGATAAGAGTGCGGGATCCAGATCGTCGGCATGCCGAGGATATCGGCAAATGCGTCGTTCGGAATTGAACCGCCAAGGTTCGGCAGGATCGCGGGCGGGGCGCCTGTGGTCTTCGCAATCGATGCCTTCGCCCACGTCACCCACGGATCGTTCGGATCGAGCCGGGTCGCGGCCATCGTCTCGGAGATCTGCGACTCGACCTTGACCCACGGCAGGCCGGCACGATCGAAGTGCGCACGAAGAATGCCCGCAAGCTTGCTGACGTCGGTGCCGACAACGTAGCGCAGTTGCATCATCGCCGACGCGTTGCCGGGGATTGCATTCAGCGGCCGCTCCGGGTTGCCTGTCTTGAAGGCCAGCACCTCGAGTGAATTCCAGCCGAAGACGCGCTCTTCGGCGGTGAGACCCGGCTCGCCCCAATCGGAATCGATGTCGGGCTCATCCGGACCGCCGCCGACCTTGATGTCGGCTAACGCTTGCCGCACCGCCGGCGATATCGGCGGTGGCCGTAGTCCTTCGACCAGGATCGTGCCACGCGCATCGACCAGCGTGGCGATGGCGTGCGCGAGGATCGTGCCGGGATTGCGCAAGAGGCCGCCCCAGTTTCCGGAGTGATGGGCGCCGTCGCGCAGATCGATCGAGAGGCCGAAGCGGACCATGCCGCGCGAGCCAAGGAAGATGGTTGGACGGTCCGCGGTGAGGCGGGGCCCGTCGGATGCAATCAGCACATCAGCGGCGAGTGCGTCCTTATGCTGTCGGCATATCTCGTGCAGGCCGGGCGAGCCGACTTCCTCGCCGGTCTCCAAAATCAGACGAACGTTAAACCCGAGGCGGCCGCCGCGCGCATCGAACACTGTGCGAAGCGCTGCGATGTTGATGGCGTGCTGGCCCTTGTTATCGGCGGTGCCTCGGCCATACCAGCGGTCGCCGTCGATGGTCACCGCAAGGGGATCGAGATTGTTGCGCCACTGCGCCGGCTCGCAACGCACGGTATCGCCGTGGCCGTAGATCAGGATGGTGGGACGGTCGTCGCTCTCGTGCCGCTCGGCGATCATGAAGTCGCCGTGCGCGTTTACCGGGTTCGGGTGGAGCCCGATCGAAAAGCCCATCGCCTTAAGGTGCGGCGCGATGCCGTCGGTCAGAAATGCCCGCAATTCATCGTGACGGTTCTTTTCCTGGCTCTCCGTGCGCAGAGCGACAAGCGGACGCAGCATTTCTAGGAACCCGTCGCTGTCGAACAAGCTGCGGACGTTGTCGATGGTTGTCTCGCGTGTGGGCATGGCTTCTCGTACTGCTCGTAAGGCCGCGGATCATCGGAGTTCGTTGCGTCCACGGCAAGTCCGGATTTTTCATACCGGCAGCGCGATGGAGTATTTCACCTGGCTGAGTGCGAAGCTCGACTCAATGGACGCGATGCCATCTAGGCGGGTGAGCTTGGTCTTCAGGAAATTCTCATAGGCCGCAAGATCGGCCGCAACAACGCGCAGCAGGTAGTCGCGATTGCCGGTCATGAGGTAGCACTCCAGAACCTCGTCCCACTTGGAGATGGCCTTGGCGAAGCGGGCAAGGTCCTCTTCTTTCTGGCGCACGAGCTTGATCGAGATAAAGACGCTGACATGCAGTCCGATCGCTTTCTGGTCGACCATCGCCGCATAACGGCTGATGACGCCCTGGCTCTCGAGCAGCTTGACCCGGCGATGGCACGGCGACAGCGACAGGCCGACCTGGTCGGCGAGCTGCTGCATGGTTGTCCGCCCGTCCTGTTGCAGGATGGCGAGAATCTTGCGGTCGATCGCATCGAGGTCATCCATTGGGAACGATCTCCAGTATACTGCTAAGTATTGGTAAAATATCCTAATCTAGGATTCCGGAGGGGTAAATATTGGGAAACGGTGTTGCGCGGGGAGGCGTAGGATCAGCGCAGCCTGGAGGGCGCCATGTCCGAGTCGTTGCGCATCAAGATCCTGTCTGAACTGAACCGCAAGGTGCTGTGGTTGTCGTCGTGGACGATCCACAACGCCAATCACGTTCGGCCGAACACCGACGGGCTCAAGGTCGGCGGCCATCAGGCATCGTCGGCGTCGCTCGCAACCATCATGAGTGCACTGTATTTCTCCGTGCTCAAGCCGGAAGATCGCGTTGCGGTGAAGCCGCACGCGAGTCCCGTCTTCCATGCGATCCAGTATTTGCTTGGGCAGCAGACGCGCGAGAATCTTGAGAACTTCCGCGGGCTACACGGAGCGCAATCTTATCCGTCACGCACCAAGGACGTGGACGACGTCGATTTCTCGACCGGTTCGGTCGGGCTCGGCGTTGCGCAGACGCTGTTTTCCTCGGTGGCGCAGGACTATGTGGCGGCGCACGGCTGGATGCCCGACCGGCGCAAGGGCCGGATGATCGCGCTCGTCGGCGATGCCGAGATGGACGAGGGCAACATCTTCGAGGCGCTGCTCGAGGGATGGAAGCAGGGTCTGCGCAATACGTGGTGGGTTGTCGATTACAACCGCCAGAGCCTCGACGCGGTCGTGCGCGAGGGGCTGTGGGAGAAGTTCGAGACCATGTTCCGCAACTTCGGCTGGGACGTCGTCATCGTGAAGTACGGCAAGCTGATGCAAGCGGCGTTTGCCGAGCCGGGTGGCGAAGCGTTGCGCAAATGGATCGATGGTTGCCCGAACCAGATCTATGCGGCGCTGTGTTTCCAGGGCGGTGCGGCTTTCCGCAAACGATTGCAGGATGAAATTGGCGATCAGGGCGACGTCTCCCGCCTGATTGGACGGCGCAGCGACGAAGAATTGCTGGCACTGATGTCGAATCTCGGCGGTCACGACATGCAGAGCCTGATCGAGGCGTTTGATGCGATCGATCACGACCGGCCGACCTGTTTTATTGCCTACACCATCAAGGGCGTCGATCTGCCGTTCCAGGGCCACAAGGATAACCATGCGGGTCTGATGACCGTCACGCAGATGGAGGCCTGGCGCACAGCGCAGAACGTTCGTACCGGTCATGAGTGGGAGAAGTTCGAGGGCCTGTCGCTACCGGCGAACGATCTGCAGAGCTTCCTCGATCAGGTGCCGTTCGCGCAGGGCGGATCGCGCAGGCTTCGGGACGATATGATCGATGTCTCGCAGCGCCTGACCTATCAGCCATCGCCGCAGATGTCGACGCAACAGGGCTTCGGCCTCATTCTCAACGATCTTGCCAAAGGCGATAGCACGCTCGCGTCGCGCATCGTGACAACCTCACCCGACGTGACGGTGTCGACGAATCTCGGTGCGTGGGTGAACCGCCGGCATCGCTTTGCGGGTGCCGAAGAGGTCGATCAGTTCCGGCGCGAAAAGATTCCCTCGACCTTCGCGTGGGATTCGTCGCCGAAGGGCCAGCACATCGAGCTTGGTATTGCCGAGATGAATCTCTTCATCCTGCTCTCGGCGCTGGGGCTGTCGCACTCGATCAATGGCGTCCGTCTGTTCCCGATCGGCACGCTGTACGATCCGTTTATCCAGCGCGGCCTCGATGCGCTCAACTACGCCTGCTATCAGGATTCCCGTTTCATGGTGGCGGCGACGCCATCGGGCATCACGCTGGCGCCGGAGGGCGGGGCGCATCAGTCGACCGCAACGCCGCTGATCGGCATGGCGCAGGACGGCCTTGCGTCGTTCGAACCGGCGTTTGTCGATGAACTGGCGGCGATCATGCGCTGGGGCTTCAATCACATGCAGCGCGACAAGGACGACGGCGACGAGCCGGGTGGCTCCGTCTATCTGCGACTGTCCACGCGCACGGTCGAACAGCCGCGCCGGATCATGACCGAGGATCTGGAGGCCGACGTGACCAGCGGCGCGTACTGGCTGCGCCAGCCCGGCGCCAACTGCGAACTGGTCATCGCCTATACGGGTGCGGTCGCGCCGGAAGCGATCGAAGCGACCGGCCTGCTCGGCGAAAGTGTACGCGATATCGGGCTGCTGGCCATTACGTCGTCCGATCGTCTCTATGGCGGCTGGCAATCGGCGCGACGCCATCGCCGCAACGGACGGTCCGCTCATGTGGCGCACATCGAGCGGCTGCTCGCGCCGTTACCGCAGACCTGCCGTTTCGTCACGGTGATCGACGGGCATCCGTCGGCACTCGCCTGGCTCGGCGGTGTCTACGGTCACCGCACCGAGGCCTTGGGTGTCGACAAGTTTGGTCAGACCGGAACCATCGACGACCTCTATGCGGAATACGATATCGACGCCAACGCGATCATCGAGGCCGCGGAGCAGCTGATGATGGGCCGCCGTACGCTTCATCGCCATGTGCGAGCGTGAGCGGTCGTTGGGGCGTTATCCGCAACAGCATCGCGTCTGCTGCTCCAGTTTCTCACGCACTTCGAGGAGTGCCCGCCGCAGCAGCGTCTTGATGGTGTTGACCGGCATGCCGAAGCGGCGCGCGATCTGTTCGCGGCTCTGGTTCTGCAGATAGGCAAAAACGATCATCCGTAACCGGTCCTCGCGTATTTCCCGGAACGCCGCATAGGCCAGCGCCCGCTTTCGCGACATGTCGATTTCATGCGCTGGATCGTTGTCGTCGGCGGCGATGTCGTGCATCTGTTCCGCATCCTCAACCACCGGCAGCTGCTGTCTGCGCATCATATCGATCGCCCGGTTGCGTACGATCGACGTCATCCATGCGACGGGTGAGGCGATCTTTGGATCGTACGAATGGGCGTTGCGCCAGATCTTCAGGTATGAATCCTGAAGCAGGTCGCTCGCTGCCGATCGGCTCTTCGCGAAGTGGAGCGCGACGCCGTAGAGCTTACGGTGGGTGAGACCGTAGAGCTTGGCAAAGGAAGACTTGTCTCCTGCTGCCGTGCGTTGGATCAAGTCAGCCAGTTCGTCGGAACTGGCAACCTTGCGGCTGGATTTTGGTTTCTGCTCGCCCTGCATGGGAGGCTCCGGATCTGCATCTGTGGCGGCCCGGAACGTTCAAATTTATTCTGGGCGATCGAGCGCAGATACAGGCGAAATACCGCCAAGTTTCACCGTGTCGCAAAAGCGCTTTGCCTTAAATTTTCGCAACCTAACATGCGGGCATGAAACTGCTTATTGTCTCCATCGTTGTGATAGCGAGCCTCTATTGTGTGATGCATTTCATGGTTCGTGCGGCCGGAGAGGAAAGTTAGTTCGTACGTGGTCAGGCAACGCTTTCGACATCGATCCGACCAGCGTCATGGCCATAAAGCCATGCAACGTTGCGCAGCGAGAAGTCGGTCGTATTCTGCGCCATCTCCGCGTCTCGCGCGAGCTGTACCGTTCCGTCGTCGAGGTGGAAGCGGATTTTGTTGGCCGCCGCAAGCTGTTGAACTTTCGCTGTGCGCTGTAGCCGAAGCCGTTCGTAGTGATTGAGCGCTGAAGCGATGTCGGCGCCGGCATGCCTCAGACACGCAGCGAGCGCGGCGCCATCTTCGATCGCTTGCGCCGCACCCTGTGCCATGAACGGCAACATCGCATGACAGGCATCACCCAGCAGCGTGACGCGGCCGGCGGACCATCTCTGCATCGGCGCGCGGTCGAACAGCCCCCAGACGAAGGTGTCTTCGACCGCATTCAGTATTTGGCGGATCTGCGGATGCCAGCCGGCGAATGCGGCGAGGGCGTCATGCTTGTCGCCCTTTTCAGTCCATGATTCCGGAATCCATTCATAACGATCGATTACCGCAACAAAGTTGAACAGTTGTCCGCCGCGGACGTAGTAATGAACGAAGTGCTTGCCCGGCCCCATCCATATCTGCGCTTCGACCGGAATATCGAGATGAGCCACTGCGGCGGCGGGCACGAGGCCGCGGTAGCAGACGCAGCCAGCAAAGCGCGTCTCGCCGGTGTCGAACAGCAGCGATCGGACACGCGAGTGAATTCCATCCGCTCCGACAACCAGGCTGGCAGTGGCGCGTTCGCCGTTGGCAAATTCCAGCTCGACGAAATCGTTAGCGTTGTGCAGGCCGACGAGCTGACGTCCCGGCATCATCGCGCGGGGAGGCAGGTGTTCGAGCAGCAGGCGCAGCAGATCTGCGCGATGGATCTGATAGTGGGGAAATCCGAACGCCTGCTCCATGGCGCCGGCGAGCGGCGTGCGCAGCAACGTGCGCGCGTCGTCCCAGCGGCGCTGATGCCAGGCGAGGGGTCTGACGCCGAACTGCGCGAGGGCGTCTCCAAGGCCTAGACCATGCAGAATACGCGATGCATTCGGACTGATCTGGACGCCTGCCCCGATCTCGCGCAACTCGTGGGCCTGTTCGTAAACCGTAACCTCGACCCCCATCTGCAGCAGCGAAAGCGCAGCAGCAATGCCACCGATGCCGCCACCGACGACGGCCACGCGGAATTCTGACATAATCCACCATTGTCCAGCTCAAGCAGATGCATGCCCGCATCGATATGCGTGCCGGCTATCAGGCCTTCGTTGACGTGAGTGGAGCGATCGTGGCGAACCACGCCGCCCTCACTTAGGTTACGGAAAATGGCGGACGGCGTTCCACATCGCTGGCGTCTTTTTGTTGGCCGGGCGGCAGGACAGAAGCTTCAGGCAAAATTCTCGCAACAGACGGAAACGCTGTCGCTCGCGTCGGTCGGATGCGTCGCGCCTCGGCTTACCTGCGGCGCCGCCGTTGTGTTGGCTTTCACGTCGACAAGTGCCAGGAGCAGGGCGATCGCTCGATCCGGGTGGTGAGCTTCGACGGCATCGTCGAGCCATTCGGGCAAATCGCGCCGGCGCGACAACGCGCAATGCCATTCGCCATCGCCATAGGCGAGGCGGCAGAGCTGCCACTGCGGGGCTTCCGCTTCAAGGAGCGACAGCGCCGCGTCGATCCAGGCGCTTGCCGCGATCATCGCGCGGATTCTGGCAACGCCGCCATTGCGATCGGGCAAGAGCCGCTCGCAGACGTCAGCTATGATCTGTTCGAACACTGCTGCGTTCGGGAGAGATGCGGTGGAAAGCATGTGCTCCGCCTTAAGGCGAAGAGCGACATCGGGGTTGCAGGTCAACATGGCGGCTCGTCCGCTACTGATTTCAGATGAACCCGAATGTGCGAGACGCTGCGTTTGAATTCGAGGATGGCGGAAGAGCGAAGATATAGTCGTTGCATAAACGCGATCAGCGTCCGCGTGCCATGCGGCCGCCCGCGATGTCCGTTGCGTCAGCAGCGGCACTTATGAAGCTGGCCGATCGGCGCCGCTGTCAGCCCGGTGCGCGATCCGAATTGTGTAACGAAATCAACGGATCGCGGGTTCCATCGCGTGCTAGCACTTATGAAATTCCTATTTCTTTTTAGTGCTGCCCACCTCGAAAACTTACCTGGCAAGCGCCAATCCATAAGCATCGACAAGGAACCGAGATCGGCTCCTTCACGACACGCGTCGTTCGCAGAAGTGCGGCTGGCGCGCCAACGGATTTGAAGGAGCGCGACATGCTCGACTTTGTTTTGCTTGCCCTGGCGTTCGGAGCCTTCGCGGCATCCGCCGCCTACGCTTATGCATGCGACTGGCTGTGAGGAGGCATCGATGACGTTCGATTATGCACTCGCCGGCGTCGTGTCCGCTGCGATCCTCTTCTACCTCACCTATGCGCTGCTGCGCCCCGAGCGCTTCTAAAGGACCAAATCCATGACCCTCATTGGCTGGCTTCAAATCGCGCTTTACTGCGCGATCGTCGTTGCGTTGACGCGGCCGCTCGGCGGCTACATCACCCGCGTGTTCAGCGGCGAGCGCACGATCCTCTCCCCGATCCTGCAGCCGATCGAAATCGGCATCTATCGCATTTCGGGCGTGGATGAGAAACGCGAACAGCATTGGCTTACCTATACGATCGCGATGCTGCTGTTTCACGTCACAGGGTTCCTTGCTCTCTATACGCTGATGCGCGTTCAGGACGTGCTGCCGTTCAATCCCGCGGGACAGAGCGCCGTCGCGCCGGATCTCGCGCTGAACACGGCGATCAGCTTCATCACCAACACCAACTGGCAGAACTACGGCGGCGAAAGTACGATGTCGTACCTGACCCAGATGGTGGGTCTGACGCATCAGAATTTCCTTTCGGCCGCTACAGGCATTGCGATTGCGGTCGCACTGATCCGCGGGTTCTCGCGCGCGTCGATGAAGACGCTCGGCAACTTCTGGGTCGACGTCACACGCTGCACGCTTTACGTGCTGCTGCCGATCTGCGTGGTCTATGCATTGTTCCTCGTTTGGCAGGGCATCCCGCAGACGCTTGGACCGTACATCGAAGCCACGACGCTTGAGGGCGCCAAGCAGACGATTGCGGTCGGCCCCGTAGCCTCGCAGGTTGCGATCAAGATGCTCGGCACCAATGGCGGTGGTTTCTTCAACGCCAACGCCGCGCATCCGTTCGAGAACCCGACGGCGTTATCGAACTTCGTGCAGATGCTCACGATCCTCCTGCTGGGCGCGGCGCTGACCAACGTGTTCGGCCGTATGGTCGGCAACGAGAAGCAGGGTTGGGCCATCCTTGGCGCCATGGGCGTGCTGTTCATCGCCGGCGTTGCCATCACCTATTGGGCCGAAGCGTCGGGAACCACCGCGCTGAACGCGCTCGGGCTGACCGGCGGCAACATGGAAGGCAAGGAAGTCCGCTTCGGCATCGTCGCCTCTGCGCTGTTCTCCGTCATCACCACGGCGGCGTCATGCGGCGCGGTCAACGCCATGCACGACTCGTTCACGGCGATCGGCGGCATGATCCCCCTCATCAACATGCAGCTCGGCGAAATCGTCATTGGCGGTGTCGGCGCAGGCCTCTACGGCATGCTGCTGTTCGTCGTGCTGGCGATCTTCATCGCCGGCCTGATGGTCGGCCGTACGCCGGAATACGTGGGCAAGAAGATCGAGTCGCACGAGGTGAAGATGGCGATGCTCGCCATTCTGGTGCTGCCGCTGATGTATCTCGGCTGGACCGCGGTCGCGGTGGTGATGCCGTCGGCCGTCGCGTCGATGGCGAACCCTGGTCCGCACGGCTTCACCGAGGTGCTGTACGCGTTCACGTCCGCCACCGGCAACAACGGCTCGGCGTTCGCGGGCCTGTCCGGCAACACCATGTTCTACAACCTGACGCTCGCGCTTTCGATGTTCGTCGGCCGCTTCTTCATGATCGTTCCCGCCATGGCATTGGCCGGTTCGCTGTCGGAAAAGAAGCGGGTCCCGCCGTCGTCGGGTACGTTCCCGACCACCGGCGGTCTGTTCATCGGCCTGCTCGTCAGCGTCATCCTGATCATCGGCGGTCTCACGTTCTTCCCGGCGCTGGCGCTCGGACCGATCGTCGAACACCTCGCAATGATCTCGAACAACCTGTTCTGATCGGCATTTCGGAGACTTGTTATGGACACCGCCAAACTTCAAAAGCGCACGCCGGTCTCTGCGATGCTGGATCCGAAGATCGTGATGCCCGCGATCGGCGCGGCCTTTACCAAGCTCGATCCGCGCGTCATGGCCAAGAACCCCGTGATGTTCGTGGTCGAGATCGTCGCCGCGCTGACGACGATCGTCTTCATCCGCTCGCTCTTCACGGGCGCAACCGACATCGGCTTCTCGGTGCAGATCATCGCCTGGCTGTGGTTCACGGTGCTGTTCGCCAACTTCGCCGAAGCGATCGCCGAAGGGCGCGGCAAGGCACAGGCCGAGACGCTGCGCAAGACGCGCACGGAGAGCAAGGCCAAGCTGCTCACCGGAGCGGGCAAGGAGTACACGCTCGTTTCGGGGACGGCGCTGAAGATCGGCGACATCGTTCTTGTCGAGGCGGGTGACAACATCCCCTCCGACGGCGAAGTCATCGAGGGTGTCGCGTCGGTGAACGAAGCCGCGATCACGGGCGAGTCTGCACCCGTTATCCGCGAGTCGGGCGGCGACCGCTCGGCGGTGACCGGCGGCACGCAGGTGCTGTCGGACTGGATCCGCGTCCGCATCACCGCAGCGCAGGGCTCGACCTTCATCGATCGCATGATCAAGCTGGTGGAAGGCGCTGAACGGCAGAAGACGCCGAACGAGATCGCGCTGAACATTCTGCTCGCCGGTCTCGCGATCATCTTCGTGTTCGCGACGGTCACGATCCCGAGCTACGCCGCTTATGCCGGCGGCAGCATCTCGGTCGTCGTTCTGGTGGCGCTGTTCGTGACCCTGATCCCGACCACCATCGGTGCGCTGCTGTCGGCCATCGGCATTGCCGGTATGGATCGCCTGGTCCGCTTCAACGTGCTCGCCATGTCCGGCCGCGCCGTCGAAGCAGCAGGCGACGTCGATACGCTGCTGCTCGACAAGACCGGCACCATCACGCTTGGCAACCGCCAGGCGACGCAGTTCCGGCCGCTGCCGGGCGTCACCGAGCAGGAGCTTGCCGATGCTGCGCAGCTGGCGTCGCTTGCCGACGAGACGCCGGAAGGCCGTTCGATTGTGGTGCTCGCGAAAGAGAAGCATCGCATCCGCGAGCGGGACATGAAGGAGCTCGGCGCGACGTTCGTGCCGTTCACTGCCCAGACCCGCATGAGCGGCGTCGACGCCGGCAGTTCGTCGATCCGCAAGGGCTCGGTCGACGCAATCCTGAATTATGTCGCGGGCGGGCCCATGCGCTCGCTGTCGGCTGCTGCCACGGCGGCGCGGGCTGCGCCCGCGGTTCAGTCAGATGCTGCGCGGCAGATCCAGGCGATTGCTGACGAGATCGCGAAGTCCGGTGGCACGCCACTGGCGGTGGCGCGTGACGGCAAGTTGCTTGGCGTCATTCACCTGAAGGATATCGTCAAGGGCGGCATCCGCGAGCGTTTCGCCGAGTTACGCCGCATGGGCATCCGCACCGTGATGATCACCGGCGACAACCCGATGACCGCGGCCGCGATTGCGGCGGAAGCGGGCGTCGACGACTTCCTCGCCGAAGCCACGCCGGAGGATAAGCTCAGGCTGATCCGCAACGAGCAGGCCAACGGCAAGTTGGTGGCGATGTGCGGCGACGGCACCAACGACGCGCCGGCGCTGGCGCAGGCGGATGTCGGCGTCGCCATGAACACCGGCACGCAGGCGGCGCGCGAGGCCGGCAACATGGTCGACCTCGACTCCAACCCGACCAAGCTGATCGAGGTGGTCGAGATCGGCAAGCAGTTGCTGATGACGCGCGGCGCGCTGACGACGTTCTCGATCGCCAACGACGTGGCGAAGTATTTCGCCATCATCCCGGCAATCTTCCTCGCGTTCTATCCGCAGCTCGGAGCGCTCAATGTGATGAACCTCGCGAGCCCGCAGAGTGCGATCCTCTCGGCAATCATCTTCAACGCGCTGATCATCATCGCGCTGATTCCGCTGGCGCTGAAAGGCGTCGCCTATCGGCCGATCGGCGCCGGTGCCTTGCTCCGCCGCAACCTGCTGATCTACGGCCTCGGCGGCATCATCGTTCCCTTTATCGGCATCAAGGCGATCGATCTCGCCGTGAATGCCTTGCATCTGGTCTAAAGGAGTTCGCCATGTTGAGCGAAATTCGCCCCGCCATCTTCGTTCTCATTATTCTCACGTTGATCACGGGTCTGGTCTATCCGTTGACCATCACCGGTGCAGCCGGTCTGCTGTTTCCGTATCAGGCGCAAGGCAGCCTGATCGAGAAGGACGGCAAGACCGTCGGCTCGGCGCTGATCGGCCAGGAGTTCAAGGAGGACAAGTATTTCCACGGCCGTCCGTCGGCGACGGTTGCGCCCGATCCGGCGGACTCCAGCAAGACCGTTTCTGCGCCGTATAATGCGGCGAACTCGGGCGGCTCGAATCTCGGCCCGACCAGCAAGGCGCTGGCCGATCGCGTCAAGGAAGACGTCGACAAGCTGAAGGCGGAAAATCCGTCCATGCCGGTGCCGATCGATCTCGTCACCACGACCGCAAGCGGTCTCGACCCGCACATCTCGCCGGAGGCTGCACTGTTTCAGGTGCCGCGCGTTGCCAAGGTCCGCAATCTGCCTGAGGAGCGCGTCCGCAAGCTCGTTTCGGACCACATCGAAGGCCGCCTTGCCGGCTTCCTCGGCGAGCCGCGCGTCAATGTGCTCGCGCTGAATCTGGCGCTCGATAAGGGATCGGCAAACTGAGGTTGGGCGAGCCCTGAAGGTACGTTAGAATGACGCATGGCAACGATACTGCGTGACTCCGAACAGCGCCCTTCGCCCGATGCCCTGCTCGAACAGGCGAAGCGGGAGGAGGGCGTCGCAGGCCGTCTGAAGATCTTTCTCGGCGCCGCGCCCGGCGTCGGCAAGACCTATGAGATGCTGCAAAGCGCGCGTGCCAAGCGCAACGCAGGCCTCGATGTGATTGTCGGTGTGGTCGAAACCCACGGCCGGCTGGAGACGCAGGTACTGTTGGCAGGCCTCGAAGTCGTGCCGCGCAAGCGGATCGAGTACAAGGGGCAAGTCATCGAGGAGATGGATCTCGACGCCATCATTGCGCGCCGGCCGAAGCTGGTTCTCGTCGATGAATTGGCCCACACCAACGCACCGGGATCGCGGCACCCCAAGCGTTACCTTGATGTCGAGGAGCTGTTGAGTCACGGCATCGACGTCTACACCGCGGTCAACATCCAGCACATCGAGAGCCTGAACGACGTCGTCGCCCAGATCACGCGGGTGCGCGTCAAGGAGACCGTGCCGGATTCGATCTTCGACAAGGCCGATGCGGTCGAGCTGGTCGACCTGACGCCAGACGATCTGATTCAGCGGCTGAAGGAAGGCAAGGTCTACGTGCCGCGTCAGGCGGAGCGGGCGCTGGAGCATTACTTCTCGCCCGGCAACCTCACTGCCTTGCGCGAACTGGCCCTTCGCCGCACCGCCGAGCGGGTCGACGAGCAGTTGCTCACGCACATGCAGGCGAACGCCATCCAGGGCCCCTGGGCGGCGGGCGAGCGCATTCTTGTCTGCATCAGCGAGGATCCGCGCGCGGCCGGGCTCGTTCGTTACACCAAACGCCTCGCCGATCGATTGCATGCGCCGTGGACGGCGATCTGCATCGAGACGCGGCGCAGCCTGAGATTCAGCGATGCCGAGCGTGACTGCCTCGCTACAACGATGCGGCTTGCAGAAGCACTGGGCGGGGAAGCGCTGACGATACCGGCAGCGGAACGGCGTATTGCCGACGATATCCTGACCTTTGCCCGCAGCAACAACGCCACCCAGATCGTCATCGGCAAGGCGACGCGCTCATGGTGGTTCGAGCTCGTGCGCGGATCGGTGGTGCACGATCTGGTGCGCAGTGCGGGCAACATCAGCGTCCACGTCATCGCCGGCGACAAGGCGGGGGGCGCCGAAGAGTCGGGCGACCGCAGCGTCAGGGCCGCCGAGCCCGAAATGTCGTTCGATCCGTTGGCTTATGGCTTCGCGCTGCTGTTCGTCGGCATCGCGCTCGGCATTAGTCTCTTGGTGCATCCGGTGCTCGGCATCGAGAACGTCGATCTGGTGTTTCTCACGGCGGTGGTCGGCGTCGCGGTGCGCTTCGGCCTGTGGCCCTCGCTGCTGGCGAGCCTCGCTGCGTCGCTGCTCTACAACTTCTTCTTCCTGCCGCCGGTCTATACCTTCACCATTACCGATCCGACCAACGTCGCAGCATTCTTCTTCTTCATGCTGATCGCCATCGTGGTGTCGAACGTCGCAGCGCGCGTGCGCACGCAGGCCATGGTTGCAACCGCGCGGGTGCGCGCCACCGAATATCTCTATTCGTTCAGCCGCAAACTCGCCGGCACCGCGACGCTCGACGACGTGCTGTGGGCGACGGCGTATCAGACCGCGCTCATGCTGAAGGTGCGGGTGGTGCTGCTGCTGCCGGAGGATGATGGCCTGCTCGCGATCAAGTCCGGCTATCCGCCCGAGGACGAACTCGATCAGGCCGATCTCGCTGCCGCCAACTGGGCCTGGAGCAACGATCGCCCGGCCGGCCGCGGGTCCGATACGCTGCCGGGCTCCAAGCGTTTGTTTCTGCCAATCCGCACCAGCCGCGGGCCGATCGGCATCGTCGGCATCGACGACGATCGCTCGGGGCCGTTGCTGACGCCGGATCAGCGCCGCCTGCTCGATGCGCTGATGGATCAAGGCGCCTTGGCAATCGAACGCGTCCGCCTGGTCGAAGACATCGACGCCGTGCAGCGTGCGGTCGAGACCGACCGGCTGCGCTCGGCGCTGCTGACATCGATTTCGCACGACCTGAAGACGCCATTGGCGTCGGTGCTCGGATCGGCGACGACGCTGCGTGACTTCTCGGTCAATCTGGCCGACGACCAGAAAGTCGAATTGCTCGGCACGATCATCGACGAGTCCGAGCGGCTGAACCGCTTTATCGCCAATCTGCTGGACATGACGCGGCTCGAAGCCGGCGCCATCGCGCCGAAGCTCGTCCGGCAGGACCTGAACGAAATCGTTGGCAGTGCGCTGCAGCGCGCCAAAACCATTCTCGTCCATCACAAGGTAGAGCCTGCTCTCGTTGCCGGCGGCGTTACGGTCGAAGTAGATGCTGTGCTGATGGAGCAGGTGGTGTTCAATCTGCTCGACAACGCTGCAAAATATGCCCCGGCAGGAAGTGCGATCGGCGTCCGCACCCGGCGTGCCGACAACAGGGTGGTGCTGGAAGTCCTTGATGAAGGTGCGGGAATTGCCGAGGCCGACCTCGACCGCATCTTCGACAAATTCTATCGCGCGCAGAAGGGTGATCACGTGCGGCCCGGTACGGGCCTGGGTCTTGCCATTTCGCGCGGTTTCATCGAGGCCATGCACGGCACGATTGGTGCCGATAACCGCAAGGACCGAACGGGTGCTGTTCTCACCGCCGTTCTGCCTGCCGTGCCGGAGTCGCAACTATGACCGCCGCTCCGATCAAAGTTCTCGTGATCGATGACGAGCCGCCGATCCGCAAGCTGCTGCGGATGGGCTTGCAGACGCAAGGCTACGAGACGCTCGACGCGCCGAACGGCAAGACCGCGCTTGAACTCTTGGACAAGCAGCCGGCGTTGGTGCTGCTCGACCTCGGCCTGCCGGACATTCAGGGCCTTGAACTGCTGCGCATGATCCGTGCGCGCGCAGAAAGCATTCCGATTGTTGTGCTGTCGAGCCGCGGCGACGAAGCCGGCAAGGTACAGGCGCTCGACCTCGGCGCCGACGATTATGTAACGAAACCGTTCGGCATGGATGAGTTGCTTGCGCGCATCCGCGCCGCGCTGCGGCATCAGCTGCAAACCCAGGGCGAGCGGCCGATCTTCCGCTCCGGCGACCTTTCCGTCGATCTGGTGCGGCGGATCGTCAAGGTCGGCGAGCGCGAAATCAAGCTGTCGCCGAAGGAGTACGATCTTCTGCGCGTGCTGGTGCAGCACGCCGGAAAGGTTCTGACCCATCGTTTCTTGCTGAAAGAGCTGTGGGACGAACTCACCGACGCACAGTATCTGCGCGTCTACGTTCGGCAGCTACGGCAGAAGATCGAGCAGGATGCCGAGCGGCCGCAGCTGATCCTTACAGAATCCGGCGTCGGTTATCGGCTCAAGGTGCCGGCTTGATTCGGGCTGTATTTTAATACTCCTCATCTTCAGCGATTGATGATTCCACCGCCAGATGCAAACCTGACGCCAGCGCGCGCTCGGTCGTGCGCCAACAAAATAAATAGTGGGATGAGCGCATGGAAAAAGTTGGTTTTATCGGCCTCGGTCGGATGGGGCGGCCGATGGCGTCGAACCTGTGCCGCAAGGGCTTCCGTCTGACCGTCAACGACATCAATCCGGATGCGGTGAACGAACTGGAGTTGCTTCAGGCGAGCAGCGCACCGACGGTCGCCGAGGTCGCGCGCCGCTCCGACATCATCGTCACCATGCTGCCGGACTCCGGCGTCGTCACCGATGTCGTGGCTGGAGCGGAAGGCATCATCGCGTCCGCCGCTGCCGGCTCGCTGATCATGGACATGAGCACGGTCGATCCGATCTGCACCGATCGTCTCGCGAAGATGGCGCAGGAGCGCGGCCTGACGTTCGTCGATGCGCCGGTCGGGCGCTTGGCGAGTCATGCGGATCGCGGCGAGTCTCTGTTTATGGTCGGTGCGTCGGATGCGGATTTCGCGCGTGTGAAGCCGCTGCTCGAAGCCATGGGCAGCACGATCTACCATTGCGGCGACGTCGGCACCGGCATGCGCACGAAGCTCGTCAACAACCTGCTTGCGGTCGCCTCGTGCCAGATGAATGCGGAGGCGCTCGCGTTGTCGCAGCGGTTCGGCCTGAATCTCGAACGGACGCTCGACGTGCTCTACGGCACCACCGCCGTCAACGGCCAGCTCAAGATCGCATGGCCGACGAAGGTGCTGAAGGATGACACGTCGCCGGGCTTTACCATCGATCTCGCGCACAAGGACCTGACGCTGGTGATCGAAGCGGCGCACGCGGCCCGCGTGCCGATGCCGATGGTCGCGGCCGCGCGCGAAGCCTTCAGTATCGCCCGCTCGCGCGGTTTTGGCGGCAAGGATTTCTCGGCTATGGTCGATTCACTCTGCGATCTCGCCGATATCGACAAGCCGCGATTGCCATGAGCCACTAGCGCGGAAAAGTTGCATCGTTCTAGGCGTTCGGCATCTCGCGCCGCAAAAGGCGGGCCGGTGCCGAACTTCGCCTTGCAAGCGGCGGCGCAGTTGTGTTCGATCATTGCCTAAGACAAACGACCGTAAAGGCACCTCGTGATCCGTGATCAGGCTGCTCTCGACGACTTGCTGTCGCGCACCCGCCGTTTCGTCAGAGATGTCGCCATCCCGAACGAAGACCGCGTCGAACGCGAGGACCTGGTCGGTCCCGATCTGGTCGATGCCATGCGCAAGATCGGCACCTTCGGCTGGAGCATCCCCGAGGCTTACGGCGGGAGCGGACTGACGACTGAAGAACTGGCGCTGGCCTTCATCGAGCTGACGCAGTGCTCGGTGGCATATCGCGTCGTCGGCGCGACCAATGCGGGCATCGGCTCGGAATGTCTGATCCGCGACGGCACCGAGGAGCAGAAGCAGAGATATCTCCCGCGCCTCGCGTCGGGAGAACTGATTGGCTGTCTCGCGTTGACCGAAGTCGATGCGGGCTCGGACGCGACTGCGTTGAAGACTCGCGGGCGGCCGGAGGGTAACGATTACATCCTCAACGGCACCAAGCGCTACATCACGCTGGCGCCGATAGCCGATCTCTACACCGTGTTTGCTCGCACCGACGACAGCGAACGCGGCGCCGCCGGTGTCTCTGCATTCCTGGTCGAACGTGGCACGCCGGGACTGACCGCCAGCGGCTCGACGCCGAAGATGGGGCAGGAGGGCGCGCCGATCGGCGAGGTCTATCTGCAGGATTGCCGCGTGCCGGCGAGTGCCATCGTCGGCGGCGTGCCGGGGCAGGGCTTCAAGACCGTGATGAAGGCGCTGAACAAGCAGCGCGTCAATTTGTCAGCGTTGTCACTCGGCCCGGCGATCCGCATGCTGGACGAGGCGATCGAGTATGCGCAGGAACGCGAGCAGGGCGGGCGTCCGATCGCCGAGTATCAGCTCGTGCAGGCGATGCTCGCGGAGTGCAAGGTCGAGATCGAGGCGGCGCGCGCGCTGATCCTCGAGACGGCGCGCAAGCGCGACCGCGGCGAAGATGTGACGATGGATGTGTCGCTGTGCAAATACTTCTCGACCGAGATGTGCTGCCGCGTCGCCGATCGCGTCGTGCAGATCTTCGGCGGACAAGGCTACGTCAAGGGCCGCGGCATCGAGCGCTTCTATCGCGATGTGCGCGCCGCGCGCATCTATGAAGGCACCAGTCAGATTCATCTGCTGAACATTGCGAAGAACCTGCTGCGCCAGCCGACCGGACTCCGGAGCTGAGCAGACAGGTCGTTGGGGTCGAAGGAAACGCCGGAGGGCTGACGATGGGCTGGACAAGGATGTGCGCGGTCGCGGCGGCTGTTGTGCTGTCATCGAGCGTAGCGATGGCGCAGACGGATTTTCCGAACCGGCGTCTTCATGTTGTGCTGCCGTATCCCGCAGGCGGTATCGTCGACATCGTCACCCGCATCGTCACCGAAAAACTCAGCGAGACGTGGGCGCAGCCGATCGTCGTTGAGCCGAAGCCCGGTGCGAACGGCAACATCGCCTGGGATCAGGTTTCGCGCGCCGAGCCGGACGGTTACACGTGGACGTTCTTCAGCCCGGCGGTGATCGCCAATCCACGGATGCAACCGAGCGTGAAGTGGAGCGAGAAGAGCTTCACGCCGGTCGGCGCGGCCGTCTGGGCGCCGTCGGTGGTCGTCGTCAATTCCAGCCTGCCGGTCAGTACGATGAAGGAACTGATCGACTACGTGCAGAAGAATCTCGGCAAGATCAGCTGGGCCAATCCCGGCACCGGAACGTCGCAGCATCTCAACACGGCGATCATGCTGAACGCAGCCAAGCTCGACATGGTCGCCATTCCCTATCGCGGGCAGCCGCCGGCGATCCTCGATCTGATCGCCAACCGCGTGAACATGAAGGTCGCGTCCATCGGTCTCGTCATGGAGCATGTGAAGGCCGGCACGCTGAAGCCGATCGCGGTGCTCGGCAAGACGCGCTCGTCCTTGCTGCCGGATGTGCCGACCATGTCGGAAGCAGGTTATCCCGAGATCAACGTCGTGGCCTGGTACGGCTACTCGGTTCCGAAGGGAACGCCGCAGCCCGTCGTCGACAAGATCGCGGCCGGCTTCAACGGGGCGCTGAAGGACGCGAAGGTGCGCACAGCGCTGGAGAAGCAGGGCCTGCAGGTGATGGATCCGATGACGCCGGCGGAGATGGCAACGCTCGTTGTGTCAGATACGGAAAAGTACGCGAAGGTGATCAAGGAATCCGATATCCGGCTGGCCGATTAAACGAAACGATTGCGTCATCCCATTCCGATCCGTTTTGCGCCTTTCCGGAAGACAGCTGCGCTATCCTGAGGGAAGTGGAAGGCGGTGAAAAAGTCGTTCAAACCATAGTTGGGCAACGTTTTGCGAATTGAAGCGATAAAGGCGCGCGCTTCATCGTCGCGATCGGCCAGCGCGAGCGAAAGAGCGGCCAGCGCCAGAATATGCGCATGAGCGTTAGGCCGTGCGGCGGCTTTGACCGCCCACTCGGCTGCTTCGTCAAAACGGCCGAGACGGACCAGCGCGATGGCGCGCGCTCCGAACATGCCGAACAGCAGAGGATCGAACGGGCTGAGATGACGCGAGTAGTCGGACGATGAGATCGCGGCAAGCGGGTCGCCGGTTTGCGCATGAACGAATGCAAGCGTGTAGTGGGCCTGGGCAAAGTTTGGGCTCAAGTCGATCGCCTGGTCGAGCTCCGTAAGGGATTGGTCGTGGCTGCCGCGAAGCCAGAGAGCCCGACCCATCGCCCAATGCGCGGCAGGATCGCGATCATCCACCATGAGACTTTGTCCGGCGGCTTCGTACGCCCGGTCGATTTCTTGTTCGCGCTTGGCCCAGCCCTGAAATGCATTTTGCCAGTGGGTGAACGACAAAGCCGCATAAGCGCGTGAGAACGTCGGGTCGAGCCGTACGGCCGATTCGAAAAAGTGTTGGGCCCGGTCGTTGTCCGTTTTGTTGAAGCGGTACATATGCCACAGCCCGCGATGATGGGAGTCCCACGCATCGAGCGAGTTGGGCGGGCGCAGGATTGCCCGGTTGCGCTCGATGGTCTCGATTTCGCTGGCGATCGATGAGACGATCCGGTTGCCGATCTCGTCGAGAAGAACCAGTGCATCGTCGAGCTTCTGATTGAAGACTTCCGCCCAGACGATGCGAGCGGTGCGCGTCTCGGAAAGTTCGACTGTGACCGTCAGCCGTTCGCCTTGACGACGCTGTGAGCCGCTGACGATGTAGTCCACGTTGAGCATCCGGCCGGCTGCTTCGGGGCCGATACCTTTCTCCTGCAACGCGAACACCGTGCCTTGTGCGATCACGAAAAGCGTTCGTAGCTTTGCCAGCCTCGTGATGATGTCGTAGGCAAGGCCATCGGCAGCGTCGTCCGGTGCGATACCGCTGCCGGTGAACGGCATCACGGCGATCGAGGCGCGGCGTGGCGTGCCGCTGAGCGGCGTAGGCGTAGCAGTGCCGCTGTCGGACGCGTCCGATTTGGTTACTGCGGTAAGCGCACGTGGCGCACGTTCGGACCGCGCTCTGGCTGTGCGCCAGACTTCCCGCAAGGATGTGCAGTCGAGACCGTCGCTCTCGAAGAGTTGGACGGCAGCAGCAAGGTGCTCCTCGCCTTCACGCAGTTGGCCGCGCCGCGCCAGGACTTGCAAGAGCATTTCGTGCACATGCTTGTCGAACGGCGCAAGATCGAGCCAAGCCTCTAGATGATGAAAGGCCTCGTCGTCGGGAGCGCTGCGGACGAGATGTTCGAGTATGGCAATATGGCAACCGCGGAAGCGGCGGCGCTGCGCGACGAGCCAGCTATTGAAAGCCGGGTTGCGATCGATCTCGAGGCCTTCAAGAAACTCTCCGCCGAACAGCGCAGCGAGCGCGCGCAGCTGCTCCAGCGATAGCGTTTCGAGTCCTTCCTGAGCGGCTTTGCGGATTGCGGCCGCATCGACAAAACAATCCGTCGCGTCGAATTTCACCGCATCACCGCTCGCGTCGATGCGTTTGAGGTCCGGCTGATCGACGACGCCGCGCGCCTTGCTGAGCGACCAACGCAGCTCTCCGCGCGGATCATCGGGAACGTCCCACAGGAGCTCGCACAGCTGGCTCCGCGACACCGCCTGCGGCGCTACCGCAAGGTAAGCGATGAGAGCGCGGACCTTGCGCGAGGACGGAAGCGCGAGCGCGACGCCGTCGCGGATGACGGTCATCGGCCCGAGCAGGCGGAGGTGCAGCGTAGTGCTGCCGTACCTAGGGCTGTGCGATTCCACGGCCTTTTCCACTCCGGCTCCCACGCTCGTTTCCACGGCCTAGCGCTAGTTTGGCGTCAGGCGTCGAGGGACGCAAAAATGGAGGATAGCAGCATGTTTAGTTTAGCTAAAACAGGAACTTATGCATTTTTCGCGTCGAAATCCGCGGCGGCTGGCCTCGCGACGGCATGCGCCGCGGTGTTCCTTGCGGTCACGCCGTCGGCCGCCGCTCCGATCGGGGCCGTCGTGGCCGCTTGCGATCGCACGCCGGGATGCAACTACACCACTGCGAACGACGGAAGTCTCACCGGCTGCTCTCCCGTCACCTGCTTCACGTGCAGCGCAAGAACACGGCAGTGCATAGGAACTGGACCGGGTGAAGATCGCCGGACGGGCAAGCCGTCGATCAAGGGGCCGCGCCTCATCAGCAGCGTGCTCGGAAACGCGCCTGCGACGGGTTCGACGAAACCTGCGGGATCGGTCCGGCCTGGGCCGGGTGCGCCGGTAACGGTTGGCAACGCGCCGGCGGGCGACAAGCCCGGCAGCATCAAGCTGCTGGCAAACACCACGGCGCCGAAGGCGCAGGGCGTCCCGCTTCAGCGCGACTCCAACGCGACCAATGCGAACAAACCGGATTCGAACCGCAAGAACCGGTAGCGATCGAAATCCGGTCAGGCAACTCGCCGCGTCTAGTCGGCGAGTTGCTCACGTCCCCCAAAACCACCAATCCAACGAAGGAGACTTCCGTGTCATCAGCTACTGCATCTGCAATTCGTCCGGAGACCGCACCGGTTGCGATTGATATCAGCGCGGTCAAAGTCCGCCAGCAAGGCGCCTGGTCGTCGGGCGACTATGCAATCGTCGGCACAACGCTTCAGATCGTGGGCGAGGAGCTTTGCGAAGCGCTCGACCTGCGGGCGGGGCAAACGGTTCTCGACGTCGCCGCCGGCAACGGTAACGTCTCGCTCGCGGCCGCGCGCCGCTGGTGCGATGTCGTCGCGACCGACTACGTACCGTCCTTGCTCGATCGCGCGCGTGAACGTGCGGACGCCGAACGGCTGCCGATGACGTTCCGTGAGGCAGACGCCGAAGCTCTGCCATTTGCCGACGGAAGCTTCGATGTCGTCGTCTCCACCTTCGGCGTGATGTTCACGCCGGATCAGGATCGGGCGGCGGCTGAACTCGTTCGTGTCTGTGGTCGCGGCGGCAAGATCGGGATGGCCAACTGGACGCCGGAAGGCTTCATCGGCCAGGTCTTCAAGACCATCGGGCAGTTTGTTCCGCCGCCTCCGGGGGCGAAATCGCCGGCGCTCTGGGGCACCCGCGCGCGCATCGCTGAGATGTTCGATCCGTACGCCGCGTCGATCAAATCGGCGCAGCGCAACTTCGTGTTCCGTTATCGCTCGCCGGAGCACTGGCTCGACGTCTTCAAGACCTATTACGGCCCGGTCCTGAAGACTTTCGGGGCGCTCGAGCCTGCGAGGCAGGATGCGCTCACCCGCGATCTCTTGACTCTCATTCAGCGGTTCAATCGCGCGGACGACGGCTCGATGGTGGTGCCGAGCGAGTATCTCGAGGTCGTGATTACGAAGCAGTGAAAACCAGGTGAGCACCACTCTATCCACGCCACAGGAGGATCAGATGCGGATTTCGAAACAGAACGTCGACGTCAAGATGAGCATTCCCGGCGCCGTGATTCGTCAGCAGACGGAGTTCGGTGACATGAATGGGTCGGGTAAGATCAGCGCCGAATATTTCACGCTCTCGGCCGGCGTCGATACGACGCCGCTCTTTCAGGGTCTGGAAGGCAATCTTTGCCAATGCCCGCACTGGGGCTTCGTTCTGAACGGCCAGCTGACCACGACAGACAAGAACGGCGTGCAGGAGACGGTCAAGGCCCATGATCTGTTCTACTGGCCACCGGGACATAACGTGAAGGTCGATGCGGACGCCGAGATCATCATGTTCAGCCCGCAGCACAAGCACAGCGAAGTGATCAATCACATGATCGAGAAGGTGAAGGGCTAGCCGCCAGCTAGCTGCCGAGGCCGCTCGTGAACGGCCTCGGCGTTTTTGCGCTGCGGCAAGCTTGTTCAGCGCGAAAGCGCGTCAAAATGTCATCAAGTCGGAGCGCGCGCACGCAACTGTGATGCGCGCTCCATGCGTCTGGAATATTCCCCGTCTAGGATTGTTGATTGGAACGGGTCTAAATTCGACTCGATCATGCCGGTCGCCCCGCCGTAAGCGGTTCGCGAACAATCAGACCTTGGGAGCAAGAGCAGATGGCACGTCTCAACGTGAACGGAAAAGATTTCGACGTCGATGTCGATCCCAACATGCCGCTTTTGTGGGCGATCCGCGAAAACGTCGGCCTGACGGGAACGAAATATGGCTGCGGTATCGCTCAGTGCGGCGCTTGCACGGTTCACGTCGACGGTGTTGCCACCCGGTCCTGCTCGTTCCCCGTGAGCGAAGCGGCTGGCAAGAAAATCGTCACAATCGAAGGCCTCGCCGCGGGCGGCGTGCTGACCAAGGTGCAGCAGGCCTGGATCGACAATGACGTGCCGCAGTGCGGCTACTGCCAGTCCGGCATGATCATGGCCGTGGCGGATCTCCTCAAGAACAAGCCCAAGCCGACCGATGCCGACATCAACGAGGCGATCACCAACATCTGCCGGTGCGGCACCTTCCAGCAAGTGCGCGCGGCGATCCATGCCGCGGCCAAAGCCTGATCGGGAGGGCATCATGAACATCGTTCCGAACATGAACCGCCGCGCTTTCGTTCTGGGCAGCACCGCTTTCGGCGGCGCGCTCGCAATCGGTCTCGATCTGCCGTTCGGTGCGGCGCCCGCGCAAGCGCAGGGCGGCGTGCCTGAGCTCGGCGTCTGGGTCGTGGTTAAACCGGACGACACCGTTGTCATCCGCATCGCCCGCACCGAAATGGGCCAGGGCTCGCTCACCGGTCTGGCGCAACTCGTTGCTGAAGAGCTGGAGTGCGACTGGTCGAAGGTCACGACGGAATATCCGACGCCCGGCGAAAGCGTGAAGCGCAAGCGCGCGTGGGGTGATTTTTCGACTGGTGGCAGCCGCGGCATCCGTGAGTCGCATGAATATGTGCGGCAGGGCGGTGCAGCGGCGCGGCAGATGCTGATCCAGGCGGCGGCCAACGAGTGGAAGGTCAATCCGTCCGAGTGCACGGTTGCGAACAGCGTCATCACGCACACGGCCTCGGGCCGCAAGACCACCTACGGCAAGGTGGCGGAAGCCGCCGCCAAGCTCGAAGTGCCGAAGGACATCAAGCTCAAGGATCCGAAGGATTGGAAAATCGTCGGCAAGCCGGTGAAGCGCCTCGACACAGCCGAGAAGGTTGTCGGCAAGGCCATGTACGGTTCGGACTTCAAGATGCCCGGCATGCTGCTCGCGGCAATCAAGGCAAGCCCCGTGCATGGCGGCAAGCTGAAGAGCTTCGACGCCGCAAAGATCGCGAACGTCAAGGGTGTCAAAAAGGTCGTGCAGGTCGGCGACAATGCCGTCGCCGTGGTTGCCGATTCATGGTGGACCGCCAAGACGGCGCTCGACGATCTGCCGATTGTTTGGGATGGCGGCGAGAACGCCAAGGTGACGACTGCGTCGATCGCCAAGGTGCTGGAAGAGGGCCTCACCGCCGAGCAGGCGTTCGTCGGTAACTCGAACGGCGACATCAAAGCCGCGATCGCCAGCGCCGCGAAGAAGGTAGAAGCCGTTTACTCCTATCCGTACCAGAACCACGCGCCAATGGAGCCGATGAACGCGACCGCGCTCTATACGGCCGACAAGTGCGAGGTCTGGGGCGGCACGCAGAACGGTGAAGCGGCATTTGCCGCCGTGCTCGCTGCGTCGGGGCATCCGGCGGAGAAGTGCGAATTCCACAAGATGCTGCTCGGCGGCGGCTTCGGCCGGCGCGGCGCAAGCCAGGACTGGGTGCGGCAGGCGGTGTTGATCGCCAAGGAAATGCCCGGCACGCCGATCAAGCTGCAGTGGTCGCGCGAAGAGGACATGACCCAGGGCCGTTATCACCCGACGACCCAGTGCAAGCTCGTCGGGACGTTCGACGCTAGCAATAACCTGACCGGTCTGCACATGCGCATCTCCGGCCAGTCGATCCTCAACACGGTTGCGCCGCAGCGGCTCGAGGCCAATGGCCGCGATCCGGTTGTGTTCCAGGGTCTCAACCCGCGCGGCGAAACGGCGTTCGGTTATACCGTCCCGAACCTGTTGATCGATCACGCGATGCGCAACCCGCACGTCTGGGCAGGCTTCTGGCGCGGCGTGAACGTCAACCAGAACGCGATCTACCTCGAGTGCTTCATGGACGAGCTCGCCGCGGCAGCTGGCCAGGATCCGCTTGAGTTCCGCCGCAAACTGATGACCAACCATCCGAAGCATCTCGCTGTGCTCAATGCAGCGGCGGAAGGCATCGGCTGGAGCAAGCCGGCGGAGAAGGGCGTGTTCCGCGGTCTGTCGCAAATGATGGCGTTCGGCAGCTACGTTGCCGGTGCGGCCGAGGTCTCGGTCGAGGGCAACAAGATCAAGGTGCACCGGATCGTCGCGGCGACCGACCCGGGCTACGCGGTCAATCCGGCGCAGATCGACCGGCAGATCGCCGGCTCCTTCGTCTACGGATTGTCGGCGGTGTTCTACGGCGAGTGCACTGTCAAGGACGGCGCGATCGAGCAGACCAACTTCGACACGTACAACTCTCTGCGCATCGCGGAGATGCCGAAGGTGGAATCGATCATCATGCCGTCCGGCGGCTTCTGGGGTGGCGTCGGCGAACCCACGATCCTTGTCGCCGCGCCGGCGATCCTCAACGCCTACGCGGCGGCCACCGGCAAGCGCGTGCGCTCGGTGCCGCTGAAGAACCACAACCTCGAAATCGCCTGAGCGCGAGAGCGGCGGCCTCCAGGCCGCCGCTTCCACTTCGGACGAACCAGATGAAAGTTGCGTCCGCTGCCGTCCTGGCGGCGCTCCTGAGTATCTCCACCGCACGCGCGGATGAGCCTCCGCCGGGCGCATCCTCGTGTTCGGGTTGTCATGCCGTCAACGCTGCGGCGGAAACGCCGGTGCCGCCGATCCGTGGCCGCACTGCGGACGAGATCATGGCGGCGATGGCCGCTTTCCGCGCGGGCAAACAGCCGGCGACTGTGATGGACCGTATTGCCAAGGGCTTCACTGACGACGAGCTGAAGCCGATCGCGGCCTGGCTCGCGCAGCAGAAGTAGGAGGCGAGGATGGCTCATCACACTCGCCGTCAACTGTTGCAGGGCGTAACCGCGCTCGGCGCGATGACGCTGATGTCCGCGCCCGCGATTGCGCAGGCCGCGCCGCGGGTTGTCGTGATCGGCGGCGGCTTCGGCGGCGTCAGCGCCGCGCGCACGATCAAGCAGCTCGCGCCGAAGGCGCAGGTGACGCTGGTCGAGGCGAACGCCACGTTCACTGCGTGCCCGTTCAGCAACCTCGTGATCGCGGGCCTCCGCGAGATGCCCGCGCAGCAGTTCGGTTACGCAAAGGTCCGCTCCGGCGGCATCAACGTCGTGATCGGGGCGGCGACAGGCGTGAATGCGACAAACCGCACCGTGCGCCTGAACGACGGCGTTACGCTGCCGTATGACCGGCTAGTCCTCTCGCCGGGTATCGATCTGCGCTGGGACGGCTTGCCAGGTTACAACGAGGCGGCATCCGCGACGATGCCGCATGCCTGGCGCGCCGGCGAGCAGACGCTGCTGCTGCGCAAGCAACTCGAAGCGCTGGAAGACGGCGGCACGGTGGTGATGTCGGTGCCAGCCAATCCCTATCGCTGTCCCCCGGGACCTTACGAGCGCGCCAGCCTGATTGCGCATTATCTGAAGGAGAAGAAGCCGAAGTCGAAGCTGATCGTACTCGATGCCAAGGATCAGTTCTCGAAGCAGCGGCTGTTCCAGTCTGCATGGAAGCAGCTTTATCCCGACCATCTCGAATGGGTGGGATTGTCGCAGGGCGGCAAGGTGACGTCGGTCGATCCCGCAACGCTGACGCTGAAGACCGACTTCGCTTCGCATACCGGTAAAGTCGTGAACGTCATTCCGCCGCAGAAGGCGGGGCGTATCGCCGAGGTCGCCGGTGTTGCCAACAACACCGGCTGGTGCCCGGTTGACGCGACGACGTTCGAGTCATCGCTGGTGCCCGGCATCCATGTGATCGGCGATGCGATCATCGCCGGCGGCATGCCGAAGTCCGCCTTCTCGGCGAATGCGCAGGCCAAGGTCTGCGCGGCGGCGGTGGTGAAGCTGCTCGCCGGCGAGAAGCCGGCGACGCCGAAATTGATCAACACCTGCTATAGCCTCGTCGGCCCTGAGTACGGCATCAGTGTTGCGGGTGTGTATCGCCCCGTGAATAATGTGCTGACCGATGTGGAGGGCGCGGGCGGCGTCAGTCCGCTCGATGCGCCGTCGGATTTCCGTCTTGCCGAAGCGAGCTATGCCGAAGCCTGGTTCCGGACGATCACCAGTGAAGTCTGGGGTTAGCATCGTGATCGCAGCCATGATGTGCGCCACTGCCGCGGCTCACGCGCAGACGCCGCTGCAGCCCTACAGGATTGTCGATAACGCAATTCCGGACTCGCTGACGGGGGCGCCGGGCGATGCGGTGCGCGGGCGTGCGATCGTCGTCAGGCGTGAGAACACATGTCTCCTGTGTCATTCAGGCCCGTTTCCGGAGCAGCGGTTTCAGGGCAACCTGTCGCCGGACCTCACCGGCGTCGGATCGCGTTGGACGGCCGGTGAGTTACGGTTGCGGCTGGTCGATCCGAGCCGCCTCAATCCCGCAACGATCATGCCGTCCTATTATCGCGTCGACGGGCTCAACCGCGTCGCTGCCAACTGGCACGGGAAGCCGATCCTGACCGCCGAACAGATCGAAGATGTCGTCGCTTATCTAGGAACGCTGCGTGACTGACACCGGACTTGATTATCTCTCGCCGACGCGGCGTCAGTTTGTCGTCACCGTGACGGGACTGGCGGCAACGATGGCGGCTGCGCCGGCGTTGGCGCAATCGAGCCCGGCGGCGATGGGCGCCGCAATTTTCAAGGTGACGCGCGGCGCCACGGTGAAGGCCGGCAAGGTGAAGCTCGACGTGCCGCCGCTCAGCGAAAACGGCAATGCGGTGGCGATGGGGGTTGCCGTCGACAGTCCAATGAGTACAACGGACTACGTTAAGGCGATCCACGTCTTCACCGAGAAAAATCCGCAGCCGAACGTCATCAGCATTCAGCTCGGTCCACGGGCGGGTGTCGCCAGTATCCAGACCCGTATTCGTCTCGCGGACACGCAGACGGTAGTCGCAATCGCCGAGATGAGCGATGGCTCGTTCTGGCAGGACTCTGGCGACGTCGTGGTGACACTCGGTGCGTGCCTGGAGGACAATCTCTGATGGCGCAGGCGCTGATCAACGTTCCAGCAAAGGCGAAGCGTGGCGAGGTCATCGCCATCAGGACGCTGATTTCGCATATCATGGAAACCGGCTTCCGCCACACCCAGCTCGGGGCGTCGATCCCGCGCGATATCATCACGACGTTTACTTGTACCTACAACGGTGAGGAAATCTGCCGCGCCGAGTTCTTCCCCGCGATTACGGCCAATCCGTTCTTCGTGTTCAACACGGTTGCGATGCAGAGCGGAACGCTGACGTTCAAATGGGTCGGCGACAACGGCTTCTCCGCAACCGAAACCGCAACTATCACGGTGGAATGAGAGCGGCCGCCCGAGCTTCATGCTGGCTCGCCGTTGTTGCTGCGGCGGCGATGAGCCTGTCCTTCGCGCACGCCGAGCTGAAGCCATCCGAATTACGCTCGGGCTATGCCGATCTCGGTCGTGAAACCAAAGCGATGCAGGATGATGACACGGCCAATCCGGGTATGCTGTCGGTGCTGGAGGGCGACGGGCTCTGGAAGGCGAAAGCCGGTGCCACGAACAAATCCTGTGCTGATTGTCACGGCGATGCGCGCGCCAGCATGAAGGGCGTCTCCGCGCGTTACCCAGCCTTCAACGAGAAGCTCAACCGGTCCATCAATCTCGATCAGCGTATCAATTTGTGCCGGACCGAGCAGCAACAGGCGCAGCCGTTTGCCTACGAGAGCAAGCCGATGCTGGCGCTGTCAGCATTCATTGGCCGGCAGTCGCGCGGCGAGGCGCTGAATCCGCCGGCCGATCCGCGCATGCAGCGCTTTATCGATGCTGGCAAGGCTAGGTTTAACGAGCGGCAAGGCCAGCTCAATCTCTCCTGCGCGCAGTGCCATGACGACAACTGGAGCAAGCAACTCGCCGGTAACGTCATTCCGCAGGGGCATCCGAACGGTTATCCGCTCTACCGGCTGGAGTGGCAAAGCATTGGATCGCTGCAACGGCGGCTGCGCAACTGCCTGATCGGCATGCGGGCTGAGACCTATGAGTACGGCTCGCCCGAATACGTGGAGCTCGAGAGCTATCTCGCCGTCCGCGCAAAGGGGCTGCCGGTCGAGACGCCGGCCGTGCGGCCGTAGCGCGATTACTTATCCATGAAGTTGATGCGCTCGCGCTCGACGACCAGCGGCTTTCTGCGGACCTGATTGTAGATCGCGTAGATGTACTCGCCCAACACGCCGAACAGAAAGATCTGTACGCCGCCGAAGAAAAAGAGGGCGGCGATCAGGGTGGGAATGCCCGCCGGGGATTCAATGCGACCGAGCAGCGCGAGCACGACGATTGCAATCGAATAGGCGATGCTCAGTGCCGAGATCACGAATCCCGCCAGAAGTGCGGTTCTGATCGGCGCGCCGCTGAAGCTCGTGATGCCGTTCAAGCCTTGCTCGAACATATGCGACAGGCGGTTGCGCGACTTGCCGTGTTTGCGTGCTCGCCAGCGGTACTTCACGCCAATCGAGCGGAAACCGGATTCGAACGTCATCAGGCGCATAAAGGGACGGGCGTCGTCGATCTGCTTCATGGCCTGATGAACTTTGCGGTCCACGAGCTGGAAGTCACCGGCGTCCGGAGGATAATCGACGTAGGTCAGGTTGCTCAGCAGGCGATAATACATTTTTCGCGCCGTGCGGATGAGGACACCTTCCTCGCGCTCGGCACGGAGGCCGTAGACGATCTCGTAGCCCTGCTCCCAGTGGCGCACAAACTCGGGAATGAGTTCAGGCGGATCCTGCAAATCGACCGGAAGAAACAGGAGAACGGCATCGCCGGTTGCGTTCAATACGCCGTTGTAGGTGTTGTTCAGGATGCCGAAATTGCGCGAGTTGACGATGATCTTGATCGACTTGTTGGTCGCGGCCAGCTCTTTGAGAATGGCGACCGTCCTGTCCGTCGAGCAATTGTCGCAGAAGATGTGCTCGAGGTCGTAACCTGGCAGCTCATTTCTGAATATCTGCGCGATCGTTTCGACGCACTCGCCGACGCTGGCCTCTTCGTTGAAGCAGGGTGTAACGATCGATATGGTCTTCCGGCCAGTGGTCATGATGGATATCGGGCGCTGTTCTCAAGAGGATGAACGAAATTCTAGGTGCGAGGGCTGTAATCCCGTTGGGAAACAAGCTCTGCCTGTTCCCACAGTGCGATCGACGGTGCGTACCAGGAGGGCGCGGGCACCGTCTCCGTGCTCAGACTTTTGCACAAACTCTCCAAAACTTCCACGCGATTGTCGAGGCCGTCGGGCCGGGGAGCACCAGGAAAAGGGCTTCCCTGACCGAAAATCTGGCTGGTGCCAGCGGTGCTGCCGATTCTGAAGGCTGTTTCGCTGGAGTTTGAATCCACCAAAATCCGGCAGTCTCGCAGACCAGGGCTGCTGAAGCGGGCCGACCACTTTTCACACTCGTCCGGCGCGCTCGCAGCGCACTGAGATTCGCGCACCTCGCGATATCCAAGCTCGGCCAAGAGGCCGATCAGGTGGATGCCAAAGAAGCGGAGCGCGCCGCCGCCCTCGGAGACGCGCCGTTTCCAGGTGTACTTCTCATGCAGATAATGATGCGCGCGGAACTTCCAGACGATGTCGATAGGATCTGGCGTGTTCGAGGCGACGGCAGCCGCCAGATCCCTGGCCCACGGCAGGAACCGGAACGTGTACGCAACCCGATATGTCTTTCCAGTGCCGGCGAGCAGATCCAGAAGCTCAAGCGCCGACGCCGGTGAGGCCCCGAGCGGTTTCTCGAGAATGATGGTGGTGGCCCGCGCTGTGGCCGCAAATTGACGCAGCCAATTCGTCTGATCCGCCGGCCGCCGCGAAATCACCATTGCGTCGGCTGCGTCCCGGATGACGTCTTCGCTTGCGCGCCATTGCACGGACTTCAGGAAGTTCTTGAGTTCGCTCCGCTGCTCCAGTGTCGCACGATAGCGTTCAGGCAGCATCACCGTGTGCCCGCACCGGATCAGGGCCGGCAGGTAGCCATAAAGACCGAAGCCGCCGCCGAGGATCGTGAAAATCACGGCTACTCCCGGAAATCGTCCGCCGAGATGATGTCGATGATGGGCCCGCGATAACCGCGGCCCTTCATGTATCCCTGAATTTCATCGGAGATGTGCCACGCCATGTTCAGAAGCGGCGCTGTGGAGGAAAGCTGAAACTCGTCGTCTGATCGGATGGCAATACGGGTACCCGGAATGTAGTGGCCGATTTTTTGAGAGAGCGGCTTCTCATAGGCCGCAGAGACATGTTCGGTGGTCAGCCCGAGAATCTTGATCGGGATCGCGGCGCGCCCCGGAAACGCCTTGGCCTGCAGCGGGCCGTGCTTGCGTGCGAGATCGGCAATCTGGTCGCGCTTGCGCCGTGTCCAGATCTGGACCTGCTTCTGCAGGGCGGTCAGGCCGGCGCCGAAGTCTTTCTCCGCATCACACATTGCGTCAAACGAGGATTGCAAGGCGGAGGGAAGCTTCGCGGCGCTGAGGAAGACGCGAATGTTTCCGCCGTAGCGTTTGGGAAATTCTGCGAGAACAACGTTCATGCCGAGCGCTTTGGCGATGTACCGGAACGACGTCAGCGAATAGGTTCGCGGATGCTCGTGGTAGAAGGTGTCGAACTGATGCTTCGTGAGGATCGCACCGAGATAGTGGTTTTCAATGACGATCGCGGTCTCGGCGTGGGCGGCTTTGCGCAAGGCCCGGACAAGGCCGGAGAGGTCCTCGATGTGCGCGAAGACGTTCGTGAACGTAATGATGTCAGGCCGGCCGTGCTGGCTCACCAGCCGCTCGGCCAGTTCTTCTGTGAAGTAGTCGTTGATGACCGTGTGTTTCGACGTTGCGGCGGCATCGAGCGCGGCGTCCGTGGGCTCCACGCCGAACGTCCGGGCGCCTTTCTCGGCGAAGAATGACAGCAGGCTGCCATCGTTACAGCCGATATCCAGCACCATCTTCCCGGCCAGACTTCCGAACGTGGCCTCGCAACGCGACACCAGATCTTTCATGCCGTTGAGAACGTCGGCGGTGTGCCGCGACCTGTAGTGATACGTCTTCGGAAACAGCTCCTGTTTGCCGATTTGGTAGCGCTGATGCGCCGTACGGCACTCGTCGCAGAACAGAATGCTGATCGGATAGTCCTTGCATTCCCGTGGATCGCCGACCGGCACCAGGTCGTCGCACATCGGGTGTAGCCCGAGATCGATGACGGGCCGCAGGTCCGCGCTGCCGCACACCTCGCAGTGCTTGATTTCCGATGTATTACCGATCAAGATCAACTCCCGTTTCTGTCCGCCGCGCTCAAGGCAACGCCGCCTCGATCTGCGCGATTGTGGCCGCACGCATATCATCGCCGGCCGCCGATGCCTTGTACCATTGCACGCAAAAATCCAGCGCCTTGTTGATGTCCATGACGGGACGCCAATCGAGTTCCGTGCGCGCCTTTGCGCAATCCAGACCAAGAAAAGCAGCCTCGTGTGGCTGAATTCCCTGATCGAGCTCCCAGGCGGCCTTACCGCCCCATTTGTCGGCAAGCGCCGTTACCACCGATGAGACCGGCAGAAATTCCGTCGCATGAGGCCCGAAATTCCAGCCACCGGCCAGCGAATGGCCGCGACGGACCATGTTCTCGATCAGGATCAGATAGCCGATCAGCGCGTCGAGAACGTGCTGCCATGGACGCACCGCATGCGGGCTGCGAATTCTGAGCGGCTCGCCGGCGATGAACGCGCGCATCGCGTCGGGCACAAGGCGATCGGTCGCCCAGTCGCCGCCGCCGATGACATTACCGGCACGCACGCTCGCGACAACGGGGGCGTCGGCTGCGTTGAAGAAGCTCCGCCGATAGGCGGATGTGACAAGCTCCGCACAGCCCTTGCTGCTGCTGTACGGATCATAGCCGCCCATCTTGTCATCTTCGACGAAGGCGCGCCGTGTTTCCGTATTCTCGTAGCACTTGTCGCTGGTGACGATCACCACGGCCTTGATGTCCGGCACGCCACGGCACGCTTCCAGCACGTTGGCAGTGCCCATCACATTGGTCGCGTAGGTGCCAAGCGGATCCTGATAGGAGGCCCGCACCAGCGATTGCGCCGCCATGTGGATCACGATGCCGGGCCGCGCTCGCTTCATCGAGCCGGTGAGCTGAGCAAGATCGCAGATGTCGCCGATGTTGTGATCGATCGTCTCGCTCACGTGTGCCACAGTGAACACGCCGTTTGGGTGTTCCGTCTCCTTGGCAAAACCCGACACGTGGGCGCCAAGTCTTGTCAGCAGGAGAGCCATCCAGGCGCCTTTGAAGCCCGTATGCCCGGTCAGAAAAACGCGCCGGCCTTCCCAGACGTTTCGATCAATTACCATGATTTCCACTTCGCCCGGCCGCTCATCCATTCCTCATTGAGGAACGTTTTGTCGCGCATCGTATCCATCGGATGCCAGAAACCGTGATGAGCGTAAGCGCGCAACTCGTCGCGTTGAACCAGCGCTTCCATCGGGTCGCGTTCCCAGACGGTGTCGTCGCCTTTGATGAATTCACCGACCGACGGCGAGAGCAGGAAGAAGCCGCCGTTGATCCATCCGCCATCGTCGTCGGGTTTTTCCTTGAATGACAGAACGCGATCGCCTTCGATCGAGATGGCGCCAAAACGTTTAGCGGGGCGAACCGCCGTGACCGTCGCCTTGCGGCGATGGCTGCGATGGAAGTCGAGCTCGGCTTTCAGGTCGATGTCGGCGACGCCGTCGCCATACGTCATGGCAAATACCTCGTCGTTCTGAACATAGCTGAGCACGCGCTTCAGGCGGCCTCCGGTCATGGTGTTGTCGCCGGTGTTGACCAGCGTCACGCGCCAAGGCTCCGCGGTCTCAACGTGAGTTTCCATCCGGTTCTCAGCCAGATGAAACGTCACGTCGGTCATATGGAGGTAGTAGTTCGCGAAATATTCCTTGATGACGTATCCCTTGTAGCCGAGGCAGACGATGAAGTCGTTGAAGCCGTAGTGGCTGTATCGCTTCATGATGTGCCAAAGGATCGGCCGGCCGCCGATTTCGACCATGGGCTTCGGGCGCACATCGGTCTCTTCGCTCAGTCGTGTGCCCAGGCCGCCGGCCAAAATAATGACCTTCATCATGTCTCCATTCTATCTTGGCTGCCGGTCCATGTGCTGGTCCAGGCTGCCCGCCAATTCGGATTGGCCGAAGTTTGTAGCTTGTTTTCGATGATTTTATTGGGGTTTCGGCGTGAGGCAATCCGGGGTGATGACGGCCAGCCGCTCCGTTGAGCCCATTACGCAGCGTCGTTCGTAGCGGTTTGTCTCAGCCGCATTGATAATGACGAACTTTAGCCCGTTCAGGTTGGGAGAGCGAGGAGCAAAGAAGAGCGATTCCTGGTTACCGGCGGCTACGGCTTGCCGCAACAACGGATACCCGATCAAGAAATTCACATGCGGCGTGGCTGAGGAATTCAGCAGGAGCGTGGTTCCGTACAATCGATCGGATGTTTCTTGAGCAAGCAGTTGCCGGACGTCATGATCGAAAGCGATCAAGCGGCTCACGGGCTCGGAATTTCGTCCCTGGAAGATGCAAGCGACGACAATTGCGACGAACAGGCAGGAGCTCACCATCGTCTGCAAACCGGAGATCGGGGCCAGGTGTAAACCTTTGAACCATTCAGCTCTCAGCTGGACGATTTTGGCGGTCAGCTCAACGATGAGGATCGACAGCATGATGCAAGCGACAGTCCCGAGCAGAAAGCCGGACTTTTTCACCGCATAGAGAGAGCCTCCCAGTCCTGCGAGATGCAGCAGGCCAAGTCCGACACAGGGACCGAGTGCTCCCAGGCTGAGCGCAAACAGCGCGCCGGCGCGGACAGATCCTGTTCCCATGAAGCGATAGAAAAATATCGGGATCACGACCGCGGCTCCGGCAATGACAACCAGAATCGTGCGGTTCGCGATCGCGATGCCGCCGTCGTTGGCCGAGATGCCGACCATGATGGTGATAGCCGGATGAATGATTGCAGCGGCGCCAAGCACTATCCCTGAAACAACGATTTCAATGCAGCGGCGCTTGATGTCGTAGCGAAGATCGGCCATCGGTGCGCCGCGCAGAATCGCCAAAGTGAAGGCGAGCTCGATGGCGCTTAGCGGATAAATCCATCCGACGAGATGCGTGAGGATGGCGGACACAACGAGCCACCGCCGGAACGAAAGCTCGATCGAGCGATAGGCAACATAAAGCCCGGCCATCAGCGCGGCGTTGCCTACGAACTGGCCGAAGAAGAAGTTTATGATCATCTCGTTGCCGGCGAGGAAGCGAAACTTCCAGAACCGGTATGCCACAGCAATGAAGACGAGAAAGCATGCGATGGTCTTGAGAGGAGACGGACTCCTCATCAGGTCGGCGACGACAAGATAGAAAACGACAACGGAAATCGCCGTCAGGATGAAGAGTCCATGCAGCGTCGAGCCCGTGAACGCTCCCGCCACGACGGCGAGGAAGTGAGCTCCCGGGGGATAGTATGCGACCCAGTAGAACGGTGATGACGGTGGAAGAGGCCACGTCCCCAGCCGGGCGAGTTCGAGGGCGATCCCATAGTGAGTGCCACCGTCGACGCCGTCGCCATAATCACGGGCCCCCAAATAGGCGATCGCGGATCCGAACAAGATCAGCAGTACGGCAGCGGCAGCCAACTTCTGTGCTGCGCCCATCGGCTCCCGGACCGGCTTCATCGTTACCGGGCGATCCTGTTGTGTGGGCGGCGTCATTCTATATTTCGCAACAAATGCTGGCGTTTAGGGGGCGGGCTGACCGCTTCATAGCACGAACTGGCACCGTCTCCAGTGGTAGATCACTGGCGTCAGGATGTCACGGCTGGGTCCGATCGCTACAGCCCCTCTGACGGGCTACGTCTGATTGCCGGCAATTTGCTCTGGAGTCAGCGCGAGCAGGCGATGCACCATCGCAAGCGCCGTCTCGGTCGCGGGATCGGCCGATATCACGGGGACGGCGAGCGCAATCAGGTCGATTGGATCGTACGACAACACGAGCACATGTGTTGCGCTGTTTGCAGTCATCAGCGATGCCATGCGCTCGGCAGCCGGATCGGACGCTGCAACGCCCCACGGCGCATCGGCGCGCCGCAGGATTGGGCGCGTGGACAGAAAGCCGCGCAGAACTGAAGGGTCATACGCGGCAAGCTGCGGTTCGCGGTAACGTCTGGCTCCGGCAAAGATTGGATGGCGCGCCAGCTCAGCGATAAAATCGTCGCGTGTCCGCGCACCGGATCGCGCCAGCGAATTCAGAATGCCTGGAGCTCGCGACTCGAACATTGAGCGGAGCGTATCGACCAGCAATCCGATGGTCAGCACGCCGCAGACTGCCACCACGCCGAACCTGACGACTTGCGCCGGGCTCACGTCCGGCGACATCCAGGCTGCGGCAATTCCGAGAAGTAACCCGCTCATAATGCGGAGGCCGCTCAGCAGCAGGTTCTGCCGTGTGGTTTCGGCGCCGCCGCCGGTTGTCAGGATAGCTGTAATCACAAGCAGTGCGCCAAACGCACCCAGCCGCACCGGGATATCCGGAAACAGAATCCGGAAGTCGGTGAGGATGAAGGGGAGCGCCACAAGTGTGCCCGTGGCGAGGCGGCCGATGCTCAGATTTTCGGATTCGCTCAGTGATGCGCGGTCGCGGCTGACAAGCAGGAATGCGCAGAAGGCGATACTGCCGAGCTGGAATGCCGAAAGTGCCAGTCCGTACGGCACCTCGAACGCCTCCAGTCCGAATGCGCCGCCGAGGCCGAGTAGAACGCCGCCAAACGCAATGATGATCTTGGCCGCTTGAGGCGCGTGACGCCGCGTCATTCCCTCGGTGACGATCAGCGCGCCGAGCGGCACGCACGCCGCCGGGATCACCGACAATCGATCGATCGCAACGCTTCCGCTCCACCAGGCGATGCCGCGCATGAAGAAGAGCAGGGTGATTAGCCCCAAGGCCACGAGGAAACGCGTGGTCAGGGGATTTTTCGGATCGCGCCGGTAGAGCGTCAGCATGGCGATGCCGAGGCCGGCCGCGCCGCAGATATTGACGATGGAGTCGGCGATGATTGCAGGCGTCATGGGCGGCTCGTGGTCGCGTCGCCGCTTTGGCGCGGCCGCAGAATTCCGAACGGGCGGCTGTCGTCGATCCAGTGGATCATCGGAAGCGCTAGCCGCTGCAACGTCAGCATCGCAACGGCGCCAAACAGCGCCGGCAGCGAACCGGGTGGCACCTCGCTCAGAAGGTAACGCCGCGCACCGGCAAGATCGATCTTGCCGATCTGGAGAAAATCGTCGCCGCGCGCGTAGTCGAGTTCGCGAGCGCAGAAGCCGTTGTAGATCTCGTCGCGATGCTTGGGCGCGGCCTCGAAGGTTTTCTTCAGGGCATCCGATCCGCCGGTGTAGGCGTTGGTGATGACGAAACGCATTTCGTCGAAACCGGCATCCGCGCCGACTCCAAAGACGGCGCGATGGCCCGTCATGATGCCGCGAGCCAGTTGCAGATGAGAAAAGCTCTGGCGAGCGCCGGAGCGCGGCGAAGGAAACACGTCCGAGAATGTTTCGCTGACCATACCGATCGCGGACGGAACTTGGCTCACATTGGAAATCCATTTCGGTCGAAAGCCGTCGCGCATGAAGAGAACGAGTGCGGTCAGGCCATACAGCACCCATGACAGTCCTTGTCCGCGAACGTCGGGATCGATCATGACGAGCCCGAGATGCGTCACCTCCATCTGAATGCCGTCCAATTCCACATCCATCACTGACAGCGCGTTGAACGCAATCGGTTGGCCAGTCGTCTCGTCGCAGATGAGAGTGACGATCGCGCGCGTCAGCGGTTCGCGTTGCCCGGAGAACACGCCGTAGGTCAGGCTTTCCTCCGGCAAGGTCTTGCTGGCAACGACGCGCAGCTGTGCGACCAGCGCTTCGAGTTCGGACTCAGATAAGGCCAATCCCGGCCGTTCGACGATGCGGGTGATCTGCCCGGCCTGGGTTCGCAGCGTGAGGTCGAAGGTCGGCTGCGACAGGGCCTTTAGCCAGAAGCCGCCGAACTGCCGCAGCCGGGCAGCAGCCGATAGCATCGTTGGTAAGCGATCGGGGCGGGATTCCACGTGAGAACTCGGGCCGATGCCGGCGGTTGAGATGTCTTGACCGAATGTTGTGAGCGCCGGGTATTAAAGACGCGTGAGGGCCGGCGGGATCAAGACCGTGAAGTGAACGCGTCATTGAAAAATCCGTGAAAATTGACGGGACAAAGCAAAACGGCAGGCCGTGAGGCCTGCCGTTGCCGTCTCAATGAGCTGGATTTCAAGCGGCGCGAATGTTGCCCGCTTCCATCAGGATACGCTCGGTCTTTGCATCTTCGATGCGGTTCACGAGCTTGCTGCTCTCGTGCATGTCGCGGATGGTCTTGGTCATGGTGACGCAGGACTGAACGAGCATCAGGATGCCCATTGCCATGTAACTCTTCACCCACAGGTCGAGCGGCAGGAAGAAGATGCCGACGGCGACCATGAAGAACGATCCGATGAAGGATGCGTAGGTGAAGCTGACCCAGGCTGAGCTGTGGGGTTGGACATTCTGGTTCATGATGAAGTCTCCTTTTGCGTTTGCTGTGTTGGGTTCGATGGTTCGAAACGATTAGGAAGCAGCCTTCTGGCGTTGGGCGTTCAGGCGGGCCAGGACGTCGTCTGCAGTCGGCTTCAACCGCGGGCCGAAACCCTGTTCCGCAAGTTTCTCCGCTGTCGCCAGCGGTCCGCTCGCGGCATCGAGCTCCGCAAGCGCATCGTCGGCGGCCTGGGCCTCGATCTGCCGCTCACGCAGCCGCTTCAGCGTGTTCTCCGCTTCCGGCAACGTGGATTCGTAGGGGCGGGCGGCCTCGATGCCGCCGCGGCGAAGGTTGCGGACGGCTTCCGACGCGCGGGCGATCCGGCGGCCGCGATCGAGTTCGGCGATCCGCCCTTCCGCGCTGGCGACGTGACGCTTGAGGCGGGTGATTTCCGCCGCGAACAAGGCACGCGCCGTCATCGCCGCATCGCGGTCCGCTTCCAGGTTGGCGATCTGCTCTGCCGCCTCCTTGGCGAGATCGCTGCGGCCGCCGTCGAGGGCTGCGATGGTGCGCACTTCGAGATCGGCGATGCGGGCGTTGGTGGTGTCGAGCCGTCGGCCTTCCTGCTGGTCCTGCGCGATCGACAGCGCCAGCGCACGCTTGGCGCGCTCGACGGCCGTGGCCGAATCCCGCATCTGTTGATCGAGAATGACGAGAGCGGTGCGGCCCTCGAGTTCTTCTCCTGCGGACGCCACGCTGCCCCGGAAAAGCGTCAGAACCGTCTTGAACATCACTTCCTCCTTGCTTTGAGCGTTGCTCACGAGTATTCATAACATATCTTGAGCGTCGCTCAAGTGAAAAATGAGCAACGCTCAAAATTTTGGTAAATCATGTCCAAAGCCCTGGAAAGACGAGAGAAAAATCGGGAAGCGCTGATCCTGGCGGCGCAAGATGCGATTGCAGCCAGGGGATTGGCCGGCCTGAAGACGCGGGATCTGGCGCGCGAGATCGGCTGCGCCAACGGCGCGGTCTACAATCTCGTGGAGGACGTCGATGATCTCATCCTGCGCGTGGGATCGCGGACGCTGGCGCGGCTCGATGCGGCGCTGAGCGAGGCGGAGGCCAAAGAGGCGTTGCCCGCGGATCAACTGGTCCGGGTCGCGGTCGCGTATTGCGACTTCGCGGCCGAGAACATCGAGCTCTGGCGGGCGCTGTTCGAACATCGGATGCAGCCGGGCAAGGCCGTTCCGGAGTGGGCGATCAGCGAACAGATGGCGCTGTTTCGCCATATCCATGCTCCGCTCGCAGCGCTGATGCCGAACGGCACTGCGGCCGAGCTTGAGATGACGACCCGCAGCCTGTTCTCGGCGGTGCACGGCATGGTCGCGCTCGGTCTCGAGCAGAAGTTCGTCGCCGTCCCCGTCGCTGCACTGCGCGGCGAGATCGCGACGATTGTGCGGGCGATGCTCAAGGGTCTTCTGTACAAAGGTTGAATCGAACTGCGCGTGATCCCACGCGGGAGGAATGCATGCCGGCTGCGCCGTGTCTGATCAATGTCGTCAATCCGAACACGACCCAGTCAATGACGGATGTCATTGCGGAGGCCGCGCGCGCCTGCGCTAGCCCCGGAACGACAATTGTCGGCCGGACCTCATCGTTTGGGCCCGCTTCAATCGAAGGACATTACGACGAAGCGCTCGCGACCATCGGCCTGTTGAAGGCGGTCGAGGCAGGCGACAAGGACGGATGCCAGGCGCACATCGTGGCCTGCTTCGGCGATCCGGGGCTCTTGGCCGCGCGGGAGATCACCAGGGCGCCGGTGCTGGGCATCGCCGAGGCTGCGATGCGGGCAGCGACGTTCGTTGCCATCAACTTCAGTGTCGTCACAACGCTGACACGGACGCGGATCATCGCCGAGCATCTCGTCCGCAACTACGGGATGGAGCACGCCTGCCGCAACGTCCGTGCGGTCGACGTGGCCGTGCTCGATCTCGACAAGCCGGAATCGAACGTGCGCGGATTACTGCTCGACGAGTGCCACGCGGCACTGAAGCACGACGGTTGCGGCGCCATCGTGCTCGGTTGCGCCGGCATGGCCGATCTGGCGAAGGACTTATCGGATGAACTCGGCGTGCCGGTGATCGATGGCGTTGCCGCGGCCGTGAAGTTCGCCGAGGCGCTGGTCGGAATTGGACTGCAGACCTCGAAGCACGGCGATCTGGCGTTTCCGCTGCCGAAGCAGCGCTCGCCGTTCTAGGTTACAGTTTCGGCCGCAAGCACACAGCGAACGACGCGCTCCGGTCCCATCTGTACGACGGGCGGAAGTTTTTCCACACATTGCGGCTGGGCGTTGCTGCAGCGAGGCGCGAACGAGCAGCTGTCGGGCGCGGTGCTGAGCGAGGGCGGTGCGCCCGGAATGGTGCCGAGCCGCGAACCGCGTTCGGCGCCGTGCACGGTCGAAGCCAGCAGGCCTTTCGGATAGGGATGCACCGGCGAGCGCACGATCTCGCGCATGGTGCCGGTTTCGACGATCTGCCCGGCATACATCACCGCCACGCGGTCGCAGATTTCGATGGCAACGCCGATGTCGTGCGTCACGAAGATCACCGACATACCGAACTCGCGTTGCAGCTCACGCAGCAGCAGCAGAATCTGGATCTGGACGGTGGCGTCGAGCGCGGTCGTCGGTTCGTCGGCGAGCAGCACCTTCGGCTCGCAGGCGAGGGCAAGTGCGATCATCGCGCGCTGGCGCATGCCGCCCGACATCTCGTGCGGATAGGATTCGAGGCGGCGCTTGGCGGAGGGGATACGCACCACCTCGAGCATCTGCAGCGCGCGCGCCATGCCATCCGCCTTGCTGACGCCCTTATGGCGCATCACCGACTCGGCGATCTGATCGCCGATGGTATAGACCGGATCGAGCGCAAGCCCGGGCTCCTGGAAGATCATCGAGGTCGTCTGGCCGCGAAACGCGGACAGCTCCTCGTCACCCATGGCAAGGACGTCGCTGCCGTTGACCTTGATCGAGCCGGTGATCGTCGTCTTGTGCTTCGGCAGGAGGCGCATCAGCGCGCGCAGCGTGACGCTCTTGCCGGAACCGGATTCGCCGAGCAGGCCCAGTACTTCGCCCTGGCCGACCGTGAGGCTGACGTCATTCACCGCATGGACGGTACGATCGCCGCCAAAGCGAACGTGCAGATTCTTGACCTCGACGACATTGGTCATGACAGCCTCGGAGCACGGGTGTGGAAATCGGTGGCGCGCTGGAATGCGGCGCCGATGCGAAGAACCATCGCTTCATCGAACGGGCGGCCGATCAGTTGCAGGCCGATGGGTAATCCGGATGCGCTGAAGCCGGCAGGAACCGCCAGCGACGGCAGCCCGAGATAATTGATCGGTCGCGTGAAGCGCGTGAGGTTCTGGATCACGGCTTCCGCGCCGGTCTTGTTGCCGACGTCGCTATCCGCAATGGTCGGTGCCGGAACCGGCGCGACAGGCGCGAGCACCGCATCGACGTTGCTGACAGCCTCGAGATGCGCGGCGAGTGCAAGTCCGCGCCAGCGCAGGGTTTCGAGGTAGGTAATGGCGGGCACGGCGAGACCGTTCTGCAAGCGCATCAGGACCTGCGCGCCGTAGTCGTCGGGCCGCTCGATCATCCATTTCTTGTGGAAGGCAGCGGCTTCGACGGCGAGCAGAAGTTGGGATGCAGCCGTCAGCCGGCTTTGATCTGTTAACGTCACGCGTACGACGTTTGCGCCTTCGTCGGCGAGAACCTTGGCGGTTTCATCGAGAACGCGCGCGACGTCGCCATCGAGATCGTCGACGTAGAACGCGTCGGGAATGCCGATGCGCAGGCCCTTGATGTTGGCCTTCGTCGGCGACAAGAGATCAGGCGCTGGCGCGCTACGCGTGGTCGGGTCGGCGGCATCGGCGCCGGCCATCAGTTGCGTCAGCAGGGCGCAGTCGACAGCCGTGCGTGCGAGCGGGCCGACCGTGTCGAGCGATTGCGAGAGCGGCATCGCGCCCGCGCGGCTGACGAGGCCGACGGTGGTCTTCAGTCCGCTGACGCCGCAGAAGTGCGCCGGCATGCGGATCGAGCCGCCGGTGTCGGAGCCCAACGCTGCGAAGGTGAGGCGCGCCGCGACCGCCGATCCAGAGCCGGAGGACGAGCCGCCGGTGACGTGATCGATGTGCCAGGGGTTATGCACGGCGCCGAAATGCGCGTTGTGACCGGTCGGGCCGTACGCGAATTCCGACATCTGCAAGGTGCCGAGCCGGATCGATCCGGCGGCCTGCAAACGCGCGACGGCGGTGGATGTGGTCGAAGCGACGAAGTCTTTGCGAATCTTCGAGCCGCAAGTCGAGACTTTGCCGGCCTCGTAATACATGTCCTTGTGCGCCATCGGTACGCCGTGCAGCGGCCCGCGGCTCTTGCCTTGCGCCAGTTCCTTATCGGCGGCATCGGCTGCGGCCAGCGCCGCGTCAGCCTCGATCGCCATGTACGCATTCAGGCGGGGTTGGAATTTAGCAATGCGGTCGAGGCACGACTGTGTCGCTTCACGCGAGGAGATTGTCTTCGATGCGATGGCGGCGGCGACCTCGGTCACCGAGAGCAGGGCCGGTTCTGTTGCTGTCATTTCGCAGTCTTGTTTTGAACAGAGACGAAGGTCGCAGGCTCGAGGTCGAAGGGAAGCGTGCCCGAGACCGGCGCATAGCCGGCGAAAGCCGGGCCGATCGAGGTGGCGATACGTTGCGCGACCCCGGTTGCGACCGGCACGCCAGCGACGCCGGCCATTGCTGCAATGTCGGCGGCCGAAGGGGCCTTGGATTGGTCGCTCATGCAGCGCTCGCTTGTGGTGCGCGGCTGTGTCCCGAGCCGGGGATCGCCATGTGACACGCGGCCTGATGTCCGTCGGCATTGATCTGCGTCAGAGCCGGCGCAACGGTGCCGCACATGGACTCTGCGAACGGACAGCGTGTGTGGAAGCGGCAGGCCTGCGGCGGATCGATCGGGTTCGGCGGATCGCCGGTGATCGGGGCTTTCTGCGTTCGGTTGTCCGGATCGGATGTCGGCATCGCCGCCAGCAGCGCACGCGTATAGGGATGTGCGGGGTTGCCCCAGACGCTGTCGATCGGCCCGAGTTCGACCACCTGGCCGAGATACATCACCAGCACGCGGTCGGAGATGTAGCGCACGACATTGAGATCGTGACTGATGAAGATGTAAGTGAGGCCGAACTCGCGCTTAAGATCGACCAGCAGATTGAGCACCTGCGCCTCGACCGACTTGTCGAGGGCCGAAACCGCCTCGTCGAGAATGACGAGCTTGGGCGAGAGTGCCAGCGCGCGGGCAATGTTGACGCGCTGCCGCTGGCCGCCTGAAATCTCGTGCGGATAGCGGTTGGCAAAGGTCTCCGGGCGCAGGCCGACCTTGCCGAGCAAGTCGCGGGCGAGCGCCTGCGCTTCTGCCGCAGCCATGCCGTGCACCTTGGGACCGAAGGCGATCGAGTCCTCGATCGTCAGGCGCGGATTGAGCGAGGCGTAGCTGTCCTGAAACACCATCTGCATGTCGCGCCGCAGGTCGCGCAATGATAAGTCGGCGCCGACCTTCATCCCGTCATAGATGATGTCGCCGCTGTCGTGATCCATCAGATGCATCAGCAGCCGCGCGGTCGTCGATTTGCCGCATCCCGACTCGCCGACGATGCCGACCGTCTCGCCCTTGGCGACGGCAAAGGACACGTCATCGACCGCATGCACGGTTTTGCGCTTGCTGAACAGATCGCCACGTACCGGGAAATGCTTGGTGAGATTGTTGACCGTCAGCAGCGGCTGGGCTTCGCCGCCGAGATCTTCGAGAGGTGCAAGCGCGACAGTCTCTGTCATCGATCAGTTCCGGATGTCCATGGCGCTGCGCAGGCCGTCGCTCAAGAGGTTAAAACAGATCGAGACGGCAAAGATCATCACGCCGGGAAGTGCGGCGACTGCCGGGTTGGCGTAGATTGCCGTACGCAACGTGTTGAGCATCAGGCCCCATTCCGGCTCCGGCGGCTTGGTGCCGAGGCCGAGGAACGATAGGCCCGAAGCGAGGATCATCGACACCGAGATCAGGCCGGTGGCGTAGACGAAGATCGGCCCAAGCACGTTGCCGAGCATGTGCACACGCATGATCGTCAGGGTGCTGGCGCCGGATGCGCGCGCGGCCTCGACGAAGTCGCGGTTGCGCACGCCGGTGGTGACGCTCTCAGCGACGCGGGTGATCTGCGGAATGAACACGATGGTCAGCGACACGACCGAGTTAAGAATACCGGCACCAAGCGCGCCGGAGATGGCGATGGCCAGCAGCACCGACGGAAACGCAAAGAACACGTCGACCGTGCGCATGATGATCGTATTAATGCGGCCGCCCGCGTAACCGGCGACGATGCCGAGCGCGGTGCCGGCGATGAACGCCAAAAACACCGGAAGGATGCCGGTGAGCAGCGACAGGCGTCCGCCGTAGATCAGGCGCGCAAGCATGTCGCGGCCGAGCTCGTCGGTGCCGAGCGGATAGTTCGGCGTGCCGACCGGGCGCAGGCGGCGGATCATCGAGCCCTGATATGGGTCGGCGAGGCCGAGCCACGGCGCGAACAGCGCCGCCAGCAGGATCAGCAGCAGGATCGCGGCGCAGAACATGCTGAGCTTGTCGCGTAGCAAACGCCGGCCGACGGTCGCCCAATAGCCGCTCGATTTCGCGGCCGGCGCGGGAACGATGGCGTTGTCCGTGATTGCGCTCATGCCCCTGCCTCAAGCCCGTTTGATGCGCGGATCGATCGTCGCCTGTGCGATATCGACCACGAGATTGAGGAAGACAAAGAACAGGGCGAGCACGAGGATCGTCCCCTGCAGCAGCGGCAGGTCGCGCTGGAAGATCGCCGAGTTCAGAAGAAGGCCGGTGCCCGGCCACGAGAACACGGTCTCGATCAGGATCGAGCCGCCGAGCATGTAGCCGAGCTGCAGACCCATCACCGCCATCGCGGTTGGTGCGGCGTTCTTGATGACGTGGCGGAACACGCCGCGCTCGTTGAGGCCCTTGGCGCGCAACGCTTCGACGAAGTCCTGCGACAGGATATCGCCCGTCAGCGCGCGCACTGTCCGCGTGATGATGCCCATCGGGATCGCAGCGGAGGTAAGAGCGGGGAGGATGAGATACTGAATGTGCGCCCAGTCCCACGCCCAGGTACTCGATCCGCCCGGGCCTGCGCCGACAGCGGGGAGCCAGTTCAGCTGCACGGAAAAAATGATCACCAGCACGAGGCCGAGCCAGTAATGCGGCACCGAGACGCCCATCACGGCGACCGAGGTTGCGACCTTGTCGACCCAGGTGTCGCGATAGTAACCGGCGATCAGGCCGAGCGTGATGCCGAGGAAGAAACCGATCGCGGCTGCGGCGACGGCGAGCATGATGGTGTTGCCGACCGCGCGGATCACTTCAGCCAGAACCGGCCGTCCGGTGGCGATCGAATTGCCGAGGTCGCCGTGCAGCGCTTTCCACACCCAGATTCCAAACTGGACGGGAAGTGGCCGGTCAAAGCCATAGGCCGCACGCATTTGCGCGGCGAGTTCCTGCGATGCGTCGGCGGGAAGAACGGCGACCAGAGGATCGCCGGGCGCCAAGTGAACGAGCAGGAAACAGATGATCGCGACACCGACCACGATCGGAATGACATAGATGATGCGCCGGGCGATGTAGGCGAGCACGTGCGGACCCTTTACCCCGAAAATAAAAACCCCGGCCGCTTCGTTGCGGCCGGGGCTCTTTGCGTCAGTTCATCGTCATCGTCGAGAAATCGACGAACCAGCTTTTCGGTTGCACGAAGTTCTTGATCTTCGGCGTCATCGCGCGCGGACCGACGTCGTGCGCGACGTAGAGGAACGTAGCATCGTCGACCGACGCGGCGTGCAGTTCGGCCAGCGCCTTGTCACGCGCATCCGCGTCGAAGGTCTGGCGTGCCTTGGTCACGAGCTCGTCGAACTTCGGGTTGTTGATGAAGCCCCAGTTGTTCGATACTGGCGGCGCCATGCTCGACTGCAGGAAGCGCACCATGGCGAAGAACGGGTCCATCGCCGCGTAGGTGACGTTGGTGGCGTGAGCGCCGTTCGCCGTCGGATCCTTGGCGCCGCGCCGCCAGTTGGTGAACAGCGTGTTCCACTCGATGACGTCGAGCTGAACATCGAAGTAGCACTCGGCCAGCGCCTGCTGCAGATACTCGTTCATCGGCAGCGACAGCATCTGTCCGGAGCCGGATGCCGAGGTCTGCGTCTTCACGGTCAGCTTCTTGGTCGGGCCGAAGCCGGCCTCTTTCATCAGCGCCTGCGCGGCTTTCACATCGTACTTGATCTGGAACGACGGTGTGCCGCGCCAGGGATGGCCTTCCTCGAAGGTGCCGCTCGCCGGCACCATCAGGCCGCCGAGCAAGCCCTGCTTCATGCCCTCGCGATCGATGCAGAGGTTCGCCGCTTTGCGGACGCGGATATCGTTCCACGGCGATCCTTCGATGCGCGAGAACTGCCACGGCCAGACGTGCGGCTGCTCGTTCGCGGTGATGACGAAGCCGCGCTGTTTGATCTGCGGTACGGCGTCCGGAGCGGGCGCCTCGATCCAGTCGACCTGACCGGCAAGCAGCGCCGCGGTGCGGGCGTTCGCTTCCGGCACCGGGAGCAGCACCAGCTTGTCGACCTTGGGCACGCGCGCCTTGTCCCAATAGCCGTCGTTCTTCACGAGTTCGAGCCGCTCGCGCGGAACGAAGCGGGTCATCTTCCATGGGCCGGTGCCCGATGCGTCACGTGCGAAGGCGGTCCATGCGGCCGTGGCCTTTGCCTTCACATCGGCGCCTTCAGCGGTATCGAAGAACTTCTGCCACTTCGACGGGCTCGCCATGAACAGGTTGGTGAGATTGATCGGCAGGAAGCTGTCCGGCTCTTTCGTCAACAGTTCGACGGTGAGGTCGTCGATCTTGCGGGCTGAGGCGAGCGTTGGCATGCGCGATGCGGTGACGCCGACCTGGCTCGCATCGAAATGCGGCGCGTCCTGCTTCAGCACCTTCTCGACGTTCCAGACCACCGCATCGGCGTTGAAGTCGGAACCATCGTGGAATTTCACGCCGGGCCGCAGCTTGAAGACCCACTTCTTCTTGTCGGCGTCGTCGACCTTCCACTCGGTGGCAAGACCCGGAATGACGACACTCGGCTTGGTGGCCGATGACAGATCCCACATCGTCAGCGCGTCATACATCGTCAGGCCGGTGAAACGGTTGCCTTCGAAGCCCTGATCCGGCTGGCCGAGCGTGCGGGGAATGTCAGCGGCGGTCATCGCGATGCGAACAACCGTTTCCGCCCGGGCAGACGCGATTGCGCTGACCGAGATGGCTAGAACAGCGGCAGCCGCCTTGAGTGTGTGAGCTTTTTTGAATTGAAACATGCGCCGTAATCCCCTTACCGACAGTGGTCAAATGTTATGCAACGCTTGTGCCAAACAGACCTGCAGTTCGATAAGCTTGCCGCTAATCAAGGCGGAAGCCAAGCGTGATGCATCTCGTGGCACGCTGCGGCCTTTTGGCACGCGCCTTGGAATGGTTACGTAACCAAATGCGACCTCTGCTGCGGTGCACCGGCTTGACTTAAAATGCGGCACGTTGTGCGCTGCCGGACCAAACATCCGGAGAACGGGGATTCATGAGCGATCTTGTCATTCGTGCGGGGGATTTCAGATTTGATGCGCGGTTTGAGGAGAAGCTGGCGCCGAAAACCGTCGCGGCTTTCCGCAAGGCGATGCCGTTCGAAAGCCAGATGATCCACGTACGCTGGAGCGGCGAGGCGGTCTGGCTACCGCTCGGCGACCATCAGTTCGGCGTCGATTACGAAAACCACACCAGCTATCCCGCGCCGGGGCAGGTGATCCTTTATCCCGGCGGTATCAGCGAAACCGAGATTTTACTCGCTTATGGCGGCGTTCGCTTTGCGAGCAAGATGGGCCAGCTCGCCGGCAATCACTTCATCACCCTGACCTCCGGCCTTGATCGGCTCACCGAGCTTGGCAAAACTGTTCTGTGGAAAGGTGCCCTCAAGGTCGTGTTCGAGGCGAAGTAAGGGCGAACTGGCATGGCCGAGCGTTATCCGCGCGATCTGCGAGGCTATGGCCGCACGCCGCCGCATCCGCGCTGGCCCGGTGATGCGCGGATTGCGGTCCAGTTCGTCGTCAATTTCGAAGAGGGCGGCGAGAACAACATCCTGCATGGCGATCCGGCGTCCGAAGCGTTTCTGTCGGACGTTCTCGGCGCGCAGCCGTGGCCGGGAATGCGCCACGCCAACATCGAATCGATGTTCGAGTACGGTTCGCGCGCCGGCTTCTGGCGGTTGTGGCGGATGCTCACCGCGCGCGACATAGGCGTCACGGTGTTCGGCATCGCCACTGCGCTGATGCGCAATCCCGAAATCGTCGCGGCGATGAACGAGGCGAACTGGGATATCGCAAGCCATGGCCTCAAGTGGGTCGAGCACAAGGACATGCCGGAGGCGCGGGAGCGCGAGCAGATCGCGGAAGCGATCCGCGTTCATACCGCCGTGACGGGTAAACGTCCGCTTGGCTGGTACACCGGCCGTTCGTCGATCAACACGATGCGGTTGATGATGGAGGCCGGTGGCTTCAAGTATCTGTGTGACGGCTACGCGGACGATCTGCCGTACTGGATCAGGAGCGGGGCAAGCGAGCCGCATCTCGTCATTCCATATACGCTCGACGCCAACGACATGCGCTTCACCAATGCGCAGGGGTTCGCGGACGGCGAGGAGTTCTTCACCTACCTCAAGGACGCTTTCGACGTTCTCTATGCTGAGGGCAAAACGTCGCCAAAGATGATGTCGATCGGCCTGCACTGCCGGCTGGTCGGCCGTCCCGGTCGCGCGGCGGGGCTGCTGCGCTTCCTCGAGTACATCGGCGGCTTCGACGGCGTGTGGACCCCGACCCGGCTTGCGATCGCCGAACACTGGCATCGCAATCTAAAGCATCTCGCCGAGAGCGCGCATGATATCGGCTAGGCGAGCGCGGCGATGAGCGATCGGTCGTTCAAGGCTGGCGGCGAGATCGTTGCGCGCATCGAGGCGCTGGCGAAAATCTCGGAGACGCCGGACGCGCTGACGCGCATCTACCTGACGCCCGAGCTTCGTACGGCCGCGGATCAGTTGCTGGCGTGGATGCGCGAGGCCGGGATGTCCGCGCACATGGACGCCATCGGCAATGTGGTCGGACGCTACGAGGGCGAGCACGCCGGAGCACCGTGCCTGATGCTCGGCTCGCACTACGATACGGTTCGCAACGCCGGAAAATGGGACGGTCCGCTCGGCGTGATCACCGCAATCTCATGCGTCGCCGAGTTGAACCGGCGCGGCACGCGTTTTCCCTTTGCGGTCGAAGTCGTCGGCTTTGCGGACGAAGAGGGCGTGCGCTTCAGCTCGACCTTGCTCGGAAGCCGTGCCATCGCCGGCACGTTCGATCCGCGCGCGCTCGATGCGGTCGATCGCGACGGCGTGAGCATGCGCCAGGCGCTTCAGGACTTCGGTCTCGATCCGAGTGCGATCAAGAGCGCCGCGCGCCGCGAGAGCGATGTCCTCGGCTACATCGAGCTGCACATCGAGCAGGGGCCGGTGCTGGAAGCGCTCAATCTACCCGTCGGCGTCGTTACCGCGATCAGCGGCGCATCGCGGTTCATCATTCACCTCGAGGGTATGGCCGGCCACGCCGGGACCGTGCCGATGGATCGCCGCCGCGATGCGCTGACGGGTGCCGCCGAATGCATCCTGATAATCGAGCGATATTGCCGCGCGCGCAAAGGACTGGTCGGAACGGTCGGGCAGGCGACTGTCTTGCCCGGCGCGACCAACGTCATTCCGGGTCGCGTGTCCTTTACGCTCGACGTGCGCAGCGGATCGGACGACGAGCGGAAGATTGCAATTGCTGACCTGACAAAGGAGATCAGCGCGCTTGCGAGCGCGCGGCACCTCACGTGCGACATCAAGCAGACGCACGAGAACCGCAGCGTGCCGTGTGCGGCGTCGATCAGTTCAGGGATCGCAGATGCGATCAAAGACGCGGGCTTTACAGTTCATGAATTGCCGAGCGGCGCGGGGCACGATGGCATGGCGATCACGGACATCGCCGACATCGGCATGATCTTCGTCCGCTGCCGCGGCGGTCTTAGCCACCATCCCGACGAGCACGTCGAACTTGCCGATGCCGAGATCGGTGCGCAGGTTTTGCTGCGCACGATCGAGACGTTTGCGGTCGGTTGATCGCTGCAAAAAAGAAAGCCCGCCGGTGGCGGGCTCTCTTGCTTTGAAACCGGTTCTCTTGTTGACCGGCTTGTTATTTCGCCGCCGCGCGCCGCTTGCGGAGTTCGGGCACCGGTAATCCGCCCCAGCCCCAGTTCTCGAGTTCGACCTCTTCGATCACGACGAAGGTCGAGTCGAGCGGCTTGTTCAACACGTCGAGCAGCAACTGGCTGGTTCCGGCAATGAGCCTGGCCTTCTCTTCCGCGGTGACGGACGTGCGGCCTGGCCCGGATCCTTCGCGGGTAACCTGGATGGTGACGATCGGCATGATGACCTCCCTTATTGATCGTGTGGACGTTAGTGACCGGCGCTCTGGCCGCCGTCGACGTGGAGGATCTCGCCGGTGACGAAGCCGGCCTGTTCCAGGTACAGCACCGCGTCGACGATATCCTTGATGTCGCCCATCTTCTTCATCGGATGCAGGTTGGCGAGGAACTCGTGCGTCTCCGGCGTATGCATCGGCGTCTTGATGATGCCCGGCGATACCGCGTTCACGCGCACGCCCTTGGTGGCGTATTCGATCGCGAGCGCCTTGGTGGCCGAGTTGATGCCGCCCTTGGTGAGGTTGGCAAGCACGGTCGGCACGCTGCTGATCGCATGATCGACGAGGCTCGTGGTGACGTTGACGATGTGGCCCGAACCCTGCTTCAGCATCTCGGTCGCCGCGCGCTGGCTGACGTAGAAGAAGCCGGCGAGGTTGGTCGCGATCTTCGAGTTGAAGTCCTCGGCAGTGTAGTCGGAGAACGGCTTGGCGATGAAGATGCCGGCGTTGTTGATCAGCGTGTCGACGCGGCCGAAGCGCGAGATGGCTTCGCGCACCACTGCGTCCGCCGTTGCCGGGTCGGCGACGTCGCCGCGCACCGCGACGATGTCCGGATCGTTGGACTGCTTGATGGAGCGGGAGGTCGCGACGACGCGGTAGTCCCGATCCCGGAATGCCTTGACGAGGCCTGCGCCGATACCCTGCGAAGCACCTGTGATGATAGCTACCTTGCGATCGTTGCTCATGATGATCCTCAATCTGTTTCCCGTCCGCGTGATTGCAGTGGGCTGATGCGGATCATTTGAAGGAATTGGCGCCATGGCTGAATGCCCGCTGTCCGGCAGGCATTCTTCCGGCAGGCGGAAGGGTGGAAAAACCCTCAGTTTTTCAAGGAGACAGCGTCGGCGGAGAGGCGCGCGAACTCGGCGCGCAGGCGCGGGACCGCGAAATCCATGAAAGCGCGGACCTTTGGTGTCGCCGTCCGTCCTTCCGGCGTCAGCAGGTGCACGGGCATTGGCGGCGGCTCGGCATCCCGAAGCAGAAGCTGCAGCGAACCATCCTGAACGCGCTCGGCGACATGATAGGTGTAAAGCCGCGTTACACCGACACCATTGACGGCGGCGGCGAGCGCCGCGCGCACGCTGTTGACGACCAGCCGCGGCTTGAACTGAACGGAGCGCGGCACCGAGCTTCCATCGGCCGGCGGAAACACCCAGTTGTCGCGCCCGAAATGGGTGGTTGTAACGATGCGGTGCTTCGCCAGGTCGCCCGGCTCCTCGATGCGTGGATGCTGTGCGAGGTAACGCGGGGAGGCGGCGACGACACGTTTCACGTCACCGCCGACACGAACCGCGGTCATCGACGAGTCGGGTAACTCGGCGACGCGCAGCGCGACGTCGATCCCGTCCTCGATCAGGTTGGCGTGCCGGTCGAGCAGCATGAGATTGACCGAGACGGCCGGGAAGGCGTCGAGAAACGCATCAATGATCGGGCGCAACACATCCTCGCCGCCGATGGGCGGTGACGTAATGGTCAGCAATCCGCGCGGCGTGGTCTGTTCGCCGGCCGCGACCATTTCCGCTTCGTGCAGGTTGAAGAGCACGCGGCGGCAGGCGTCCGCATAGCGCTCGCCGATCTCGCTGAGCTTGATCGCGCGAGTGGTGCGGTGGAGCAGCGGTGCGCCGACCTGTTGTTCGAGAAACGCGATCGCGCGGCTCACCGCCGCTGGCGAGCGGCCGAGCTGACGGCTGGCGCCGGCGAGGCTTCCCTCGTCCAGCGCGGCGATGAACACCTTCATCGCGTCGATGCGATCCATGCAGCCTCCTCGAGGCCGCCAAAATCGATCATTCGGGGATGATGTTCAAGCTCGAACACCCGAGGCGGTATCGGAAATGCGCCAGAGCACTGGAGCGGTTGTAGTGATCTTTCCCGCGTGGCGGTGGCCGAGATGCTTGCCTACAGGACCGATTCATGAAGCGTGTCGCGCAGCGCCGACATCCGCTTGTGAAGCTGTCTGAACTCCGTTGCCGTCAAGCCGGACAGTGCAATCGGATCGATGCCCAATCCGCGCGCGTGCAAGCCGCGACCGGCGTCGGTCAAAGAGAGCAGCACCTGCCGCTCGTCGGAGGTGTCGCGCCGCCTGCGGACATATCCCATGGCTTCCAGCCGTTTCAGCGTCGGCGTCAGGGTGCTCGACTCGAGAAACAGTCTGTCGCCGAGTTCCGAGACGGTTTGTCCTTCGTTTTCCCCCAGTGCCAGAATGGCAATGTATTGGGTGTAGGTCAGGCCGAGCTTTGCAAGCGCGGCCTTGTAAGCTCGCCCATAAGCGAGGTTGGCTCCATAAATCGCAAAGCAAAGCAGCTCGGCGAGTCGTGGGCTTGTGGTTGAACGCGGCGTCATGCGCACGGTTGCGCCGGTCACCAATCGGTACAGGTGCGGCCGCGATCGATCCGGTGCGCGATGGGCTGTTCTGCGCCGCCACGGGCTCGCTTGCGGACCTGCATTCGTAGTCCGCCCTTTGGCAGCGGCCCGACAGAACCAGGCCCGGGCGACACATCTTGCTCCGGGAAAGTCCAGTCGTGGTTGCGGACGAACCAGCTGATGAAGGCAGGCATCACCATCTTGACCAGTTCCTCGCCGCCGCAGCGATGTCCGTCCCGCGGCCCGCCGCCCATCGGAACAAAGGCATTCTCGGGCAGGGCGCGAAGCGCCTCGTCGCTGAGGCGATCCGGCTCGAACGCGCCTGGATTCCGGAACGTCGATGCGTCTTGCAAGGTTGCCGTCGGCAGCCCGATGCCCTTCCAGCCTGCGCGGATTTTCATCCCGTCGATCTCGAGGTCGCGACGCGCAACGCCGACAAAGGTGGTTGAGGCCATCGGATAAGTGCGGAGCACCTCGCGGGACACTTGCGTTGCAAGGGTCAGCCGCCTGATCTGCGCAAGCGATGGCGTCCCGTCGCTGAGAACGCCGTCGGCCTCAGCGCGCAGCCGTGCCGCAAGCTCGGGACGTTCGCCGAGAACCACCAGCGACCATGCAAGCGCAGCACTCAACGCCGACGTGGCCGCAAAGAAGAAGTGCAGCAGCTCGATCTCGATCTCCTGCGAGGTAAGCTTTTCACCTTTCGGTCCGCGTGCCTGTTTGAGGAAGCCGAGCGCGGTGCCTTCGCCTTCGTTCTCTGCCACCTGCTTCTTGAAGTAGACGCGCAGGCGGTCGCGGGCATGAATCGCCTTGCGATAGGTGGTGCCCGGCAGATTGATCGGCGCCGCAAACGAGCCGCGGACCATTTGCGTGAAATCGTCGGTCAGCGTCCGGTCGCTGGCCTGCGGACTGCCGGCCGCGAACAGCACGTTGACCATATCGAACACGAGCTGTTTCACATCGCGTGCGATCGGCCGGTCCTGGCCCAGCCAGCTCCCAGCATAGCGACCGAAGATGGCAAAAATGCTCGGCAGATAACTTTCGAGCGCGGGATCGGTGAAGGCTTCGAGCAGCAGCCACTTCCGGATTTTGTGCCGCTCGCCGTCAAGAAACGGAACGGCATCCGGATGAAACAGGTTCTGAATGAACTTTGCTGTCGCGTTTTCGCGAGTGAAGTTCGCTGGGTCCATGAAGAAGGTGAAAGCCTTCGGACCTGAGAAGAACACGATCGTGCTTCCAATCAGGCGTGTTTTCCAGACGCTGCCATGCTTGCGCATGCCGCCGACCGAGAAACCGAACGGGTCGCTGCCGAATTCCTTCATTTTTCCGAAGAACGGGGCGCCCATATCGCCCGGCGGCTCTTTCAGAGCGGATGATGGCGTCGTGGTCGCGCCGTTGAAAGGGCATGTCTCGGCCGCGGAAGTTTGAGTTCGCGAGGTACTGTTGTCCATGGTGACACCCGTTTGTGAGGCACATCGGTGACGAATGTGCGGTGGCGTCACTTTCTGGATTCGCGCGTGGTTCAACACTCCGGTTCTTATCTTTGAATTCGGAACCAACACGTGGTGCGAGATCGTCACCCGAACATGGCACCCGAATTCCGATCTCGTTGCGGCTTTCAAATACGAGGGCAACAACCGGAGTGTTGTTCCGCTCCTCCCGATTTCTAGTCGCGGCAACCGCTTCACGTGAGCGGCCACACTGACAATAAGGAGAGCGTTCATGTCTATTGAAGACGATAACAAGGCCATCGTCGGCCGCTGGTTTACGGAGTTCTGGGGCGAGACCTGCAACCTCGGCGTTGTCGATGATCTCGCCGCGCCGGATATGTTGCTGCAGTATTCGCTGCACGAGCCACGCCGGGGCAGGGACGATATCAAGGCGTTCATGACCGACTTCCGCAAGGCGTTTCCGGACCTCAACTTCTGGGGAGCGGCCGATCTCATCGCGGAAGGCGACTACGTTGTCGGCCGCTGGGAAGGCGGTGGAACGCATACCGGTCCTGCCTTCAGCGACTTCTTGATGGGTTCGCTGCCGGCCAACACCGGACGCAAGATGCGTTTCACCGGCACCACCGTGCTCAAGCTCAAAAACGGCAAGATCGTTGAAGAGGTCGGCCTCGACGACGGTGTCGCCGCTCTGCAGCAGCTCGGTCTGATCCGCGCCGCGTGAGGCGTATTGATGCGACAAGCCACCGCCGATATTCGGCGGTGGCTTTTTGCGTCGTAGGTCGTTCAGACCGCTGCTTCCTTCGCGATCAAGGCACGCTTGCGTTCGACACCCCAGCGGTAGTTGGCCAGGCCGCCGTCGCTGCGGACGACCCGGTGGCACGGCACCGCCAGCGCCAGATTGTTACTTGCGCAGGCGTTGGCGATTGCGCGCACGGCATTCGGATCGCCGATCCGGCGTGCCAGCTCGCTGTAAGTCACGGTCGATCCGATCGGCACGCCGCGCAGCGCCGTCCACACCCGGCACTGGAAGGGCGTGCCGTGCATTTCGACTTTGACGTCGAGCTCGCGCTTCGGCGTGTTTATGAAGCGGATGATCTTGCTCAGATCCTCGTTCAGCTTCAGTTTGTCGGGTACCAGACGGCATGATGGAAAGCGCTTTGCCAGATCCGCCGCCAGGTCGTCGGCATCCGAACCCATGAGAATGGCGCAGACGCCGACTGCACCGCAGGCAACGAGCACCGCTCCCAGTGCAGTCTTGCCGATGGCGTAGTGGATCTTGCCGCGCACCGCGGTGTTGGCTTTTGGCAGTGCTCCGGTGTGAGTGTGAGTAGCAAGCATTGTCATTGTCGATCTCCATATTTGATGGTCGACCTTATGACGGTGGTTTCCGGCGCTCACTCCGGTCCTTGCTTTCGAATTCGAGTTCTCTGATTCTGGAGCGCAGCTTGTGCGTCAACGTTAATACGGCGCCTACTGCGCGCGGCGGAACGTCAGGTTGATCCGCATGCGGCCGACTGTTTCATGCTCACCGTCCTTCAGTTCGGTGACGCCGTGATAGCAAAGCCGTGAACGGCCGCCCCACACGGCGATATCGCCGTGATGCAGGGCGAATTTACGGACCGGCGCGTTGCGCGTCATTCCGCCAAACTGAAACGTGGCCGGAAGACCGAGCGATACCGAAACGATCGGATGCGCATGGTCGCGCTCGTCCTTGTCCTGATGTAGCGATAGCCGTGTGCCCGGCCGGTAGCAGTTGATGAGACACGCGTCAGGCACGAAGTCCGGGAAGCCGGCAGCTTCGGCCGCGTCCGATGCAAGCTGGAGGAAGCAGTCCGGCATGGCCGGCCAGGGCAGGCCACTGATCGGATCGAGGCGATCATAGCGATAGCCGGTCCGGTCGGTGACCCAGCCTGCCGTTCCGCAGTTGGTCATCGCAACCGACATGATGAAGCCGCCGGGCGTGGTCATCTGCCGGAAGGGCGCCTTCGCGGTGATCGCCCGAACCGCGTTCAGAAGCTTGCTTTCGACCAGCAGCGCCTTGCCACGCAGCAGTACGGCATCTTCACCCATCGCCTCGCGTGCGGGATTGAACGATGGAATCGCATCGAACAGGCTGCTCATGTGCGCGACTGACACGACATCGCCGCCGAGGACGCGAGCGATGGCCGTTGTGCCCCTTCGCGTTCGATCAATGCCCGCTTGCGCTCGACGCCCCAGGCGTAGCCGGAGAGCGAGCCGTCATTCTTCACCACCCGGTGACAGGGGATCGCGATGGCGAGATTGTTGGCGGCGCAGGCGCCGGCAACCGCGCGCGTAGCCTTGGGAGCGCCGATGCGGCGGGCAATCTCCGCATAGGAGATCGTTTGGCCGGCGGGAACATCCTGCAAGGCGCGCCAGACCCGCTGCTGGAATGCGGTGCCACGCACGTCAAGCGGCAGATCGAGACCGAAGCCCGGCGCATCGACAAGGCCGACGACCCGCGCGACCAGCTCCTCGTACTCCTGATCGGCGCCGATCAGATGCGCGTTGGGAAAGCGATCTTGCAGATTGCAGATGAGTGCTTCCGGCTCGTCGCCGATCAGAATGGACGCGACGCCCTTCTGGCTCGAGGCGACCAAGATTGCCCCGAGCGACGACTCGCCGATGGCGAAGCGGATTTCCTCGTCCGATCCGCCGGCGCGATAGCGGGTCGGCGTCATGCCGAGCATTTCCGTCGACTTCGCGTAGAAGCGACCGCTCGAATTGAAACCGGCGTCATAGATCGCTTCCGTCACCGAGTTGCCGTTGGTGAGATGTTCGCGCAGCTTCGCGGCGCGGAAGGCCGAGGCGTAATCCTTCGGCGTCAGTCCGGTCGATGCCTTGAACAGCCGATGGAAGTAGCCCGCGCTGCGTCCGACCGCTTGCGCGAGGTCGGACAGCGACGGTTCCTCTTCGCTCTGCTCGATCAGGCGGCAGGCGTTGGCGACCATCGCCGCGTTGCTGCTCTCGAGCGAGAGGCCGTCGGGATTGCAGCGTTTGCAGGGCCGGAAGCCGGTTGCTTTCGCATCCGGCAGCGTATCGTGAAACTGGACGTTCTGCGGATTCGCCGTACGCGATGGACACGACGGACGGCAGTAGATGCCGGTCGTGACGACCGAGTACCACCATGCGCCATCGGCGGAGCGATCACGCGCAACGACGCGCGCCCACCGCGGATCGCTGGCGGCCGTCCATCGCTCTTGGCGCGCGTTTCTCTGGACTGCGGTCACGACTCTCGCTCCTCCATCGAACGAACCGTGTATTGCGGCTTCGTTCGTGACCGAATGTGCGAGTTTGAGCATGCCGCCACCACCCGATTTCCGAGCGGGCGGTCGACAGCTTTAACCTTACTGGCCGGAGCGATTTCGCCCGGAGTGGCGCTAGTTCACCGGCAATCTGAGGTGCGTGCGGAATCTGGTCTTCAGATAAGTGCCGTCGCGCGCCGGCAGCGCACGCTCCGGATTGTTCGGCGAGATCGCGATCCGCACGAACTTCGGGCCGCTCAGGTCCTGCAGTTTCGGCCGGTAGCTTTCGACGCCGTTCAAGCCGGTAATCTCTGCGGTGTCGGCAAAGCCGGCCGCCTTCGCGATCTGGTCGAGACGCACGCCAAGACCCGCGTGGCTGCGCTGCATGCCGGTCTCGCCGTAATAGCCGTTATCGAGCACGGCAATGGTCAGGTTGCCCGGTTTGCTGACCGCCACGGTCAGCAGATTGCCGGTGCCCATCAGCTGTTCGCCGTCGCCGGTCAGCACCAGCACCGGCCGCTTCGGCTGCGCGAGCGCAAGGCCGAGACCGACCATCGCGGCGCCGCCCATCGCGCCCCAGAGATAAAAGTTGCCGTCGTGATCGCCGGCGGCAAACGCGTCGTATGACGGCGAGCCGAGGCCGGTGACCACCAGAAGCTCGCCGCGGTTCTGCAGCAGCGATTTCACCGCCTGACGACGATCGAGGGTGCTGGCGCTCATCACTTCGTCTCCGTCCATTTCTTGGCGCCGAGCAGGCGCTGCGAGATCAGAACTGCGATCTGCTGATCGGAATCGAATGCCAGCGTCGCTGCTGCCGTAACCACATCGCCCGCTTCATCCGCCGTGTTGATCCGGAACACCGTGGTCCCCATCAGCTGAAACGCTCCCGGCGTGGCCGTGCCCATCGGCACCTGCCATGGGTTGAACTCCGCCCATTCGCCGCGCATGGTCACGATCGTCAGGAACGGAAACCGGCACGAATTCATCAGCGACAGCATGTTGACGCAGTTGCCGACGCCGCTCGATTGCATCAGCAACGCCGAGCGGTCGCCGCCGAGCCAGGCGCCGGCACACAGCGCGATGCCTTCTTCTTCGGTCGTCAGCACCGTCGTCTTGATGCTCGCGTCGTCATGGCAAAGGTTGATCAACCGCGCATGTCCGGCATCGGGAACGTAGCTGACCTGCGAGACGTGCGCCTGCTTCAGCGCTTGGAAGATATCGAGCGGCCAATCCCGGGCGGCTCTGACGCCCTTGTCCAAAGGAACCGAATCCATCGCAACCCCACGTGAATCACCGGGACCTCGGCAAAGCGGATGGCTTGCCCATTCTTATTCGCCCGGCCTGTGATCCTACCAAGGGCGCTCGGCGCCGCGAAACGTCAACAGGCCGATATTGCGGCGCGGGTAACAACTTACTGACCGTTTGCCCACCGCGGAAGCTGATGCTGCCCGCATTTCGCGCTTGCCGGAGATCACGCGGCGGCGGAGAATTCATTATTGACGATAATGACTAATAAGATTAGCTATTATTAGGAGTATGATTTCCAACGAAGAGCGGAACGGGCCGATGGATCAGACGGCAGTTGCGGGTGAAGCGTTCGCGTTTTCGAATTCGCCTTGCGAACGAGAGCAGCTTCCCGGCGGAAGTTTCGTTATTCGCAGCACGCTGCCACTCGGGCCTTATCCGGCCAGCGTTATCGCCGTTCTGAAAGCGCGGGCGGAACTTTCCGGTGACCAGATTCTGTTCCGCGAGTCGGCGGCGAACGGCATCGTCGGCGAGATCAGCTATCGCGATGCGTATCGGCAGGCCTGCAAGATCGGTCGCACCTATCTCGAACTCGGTGCATCCGACGAGCGGCCGGTGGTGCTGATCGCCGAGAACTCGATCAAGACAGCGATTGCGATCCTCGGCTGCTATGCCGCTGGCGTTCCCGTCTCGCCGATCTCACCGTCCTATTCGAAGATGTCGAGCGACTTCGGCAAGCTGCGCTACATCGTCGATATCCTCACCCCGTCACTCGTGATCTTCGACGATGCGATTGCGCACCGGAATGCGATTGCGACCGTTGCGTGGGGTGACGCGCGGCTCGCCGCGATCGCCAATGCGCAGCCGGGCATGCTGGCGTGGGACGAGCTTCTCGGCGGCAGCCCTGTCGTGCCAGACCTGGCAGCATCCCCGGATCGCACGTCCAAGATCCTGTTCACCTCGGGCTCGACCGGCATGCCGAAGGGCGTGCTGGTGACGCAACGCATGATGATGTCGAACCAGATCGCGCTGTCGCAGGTCTGGCCGGGCTACTTCGCGTCGCCGCCGATTCTCGTCGACTGGCTGCCGTGGAACCACACCTACGGCGGCAACCAGATTTTCAACATGCCGATCGTGTTCGGCGGATCGCTGACGATCGACCACGGGCGGCCGACGCCTGCCGGCATCGCCACCATGATCAAGTCGTTCAAACGGATCAGGCCGAACCTGCTGCTCAACGTGCCGCGTGCGCTCGATCTGCTCGCTGATCATCTCGATGCAGACGAGTCCTTTGCCGAAGCCTTGTTCGAGCGGCTTGAGTTGATCGGTTATGCGGGAGCGGCGCTTCCGGTGCCGGTCGCGAACAAGCTCAGCCGGCTCGCCAGGCAGTTCAAGGGGCGCGATATCCCCGTCGTCGGACTCTGGGGCGCGACGGAAACCGCGCCGGTCGCGACCGCCGTTTACTTTCCTTCGACCGAGCCGGCCAATATTGGCCTGCCAATTCCGGGGTTCGATATCAAATTTACGCCAGACGGCAGCAAGCACGAGATGCGCGTGCGCGGACCGGGCGTTACGCCCGGTTACTGGCGTCAACCGGAGGCGACGGCCAAGGCCTTCGACGAGGACGGCTATTATCGCATGGGCGACGCCGGCCGTTTCGTCGATCCCGCGAACATCAATGCGGGACTGATCTTCGACGGCCGCGTCGCCGAGAACTTCAAGCTGTTGTCCGGAACCTGGGTCAATGTCGGTGCGCTGCGCGTGAATGTCGTTGCGGCCAGCGTCGATCTCATCGCCGATGTGGTGATCGCCGGCCACAATCAGGATTACATCTCGGCGTTGATCTTCCCGAAGCTCGACGCCTGCCGCGCGCTGGCGGGCGAAGAGGTGCTCGATCCCGCGCACGACGTTGTTTCGAACGCGAAGGTTCAGGACGCGATCCGGACCGCGCTCGCGCATCACAATCGCACCGCGGGCGGAAGCTCAAACCGGATCGTGCGTGCGCTAATCATGCGCGAGCCGCCATCGGTGGACGCGGGTGAGATCACCGACAAGGGTTACATCAACCAGCGCGCCGTGCTGGAGCGGCGCGCCAAGCTGGTGGACTTGCTCTACAGCCTGTCGTCCGGCGCCGCAGTGATCGACATCGATCCGGCATCGATCCCGGCGCCGCGCACGCTTGCGAGCTGATCCATCCTTTGAGCGCGGAGCATCCGGTGTTTGAGAACGTCGAAATTCCCTATCGCGGTTACTGGTCGACGCCGTTTGCGAAGTGGCAGGGCGCATTTGCCGGGCTGCACAGCATTCGCTTTGCTGCAGCGGTTGCGAAGAAAGAACTGGCGCGGCGCGAGATCGCGCCGGATGCATTCGATCACGCCGTGCTCGGCGTGACCATTCCGCAGTGGCGAGGCTTCTGGGGTGCGCCGTGGATGATGAGCATGATCGGCAACCCAGACACGACGGGGCCGACGGTGGCGCAGGCCTGCCAGACCGGTCCGCGCAGCCTTGTTACCGCTGCGCAGGAGGTGAATAGCGGGCAGGCACTGGCGTCGCTCGTCGTCACTTGCGACCGCATGTCGAACGGCGCGTTCGTCACCTATCCCGGCGACGGCGGGTGGGGCGGGCTTCCAAAAACAGAATCCTGGACTGTCGACAATTTTCTCGAAGCGCCGGACCTGGGTCACCCGGTGGTGCAGACGGCGGAAAACGTCGCGAGCCGCTGGCAGATCAGCCGCGAGGAGCAGCATGATGTGGTGCTGCGCCGCTACGAGCAGTACGAGGACGCGCTGGGGAACGACCGTGCATTCCAGCGCGGCTACATGACGCTGCCGTTCGAGGTGCCGGACGCGAAGTTTGGCAAGAGCGTCGCGGCGCTCGATGGCGATACGGGCATCAACACAACCTCTCGCGAAGCGCTCGATCGCCTCAGGCCTGCGTCCGAAGGCGGCACCATCACGTTCGCGAGTCAGACGCATCCGGCCGACGGCAACGCCAGTCTGATCGTGACGACGGCGGAGCGTGCGATCGAGATGTCTGCGGACTCAAAGATACGCATTCGCATCCGTGGTTTTGGCCAAGCGCGCGCTGAGCCGGCATTGATGCCGGCCGCACCGATCCCGGCCGCGCGCATTGCGCTCGAACGGGCAGGGGTGGCGCTGTCTGAAATCGCAGCCGTGAAGTCGCACAATCCGTTCGTCGTCAACGATATCGTGTTCGCGCGCGAGACCGGATATCCGGTCGCGAAAATGAACAACTTCGGATCGTCGCTGGTGTTCGGGCATCCGCAGGGGCCGACCGGAATGCGGCTGATCATCGAACTGATCGAAGAGCTCGTCGGCAGGGGCGGCGGCATCGGCCTCTATCATGGCTGCGCGGCGGGCGATGCCGCATTCGCAGTTGTGATCGAGGTCGATGGTCGGCCCGATACGTGAGCGCGTTTGTTCTTTTTGGGAGTCGACCAATGATGATCTTCACACCTTATGGCTTGCCGGAACCCACTGAGGCTTATCTCGCGCCGACCTATTTCCTCGACCACGACAACAAGCTGGTCGCGGATTTTGCGCGCAAGGCTACCGGCGGTGAAACCGATCCGGTGAAGGTTGCGGTGAAGCTGTTCTACGCCGTGCGTGACGAATTTCGTTACGACCCGTTCGCGATCTGGCTGGAGCCGGAGAATTTCCAGGCGAGCATCGTCATCAAGCAGGGTTACGGCTTCTGCATCACCAAGGCTGTCCTGCTCGCGGCCGCAGCGCGCGCTTGCGGCATTCCCGCGGCAATCGGCCTCAGCGACGTGATCAACCACTTCACCTCGCCGAAGCTGAAAGGAGCGATGGGCGGCCGCGACGTGTTCCTGCATCACGGTTACGCAACGCTCTATCTCGACGGCCAATGGGTGAAGGCCGCGCCGGCCTTTAACATCGAACTGTGCAACCGCTTCGGCGTGCCGCCGACCGACTTCGACGGCAGGAGCGATGCGATCCTGCAGAAGTACGACGCGCAGAAGAATCTGCGCATGGAGTACCTGCGCGACCACGGCTACTGGTCGGACCTGCCGTTCAACCGCGTGAAGGACGACATGGACGGCTATTACCCGCCCGGCTTCAACTACGGCGCCGGCGCAAAGGGCGGCGACGAGAAGTTCGAAGCGGCCAAAAGCACGAAATCCGTCGCCTAATTGTTGATCGTTACTGCCAATAACGATTGCTTGACTACCTTCGTATCAAAGGTAATGTAGAGAGATAACGGAGGGGTGTGGCCATGATCGGCAAATGGGTACTGGCAATCAGCAGTCTGATGTTCACAGCGGCTCATGCGGCAGATACCTCGCCGCTGAAGATAGCCGTGCTCAATGACCAGAGCAGCGTTTACGCCGACTTCCAGGGCATCGGCTCGGTGATCGCGGCACAGATGGCAGTCGAGGATTACGGCGGCAAGGTCGCAGGGCGTCCAATCGAGGTTCTCTCGGCCGACCATCAGATGAAGGCCGACGTCGGTGCCAATATCGCACGCCGCTGGATCGATCTCGATAACGTGCAGCTTATTCTCGATCTGCCGAACTCGTCAGTGGCGCTCGCCGTCAACGAAATCGTGCGTGAGAAGAATAAAGTGCTGATCGGCTCAGGTGCCGGCACGTCGCTGCTGACGGGCGCGAAGTGCACACCGAACACCATCCACTGGACCTACGATACCTGGGCTCTGGCGAACGGCGTCGCCAAGTCGGTGGTGCAGCAGGGTGGCAAGAAGTGGTTCTTCATCACCAGCGATTATGCCTTCGGCCACGATCTCGAGAAGCAAGCGTCTGATGTCGTGAAGGCAAGCGGCGGGCAAGTGCTCGGCGCGGTCCGTCACCCGCTCGGCGCATCGGACTATGCGTCGTTCATTCTTCAGGCGCAGGCCTCGGGCGCGGACGTGATCGGGCTTGCGACGCCGGGCGGTGATCTGTCGAACCTCGTCAAGCAGGCCAACGAGTTCGGTGTCGCCAAGACGCACAAGCTGATCGGCCTCATCTTCTCGATCAACAATGCCGACTCGATCGGGCTGCAGAGCTCGCAGGGCGTCGTTGCACTGAATGCGACTTACTGGGACCTCAATGACGACACGCGCGCCTGGTCGCGCCGTTTCCACGCGCGCCATCCGCGCAAGAACATGCCGAACGATCAGCAGATGGGCGTCTACTCTGCTGTGCTTCACTACCTCAAGGCGGTCGAGAAGATGAACGGCGAAGCCAATGACGGCGCCAAGGTCGTCGCGACCATGAAGAGCATGCCGACCGAGGACAAGCTGTTCGGCAAGGGGGTGATCCGCGTCGATGGCCGTAAGATCCACGAGAACTACGTGCTGCGCACAAAGTCCACGTCGGCGTCGAAGGAGCGTTGGGACTATTTCGATGTCATCGCGACGGTGCCGGCGGACGAATCGTTCCGCCCGCTGAAGGACGGCAATTGCCCGCTCGTGAACTAACGATGGTTCGGATGCCGCTGGCCGGATGCCGGTCAGCGGATTCCGTAGAACAGCATCAGGTCGTCGAGGCCGGCGACGAACTGCGCAAGATCGCCACGCACGGCGTTTGTGATGCCGCGCTCCTGCCGCTCGACTTTCGCGGTGACTTTCTTGATCAGCTTCCGGCCATCGGTGGTGAGATGCAACGTCCGCAGGCGGCGATCGGTAGGGCTGAATTGCCGGAACAGGTAATTCGCCTTCTCCAGCCGGTCGAGCGAGAGAACGAGCGCAGGCGGTTCGGCGCCGACGATATGCGTGATCTCGTTCTGAAAGATACCCGGGTTGGTTTCGACGATCGACAGCACCGCAAAATCCATGATGCGCAGGTCGAATTCGCTCAGGATGCCGTTCAGCTCGCTGATGATGGCGTGCTTGATGCGGCGGATCTTGTAGCCGACGAAGCGGTCCATCGGATTGACCAGGTCGCGCGGCGCAGCCTCGCCGTCGGCGTTGCCGTTTGGAGCGGCCGTTTCCACACGGGCAGCGGCCTTGTTTATCTGTCGGGTCTGTCGCGTCGCGGTCATGACGTCCTTCAATCGTTACCGGCAATAATGGATCACAAAGGTAGCCATGTCTCCTAGCACTGCTAAAACCACTTGGGAAGAAAGCCGGATGACGTCGTCCGATATCGAACTCGAGGTCGACGGCAAGGTCGCGATCCTCTCTCTCAATCGGCCGCAGAAGCGCAATGCCATCCGCGACGAGACCATCGAGGCGCTCGGGCATTTCTTCGCCGCGCCGCCGCCGCAGGTCGCCTCTGTCGTGCTGCGCGCCAACGGCGATAACTTTTGCGCCGGCCTCGATCTCAGCGAGCACCGCGAGCGCGACGCCACGCAGGTGATGGTCCACTCGCAGATGTGGCACCGCGTTCTCAACGCCGTGCAGTTCAGCAATCTCCCGGTGGTAACGGTCATGAAGGGCGCCACCATCGGCGGCGGCCTCGAGATCGCGACCTCCACGCATGTGCGAATCGCCGAGCGCAGTTGCTATTACGCGCTGCCGGAAGCCGTGCGCGGCATTTATGTCGGCGGCGGCGCATCGGTGCGCGTGGCGCGGATCATTGGCAAGGATCGCATGATCGAGATGATGCTGACCGGTCGCACCCACGATGCGGAGGCGGGTCAGAATTTCGGCATCTCGCATTATCTCGTCGACCACGGCACCGGCGACGCGCTCGGCCTCGACATCGCGCGCCGCATCGCCGCCAACGCGCCGCTCTCGAACTTCGCCATTCTCAACGCCATCCCGCGCATCGCCGACATGTCGGCGAACGACGGCTTCTTCGTCGAGTCGCTGATGGCCGCGGTGGTGCAGACCGGCGACGCCGCGCAGAAAGGTCTCAGCGACTTTCTGGAAAAGCGCGCGCCCTCATTGAAGCCGGTCAGCAATCCGGCCGACCCGGACGCCGCTTCGTAGCTGACGCGCAATTCGCTTCAAGACGTCGTCCTCCCTGACGCCGCCGTCCCCGCCGACGGCGGCGTTTCTTTGCGTGCTCAAGGGATGCGCCGCGCCGCCGCAGCCTTGCGCATCATTTGCATTGAAAAATAGCATTGTATCAAAGCTAATTTATGTTACGGTTCGCCCGATCGAGCCCGGAGGTGACGCATGTTTCTCTTGAACGCCTGGTATGTCGCGGCCTGGAGCAGCGAGATCACCGCGAAGCCGATGGGGCGGACGCTGCTGAACGAACCGGTGGTGTTCTATCGGACCAGCGACGACAAGGTCGTTGCGCTTGAGGATCGCTGCTGCCACCGCGGCATGCCGCTCTCGGCAGGCGAGGTGTTCGGCAAGAACATCCGCTGCGAGTACCACGGCATGGTCTTCGACGGTTCCGGCAAGTGCGTTGAGATTCCCGGCCAGGCGACCATTCCGGAACGTGCGAAGGTTCGCAGCTTCCCGGTCGAGGTGCGCGACGATCTCGTCTGGATCTGGATGGGCGATCCGACGCTCGCCGATCCTGAGAAGATCGTCCGTTATCCGTGGCATTCGGCCTGGCCCTACAAGAGCAAGACCGAGCGCATCGACTGCAACTACCTGTTGCTGTCCGACAACCTGCTCGATCAGACGCACGGCGCTTACGTCCACAAGTCGACGCTCGCAAGCAATGTCGACGCGTACGAGCGCGCGGAGATGAAGATCGATACGACGCCGAACGGTGTGAAGTTCACGCGCTGGATGCTCAACTGCATTCCGCCCGGCATCTACGCCAAGGCCGTCAAATTCAGGGGGCGCGTCGATCGCTGGGGCGAGTTCGAATACGTCGCGCCGTCCTGCATCCTGCAGTTCACCGGTGCGCGCGATGTGGGCGAGGGCGCTTACGAGAACGATGCGCGCGACGGCGGCTTCGGCCTGCGCATCTTCTACGGCATCACGCCGGAAACCGAGCACACGAGCTGGTTCATGTGGTCGACGGCGAACAGCTATCGCCAGAACGATCCCGCGGCGACCGAAGAGCTGTTCGAGGAAATCGAGCGCGCCTTCAAGGAAGACGAGGACGTGCTGGTTGCGCAGTACGCGATGCTGCGTCGGGTCGGCGATCGGCCGCTGATCAATATCGCCTCGGACGGCGCGCGCATGCAGGCGCGCCTTGCGCTTGAACGCATGATCGCTGCCGAGCGCGGCATCCCGCGCGACCAGGTCGTCACGCTCGTTTGAGCGAACAAATGCCGGAAGGGAAATCCATCAATCGGATGTTGAGGAGCGAGACATGATTACGCGTCGGAAATGCTTCGTTGTTCCGTTCGCCTTGCTTGCGGGCGTCGCCGTTGCGCATGCGCAATCGAAATACGGTCCGGGAGCCTCGGATTCGGAAATCCTGATTGGTCAGACCAATCCCTACAGCGGGCCGCTCTCGGCCTACAGCACACAGGGAAAGGCGCAAACGGCCTACTACGCCATGATTAACGAACAGGGCGGCGTGAACGGCCGCAAAATCAAGTTGATCAGTCTTGATGATGGTTATTCACCGCCGAAGACCGTCGAGCATCATCGCCGTCTCGTCGAGAGCGATGAGGTGATGGGCATCGTCGGCACCATGGGCACGCCGACCAACTCGGCGATCGTCAAATACATGAACGCGAAATCGGTGCCGCACATCTTCCTCGCCACCGGCGCGTCGAAGTGGGGCGATTACAAGAGTTCGCCGTGGACGATGGGCTGGTATCCGACCTACCGCTCCGAAGGCGTCATCTACGGCACCTACATTCGCGAAAACATGAAGGACGCGAAGGTCGCGATCCTGTCGCAGAATGACGACTACGGAAAGGACTTCGTCGCCGGCTTCAAGGCCGGTCTCGGTGAAGCCGCGGGCAAGCTCATCGTCAAGGAGCTGACCTACGAGGTCTCCGAACCGACGGTGGACTCGCAGATCGTCAACCTGAAGGCATCGGGCGCCAACGTGCTGTTCAGCGCGTCGACCGCCAAGGCCGCCGCGCAGACCATCAAGAAGGCCGCCGAGCTCGACTGGAAGCCGACGCACTTCCTGGTGCAGAACGCCAATTCCATCGCGACGGTGCTGACGCCGGCAGGCCTCAACAACGCTGTCGGCTTGATCTCGACAGCCTATATCAAGGATCCCGTCGATCCCCAGTTCGCAAATGACGAGGGCATGAAGTGGTACCTTGCCTTCATGAAGAAGTACTATCCGGACGGCGACGTGAACGATCCTCAGAACCAGATCGGTGTATCGATCGCGGCGACCTTCGTGCAGGTGCTCAAGCAATGCGGCAACGAATTGACGCGCGAGAACCTGATGAAGCAAGCGAACGCCATCAAGAATCTCGATCTGCCGCTGCTGCTGCCCGGTATTAAGCTGAACACCGGCGTCGAGGATCACTATCCGATCGAGCAGTTCCAACTGGTCAAGTTCGACGGCAAGACCTGGGCTCGCTTCGGCAACGTGCTCAGCAGCGAGTGATCCTCCATTCGCGGCGCCCGTCCTCCCCGGGCGCCGCGATATTTCCATGAGTTTCAATAGCTAACTTTGAAAATTTTTAACTGCGCTCGATCTGGTGTCACCCAAGGCCGCGGTGTATGAGATCGCCCTGCTTTGGAAGCGGTCGATTCTGTCGAATCGATTCGTCTTGGGGCGGCGTTTGCGCTGCCGATCAGGGATTACGGTGATGCCGGTCAAGAAAGCTGCTGGGTCGAAGTCGCGCACCAAGGACAAGGGCACGGCGATCAAGGTGTCTCCCAAGGGCGCGCGCACGGCACCGTTGACGGTGTCGCGTCCGGAACTTCTTGTGAACGGCTCCGACCGCGCATTCCGCGTTCTGGTGCACGGCCTGTTCGCGTTCTTCGCGCGGCACGAAGCAGTTCGTGCGGGTCACGGTGCGCGCATCGGCCTTGTCGGCATTGAATACACGGTGCTGATCTCAATCGGCCACCTCGCCGTGCAGGAGGGCGATGTCAGCGTCAACCGGATCGCCGATCACCTCTATCTCAGTGGCGCGTTTGTCACGACGGTGACGAACAAGCTGCTGCAGCAGGGGCTGATTCACAAGACGCCGGACCCGAACGATCGCCGCCGTGTGCGTCTGGAGATTTCCGAGAAGGGCTGGGCGCGGCTGGCCGAACTCGCGCCCGTGCAGCGGCAGGTGAACGACGTGCAGTTCGATTGCCTCAGCGCCAGCGAGTTCAAGCAGCTGTCGAGCATGATCGAGCGGTTGATCGACAGCAGCAACCGCGCACTGCGGCTGCAGGCCTATTTCGCCGATCAGAACGGTCCTGCGCCGGACGCTGCGCGGTCTCCGAAACTCGATCTGCAGTAGCGATCAGTTCCGGACCGGCCGGTTTTCATTGTCTTGAAGTGTGTTGCGCCCGGCGGTTGCCGGGCGCTCGCCGTTGCGCGGCACGTATGCCCGCGTTGCTGCAAACACTTGCCTTTCGGGGAAATATAACTTGCAATAGCTTTTAAAGTTAGCTATTTGAGAAGTTGTATTTCAGGAGGCGACATGCGTATTCGCAAGATCATCACCCTCATCGACGAGGCGCGTCAGGAGGCGGGGCATGTGGCCGAGCCGCCGCTGCGCAAGGTCGCGACCGCTGCCGTCGTCGGCAATCCGTTTGCCGGCTGCTATCAGGCCGATTTGTCATCATTGGTGACGGCGAGCGAGGCGCTCGGCCGCGAGATGTCGGAAATCGCGGTCGCTGCGATGGGTGGTCTTCCGGTGCAAAGCTACGGCAAGGCGGCGATCATCGGCCTCGCCGGCGAGCAGGAGCACGGCGTCGCTCTTCTTACGACCGTGTTCGGCAACGTTATCCGAGATGCGGTCGGCGGGGGTGTCGCGTGGATTTCCTCCTTCACCAAGCGCGCAGCGGCCGGATCGGCGATCGACATTCCGCTCGCACACAAGGACGCGCTCTACGTGCGCTCTCACTACGACGGCATCTCGATCATGCTGCCAGATGCGCCGCTGCCGGATGAGATCGCGATCATCTGCGCCTACGCCAACCGTGGCCGTCTCAACGCGCGCGTCGGCGGTCTCGCTGCGGGCGACATCAAGGGAAAAGACGGTCTCGTCTGAGATCGCTGCTCGGAACAGGAGAAAACCCATGGCGATTTGCAAGACCGGCAGCGAACATCTGGCCTCGCTCAGGGACGGCCGGTCCGTTCACATCGACGGCGCGCTCGTTCCCGATGTCACCGTGCATCCGGCGTTCCGCAACTCCGTTGCTTCCGCTGCGAGCCTCTACGATTTCCAGGCTGCGCCGGAAAACCTGGAGATGATGACGTTCGCGCCGAACGGCACCAACCGCCGTACCAATCGCGCCTGGCAGATTCCGAAGACCCATGCGGAGATGGTCGCGCGCCGGAAAGCGCTCACCGCGTGGGCGGAGTGCAGCTACGGTTTCATGGGCCGCTCGCCGGATCACCTCGCGTCGGCGCTGGTCGGCCAGCGCATCGGCCTCGATGTGTTCAAGCGTGGCGGGGAGGATCGCGCCAAGGCTTTCGCCGATTACTTCGACTATGCCAGCTCGAATGATCTGTTCCTGACTTACGTGATCATCAATCCACAGGCGAACCGCTCCAAGAACTGGGGCGAGCAGGAGGATGATCTGGTCGCGCGCATCGTCGACGAGGATTCGACGGGCGTCACCATCCGCGGCGCCAAGATGATGGGGACCAGTTCCATCATGGCCAACGAGGTGTTCGTCGCGAATCTGCAGCCGCTGCAGGCAGGCGAAGAGGCACTGGCGTTCTGCTGCGCCCTGGAAATGAACGCCAAGGGTCTGCGCGTGCTCTCGCGCAAGTCCTACGAGGCCGGTGCGGTCTCGGTTTACGATAATCCGCTGTCGTCGCGTTACGATGAGAATGATGCGGTAATCTATTTCGACGACGTCAAGGTGCCATGGGATCGCCTGTTCGTGCATCGCAATGTCGATCTCTGCCGCGCGCAGTTTCACGACACCCCTGGCCACGTCTATCAGAACTATCAGTCGCAGATCCGCCTCGTCGTGAAGCTGAAGTTTCTCGTTGGCCTCGCGCACAAGCTGTGCGAGACCATCGGCACCTCGGGCATGCCGCAGGTGAAGGAACAGCTCGGGCGGCTCGCCGCCAACGTCGGCATGGTCGAGGCGATGCTGCACGGCATGGAAGCCAGCGGCGAGCATGCTGGCGACTACTGGATCCCGAACCGCCATCATCTCTATTCGTCGCAGGTGATCACGCAGGAGCTCTATCCGCGCATGATCAACACCATCCGCGAACTTGCCGGCGGCGCTTTCATCATGCTTCCGTCGTCGTTCCGCGACTGGGACGATCCGACGATCGAACCGATCATCCGCAAGACGCAGCGTTCGGCGACGCTGACGCCGGAAGAGAAGGTCAAGTTCCTGAAAGCCGCATGGGATGCCATCGGCTCCGAGTTCGGCTCACGCCATACTCAGTACGAGATGTTCTACGCAGGCGCGCAGTTCGTCACCGCGGGCCACAGCTTCCGCACCTACGGATGGACGTCGTCCGCCAACCTCGTCGACAAGATGCTGGCGGGCTTCTCGCTCGACGACGCGCGAACGGCTGCGAAGCACTGAGACCGGGAGCGGGCCGTGCGGGTAGCGATCGTCAATATCGGTTCGATTCTGACCGGCGATTGGCGCAAGCCGTTCGTCGCCGGCGACACGGTGATCTCGGAGGATGGGATCATCACGTCCGTTGGAACGGCATCGCCGGCGGCGGTCGAAGCTGCTGACGTGGTGATCGATGCCGACGGCACGACGCTCATTCCGGGGCTCATCGACTCGCACGTGCACATCACGTTTGGCGACTACACGCCGCGCCAGCAGACTGTCGGCTATCTCGAAAGCTACATCCACGGTGGCGTCACCACAGCGATCTCGGCATCCGAAGTTCACGTGCCGGGGCGGCCGCGCGATCCGGATGGCGTGAAGGCGCTGGCGGTCGCCGCGCGCAAGAGCTTTGACACCTACCGGCCAGGCGGCATGACTGTGCATGCCGGTTCGATCATTCTCGAGCCGGGCCTCGTAGAGGCGGACTTTGCCGATGTGAAGCGGCAGGGCGTGTGGCTGGCGAAGGCCGGTTTCGGCGCCGTGAAGACCGCGTTCGATTATGTGCCGCTGGTCGCGATGGCACGTGCGCACGGCATGATCATCACCGTTCACACCGGCGGCTCATCGATTCCGGGTTCAGGCGCGGTCACGGCCGATCATCTGATCGCGATGAAGCCGCACGTCTCGTTCCATGTGAACGGCGGTCCGACGGCGATGCGCGATTCCGATTTCGAGAAGCTCGTGCGTGAGAGCGACATCGCGCTTCAGGTCTGCACTGCCGGTAATCTTCGGACCACGCTGCTCACCGCATCGCTGGCGCAGAAGCATGACGCGTTCGACCGGTTCATTATCGCGACCGATACGCCGACCGGCAGCGGCATCATGCCGCTCGGCATGCTCTATACGATCTCGCATCTTGCAAGCCTCGGCGGTGTATTGCCGGAGCACGCGATAGCCGCGGCGACTGGCAGCAACGCACGCATCTATGGACTCAACACCGGCTTCATCGAAACGGGACGGATCGCCGATCTCGTGCTGATCGATGCGCCGGACGGCGGATCGCAATCGACCGCGCTTGACGCGATCCGCAACGGCGACATCGCCGCGATCGGCGCCGTCATTGCCCGTGGCGAACCGCAATTCATCGGCCGCAGCCGTAACAGCCCGGCGACAACCCGCGTGGTGCAGGTTGCCAACTGTCGTGTGCCGAAGTTTGCCGCCGCTCCTGCGCGTCACTAGCTGGGCGGATACGGCGTTCACATCCGCATGAATGCGGTCTGAAGAGGGATGAGGCCTGTCATGAGCACTCCCAACGCCGTGGCGTCGCCGCCACAGGAATGCCATCACTTTTCCGAGCGCGATTTTCGCGATGCGCTCGGCCTGTTTGCGACCGGTGTGGCCATCATCACCAGTTCGGGGAGCGAAGGTTATCTCGGCGCAACGGTAAGTTCGTTCAGTTCGGTGTCGCTCGATCCACCGTTGATCCTGTTCAGCATGGGCCGCCACTCGAAAGCCTTTGCGGCCTGGGAAACCGTCGATCATTTCGCCGTCAACATTCTCGCGGAAGAGCAAAGTGCGCTGTCGACGCAGTTTGCCCGTGCAATGAGCGACAAATGGAATGGCGTGCGCATGCGTACCGGACTTGGCGGCGCGCCGTTGCTGGTCGATGCACTCGTGTGGCTGGAGTGCAAATCCTACGCGAAGTACGACGGCGGCGATCACGTCATCATCGTCGGCGAGGTGCTGTCGCTGACGGCGAAACCCGCTCCCGACGCGCGGCCGTTGGTTTTCTTCGGCGGCAAGTATCGTCAGCTCGACACCAAGCCCGCGATCGCGACACCCTCGGACGCGGACCTCTGGCTGCACGGCTGGTGAGCCGCTCGGTTGCTTATGGTGAACGCGTCCAGTGCGATTCAGCGTATCGGTAGCGCGAAACCGTGGGGAAAAATCTTCGCTAATTCGATTGCTAGTCAGCAGAATATTTTTCTCTCAAATCGTCGATTTGAACGATATTTTTTAGTTTTCGGGCCGTCTAGACCCTGTTTCGGGGAATGCTTACACCAGACTCCATATTCATATTAGAGGCTCTTCGAGCCAAGAGTCGGTCGAGAAAGCTGGTCATGCCCGATCTTTCGATACTGTCCGGATTTGCCATTGGCCTCGCGTTCGGCGTGGTCGGTCTCTTGAGCGGCTTCTGCTTGCTGAGCAGCTTGCGCGACTGGTGGACGAAGGACGACAGCCGCAAGATCCGCAGCTACGCCGTAGCGCTCGCGGTCGCGATCATCGGTGCGCAGTTCATCGGCGGCGCGGGCATCGTCGATATCGGCAAGTCGCTCTATCTCCAGCCTTCGTTCTCCGCGCCACTGATTTTCATCGGCGGCCTGTTGTTCGGCCTCGGTATGGTGTTGTCGAACGGTTGCGCCTCGCGCGCGCTGGTTTTGCTGGGCAAGGGCAACATCCGTTCGCTGGTCGTGCTCGTGATCATCGCCGTCACCGCGCAGATGACGTTGAAGGGTCTGCTCGCACCGGCGCGTCTCGCATTCCTGCAGTGGACGCAGATTGCTCCGGGCGCTGTGTCCATTCCCGCATTCCTGTCGACGCTCGGCTTCACCGAGACCGCGGCGCGTATCGCCGCGACGCTTGTCGCCAGCGGTGCGCTGTTTGTGTTCGCGTTCTCCAACCAGCAGTTCCGCAAGGCATACGGGCAGATCGCGGCCGGCTTTGCCGTTGGTCTGCTCGTGACCGCCGGCTGGCTCGCCACCGGATGGCTCGGCGCCGACGAATTCAACCCGATCCCGGTCACGTCGCTGACGTTCGTGTCGCCTGTCGCCGACTCGCTGCAGTACGTCATGCTGTCGACAGGGCTGAGCCTGAACTTCGGCATCGCGCTGGTGTCGGGTGTGATCGTCGGGAGCTTGCTGACGTCGGTGCTCACCGGACGCTTCGCGCTTGAAGGCTACACGTCGGCGAGCCACACGGCCCGCTCGATCGGCGGTGCTGCGCTGATGGGTGCCGGCGGTGCGATGGCTTACGGCTGCACGGTCGGTCAGGGCCTCACCGGCGTTTCGACGCTGGCGTTTCCGTCGCTGATCGCGGTTGCGGGTATCATCACAGGCGCCGCCTTCGGTCTTCGCAGCGTTGCCGTTGTTCCGGCGTTCGCCGCTCGCTAACAAGCCTCGTTATTTCGAGTGACGGGCCCGCCCGAGCAGGCTGGCCCAGCCGCGCTGCATCAATTCGCGCGGCGATCCGTCGACCAGCACCGCAATTCCAATCCGCGCGCCGAGGATCATTCCCCCGACCGCAAGCGGCCACGATAGCGCGAGCATCGAGCCTGCAGTAATGCCCTGACCGATGGTGCAGCCGCCGGCGAGAATGCCGCCGAAGCCCATCAGCACGGCGCCGAGCAGGTGCCTGCGCATCTCGTGGTCATCGTCGAACGCTTCCCAGCGAAACTCGTCGGCGCTTTTTGCAGCCAGCCAAGATCCGACCACCACACCGAACACGCTGCCGACCCCGAAGTCGGCAAAGTTCGTTGCGTTCATCAGCCCAGCATAGAGCGCTTTCCCGACCGTCGAAACGAACGTCAGACTTTGCGGGCGGGTAGGGCCGTTGAAGTCGTCGCTGAGCCATGTCGTCACGACCCAGCCTGCAACGACTGCGATGCCAAGAACGAAACCCGCTGACAACAGGCGCGGCGTGCGCCACAGCCGCCGGTCGCTCAGCGCAAGCCAGCAGAGGCCCGCACCTGCAACGAGCGCGATCACGGCGCGCAACTCGAAACCGAATGCGCGGGACAGCAGCGTTGCCGTGTCCGAGCGAACGCCGTCGGGCATGGCGATCGCCAGATTCTCCAGAAACCCGATCCGGAATCCCGCGAGCGCGCCACGCAGCGTTGCGTAAGCCGCCGCGCCGAGGATGAGCACGACGATCAAGCTGCGCAGATCGCCGGCGCCCAGTCGAACGAGCGAACCGAACCCGCAGGTGCCGACCATGGCCATGCCGAGGCCGAAGAGGATGCTGCCGATCACGATCGCCGCAACGGGCAGCGCGGTTGGGACGTAAGTGGAGAGTTCGGGATTGAAATACCCGGCGATGATCAGCGCCTGCGTACCGAGGATCGCGATGCCGAGCGCAAGGCCGAAGATGCGCAGGCGGCGGCTGTCGCCACCGGCGACGACATCCTCGATCGCGCCGAACGAGCACAGCTTCGCATGGCGCACAGCGAACCCGGCGGCCGCGCCGATGAACAGGCCACAGAGGGCCGGCAGCCATGCAGACATATTCTGCAAGGGTCGTCTCCCGGAGTGTCGCGGAGGTTGTCCGGCCGACGCCGGCTTCCCCGCTTCTTGTCGTTACGCGACGGTTACGTCTTGGCGGCCGGAGTTTCCGGCGCGCAGAAGATATCGTAGACGACCGAGATCACGCGGCGCACATCGTCGTTCGCCAGGCTGTAGTAGATCGTCTTGCCGTCGCGGCGCGTATCGACCATGCCGTCGTAACGCAGGCGCGCCAGCTGTTGCGACACCGCCGACTGTCGGAGCGACAGGATATTCTCAAGCTCTGTGACCGAGCGCTCGCGTTCGGCGAGCAGGCATAGCAACAGCAGCCGGTTCTCGTGCGACAGCGCTTTGAGGAAGTTGCTCGCCTTCCTGGCCTTGCGCATCAGCTGATCGAGCTCAGGCGAATATTCCGCACCGTGCCGCAGTTCGTCTTCGAGATCGGTGGAGAGGATTGAGGCCATGGTCAGCGCTTCGGGTTCGAGAGCATGATCAGATGCGATTGGTGTCGCGGGGAATGCGAAGCTTGTCGGCGTAGGCGCCGAGCAGGCCCCAGAATGAGTCTTCGTTCATGTAGCCGGTGATGCGGCCGATCTCGCGGCCGTTGTCCACGATTACAAATGTCGGCGTGAACAGCACCGGCCCGTCGAGCAGGACATCGCTCTTGTCGCGCCGATCGAGATCGACGCGGCGCAGCGGCAAAAGCTTCGACTCCTGCGTCTTGTCGTAGGTCGCGCCGACGTCGCGATCCCAGCGCTGGCACCAGATGCAGCTCTTGCGCTCGAACATCACCAACTCGGACGCCTGCACGAGAACCGGCGACAGAAAAATCGCCAGCAGCGCAGCAAGGCCGAAGGTTTTTAAGAGCTTCCGTCCGAACATATGATACATATATACAAATTCGCATGTTTTTGCCAGAGCCGGAAAAACGGTGGTTTCCTCAATTTCCATGATGGGTGCGATCGGGGCGGGGGTGCTGTCCTTCCTGTCGCCCTGCGTGCTCCCGCTCGTGCCGCCGTACCTGTGCTTTCTGGCCGGGATCAGCCTCGACGAGCTGACAGAGGACAGCGACACGGAGGGCCCGAACTGGCGCGTGGTCGCGCTCTCCTTTGCGTTTGTGCTCGGCTTTGCCACTGTCTTCGTCGCGCTCGGCGCGTCCGCCTCGCTGATCGGCAAGACCGTGACCGCGCACTTCCAGACGCTCGGCATCATTGCCGGCGTCGTGATCCTAGTGCTCGGGCTGCATTTCCTCGGTGTGTTCCGGATTGGTCTGTTGTTTCGTGAGGCGCGATTTCACGACGTCCGCAAGCCCGCTGGTTTCCTTGGCGCCTATCTGGTGGGACTTGCGTTTGCGTTCGGATGGACGCCCTGTGTCGGGCCGGTGCTAGCGGCGATCCTTGTCGTTGCCGGTGTCGAGGGTTCGGCGGGCAGGGGCGCGCTGCTGCTAGGCGCCTACGCACTCGGTATCGGCATTCCTTTCATGCTGGCATCGCTGTTCTCAGGCGTGTTCGTCAGGCTGATGATGCGGCTGCGCCAGCACATGAACGTTGTCGAGAAGGTGATCGGCTCCGCTCTTGTTTTGACGGGAGTCCTGTTTTTGACTGGATCGATGCCGCGTATCGCCGGATGGCTTCTAGAGACGTTTCCGGTGTTCGGGTCGATCGGATGAGATGCGCTGGCGATAGGAGGCACGCGTGCTGACACGGCGGAATGCGATCGCAACGATTGGTTTCGGCTTGCTCGGCCTTCGTGCGGGCGCGACACAAGCGGCCGCTCCGAAGCTCGGCGAAGACGGCCTCTATCACATGGACTGGTATCTCGAGAGCTTTCTCGATCTGTCCGAAGATCTCGCCGGCGCGACCGCGAAGGGCAAGCGCTTCGCGATCATGTGGGGCCTGAAGGGATGTCCGGCGTGCAAGCGGATGCACGAGGTCCACATGCTCGATCCGAAGATCGAGGGTTACATCCGCGACAACTTCGAGATTCTGCACCTGAACCACATAGGCTCGCGCGTCGTCACCGACTTCGACGGAAGCAAGCGTGGTGAGAAGGCACTCGGCGAGAGCTACGGCGTTCGCTTCACGCCGACGATCCAGTTCTTTCCGGAGGGCACAACGGGCCTTGCGGCCTTGAAGGGGCAGGCGCGGGAAGTCACGCGCATGCCGGGCTTGCTTGAGCCGGCCGCTTTCCTGGCCATGTTCCGCTACGTGCGCGAGAAGGGCTACGAGTCCGCGCCGTTCCCTGACTGGCTGAAGAAGCAAGCGTGACCGCGAGCGCCGCCCGTTTCAGAAATCCAGCTTGTCCCTGATGGCGGCAACGCCTGCTTTCGCGCAGGCTTCGTCCGCATCGCCGCCGGGTGCACCGGAGACGCCGACCGCACCAAGCAATGATCCCGCTGCGTCGACCGGAATGCCGCCGCCGATCATCACGACATTCGGAAGGTTGCGTAGACCCGCTTGCATCATGCCCGGCTGACTGATGGCGTTCAGTTCGGTGGTGCTGGTGCGGAAGGTCGCTGCCGTCCAGGCCTTGCCGGTCGCGGTCGTTGGCGTATGCGGTCCGGCGAAGCGATCGCGCAGCATCACTTGCGGTGTGCCGAAGCGATCGACCACAGCGACGGCAATCTGAAAGCCGCGCTTCTGGCAATCGGCGAGCGTCGCGCGCGCAAGCTCCAGAGCCAGTTCGGGACTGAGCGACTTGTACGTGACAGTCGCGTCCTGCGCGGCAGCCGAACTCGCGACGAGCGCTGCCGCGGCAGCGCCCATGAATATCGTCCGAAGTCGCAACGAACGCATCGTCGTTGCGGCTACTTGTTGACTGGCGATTCCGGATCGAACAGCAGCGCCACCAGATCTTTGATCTGTTGCTCGGTCAGAACCTTGTTGGCGCCGAAGCGCGGCATGTTCGAGCAGGGGACGACGGCCTGCGAGTTGTAGATCTTGGTGAAGGCGTTCTTCGCTTCTTCCGGATCGTATTTCCGGTCCTTGCCGTAGTTGGTCAGACTTGGTCCCAGTGTGCCGAAACTGACTTCGGCCAGTTCGAGCTGGTGGCAGGCATAGCAGTTGCCGCCGGCGACCGCGCCTTCCGGATCGGAGAACTGTCCGCCGCGGCCGTTGTTGGCAACCTTCTGGCCTTCCTTCCAATTGCCAAGCAGTTTGCCGTCAGCCGGATAGACGACCTTCGCGAGTTCGCGCTTGAGGATCTTGTCGACTTCCGCGGACGGAACGTCGTTGCGATGCGCGTTGCAGAGCTTCAACGTTTCATCCGGTTCGATCTTGGCTTGCCACTCCGGCGGCGCCTTGCCGAACGTCGATTTCAGATAGGCATCGACTGTCGCCGGATCGGCACGTTTTGCGGCCGTCTGCGAGTCGGCGGTTTGCGCAAAGGCGAGAGCGCCAAGAACGATCGGGAGCGCGAGCAGTTTTGCGATGTGTGTCATGATGCTCTCCGCTCAGCGCTTGATCGAAGGGACGTTGATCTCGCCGCCCATCGCCTGCTTGTTGAGATAGACAGTGAGCGCCGTGATGCTGTCGGAGGCGTATTCCGGAACCGGCCAGCGTTGCTGCCGATAACAATCCCACAGCCGGTGCTGCATCGTCCGCAGCGCGCCTTGCGACACGCGATAGGTCGGCCACGAGCCCATCGTTTCCTGCGGCGTCTTGCCGGGCTTCGACAGGTTCGGCAGGCCCTGCAAGCGAATGCGCTTGCCGTCGTCGGCGTGGCAGGTCGCGCACGAGAAATCCATCACGCCGCCGCGCCGGTAAAAAATTTCCTCGCCGACCGCGGCCATTTCCTGCTCTTTCGGATGCGCGAGCGGAACCTCGATCTTCATCCCGAGCGACTTGTTGGCGATGAAGGCGACGAGGTCCTCCATGTCGGATGCGCGGCCCGGGCCGGAGAAGCGGCGAGCGACGACATCCTTGGTGTCGAGGCCCTGGATGGTCTGCATGCACCAGAGCAAACGCTGTTCGAGGTCCATCACCTTGTCGGCGTCTGCAAAGAAGCGCGGCAGTTTTGCGAACGCGCCTTCCAGCTTGCCGGCGCCAAGGCCAAGATCGCATCCTTCGAGCGTGACGTTCTTGCTCCCGCGCGTGGTCTTCCACAGGACTTCGCCGCGATCGACGGCGAGGTAACCCGGATTTGACATGGGATCCGAAATCATCGCGCGATAGCGCTCGATTTCCTTTTCGCTGGCGTCTTGTGCATGTGCAGCAAGGCCCGCGAGCGAATAGAGAATTGCTGCGAGCGCCAGCCCGGCTGTGGCGTGCTTCACGTCTTCGTCCCTCCCTCCGCAAGACCGTCTTGATGCGGTCTTATCGGCACTTTGTGATCGGCCCGAAACTTTACATTCAAAAAAAACAATATAATGATGTGACCAAGATCATGGTAGATCGCAACGACAATCGTCAAGCGATACTATCGTCAAGGGAGTCCGAAAACTCCCATGGAGGACTACGCGATGAATTTTACAACAACTCGCCGCGAAACGTTCGGTCTTGCGGCCGCAGCCAGCCTCGCGGCGCTGCTCGCGCCGCGAATGTCGTTCGCGGATGAGGCGGCGGTCACCGCCGAGATCAAGAAGCTTTACGGCGACAAGCCGCTCGGTAGCGGCAAGATCAAGCTCGACGTTCCGGAAATCGCGGAGAACGGTCTGGTCGTGCCGATCAACGTTGAGGTCGAGAGCCCGATGACGGATGCCGACTACGTCAAGGCGGTGCATGTGTATGCCGACGGTAATCCGCTGCCCGGCATTGTCACTTACCGTTTCACGCCGGCGTGCGGCAAGGCAGCGGCGTCGACGCGCATGCGCCTCGCGCAGACGCAGAACATCGTCTGTGTTGCCGAGATGTCGAACGGCAATCTGCACATGGCAAAGGCCAACGTGAAGGTCACCATCGGCGGTTGCGGCGGCTAACGCGGCACTGCAAACAAAGAATCAGGCGAGGATAATCCGATGGCAAATGCACCCACCCCGCGCGTTCGCGTTCCAGCGACGGCGAAGCCCGGCGAGATGATCGAGATCAAGACACTGATTTCGCATGAGATGGAATCCGGACAGCGCCGCGACTCCGCCGGCAAGACCGTGCCGCGCAAGATCATCAACAAGTTCACGGCGCAGTTCAACGGCAAGACCGTGTTCGAAGCCGACTGGAATCCGGCGATCTCCGCCAATCCGTATCAGGCGTTCTTCTACAAGGCGGCCGAGAGCGGCGAGTTCACCTTCACCTGGAAGGATGACGACGGTTCGGAATACGTGTCGAAGAACAAGCTGACGGTCGGCTGACGTTTGCCGCGCGGCGCTCAAGCGCCGCGATTTGAAGCGGTAGCCCTTCGATGAAGGGATTGCAGGTGGATCGATGATTTCAAGGCGGGATTTCCTGCAAGCGACGGCGGCTGCGTCGGCGCTTCTCGGAGGCGGAGTGGGCCCGCTCGGCCGCGTCGCCGCGCAGCAACGGCTGTCGCAAGCCGATATCCTGCGCTTCGACCCGCTCGGCACCGTCACCATCCTGCACGTGACCGATATCCACGCGCAGCTCGTGCCGCTGCATTTCCGCGAACCGTCGGTCAATCTCGGTGTCGGCGAGGTGAAGGGCCTTCCGCCGCATATCTCGGATGCCGAGTTCAGGAAACATTTCAACATCGCGACCGGCTCCGCGGATGCCTTCGCGCTGACCGCCGACGATTTCGTTTCGCTTGCGCGCAACTACGGACGCATGGGCGGCATGGATCGCATTGCGACGCTGATCGGTGCGGTGCGTGCCGAGCGCGGCGACGACAAGGTGTTGCTGCTCGATGGCGGCGACACCTGGCAGGGCAGCTGGACGTCGCTGAAGACCAATGCGCAGGACATGGTGGACATCATGTCGGCGCTGAAGCTCGACGCCATGGTCGGCCACTGGGAGTTCACCTACGGCGCGGAACGCGTGGAGGAGATCGCCAAGAGCGCGCCATTCGCGTTCCTGGCGCAGAACGTCCGCGACAACGAATGGCAGGAGCCAGTGTTCGAACCGCGCAAGATGTTCGAGCGCGGCGGCGTCAAGATCGCCGTGATCGGTCAGGCGCTGCCGCGCACGGCTGTCGCCAATCCGCGCTGGATGTTCCCGAAGTGGGAGTTCGGCATTCGCGAGGAAGACATCCAGAAGCAGGTCGATGAGTCGCGCGCGGCCGGTGCATCGATCGTCGTGTTGTTGTCGCATAACGGCTTCGACGTCGATCGCAAGCTCGCGGGCCGCGTCAAAGGTCTCGACGTTATCCTCACAGCGCACACGCACGATGCGATGCCGGGTCTGATCAAGGTCGGCGATACGGTGCTGGTTGCGTCGGGCTCGCACGGCAAGTTCGTCTCGCGCCTTGATCTCGAGGTGAAGGACAAGAAGGTCGCGGGCGTTCGCTTCAAGCTGATGCCGGTGTTTGCCGATGCCGTCACGCCGGACGCGGCGATGAAGGGCCTGATCGAGAAGGTGCGCGCGCCGTTCGCGAGCGAACTCAGCAAGGTGATCGGCAAGACCGACACGCTGCTCTACCGCCGCGGTAACTTCAACGGCACGCTCGACGATCTGATCTGCGATGCGATGCTGTCGGAGCGCGATACGGAGATCGCGCTGTCGCCGGGTTTCCGCTGGGGTGGCAGCCTGCTGCCGGGCGATGAGATCACCTGGGAGCAGGTGACCAACGCCACCGCGATCACCTATCCGAACTGCTATCGCATCCAGATGACCGGCACGCAGCTCAAGGAAGTGCTGGAAGATGTCGCCGACAATCTCTTCCATCCGGACCCATACTTCCAGGGCGGTGGTGACATGGTCCGCACCGGCGGCATGGGTTACGCGATTGACATCAACAAGCCGATGGGCTCGCGCATCTCGCAACTCACGCACCTGAAGTCGGGCAAGCCGATCGAAGCGGACAAGGCGTACACGGTCGCCGGCTGGGCGAGTGTGAATCAGGGCACGCAAGGTCCACCGATCTGGGATGTGGTGGCCGCGCATGTGGCGAAATCCAAGACAGTGAACGTGCAGCCGAACACGGCTGTGAAAGTCGTCGGTTCCTAGAGCAGCAAGGCGACCTTGGTAATGACATTGGTGCATTCGACACATTCACATATTGAAATAGATAGAAGGGATGCCGCATGACCAGCGCATCTGAAAAAGCTCTCAATCGGCGAGGCTTTCTTGGCGCCGCAGGACTCGCGGGCGCGAGTGCTGTGTTGTCGACAAAGTCTGCGGTTGCCGAAGCCGCCAGGCCCGACCCCCTCATCACCGAGGTGCAGGATTGGGCGCGCTATCTCGGCGACGGCGTCGACAAGAAGCCTTACGGCGTACCGTCGAAGTTCGAGAAACATGTGATCCGCCGCGACGTGCCCTGGCTGACCGCATCGCCTGAATCGTCCGTCAACTTCACGCCGCTGCACGAGCTTGAAGGCATCATCACGCCGTCCGGTCTGTGCTTCGAGCGGCATCACAGCGGCGTCGCCGAGATCGATCCGGCGAAACATCGCCTGATGATCCACGGTCTCGTCGACAAACCACTCGTCTTCACCATGGACGACATCAAGCGGATGCCGCGAACGAACCGCGTCTGCTTCCTCGAGTGTGCGGCGAATTCCGGCATGGAGTGGCGCGGTGCGCAGCTCAACGGCTGCCAGTTCACGCACGGCATGGTGCATAACGTCATGTACACGGGCGTGTCGTTGAAGGCGTTGCTCGACGAAGCCGGCGTCAAGCCCACGGCAAAATGGCTGATGCTGGAGGGGGCGGACGCGGCGGCGATGAATCGCTCGCTCCCGATCGAAAAAGCCATGAACGACGTGATGCTCGCGTTCGCGATGAACGGCGAAGCGTTGCGGCCGGAGCAGGGTTATCCGCTACGCGCGGTCGTTCCCGGCTGGGAAGGCAATCTCTGGGTCAAGTGGATCCGCCGCATCGAAGTCGGCGACAAGCCGTGGCAGACGCGCGAAGAGACGTCGAAGTACACCGACTTGCTCGCCGACGGCCGTTCGCGCAAGCACACCTTCATCATGGATGCGAAGTCGGTGGTGACCAATCCGTCGCCGCAGGCGCCGCTGAAGCACAAGGGCCGGAATGTGCTGAGCGGGCTCGCATGGTCGGGCCGTGGAACGATCAAACGCGTTGACGTATCGATCGACGGCGGCCGCAACTGGCAGACCGCACGCATCGACGGGCCCGTGCTCGACAAGTCGCTGACGCGCTTCTACGTCGACTTCGACTGGAACGGGCAGGAGATGATGATCCAGTCGCGCGCCATGGATTCGACCGGCTACGTGCAGCCGACCAAGGACGAACTGCGCAAGGTCCGCGGCGTCAACTCGATCTATCACAACAACGGCATCCAGACCTGGCTGGTGCGTGCGAACGGAGAAACCGAGAATGTCGAGATCGGTTAATCTCGTTAATGCATGCCTAGCCGCCGCAGGTGCGTTGCTGCTGACGCTTGCGCCGGTGCAAAGCGCGGCGCAGCAAATGACCGTGCGTGAGGCCGCCAAGCCCGCGTCCAAGCTCGGGCTGGGGCGGGAAGCGCTGCCGGAGGAAATCAGTGCATGGGACATCGATGTTCGTCCGGACGGCAAGGGACTTCCGCCCGGCAAAGGCACGGTGAAGGAAGGCGATCAGGTGTTTCAGGCGCAATGTGCCGCCTGTCATGGCGAATTCGGCGAGGGCGTCGGCCGATGGCCGGTGCTGGCTGGTGGCCACGGTACACTCAAGGCCGACCGGCCGGACAAGACGGTCGGGTCGTTCTGGCCCGATCTTTCGACCGTTTTTGATTACGTCAAGCGCGCGATGCCGTATGGAAACGCGCAATCGCTGTCCAATGACGATGTTTATGCTTTGACGGCCTACCTTCTCAGCATGAATGACATCATCAAGGACGAAAATTTCGAATTGAATGACAAGAATTTCCTATCCATTAAGATGCCCAACGCAACGGCCTTCTACGACGACGATCGCGAGGTTGTCGAAAAGCATTTCTGGATCAAAGAGCCATGCATGAAGAACTGCCGTCCGACTGCGCCGAAGGTGACCGGGCGGGCGGTGTCGATCGACGTGACGCCGGACAGCAAAGCCGGGCCGAAGGTCGACTGATCCTGCGGCGATATGGTTCGGCCCTGGCCTTGATTGTTGGCTTCGGCGCGAGCGATGGTGTGCTTGCGGCGGGCGATCGCGATTTCGGCCAACATCTGTCGTCGGAATGTGTGACGTGTCACAATCCGTCGGGCAAGAATGCGGTTGGTGTGCCGCAGATCGCCGGGTGGCCGGAAGATCAGTTCGTTGCGGTGATGAATTCCTACAAGGACAAACAGCGTGACAATCCTGTCATGCAGACGATTGCAGGGCGGCTGAAGGCCGATGAAATCGAGGCACTCGCGGCATACTTCAGCGGACTGAAGCCGCCGCAAGAGCCGGCGCCGGCAAAACGAACAAAGGGGAGGGAACGATGAGTTTCGATCGCAGACAATTTCTCGGTGGCTCGATGGTTTTCGCGGGCGCCATGGTGTTCGGCGCGCCGGCCGTGCTCGGTCAGGCGAAGCCGCGTGTGGTTGTCATCGGCGGCGGCGCAGGCGGCGCGACGGCTGCGAAATACATCGCCAAGGACAGCAATGGGGCGATCGCGGTCACGCTGGTCGAACCGAACGCCAAGTATCAGACCTGCTTTCATAGCAACCTCTACCTCGGCGGCTTCCGCGATTATGCGTCGATCACCCATGACTACGGTGCACTGAAGAAAAAGCACGGCGTCAATGTCGTGAAGGATCGGGCGACGAAAATCGACCGCGAGAAGAAGGAAGTGATCCTCGCCAGCGGCAAGAAGCTGCCGTACGACCGCTTGGTTGTATCGCCGGGTATCGATCTGAAATACGATTCCGTTCCTGGCTGGTCAGAAGCCGCCGAGCAAACCATGCCGCATGCGTGGAAGCCCGGCGCGCAAACACTTCTGCTGCGCAAGCGCCTTGATGCCGTGCCGAACGGCGGCGTTATCGTGATGGTTGCTCCGCCAAATCCGTATCGCTGCCCGCCGGGTCCGTACGAACGCATTTCGATGATGGCGCATGCGCTGAAGAAGGCGCGCAAGGATCGCTGCAAGATCTTCGTGATCGATCCGAAGGAGACTTTCTCCAAGCAGGCGCTGTTCCAGGAAGGCTGGGAGAACCATTACAAGGGCATGGTCGAGTGGCTCGGGCCCAAGGTGCATGATGGTTTGAAATCCGTCGATCCGAAGACCAATACGGTCGTGACCGGTTTCGAAACCTACAAGAACGCGGCGCTCGTCAACGTCATTCCGGCGCAGATGGCTGGTGCCATCGCCCGCGATGCGCAACTCGCCAACGCCAGCGGCTTCTGTGCCATCGACCCGGCCAGCATGCAGTCCGCTGTCGACAAGAACATCTACGTGCTTGGCGATGCGTCGATCGCCGGCGATATGCCGAAGTCGGCATTCTCGGCCAACAGCCAGGCCAAGGTAGCGGCCATGAAAATCCGCGGCGAGCTGACCTCGTCACGCACGTTCGACGCCCGCTACACCAACACCTGCTGGTCCCTGATCCAGACGGACGATTGCGTGAAGGTGGGCGGCGCCTACGAACCGAAGGACGGCAAGATCGCGGCGTCATCGACGTTCGTCTCGCAGACCAAGGAATCCGCCGAACTGCGCAAGCAGACCCAGGCGGAGAACATGGGCTGGTATGCGGGAATCACGGCTGATATTTTCGGCTGAATTTGTGCAATTAACACCGCCGCTGGAACAGGCGTCCGGCGGCGGTGTTCTACAAGCGAAAGGTTCGGATCACATGGTGTCTCGTCTTGCTATCAGCGCAATTTTTGGCGCAGCAGCGCTTGTTCTGGTGCCGTTCGCCGCGCAGGCACAGGACGTGGCCGCCGGGGAAAAGTCGTTCAACAAATGCCGTGCCTGTCATCAGGTCGGCGAGACCGCAAAGAACACCGTAGGGCCGCTCCTGAACGGGTTATTCGGCCGTAAGTCGGGTACCATCGAAGGCTACAGTTACTCCGAGGCGAACAAGAACGCTGCGATCAACTGGGACGAAGCCGTGTTCGCCGATTACATCAAGGACCCGAAGGCCAAGGTCCCCGGCACCAAGATGGTCTTCGCCGGCATCAAGAACGAGCAGGAGATAAAGGATCTCACCGCGTTCCTCAAGCAGTTTGGCAAGGACGGCAAAAAGGCCAACTGACGTGCCGGTGTAAACCATCGCCTGCGGCACAACCGCCCAGGCAGGTGTCATTTTGGTGAAATCATTTCGGCACAAGGAATAACGGCCAGCGCCCGCGCCTGAATTGGTGCGGCGCAGTGTTGCGGCGAAACGAAACTTGTCTTCATCCTTGCATCTGCCGGAAGATTCATGGGCAGGAGCAAGTGATGAGCAACATCTCGCGCCGTCATTTCATCGCAGTCACTGCAGCCGCATCGGCTTATCCGCTGATCGGCGGAGCGGCTCAGGCGCAGACCGATTGGCCCAACAAGCAGATCAAAATCATCGCAGGCTATCCGGCTGGCGGTCAGACGGATTTGTTCGCGCGCGCTTACGGCGAATACATCCGCACCGCGACCGGACAAAGCGTCGTCGTCGAGAACAAGGCCGGCGCATCTGGGTCGGTAGCCGCAGTGGAGTTCAAGCGCGCCACGCCTGACGGCTACACGTTGATGTTCACGATCTCGACGACCCTGATCATGAACCGTCTCCTGATCAAGGATATCGCCTACGACACCGATAAGGACTTCATCATCGTGTCGATCATGCCGGCCGGCAGTCTTCCGTTTGTGGCAGCCGAAAAGACGGGCGCGAAGACATTGGACGAGTTCATCGCCTATGCGCGAAAGACCGAGAAGGTCAGCATCGGTACCTATGGCGCGGGATCCTACGCGCACATGGCGGTTAACGAGATGAACAAGCAGTATGGCACCAAGATCGAAGCGATTCATTATCGCGGTGAGGCGCCGATGTGGACCGACGTCGCGGGTGGGTTCATCGACGGAGCGCATGGTAGCTACGGTGCGGCCCTCTCCGTGCTGCAAAGCGGGCGGGGCAGGGCGCTCGCGGTTTCGCGCAAGCGCATGTCGACGCTTCCGGATGTTCCGACATTCATCGAACAGGGCGCCAAGTCGCCGATCTTCGGTCTGACCGGCTTCCAGTCCTGTTCCGTCCCCATGGGAACACCGCGGGACATCGTCATGAAACTGTCCAATCTGCTGGTCGAGGGCGGCAAGAGCGAGAAGGTGCAGCAGGTCCTGAAAGCCTACGGTGTCGATGAATCCGCCATGACATTCGAGGCAACGCAAAAGCTCTATAAGGATGAAGCGCCGCTTTGGCTGGAGGCGGTCGCGAGCCTCGGATTGACGCCGTCGTAGGCTGCCGGTGCCTGCTTTTTCGACGGATCGGTCAGGCCGGTAGCAATTCAGCCGGTTTCCGGTCGTAGTGCAGTGCGGCCGCGCCGTCTTGCCGCGACATTTTGATCAGGACCGCCGTGACAGCCTCTAAGCGCTGCCTATAATCCTCGGCCAATGGCCGCGGGGGCGGCCGAATGTTTGACATTAGTGGAGGCCTATCATGACCAAACGCGGGACATTCGCCATCGCGCTGCTGGCAGCTACGGCTCTGACAGTGACGCTCGCCGATGCGCGGCCGCTGAAGTGGGCGCGTTCAGGAGATGCACTCACGCTCGACCCGCACGCTCAGAACGAAGGGCCGACCCACGCATTCAACCATCACCTCTACGAGCCGCTGATTCATCGCGACTTCCAGGGTAAAGAAGTACCGGCGCTCGCCATGTCCTGGAAAATCACCGACGATCCGACGGTGTGGGAATTCAAGCTTCGTCCGAATGTGAAATTCCACAACGGTAATGTGTTCGACGCCGATGACGTCGTGTTCTCGATCGACCGCGCGCGTTCACCGACGTCCGACATGAAGGGCGCAATCACATCGATCGAGAGCGTCACCAAGGTCGATCCGCTGACGGTTCACATCAAGACCAAGGGCCCCAACCCACTGCTGCCGAACACGCTCACCGACATCTTCATCATGGACAAGGAGTGGTCGGAAGCGAACAAGGCGACGAAGGTTCAGGACTTCAAGAACAAGGAAGAGAACTACGCCGTCCGCAACGCCAACGGCACCGGTCCGTTCCAGTTGATCTCGCGCGAGCCGGACGTGAAGACGGTGATGAAGCGCAACGACAGCTATTGGGGCATCGGCACGTTTCCGATGCAGATCACCGAACTGACCTACGTTCCGATCAAGGCGGATGCGACAAGGCTGGCAGCGCTGCTGTCGGGTGAAGTCGACTTCGTGCAGGACGTGCCGGTGCAGGATATCGAGCGCTTGAAGAGTCAGCAGAATCTCAAAGTGAACATCGGGCCTGAGAACCGCAGCATCTTCTTCGGTATGGATCTGACGTCCGCCGACCTCAAGACCGACAACGTCGAGGGCAAGAACCCGTTCGCCGACAAGCGCGTGCGGCAGGCCATGAACATGGCGCTCAACCGGCAGGCGATCCAGCGCGTGGCGATGCGCGGCCAGTCGGTTCCGGCCGGCATGATCGTGCCGTCGTTCGTCAACGGCTACACCAAGGAACTCGACGTTCTGCCGGCCGGAGACACCAACGCCGCCAAAAAACTGCTGGCCGACGCTGGTTATCCGAGCGGCTTCAACATCACGCTGCACTGCCCGAACGACCGTTACGTCAATGACGAAGCGATCTGCCAGGCGGCGGTCGGCATGTGGGGACAGATCGGCGTCAAGGTGAACCTTGTTTCGCAGTCGAAGTCGATCCACTTCCCGCTGATCCAGCGCAATCCGCCGGAGACCGAGTTCTACATGCTCGGTTGGGGCGTGCCGACCTTCGACTCCGAATACGCCTTCTCGTTCCTCTATCACTCGCGCGCCGACAAGTACGGCAGCTGGAATGCGTCCCGATACGCCAATCCGGAAGCGGACAAGATGATCGAGTCGCTGGCGAGCGAAGTCGACAAGGCCAAGCGCGATGCGACCATTGCCAAGCTCTGGGCGCTGTTCAAGGAAGAGGTGATCTACCTCCCGGTGCATCACCAGACGCTCGCCTATGCGATGAAGAACGGGTTCGAAATTCCGGTCGACGTCGCCAACCAGCCGAAAATGAAATACGTGGCGTTCAAGACCAACTGATCGCGAACGGAATTGCGGGAGCTTGATACAACAAGCTCTCGCAGGCGTTTTGCATGATCGCGTATCTCGTCCGCAGCCTGTTGCAGGGCGCCCTCGTCATCCTGACGGTGGGGCTGATCGCCTTTTCCATGTTCCGCTTTGTCGGCGATCCGGTCGCGACCCTTGCCGGTCAGGAAGCGACCGACGCCGATCGCGCCGAGCTGGCCGAGCGGCTCGGGTTGAACGATCCGTTTCCGGTTCAGTTCGCGCGTTTCCTGAGCCATGCGGCGCAGGGTGACTTCGGCATCTCGTATCGGCAGGCGCGGCCGGTCGCCGATCTTCTGGCCGAGCGCTTGCCGGCCACACTCGAGCTCGCGGTGCTGTCCGCGCTCTTTGCATTCGTCTTTGGCGTCGCCTTCGGCGTCTACGCGGCAATCAACCGGCGCGGCATCGTCGCTAATGTCATCATGGTGATCTCGCTGATCGGCGTCTCATTGCCGACGTTTCTCATCGGCATCGGCCTTATTTTCCTGTTTGCTGTGTATCTCGGTTGGCTGCCGTCGTTCGGGCGTGGCGACGTGGTGCGGCTCGGCTGGTGGACGACCGGACTTCTGACCGAGAGCGGACGCAAGTCGCTGATTCTGCCGGTGCTGACGCTGGGCTTCTTTCAGCTCACGCTGATCATGCGACTGGTCCGCGCAGAGATGCTGGAAACCATGCGCACGGAGTATGTGCGGTTTGCGCGGGCGCGCGGTATTCCTGAGCGCCGCATCGAGTTTCGGCATGCGCTGCGCAATACCATGATCCCGGTGGTGACGATCGTCGGCCTCCAGCTCGGTTCGGTCATTGCCTTCGCCATCGTGACCGAGACCGTGTTCCAGTGGCCGGGTCTCGGCGCTCTGTTCGTCAACGCAGTGCAGTTCGTCGATATCCCGGTGATGGCGGCGTATCTGATGTTCGTTGCGCTGGTGTTTGCGGTGGTCAACGTTCTGACCGACTTCGTTTATGTCGCGATCGATCCGCGGCTGAAATCCTGAGGCGCGGCAAGCATGACGGTCCAATCCGCAGGCGAGATAGGAAAAGCAAGAGCAAGCTTTCTCGCGCGTGCCTGGGATTCCGATGTCGGCTACTCCTTTAGAACTTCACCCGTCGCCGTCGCTTCTGCGTTTGTCACCATTGTGATCGTGCTTGCGACCGCATTCGCGGGTTTCATCACGCCGCAGAACCCGTTCGATGCGGCGACGCTCAACTTGATGGACGGCTTCACGCCGCCAGGTGAGGCCGGCGCCGGCTCCGGCATGATCTTCGGTCTTGGCGCGGACAGCCAGGGCCGCGATATGTACTCCGCCATCCTTTACGGCTCGCGCGTATCGCTCCTTATCGGCATCGCATCGACGATGTTCTCGCTTGTCCTCGGCGTCTCGCTTGGGTTGATCGCAGGCTATGTCGGTGGCCGGACCGAAGCCTTGGCGATGCGTATCGCCGATATTCAGCTCTCGTTTCCGGCCATTCTCGTCGCGCTTTTGGTCTTCGGAATCGCCCGTGGCCTGATTCATCCGTCGCTGCACGAGCAGATGACGTTTGCGGTGATGACAGTCGCGATCGGCCTGTCGAACTGGGCGCAGTATGCGCGCACGGTGCGGGCGTCGACCCTGGTCGAAAAACGCAAGGAATATGTCGACGCGGCGCGGGTGATCGGTCGCCGGCCATTTTCGGTGATGGTCAGTCACGTTCTGCCGAACGTCGCCGGACCGATCCTTGTGATCGCTACCGTCAATCTGGCGCTCGCGGTGCTGGAGGAGGCGACCTTGTCGTTCCTCGGCGTCGGCATGCCGCCGACACAACCGTCGCTCGGTACTTTGATCCGCGTCGGCCAGCAGTTTCTGTATTCCGGTGAATGGTGGATCATTCTGTTTCCGTCACTCGCGCTTGTAACCATCGCGCTGTCGATCAACTTGTTCGGCGACTGGCTGCGCGATGCATTGAATCCGAAACTACGATGACCGGACCACTTCTTTCAGTTTCCAATCTGCGGGTCGAGTTCCCGACACGGCGTGGCATTCTCACCGCCGTCAACGATGTGTCGTTCGATATCGCGCGCGGAGAGGTGCTGGGTGTGGTGGGCGAGTCGGGCGCGGGCAAGTCGCTCACGGGTGCGGCGATCATCGGCTTGCTTGAGCCGCCGGGGCGCATCGCCAGCGGCGAAATCCGGCTCGACGGCGAGCGGATCGACCATCTGCCCCAGGAGGCGATGCGCAAGATCCGCGGTAAGCGGATCGGCGTGGTGTTTCAGGACCCGCTGACTTCGCTCAACCCGCTGTTCCGGATCGGCGAGCAACTGGTCGAGACCATCCAGATACACACCGGAATGAGCACGGCGAAGGCGCGCGATCGCGCCGTCTCATTGCTCGTCGAAGTCGGTATTCCTGCGGCCGAACGTCGTATTGATTCCTATCCGCACCATTTCTCGGGCGGCATGCGCCAGCGCGTGGTGCTGGCGCTCGCACTTGCGGCTGAGCCGGAGCTGATCATCGCCGATGAGCCGACGACCGCGCTCGACGTCTCGGTGCAGGCGCAGATCATCGGCTTGATGAAACGCCTCTGCCGCGATCACGGCGTCGCCATCATGCTGATCACCCATGACATGGGCGTCATTGCCGAGACGGCGGATCGCGTCGCCGTCATGTACGCCGGCCGCATTGCTGAGATCGGCCCGGTGCGTAACGTCATCAAGCACGCGCATCATCCCTATACGCGCGGTCTGATGGGCGCCATCCCGCCGCTGACCGGCCGTTCCGAACGGCTCGCTCAGATCCCCGGTGCAATGCCGCGCCTCACTGCCATCCCTCCAGGGTGCGCGTTCAATCCGCGCTGTCCCGACGTGTTCGCGCGTTGCTGTATCGAGCGACCGGAGTTGTTGCATGTCGAAAGCTCGCAGGCCGCGTGCTGGCTCTACGCCAAGGAAGCAGTCGTATGAGTACGGTCGCAGCACCGGAGCGCGTCATGGGCGAGAACCTCGCCAAGCCGCTGGTCGTGGCCGATCATCTGACGTGCATCTTCGACGTCTCGCAGCCGTGGCTTGAGCGCTTCGTCGGACGGTTGCCAAAGCAGACGCTGAGAGCCGTGTCCGATGTGTCGTTCGAGATCGCGCGGCGGGAGACGCTGGCATTCGTCGGTGAGTCCGGGTCGGGCAAATCGACCATCGCGCGCATGGTGGTCGGCTTGTTGCCGCCATCATCGGGGCAGGTTTTGGTCGACGGCATCTCCATGTCCGACCCGAAACAAAGCGCGGTGCGTGAGAAACTGCGCCAGCGCATGCAGATGATCTTTCAGGATCCGTTCGCGAGTCTCAACCCGCGCTGGCGGGTCGATCGCATCATTGCCGAGCCGATCCGTGCGTTCGGTTTGATTGAAGGGGAAACCGCGATCGAGGAGCGTGTCGGAGAGCTGCTGAAGCTCGTCCGGCTCGATCCCGCCGACGGCAAAAAGTATCCGCACGAGTTCTCCGGCGGGCAGCGTCAGCGCATCGCGATTGCGCGCGCGCTCTCCGCCAATCCGGAGTTCATCGTCTGCGACGAGCCGACCTCGGCGCTGGACGTGTCGGTGCAAGCGCAGATTCTCAACCTGATGCGCGATCTGCAGGATCGCCTCGGGCTGACATACCTGTTCATTTCGCACAATCTCGCGGTCGTTCGTCAGATGGCGACACGCATCGGCGTGATCTATCTCGGGCGTCTGGTGGAGATAGGGCCAGGGGAGGAGTTGTTTCAACGGCCGCGCCATCCCTACACCCGCATGCTGCTCGACGCGGTGCCTGACCTCGAGATGATCGGCCGCCAGCGCAAGCCGATCGTCGGCGAGATTCCGAATCCGATTTCTCCGCCGTCGGGCTGCGCCTTCCATCCGCGCTGTCCGCTGGCCGCCGAGCGCTGCAAGATCGAGCAGCCACAGATGACCGCGCAGGGCAGCGTTCAGGTCGCCTGCCACGCGGTGGAAGAGGGCCGTGTGGCCTCTTAGTCGCGGGCGAGCACGAACGGACGTTCTGCGATTCCGCTGCACGGTCGATGGATCAGCCGCGCAATTTCGTCCGGTCGGCGCGGGCGCGCTCGCTGACGAAGGCGAGCACCTTGCGGACGACCGGCTGGTCGATCAGGTCCGGATGCGCGAGGAGCCAAAGATCCGATCCGGTCGCGAGCTTCTGCGGCGCGACACGCACCAGATCGCTGTGTGCATCGCCGGCGATGCACGACATGGCGCAGATGCCGATGCTGGCGCGGGCTGCGGCCAGCATGTCTGATTGCGAGGAGCAGCGCATCACGACCGAGGCCTCACGGGCAACATGATCGCTCCAGCGTCCGAGCTCGGCGTTTGTTGCCTTGTCGCCGAAACCGATGATGCGATGGCTGCGCCAGTCTCCCCGGTGCTGGGGGAGCCCATGGCGAGCGACGTAAGCTTTCGATGCATAGAAGCCGACACCGAGCCGCGCCACCTTGCGGCCGACAAGGCTTTCGTCGCTGCCGCGCTCGATCCGCAGAATAATGTCCGCCTCGCGCTTGCTGACACTTGCCGGAAAGGGATGCGTTACCAGTTCAAGTTCGATGTGCGGGTGCAGCTCGAGAAAGGGAGCGACGTGCGGCATCAGCCAGTAGGTGGCGATGGTCGGGCCGATCGAGAGCTTGACGCTGCCCCGCGTCTCTGTGCCCCGCGCACCGATCGCCGCCGAGGCCCTCAGCGCGGCGCCGGCCATCGTCTGCACATGTTCGCTGAGCTTTTGTCCGTGCGACGTCGGCACCAATCCGTCATCGGCGCGCACGAACAGCCGGGTGCCGAGCCCGCGCTCAAGCGCGGCGATATCGCGCGCCACAGTCGGATGACTTGTGCCGAGCCGCCGCGAAGCCCCGAGATAGCTTCGCGTCTCCATCACGGCGGCGAAGGTCCGGTAAAGGTCCCAATCCATGTACAAATCCGTTTGTGTAGTTGAACGATCTTGTACAGTCCAGCTCGTGGGTCAAGAATTAAGGTTGCGGCGTCCAGGAGGATTCACCCATGGCGTTGCCAGATTTCATTCGGAACAACATCTCGCTCCCGGTGCTTGGGTCGCCGTTGTTCATCATTTCCGGGCCGGAGCTCGTCATCGCCCAGTGCAAGGCGGGCGTCATCGGATCGTTTCCGGCTCTGAACGCTCGCCCGGCGCACGTCCTCGGCGAGTGGCTCACGCGCATCGAGAGCGAACTCGGTGAGTACAAGGCGAAAAACCCGACGGCCAAGGTCGCGCCGTATGCGGTCAACCAGATTTGCCACGCATCGAACGACCGGCTGATGCAGGACATGGAAACGTGCGTGAAGCACAAGGTGCCGATCATCATCACCTCGTTACGACCACCGGCCGAACTTGTCGCGGCGGCGCATTCCTATGGTGGCGTCGTGTTCCACGACGTGATCAACGTCAAGCACGCGCGCAAGGCGGTCGAGCAGGGCGTCGACGGCCTCATTCTCGTCTGCGCCGGTGCGGGTGGTCACGCCGGCACACTGTCGCCATTCGCGTTGGTGCGCGAGGTCAAGCAGTGGTTCAAGGGCGCGGTGCTGCTTTCGGGCGCGATCTCCGACGGCTGGGGCATCGCTTCGGCTGTCGCGCTGGGTGCGGACCTTGCCTACATGGGCACGCGATTCATCGCGACCGAGGAAGCCAATGCTGCGCCGGCCTACAAGCAGGGCCTGATCGATCACGCGGCCCACGACATCGTCTACTCGAACTTGTTTACCGGCGTTCACGGCAACTATCTCGGACCGTCGATCGTCGCTGCCGGTCTCGATCCGGACAATCTGCCGATCGCCGATAAGACAAAGATGAATTTCGGCTCGGGCGGCAACACCAAGGCGAAAGCCTGGCGCGACATCTGGGGTTCGGGTCAGGGCATCGGCCAGATTGTCGATGCGCCACCGGTTGCGGACCTCGTTCAGCGTCTCCGCGACGAATACAACCTGGCGCGCAGCGACTTTGCTCAGCGTGCCAGCGCCTGAGTCAATCCAAAAATAAAACGAGACGACGAGGGAGCGAACAATGAAGAGGGCAATTGCGTTTCTGACGGCGGTATCGGCTGCGCTGATGGCCGCCAGTGCCACTGCTGATACCAAAGGTGAAATCCGGATTGGGCAGACGCTGCCCTACAGCGGTCCGTTGTCCGGTTTCGGTGCGATCGGCCGCGTACAGGAAGCGTTCTTCAACAAGGTCAACGCCGAAGGCGGAATCAACGGCCGCAAGGTCAAGTTCATGAGCCTCGACGATGCGTATGCGCCGCCGAAAACCGTCGAGCATACGCGCAAACTGGTCGAGCAGGACGAGGTCGCCGTCATGTTCGGCTCGCTCGGCACCGCGACGAACAACTCGGTGCATCGCTATCTGAATGCCAAGAAAGTGCCGCAGCTATTCGTGCTGAGCGGCGCCACCAAATGGGCCGATCCGAAGGGCTTCCCGTACACTATGCCGGGCATGGCGGCTTACGAGACCGAGGGCGTCGTCTACGCCAAGCACATTCTGCAGACCAAGCCGAATGCAAAGATCGCCATTCTCTCGCAGAACGACGACTTCGGCCGCGACTATGTCGCAGGCTTCAAGCGTACGCTCGGTCCCAAAGCCGCGTCGATGATCATTGCCGAAGCGAATTATGAGACCAGCGCACCGACCATCAGCTCGCAGCTTGCGATGCTGAAGGGCTCGGGTGCCGACGTGCTCTACGGTGTGACGCTCGGCAAGTTCACCTCGCAGATGATCAAGGGAATGGCGGAAATCGGCTGGAAGCCGGAGGTGACCTATGTCCCAACCTCCGCTTCTTCGATCACGTTCCTCGAGCCGGCCGGTCTTGAGAATGCTGTGGGCCTCGTGACGTCCAGCTATCAGAAGGACGTGTTCGACGAGCAGTGGGCGAACGATCAGGATGTGAAGGATTTCTATGCCTTCATGAAGCAGTACATGCCGGGCATCGATACCCGTAACAGCAATTACGCCGCCGGCTACATGTACGCCAACCTCATGCTTGCGGTGCTGAAGGCCTGCGGCAACGACTTCAGCAGCGAGAATATCAAGAAGCAGGCGGCTGCATTGCGGGATGTGAAAGTTCCGCTGCTTCTGCCCGGCGTGATGGTGAACACCGGTGCAGACGACTACCTGCCGTTTCAGCAGTTGATGCTGCGCCGCTTCAATGGCAAGAGCTGGATTGCGATCAGCGACCTGATCGACGATCGCTGAACAGGACGTGGCGTCATGATCATCAGCGGTGAGCGCCGGATCTCCTATGCGGAGATTCACGACCGGATTGCGCGTGCGGCGGGCGGCCTCCGCGCGCTTGGCTTGAGTAACGGTGTGCCGGTTGCGGCGATGCTGCGCAACGACTTCGCGTTCTTCGAGGCTTCGGGTGCGGCATCGGCGATCGGTTCGCCGATCGTGCCGATCAACTGGCACCTGAAGGGCGAGGAAGTAGCCTACATCCTCGCCGACAGCGGCGCGAAGGTGTTGGTGTGTCACGCGGACCTGCTGCCGCAGATCGCCGCGGAACTGCCGAAGGACGTGAAGCTCTTCGTTGTCGAAACGCCGCCGGAGATCGCAGCCGCATTCAACGTCGCTGTGAAGGACGCTTCGGTTCCCGCAGGGGCGGCGAACTGGGATACGTGGCGCGACGGCCAACAGCCGGCGCCGGCTTCGACCGTGCGCACGTCGCCGATGTTCTACACATCCGGCACGACCGGAAAGCCAAAAGGCGTTCGCCGCAAACCGTTGCCGCCCGAACTGGCCGCGGCTGCGGATCGTGTCGGCGAAATCTCTTACGGCACGAAGCCGAATGACAATCAGGTCGTTCTCATGAACGGCCCGATGTATCATTCCGCGCCGAACTCCTATGGCATGCGCGCGTTCAATCACGGCTGCACCATCGTGCTCGAGCCGCGCTTCGATCCGGAGGATCTGCTGAGCCTGATCCAGCGGCACGGCGTCACCCATATGCACATGGTGCCGACCATGTTCGTGCGGCTGCTGCGTCTGCCCGACGACATCAAGCGCAAGTACGATCTCTCGTCGCTGCGCTTCATCGTGCACGGCGCTGCGCCGTGTCCGGTCCATCTCAAGAAAGCGATGATCGCGTGGTGGGGCCCGGTCATCAACGAGTATTTCGGCTCGACCGAAACCGGCATTCCGATCTGGCACTCGTCGGCCGAGGCACTGGCGAAACCGGGCACCGTCGGCCGCGCCATCGAAGGCGGCGTCGTTAAGATTTTCGGACCGAATGGCGAACCGCGCGGCATCAACGAGCCGGGCGAAATCTTCATGCGCCAGACGGCGCTGTCGGATTTTGACTATCACGGCAACGCGCAAGCGCGGGCGGAAGCGGGTCGCGAGGGTCTCGTCAGCGTGGGTGACGTCGGCTACCTCGATGAAGACGGGTATCTCTTCCTGTGCGACCGCAAACGCGACATGGTGATCTCCGGCGGCGTCAACATCTATCCGGCCGAGATTGAAGGCACCTTGATCGCGATGGATGGCGTGCGGGACTGCGCGGTGTTCGGCATTCCGGACGCGGAGTTTGGCGAGCGCCTGTGCGCTTATATTGAACCCGACGGGCTGGCAAAGCTGACATCCGAAGCGGTACAGGGCTATCTGCGCGGCCGGCTCGCCAACTTCAAGGTGCCGAAGGACATCGTCTTTGTCGAAGCGCTGCCGCGTGAAGCCAGCGGCAAAATCTTCAAAAAGAAACTGCGCGACCCCTATTGGGAAAAGGCCGCGACCGCATAAGCCCGTCACCGGAAGCCGCTGCCGCCGTAGCGCGCGATACGAAGCTCGGACGTATCGATATCAGGCGTGCGGCCGGAGATTTGATCCGCCAGCACCCGGGCGGAGCCGCAGGCCATGGTCCAGCCGAGCGTGCCATGTCCGGTGTTGAGATAAAGATTGGCGTAAGGCGTTGCGCCGACCACGGGTGCGCCGTCCGGCGTCATCGGCCGCAGGCCGCACCAGAACGTCGCTTTCGACAGATCGCCGCCGCGTGGAAACAGGTCCGATACCGAATGATCGAGCGTGCTGCGTCGCGCCGGATCGAGCGCAAGGCTATAGCCAGCGAGTTCCGCGGTGCCGCCGACACGGATGCGATCACCCAATCGCGTGATCGCGACCTTGTAACTTTCGTCCATCACGGTGGACTCCGGCGCGCCGGCAGGGTCGGTGATCGGCAGCGTGATCGAATAGCCCTTCACCGGAAACACCGGCAGGGCGATGCCGATGCGCTTGACCAGCAGCGGCGAATAGCTGCCGAGCGCGACGACGAACGCATCGGCCAGCATTGGCCCGGCGCCGGTCGCGACCGACGCGATCCGGTTGCCCTCCGTCACCAGACCCTGAATCGTGATGCCGTAACGGAATTGAACGCCGAGCGTAGCTGCCAGCTCGGCGAGTTTCGCGGTGAACATCTGGCAGTCGCCGGTTTCGTCGCCCGGCAATCGAAGACCGCCGGCGATTTTTCCGCGCACACTTTCGAGTGCTGGTTCCGCCTTCGCGCAGCCGTTCGCGTCGAGTACTTCAAACGGCACGCCGTAATCTCTGAGAACGGCGATGTCGCTCGCCGCCGCGTCCACCTGCGCCTGCTTGCGAAAAAGCTGCAGCGTTCCCTGCGCCCGATTGTCGTAGGCGATGTTGGTGTCGCGCCGCAGCTCGCGCAGCACGTCGCGGCTGTATTCGGCAAGCCGCACCATGCGGCCTTTGTTGCGCGCGTAGCGTGCGCTGGTGCAGTTGCGCAGGGTCTGCAGCATCCACAGCCACATGGCGGGATCGAGCTTCGGCCGGATCACCAGCGGCCCGTGCCGCATGGTCAGCCACTTGATGGCCTTCATCGGCACGCCCGGTCCGGCCCACGGCGAGGCATAGCCGGGAGAAATCTCGCCCGCATTCGCGAAGCTGGTTTCCAGCCCCGGCCCGGGCTGGCGATCGATCACGGTCACGTCATGTCCGGCCTTTGCAAGAAAGTAGGCCGTGGTAACGCCGATCACGCCGCTTCCGAGAACGACCACTTTCATCTGCAAAGCAACTCCAAGCCTGTGGCCGGGACGCGCAAGTGTCGCCCGGGATCGGCGCGCACGCAACCGTACCAACCACGGCTGATATCGTGCTCAGCTTTGAGTTTGACAACGTTGACAAACTGAACAAGAGATGGCGCGCCAGATATGCTTCGCATCAGGGAACGATCCACATGACCATCGTACGTCACCAGTCGAACAAGATTCTCAGCCAGGCTGTCGAACACGGTGGACTTGTCTACGTCGCCGGCCAGGTGGCCAACGACACCAAGCAGGGCGTGCGCGGCCAGACGGAGCAGATCCTCAAGCAGATCGACGACCTGCTCGCGGCTGCCAAGAGCGACAAATCGCGCATCCTCTCCGCCAATATCTGGCTGGCCGACATTCGCACCCGCGACGACATGAACCAGGCCTGGATGGCGTGGGCGGATGCGAAAAATCTGCCGGCGCGCGCAACGGTCGAAGCCAAGATGGCTGCGCCGGACGTGCTGGTCGAGATCATGGTTGTCGCCGCGCAGAAGTGATCGCTTTCCGTCATTCCGGGGCGCGCGTCCTTCACGCGCGAACCCGGAATCTATACGCCGCAGCAGATGTGAGACGACGAGCAGAAGTGGCTCTGCGACTCGCACAGCAAATCTCAACACGCACAGGGGATATGGATTCCGGGCTCGTGCTTCGCACGCCCCGGAATGACGGCGGAAATTAACGCTACGCCTTTCCTCCATCTTATCTCCAGACATGTTTCATCACCCCTGTTCTTTGCGGCGCGGGGGCGCCGGAGTCTCTTTTCCGTTCCTCCCTCAAAATGAGGGCGCGCGGAACGCCGGACGCATCGTGCGTCCGCAGCCTCGTGCGCAATGAAACAAGCACACGAGCAGAGTCACCACGGGCGCCGAACATCGTCCGGCGTTCCGCACGCAGTGGTGTTAACGGCCTGTTTCGTGAAGAACCCCCGGCGGGCGAGCCTGAGTAATCCGCCGCTGTGGAGCCGGGCGACGGCTCCGGGATGACACGACTTCAGCCAGTCCGTATGCGCGATGCACGTCTGACATCGCACGCACGTCCACCGCATCCCGCCCCGCGTATCGTGACGATCGCGAACGCCCCTCTTCGAGGGACGGGACACGCACATGATAAGCGAGGTTCGAGAGGCGGGGATAACTCGGGCCACGATTTAATGTTGGTGAACGGGTTTCCGTCATTCCGGGGCGCACGTTCTTCACGTGCGAGCCCGGAATCCATATCCCCTGTGGTTATTGGTATCTGCTGCAAGAGTCGCAGAGCCATTTTCTTCCTTCGCCAAACTTCTGCTGAGGCGTATGGATTCCGGGCTCGCGCCAAGTGGCGCGCCCCGGAATGACGAGTGGTGACCGTAGCCCGCATGCAACCTGCGGCCGTTCTGCGGTTGATCGCCGGCCTTCGGATAGGACACAATCGTGCCAGCCGGAGGACTTGCGATGAACGTTCTTGATCAGACTCCCGATGCAGCCCTGCGCGCGCGGGCGCGCCGCGTCATTCCCGGCGGCATGTATGGCCACATGCGTAGCGAGGGGTTACCGGCCGGATATCCGCAGTTCTTCGCGCGCGGCGAGGGCTGTCACCTCTGGGACGTCAACGGCCGCCGCTACATCGACTTCATGTGCAGCTGGGGTCCGATCATCCTCGGCCATCAGCATCCGGAGGTGACGGAAGCTGCGCTGCGCCAGGCCGCATTGGGCGATTGTCTGAACGGTCCGTCGGAGCGGATGGTTGAGCTTGCCGAGCGATTGGTCGCGCTGCTGCCGCACGCCGACTGGGCGATGTTCGCCAAGAACGGCACCGACGCCACGACCACGTGCGTAACGATCGCGCGGGCGACGACTGGCCGCCGCAAGATTCTCGTGGCGAAGGGCGCGTATCACGGCGCCATTCCCTGGTGCACGCCGCACCCGCTCGGCGTCACCAGCGAGGACCGCGCGCATCTCTTGTATTTCACCTTCAACGATATCGCGAGTCTTGAAACTGCCGCCGATCAGGCGGGCGGCGATCTCGCCGGCATTCTCGTCTCTGCGTTCCGCCACGACTATGCGCAGGATCAGCATTTGCCCGATCCCGCCTTCGCGCGGCGTCTGCGCGAGCTGTGCGATGCGACGGGCGCGACGCTGATCCTCGACGACGTGCGCGCGGGATTTCGGCTCAGCATGCGTGGCAGCTGGGACTCGCTTGGGGTGCAACCGGACCTCAGCGCGTGGAGCAAGGCGATCGCCAACGGCTACGCGCTTGCGGCGGTCACCGGCAACGATCACTTCCGCGATGCCGCCTCGCGCATCTACGTCACCGGATCGTTCTGGACCAGCGCGGTGGCAATGGCGGCGGCGCTCGCGACGCTCGATTGCCTCGAACGCGAGAACGGTCCGGAGCGCATGCGGGCGATGGGGCAGCGGCTTCGCGACGGCATCGCGGCGCAGGCGAAGGTCGCCGGCATTGGCATCCGCCAAAGCGGTCCGCCGCAGATGCCGACCATCCTGTTCGATGACGACGCGACCTTTGCCAAGGGCGAACGCTTCTGTGCGGAGGCGCTGAAGCGGGGCGTCTACCTGCACCCCAAACACAACATGTTCCTGTCGGCCGCCCACACCGAAGCCGATATCGATGAAGCGCTGGTAGCGACACAGCAGGCGTTCGCGGCATTACGCACTTAGCGCGGCCATCGCCGCGTCATGCTGCGGTGCGTTTCGCATGACCTCCATGTCTGAAATCGTGCGGCTTTCCGGATGATTCCCTGTTATGGGATTTTTGTTTGGCGGGCCGCGCATGCCGCGGTCCGCCAGGCCAAACAACAGGGCCGGTGTCATCGCAGCCGAAGCCCCGCCGTCGCGCCCCAGCGGCCGTTGGCAGCATTGATGGGAGAGGGGCCTGAAGTTTTCTCCGTTCCGGAATCGCAATTATCGGTTTCAGTGGCCTGCCGATCTGCTCACCTCGTGGGCCTTCGAGATGGAGACGCTGATCCTCGGCTGGTACATCCTGGTCGAGACCAAGTCGGTGTTGCTGCTGACCATCTTCGCGGCGCTCTACTTTGTCGGAACGCTGGTCGCCCCGGTATTCGGCCTGATCGGCGACAGGATCGGCCATCGCGATCTGCTCGCCGCGATGCGCGTGTTCTACATGGCGCAGGCCGCCATTCTGACGGTTCTGATCTTCACCGGCACGATCGCACCGCTCTACGTCTTCATCGTTGCGCTGATGATGGGCGTGGTGCGCCCCTCGGATCTCGGCGTGCGCGGCGCGCTCGTTGCAACCATCATGCCGCGCGAACAGCTTGTCGGCGCGCTGAGCATCTCGCGCACCACCATGGATACCGCGCGCATGGCCGGTGCGCTGACCGGCGCCGGATTGTTCGCCATCCTCGGCATGGGCCCCGCTTACGTCGCGATCGTGACGATCTACAGCATCAGCACCATCCTGACGCTGTGCATCCATGCGCCGGTGAAGCCGCATCCGGCTGACGCTGCCGCAAGCGAGATGCTGCGCTCATCGCCGTTGCGTGACCTGAAAGAAGGTCTCGCTTATGTCTGGCAGTCGCCGCGCATGCAGGCCTCGATCTGGATCGCGGTCCTTGTGAATCTCACGGCGTATCCGCTATCGGGCGGGTTGCTCCCTTACATCGCGCGCGAGGTTTACGGCGCCGGTTCGACCGACCTCGGCTATCTGTCGGCGAGTTTTGCGGCGGGCTCGCTCATCGGATCGATCGGGCTTGGAGTTGTCGGCGGCGTGCGGGTGGCGCGCCTGATGATCGCAGCGACGCTGGTCTGGTACGTGACGCTTCTGGTGTTCGCTCAGGTCCAGACGGTGCAGACGGCGATCCTCTGTCTGATGCTGGCGGGTTTCGTGCAGAGCCTGGCAATGATTTCGCTGGCGGTGATCCTGATGCGCTCGGCGAGCGATCATCTGCGCGGCCGCGTCATGGGCATTCGCATGATGGCGATCTACACCTTGCCGCTGGGTCTGCTTGCCGCCGGCAACCTGATCGGCCAGATCGGCTTCACCACCACGGCGACGCTCTACGCGGCTTGCGGATTGACGCTGCTGATGTTCATCGCGCTGCGCTGGCGGGGTGAGCTTTTGTATGCTCACGCGCCGGCGAATGCGAAGTAGCACGCAACGCCGGCGCATGTGTTTCAGGTCTGAATAAGAGCGAACGTCCGCGCTGTCGCGATGCAGTTCTGCATGCTCTGGCGCAGATGCAGGCTGGCCTGCTGTGCGCCCGGTGCGAGGTTGCTCACATCGATCTCCTGGAAGATCAGGTCGGTGCCGAACACCGCGAAGATAAACGCGATTTCGATCACGAGCAGGATCACTGCCAGGATCATGAAGCCCTTGAGACCGAGACCGAAGAAGCGGCTCGGAAAGGCGTTGGACTGGTCTGGGTTGGCTTGCATGTTCCCCTCCACTGCATCTGACGGGGATTAGTCGCCCAGAGAGGGGGTGTCCGGGTGTGACCTACGTCACAGGCCGGGCCATTTTCTTTTTGTTGAAATTTTATGTTGTTTTACAATGGTTTAAGTCGATCTTAGATGAGGGTGGTGAGCGCGTCCTGGTCGATCACGGCGATTTTTCCCTGATCGATCTTGATCCAGCCTTCCTTGGACCAGCGCCGGAGCTCCTTGTTCACGCTCTCGCGGGTCGCGCCGACCATCTCGCTGATCTCGCGCTGAGTGGCCGTGATGGCATCGCCCGGCTCGCCGTCCTTCGGAATGAGCGCGGTGATGGTCTTGGCGAGGCGGCCGGGCAGATCCGACAGCATCACGTGCTCGACCTGTTCGCTGGTCCGGCGCAGGCGCGCGCACAGCAGCTGGATCAGGTTGGAGGCCAGCTTGGGATGCCGCTCGAGAAAGGGAAGAAAGTCGCGCCGCTCGATTGCCAGCAACTCGCAATCCGTGTGCGCGATGGCGTTGGCGGTTCGCATCTGCCCGTCGAGGAGCGCGATCTCGCCGAAGAACTCGTTGCTGTGGATCAGGTTGAATGTGGCGCCGCGTCCATCCGGGCCGGAGATGGAGATGCGCACCGAGCCCTTGCGCACCGCATAGAGACGATCGCCGAGGTCGCCGCGCGAAAAAATCGTCGCGCCGCGCTTGTAGGCAAGCACCTTGGCGTACTTCAGCAGCTGGTCGATCGCCGCATCGTCGATTCCTTGCAGGATCGGATGGTTGCGCAGGGCGCTGCGCGCAGCGCCGCTGGCCGAGCCTGCCTTACTCGCTGGAGTGGTGCGGACCATCTGTCACTCTTCGGCGGAAACGATCACCGCAGGAGCGAGACTAGTTCAATCGTGCAGGCGGGTCTAACCCAGAGCGCAAGTGCCGCGCCCGTATTTGATGCAGCGTCAGGTCGCCAGCAGGCCGGGCTCCAGCTGAAGCTCGGTCATGACACGATTGCGGCCGGCGCGTTTGGCCGCGTAGAGCGCGCTGTCGCAGCGCTCGATGAAGTCGGTGACCGGTTCACCTGGACGGAACTGGGCGACGCCGATCGACACCGTGATGCTGGGCAGCACCTCGCCGGAGGTACGCCGCGTGATCTTGCATTCGGCGATCGACTTGCGGATGCGCTCGGCTACCGCCTGGCAGGTCGTCATATCGGCCGAGGGCAGCACGGCCATCAGCTCCTCGCCGCCGTAGCGGGCGGCCAGGTCGTTGTCGCGCACGCGATCCTTCAATACGCCGCCGAGCAGCTTGAGCACCTGGTCGCCGACGTTATGGCCGAAGTCGTCGTTGAAACGCTTGAAGTGATCGACGTCGATCAACAGCATGCCGAGCGGATCGCCCTTTTCCATCGCGGCCGTTTGCGTCAGCCGCAGGAATTCGTCGAGCGCGCGCCGGTTCGGCAGGCCGGTCAGCATGTCGGTGCGCGAATGCTCCTCGGCCTTCTGCAGCGAGGTGCGGATGGTGTCGAGCTCGCGTGACGATTCAGCGAAGCTCTGTTCAAGTTCGGAAGCGCGGGTCGCAGCTTTGCTTAGTTCTTTGACCAGGCTCTCGACCAGCAGCTTCGGATCGGCGCCGCCCTGGGCCGCGCCGGCCACGTCGCCGATCGATCTGATCTGCGAGCGATTGTCGGCGATCGCGGCGTTGAGGAATTCGCGTGCGGCATTGACGACCGAGGACAACTGCTGCGACGCGTCGGCGATTTGCGGGCTTCCGGTCGATGCGGCGAACGTCGCCGCCAGCTCCTGGTTGGTGATGCTGTCGAAGGTGCGCTTGTTGCTGATCAGAATGTCGATGGTGCGCTTAAGGTCGGCCGGCGCGCCCTGCGCGTAGGCTGCCCAGACTCTGAAATTATCCGGCGTCGGCGGAATGCGATGCTGCGCCATATGACGGATCGCCCGCTCGGCGACATTGACCGCGTAGTCGTAGTCGATCTCGTCGGGCATCGAGGCGGTCATGGAGGTCAGCCTGTCATCGTCGAATCGTCAGAGCTGATATGCATAAAAGCTAAGCATTCTCATGGAAATCTTAATCTTTGATCAAACCACGGACACGAGCGGGACCCGGAGTTTTCAACCCTGGCGATTGCGGTGCAGCAGATTGGCGGCGGAATATCCGGGTCCCGCCGGAGTTCTCACCTATTCGGGGAGGACCAACTTATGCGTTTGATCATTGCTGCCATTGCACTTCTGGGTCTGACGGCCGGCGCCTTGGCGCAGCAGCCGCCGGCCGCGCCGCCCTTCGCAACCACCAAGGTCGAGGGCACGGATAACGTCTACATATTCCGCTATATGAACCACCAGGCGATGTTCATCGTCACGCCGGCCGGTGTCATTGCGACCGATCCGATCAGCTACGCCCGGCCGCAGGCGGCCAAGGCGTATCTCGACGAGATCCGCAAGATCAGCCAGGCGCCGATCAAGTACCTCGTCTACAGCCACCACCACTACGACCACATTGCCGGCGGCAAGGTGTTCAAGGAGGCGGGCGCCAAGGTCGTCGCGCACAAGAAGGCCAAGGAGCGCCTCGCGATCCTGAAGGACCCGAACACGGTGATCCCGGACGAGACGGTCGACCGCAAGAAGACCATCAAGCTCGGCGGCACGACGCTCGAGCTAGTCTACACCGGCCGCAACCATTCGGACTCGTCGCTGGTGATGTTCCTGCCGAAGGAAAAGATCATCTTCGCGGTGGACTTCAACTCGCTCGGCGCGGTGCCGTCACGGCTCGCGATGAACGACAGCTACCCCGGCGAATGGGAAGCGTCGCTGAAGAAGACGCTGGAGCTGAAGTGGGAGCGCATGATCCCGGGTCATCCGGGTCCGGGCGGACGGCTCGGCACGCGCGCTGACATGGAGCAGCAGCTTGCGTTCCTGACCGACCTGTCGGCGGAAGTGAAGAAGGCGTCGGACGAGGGCAAGTGCTTCTCACCGGCCGATACCGAACTCAAGCTGCCGAAGTATGCGACGCTGCAGAACTACGAACAGAATCTGTCGTGGAACGTGCATCGCTACTGCGGCTATTGGGGCCGCGGCATCTGATCGCTTGATGTGATCGCCTGATGCGATTTTGGCGTCTGCCGCCCCGGCGGCAGACGCCTTTCTATTTGATCGGCGCAAGACCGGGATCGAACTGCAGCACCTGTTCGATCCATTTTGCTGTCTTCAGCGTCTTGAAGTCTTCACGGTATGCGCCGACCACCTGTACGGCGAGCGGCAGTCCCTTTTTGCCGAAGCCGGCCGGCAGCGACAGCGCCGGCGTGCCCAGCAGCGTCCACGGCGCGCAATACTCCGCATCGCCCGTATAACTCAGTCCTTCCGGCGCTTCGCCGAACGCGGACAGCGTCAGCACGGCATCGAAGCCCGAGAGCTGTGCCGCAACACTGTCGCGCAGCGCGGCCTGTTTCGCCTTCGCCAGCAGATAGTCGTGGGCGCTGTGGGCTTGCCCGGTCTTCACAAGCTCCTTGAGCTTGTCACTGGTCTTGTCCGGATGGCGCGTCACGATCTCGCTGAACAGCGCGCTGCCTTCGCTGGCAAGGATGGTGTTGATGGTCGCCCACGCATTGCGATCGAGATCCGGCAATTCCACTTCTTCGAGCGTGGCGCCCGCGGCTTTCAGCTTCGCGATCGATGCGTTGAACACCGCCTGCTGTTCCGGTTCGGCGCGCGACCAGCCGGAGAAGCGGACCACAGCCAGGCGCGGCGGCGCAATGAGCGGCAAGCCGTCCATCGCCGACACGTCGAAGGCCGGGACGGGTAGTCCGTGGCGGTCGCTGTCGCTTGTCGCCGCGGTCAGCGACAGGGCATAAGCCACGTCATCGACGCAGCGCGCAAAGAAGCCGACGTGATCGAGCGAACCGCTCAGCGCATGCACCCCGGTGCGCGGAATGGCGCCGTAGCTTGGCTTGAACCCGACGACGCCGTTGAATGCGGCGGGGCGGATGATCGAGCCGAGCGTCTGCGTGCCGAGCGCGAGCGGTGCAAGGCCCGCGGCTACGGACGCTGCCGATCCGGATGACGAACCGCCCGGCGTGTGCTTGCTGTTCCACGGATTGGTGGTCGGGCCCGGATGCCGCCAGGCGAATTCGGTCGACACCGTCTTGCCGAAAATCGTGGCGCCGAGGCTGCGCAGCCGCTCGACGATCCACGCGTCGTTGGCCGGTATGTGATCCTTGTAGACGGCCGAGCCGTTGGTCGTCGGCATGTCGTGGGTCGCGATAATGTCCTTGATGGCGACCGGAATGCCGGCAAGCGGGCCTGCTTTTGCCGCGGGGGATGCGACGGGCTGACAGGTGAAGGCCTTAAGTGTGGGCTCAGCATCGGCGATGCGCTGGCAGAGGTTCGCCGCATATGACTCGGCTGCGCCGGTATTGCCGCGGAACTGTTGCAGCAGATCGAGGACGCCGGCTTCGGGCGCTACGCCGGTCTTCGCATTGGTGTTGAGCACGCGGGTTACTCTCGCTGGATGGGATCGGAAAAGAATAGCGCGCCTGCGAGGTCCCGCAAGCGCGCCGTTTGTATCCCGCGTGTTTTACTTCAGCGCGAGCGCCGGTTCGATGTACTTCTTCACGACGAAGGCCTTGTAGTCGGGCTGCGCCGCGAGGTTGCCAAGCGCGATCTGCGTATCCATGGAGATTTTCAGCGCGTCCGCGGTGATATCGACGCTCGACGGATAGACGCCGTCGCCGATCATGCGCTTCACGGCGGCTTCGACGACCATCGGGTCGAGGGTCGGGAATTCCTTCTGCGCGATCTGCACGGTGCGGGCTTCGTTCTTGCCCATGAAGCGCATGGCCATTTCCATCGCGTTGACGACGCGCTGCGCGGTATCGGCATCGACGTCGGCGCGCGCGGTGACCGCGGAGAAGGCGTAGGGGCCATAGGATTTCGGGAAGCCGTACACCACCTTCATACCCTTGGCGACGACCTGATCGAGGCCCGGCTCATACATCACCGCGACCTTGGCCTGCTGCGCCAGGAACGGACCCGGTTCGGTGCCGATCGGAACCTGGATCATCTCCACGTCGCTCTTGGCGTCCATGCCGTTTTCCTTCAGCAGCTTGATGAACAGCGACGTGCTGGTGGTCGGCATCTGGCCGGTCACGATCTTCTGACCCTTCAGATCCTTGACGCTGTCGAACTTGAAGTCGGGCGCGGTTGCGATCCACACGGCAGCGCCATTGACGACGTTGGCGATGATGTTGACCTGCGCGCCCTTGGACGCGGCGATCGCGGTCCATTCCGGACCGTGGATCGAGAACTGCGCGCTGCCGGAGATCACCGCGGAGAGGGCGGCGCTCGGGGCGCCGGCGGTTTCCTTGGTGAGGTCGAGGCCCTGCTTGATGAAGAAGCCTTCGTTGATCGCAACGTAAAGCGGCAGATAGAGCATCGACTGGAAGGCCTGCGAGACCGTGACTTTCTTGCCGTCGGCATGCGCCGGGGCGGTAAGCAGGGCAAGGGCCAGGACGATTGCGCTGGCGATACGCGTTAGCAACGACATATGACGTCTCCGTTGACGTTTGAGGCTTAGACTTGCACCTGGTGCCCGGTGCTCGACAGTTTCCACGGCAGTGTGGCGCGCTCGATGATGTCGATCACGTAGTAGAGAACGAAACCCATGATCATGAGCGTGAAGAGGCCGACCCAGACCGTGTTAAGGTCGTAAAGGCTCGAGGCGGCGTAGATGATGTGGCCGAGGCCCTTCTGCGACGAGATGAACTCGCCGACGACGGCGCCGACGAGACCGAAGCCGATGTTGATGCGGAAGGTCGCGATGATCGCCGGCAGCGTCGACGGCACGACGGCCTTGTAGAAGACCTGATGCTTGGTCGCGCCCATCGAGATCAGCAGCGACTGCAGATCGGTGTCGGCGTCCTTGGCGGCCTGATAGGCGGCGATCAGCGCGACGATCGCTGTGAGCGAAACCGCGAGCGCCACTTTCGACACCAGCCCGGTGCCGAACCAGAGGATGATGATCGGCGCCAGCGCAATCTTCGGCACGCTGTTGATCGCAACGATGAAGGGTTCGACGAGGCGTGCAACGAACACCGAGTACCAGAGTGCCAATCCCATCAACGAGCCGACGATGGTGCCGATCACGAACCCGAGGATCGCTTCGAACAGCGTGTAGGACGTGTGCATCACCAGTTCACCGCTCATCAGCATGCGTCCGGCGAGCGAAAAGATGCCGGCGGGCGATCCGACCAGGAAGTTCGAAATCCAGCCCACGCGGACGCCGATCTCCCATGCGGCGAAGAAGGCAATGACGGCGAGGGCCTGAATGAATGCGCGCCCCAGCATGGTGTCGAAGGTTGCGAGGCGCGGCGTGCGGCGCTTTCGCCGCTTCATCGGCGGGACGGTTTCGGTATCGCGGAGGACGATGGTCACGATGTTTTCTCGGTCTGGATGTCGAGTTCGGCGCAGAGCGCGTGGAAGTAGCCGGAGAACTGGCTGTCGCTGCGGGCAGCGATCGGCGACCGCGCGGCGATGTCGATGTTGTGAACGGTCTTCACGCGCGCAGGCCGGCCGCTGAGCACGACGACCCGTTTCGACAGAGCAACCGCTTCGTCGATGTCGTGCGTTACGAGGATCACGGTCTTGTTGTAGGTTTCGACCGCATCCTTCAGCACGCCCTCAAGATAGAGGCGGGTCTGATAGTCGAGCGCGGAGAACGGCTCGTCGAGGAGAAGAATGTCCGGGTCCATGATCAGCGTGCGGATCAGTGCGACGCGCTGCTTCATGCCGCCCGACAGCGTTTTCGGATAGGCGTTCTCAAAACCGGAAAGACCGAACTGGTTGAGATACTCGCGCGCACGTGCCTCGGCGGCATCACGTGCGACGCCTTTCATCTCGAGGCCGAGCAGCACGTTCTGTAAAACTGTGCGCCACGGGAACAGCAGATCCTTCTGCATCATGTAGCCGACGCGACCGCGCAGGCTTTCGATCTCGGTGCCGCGATAGTGGATCGAGCCGGAGTCGGGCTCGAGCAATCCGGCGATGATGTTGAAGATCGTCGTCTTGCCGCAGCCGCTCGGGCCGATGATGCTGACGAAGTCGCGCTCGTTGATGCTGAAGGACAAGTCCTCCAGCACGCGAACCTCTCCCGTTTTCGTACGGAAGGATTTGCTGACGTTGCGGACGCTCAGTTGAACTTGTGGTGCAGTTACGAAGGTCATGCATGTTGCTACGCAACTTGCATGCCATTCTCGGAAACCGATGAAATGCCGTTTTTCAACCGATTTTGCGATGATGCGGACGAGAATACCGTCGGCGTTTGCTGTGATGCTGCGCAATGCAGGAGCGCGCGCTGCCTAATTATGCATGCACCTGCAGGCGAACGCGTATTCCGTTAGCTCATGCGATCGGCAGACCGAGCCGTCCGATGCCGGGAAGCTTCAGCGCCGGCCGCCGGACATCGAGGCCAAGCACCGCGCCGAAGAAATTGAGTTCGATGCCTTCGATCCATCCGACCGTCAGGCCGAGATAGCCGCCGAGCGATGCGAACAGACCTGTCTGTGACGCGGTGAGGCCGAACCAGCGTCCGTCATAAGGATAGTCCTTGCCGATCGCCGTCGGCGGCAGGTTGCTGGCGAGTTCCGGCACGGAATCGAGCACGGCCTTGACGAAGGTGTTCGAGTTCGGTCCCGGCCAGGCGCTGTAGTCGCCATACTCGCGATGGGGATAGGACGCGATTGCCGCCCTGATCTTCGGGATGAGCTTGCCCGCTTCAGCGCCGTCGACGGCGGCGACCGTCTCGGGAACGGCGCCGAACCAGCGGCCGTCGGCCTGAAAGCGATCGACGGAGATCGGCTCGCCCCAGGCCGTGTAGTCGTAGCGCATGTATCGCGGCGCGTTGGCTTCCTTGACGACGATCCAGCTGTGAACCGCGAAGATGCCGCGCCAGCGAACCGTACGTGCGGCAAAGACGCGCACGATCGCATCCGGATGATCGGAGGCTTTCGGGAGCAGGCCAGCGCTGGAGCGGTCGGCGGTTTGCCAGTTCATGGAACGGTCGCCGGACCAGTAGGCGGCGGCGGACACGCCGATCGGGATGGCAATCAAAAGGACAAAGGCGAGCAACAGCTTTCTCAACAGCGGTTTCCAGCTACGGGAGCATTGGCGGCAGGATGATTTATTGTAGTCTATCTGTATAGCCGCGGTGGCGGCTTCAAGGCACGGGCGCTTATTCTAGCACGAAACTTGCAAACCCTCGTTGGCCAGCGCAGGCAAGCGAGCGCTGGCGATGAAGCAGGAGTGAGTGATGAAGAAGTTGATCGGGTGGTCCGTTGTTGCAGCCGGGCTGCTGGTGTCTGTCACAGCGCAGGCCGAAGTCTGGCCGTCGAAGATTGTGAAGGCAGTCATTCCGTTTGGTGCGGGCAGCGCGACCGACGTGGTGCCGCGGATGGTGTTCGAGAAAGTGGCGATCGAGCTGGGGCAACCCATTACCGTCGAGAACCGCGCCGGCGCGGGAGGCACGCTGGGTTCGACCTCAGTCGCGCGCGCGGAGCCGGATGGCTACACCATTCTCGCCCACTCGGCGGCACACACCATCGCCCCGTCGATCTTTCCCGACATGAAGTACGATCCGGCCAAGGATTTTTCGTCGGCTCTGATGATCGGCTCCAGCGGCAACGTGATGATCACGTCGCCCATGAAGCCCTGGAAGACGATTCAGGAGTTTGTCGCCGCCGCCAAGGCGAAGGACGCTCAGATCACATTCGGTACAGTCGGTCCCGGTTCGGCCGTTCATGTCAGCGCCGAGAAATTCCGGCTCGCCGCCGGTTTTGAGGCGACGCATATTCCGTATCGCGGCGGGCCCGAAGTGATTGCCGACATTCTCGGCGGCCGCATCGATTTCTACTTCTGTCCGCTGTCGACGGCGCTGCCGCTGATCAAGTCCGGGCAGGTGCGCGCGCTGGTCATTTCATCCGCGACGCGCTGGCCGGACTTGCCGGACGTTCCGACGCCGACGGAAGCCGGCTTCAAGGACGGCGAGACGTCGAACTGGTTCGGCATTTTCATGCCGGCAAAGACGCCGCGTGACATCGTCGAGAAGTTCAATGCAGCCGGCCGCAAGGTGCTGGCGACGCCGGAGATGCAGGCAAGCCTGGCGCGCCTCGGCGTCGAGTTGACGTCGATGACGCCCGGTCAGATGGATGAGTTCGTTGTTCGCGAGATGGCCGCCAACGCCGCGCTGGTGAAGGCGGCGAATATCAAGCAGTAGAGATGAAGATCGTCATGCCCGGGCTTGACCCGGCAATCCATCTTACTCGGAGAAGCTGTTGAGATGGATGCCCGGGTCAAGCCCGGGCATGACGACTTGAGGTGTTGCAGCGCCAACTCCTCAAATCGGATAGTGCTGCGGACCGGTTTCGATCGTGATCCAGCGCAGTTCGGTGAACTCGGCGATGCCGGCCTTGCCGCCGAAGCGGCCGTAACCCGACGCCTTGGTGCCGCCGAACGGCATCTGCGCTTCGTCGTGCACGGTCGGACCATTGACGTGGCAGATGCCGGAGTCGATCCGCTTCGCCACATCGAAGGCGCGGGCAATGTCGCGGCCGAACACGGCCGCTGAGAGGCCATACTCCGTGTCGTTGGCCACCCGCACGGCTTCATCGACGCCGTTGACGCGCACGACGCAGGCGACCGGGCCGAACGACTCTTCGCCATAGATGCGCATCGACGAATTGACGTGGTCGATCACCGTCGCCGACATCAGCGTGCCTTCATGCCGGCCGCCCGCCACGATCTTGGCGCCCTTGCTCACCGCATCGTTGACCAGCATCTGGATGCGGGTCGCGGAGTCCGCGCCGATCAGCGAACCGAGCGGCGTATTGCCCTTGCGCGGATCGCCGGCGACCAGCGAGCCGGCCTTGGTCGCGAGCTTGGCGACAAAGGCGTCGGCGATCTTTTCGTCGACCACGAGCCGCTCGGTCGACATGCAGATCTGGCCCTGGTTCATGAATGCGCCGAAGCCGGCCGCGGCGACAGCCGCGTCGATATCGGCGTCATCGAGCACGACCAGCGGCGCCTTGCCGCCGAGTTCGAGCAACGCGGGCTTCAGATGCTTCGCCGCGACCTGCGCGATGATGCGGCCTACACGCGTCGAGCCCGTGAAGTTGATACGCCGCACGGCGGGATGCGCGATCAGCGCCTCGATCAGCGCAGGCGCATCTTCGGGCGCGTTGGTGATGACGTTCAGCACGCCGGGAGGCAGGCCCGCATCGCGCAGACATTCGGCGATGAGCCGGTGCGTGCCCGGGCAAATTTCGGACGCCTTCAGCACGACGGTGTTGCCGCAGGCAAGCGGCAATGCGACCGCGCGCACGCCGAGGATCACCGGCGCGTTCCACGGCGCCATGCTGAGCACCACACCGGCCGGCTGACGGATCGCCATCGAAATGCAGCCCGGCTTGTCGGACGGGATCACCTCGCCGGAAATCTGCGTGGTCATCGCCGCGGCTTCGCGCAGCATGCCGGACGCGAGGTGCACGTTGAAGCCCGCCCAGCCCGCGGTCGCGCCGGTCTCCGCCGCCATCAACTCGATGAACTGCGGCGCCTTGGCTGCGAGCAGATCGGCGGCCTTGAGCAGGATCGCGCGCCGTGCATTCGGGCCGGTCTGCGACCAGGCCGGGAAGGCGGCTGCGGCGGCGTCCGCCGCGCGCTTGGCGTCGGCAATCTGCGCCGCCGCAGCGCGGCTCGCGATATCGCCGGTGACGGGATTGAGACGGTCGAACGTGGCGCCGTTCGACGCCGGCACGTCCTTGCTTTCGAGCAGCAGCGCGATCTCATGCATGACGGGTCCTCCATTTGATTTTTGGGCAGTGTGGTTTTGATTGCTGACGGCCGGCGGTCCGCCGCCGAGATAGGCGCGCAGGATGGCGGGATTGGCCTTGAGATTGGCCGCGGTGTCGTGACTGACGATGCAGCCGTTTTCCAGCACGTAGCCGCGGTCGGCGATGCGCAGGCTCTCCTGCGCGTTCTGCTCGACCAGCAGCAGTCCGACGCCGGCCTCGCGCACGCGTTTGAGGTTTGCGAACAGCTCCAGCACCATCACCGGCGAAAGGCCGAGCGACGGCTCGTCGAGCAGCAGGATGTCGGGCTTCGACATCAAGGCACGGCCGATGGCAAGCATCTGCTGTTCGCCGCCGCTCATGGTGCGGGCGACCTGTGAGGCACGCTCGCGCAGACGCGGGAACAGCGTGAGGATTTTCTCGCGGCGTTCGTCTTCGCCGTCGCGGGCGCGTTTGGGATTGGCGCCCAGCAGCAGGTTCTCCTGCACGGTCAGGTCGCCGAAGATGCCGCGGCCTTCGGGCACCAGCGCCAGCCCGTGTTCGACAATCTCGTGCGGCGGAAGCTGTGCGAGATCGTTTCCGCCGAGTTCGACCGTCTTGCCCGGCAGCGCGCGCACGATGCCGGCGATGGCCTTGAGCAGCGATGACTTGCCGGCGCCGTTGGCGCCGAGGATGGTAACGATCTCGCCGGGGCCGACATCGACGGCGACGTTGTCGAGCGCGCGATGCTGGCCGTAGGCCACGCTGAGGTTTGCGACCTTAAGCATCGGCGGCCGCTCCACCAAGGTAAGCCTCGACGACCGCGGCGTTGGACAGCACGTCGGCCGTCGATCCTTCGGCGATCTTGCGGCCGCTGCTCATGACCACGCAGCGGTCGCACAGCGCGCGCACGGCGGCCATGACATGCTCGACCAGGATGATGGTGATGCCTTCGTTCTTGAGCGAGCGGATCAGATCGATGCCGATCGTCAGCTCGGATGGATTGAGACCGGCCAGCCACTCGTCGAGCAGCAGCAGCGTCGGTTTGGCTGCCAGCGCGCGGGCGAGTTCGAGACGCTTGCGGTCGATGTAGGTGAGATCGGCGGCCGGGCGTCGCTCTTGTCCGCCGAGGCCGACCCGGCTCAGCAGCGTCAGAACCCGCGCGTTGCTGTCCGCCTCGGAGAGATGCGGCTTGTGGAAGGTAAGGCCGGCGAGAATGTTCTCGCGGCAGTCCATGCCGTCGAGCACGCGCACGAGCTGGAACGTGCGGGCGAGGCCGAGCCGCGCGATCCGGTACGAGGGAAGACCGGCAATGTCCTGCCCCTTCAAACGAATGACGCCGGAGTCCGGCCGCAGCACGCCCGACATCAAATTGAGCGCCGTGGTCTTGCCCGATCCGTTCGGGCCGAGCAGGCCGAGGATTTCGCCTTCGGCCACATTGAACGTAAGTCCGTTGACGGCGACGAGGCCGCCGAAGGCGCGGGTGAGTCCTTCGACCTGCAACACAGGTGCGCGCGCGTCGCTCATGCCGGCACCTTTTCCATGCGCGCGCTGATTTTGGCGCGTGTGCCCTCGATCACGCCGGCAACGCCGCGCGGCAGCAGGTAGACGATGACGAGGAAGATGCAGCCGAGGATGATGGTGAACGTGTTCGGGAAGCGCGCGCTCAGCACCTCGAACAGCAAGGTCAGCGGCACGGCGCCGAGCACGGGTCCCCACAGCCGGTGCGCGCCGCCGAGCAGCGCCATGATGAGAACCAGGAACGAGATGGTCGAGTTGAAGGCGATCGCCGGCTCGATGTAGGTCCAGCGCGGCGCCATGATGGCGCCGACCACCGTCATCACGGTGGCGCTGACCGTGAACAGCATCACCTTGGCGATGGTGGTGTTGATGCCGCAATGGGTCGCGACGGTTTCGTCTTCGCCGATGATGCGTAGCGCGAAGCCGAGCCGCGAGCGCGCGATCAGCCAGCCGATCAGGAACACGATCACCGCAAGGATCAGCAGCTGCCAGTAGATGTCGCTCTGCGTGATGTTGACGAAGACGTAGCGCCCGAGCACGCGCGACTTGTTGACCTCGAACCAGACGACGAGCTGTTTGATCAGTTCGGCGAGGCCGAAGGTGAAGATGACGAAGTAGACGCCGCTCAGCCGCAAGGTCGACAGGCCGACAATCGCTGCCAAAACAGCGCCGAGACTTGCGGCGATCAGCAGAACCAGGGGCCAGGGCAAAACTTCGCCCAGCACCGCGACCGTATAAGCGCCGACGCCGAAGAACGCCGTCGTCGCCAGCGACACATATCGTGTCGGCCCGGAGAACAAGCCCCATGCGGTGGCAAGCACGGTGTACTGCAAGAGGCCGATGGCGAGCGCGAGATAGTAGGCATTGGCGAGGCGCGGAACGAAGGCCAGCAAGACCAGCGCCGCCAGCGCAATCGCACCAAGTATGATCGTGCGCATCGTCATCGTGTCGCCCGCCCGAACAGTCCGGCGGGCTTGACCAGCAGAACGATGAGAAAGAGCGCGAAGTTGACGGCAAGCGTCAGGCCCGGATCGACGAAGGCCGAGACCAGCGCTTCGCTGACGCCGAGCAACAGGCCTGCGACCAGGCAGCCGAGGATGTTACCGACACCGCCCATGACCACGATGATCAGCGCCTTCATCGTGAACACCACGCCGGACGACGCGTTGAAGGTGAGGAAGGTGCTGACCAGCACGCCGGCGGCAGCCACCAGCGCGCCGCCGAGCGCAAACGTCAGTGCAGATGTGCGCGGCACGTCGATCGCGACAAGCTGCGCGGCAACGGGATCGACTGCCACCGCACGAACGGCCGTGCCGGCGCGGGTCTTGGTCAGCGCCAGATAGAGCGTGATGCCGATGACGATGGCGATCGACAACGCGGCGAGGCGGTTGGCTGCAACAATCTCGCCGAGGAAGTTCACCGGGTAGGCGAGGAACGAGTAGCTGTAATAGGCGCCGCCGAACAGCGACAGCATCGAACCCTGCACGATGAAGGTGAGCCCAAAGGTCGCGAGGATGCTGTCGACCTCAAGCGCATCGCGGGTCTTGGCGCGCCGCACCAGCGGCGTCAGCAGAACCTTGTAGATGACGAGATTGACGATGAAGGCGGCGGGCACGACGAACGCCAGCCCCACGAACGGGCTCAGCGCCCATCCGGTGAAGAGCCAGTGCGATGCAAAGGCAGCGGCGATCAGGAATTCGCCGTAGGAGAGGTTCATGATCCGCGCCACACCGTACTGGAGCGTGAGCCCCATTGCGGTGAGCGCGTACATGCCGCCCAGCATCAAGCCGGTCAGGATGGCGTTCGCCATGATTCAAGCCGATCAGTCTTCGAGTGACGCGCGTTCTTACTGCGTGACCCACGCCGGCTTCGGCACGATGGCTTTGCGCGCGCCCTCGTTGCCGGCGGGCGAAATGCCGTAGAACTCGCCGTCCTGCCACTGGCCAACCCACCAGTAACGCGTCGGCATGTTGTTCTCGAGTTTCACTTTGCCGATGACGGTGTCGAAGGTGCCGGTCTGCAATTCCTTGATGACCGCCGCGCGATCGACCTTGCCGACCTTTTCGATCGCTTGCTGCAACATCTGCAGGCCGGCGTAGGTGACGGCGCTCGCCCAGCGATCCGGCTCGGCGCCGTTCGCGGCAGAGGCCTTGTGCTTGGCGAGATAGTCCTTGATCGCCGGGCTGTCGCCGCTCCAGCCGCCGATGCCCATCACGCCTTCGATGTTCTTGCCGAAGCGCTGGCGATAGAGCGGGAAGGCTGTGCCGACGCCGGTGTAGAACACCTTCGGGCTGAGGCCGGCGATGCGCGCCTGCTCGGTGATGGCGAGCGTATCCGGCGGATAGCTGAAGGCGATGAACACATCCGGGTTGAGCGCCTTCACTTCGTTGATCAGCGGCGCGAGATCCTGCGTGCCGATCGGATAGGTCTTGTCGTAGGCGAGCTTGAACTTCGCATCCGTCAGCGCCTTGCGGCCGGCGGCCGACAGATCGATGCCGAAACCGTCGGCGATGCTGATCATCGCCACCGTATCGCCGATCTTCTTTTCGTCGCGCAACTTGGACAGCAGTTCGACCAGCGACTTCGATGCATCGGCGCTGGTGCCGAGCAGCCAGAAGCTGTTCGGCCAGCGCTTCGCCAGTTCCGGCGCGCGGTCGGTCACGGCGGTGGAGGCGATATGCGGATAGCCTTCGCGGTTGAGCGTCGGGCCGACGGCGAGGTTGAGGCCCGTGCCCCACGGCGGCAGGATGAAATCGACCTTGTCCTGATTGATCAGACGCTCGAGCGCGCGCACGGCTTCTTCGGCGTTCGAGCGGTCGTCGTACTGGACGACCTCGATCGGCACGCGCTTGTCGCCGAGCTTGATGCCGCCGGCGGCGTTCACTTCCTTCACCCACAGCTCGTAGTTCGGAATCGTGGTGACGGCGGCACCGCCCGTGTTCGGGCCGGTGCGCGAAATCGCGTAGCCGATCTTGAGCGAGGTCTGCGCCTCGGCGGTTGCAATCAATCCGAATACAGCAGCGCAGACACCGGCGAGTAGCCCGCCGCGGCGGGTCATGGTGGTCCTCATGTGACGTCCTCCAGAATGTGTTGACCGGCGCGGTTGGCTCGCGCTCGTGAATGGCCAAACGTTAGGGGAGGTTATAGGAGGCTTGGAATTGGACGAAACCGGGGAAAGATTGTACAGTACTGGTAATCTGTAGCCGCTTTCGGCGGCGTTTCGTCTCAGTGAGGCACGATGCTGGCGTCGCCGGACATCATCGGCTTGCCGGTCGGGATCGCCTTGGCGGTCCGGGCGGAAGCGTTTTCGGCCGCCCTGGCGCCCCGCACCTGGACCATCCGGCAGAAGGATGGACGCCGCGCGCACTTGCTGCTGCTCCAGTCTGATCGCGCTTCCGTCACCTGGCAAGCGACCCGCGTCACAATCGAAGCGCCGACCTTGCTCTGGCTGCCGGGCAATCTCGATGCGGTCATTGAAACGAGCGCCGGCGCACAAGGGCTGTTGCTGTCCGTCGAGGATGATCTGCTGATCAAGATCGTTGCCGGAAGCGCCGAAGCGCGCGATCTGCGGCGCACCACCGATCGCGTCACGCTGATCAGCGGTGATGTGCTGGCGCCTCAGGCCGACGCCATCAGCGAGTCGTGCCGCGCCATCGCCGCCGAGCTGCGCACGCCGGGGCATGGCAGCGCCAGCATGATCTCGTCGCACGTGCTGCTGCTGTGCCTGCACCTGTGGCGTCTCGGCGCATCGCATGACGATCAAGACGAGGCGGGCGCGCGGGGTGGCGGCGCGGCGCTCGTCGGCAACTTCCTTCAGATGGTCGAGCTGCATTACCGCGACGGCTGGTCGGTCGCGCGGTATGCGACGGCGCTCGGTGTGACGTCCGACAAATTGCACGCGCATTGCCAGCGCGAGCGGGGCAGCGGGCCGCGCGCGATCATTCACGAGCGGCTTGTGCATGAGGCGCGCACGCGGCTCGCGCAGCTCGATCTGCCGGTGGAGCAGATCGGCTATGGTCTCGGCTTCCGCGATCCGGCTTACTTCAACCGCTTCTTCCGCAAGTATTGCGGTGCATCGCCCGGCGTTTATCGGCGGCAGGCGCGGCTCGAGAATGCGCGCAGCCGGCCGTCCTACGCCGCATGGCCGTGATGACGAAGATATGTTTCGGCCCGTAGCCTCGCTTCGTTGCGCGCGCCGGGCCGGTATGAGACGGTGGCGCGCGAAAAATCAGTGAGGTGATGCGTGGCGAACACGTTCAAAGCAGCCGTGGTTCAAGCGGCGTCCGTTGCGTTCGATCCGGAAGCGACCGTTGCCAAGGCGGAAAAGCTGATTGCGGAAGCGAAAGCCACCGGCGCCAGGATCGTGGTGTTTCCGGAAGCCTTCATCTCCGCCTATCCGAAGGGTCTTCAGTTCAGCCTCGCCGTCGGCATGCGCGCGCCGGATCATCGCGAGGCGTATCGCCGCTATTTCGACAGCGCCATCGACGTGCCGGGGCCGATCACCGAACGCCTGTCGGACGCCGCGCGCAGCAACGGCATTTACGTCGTCATGGGCGTGATCGAGCGCGATATCGGCACGCTCTACTGCACGGTCTTGTTTTTCGCGGCGGACGGCACGTTGATGGGCAAGCATCGCAAGGTGATGCCGACGGCAACCGAGCGTCTCGTGTGGGGTTTCGGCGACGGCTCGACGTTGCCGGTGTTCGATACGCCGATCGGCAAGGTCGGCGCGGTGATCTGCTGGGAAAACTACATGCCGATGATGCGCATGGCCATGTATTCCAAGGGCATCAGCATCTACTGCGCGCCGACGGCGGACGATCGCGACAGCTGGCAGCCGACCATGCAGCACATCGCATTGGAAGGGCGTACCTTCGTGCTGAGTGCGTGTCAGTTCGCGCGCCGCAAGGATTATCCCGCTGACTACGGGGCGGTGCAGGGCAGCGATCCGAACACGGTGTTGATGCGCGGCGGCAGCGTCATCATCGGCCCGCTCGGCAATGTGCTGGCCGGCCCGAACTACGACGGCGAATGCATTTTGACCGCCGATATCGATCTCGATGATGTCGCGCGCGGCAAGTTCGACCTCGATGTGGTCGGGCATTACGCGCGGCCGGATATCTTCCGCCTCACCGTCGACGAACAGCCGAAGCCGCCGGTGTTCTCGAACAGCGGCGTGCAAACAATCGATGGCCGCTGAGCGGCCATTGTTTCGTAAAACGCAATAGTGCCTTCCGCTTAAACCGGATTAATATACCATCGACGGTCCACTAGGTTTCCAGAGGCGACGGACGGTTGGTCCGACACCTGGAGGAGGCCGCCGATGAAGCTCTACTTTCACCCGATTTCCGGACACTCGCACCGTGCCCGGCTGTTCCTGTCGCTGATCGGCGCCCAGCACGAGCTGATCAACGTCGATCTGATGGCAGGCGCGCAAAAGCGGCCTGAATTCCTGAAACTCAATCCGTTCGGCCAGGTGCCGGTGCTCGACGACGGTGGCGTCATCGTCTCCGACTCGAACGCGATCCTCGTCTATCTCGCCAGGAAGTTCGGCAAGACCGACTGGCTGCCGGACGATGCGCAAGGCGCGGCGGCCGTCCAGCGCTGGCTGTCCGTCGCCGCCGGCGAGCTTCACCGCGGGCCGGCGCGGGCGCGGCTGAAAGTGTTGTTCAAGTTGCCGGACGATGCGGCTGAGCTGATCAAGAACGCGCACACCGTGCTGAAGCTGATCGATGGTGAACTTCAGTACAGAGACTGGATTGCGAGTTCGCGTCCGACGATCGCCGATGTCGCGCTCTACAGCTACATCTTCAGCGCGCCGGAAGGGAACGTCGATCTCGCCGCCTACACCAACATCAATGCGTGGATGCGTCGTATCGAAGCGCTACCGGGCTTCGTCCCGTTCGACGTCAACAAGGTCGGCCTCGCCGCCTGACGCTGGCGTGCCGTCTATCGGAGATGTGGCTATGACAACAACAACAAAAGAAATGGCAGCGTCTCCGTGGCACGCCGGTGAAGTGGCGATGCAGACGCATGCGGGCGTCGCGCAGCGGCTCGGCGAGATCGGCAAGCGGGTGATCCGCGATCATCTGATCGATCAGCATCGCGAGTTCTATCCGAAGTTGCCGTTCGTCGTTCTCGGATCGGTCGATAAGACCGGAGACGCCTGGGCGACGCTGCGTGCGGCGAAGCCCGGCTTCCTGCAAGCGCCGGACGAGCACACGCTGAGTGTGGCGCTCGGGCGCGACGCAGCCGATCCGGCCGATGCGGGAATGGACGATGGCGAGGCCATCGGCTTGCTTGGCATCGAACTCTCGACGCGGCGGCGCAATCGGTTGAACGGCACGATCCGCCGCAGCAGCGCGGCCGCATTCGATGTTGCGGTCGAGCACTCGTTCGGCAATTGCCCGAAATACATCACGGTGCGGCAGTTCGAGTTCAGCCGCGATCCGGGCGTTCAGCTTTCCAGCGCCGCCGATCGGTTTGATCGCCTCGACGCGCGTGCGCAAAACCTGATCGCGCGGGCCGACACGCTGTTCGTCACGTCTTACGTCGATCGCGAAGACGGGCATCGCCAGATCGATGTATCGCACCGGGGCGGCAAGCCCGGATTCGTCCGTGTGAAGAACGGCGTGCTGACGATCCCGGATTTCACCGGCAACCAGTTCTTCAACACGCTCGGCAATCTCCTCGCCAATCCGAAGGCGGGCCTGGTGTTCGCCGATTTCGCAACCGGCGATCTCCTGCAAATGTCCGGCGAAGCGGCGGTGTTGCTGGACGCGCCGGACACAGTGAGCTTCAAAGGCGCGGAGCGGCTGTGGCAGTTCACGCCGCGTAAGGTTGTCCATCGCGAGGGTGCCTGGCCGTTACGCTGGAGCACGGCGGCTGACGCCGCGTCGCCGCATTCGCTCGCTACCGGAAGCTGGGACGAGGTCGAGCAGTCCCACGCCGATCGCGTGCCGATGCCCGCCAAGTAGCCGGTTCTCTTCACAGTCCGCCGGATAGAATGGGCCCGCCGCAAGCGACGACGCTTGCGGCGCGGGCTGTGCTTGCTCTACGTATCGGAGACGATCTGGAACACACGTTCTGTTCTTCAGAACGACGACGATGCGGGCACGGGATGACACAGACCATCGGATTTGTCGGCCTTGGCGTGATGGGCGAGCCGATGTGCCGCAACCTCGCCAAGAAGAGCGGCGCGAAGGTCGTCGGCTACGATCGCGATGCCGCGCCGCTCGCGCGGCTCGCCGAATTTGGCGTCGAGCGCGCCGCGTCGCTTGCCGATCTCGCGGCGCGTTGCGACATCGTTTTCCTCGCGCTGCCGAGCGGCGCGCATGTGGAAGCGGTGTGCGCGGGTCCCGACGGGTTGCTTGCGAGCGCCGCAAGCCGCCACATCATTGTCGACCTTGGAACGTCGCCGGTCGAACTCAGCCGCGATCTCGCCGCACGCTTTGCGGCGAAAGGCGCGCGCTATGCGGATTCACCCATTGCCCGCACGCGGCAGGCCGCGGAGGACGGCACGCTCAGCATCATGGTCGGTGCTGACGAGGCGGTGTTCGCCACCATCAAGCCGCTGCTGGCGACGTTCGCGACCGATATCACCCATTGCGGTGCGATCGGCGCGGGGCAGATCGTCAAGATCCTGAACAACATGGTGCTGGTCGAAACGGTGGTCGCGCTCGGCGAGGCGCTGGCGACCGCGCGCCGCGCCGGGCTCGACGGCAAGGTGCTGTTCGAAACGCTCACCAAGGGCTCGGCCGACAGTTTCGCGCTCCGCAATCACGGCATGAAGGCGATGCTCGCCGATAATTTTCCAGAGCGCGCGTTCTCGACGCAGTATGCGCGCAAGGACATCGGCTACGCGCTCGATCTCGCGAAGTCGGTCGGGCTCAAGCTCAACGGCGCCGAGAATGCCGACAGCGTTCTGGCGGCGACCACCGAGGCCGGGTTCGGCGACCTCTACTGGCCGGTGGTCTACCGCGTGATTGCCGATGGAACGGGCGACAGCGGTGGCTGAGACGCGGATGCCGGATTTCACGCGACGCTTCGACGTGCTGATCATCGGCGGCGGCAATGCGGCTCTGTGCGCGGCCATCAGCGCACGCCACTCCGGTGCGTCAGTGCTGGTGCTCGAAGGCGCACCGAAGTTCTATCGCGGCGGCAACACGCGCCACACCCGCAACATGCGCTGCGCGCACGATACGGCGACCGACACGTTGACCGGTCCCTATACCGAGGACGAGTTCTGGGACGATCTCAAGCGCGTCACCCAAGGACACACCGACGAAGAACTCGCGCGCTTCATGATCGCGCAGTCGAAAGAGGTGTTGGGCTGGATCGGCGAGCAGGGCGTGCGCTTTCAGCCATCGCTTGGCGGTACGCTGAGCCTCGGCCGCACCAACTCGTTCTTTCTCGGCGGCGGTCGCGCCATGCTGAACGCGCTCTATCTGACGGCCGAGGAACTCGGCGTCGAGATTGCCTATGATGCCGAAGTCGTCTCGCTCGACGTCGACGATGGCGTGTTTCTCTCGGCGCAGGTGCGGCAGGGCGAGGGCACGATCGATGTTCGCGCCGGCGCGCTGGTCGCTGCCGCAGGCGGGTTCGAGGCGAACATCGAATGGCTCAAGCAGTACTGGGGCGCGGCGGCGGATAACTTTCTGATCCGCGGCACGCCATATAATCGCGGCACGATCCTGCGCATGCTGCTCGACAAGGGCGTGCAGGAGGTCGGCGATCCGACTCAGTGCCACGCGATGGCGATCGACGCGCGCTCGCCGCGTTTCGACGGCGGCATCATCACCCGGCTCGATTGCGTCGTATTCGGCGTGGTGCTGAACAAGAATGCCGAGCGCTTCTATGACGAGGGCGAGGATTTCTGGCCGAAGCGCTATGCGATCTGGGGGCGGCTGATCGCTGGTCAGCCGGATCAGATCGCCTACGTCGTGTTCGATCAGAAATCGCTGACCTCGTTCATGCCCTCGCTCTATCCGCCGATCTCCGCTCAGACGATTGGCGAACTGGCCGCGAAGCTCGAGCTGTCGCCCGAGGTCATGAGCAAGACCATCGCGGATTTCAATGCGGCGATTGTGCCGGGCACGTTCGATCACACGGTGCTCGACGATTGCCATACCCAAGGACTGACGCCGCCGAAGACGCATTGGGCGCGTCCGATCGATACGCCGCCGTACTATGCTTATCCGGTGCGGCCGGGCATCACCTTCACGTATCTTGGTACGCGTGTGAATCGCGATGCGCGGATGATCATGAGTGATGGCAAGCCGTCGGCGAACATGTTTGCCGCAGGCGAGATCATGGCGGGCAATGTGCTCGGGCGCGGTTACGCAGCCGGCATCGGCATGACCATCGGCAGCGTGTTCGGCCGCGTTGCGGGCCGGACGGCTGCAGCGACGGTGAGAAACTAGATGCTGGATATCACGCGCATCAACCCGCAGGCCGGGTCACCGGCAGCCAATCACGCCGAGGCCGAGCGGCTGATGACCATCTGCAATGCCTGTCGCTATTGCGAAGGGCTGTGCGCGGTGTTCCCGGCCATGGAGATGCGGCGCGCGTTCCCGCCGGCCGATCTCAATTACATTGCAAACCTCTGCCACAGCTGCGGCGCCTGCTATTACGACTGCCAGTTCGCGACGCCGCATGAATTCGCGGTGAATGTCCCGCAGGCACTCGCGGCGGTGCGCGTCGATTCCTACGCCGCATACACCTGGCCGCGGTTTCTCTCCGGCGCGTTCCAGCGCAACGGACTCATGATCAGCGTCATCGCTGCACTCAGTGTTGCCGGTTTCATGATCGCCTTCATGGCATTCAACGATCCCAAGGTCATGTTCGGCACGCATGTGGGGCAGGGCGCATTCTACAAGATCATGCCGCACGGCGCGATGGTCGCGATCTTCGGTGCAGCATTTCTCTATTCACTGTTCGCGCTCGCGATGGGCTTCCGTCTGTTCTGGAAAGACATGGGTACCACGATCGACGTCCGCTCGCTTTTGCAGGCGATCAGGGATGCCGGCGAGCTGCGCTATCTGGATGGCGGCGGCGTCGGCTGCATGAACGACGACGACCGGCCGCGCGACCGGCGCAGGCTCTATCATCATCTGACGTTCTACGGCTTCTGGCTATGCTTCGCCTCAACCTGCGTGGCGACGATTTACGCCTATGGCTTCAACTGGCATGCGCCGTATCGTATCTACGATCTGCCGGTCGTGCTCGGAACGATCGGCGGCATCGGACTCGTCATTGGCCCCATCGGCCTGCTGTTTGCCAAACGTCAGCGCGATCCGGCAATGGCCGCCGGCAGCCAGTCAGGCATGGACGCTGGCTTTATTCTGATGCTGCTGCTGACGTCGATCACCGGATTGTTGCTGCTGGCGATGCGTGCGACGCCTGCGATGGGCACGCTGCTGGCGCTGCATCTCGGGTTCGTCTTCGGTTTCTTTGTCACGATGCCGTACAGCAAGTTCGTGCACGGCATCTATCGCTTCGGCGCGCTGGTGAAGTACGCGCACGAGCGCCGTATGCATGCCGGCGCGGCGCAAGAGTGATTAGTGGGCCGTGCTCGCGGTCATCATCTGCGGCAGAATGTAAGGGAGGCCGTCCGGCGTCGTGCCGATCCCGGCGTCGATGCCGAAGACCTCACGCAGCGTTGTCTCATTGATGGTTTCGTTCGGCGATCCGTCGGCGACGAGCTTGCCGCGCTTGAGCACGACGATCCGCCTGGCAAAACGCGCCGCGAGATTGAGGTCGTGTAGCACCGCGATGACCGCGATGCCGCGCTCGGCGCGGCGCTTGGCGGATTCCAGCAGATTGAGCTGATGCCGAAGATCGAGGCTCGAGGTCGGCTCGTCCAGCAGCAGTACGCCGGGGCCATTGCGCAGTTCACCGCACGCCGATTGCACCAGCACGCGGGCAAAGTGCGAGCGCTGCTGTTCGCCGCCGGAGAGTGTCGGCACCTCGCGATGTGCGAAGGCCTGCAGATCGGACTCCGCGAGCGCCGACACCGCCATCGGATGCACCACCGCCGCGGGATGCTGACTGCCGCCCATCCGCACGATCTCATCGACGGTGAACGGGAACGTCACCTGAATGTGCTGCGACAGCACGGCGCGGTTGGCGGCGAGATCGTCCGGCGGATAGTCGGCGATTGCGCGGCCTTTCAGCTTCACCGATCCGCTCGACGGACGCAGGTCGCCGGAGAGAATCCGCATCAAGGTCGACTTGCCGGCGCCGTTCGGGCCGACGATGGCGACGGTCTCGCCGCCGTTCACGGTGAGCGACAGGTCGTCGAGCAGGGTCGCGGACTTCACGCGCACGGAGACGGAAGAAACCTCGATCGCGGCGCTCATAGGCCGATCGCCGAGCGTTGCCGCAGCACGATGGCGAGAAAGAACGGCGCGCCGATGGCTGCGGTGAGAATGCCGATCGGCACTTCGGCCGGTGCGGCGAGCGTGCGCGCGAACGTGTCGGCGACCACCATCAACGCCGCGCCGAGAATGGCCGCGGCGGGCATCAGCAATCGATGCCCGGGCCCGACCGCGAGCCGCAGCACATGTGGTACGACGATGCCGACGAATCCGATCACGCCGGCGACCGAGACGGCAGCGCCCGTCAAAGCCGAGACTGCAATGATCGAGATGGTCTTCAGCCGTTGCACGTTGACGCCGCTGTGGAACGCCTCCGCTTCGCCGAGGACGAGCAGATCGAGATCGCGCGATACCCATAGCACCGCCGAGAGTGCGAGAAAGGCGATCGGGCCGATCACGGCGGCTTTCGACCAGGTCGCACCGGCAACCGATCCGAGCAGCCAGAAGCTGATGTCGCGCAGCTGCCGGTCGTCGGAAATGAAGATCAGCAATCCGAGACCCGCGTTTGCGATCGCCGCGATGGCAAGGCCGGAGAGCAGGAAGATCGCGACCGACGTGCGGCCGCCGCGGCTGGCGATACGATAGAGAATGAAGGTCGTGACCAGCGAACCGAAGAACGCTGCGACCGGCAGCAACTCGAACTGCAAGAACTTGATCGACTGGCCGTACTGGCTGTCGGTGTAAACGATCGCGGCTGCCGCCGCGAACGCGCCGCCGCTCGACACGCCGACCAGCGCCGGATCGGCGAGGGGATTGCGGAACAGGCCCTGCATGATCGCGCCAGAGACTGCGAGCATCGCGCCGATGAGACTCGTGAGGACGATGCGCGGAATCCGGATCGACCACAGAACCAGCTGATCGCGCGCGAGGAGAGCCGGCTCAACGGGTGCGATCAGGCCGAGCGCCGACAGCATTCGCGAGAAGGGAATTCCTGCCGCGCCGATCGTCACCGCAATCACGGCGGCGCCGAGCAGGATAAACAGAAGCAAGACGAGAACCGTGACAGCGGGCGGGCGCGCCGGCCGCGCGGCTGGTTCGCTGCGTACAGCTCCGCTTGCAACCTGCGTCGACATCAGTTGCGGCAGTCGGCGGAGAGAACGCGCGGCTTCCAGTTGTCCTTGGCAGCCTTCAGATCGGGATAGAACGCGCCGGCAAGATCGTGCGCGGCGGCGGCGGTGCGCGGGCCGAAGCCGAGAAGATACAGGCCATCCATGGACACGAATGACTTCGCCTTGGCCGCCGGGGTCAACGCAAATGCCGAGTTCGCGAATAAGGCATCGGCGGTCAGCGAGTCGCTGCTGCGCTGCATGGCCAGGATGATGTCGGGCTTCGAGGCGACGATTGCCTCTTCGCCGACCTGCTTGTAACCCTCGTACGCGTCGATGGCGTTGACGCCGCCGGCGAGCGTGATGATGGAATCGGCGCCAGTCTTGCGGCCGGCGACCATGGCGCGGCCGGCGACCAGCGACATCACAAACATCACGCGCACCGGCCGTTGAATTTTCTCGCGCAGGGTGCGCACGTCGGCGAAGTCGCCTTCGACTGCCGCCGCAAGACAGGCGCCGCGATTTTCGACGCCCATCTGCCTGGCGATCAGCCGGATCTTGTCGCTGAGGCCGGCCTCCGAATAATCCTCCGGCACGGTCACAAGCGGAATCTTCGCTTCCTTCAGAACCGTGATCGTTTCCTTCGGCCCCGACCCCTCGATCGCGACAATCGCTTGCGGGTTCAGTCCAAGAATGCCTTCCGGCGAGAGCTGGCGCATGTAGCCGACGTTCGGCTTCTGCGCGAGCGCGCGCGGCGGAAAGAGGCTTGTGGTATCGACGCCGACGACGCGCTCCTCGAGCCCGAGCGCGTAGAGAATCTCCGTCACCGCGCCGCCGACCGAAACCACGCGGCCGGTATTTCCTGTTGACGCCAGTGTCGCGCCGACGGCATCGACCGCACGTCCTGCACCCGGACCAGTTGCGACAAGTGCTGCTGCAAGCAGGACTGTGGCGATGTGCCGAAAGCTCGCGCGGATCGAAAGACGAGGGATGTTCATTTGGTCAGGATCAGCTTGTTCTGGGCGGTCAGCCGGAGACGATAGGTCTCATCGCCATGAATGATCGAGATTTCGCGTGACGACGCGAACAGGTCGCGCGCGTTCAGACTGTTGGCAGTTAAGCCGATCTGCCGCGTTTCCGCTGCTGAAGTCTGCGTGACCCGGCCGTCATTGGCGGCGCCGTCGCGTGGAGGTTGCGTCATTCGCTTTTAATCTGGAACCGATTTTCTCCGGTATAGGTTCTGATCCGCATCGCCTCCAGATGTGCACTTTACAATAGATGTAAACTGTAGCCGTTCTGCTTGACCGTCGAGGGACCGAGTTTTACGGAAAATGCTGGGGGTGCAGTGCGTTCCAGCACATGCACTTAACAAAACAGCCAGCTAGCCGCCGCTTACAAGCGCGCCCGCCCGCCAGCCATCGCAAGTTGAAGTGACGACTGGGGGCATCATGTCTAGCCGGGCCGGAAGCGCGCGTGCGCTTCTATGGGGAGTATCTATTGTTGCGTTGACGTTCGGCTATGTGGCCGCTGTCCAAGCGCAGAGCGCATCGCCGCAGATCGAGAGCGGCCAGCAGACGCAGCAAGATAAACAGAAGAAGCGTAAAAAGAACGCTAAGCGTCAGAACCAGCAGGCGCCGAAGGATGCTGCGCTGAATGCGAACGCGCAGGTCACGCCGCCCGCGCGCGGCGGTGCGCAGACGCTCGATACGATCACCGTTGCGGCGACCAAGACCGAGGAGCGCGCGATCGATGCGTTGGCGCCGGTCAGCGTGATCACGCAGGAGCAGATCCAGACGCAGCAGCCGCGCCGTATCGGCGAAATCCTTCGCACGGTGCCGGGTGTATCGCTGCAGGAACGTGGCGACGATCCGTCGACCTCGATCAATATTCGCGGTCTGCAGGACTTCGGCCGCGTCGCGGTCGTCGTCGACGGCGCGCGCCAGAACTATCAACGTACCGGCCATAACGCCAACGGCGCCTTCTTCCTCGATCCTGAACTGATCGGTGGCATCGATCTCGTTCGCGGTCCGACGTCGAACATCTACGGGTCGGGTGCGATCGGCGGTCTCGTCTCGTTCCGCACCAAGGACATCGACGATGTCGTGCGTCCGGGTGAACGCTGGGGCGTCGATATCTCCGGCAGTGGCAAGTCGAACGGCTTCGGTGGCATGGGTTCGATCTTCGGCGGCGTGCGCGCACATCCGACCGTCGACGTGTTCGGCGGCGCGGTCTATCGCAGCCAGCCGAACTACAAGGATGGCGCGGGTACCGAGATAGGCAATACGGGTAACGATGTTGCTGCAGGCCTGCTGAAGGTCACGACCCGTCCGGCCGACGGCCACACGGTCAAGATCGGCGGCATCTTCCAGAACTTCCAGTACGACGTCGGTCAGTTCAACCGCGGGCCCACAACGGCGGCGGCTCCAGCCGCTGCGATTGCGGGTACTTCGGTCTATGCGTCCGACGTGAGCAATTACACCGGCACGCTGAACTGGAAGTACAGCAAGCCCGACGATCAGATCTTCGACTGGAATATCAATCTCTACGGCAATCGCACCGATCAGGATCAGGTCAAGACCTACAACCAGCGTCTGACCAACGGCGGCATCTGTCCGGCGGGAACGTTCGGCAACAACATCACCGGTTGTACGGGCGACCGCCGCGGCTATCTGCTCGATACGATCGGCATCGACGTCAACAACACCTCGCGTTTCGGTCTGCTCGGCTGGAACAATGCGCTGACCTACGGCTTCGACGCGTTCCGTGACGAAGTCTCGACCTTCGATACGCGCGGCAACTCCAACGTGACGACCCCGGGCGGCGTTCGCACCGTGTCCGGCGCCTTCGTGCAGTTGAAGAGCAACTATTCGACCTGGCTCGAAGTCATCAGCGCGGTTCGCTACGATCGCTATGAACTCGAATCGGGAGGAACGAACTCCAGCGGCGATCGCCTGTCGCCCAAGATCACCCTCGGCGTGACCCCGGTCGCGGGCTTTACGCCTTACGTGAGCTATGCCGAGGGCTATCGTGCACCGTCGATCACCGAGACGGTTATCTTTGGTTCGCATGCCACCGGCGGCGCACCGTTCAGCGTGCCGTGCCCGAGCGGAACGCCGGGCCTGTTCTGCTTCCTGCCCAATCCGAACCTGCGGCCGGAGATCGGCAAGACCAAGGAAGTCGGTGTCAATCTCAAGTACGACAACATCATTTGGGCGGGTGACTCCTTCCGCGGCAAGATCAATTACTTCCGCAACGACCTCGTCGACTTCATCGATCAGGTGGCCTTCAACCCGATCCGCGTTCAGCTGCAGGTGCCGGGTCCGCCCACGTTCACGACGGTCAATCAGTTCATCCAGTTCCAGAACACGGGTCCGGCCTTCATCCAGGGCGTCGAGGGCGAACTGTTCTATGACGCGGGCAACTGGTTTGCGGGCGTCGCCGGAAACTATCTTGAAAGCGAGACGAAGGCGACAGGCATCGGCCTTTCGAGCCTGATCCAGCCGCACAAGATCGTCACCACCGCAGGTATGCGCTTCTTCGATCGCAAGCTGACGATTTCGGGACAGTGGATTTCGTATGCGGCGAACAACAAGGTCAACCAGACCATGTTCCTGCCGGCGACATCGGCGGACATCTTCAACCTCTACATCGCCTACGCACCGACGCCGGATATCCTGATCAACTTCGGCATCGATAACATTACCGACAAGTTCTATCGCCCCTACGCGATCCCGCGTTCGGACAGCACAGGCAGTACGCAGAACGACGTGCTGTTCTCGAGCCCCGGTCCGGGCATCACGTACAAGGGAGGGATCAAGATCCACTTCGGCGGCGCCTGACGCCGCCGAGACTTCCAACGTTCTGCGAACCGCGTTCATGCCCGAACGCGGTTCGCTTTGCCGTTCCTGAATCGCGCCGGCAAACGTCATCGATTACGGCTTGCAATTGGCGCGCGGGAGCGCACAAGGTCGGGCAACAAAATTCGTCGATCCGGATGCTCCGGATCGATCGCATTGCTAACTGGAGAAGACCGAATGTTTATCGCGATGAACCGCTTTCAGGTGAAGAAGGGTGCCGAGAAGTCGTTTGAGGACGTCTGGGCGAGCCGCGAATCCTACCTGAGCGAGATGGAAGGCTTCGTTGAATTTCATCTCCTGCGCGGCCCGGAAGCGGAAGACCACACGCTCTATTCGAGCCACACCGTGTGGGCGTCGAAGTCCAACTTCGAAGCCTGGACGAAGTCGGAGCAGTTCCGCCGCGCCCACGCCCGTGCCGACAACAAGACCGGCGAAAGCCTCTATCTCGGTCATCCGAAGTTCGAAGGCTTCGAGGTGATCCAGACCGAGCGCAACGCGAAAGCCGCATAAGGACCAGCGATGTCGGTTGCAGTATTGGACGATCTGAAGACTCATCTCGCCGCCAATCCGGGCGTCGTCATCGAGGACGTGGCGCGCGAGCGCAAAGTGACGCCGCGCGCCGTGCTCGAAGCGCTGCCAAAGGGCATGGCTCGCTTCGGCAAGGGCGATGGTTTCGTCGAAGCGATGCAGGACATCGCGCAGTGGGGCGATGTCACGCTCATCGTCCACACCGATGACGCGATCTTCGAGTTCTCGGGCCCGGTGCCGAACGGCGAAATCGGCCGCGGCTACTTCAACCTGATGCAGCCCAAGGGCTTGCACGGCCATCTGCGGCACACCCGCTGCGGCGGCGTTGCCTTTGTCGAGCGCCCGTTCATGAACAAGTCGTCGGCATTCGTCGCATTTCTGAATGTCGACGGCGGCATCATGTTCAAGGTGTTCGTCGGCCGCGATGAGGCGCGCGAGCTGAAGAAGGATCAGCTCGAGCGGTTCCGGGCACTCGGCGACAAGATGGCGGGCTGATAGCCCGCCATCGTTCCCGGACTTTTCTGAAAAGGGTTCGGGACTGAAGGTCTGAGTTAAAGGGTGCTGTGCCTGAAGCGAGGTGGGCCAGCGGTCATAACGGACAGGTTTGCAGATGCCTGACATCACCACGATGATTTCCGCGCGGCGCGTGCTTCTCCTCGGAGCGATTGTCCTTTGCGCGTCGGGCCCCGCGATGGCCGCGCCGAACGCGGCGCTCCCGCAGAATCTGTCCCCGTGGGGCATGTTCCTCAACGCCGACTTGGTGGTGAAGGCAGTGATGATCGGGCTCGCCTTTGCCTCGCTGGTGACGTGGACCGTCTGGCTTGCCAAGTCGTTCGAGCTCTCCGGCGCGCGCCGTCAGGCGAAGAGGCGCCTGGCACTGCTCGAAGCCGACACGACCTTGCGTGACGCGCAGCGCGACGTCGGCGATGCGCGCGACGCGGTGGCGCAAATCGTTCGCTCCGCCTCGCACGAGGCGGAGCTTTCCCGCGATACGTTCGACGACAGCTTCAAGGAGCGCATTGCGCTGCGCCTGGAGCGCGTAGAGGCGGCGATGGCGCGCAAGATCGGGCGCGGAACCGGCGTGCTCGCGACCATCGGTGCGACGGCGCCCTTCGTCGGCCTGTTCGGCACGGTGTGGGGTATCATGAACTCCTTCATCGGCATTTCCGAAGCGCAGACGACCAACCTTGCCGTCGTGGCGCCGGGCATCGCCGAAGCGCTGCTCGCAACCGCGCTCGGCCTTGTCGCTGCGATCCCGGCTGTCGTCATCTACAATCACCTCGCGCGTGCGATCACCGGCTACCGCGCGCTGCTGACCGACGCGTCGGCGCAGGTGCTGCTGCTCGTCAGCCGTGACCAGACCCGGCGCGCGCCGATGCTGGCGCGGGCGGCGGAGTAACGGTGATGGGCGCGCGGCTCGGCGGCCGGCGGGCCGGGGACGACGATCTCGTCGAGACCCACGAGATCAACGTCACGCCGTTCATCGACGTGATGCTGGTGCTGCTGATCATCTTCATGGTCGCGGCGCCGCTCGCGACCGTTGATATTGGTGTCGACCTCCCGGCCTCGACGGCGCAGCCGCCGCCAAAGCCTGACAAGCCCGTGTTCGTGACGGTGAAGCCCGATCTCGCGGTTGCCGTGGGCGAGGAAATCCTGTCGCGCGATGGCGTCACACGGGCGCTGGAAGCGGCGACCAAGGGCAACAAGGATGAGCGCATCTTCATCCGCGCCGACAAGACTGTCAGTTACGGCGATCTGATGGAGGTGATGAACCTGATGCGCGACGCCGGCTATCTGAAGGTCGCGCTCGTCGGCCTCGAAACGAGAAGCCCGCCGAAATGAGTGCGCTGGTCCTTTACGGACCGACCGAGCGGTCCGACCTGCCCCGCTGGAGTGCCGCGGCGATCGTCGTTGTGTTGCTGCATGCGCTGCTGATCGCGGTAGGCGTCTACTGGTACAGCCAGTATCAGAACGCCGGTACGCCCGTTCCGCCGATCATGGTCGACCTCGTCGCGGTGTCGGCTGCGCCGGAAACCCAGCCGCTCGACATCGCGCCGGGACCGACGATGCAGGAAGCGGCCGAGCCGCAGCCGCAACCGGACCAGCCGGTGCAGGAGTTCAAGGACGAGATCATTCCGCCGACGCCGCTGCAGGAAAAGCCGGTCGTCGCGGCTCCGCCGGAAGAAAAGAAGAAGGTCGAGGTCAAACCCGATCCGCTTCCGAAGCCGGAGAAGCCGAAGCCGGTGAAGCCGGTGGTGCAGAAGCAGAGCACGTCGCCGCCCGCGCCGAAGACCACGGCGGCCCCGCAAGCCGAGCGGCGCGCACCGGCCGCGGCGTCCGCTGCAAGCGCCGCATCGTCAGCCGCGGCATCGGCATCGTATGCGCAGCGTCTTGTCGCGCATCTGCAGCGGTTCAAGCAGTATCCGTCGGAGGCGCGCGCGGCCGGTCAGCAGGGAACGTCGCGTGTGGCCTTCACGGTGACGCGCAGCGGCAGCGTCAGCGGCGTCCGGATTGCCGGATCGTCCGGGCATGCCTCACTCGATGCGGAGACACTGGCGATGGTTCGCCGCGCCCAGCCGTTGCCGTCGTTCCCGCCGGAGATGACGGAGAGCAGCAAGGCGTTCGTGCTGCCGATGGCGTATTTCTCGCGATAACTTTTTTAGGCTGGCGGTTGCGGCCAAGGACGGCGCGGCCCGCGCATTTCCTCGAACGCCTTCGCCATTTGCAGCACGCCGAGATCGTCGAAGCGGCGGCCGATGATCTGCAGCCCGATGGGAAAGCCTGCCGCATCGTAGCCGCCGTTGATTGACACCGCCGGGTTCTCCGACATGTTCCAGCACACGGTGTAGGTGATGTGTTCGAACGGCTTGGCCGGATCGTTCAACGGCGAGGCGCGTTCGGCGGCGAACTTCACCACCGGCGACACCGGCGACAGAACGTAATCGACGTTCTGGAACAGCTTCGCCGCCGCCGCGCGCATCGACAGCGTCATGTTGAAGCCGCGGATGACGTCGAGACCCGACATGCGGGCGCCGGCTTCGGCCCAGTTATAGATATACGGCAGCACCTTCTTCTGATCGGCCGGCGACAGTTTGGAGATATCGTCCCACGAGCGCGTGCGCCAGAAGGCATCAAGCCCGTGCAGCATCTCGTGCGTCATCACGGTCGGAACCTCGACGACAGTTGCGCCAGCGGCTTCGAACAGCTTCGCGGCGTCGGTCACGACCTTTCGCACCTCGCTTTCGAGCGGCATGCCGAAACCGAGATCGAGCATCAGGCCGATCTTCAGTCCCTTGGGCGACGACTCGAGCGATTGCCAGTGGATCGACGATGGCGGCAGGCTCATGGAGTCGCGCGGATCGGGCTGCGACAGCACGCTCATCATCAGCGCCGCATCTTCCACCGTCCGCGTCATGGGTCCGGCGACGCGACCGACATAAGGCGGGTCGATCGGAACGCGCCCGAGACTCGGCTTCAGCGCGACCAGGCCACACCAGCAGGCCGGCAGACGCACCGAACCGCCGATGTCGGTGCCAAGATGCAGCGGCCCGTAGCCGGCGGCGCCCGCGGCGCCTGCGCCCGAGCTGGAGCCGCCGGGATTCATTTTCAGATCCCACGGATTGCGCGTCAGCGGATGAAAGCTCGAAAGGCCCGACGACAGCATGCCGTAATCCGGCATCGTCGTCTTCGAGAAGATGACTGCGCCCGCATCCCGCATGCGCGCGGACGGTGGTGCGTCCGCTTCAGCCATCGTCAGCTTGGTCGTGATCGAACCGAGCGGCACCGGCACGCCCTTGGTTGCGATGTTCTCCTTGATCGTCGCGGGGATGCCGTCGAGTGAGCCAATCGGCGCGCTCCTGGCCCAGCGCTCGGTCGACGCTTTCGCGGCGGCGCGTGCGCCGTCCGGATCGTAGGCGTAGAGCGCCTGGATGTGCGGTTCCCAGCGCGCGATCCGTGCGATCACGTCCTCCAGCACCTCGGAGGGAGAAAACTGCTTTTCGTGATAGCCGAACAGCAGTTCGACAGCGGAGAGACTATGCAGATCGGTCATCGCGTCAGCTCCCCGCTGCGATTTCGTTCTGTTCAGGCCGACAGCGGCATCCGCGTTTCGATCAGGCGCGAGAACACGCTCGAACCGATCGGCAGAATCTTGTCGTCGAGCCAGTAACCCGGGTTGTGAACCGGCACCGAACCGTCATGACCAACCCAGAAGTAGGCCCCCGGCACGGCTTGAAGCATGTCAGCGAAATCCTCGCTGCCCATCTTCGGTTCCGAGCGGGTGATGACATTTTCCTTGCCGACGACGGTCGCGGCGACGTTTTCCACCGCTTTCGAGTTCTCGGGATGGTTGACCAGCACCGAGAAGATGTCGCGCATGTCGACCTTGATCTCGACTTCGAACGCGGCGGCGATGCCGGCGGCGAGCGTTTTCATGCGGTGACGGATCTGCTTGCGAACGTCGTCGGAGAACGCGCGCACCGTGCCGGCGAGCCGCGCTTCGCCCGGAATGACGTTGTAGGCCGAACCGGCATGAATCTGCGTGATGGAAATCACCGCGGCCTGCAGCGGATCGACGTTGCGGCTGACGATCGACTGGATCGCCTGACCGAGCGTCATCGCGATCACCACCGGGTCCTTCGACTTTTCCGGCATGGCGCCGTGCGCGCCGTAACCGGTGATGACGATGTCGAAGAAATCGGCGCCGGCCATGGCGGGACCGGGCAGGATGGCAATCTGGCCGTGATCGAGGTCGGGCGCGTTGTGCAGGCCGTAGACCTCGTCGCACGGGAAGCGCTTGAACAGCTCGTCCTTGATCATGGCGCGGGCGCCGCCGAGGCCTTCCTCGGCCGGCTGGAAGATGAAGATCGCGGTGCCGTCGAAGTTGCGCGTCTCGGCGAGATAGCGTGCGGTGCCGAGCAGCATGGTGGTGTGGCCGTCGTGGCCGCAGCCGTGGAAACGGCCGGGAATGGTCGAGCGCCAGGCGAGATTGGTGTTCTCTTCCATCGGCAGTGCATCCATGTCGGCGCGAAGGCCGATGCGCTTGTTGCCCGAGCCTTTGCCCTTCAGCACACCAACGACGCCGGTGCCGCCGATCCCCTTGTGAACCTCGACGCCCCACTGCGTGAGCTTCTCGGCAACGATGCCAGACGTGCGGTGTTCCTCGAAGCCGATTTCGGGATGCATATGCAGGTCGCGGCGGATGGCGGTGAGATCGTCAGCGAACTCTTGGATGCGATCGATGGTCGGCATGGCGGTTATCCCGGCTGGTTGTGATCTGGTTAGGTTAGTTATGACTTGGATGTTTGAGCGAAGGTGGGTCCGTTCGGTTTGACGCGCATGTCCGGGCGCAATCGTGTCCAGGGCAGCGCCGCGGTGTCGGCAGGCATCGCGCCCGGCGCCGCGCAGATGATGATCTCCTCGGCGATCGGCGCGAAGTCGGCGCGGAAGTGCACCGAGCTCTTGTTGACGAGGATCGATTGCTCGGTCGGCTCGATGCCGACGTAGCGGAACATCGCCTGATCGGCGAGTTGCGACTTGCGCGATCCGACGACCACCCGCACATCGCCGATGCGCAGGCATGCGGACGGTCCGAGGTTCATGCGGCTGCCACCGAAGTAGGGGCCAGGCGCGATGAATTTTCCGTCCGACACCTTCTCGACCGTGAACGTTTCTTCGAACGGCGCGTCGCCGGGAATGCCCGACTTGCCGCCGAGCGCAAGCTTGATCGTATTACCTGCGCCGGCGCGATGCGCGGCATCGGCGGATGCCGGATCGACGATGACACCGATCGCCGCTTTAGTCGCGCCGTTGCGCACCAGCGCGCGCAGCATGCCGGTGGTGTCGGAATCGCCGCCCGCGCCGGGGTTGTCCTGCGTATCGGCAATCACCATCGGCCGTGACGCGCGCCTGGCGCGGTCCATGGCATAGCGCACGCCTTCATCCGGTGCGTAGATCTTGCCGTCGAAATCATTTTCGTGGCCGGCGATCAGGTTCGCGATCGTGTCGGCGGCGCGATCGGCGTCCGCTTGCGTGCGGCCGTAGGCGAAGATCGAGGGGCCGCAGTCGGGAAAGTCCGCGGCCGGAAAGCCCGGCGCGAAGGAGAGGGTAGGGACAGCGTCGCTCTCGAGCGCGGCGAGCCTGGCATAGATGCTCTTGCACGGCTCGATGTCCGTGCACTGCCAGCTGATCGGAATGAGAAACGGCGGCTGCCGGAACGCTTTCGCGAACCGCTGCTTCGATGTCAGCAGCAGCGCCAGGTGGCGCGCGGCGGCGCGGCCGGTGTCGGCCATGTCGACATGCGGGTAGGTACGATAGGCCACGAGTGCGTCGGCGTGTTCCACCATCGCGGGCGTAACGTTGGCGTGCAGGTCGAGGCTGACGACGAGCGGAATGCCGTTGCCGATCACCTTGCGCACCCGCGCCAGCAGCTCGCCTTCGCCGTCGTCGACATGCTCGGTGACCATGGCGCCGTGCAGATCGAGATACACCGCATCAAGCGGACCTGCGGCGGCGATGCCGTCGACAATGACTTTGGCCACGCGCTCGTAGGCATCCTTGGTGACGTGCGCCGAAGGGCTCGCCGCGCACCAGATGGTCGGGAGCAGGGTCCAGCCCTGCTGGCGTGCGACATCGACGAAGCCCGACATGCCGACATTGATATTGTCGGTGGCCTGGAACATGGCGTCGCCGAGCGACATCGGCGGCCAGCCGCCGCCATGTACGAACGCATCGTAGACGGCCTTTGTCGGCGCAAAGGTGTTCGTCTCGTGCAGGAAACCGCCGATTGCAATTCGGGTCATGGCGTCATTTTAGTCAAAGGTTCGCGGCGTTCTTATTGAGTTTATGCGGGAGCAGCCATTCCTGAAGCAAGGGGGTTGCCCGGAGCAAGGGGGCCGCCTTCAAGAGGCCTGAAATTGGCGAAATCCCATCCGCGTCCCGGGGCTGCGCTGAGGAGCTGCTGCGTGTAGGTTTCGCGCGGATTGGCGAGAATGGCGCCGGCCGGGCCCTGTTCAACGATACGGCCGTGCTGCATCACGATCACGTCGTCGCAGATTTGCGCGGCGACGCGCAGGTCATGCGTGATGAAGAGCAGTGCGATGCCGAGCCGCTTCTGAATGTCGTCGAGAAGCTGCAGCACCTGCGCCTGCACCGAGACGTCGAGCGCGGAGACGGCTTCGTCGGCCACCAGAACGTCCGGGTCCATCGCCAGCGCGCGGGCGATCGCGATGCGCTGACGCTGGCCGCCGGAGAATTGATGCGGATAACGCGTCACGGCGTCGGGCGGCAGATCGACCAGTTCCAGCAGCTCGCGCGCGCGCTTCAGCGCCTCGCCCTTTGGCGTGCCGTAGTTGACAGGGCCTTCGGTGATCGTCTCGCCGACGGTGAGGCGCGGATTGAGCGAGCGGTACGGGTCCTGGAAGATCATCTGCATATGCTTGCGGTGCGGCCGCAACATGTTGCGCGACAGGAACGAGATTTCCTTGCCGATGAGGCGGATGCCGCCGGAGGTCGGATCGATCAGCCGCATGATGCAGCGGGCAACGGTCGACTTGCCCGAGCCGCTCTCGCCGACGATGCCGAGCGTGCGGCCCTTGTGCAGTTCCAGCGTCACGTCCTTGGCAGCGGCGACCTCGCGCACTTTGCCGAGCAGGGAGCGCTCGCGATAGACCTTGGTCAGTTCCGACGTGTCGAGCACGACCGGCGCGGAGGCCGTCGCCGGGCGCGGTGCGCGCGGAACCAGACTCGGCACCGAGGAGAGCAGGTTGCGTGTGTACTCCTGCGTCGGCCGGCGCAGGATTGTGTCGAGCGGTCCGCTTTCGACCACCTGACCGTAACGCATCACGGCGACGCGGTCGGCGATCTCCGCAACCACGCCCATATCATGGGTGATGAACAGCACCGCGGTGCCGTGATCCTTCTGCAGGTCGCGGATCAGCGCCAGAATCTGCTTCTGCGTCGTGACGTCGAGTGCGGTGGTCGGCTCGTCGGCGATCAAGAGCTTCGGCTCGAGGATCAGCGCCATCGCGATCATGATGCGCTGGCGCTGGCCGCCCGAAAGGCGATGCGGGTAGGACGAGAAGATGCGTTCGACGTCCGGCAGCCGCACCTGCTCCATCATGTCGAGGATGCGCTTGCGGCGCTCGCGCGAGTCGAGCTTGGTATGCGTGCGCAGAACCTCGTCGATCTGCCGGCCGACAGGCACCACCGGATTGAGCGCCGTCATCGGCTCCTGGAAGATCATCGCCATGGTGGTGGCGCGCAGCGCCCGCAGGCGGCGATCCGACGCGGTGAGAATTTCCTCGCCGGCGAGCTTCACGCTGCCGTGGGTCGGCACAAGAATCTTCTTCGGCAGCAGACCCATCGTGGTGAGCGATGTCACCGACTTGCCGGAGCCGCTTTCACCGACAAGGCAGAGCGTCTCGCCGTCATCGACGTGCAGAGAGACATTGTCGAGGATTTTTGCGTCGGGTGCGCCGCCAACGCTGACGATGAGGTTCTTGATCTCTAACGCTCTGCTCACTTGCCGGCTCCGCGCTGCTTCATCCGCGGATCGAGCGCATCGCGCGTCGCGTCGCCGATCAGGTTGATGGAGAGGATGGCGATCGAGAGCATCAGGCCGGGCCAGAAGATCAGCGACGGCTTCACCTGGAAGAAGGCGCGGCCCTCGGCCATGATGTTGCCCCAGGTCGGCGTCTCTGGATTGATGCCCGCGCCAAGGAACGACAGGATGGCCTCGGTGAGAATCGCTGAGGCGCAGATGTAAGTGCCTTGCACGATCAGCGGCGCGAACGTGTTCGGCATCAGGTGCCGCCACAGAATCTTCGGCAGGCTCGAGCCGATGGCGATGGCGGATTCAACATAGGGCTCCTCGCGCGCCGAGAGCACCACCGACCGCACCAGCCGTACCACGCGCGGGATTTCCGGGATGATGATCGCGGCCAGCACAGTCTTCACGCTGGCGCCCGAGAGCGACACCACGGCGATCGCGAGCAGGATGCTCGGGATCGCCATCAGGCCGTCCATGATGCGCATGATGATGGCGTCCGCCCAGCGGAAGAAGCCGGAGACGAGACCGATCGCAAGTCCGAAGGCAACACTGATGACGGCCGCGCCGACGCCGATCATCAGTGAAATTTGTCCGCCATGCAGAATACGCGAAAGCAGATCGCGGCCGTAGGCGTCGGTGCCGAGCGGGAAGCCCGGCATTGCCGCTTTCAGGCGCATGGCTGGCGCAAGTTTGCGCGGGTCTTGCGGCGACAGGAACCCGGCGAAGATGGCCGCGGCCACGATCAGCACAAGGCAAATGATGGCAATGATGATGATCGGGCTCGACGGCCGCGCACTGATGCGAGGACCGCTGGTGCCGCTCGCAAGCGATGATGGCTCTGCAGTATCGATGGCCATCAGTAACGAATCCTTGGGTCGAGCAGGGTGTAGGCAAGGTCAATCAGGAGATTGATCGCGACGTACAGTCCGCTGGTGAGCAAAATCATGGCCTGGATGACGGGGTAGTCGCGCGCGAGCACCGCGTCGACGGTCAAGCGTCCGATCCCGGGAATGTTGAACACGCTCTCGGTGACCACCACGCCTGAGATCAGCAGCGCGAAGCCGGTGCCGATGACGGTGATCACCGGAACGGCGGCGTTACGCAGCGCGTGGCGCAGCAGCACGCCGGCTTCGCCGATGCCCTTGGCGCGCGCGGTGCGGACATAGTCCTCGCCGAGCACTTCGAGCATGGAGGCGCGGGTGATACGCGCGATCAGCGCGATGTAGATGAAGGAGAGCGCTGTCGCCGGGAGGATGGCGCGTTCAAAGAACGGCCCGAAGCCGCCCCAGATGCTGCGGAAGCCCTGCACCGGCACGAGTCGCAGATCGATGGCGAAAATCTGGATCAGCACATAGCCGACCACGAACACCGGCACCGAAAAACCGAGCACCGAGATGCTCATCACCACGCGATCAACCCAGGTGCCGTGCTTCCACGCCGCAATGACGCCGAGCGGAACGGCAATCAGGATCGCCATCGTGATGGTGGAGAGCGCAAGGCTGATGGTCGGCTCGATGCGCTGCCCGATCATCTTGATGACGGGAACCCCCGAGATCAGCGACACGCCGAAGTCACCTTGCAGTAACCGGCCGATCCACGTGAAAAACTGGGTGTAGAGCGGCTCGTTCAAACCGAGCGTGGTACGGATGCGTTCGAGCTGTTCGGGGGTGACGAGATCGCCGGCAATGATGGCGGCCGGGTCGCCGGGGGTCAGGCGGAGGAGCAGAAACACCACGAGGGCAACGACGCCCATGACCGGGATGGCGGCAAGGATGCGGCGGAGCAGATAGCCAAGCATCAGCAGCGCCTCGCGGTTCGCGCTCCGCGCGCGATGCGTTTATGTGGGATTGGTTTCATTCTGTAGTCCGCCGTACTCGCCGATGAGCCTCGTCTTGTGCGAGGCAACATCCTGTCGCCATATCCTCTCGCCAAGAGCAAGGAGTGTGCCATGATGTCGGGGCTGCTCAAGAGCCGCGCACCTGCATTCCACTGACGGACACATGGCCCCAGCCTGCTAGCCGGGACAGCAAAAAGAATACGTTCAAGGTAGCGGCTTTCGCGCACACGCATAACCAAGGCCTCTGATGGCGTTGCCGGACTGATGTCCGAAACCCGTCGAAGCCCCATCTGTCGCTGTGCCTGAGAGTATTATCCCGTCGGCGGACCCGAGCTTTGCAGCCGCGTCTCTTTCCAGATGTTAGATGATCGCGCGGTTCGTTTGCCTGAGAGTTTCCGGGGCGGTTGCTCCTTCGGCGCCGGCGCAAAGCCGGTCTCTCCCAACGCGATCCATTTCAAGTGCCGTGGTTTCGGAACTCCGTAAACCGATAAGTTATCGTGGCATACAAGCTAGACCACTTGCGCGTGTCAGGACAAGCGGCAGTGCGGCAAATGATTATGGCAGCCCCACTCACTGAAGTGTGGCGAGAAGTCCCGCCATCAATCGCCCGCGCTCAGCAAGGCACTCCACTTCGATGTGTTCCTGCAAGGTGTGTCCGCCGCCGCCGCGCATACCCAATCCGTCGAGCGTCGGGATGCCTGCCGCGCCTGTGAAGTTTCCGTCGGAGCCGCCGCCGGCGCTGCCGTGGATAAGGTCCAGGCCGATCTGCTTGCCGATGTCGCGTGCACGTTCGTAGAGGGCAAGGGTACCCTGATCCGGCTCCCACACCGGGCGTGTGACGCCGCGTGTGACAGTGAATGTCACTTCATTGTGCGTACCGGAGAGCGCGAGCATCCGCTCGACGCCGCGGTCGAGATCGCTCTGGCGCTTCGCCATGCTCAGCGCTTCGCCGGTACAACGCGAAGCCACACAGTTGACCCATTGGCCGCCATGCACGATGCCGACACTGAACGTGCAGTCGTCGCCAGTCATGGCGTCGATGGCGATAATCTGCCTCGCCATTTCGCGGATGGCCGAGCGGCCCGCTGACAGCGTCGCGCCGGAGTGGCTTGGCACGCCGGTTGCTTCAAGATTGAAGCGGGCAATCGCGTAGCGTCCGGTGACGACGCCCTTGTTCTGGAAGGCGGGCTCGGGAACGAGCACGTACTTGTTGCGAGCGGCTTCGGCCTCGACGATGTCCCGCGTGCTCGGCGTTCCGACCTCCTCGTCGGGCGTGAACAGGATGGTGACGGGAAGAGGAGTGGTGAACATGGCCTTTTGCAGTTGGCGGATTGCGTCGAGCGCCGCGAAATTTCCGCCCTTCATGTCGTAGATGCCCGGGCCGTAACACTTGCCGTTCTCACGCCGCCACGGAAGCTGCGCGATGGTGCCGATCGGGTGCACGGTATCCATATGGCCTGCGATCAAAACGCCCGGCTGGCCGAACTTCGGATGCGGAAAACGCGCCCGGATACAGCCGGCGAAGCCTTGCCGCCCGGCAATCCGCTCGATTGTTGCACCGCAGATGGCCATGTCGCGGGCAGCAAGATCGAGCATGCGGTCAACTGCCGCAGCATTCCATGTCGGGCTTTCGCATTCGACCCATGGACGCAGGCCGGCGAGCATGACTTCGCTATCGAACGGAAGATTGGCGGGGTTCATGAAGGCTATTCCCTTGATCTTGCAGGCTCCCCGATCTTGTTTGGCGTCGTTGGCGGGGAGACGAAGTAGCATTTCAGAACGTCTTGGACGAAACGGCAAGCCGCATTCTTTGCGACGGCAGCGCGCATCTTCGATCATATATCGTTGTTCGCTTGCTTCCAAAGAAAGCTACGGCAAATCGCGATTGACGGTTGCCGGGGTTGATGCAAATCTTGAATGGTGAACGTGTTCAACGTCTTATGTTCAACGTCTTTTCAGCCGCTTGCCGGTGGTGGCCAAGTCCGAACGGACGCTCAACAACCGCAGATCAACGATCACTCGACAATACGATCACTCGATAAAGAACGGTGCAGGAGAGGTGCGATGTCTGAAGTCTCGCGTGGAAGATGGGTTCGAGCTTCGCTGAAAGCGAAGATCCCAGGTCTTCTCGTTGCTGCCGCATTGGCAGTTCCGTTATCGGCTGTACCTGCGCAAGCGCAGAAGCCAAAGACGTTGACGGCGGTGATGCATTCGGACCTTCGCGTCCTCGATCCGATCATTACCACCGCCTACATCACGCGCGATCATGCCTACATGATCTACGATACGCTGCTGGCGATGGACTCGAGCTTCAAGGTCCAGCCGCAGATGGCGAGCTGGAAGATTTCCGACGACAAGCTCGTCTACACCTTCACCTTGCGCGATGGCCTGAAGTGGCATGACGGCGCACCCGTCACGGCCGAAGACTGCGTCGCCTCGCTGAAACGCTGGGGTACGCGCGACGGCATGGGTCAAAAGCTGATGGACTTCGTCGCATCGCTTGAAGCGACCGATCCGAAGACCATCACCATGAAGCTGAAGGAGCCGTACGGTCTCGTTCTCGAATCGATCGGCAAGCCGTCGTCGGTCGTGCCGTTCATGATGCCGAAGCGGATTGCCGATACGCCCGGCGACAAGGCGATCGCGGAGCACATCGGGTCCGGGCCGTTCAAGTTCGTCCAGGGCGAATTCCAGCCGGGCGTGAAGGCCGTCTACGAAAAGAACAAGGACTACGTGCCGCGCTCGGAGCCGCCGAGCTGGAATTCCGGCGGCAAGGTCGTGAAGGTCGACCGCGTCGAATGGATCACCATGCCCGACGCGCAGACGGCGGTGAACGCGCTGCAGTCCGGCGATATCGATTTCATGGAGAACCCGTCCTTCGATCTTCTGCCGATCCTGAAGGCGAACAAGGAAATCGTCGTCCACACGCTGAGCCCGCTCGGTTTCCAGACCATCGGCCGGATGAACTTCCTGCATCCGCCGTTCGACAATCCGAAGGTGCGCCGCGCGGCTTTCCTGGCGATGAACCAGAAGGACGTGCTCGACGCGCTGGTCGGCAATCCGGAGTACTACAAGATCTGTGGTGCGATCTTCGGCTGCGGCACGCCGCTGGCGACCGAGGCCGGTTCGGACACGTTGATCAAGAAGTCGGGTATGGAGGCCGCCAAGAAGGCGCTCGCCGAATCCGGCTATGATGGCACGCCGGTGGTGGTGATGGCGCCGGGCGATGTGGTGACGCTGAAGGCTCAGCCGATCGTCGGCGCACAGCTGCTGCGCGATGCGGGCTTCAAGGTCGAGGTGCAGGCCACCGACTGGCAGACGGTCGTGACCCGGCGCGCCAGCCAGAAGCCGATCAAGGAAGGCGGCTGGAACATGTTCTTTACGAACTGGGCCGGTCCGGACGTGCTCAATCCGATCGCGCATGCGACGCTGAACAGCAAGGGCAAGACGGGCGGCTGGTTCGGCTGGCCGGACGATCCGGAGATGGAGAAGATGCGCGACGCATTCGCGCGTTCGACGTCGCCGGATGAGCAGAAGAAGATTGCCGCCGACATTCAGGCGCGCGTGTTCGAGCAGGTAATCTATCTGCCGCTCGGCCAGTACACGGCGCCGAGTGCCTGGCGCAAGGAGATCAGCGGCGTGGTCGACGGTCCGGCGACGCCCGTGTTCTGGAATATCGAGAAGAAGTAATCTGCTCACGTCGCAGGGCCGCATGGTGCGTATTCGCCATGCGGCCCTGTCGCTTTTTTATGCAACCGCCCTTTTCGCCGATACCTCTTTCCGTGATAGTGACGGCACGGATAGGCTCGCATCACGCGGGCGAGGCGTGATGCGGGGCAGATGTTCGGCATTCTGGGGCTTGGGTTTCTCGTCGGCATGCAGCATGCGCTGGAGGCCGATCATATCGCGGCGGTATCCAGCATCGCTGCGCGCCGCCGCCATATCGGCAATATCGTTAAGCACGGGCTGACCTGGGGCCTCGGTCACACGCTGACGCTGTTCATCTTCGCGGGCATCGCGATTCTGCTCGGCCGCGCGATTCCGGAGAGCGTCGCAACCCCGATGGAAGCCGCCGTCGGCGTGATGCTGGTCGGGCTCGGTGCGCACGTGTTGTGGCGGCTGTGGCGCGACCGTGTGCACTTTCATGCGCATAGCCACGGCGGCGTCACGCATCTGCACGCGCATAGTCATACGGGCAGCGAAGCTTCGCATCGGCGCGATGCGCACGACCACGAGCACGGTCTCCGCTGGCGTACGCTGCTGGTTGGAGTGATGCACGGCATGGCCGGATCGGCAGCGCTGGTCGTGCTTGCGGCGTCGCAGGTGGCGAACCCCGCGACCGGATTACTCTACGTGCTGCTGTTCGGCGTCGGGTCGATGCTCGGCATGGGCGCGCTGTCGGCGATCATCGCGGTGCCGCTCGCGGCGACCGCGCAATGGCTGACGCGGGCCAATCAGTCGCTGCAGGCGCTGGTCGGAATCGTTACGATCGCGATCGGCGCGACAACGATTCACTCGTCGCTGTTCGCCTAAACTACGCCGACGCGATCTTCTTCACCCACACCTTATTGTCGTGGAACGGCGCGCCGCCATGCGGAGCCACTTGCTCCGAGCCGGTGAGGGTGTTGATGCCGCGACCGCCGGCGTGATTCTTGTTCGGATGAATCGACTCGGCGATCAGAACGCCGTGGCGCACGCCGTCGAAGATTCGCACGGTCAGCTTGGTCTCGCCGCGCCGGTTGCCGAGCAGAACGACGTCGCCGTCGGCGACATCGAGCTTCGTCGCGTCAGCCGGATGCATCATCACCGATGGCGCACCTTCGCGCGCGAGCGATGACGGGGTTTCCGCAAACGATGAGTTGAGGAAGCTGCGCGACGGGCTGGTGGCGAGGCGGAACGGATGCTCCGCGTCGGCATTCTCGATCACCGCCCAATGATCCGGCAGCGATGGTATGTCGCCGATCGGCCCGAGGTTGAGGCTGTTGGACGCCGGCACCTGCGCCCAGTCGGCCTTGAAGTGAAACTTGCCGTCCTTGTGCGCGAAGCCGTCGAGATAGTGTGACTTGCGGAAATCCGGCTGGATGTCGCGCCAGAGGTCGGCTTCCAGCGTCTCGATGTCGCCGTGGCCGCTGAGCTTGAGCGTCGCGTCAATCATCTCGCGGTCGCTCATGTGGAATGTGGGGTGCGTGATGCCGAGACGATCGGCGAGGCCCTTCATCAGCGCCTGGTTCGAACGGCATTCGCCCGGCGGCTCGATCAGCTTCGCCCCGACTGAAATGTGCTGGTGGCCGCCGCCGTAATAGAGATCGTCGTGCTCCATGAACATGGTGGCCGGCAACACGATGTCGGCCATCATCGCCGTCTCGGTCATGAACTGCTCGTGCACGGCGACGAACAGGTCCTCGCGCGCGAAGCCCTTGCGCACGAGTTCTTGCTCCGGCGCGACGTTCACCGGATTGGTGTTCTGGATGATCATGGCCTTCACCGGCGGGCCGTTCTGCAACGCCTCGACGTCACCGGTGAGAATGCGGCCGATCGTCGACTGATCGAGCTGACGGGTGCTCTTGTCCACTTCGTCGAGCGTTTCGATCAGCGTGTGGTTGAAGCCCCAGATGCCGGCATTGTTGAAGAAGGCGCCGCCGCCTTCGTACTGCCAGGCGCCGGTCACCGCAGGAACGCAGAGCGCGGCGTGCATCTGCGCCGCGCCGTTGCGGCTGCGGGTGAAGCCGTAGCCGAGACGGAAGAACGAGCGCGGCGTCGTGCCGACCGCATGCGCGAAGGCTTCGATCTCCGAAACCGGCACGCCGCAGATTGCGGAGGCCCATTCCGGCGTGCGTGTCTTCAGATGCGCCTCGAGTTCGTCCGGACAGTCGGTGTATTTCGCCATGTACGCGCGGTCGGCATAACCGTCGCGGAACAGCACGTGCATCACGCCGGCTGCAAACGCGCCGTCGGTGCCGGGGCGGACGACGATCTTGATGTCCGCCTGCTTCATCGTGTCGTTTTCGTAGATGTCGACCACGGCGATCTTGGCGCCGCGTTCCTTGCGCGCGCGCGTCGCGTGGGTCATCACGTTGACCTGTGTCGAGACGGGATTGGTGCCCCAGATCACGACGAGATCGGATTTCGCCATCTCTCGCGGATCGACACCCGCGACCTTGCCGGTGCCGGCAGCGAAGCCGGCGCGCGCGATGGTCGCGCAGATGGTGCTGTAGAAGCGCGAATACTTTTTCGCGTGCGCCAGCCGGTTGACGCTGAAGCGCATCACCAGACCCATGGTGCCGGCGTAATAGTAGGGCCACACAGACTCCGCGCCGAACTCGCGCTCGGCGGCGTTGAAGCGCTCGGCGATCTCGTCGAGCGCTTCGTCCCAGGTGATCTGCTTGAACTGGCCGGAGCCCTTCGGGCCGGTGCGCTTCAGCGGCACCATCAGCCGGTCGGGATGATGAATGCGCTCGGCGTAGCGCGCGACCTTCGCGCAGACGACACCGGCGGTGTAGGTCTGCTGCTTCGAGCCGCGCACGCGGCCGATGGTCGTATTATCGATGATGTCGATATCGAGCGCGCAGGCGGAGGGGCAATCGTGCGGGCAGGTGGAGTGGCCGATGCGGATGTTCGGGCGCTGGTTCATGATCCAAGCATTAGCATCAATCGCCCGACCTGAGAACGGCTCTAAGGACGGAACGGGCATGTTCCGGCGTGGGGCGGCTCGGCTCCCGCCCTGCCGTGCGTTTGGGCAAATGGGTCAATCGCGGCGGATCACGGCTGCTTCCCAATTTCAAAGTATGTCGTTCCGGAGCGGGTTATTCCCCAATGACGTGCCCATGGATCGCCGGAGTACGTTTTCTTTCGCACCACCAAGTTTTCGATTCGGGTACATGGGTGACTGCCTTCGGCAGGTATGAAGCGAAACTTGTCCGTTTGCTTACAGGATGCATTTCCGTTCTTCACCGTCAGAAACATCATGTCATTGCTATCGCTGCCCAAGCAGGGAAAATATACATCGCTGCGCCCAAGTCTGTTTCTCTCTCGAAGAAGTTCGCTCGTGTTGTAGGCGACGCAAATGATGTCGTGGCTTGCGAAAGGGCGTGGGTCGGGAGTCGGTTGGCTCATCGCTTCCAAGCCTTTCCAGATTTCCGTTTCTTCTGAATCCCAAATCGAGGTGTACACGACGAGTCCTGTCATGCAGAGCACTACGATTCCGATCAGGATTGCGAAATAGCGCAAGATACCAATCATTCTATTTCGATCTAAGTAATCTGTCCTTCGATAGAACAATCATCGCCACGTCATCATTAAGACGCCCGACCAAATTGTTCCTTTCCGAATCTTGGTTATTGGTTGCGCGCGCCACGCCAATGTCGAAATTGGCCGTTCAGCTACCCGTAATGGTCAACAAGTCTTGCAGTTTGCCTCGCCGCTAGGGCGTGCGGATGTGCGCAATCACCCCTGTTGTTAACGGCGCGGGGGCGCCGGATTCCATCTTCCGTCTCGCCCCACCAAGAGGGCGCGCGGAACGCCGGACGCATCGTGCGTCCGCAGCCTCGTGCGCAATAAAAACAAGCACACGAGCGTAGTCACCACGGATGCCGAACATCGTCCGGCGTTCCGCACGCGATGGTGTTAACGGCCTGCTTCGTGAGAAACCCCCGGCGGGCGAGCCTGAGTAATCCGCCGCTGCGAAGCCGGGCGACGGCTCCGGGATGACACGACTTCAGCCAGTGCGCTTACATGCTGCACGTCTGACAGCACGCACGCGTCCATCGCATCCCGCCCCGCGTATCGTGACGATCGCGAACGCCCCTCATCGAGGGACGGGACGACAACATCATAACTCAGCTTTGGAAGGCGGGGATAGCGATTGAGGAAAATATTCCTTAGTCGACTCGCGACGAAGATTTTCCCGCGCGCTTGGCATGAGGCCGCCAGCCAAGGCGGCCTCATCATCATGTCCTATGCCGTTACGAAACTCGATCACCACCACCGGCGCCGTCTACGGCGGCCGCGATACCATCCCAAATGACGACCGCGTCCCCAGCCTCGATGGCGACCACGCCCTCCGCGGCCACCGCGGCCGCCCCTGACTTCCTCCGGCGCTAACTGATCGACTTCTTCCTTGGACGTGACCGCCGGCTGGGCCGTATTAGGCTGTCTGTTCGGCTCGTCGCGGCCGGGTTGTGTCAGCAACGGAGCGGCTGTTGCGGTGGTGGCAAGAGTCGCGCCAGCGAAAGCGACGCCTGCCGCGATCCTCAAGAATTCGCGTCTTTCCATTGCTTTATCCCTCCTGTGGACGGAGCGCCTTAACGCTCTCGGCTACGCCAACGAAGAAGTTCCGATAGCGACTTTTTGTTCCCGTGTGCGTCGAAAAGGTTGGTTAGAGGCGGCCTGATAGCCACGAGGCCAGGGCGCAGGCGATGCCGCAGCAGATACCCAAAAGCGCGGGTGTCTTGAGGTCCATGGCTGGTATCCACACCAGTGTCGCGAAGCCGACGAACAGTCCCGTCAAACCGACGATGATCCAGCGGTTCTTGAAGCCCGCCGCCGCAAGCAGCCCGTCGGTGATGCCGCTCACAAGCGCGGCGGGAAGTCCGGCGACGGCGCCATGAGACAGCCACAGCGCCGCCAACGGTTGCTGCGTCCAGAAGAGCTTCACCAGAAGATAGATTGCGGTTCCGGGCACAAGTCCGCTCAAGACACCGCAAACCGCGAAGATCAACGTCCGTTTCATATTGCTTAGTCAGCGCGACCCGGCGTCGGGTTCAGAGCGCGGGTGCTTGGCCTTCGATGGCTTCACGCCGCTCTACAAAATAGTCCGGCGTTCGGTCCTTTTCTTCGATTCGCCCGGGGTCTATTCTGATAACGATTGGTTTTACTACTAGATCGTGGCCATCCTGGAGTTTTCTGATGCATATTTTTCATCGTCTGATTTTTTGTTTTGCGGTGCTTTTCGTTTTTCCATCATCAGCCTTTTCTCAGACCTGGGCAGGCTTCGTCCCGACAAGTGAAAAAGTTCTCGTGTTCGGCTACGGCAACAGTGTCAGCGAAGCTCAAGAAAAAGCGTTTGCCAATTGCAAGACTATTTCGAATACCTGCTCAAAAAGCGCGGGCGCCTCGCTCCTCAGTAACAACTCGACGGTTTACCTCATTTGTTGCACCAGCCCGCGTTTAGGCTGCCTGGGCAGCCCAAACCAGTCGATGACCGTCGCAATGGAGCGAGGAAAGGAAGCCCTGGCCGGAATGGGATTCTCCAGTTGTGCTCTCGCAAAAACCTATTCCGCAAGAACGGGTAAGCCAAACTAATTCACCTCCCGAACACGTTGCCTTTGAATGCTGCATGATGCCGGGCTTACATTGATCGAATGAATTTCGATCATGTGTCCCGCTGCATTTGCGGAACGGCTTTGGCGGATGCCATCGCCGGGAGATCAATTGGTGCTTTTCATCGTACGCCGTATGCGCGTTCGACTATCGTGCAGCGTCGGTCCATTCGCGCGATTTAATGCGGCCAACGAACTGCGGCCTGCTTCCGGCGGGTTTGAACACAAGCACCTCGCCGTCGTCGACATTCCCCCAATCCTTCCCGAATGCATCGGCAATGTTGGTCTTGTGAGTCACGATGATGGTGTTGGTGTTGGGTTGCGGTGGCGTGTTCACCAAAACGAGAATGGCCTCGCCCACCTTTGTGTTGTCGCCCGCGGGCCTCGCCATGCCGGATGCGCTGCCAGCGCTTGTGTCCGTCAGCTCGCTTTTCGTCGCCGGTTTGGAGTCCGTGATCAGTTCTGCCGTTTCGATTGCACGGTTCAATTTGCTCGCGAAACTGAGTCCGACGGGTACGCCCATTTTCTTGAAAGCCAGCCCGATCTGCCGCGCGGTTTCTTTTCCCGCGCTGCTCAGCTGTCGCTGGGCTTTCATGTCGTCGAAACGGAACGGGAAGACGTCCTTTTGCGCATCGTCGGTTGCTGTGTGGCGAAACACCAACACGTGGCCGCCAGCTTTCAGGCCCGGCAACAGCTTGTCCAATTCAGACGCTTGAGCCGGAAAATTCGCCAAGAGAGTGGCCAAGAACGCAAGTCCGAGAAACGTCCGCGCGAGATTGGTCATTGAATGTCTCCGTGCCTGAACACGAGAGACGTACAGGCCGTCTTTGACAACTTGACGGCGGCAGACCCCGGAATCCTTCGGATTCGGATAGAGGACAAACGACGGACCTGCGTTAAGCCTCCCTGTTCGGGCGGCTCGCGCCTTACAACTTCATCCGTGTGACGGCGACGCGGTCGAAAATCCGGCAGTGAAGGAGCTTCAACTCGCCTTCTTCAGCTCGATCGCCGGCTGCGCGGTCGCGGCCGTCTTGGGCGTGAAAACGAGTGTGCCGTCCTCGATTCCGCCGTAGCGCAAGGTCATGATGTCGAGCGCGTAGTTCTGGTAGAGCCGCCACGGCCGCGCCGAGCCCTGCTTCGGCTGCTTGTCCATTGCGCGCTGGAAATATCCGGACGAGAAATCGACCCACGGCCGCTCGGTGATCGTCGGGTCGTTGCGCACTGGGGTGCAGTGGCTGTAACCCTTGGCCTCCATGTGGTTGAGGAGGCGGGCAACGAATGCGCAGGTGAGGTCGCACTTCAGCGTCCACGACGCGTTGGTATAGCCGAAGGCCGAGGCGAGGTTCGGCACGCCCGAATACATCAGGCCCTTGTAGTTCATGGTCTTGGAGAAATCGATGCGTTGGCCGTCGACGCTGACGTCGAGTCCGCCGAGCACCTGCAATTCGAGTCCGGTCGCGGTGACGACGACGTCGGCATCGAGCTCTTCGCCCGACTTCAGCTTGATGCCTTTGCCGGTGAACGTCTCGATGTGGTCGGTGACCACCGATGATTTACCGGCCTTGATCGACTCGAAGAGATCGCCGTTCGGCACGAGACATAGCCGCTGATCCCAAGGATTGTAGCGCGGGGTGAAGTGCTTGCCGATGTCGTAGTCGGGGCCGAGCGCAAGCTTCACGCCGCCGAGGATGAGCTGCTTGACGCGCTCCGGCTTGGACTTGCACATCCGGTAGAAATACATGCCGAGCAGCACGTTCTTCCAGCGTGTGATGCCGTAAGCGACCTTTGCCGGCAGGCGCGCCCGCAGCCAGTTGGCGATCGCATCCTGATCGGGACGGGAGACCACGTAGGTCGGCGAGCGCTGCAGCATCGTCACGTGCGCAGCGGTCTTGGCCATCTCGGGCACGAGCGTTACCGCGGTGGCGCCGCTGCCGATGACGACGACCTTCTTGCCGGCGTAGTCGATGTCGTCGGTCCACTTCTGCGGGTGTACGACGCGGCCGCCGAAATTCGCGATGCCGGGAAACTCCGGCGTGTAGCCGGCTTCGTACCTGTAGTAGCCGGCGCACATGAACAGGAAGTGGCAGGTGAAGCGCTCGATCGCTTTCTCCGCGCCGCGCTCGACCTCGACCGTCCACGTCGCCGTCTCCGACGACCACGATGCGCGTTTGACGCGATGGTTGAAGCGGATCTTCTTGTCGATGCCGTTATCGCGCGCGGTGTCGCGCACGTAGGTGAGGATCGAGGGGCCGTCGGCGATCGCCTTCGGCTGCGTCCACGGCCGGAACGAATAGCCCAGCGTGTACATGTCGCTGTCGGAGCGGATGCCGGGATAACGGAAGAGATCCCAGGTGCCGCCGATGCAGTCGCGGCCTTCGAGGATCGCGTAGGTCTTGCCAGGGCTTTTCGTCTGCAGGTGATAGCCGGCGCCGATGCCGGAGAGGCCTGCGCCGACGATCAGGACATCGAAATGATTGGCGGACATGGTGCTCGCAGACATGGGCACTCCAGATCGAGGACGGGCGCAGCGTTGATCTTGGGTTATCAACGTCCGTGCGCAACTGGAACCAGAAAAAGCAGCAGTTTGCGGCTTGGGGAACCGGGTTCCCGGACGTGAACACAATGCCGTTACGCCTGAAAACGCATTTTCATCAAAACCTTACGTTGCGCGACATTGGGTCGCCACTTGTTCATGTCGCATTCATGTTGCAACGCACTCGCGCGGGTCTATCTTCTTCCGAGCAGTCGGATTCGAAACCCATCATTTCAAGTCGCCCAGTTCCTGCAATGAGGCAGGGGTTTTCGGGCCGATGGGCTGACCAAGAAAAAAAGGTGCGGCATGACCTCGTGGACGCGGCCCGTTGCAACAGCGACGGTGCTGATTGGATTAGCGTCATTTCTTTCCGCATGCGACGAGCCCGTCGCAGCAACGGCGGTTCCACAGCCGCCGGACGTCAGCTTCGTCACCGTCAAGCCAACCTGGAAATCCATCGTTCGCGAATTGCCGGGCCGCATCGCGCCGACGCGCGTCGCCGATGTGCGGCCGCGCGTCTCCGGCATCATCATCGCGCGCCTGTTCGAACAGGGCAGCATGGTGAATGCCGGCGACCCGCTTTATCACATCGATCCGAAGCCGTTCGAGGTTGACCTGCAGGCCAATGAAGCCGCGGTCGCCAAGGCGCGCGCGGTGCTGCAGCAGGCGACAAATCAGTTCCGCCGCACATCCATTCTGATTCAGAGCAAGGCCGTCTCGGAAGCTGAAAACGAAAACGCGCTCGCGCAGATGCGCCAGGCCGAGGCGGATCTCGCCGCGCGTCAGGCCGACGCAGCGCGCAGCCGCCTCAATCTCGAATACGCAACCATCCGTGCGCCGATCAGCGGCATCATCGGCGCTGCGCTGATGAGCGAAGGCGCGCTGGTGCTGCAGAACGACACCGCGAGCCTTGCGACAATCCAGCAGATCGACCCGGTGTACGCGGACTTCACACAGTCGATCAGCGAGCTGAACAAGCTGCGCCGCGACTTCAAGGAAGGTTCGCTCGACCAGATCGCGCCCGACGCCGTGAAGGTGAAGCTCGTGCTCGACGACGGCTCGCACTATGCGCTGCCGGGCAAGCTTCTGTTCTCCGACGCGCGGGTCGACGCCACCACCGGTCAGGTGACGCTGCGCGGCGAATTCAAGAACCCGCATCGCGAGCTGCTGCCGGGCATGTATGTGCGCGTGCAGATCGAACAGGGCATCGACACTGACGCGATCCTGCTGCCGCAGCAGTCCGTGCAGCGCAACGCCGGCGGCGGCGCCGAGGTGTTCGTTCTGAAAGACGACAACCGCATCGCCGCGCAGCCGGTCCGCACCAGTTCGATGATCGAAGGCCAGTGGCTGATCAGCCATGGACTGAAGGCCGGCGACAAGGTCGTGGTCGAGGGCTTCCAGAAGTTCGCGCCGGGCGACGTCGTCACGCCGAACGAATGGCAGGATGTCGCGACAGCCGCGCCGCCGCCCGACGATACCTCGTCGCAGAACAATGAAGCCTCGGCGGCGAGCCGCTAGTCATGCCGAGCTTCTTCATCGACCGGCCCGTGTTCGCGTGGGTCGTGGCGCTGTTCATTTGTTTGCTCGGCGCCATCGCCATCCCGCAGCTGCCGATCGCGCAGTATCCGATCATCGCGCCGCCGTCGATTTCGATCTCGACGAGCTATCCCGGCGCGTCGCCTGAGAATCTCTACAACAGCGTCACGCGCCTCATTGAAGAAGAGCTCAATGGCGCGAGCGGCATTCTGAACTTCGAATCGACCAGCGACTCGCTAGGCCAAGTCGAAATCATCGCCAACTTCGTTCCAGGGACCGACTCGAACTTGGCCTCGGTCGAGGTGCAGAACCGCATCAAGCGCGTGGAAGCGCGTCTGCCGCGCGCGGTGATCCAGCAGGGCATTCTCGTGGAAGAAGCTTCCAGCGCCGTTCTGCAGATCGTCACGCTGAAGTCGACCGACAAGACGCTCGACGAAGTCGGCCTCGGCGACTTCATGATCCGCAACGTGCTCGGCGAAATCCGCCGCATTCCCGGCGTCGGCCGCGCCACGCTGTTCTCGACCGAGCGCTCGCTGCGCGTCTGGATCGATCCGGCGAAGCTCGTCGGCTACAATCTCAACGCCGACGATGTGACCAAGGCGATCACCGCGCAGAACGCGCAGGTGGCGTCGGGCAGCGTCGGCGCGGAGCCGAGCACCAAGGATCAGCGCATCTCGGCGCTCGTGCTCGTCAAGGGGCAGCTCTCGTCGACCGACGACTTCGGCGCCATCGTGCTGCGTGCGAACGCCGACGGCTCGACCGTGCGACTGCGCGACGTGGCGCGCATCGAAATCGGCGGGCTCGGCTATCAGTTCACGACGCGCCTCAACGGCGAGCCGACGGCGGGCCTCTCGGTGCTGCTGTCGCCGACCGGCAACGCGCTCGCGACCGCGCGCGCCGTCGAAGCCAAGATGAAGGATCTGTCGAAGTTCTTTCCGGCGAACATCGCGTATGAAATTCCCTACAACATCACACCGGTGGTGCAGGCCTCGATCCACAAGGTGCTGATGACCTTGCTCGAGGCGGTGATCCTCGTGTTCGTGGTGATGTTCCTGTTCCTGCAGAACATTCGCTACACGCTGATCCCGACCATCGTCGTACCGGTGGCGCTGCTCGGCACTTGCGTGATGCTGCTGTTGCTCGGCTACTCCATCAACATTCTCACCATGTTTGGCATGGTGCTCGCCATCGGCATCATCGTCGACGACGCCATCGTTGTGGTCGAGAACGTCGAACGCATCATGGCCGAAGAAGGCCTGCCGCCGAAGGAGGCGACGCGCAAGGCGATGGGCCAGATCATGAGCGCGATCGTCGGCATCACGCTGGTGCTGATCGCCGTGTTCGTGCCGATGGCGTTTTTCCCCGGCTCGGTCGGCATCATCTATCGGCAGTTCTCGATCACCATGGCGTCGGCGATCGGCTTCTCGGCGCTGATGGCGCTGTCGCTGACGCCCGCACTCTGTGCGACTCTGCTGAAGCCTGTCGAAGCGGGGCACGGTCACGCCAAGAAGGGCTTCTTCGGGCTGTTCAATCGCGTCCTCGACAAGACCAAGGACGGCTACAGCGGCATTGTCGGCTGGTCGATCCTGCGGACGGGACGGCTGATCGTGATCTACCTTGCCATCGTCGTCGCGATGAGCTGGGCGTTCGTGCGCCTGCCCGGCGGCTTCCTGCCGATCGACGACCAAGGCTTCATCACGGTCGACGTGCAAACGCCGTCGGACTCCTCCTATAGCCGTACGCTGAACGCGGTGGAGGCGGTCGAGAAGTATCTCGCGCAACGGTCCGGTGTGGATGAAGTCACGTTCCTCACCGGCTTCAGCTTCCTCGGCCAGGGCATCAACACCGCACAGGCGTTCGTGACGCTGAAGGACTGGTCGGAGCGCGGGCCGGGCGATTCCGCGGCGGCCATCGTCGACGACGCCAACCGCAAGCTGTCGTCGGTTCGCGACGCCAAGATCAATGCGCAGCAGCCGCCGCCGATCGACAACCTCGGCAACTCGTCGGGCTTCAGCTTCCGTCTGCAGGATCGCGGCCAGAAGGGATATCCCGCGCTGATGGCGGCGAAGGACCAGCTTGTCGCCGCCGCCAACAAGAGTCCGATCCTCAACAACGTGTTCGTCGAAGGTCTGCCGCCGGCGCCGCAGGTGCAGCTCAATGTCGACCGCGAGAAGGCGAGCGCGCTCGGCGTGACGTTCGAGGAGATCAACAACACGATCTCGACCAATCTCGGCTCGAACTACGTCAACGACTTCCCCAACCGCGGCCGCATGCAGCGCGTGATCGTGCAGTCGGAAGCGGTGGCGCGCATGAGCGCCAACGACATTCTGTCGTACAACGTCAAGAACAGCCGCGGGCAGCTGGTGCCGTTGGCCTCGGTCGCCACCGTCGAGTGGCAGGTCGGCCCGACGCAGATCGTCGGCTTCAATTACTATCCGTCGGTGCGCATCAGCGGCACCGCGCGCGCGGGCTACACGTCGGGCGACGCGATCAAGGAAATGGAGAAGCTCGCGGGCCAGCTGCCGCGCGGCTTCGGTTACGAATGGACCGGCCAGTCGCTGCAAGAAAAGCTGTCGGGCTCGCAAGCGCCGTTCCTGCTCGCGCTCTCGGCGCTCGTCGTCTTCCTGTGTCTCGCCGCGCTCTATGAGAGCTGGACGATCCCGGTCGCGGTGCTGATGACGGTGCCGCTCGGCATTCTCGGCGCGGTGATCGCGGCGATGCTGCGCGGTCTGCCGAACGACGTGTACTTCACGGTCGGCCTGATCACGATCATCGGGCTCGCGGCCAAGGACGCGATTCTCATCATCGAGTTCGCCAAGGATCTGCGCGCGCAGGGGAAGCCGATTCTGGAAGCAACGGCGGAGGCCTGCCATCTGCGCTTCCGCCCGATTCTGATGACGGGCTTTGCGTTCGTCAGCGGCGTGCTGCCGATGGTGATCGCCACCGGCGCCGGCGGCGCCAGCCAGCAGGCGATCGGCACGGTGGTGATGGGCGGCATGATCGCCGTGGTCGTGCTGGCGCTCTTGATGGTGCCGGTGTTCTTCGTTGGCGTGCTGAAGGCGTTTTCCAAGCAGGCGCGCGAGGAGGCGAAGGCCGCGATGGTTGTCGCCACGCCGGAGCCGAAGGCCGAGCCCAAGCCGCACTCGGTGTGAGTTTATTTGCCCCGGACGCTGCGCGGCATGAAATGACGCGCGCTGCTGATCCGGGGCCGTATCAACCTCTGAGTTTGGAACGGTCCCGGCTCTGCGAAGCAGCGTTGCACGCTGCATCGCGTCCGGGACAAGTACTTTAAGCTTTTGCCAGCCCTACTGCCCACAGCGCGAAGGCATATACGATCGCGACTTCGTCGAGCCGGTTGAAGCGGCCGGAGGCGCCGCCGTGGCCCGCGCCCATGTTGGTGCGCAGTACAACCGGACCGCCGCCGGTCATGGTCGCGCGCAGCCGCGCCACCCATTTCGCCGGCTCCCAGTAAGTCACGCGCGGATCGGTGAGGCCGCCCATGGCGAGGATAGCGGGATAGGACTTCGCCTCGACGTTGTCATAAGGCGAATACGACAGGATCGTCTTGAAAGCCGCTTCGTCGGTGATCGGATTGCCCCACTCGGGCCACTCCGGCGGCGTCAGCGGCAGCGTGTCGTCCATCATCGTGTTCAGCACGTCGACGAACGGCACTTCGGCGACGATGCCGGCGAACAGGTCGCCCGAGCGATTGGCGACCGCACCCATCAGCATGCCGCCGGCACTGCCGCCATGGCCGACGATCTTCTTCGCCGATGTGTATTTCTTCCCGATCAGCGCGCGACCTGCTGCGGCGAAATCGTCGAAGGTGTTGGTCTTCTTCTCGCGCTTGCCGTCGAGGTACCAGCCCCAGCCCTTGTCGGCGCCGCCACGGATATGCGCGATGGCATAGACGAAACCGCGATCGACCAGCGACAGCCGGTTGGACGAGAACGACGCCGGCATGGCGTGACCGTACGAGCCGTAGCCGTAGAGCAGCAGCGGTGCGCTGCCGTCGATGGCGGTGGTTTTGCGATAGAGAATCGAGACGGGCACCTGCGCGCCGTCCTTTGCTGTCGCCAGGATGCGTGTGGTGACGTAGTCCGCCGGGTTGTAGCCGGATGGGATTTCCTGACGCTTGCGCAGGACGCGCGTGCGCTTCTCCATGTCATAGTCGAACACTTCGGAGGGCGTCGTCATCGACGAGTACGAGAAGCGCAGGTTTGTGGTCTCATATTCATAGCCGCCCAGCGTGTCGAGCGAGTAGGCAGCCTCATCGAAGGCGATGGCGTGTTCGTCGTTGCTGCGCAGATCGCGGATGATGATCGAGGGCAGGGCGTCCTTGCGCTCGAGCCGCACCAGATGTTTGGCGTACAGCTCGAAGTCGAGAACATAGACGCCTTCACGATGAGCAATGAGATCGCGCCAGTTGGCGCGCTCCGGTGCACTGAGCGGCGCGGTGACGAGTTTGAAGTCGATGGCCTTGTCGGCGTTGGTGAGAATGTAGACCTGATCGCCGCGATCGGCGGCCGAGTACTGCACGCCGTCCTCGCGCGCGGCGACGAGGCGCGGCTTGGCGTCGTTGTCGGCGAGATCGATCAGCCACTGTTCCGATGTCTCGTGATCGCCGCCGGCGACGACGCAGAAGCGGCCGCTGGCGCTCTCATGAATATGCGTGAACCAGCCCGAGTCCTTCTCTTCGTAGACAAGAACATCGTCGGACTGAGCCGCGCCGAGACGATGGCGATAGACTTTCAGCGGGCGATGATTGTCGTCGAGCTTCACATAGTAAAAGGACTTCGAGTCGCTTGCCCAGACGATGCCGCCGTCCGTCTCCTCGATGCGGTCGTCGAGATCTTTGCCGCTCGCCCAATCGCGGACACGCACAGTGAAATATTCGGAGCCTTTGTCGTCGGCGCTCCAGGCATGCAGCTTGTGGTCCGGCGAATGCCGCGAGCCGCGCAGCTGGAAGTATTCGCTGTGCTTGGCGAGTTCATCGCCGTCGAGAATGAGTTTTTCATCGCCGCCGTCGCGCGGCATGCGGCCGACGAGCGGATGCTGGCCGCCTTCGCGATACTTGCTGAAGTAGGAGAACGCGCCGTCCGGAGACGGGACGCTGGAGTCGTCCTCTTTCACGCGGCCGCGCATTTCGGCAACGAGCGTCTTTTGCAATGCGTTGGTGTGCCCGAGCAGCTGCTCCGCGAACGCATTCTCGGCCTCGAGATAGGTGCGAATGTCGGCATCGAGCAGGGCCGGTTCGCGCAGGACCTTCTGCCAGTTGGGGTCCTTCAACCACGCGTAGTCGTCAGTGACGGTGATGCCGTGGACCGTGAACGTGTGCGGGCGCCGGGGAGCGGAGGGTGGTGAAGGATGGGTCATGAACGTGCTGTTTCAACTTCAAGTGACTGATATGACAGGGAAGCGACGAGATTCCGGATGGTCAGCGCAGGTTAACGCATGTATCGCTGGCCCCGAAAGTCAAACTTATCGCGAGCTGGCGGGCCGCCGCCCGCACTTACCGCAAGTTCGAAACCGCGAGACCGCATGTCCGTAGATAAGCCTGATCGCCACATTTTCCGCCGCGCCCGCGGCGCGCATTGAAGGTCGGACGTCATCATGGCCACAGACATCTCGGTCCCCGCCGCATTCGCTGCCGGAGTCATCAGCTTCCTGTCGCCCTGCGTGCTGCCGCTGGTGCCGCCCTATCTGATCTATCTGACCGGCGCGACGCTGAACAACGCCAACAACGAGACCGAAGCTTCGTCGGCTTCCAAGAGCGCGATCATGTTCTCCGCGCTGTGCTTCGTGCTCGGCTTCTCCACTGTATTCATCGCACTGGGTGCAAGCGCCAGTTACATCGGCGGCTTCATCCGCGCGTATTCCGCGCAGTTCTCGATTGTCGCGGGTATCGTGATCATCCTGATGGGCCTGCATTTCCTGGGGCTCACGCGCTTCGCGTTCCTGATGCGTGAGGGCCGCGCGACCATGTCGAAGCCGGTCGGCTACACGGGCTCGTATGTGATGGGCCTTGCCTTCGCTTTCGGCTGGACGCCGTGCATCGGCCCGATCCTGGCTGCGATCCTGTCGGTGGCCGCCGCCGACGCAACTGTCACAAAGGGCGCGGGCCTGCTTGCGGTCTATTCCGCCGGCCTCGGCATTCCATTCCTGATGGCCGCGTTCGCAATCGACCGCTTCTCGGCCGCCTTCAACCGCATGAAGAAGCAGCTGCATAACGTCGAACGGGCGATGGGCGTGCTGATGGTTTTAACCGGCGTCGCATTCCTCACCGGATCGATCACCAGCATCAGCATTTGGCTGTTGGAAACCTTCCCGGCGCTGGCAAATTTCGGATAACTGCGTAACAATCCCGCCGATCGATCCGAAACGCCCCAGTACCCCCGCTTCCGACGTACGCAAACCGCACATTACGACTGGGTGTCTTATGGATTTTCTCGTTAACCTGCTCATTGCTTTGCCTGCGCGGATCGCCGCGCATTTTTCGTGGGCAGGGCCTTTGTATGCCCGCCTCGTTGTTGGCTACGTGTTCATGTGGACCGGCTGGCAGAAGCTCAACAACCTGCCGGTGATGATCAAGAATTTCACCGAGTGGGGCATCCCGTTCCCGACGCTGCTGACGCCGTTCGCATCGGGTGTGGAATTCCTCGGCGGCATTGCGCTGATCCTCGGTCTGTTCACGCGCGTCTTCGCCGCACAGCTTGCGTTCGTCATGATCGTCGCGCTCAAGGTCGCGAAGTTTGACGATTGGATGAAGGCGTTCTCGGCGGGCGAAAGCTCGATCGATACGCTGCTCGGCTTCGAAGAGTTCACCTACATGGCGGTGTTCTTCTGGCTGGCGGTCGCCGGCCCGGGCAAGGTGTCGCTCGATTATCTGCTGCTGCGCAGCACCGGCCGCGCGGATGAAGCCAAGTAGGCCGAAGCCAAGTAAGCCGCAAAGTAAACAAGACAAGTAACTGTTGCGGGTTGCGTATGACTCGATAGCGGCCGGTATGTCACCGGCCGCTATCGCATGAGCTGACGCTCATTCGAGACGAGGTGGACGGAAAGCCTCACGTTTGCGTGACCCTTCTCCGTCCGTGAGCCGGATCGAAGCGTGCTCCGTATTTCCGGCATCGCTCCGCTCGCATCCCACGTGGATCACCAAGGGGAAGTCCCATGAAATTCGTCCGGGTCTTGGCTATCGCCATCGCCGCATTGTTCGCTCTGCCCGCTCTCGCCGCCGAGGAGGGTGGCGTCAAATGGAACGAATGGAGTGAGGACATCTTCACCAAGGCGACCGCGGAAAAGCGCTTCGTCATCCTCGATATGGAAGCGGTGTGGTGCCACTGGTGCCACGTGATGCACAAGACGACCTACGCGGACAAGAAAGTTAACGAGCTGCTCGCCGCCAAGTACATCCCGGTGCGCGCCGACCAGGACGCCAACCCGGACCTCTCCAGCCGCTACGGCGATTGGGGCTGGCCGGCCACCATTATCTTCGGGCCGGACGGCAACGAGATCGCCAAGTTCCGCGGCTACATCGAGCCGGACCGGATGGCGTCGATTCTGCAGGCCGTCATCGACGATCCGACGCCGGGTCCCTCGATCGGTCAGCAGTTCTCCGGCGAGCCGGCGACCGACAAGTTCCTGTCGAAGGAAAAGCGCGAGGCGTTGATCAAGCGCTACGACGAATCCTACGAAGACAAGCTCGGCGCCTGGGGCGAGAACCAGAAGTACATCGACAGCGATAGCTTCGACTACGCGATGCTGCGTGCCGAAGCCGGCGACGCGCAGGCCACCAAACGCGCGCGCCAGACGCTCGACGCGGCCATCGCGCTGATCGATCCGGTCTGGGGCGGCGTCTATCAGTATTCGGAGGCTGGCTCCTGGCAGAAGGCGCACTTCGAGAAGATCATGTCGTTCCAGGGCCAGTACCTGCGCCAGTACAGCCAAGCGTATGCGCGCTGGAACGATCCGAAGTATCTGAAGGCCGCGCAGGACGTCGAGCGTTATCTCACCTCGATGATGCTTGGGCCCGAGGGCGCGTTCTATGTCAGCCAGGACGCCGATCTCAATCGCGAGGTCGACGGCCATCACTTCTATGCGCTGAACGATGCGGAACGCCGCAAGCTCGGCATGCCGCGCATCGACAAGAACCTCTATGCCCGTGAGAACGGCTGGGCGATCAGCGGTCTGGCGGCGTACTACAATGTCACCAAGGATCAGAAGACGCTGGAGCGCATGGAGCGCGCGGCACGCTGGGTGATCACCAACCGTGCGTTGCCGGATGGCGGCTTCAAGCATGGCGAAAAGGATCGCGGCGGGCCGTTCCTCGGCGATTCCGCGACCATGGGCCAGGCGTTCCTCGACATGTACAGCGCGACCGGCAACCGCGAATGGCTAACGGCGGCGAGCAAGGCTGGCGACTTCGTCATCGCCAACTTCAAAGATCCGGCCGGCGGCTTCTTCACCTCGAAAACCAGCGAAGCCAAGGTCGGCGTGTTCGCAAAGCCCGCCAAGCTGATGGAAGATCAGATCCTGGTGGCGCGCTTCCTCAACCTGCTCGACCGCTACTTCGGCAGCGAGGCCTACCATGACAACGCCGTGCACGCGATGAAGTACCTCGCGGGCATGACCTCGGACCTGCCGCGGCCGCTGCCGGGCGTGTTGCTCGCCGACGAAGAAATTGCGGTCGAGCCGACGCACATCACCATCGTCGGCCGCAAGGACGACGCCAAGGCGCGCGACCTGCACATCGTCGCTCGCGCATACCCGGCGCGCTACAAGCGGCTCGAGTGGCTGGACCTGCGCGAAGGCAAGCTGCCGAACCCGGATGTCGAATACCCCGATCTCGGTCAGGCCGCCGCCTTTGCCTGCAGCAATCGCATCTGCTCCTTCCCCTCGTTCAACGCGAAGGAACTGAAGGACACCGTCGAGCAGATGGCCAAGCTCAAGCCGCAGCGGCAATCGATGAACTGAACGCAGCTCTCGACGTGACGATGCCGGATCTCGCAAGAGGTCCGGCATTTCGCGTGTGCGAATATGTCAGCGATGGTGCCATGATACGCATGGATCGTTACGTGATCGCCGATATATTTTTTCATCATCCTGCACCCCGAATGAAAGTCCGCGCGTAGCTCGCGGCGGATGGTCCGCGCGGCGGAATGGGGGCAACCGATTGCATTGAAGATGTTGGGCTTACCCTTTGGGCATCCTCGCGTCGTGCAATCCGTTGACTGATCTTCCGGCGAACCACCGAACCCATGGTTCGTGGGGGCGATCGTCGTCCATGCGAGCCTCAGTCACATCAGAGGAGATCGTCATGAAGCTGAATTCGAAGTCGGGTGCTACCCTCGCCGTTGCCGCTGCCGCTCTGTTCCTGGCCGGCGCTTCCGTTTCGACCGCCAATGCACAGGCCGCCAAGGGCAAGTGCATGGTCGGCAACGCCTGCAAGGGCCAGAGCGCCTGCAAGGGCGGCGCGAGCGCCTGCAAGGGCCAGAACGCCTGCAAGGGCCAGGGCTTCTCGCTCAGCGACGAAAAGAGCTGCGCCGCTGCTGGCGGCAAGTTCGTCGCGGGCTAAGCTATTTGCTGCGAAAGGACCGGCGTCCAACGCCGGTCCTTTTTCATTTGCGGACGTCCTTCGGCTTGTCACTGTTGCGCGGAAGTGACGATTGTTGCGGCCGTGCAAGTTGCGGCACTGCAAAAATCCGGCGCTAGTCAACTTTTTCGTGATCGCTGCCACGCGCGCAGATGACGTTTCCGCGACACGCCATTTCCAAGCAAATTATTTTTGGCGGCGAGTAACCAATCGCTCTTCGCGGCGTAGTCCAACCTGTGATCGTTTTTCCTTGAACGTCACTCAACCACGTCTTCTGGAGGACTACTATGAAGCTCAATTCGAAATCGGGTGCGACCCTCGCTGTTGCCGCTGCGACGCTGTTCATGGCCGGTGCCGCGATGACCTCGGTCGCTCAGGCTCAGGACAAGGGTCACTGCGTCGGCGCGAACGCCTGTAAGGGCCAGGGCGCCTGCAAGGGCGGCGCGAACGCCTGCAAGGGCCAGAACGCCTGCAAGGGCCAGGGCTTTACCTCGGCCTCGAAGGCTGACTGCGACAAGGTCAAGGGCAAGTTCGAGAAGTCCTGATCTTTTTCGGCAAATCCAATGCAGGGGTGACGTCAGTCACCCCTGCATTTTTCGAGAGTCATCGGTTTGTCCGATTGGAATGTTTTTCTCTTGGTCGATTCGTTGAAACGATTTCGTGCTCGTGCGTAGCTGTTAACGCGACAACTATTTGTCGAAACCTCTGGAGGAATACCATGAAGCTCAATTCGAAGTCCGGCGCGACGCTCGCCGTTGCCGCTGCTGCTCTCTTCCTCGCTGGCGCCACCGTCTCGGCGAACGCCCAGGCTGCTGGCGACGGCCAGTGCACCGGCGCGAACGCCTGCAAGGGCCAGGGCGCCTGCAAGGGCGGCGCGAATGCATGCAAAGGCCAGAACGCCTGCAAGGGTCAGGGCTTTGCGATGATGTCGAAGGACAAGTGCGACGCCGCCAAGGGCACCTTCAAGAAGTCGTAAGCGTCTTCCAAGGGAAGGACTGGCAGACCTCTGCCAGTCCTTTTCTCTTTATGGTATTTAGAAACCGCTTATCTGTTTCACGGCGGTTTAGCCGGTCTTGATGAGAACGTTGGAGGCCTCCGGATGACGCCCAGTGCCGTCACTGCGACCGCGGACGAGGTTTCATCCGTCGGGCGGGACAATTCCGGCGTCGCGGCGCGTTCGGGCAGCAAGCCGCCGTTCCTCGGCTTCGGCCTTGGCCTGCGTCCGCAGCACTACAACGACATTCTCGACGGCGATCCGCCGATCGACTGGTTCGAGGTCATCAGCGAAAACTACATGATCCCCGGCGGCAAGCCGCTGCAGATGCTGGAACGCATCCGCGAGCGCTATCCCGTGGTGATGCATGGCGTGTCGCTCTCGATCGCCTCGACCGCCAAGCCGAACTACGAATATCTCACCGAACTCCGCGATCTCGCCAAACGCGTCGAGCCGAAGTGGGTGTCCGATCATCTGTGCTGGACCGGCGTGCACGGCAAGAACCTGCACGACCTGTTGCCGATCCCGTACACCAAGGAATCGCTCGACCACGTGGCGAGCCGCGTCAGCCTCGTGCAGGACTTTCTCGGCCGCGAGATTGTGCTCGAGAACGTCTCGACCTACGTGCAGTTCGCCAATCCCGACATGACCGAGTGGGAATTCCTGAGCGAGCTGTCGCGGCGCACCGGTTGCTGGCTCTTGTTCGACGTCAACAACGTCTATGTCAGCGCCTTCAACCACGGCTACGATCCGCACACCTTCCTCGAAGGCATTCCGCGCGATCGCGTGGTCCAGTTCCACATGGCCGGCCACACGCACATGGACACGCACATCATCGACACGCACGACCATCCGGTCTGCGACGATGTGTGGGATCTGTATGCGGCGGCGCTGAAGCGCTTCGGCGCGGTGTCGACCATCATCGAGCGCGACGACAACATTCCGCCGCTGGATGAACTGCTGGTCGAGGTGCAGAAGTTGCGTGACATCGCGGCCGAGGTGTTGCCGGCAACGGAGCAGGCGCGGAAAGTATTATAAGAACTGTCGACATGAAGAACTTTCAGGAGCTTCAGGACGAGTTCCAGCGCTGCATCACGAGCGGCGACGATTCCGTTCTGGCCGAGATCCTCGACAGTCCAAAGGAAAAGCGCGACGTCCTATTCGGCGTCTACCGCTATGCATACTCGTCGCGGCTCGTCGAAGCGCTCAGCAACGATCATCCGTACCTGCACACATATCTCGGCGACAACGAATTCGATGTGATGGGCAAAGCCTACGTTGAGGCAAAGCCATCGGAGCATGCGAACCTGCGCTGGTACTCGCGCGGCATTCCGGACTTCCTGCGCGCGACGGAGCCTTACTCGGATTATCCGGCGATCTGCGAACTCGCCGAACTCGAGCGCGCACTGAACGATGTGTTCGACGCGACCGACGGCGATATCCTCGCGATCGAGCAGATCGCGGCCGTGCCGCCCGAGTCCTGGAACGATCTGGTTTTCCGGCCGCACGTCACCGCCAAGCGTTTCGACTTCACCAGCAATGCGGCGGCGATCTGGATCGCGCTCAAGGGCGAAGAGACGCCGCCGGACGCGGAGGTGCTCGATGAGCCATGCCGCGTTCTGGTCTGGCGGCAGGACAATACGCCGATGTTCCGCGAACTGACGGTGGAAGAGGCGATGATGTGGGATGAGGCCGTCAACGGCATCCCGTTTGGCGTCCTGTGCTCGATGCTCGCAACCTATGACGACCCGGACAATGCGGCGGGCCGCGGCGCCGGCTATCTGCGCGGGTGGGTGACGTCGGGTCTGCTCAGCGGAATCTCCGTCGGCGCATAGCGCTTCGCGATCACGGCTGCGGCGTTCATTCTTACTAAAATGTCATGAGCGCAACACAAATGTGAGTTGCGGCGCAACGGCATCTCTCGTCCAATCGCACGACGTTCGATTGACTGCACACGATGGCGCGCATGAAAGCTCCGTTCTCCCTTGCCGATGCGACGTCCGGTCTGACCAGCCTGTTTCGCGGCAACCAGAGTGGCGGCGACCGTCATGCCGTTGCGCGCATGACGTGGGATGCAATCGATGTGCGCCTCAAGGCCGGTGCGGTGGCGTTGCTGCCGATCGGTGCGGGCAGCAAGGAGCACGGGCTGCATCTGCCGATGAACACCGATCAGCTGCAGGCGGAATTCTTCGCCGCGCGGATTGCCGAGAAGATCGATGCGCTGATCTGGCCGACCATCGCCTACGGATACTATCCCGCGTTCGTCGACTATCCGGGCAGCAATTCGCTCTCGGCGCCGGTTTATGAATCGCTCGTCGGCGAGATCGCATCGGGCATTCTGGCCGCAGGCGCGCGCGCCTTGATCGTGATCGATACCGGCATCTCGACGATCGTTCCGACCGAACGCGCGCTCGCGGCGTTCCAGCCGACGAAAGTTCTGCACATCCGCGTGCACCAGGGGCAGCGCTATCGCGCGGCCGCGAGCCGATTGCTGGAGCAGCGTTACGGCAGCCACGCAGACGAGCCGGAAACCTCGCTGATGCTTGCGATTGCTCCGCACGTTGTTGCCATGTCGCGGGCGCAGGCGAGCCCGGTCGATCGCAGCGGCAGCGCGCCTGGACCGTTGAGCCGCAGTGACCGCTCGTCGCCGAACTACAGTCCGTCGGGAAGTTTCGGCGATCCGACACTCGCCACCCGCGCCAAAGGCGACACGCTGCTGGCCGCGATGATCGAGGACGTGGTCGGCCACGCGCAGCAGTTCATCGCCCATCGCTCGGATGGATCAACGTCGTCCGCGGCGCGTCGCGCGGAGAACGGGAGTGTGGCGTCATGATGCGTTCACGCGGATTACGCATTGGTGCGTTTGCGCTGGTGGCCGCAGGCTTGTTGATCAGCTTGCTGCCGACCTATTCCGGCGCGCAGTCGGAGTATCTCGGCGGCGTCGGCATGCCCTACGATGCGTTCGAGCGTCTGCCGAAAACGGATATGCCGGTTGGTGGCGGCATCGTGCAGGTGGCGTTTGCACCGGGCCGCATCGCGTTGTCGCAGGAAACCGTGCTCGGATGGGTGAAAAAATCCGCCGAGGCTGTTTCGGTTTACTATGGTCGCTTCCCGATCAAGAAAGTGAAGCTATTGATCGTGCCGGTCGGTGGACGCGGCGTGCAGGGCGGCACCACCTGGGGCTATCGCGGCGGCGCCATCCGCATCACGCTTGGCAGCGACGCGAGCGAGGCGGATTTGCTGCGCGACTGGATCATGGTGCACGAGATGGTGCACCTCGCGCTGCCCGATCTGCGCGAGCAGCACAACTGGCTGTCGGAAGGGCTTGCGGTTTACATCGAACCGATCGCGCGCGTGCAAGCCGGACAACTCAACGCGGATGATGTCTGGCGCTCGATGATGCGCGGGATGCCGAACGGCATGCCGGGCGGCGGCGATCGCGGTCTCGATTACACGCCGACCTGGGGCCGCACCTATTGGGGCGGCGCGATCTTCTGCCTGATCGCCGACGTCGAAATCCGCAAGCGCACCAACAACCGTTACGGTTTGCAGGATGCGATGCGCGGCGTGCTGGCCGCCGGTGGCAATCACGAGGTGCGCACCTGGTCGATCCGCAAGGTGCTGGAGACGGCGGATGCGACAGTCGGCGTCGACGTGATGACGAAGCTCTACGAGGAGATGGGGCCAAAGCCGATGGAGCCCGATCTGTCCGCAATCTGGGCCAAGCTCGGCGTATCGATTCAGAACGGCCGCGTCGCGCTGGATGACGCCGCGCCGTGGGCGTCGATCCGCACCTCGGTGACCAAGACGCCGACGCTTTGATTTAGTTGCTGGACCACGCTTGAACCGTTGCGGTAGAGCTTGGTCATGCTTCGAAACTCCGATGAGCAAGCCATCCGCGACCTGCTCGAGCGGCGGCGCGTGGTGTGGAACAGCCGCGATCCGATGGCCTATCGTGCGCTGCTGACCGATGACGTCGAGATCGTCAGCGCGACCGGACGCACGTCGCGCGGCGTCGATGAGGCGATCCGGATGTATGTCGAGCAGAAGCAGGTGCCGAGCTATCGCGACGCGGTGATCACAGCGACGGTGGTGCATGCTGTGCGGGTACAAACGCCGACAACCGCCGAGGCCGATGCGACGTATCGCATGACCGGCGTCTGCATTCCGCCGGAGACGCCGCCGCGCGATGTTGAGGGCGGCATCCTCTTTGTGGTCCGCAAGGAAAGCGATAGCTGGAAGATCGCCGCGCTGCGCGCTCGGCCGCCGAAGGGCTGACTTTAATTCGCCGGCTGTACGGCCGTTGGCGGAGACGGAGCGGTGGGCGGAACCGGCGGGGCAGGCGGTGCGACTGCCGGCTTCGTTTCGGCCTGATGAGTATGGTTGATCAGGTCGTGAATGAATTCGAGCTTGGCGATCACCGCAGGCGACAGGATGAACGGATAGAAATCCGGCTGGCCCATGCAGCGGTTGATGTTATTGAGCGCGAATGACATCGGCAGCCAGTTCTCGGCGATGCTGCCGAAGCTGCCGACCTTGTACGGATCGAAGTCGATATGCGCGCCGAGCTGGCCCGACTGGTCGAGACGCGGCTCGACATAGAGGCTGAATGCGCCTGCCATCTCGATCGTGTCGACGATGTGCAGGTAGTGCGCCCATGTCTCCGCGAAATCCTCCCACGGATGCGACGTCGCATAGGCGCTGACATGATGCTCTTGCCAGTCGGCCGGCGCGCCTTCTGCGTAGTAGGTGTGGAGTGCTTCGTTGTAGTCGCGCGTGTAGTCGCCGAACATTTTGACGAAGGCGTCGTTGCCGTTGCGGTCGCGCACGAGCCGATCCCAGAAAAAGTGTCCGACCTCGTGACGGAAATGGCCGAGCAGGGTGCGGTACGGTTCACCCATCAGCGAGCGGCGGCGTTCGCGCTCGACATCGTCGGCTTCCGCAAGTGCCAGCGTAATGAGGCCGCTGTCGTGCCCGGTCATCACCCGCGCATTCGGATCGAACGGCGAGTCGGCGAGGAAGTTGAACACGAGCCCTTCCGGATTCTCGCCGCGCGTTGCGATCGGAAGCCCGAGCCGCAGCAACGTGTAGATCAGCCGGTGCTTGGCGTTTTCGATCTTGCGCCAGTTATCGAGGTTCACCGGCTGCGACAGGTCGGGAATGATGCCGTTGTGGCGGCAGGCCTGGCAGAACTGATCGGGGGTCGATGCGTCGACCAGCCAATTGCAGACGCCATGGGTGGCGTTGGCGCAAAATCGGTACGTGCTGTCCTTGCTGTCGCTTGCGCGCCAAATCTCGCCGTCGACCTCAAGCGCCAGCAGGCGGTTGCGCCCCGGTTCGTAGCCGAGGGTGTGGCTGCACTTCTCGCAGCGGGTGTTCTCGAAATAGAGCAGTTGCGAGCAGACCAGGCATTTGAAAAGTCTCATCGGTCCGATCTCGCTTTCCGCTTGCGGCCCGGATAACGGCCGCTTGATAGCGGAGTTCCGCACTCGTACCGCCGATTTTCCCGATGGAGGCGCCGTTGGGCTCTCCATCGGTTGCGATATCCCCAGCTAAAGCGGGGACTGCCGTCTGCTTGCGCTTTCACCGATCGGTGGCTGGATTGTGGGCATTCTGCAACTAAGTCCATCATCCGCCAGCGCAATCCGCCCGTTAGCCCATCGCCTCCGTTGACACCGGAGCCAAGGCCGAGAACTCTGCCCGAAGGCGTGTTCTCAAGTGGAAAGTCCGCTCCGGTGTCGATCCTCGCTGCGCTCCATCATCGCACCACCTACAAGTACGACCGCCCAATTTCGCTCGGCCCTCAGATCGTTCGCCTGCGGCCCGCGCCGCACAGCCGCACCCGCATTCTCAGCTACTCGCTGCGGGTCAAACCCGCCGACCAGTTCGTCAACTGGCAGCAGGATCCGTTCGGCAGCTGGCAGGCGCGCTACGTCTTCCCGGAAAAGACCGACGAATTCAGCATCGAGGTCGATCTGATTGCCGACATGGCAGTGGTCAACCCGTTCGACTTCTTTGTTGAGCCGTCCGCCGAGGAATATCCGTTCACCTATCCGGAGGAGCAGCGCGGCGAACTCGCTGCGTACATGACGCCCGAGCCTGCGGGCCCGCTGCTCAAGAAGCTGCTCGACTCTGTCAAGAAAAGCGGTGTGCGGACGATTCCGTTTCTCGTCGAGCTCAATGCGCGGCTGCAGAAAGACATTCGCTACGTCATCCGCATGGAGCCCGGTGTTCAGGAGCCTGAAACCACGCTCAAGCTGGAATCCGGATCGTGCCGCGATTCCGCGTGGCTACTCGTTCAGCTTGCGCGCCACCTCGGTCTCGCAGCGCGCTTCGTCTCCGGCTACCTGATCCAGCTGCGCGCCGACATCGATCCGCTGGAAGGCCCGAAAGGAACGCAGGTCGATTTCTGCGATCTGCACGCGTGGGCGGAAATCTACATGCCGGGCGCAGGCTGGATCGGCTTCGACGCGACGTCGGGCCTGCTGTGCGGTGAAGGCCACATCCCGCTGTTCGCGGCGCCTCACTATCGTTCGTGCGCGCCGATTTCCGGACTGACCGAGCCGGCGAAGACCGAGTTCGAGTTCGACATGAAGGTCGAGCGCGTGCGCGAGGTGCCGCGCGTCACCAAGCCGTTCTCCGAAGAAGCGTGGGATCGCCTCGTTGCCATGGGCGACGTGGTCGACCGCGATCTGGTCGCCAACGATGTGCGCCTCACCATGGGTGGCGAGCCGACCTTCATCTCGATCGACGACTTCGAGAGCGCGGAATGGAACACGGGTGCGGTCGGCCCGACCAAGCGCGGGTTCGCCGACAATCTGATCCGCCGTCTGCAGGCGAGGTTCGCGCCGCACGGCTTCCTGCATTATGGCCAGGGCAAATGGTATCCGGGCGAAAGCCTGCCGCGCTGGTCGTTCGCGCTGTACTGGCGCAAGGACGGCACGCCGATCTGGAGCGATCCTGCGTTGATCGCGAAGGAATTCGGCCCGCGCACAGCCACTGTCGCCGATGCCGACAGGCTGATGACGTCGCTCGCAAGCAACCTCGGTCTCGACACCGGCAATGTCATGCCGGCCTACGAAGACCCCGCATACTGGGGTCTCAAGGAAGCGGAGCTACCGGCGAACGTCGACGTGCTCGATCCGAAGATCGACGATCCGGAAATGCGCACCCGCATGATCCGCACGTTCGAACGCGGATTGTCGAAGCCGGTCGGCTACGTGCTGCCGGTGCAGCCGTGGAATGCGCAGGCGCGCGAGTGGCGCTGGGGCAGCGAGAAATGGCAGCTGCGACGCGGGCGTCTGTTCCTGACGCCGGGCGACTCGCCGCTCGGCCTGCGCTTGCCGCTCGGCGGCCTGCCGTGGTTGTCGCAGTCGGATTATCCGTTCATCCACCCGCAGGATCCGACGCAGGAACTGCCGCCGCTGCCGAGCGCGGAAGAACTCGCCAAGCTGCGCACGCAAAAGCCGCCGGTCAGTCGCAATACGCAGGCGCCGATGCCGCTCGGCTCGGCCGACATCGGCGGCTTTGTGCGGACCGCGATCGCAATCGAGCCACGCAACGGCGTGCTGTGTGTGTTCATGCCGCCGGTCTCGCGGCTGGAAGATTATCTCGCGCTGCTCGCGACCATCGAGCGCACCGCGCGCGAGACCGGATTGCCGGTGCACATCGAAGGCTATCCGCCGCCGGTCGATCCGCGTCTCAACGTCATCAAGGTGACGCCCGATCCGGGTGTCATCGAAGTCAACATTCATCCGGCGCAGGACTGGCGGCAGGCGGTCGACACGACGACCGCGATCTACGAGGAGGCGCGCCAGTGCCGCCTCGGCACCGACAAGTACATGCTCGACGGACGTCACGTCGGTACCGGCGGCGGCAATCACGTGGTGCTCGGCGGTTCGACGCCGCCGGACTCGCCGTTCCTGCGGCGTCCCGATCTCTTGAAGAGTGTTCTGATCTATTGGCAGCGGCATCCGTCGCTGTCGTATCTGTTCTCCGGTCTCTTCATCGGCCCGACCAGTCAGGCGCCGCGCATGGACGAGGCGCGGCAGGATCAGCTGTACGAACTCGAAGTCGCGCTGTCGCATGTGCCGGCGCCGGGGCAGGGCACCATTCCGCTGTGGCTGGTCGATCGGCTGTTCCGCAATCTTCTGGTCGACGTATCGGGCAACACGCATCGCGCCGAAATCTGTATCGACAAGCTCTATTCGCCGGATGGCCCGACCGGTCGTCTCGGCCTGATCGAATTCCGTTCCTTCGAAATGCCGCCGGACGCGCGCATGTCGCTGGCGCAACAGCTTCTGCTGCGCGCGCTGGTCGCGATGTTCTGGAAGACGCCGGTCGACGGCGAACTGGTGCGCTGGGGCACGGCGCTGCACGATCGCTTCATGCTGCCGCACTTCGTCTGGCAGGATTTTCTCGGCGTGCTCGCCGATCTGCGCCGCGCCGGTTATGACTTCGATCCGGAATGGTTCGAGGCGCAGCGCGAGTTTCGCTTTCCCGTCTACGGGCTCGAGGAGTATGCCGGCGTCAAGCTCGAGCTGCGTCAGGCGCTCGAGCCATGGCATGTGCTTGGCGAGGAGGGCGGCGCCGGCGGCACGGTACGCTTCGTCGATTCCTCGGTTGAGCGGCTGCAGGTCAAAGCCACGGGCTTCGTGCCCGAGCGGCACATCATCACCTGCAACGGCCGCAAGATGCCGATGACCTCGACGGCTAAGTCAGGCGAGTTCGTCGCCGGCGTTCGCTTCAAGGCATGGCAACCGGCCGCGGGCCTGCATCCCACGGTACCGGTGCACGCGCCGCTGACGTTCGACATTTTCGATCGCTGGAATTCCCGCTCGCTCGGCGGGTTCGTCTACTACGTGGCCCATCCGGGAGGCCGCAATTACGAGACATTCCCGGTAAATTCCTATGAGGCGCAGGCCCGGCGGCTGGCGCGGTTCCAGGATCACGGCCATACTGGCGGGCCGCTCGATTCTCCGCGCGATGAGGCGACGGGAGAATTTCCGCTCACCTTGGATTTAAGACGTAACATGCGAGTGCCTTGAATCCGAAGTTCGACAGCATGAGCGGACACTCTTTTCGAACTTCGGATTCAAAAAGGCGCTCGCCAAACCTGAAAGGGGCGTGTGGTTTGGTTTGGAAATTCCCTTCAGGCGCTCGCCGCAATGGCAGAGGGAATTTCCAAACGACCACACGCTGGTGAAACGATGAACCGTGCCGCAGGGGGCATGACAAAGCCGGCGCCGAACGAGAATGAATGGGCTGCGGCATATGCCGATTACACGCCGCTGCCCGGCATTCCGGACGAATTCATCGGCCCGGACAACAAACCGAAAGCACATTGGCTGGCGCTGCTCAATGCGCTCGCCGAGAGCGACATGGCGCGCTCGATTGCGGTGGCGCAGCGCCACCTGCGCGACCTCGGTGTGTCGTATCGCGTCGGTGACGAAGCGCGTGAGCGCAGCTGGCCGCTCACCGGCCTGCCGTTGCTGATCGAGGAAAACGACTGGGCCGAGATTTCCGCGGGCATTGCGCAGCGCGCCGAGCTGTTCGAGGCGATGCTCGGCGATGTCTATGGCTCGGGGCGTCTGGTCGCCGACGGTGTGCTGCCGGCCGCGGTGGTCGCGGGCAACAAGGAATTCATTCGCCCGATGGTGAACGTGACGCCGCCGGGCGGGCGGTGGATGCATCTTTACGCCGCCGATATCGGCCGCGGACCCGACGGGCAGTGGTGGGTGCTGAACGACCGTGCGCAAGCGCCCTCCGGCGCCGGCTACGCGCTGGAAAACCGCCTCGCCATGTCGCGCGCGTATCCGTCCGCGTATTCCGGCATGAACGTGCAGCGGCTGGCGCCGTTCTTCCGCGAATTCCGCAACGGGCTTGCGTCGCTGGCGCACCGCGAACAACCGCGCATCTGCCTGATGACGCCGGGGCCCTACAGCGCGACCTACTCCGAGCAGTCGTACCTCGCGCGCTATCTCGGCTTCCTGCTGGTGGAAGGCGATGACCTTGTCGTGCACGATGGACATGTGCATGTGCGCACCATCGCCGGGCTCAAGCGCGCCGATGTGATCTGGCGCCGGGTCGATGCCGACTACGTCGATCCGATGGAGCTGAACGGCGAATCGCGGCTGGGTGTGCCGCGTCTGCTGTCGAGCATCCGCGATGGCTCCGTCATCGTCGCCAATATGCCGGGTGCGGGCTTCATCGAGTCACGTGCGCTGATGAGCTTCATGCCGCGCGTCGCGCGCCACTTCGGCTTCAGCGAACTGGCGCTGCCGAACATCGCGACATGGTGGTGCGGTCAGCAGTCCGCGCGCGACAAGGTGATCGAAAATCTCGACACCATGGCGATCGCCGGCGCGTTCGAGGATCAGGTGGCGGGCGTCGGCGGGCAGACGGTGATCGGCGGCAATCTCGACAAGGCTGGCCGGGATAAGCTGCGCGCGCAGATCGCGGCGCGCGGCGTTGACTATGTGGGACAGGAAGTGGTGCGGCTCTCGACGGCGCCTGCCTTCGAGAAGGGCAAGCTGGTGCCGCGCCCGTTCGTGCTGCGCGTGTTCGCGGCCGCCACGGCCGACGGCTGGCGGGTGATGCCGGGCGGCTTTTGTCTGATGTCGGACAAGCCGGATGCGCGCGCAGTTGCGATCGGCGACGGCGTGCAGTCGGCGGACGTGTGGGTGCTCTCGAACAAGCCGGTCGCCACCGAGACTCTGCTGCCGTCGCAGGAGACGGTGAGCATCCGCCGCATTCTCGGCAATCTGCCGAGCCGCGCCGCGGACAACCTGTTCTGGTTCGGCCGTTATCTGGAGCGCACTGAGGCGATGCTGCGTATCCTGCGTTGTCTGTCCTCGCGCAGCGTCGAGCTCGACTCGATGCGCGGCGATGCGGCGAACGCGCTGAAGGCGCTGGCCAACATTCTCGTCGCCTGGGGTGCTGTGCCGGCCGAGGTGCTGGAGCAGGGACGGCTTGCAGCGATCTCGCATGCGCTGGTGTCGGACGCCAACTACGGCTCTGCTATCGCCAACGTACGCATGGCGTATGGCGCGGCGTCGGTGATCCGCGAACGGCTCTCCGTCGACAGCTGGAAGCTGCTCGGCAAGCTGGAAGCGCAGCTGCACGTCAAGCCATCGGAGATCGCCAACGAGACCGACGCGTTCGAGATTGCCGATCGCGCGCTGGTGACGCTGTCGGCGATCTCCGGTCTGGCGCAGGAAAACGTCAACCGCGTCGCCGGCTGGCGCTTCCTCGATATCGGCCGCCGCGTCGAGCGCGCCATCAACACCTGCCGCTTCACGCGCACGTTTGCCGGCGACAATGCCACCGCGAACGATCTCGACATCCTGCTCGACCTGATCGACTCGCAGATCACCTACCGTTCGCGCTATCTGATCGGCGTGGCGCTGGCGCCGGTGCGCGACATGGCACTGCTCGATCCGTATAATCCGCGTTCGGTGAGTTTCCAGATCAATCAGCTCCGTGAACATCTCGATACGCTGCCGACATTGAATGATGACGGGTTGCCCGAGCCGCCGAAACGGTTCATCGAGCGGTTCGCCGGTGAAATCGCCAGTACCACAGCGCAGGAGATCGATCCTACCCGGATACTCGCGTTCGAGCAGACCCTGATGCGGTTTGCGGACGCCACCGCCTCGCGCTATTTCTTGCAGCGGCCCGAGGGGCTCAAGGTCAAGAGCGCGAGCGGTCTTGCGTGATCTACGACATCCGTCATGTAACGCGTTATAGCTACGAGGCGCCGGTGGCGTCGTCGAAGCTCGTGCTGCGGGTGATGCCGAAGACCGGCGGCGGCCAGCGCTGCATCGAGCATACGCTGATCATCGACCCGCAGCCGCGCGGCACGGTGATGGAACGTGACTTCTTCGGCAACGCGGTTGCCGTCGTCAACATCGAAACCAGCATGAACGATCTGTCGATCGACTCGCGCAGCCGCGTCGAGGTCGATCGGCCGGAGGGACCAGCGCCCGGCTCGGGGCCGGACTGGCAAAGCGTTGCCGATGCCGCGCTCAATGAGGCGGCGATCGCGTCCGACGCACCGGCGCATTTCCTGTTCCGCAGCCCGCGGATTGTGCTGTCGCGCGACGTCACCGCCTATGCGACGCAATCGTTTCATGCGGGGCGCTCGATCATCGATGCCAGCCGCGAACTCGGCAAGCGTATCCGCGGCGACTTCAAGTACAGCCCGCACTCCACCGAGATTTCGACGCCGCTGGACGTGGCGTTCGCGCAACGCCGCGGCGTCTGCCAGGACTTCGCACACATCATGATCGCGGGTCTGCGCGGCCTCGGTGTGCCGGCTGCGTACGTCAGCGGTTACATCCGCACCATCACCGCGCCGGGCCAGAAGCGGCTGGAAGGTGCCGACGCCAGCCATGCGTGGGTATCCGTTTGGTGCGGACCGGAGATTGGCTGGTTCGGTGTCGATCCCACCAATGCGATCGACATCGGCAACGATCATATCGAGGTGGCGGTCGGCCGCGACTTCTCCGATGTGTCGCCGATCCACGGGGTATTCGTCGGCTCCGGCGCGCAGGAGCTGGACGTCGGCGTCGATGTGATTCCGGTGACGCCCGAAGCGGCGTGACGGCAGCTCTACTGCGTCAGGTAATCCGACCGTTCGAAGTTCGACGTCATCTGCCAGTACTCGACCAGCCGCCAGGGCGAGATCGCGAACACGCGGCCGTGCCGGTTGCGATACCAGTTGGTCATGCCGGGATGCATCCACACCATGCCGCGATGCAGTTCGTCGACCTTCTCGTTGTAACGGTCGTGCACGTCCTGCTTCGGCTCGATGGTGCGGTAATCGTTCTCCAGCATGTCGCGCAGCGCCAGCATCATGTGCTTGACCTGGCACTCGGCCATGAAGATCTGGTTGCCGCCATGCGCGAGGCCGGTGTTCGGACCGACCAGCATGAAGAAGTTCGGGAACGCCGGCACGGTGATGCCGAGATAGGCGCGCGCGTCGTCGTCGCCCCATACCTCGTGAATCTCACGTCCCTCGCGGCCGGTGATCTTCATCGGATGCAGCATCTTCATCGCGAGAAAACCGGTCGCGTAGACGATGGCGTCGCATTCCCACAGTGTGCCGTCGGCCATGCGAATGCCGTCCGGCTCGATCGCGGCGATCCTGTCGGTGATGAGATCGACGTTCGGACGCGTCAGCATGCGGAACCAGTGATTGTCGATCAGGATGCGCTTGCCGTACGGCGGGTAGGGCGGAATCGCTTTCTCCAGCAGATCGGGCCGATCGCCGATTTCCTTGCGGATATGCCGCTCCATGAAGATGCGATGGCGCTCGTTGACCTCGTTGAGCGAACGCTCGGGCGTCGGCCAGTCCGGATCGCGCTGGAGCGCGGCGTGCAGGCCGTCGGCAAAGCCCCAGAACAGCTGGAAGCGATACCAGCGCAGATAGGTGGGGATGTTGGCGAGCGCCCATTTCTTGCCATCGCTGACGCCGAGGAAATAGTTCGGGTTCGGCACCGCCCAGTGCGGCGAGCGCTGGAAGATCATCAGCCGCGCGGCGTCCGGCTGGATCGCCGGGCCGACCTGATGCCCCGACGCGCCGGTGCCGATCATGGCGACGCGCTTAGCCTTCCAGTCGAAATTCTTGTCCCATTCGGCGGTGTGAAACGCCGGACCCTTGAAGCTGTCGCGGCCGGGAATGTCGGGCAGGCGCGGGCGGTTGAGAATACCCGCCGCCGACACAAGGATGCGCGCGGTGTGGGTGACGATGCTGCCATCCGGACGACGCACCGTCACGTGCCAGCGCGCAGATGCCTGGTCGAATGCCGCCTCGATCACTTCGGTGCGGAAGCTGATGTGCTTGCGCAGATCGTACTTGTCGGTGACGCGCTCGAAATACTGCCAGAGCTCGTTGCGCTTGGCGAAGAAGTGCGACCACTCGTGGTTCGGCTCGCCGGCAAAGGAATAGAAATGGTTCGGCGTGTCGACGCCGCAGCCGGGGTAGGTGTTCTCGAACCAAGTGCCGCCGACGGTCTCGTTCTTTTCCAGGATACGGAACGGAATGCCGGCTTGCTGAAGCTGGATGCCGGCGAAAATGCCGGACATGCCGGCGCCGATGATCAGCACGTCGCACGCCTGCTTCGCCTCGGCGCTCGGCTCGTTGCGCCACCGCAGCGCGCGAGCATTGAGCGAGTCGAGATTGAGGTCCTCGCGCATCATTGCGATGTAGCTTTCGCTCATCGGCTCGCCGGCGGCGACCGACATCATCTCGCGCAGCAGCGCGTCATCGGGTTCGGCCGCGAAAGGTCCACCCTCGGAAAGAACATCGTAGAGACGATCGCGGATCGCGCGGCGCAGCTCCTCCGGCATGAACTCCTGATAGCTCATAGGTCCGCGCAGATGCGGCCTTGCGCGTTCGAGCCACTCGCGCTCGCCGGTAAGATGCACCAGCACCAGCATGAGCGTCGCCGGATCGGCGGCGTCGAGGCCGGCGCGCAACTGATCGGAGGAGGGCCGGGTGTGGGGGACGTTGAGCATCAGGATACGTTCTTCATTCTTGTTCCGCATGCAGGGTATCGGCAGCAGTACGCGCGACGCAACAAAAAGCCGCCGGGAACATCACATGACGTGATGCGCCCGGCGGCGTTGTTACGTACAGCGTTACGCCTTCATACCGGCCTTCACGGCCTCCGCCGTGATCGGCAGCGCGCGCACGCGTGCACCGACCGCGTTGAAGATGGCGTTGCCGATAGCCGGAGCGACGACCGTCACCGCCGGTTCGCCGACGCCGGTCGCGCCTTCGCCGTTGGCGATGACGCTGATCGCGACTTCCGGCACCTGGCTCATGCGCAGCGGCGTGTAGCTGTCGAAGTTGGTCTGTTCGATACCGCCATCCTTCATGGTGGCCTTCTCGTATAGCGCCAGCGACAGGCCCCACAGCGCCGCGCCCTCGACCTGGGCGCGGATATTATCGGGATGTACCTGCGTGCCGACGTCGGTCGCAATCGTCAGCTTCTTGACGCTGACGTTGCCCGAGTTGTCGACGGCGACGTGCGCGACGCACGCGGTCCAGCTTGCGGTCTTGCGTTCCTGCGAGGACACGCAGGCGACGCCCATGCCTTCGCCCTTCGGCAGCTTCTTCGAGCCGTAGCCGGAGAGGCCCATGGCGGCGAGCAGGGTGTTGCGCAGCCGCTCGGCGCCGCCGGCATTCTCGCCCTTGCCGTCCAGCAAGGCGATGCGGAACTGCGCCGGGTCCTTGCCGATCGAATGCGCAAGCTCGTCGAGCATGCTTTCGACCGCCCAGAACGTCCAGCCGGGCGCGACGGATCGCAACTGGCCGGAGGGCGTCGCGTTCTGCGCCATCTCGTTGAGAATGGCGCGAACGCTGTGGTTCGGCACGGTGTAGAAGTGATCCGCGCCGTTGACGGTGAAGCCGTCGAGGCCGCCCTTGTTGTCGACCGACGGCGTCAGGAACGCCGGGATGCCCCAGCGCTTCGTCGGCCACGCACCGACCACGTCATGCGACATCGCGACGAGCTTGCCGTCCGCATCCAGCCCCGCCTTGATCTTCTGGAAGGTGAGGGGACGCGAGAAGTCCATCGTCATGTCGTCTTCGCGCGAGTAGATGACCTTGACCGGCTTGCCGACTGCGCTTGCGGCGACAATCGCGGGGATCACCATGTCGGAGTCAAGACGTCGGCCGAAGCCGCCGCCCAGCCACTGCTGATGCATCACGATGTATTTCGGATCGACGCCGACCGCGCCCGCCGCAATCGCGCCGGTGCGGGTGGCGAACTGGTTGCCCGTATAGAGGTGCCAGATATCGCCCTGCTTCTGCGCCGTGGCATTCATCGGCTCCATCGGCGCGTGGATGTTGATGCTGGTTGTGTACTCCGCCTCCATCACCTTCGCGGCTGAGCCGAGCGCTGCAGCGGCGTCGCCGTTCTTGACGAAGTAGAGGCCGGAATCGTTGAGCGCTTGAATGCGTTTCGATTCCGCGAGCAGGGACTCGTTCGAGACCTTTGCGTTCGGTCCCTTGTCCCATGTGACCTTCAGCGCATCGGCGGCTTTTTTTGCGGCCTGATACGTGTTGGCGACGGCCACGACCCAACCTGTTGTGGTCGCGGTCTTGTCGTCGATCACGACGGCCTTGATGAAGCCCGGCACCTTCTTCGCGCCCGACTCGTCGACGGCGGTCACCTTGGCGCCGTAACGCACCGGCGGCAGCACCAGTTTGCCGTACACCATGCCCGGCAGGAACGTGTCGATGCCGTACTTGGCGGTGCCGTTGGTCTTCGACGGGATGTCGAGTTGCGGCACCGACTGGCCGATCAGCGTGTACTGGTTCGGCGTCTTCAGCTTGATCGCCTTCAGCTCGTCCGGCGTGAAGGTCTTCTTGATCTTGCCGCTCTTGACGATCTCCGCAAACGTCATCGACTTCTTCGACTTCGGATGCGTGACCTTGGAGTCGCGCACGACGAGTTCGCCTGCCGGAACGCCCATGATTCCAGCGGCCGCTTCGGTGAGCGCGATGCGTCCGGCGGCGCCGGCGCGGCTCATGGCGTCGAAGTTCATCATCGTCGACCACGATCCGCCGGTGATCTGTGCACCGAGCACCGGGTCGTTGTACTTCGGATCGTTGGAGGCGAGCGCGACGCGCATATCCTTCCAGTCGGAGCCGAGTTCCTCGGCCACGATCTGCGCCATGGTGGAGGCGATGTGCTGGCCCATGTCGGCCTTGCCGCAGGTCACGGTGACAAGACCGTTCGGCGAAATCGCATACCAGACACTGGGTTCGAAATCGCCGGGGGCGGCGAGCGCTTGATCGGCGCCAAGCAGGCCGGGCACGCCGGCATAGCCAAGCGCGAGACCCGTTGCGGCGGAGCCGACAAGGAACGAGCGGCGGGAGAGGTCGGTCGCTTCGGGAGCGAGGGGTTTCACATGCTCGTTCATGTGTTCCTCCGATCGGCGGTCGCGGTGGCGGTGCGCATATCGGCGGCGGCGCGCATCACGGCCTTCTGGATGCGGGAGTAGGTCATGCAGCGGCAGAGGTTGCCGTCCATGTGCTCGGTGACCTCTTCCTTGGTCGGATTGGTGTTCTTCGCCAGCAGCGAGGCGGCCTGCATGATCTGGCCGGACTGGCAGTATCCGCATTGCGGGACTTGCTCGGCGATCCATGCCTTTTGCAGCGGATGATCGCCCTTGGCGCTCAGCCCTTCGATGGTCGTGATCTTCTTGTTGCCGACTTCGCTCACCAGCGTTTGGCACGAACGCACGGCTTCGCCATTGACGTGAACGGTGCAAGCGCCGCAGAGGCCGGCGCCGCAGCCGAACTTCGTACCCGTCATTTGCAGCTGTTCCCGGATGACCCAAAGCAGGGGCGTATCACCCGCAGCATCGACGGATACATTCCGCCCGTTAATGTTCAAATTGGGCATAATCCCGTTTCCTCTCCGGTGCTGACGTCGCTTACGGCGACTTGACCTTCGAGATTTGTCCGCACCCACCGGGTTGGTGCAGGCGGGCGAAGAATGATCGCCTTCCTTGCCCTCGGCAACGGAATTTAGAAGCGGTCAAAACAATTTGTGATCGGCATGGTGCGGCGCAGCAGGGCGCCGCCGACCCGTTACAGAACGATACAAATGTGTTGGCCGTAATGGATCGGCCGCGTTGCGCAGATGATTGGATGAGCATGAGTGCTCATCGCTGCATCACGATCGAGCGCCGCTGACGACGCGCCGTGCAACACGAAGATACAAACAGGGTCGCGTCGAAACATCGCAGAGGCATCGCGCGCACAAAACGATGCTTGGCATTTCGTGCGCCAACTCAATTTTCAGCGCACGCATTTCATCTGATGAAGCTCGGCGTTGCCTGCATCGTGTTGACTTGCCGTCATGATTTGGCACTATGCCATCAGCGCCGTGACGTTCGTAACGAACGCAAAAACAAAAAAATCAAACACGGTTGCTGCGCGCACAAGACGATAAAAATCGCTGTGCGACAGGGGGAGGGACAATCGCGATGCTGGACTTCGTTCAGCAGCTTGTGAGCGGGATTGCGCTTGGCTGTGTCTATGGCCTGATCGCACTCGGCTTCGTGCTGATCTACAAAGCGACGGAGGTCGTCAACTTCGCCCAGGGCGATTTGATGATGCTGGGCGGATTCTTCGCCTTCACCTTCATCGGCATTCTCGGCTTCAATTACTGGCTCGGCTTTCTCGGCGCCGTCATCGCCATGGCCGCGTGCGGCATGATCGCCGAGCGTCTGATCGTGCGGCCGATCCTCGGCTATCCGCAGTTCACCATCGTGATGGCGACAATCGGCCTCGGCTTCTTCCTGCGCTCGATCGCCGGCATGATCTGGGGCACCGACGACCTCAAGATCGACACGCCGTTCTCGCAAGGCGTGCTGCGGCTCGGCGGCCTGGTGCTGGCCTACGACAAGCTCTCGGTGATCGCGGCGACACTGCTGCTCTGCCTCTTGCTCTATCTCTTCTTCAACAAGACCACGCTCGGCACCGCGATGCGCGCCACGTCCGAGAACATGCTCGCCGCTTACTACATGGGCATTCCGGTCAAGCGCGTGGTCTCGATCGTCTGGGCGATCTCGGCGGCGGTCGCGACCGCGGCCGGCGTCCTGCTCGCGCCGATCACCTTCATCCACTCCAATGTCGGACTGGTGCTGGGGTTAAAGGCATTTCCAGCGGCGGTGCTCGGAGGATTCGGATCGATTCCGGGGGCCGTGGTTGGCGGCATCTTGATCGGCGTGATCGAAAGCATGGCGGGTTTCTATCTGCCGCAAGGCTGGAAGGACGTCGCGCCGTACATTGTGCTGCTCGCGGTGCTGTTGCTGAAGCCGGAGGGAATCTTCGGCCTGCACGTGCGCAAGAAAGTCTGAGGAGAAATCAATGAAGTTTCTCTTCAAGACCGACTACGAAGACGACATCAAGCTCTTCCCGCATGCGGGCTATCTGTGGACCTACGGCACGCTTCTCGTGCTGCTCGCGGTCGCGCCGTTCGTGCTATCGAGTTATCTCGTTAGCCAGCTCGTGTTCGTTGCGATCTACGCTATCGTCGGTGTCGCGCTGCTGATCCTCACCGGCTTCACCGGACAGGCGTCGCTCGGCCACGCCGCGTTTCTCGCCATCGGCGCGTACACGACGGCGTATCTGCAGAAGTACGGCGTGCCGTTTCCGGTCTACTTCCTGGTCGCGGGACTGCTGACCGGACTGATCGGCGCGATGGTCGGCTTTCCGGCGCTGCGCCTGCAGGGCATCTATCTCGTGATTGCCACCATCTCCTTCGCCTTCATCGTCGAGGAAATTCTCGCGCGCTGGGAAAGCGTGACGCACGGCAACGAAGGCCTGCGCGTCAAGACCATCGAGATGCTCGGGACGACCATCCCGCGCGACAGCCCCGCCTTCTATTATTTGTGCGTGGGCGTGCTGATCCTGATCATCGTCGGCTCCATCAATCTGATGCGCTCGCCGACAGGCCGCGCCTTCGTCGCCATCCGCGACAGCGAGACCGCGGCGAAGAGCATGGGCATCAACGTCGCGCTCTACAAGGTGAAGTCGTTCGCGATCAGCGCGGCGATCACCGGCTTCGCCGGCTGCCTCTACGCGCACAAGCTGTCGTTCATCTCGCCGGAGATGTTCACGCTGGCGCTGTCGATCGAGTTCATCATGGTGATCCTGATCGGCGGTGCGTTCAGCCTGCACGGCGCGGTGCTGGGCGCGATCTTCATCGTCATGATCGATCCGTTCCTCACGTTCCTGAAGGACGATATCCCGGGCGCGGTCGCGAACTTCTCGACGCTGCTCGGCGCCGGTGCCGCGAAAGCCGCGGAGATCGAGAAGTCGGTGGCGGCGATCGCCTCCGCCAACGGCCTGAAGGGCGCGATCTACGGCCTTATCATCATGGCGTTCATCCTGTTCGAGCCGCTCGGGCTCTACGGGCGCTGGCTGAAGATCAAGCTCTTCTTCCAGCTGTTCCCGCTGTACAAGCGCGCCACCTTCAAGCGGCAGAAGATCTATGTGAAGTCGGAGCGGAACCGATGAGCTATTTCCGCGCCGATAATCTGTCGCTGCACTTCGGTGGCCTGAAGGCGGTCGACTCCGTTAGCTTCGCGGTCGAGAAGGGCGAAATCCTCTCGATCATCGGCCCGAACGGCGCCGGCAAGAGTTCGATCTTCAACCTGATCTCGCGGCTCTACAATCCGACCGCAGGCAAGCTGTACTTCGAAGATCGCGACATCACCAACGATCCGCCCTACGACATCGCCAAGCTCGGCATCGCGCGGACGTTCCAGAACATCGAGCTGTTCGAAAATGCGTCGGTGCTGAACAACCTCCTGGTCGGCCGGCACCGTCACTGCACGTCGAGCCTCTGGCAGGAACTGCTGTTCATGCCGAGCGTGAAACGCGACGAGAAGATGCACCGGCACAAGGTCGAACAGGTGATCGAGTTTCTCGACCTCGAGCCTTACCGTGAACGCGTCATCGCCGGTCTGCCTTACGGCGTGCGCAAGGTCGTCGAACTGGCGCGCGCGCTGTGCACCGAGCCGAAGCTGATCCTGCTCGACGAGCCGTCCTCCGGTCTCAACGTCGAGGAGACGACGGACATGTCGTTCTGGATTCGCGACATGAAGAACGAACTCGGCATCACGGTGCTGATGGTCGAGCACGATATGTCACTGGTCAGCCGCGTGTCCGACCGCGTCATCGCGCTGAACTACGGCAAGGTGCTGGCGATGGGGCAGCCGGCGGAGGTGCAGTCGCACCCCGACGTGGTCGCCGCCTATCTCGGCGCATGAGGATGATGGCATGAGCGCAAACGACATCGTCCTCAGGCTCAGCAATATCGAGAGCTACTACGGGCCGATCATGGCCATTCGCGGCATTTCGCTGGAAGTGCCGCGCGGCAAGATCGTCACGCTGCTCGGCGCCAACGGCGCCGGCAAGACCACGGTGCTCAAGACGATCTCCGGCATTCTCGATCCGCAGAAGGGCACCATCGAGTTTGAGGGCAAGCCGATCCAGCGCATGGACGCCGACAAGATCGTGCGGCTGGGTCTCAGCCACGTGCCCGAGGGACGCGAGGTGTTTCCGTTCCTGAGCGTGCGCGAGAACCTGATGATGGGCTCCTATCCGCGCAGCGACCGCGACGGCGTCGCCTCGGATCTCGAGCAGGTCTACAACTACTTTCCGCGATTGCGCGAGCGCATCAATCAGCCGGCGGGGCAACTGTCCGGCGGCGAGCAGCAGATGCTCGCGATCGGCCGCGCGCTGATGAACCGGCCGACGCTCTTGCTGTTCGACGAGCCATCGCTCGGCCTGTCGCCGCTGCTGGTGAAGGAAATCTTCAACATCATCCGCCGGATCAATGAGGAACGCGGCACCTCGATCCTGCTGGTCGAGCAGAATGCGAAAGTCGCGCTGGAAACGGCGCATTACGGTTACGTGCTCGAAATCGGCCGCGTGGTGATGAACGATACCTGCGAAAAGCTGATGCAGTCGCAAGACATTCAGGAGTTCTATCTCGGCGCGGCCGATCACGGCGCACGCGGCGAGCGGCGCTGGAAGAAAAAGAAGACGTGGCGATAAAATTTGGAGATAGCCCGCGGTCATACGCGGCGATCTCACCAAGAACCCGGCGAGCAAGCCGGGCGCGAACGGGAGCTAAAATCGAACGAGGGAACATGGCCATGGCTGGCGCGGCTACGGTGACGGTGGCGGACACGATTGCGGGGAGCTTTCTCGCATCGGTGAAGTTGCGCGGCGACAAGCCCGCAATCCGCGAGAAGGTGTTCGGCGTCTGGCAGGCAACCACCTGGAACGAGTGGCTGCAGATCGCGAAAGAGATTGCTTACGGCCTGGATGCCATCGGCTTCAAGCCGGGTGAAGTCGCTTCGATCATCGCCAATGCGACTCCCGACTGGCTTTACGCGGATATGGGCGTCCTTTGCGCCGGCGGGGTGTCGTCGGGCATCTATCCGACCGACTCGATCACGCAGGTCGAATACCTCGTCAACGACTCCCGCACGAAGGTGATCTTTGTCGAGGATGAAGAACAGCTCGATAAAGTCCTGACCTGCCGCTCCAAATGTCCGACGCTCGAGAAGATCATCATCTTCGATATGGAGGGCCTGAGCGGTTTCAACGATCCGATGGCGATGTCGCTCGACGAGTTTCGTGCGCTCGGCCGCAATCGCATGTCCGGCCGCGACGCGCTGTGGGACCAGATGGTCGGCAGCCGCGGCGCCGACGATCTGGCGATCCTCGTCTACACGTCGGGCACCACCGGCCCGCCGAAGGGCGCGATGCATTCCAACCGCAGCGTCGTGCATCAGATGCGCAACGCCGACACGCTGCTCATTCCGAGGGCCGAGGAGGAACGTCTGGTGTTCCTGCCGCTCTGCCATGTGGCCGAACGGATCGGCGGCTATTATCTGTCGATCGCCGTCGGCTCGGTGATGAATTTCGCAGAGAGTCCCGAGACTGTGCCCGACAACATTCGCGAGGTGCAGCCGACCACGTTCCTTGCCGTGCCGCGCATCTGGGAGAAGTTCTACTCGGGTATCACCATCGCGCTGAAGGACGCGACGCCGTTTCAGAAATGGATGTATGCGCGGGCGCTCGCGATCGGCAATCGCGTCGCCGACTACAAGATCGACGGCGATCCGGTACCGCTGTCGCTCACGATCGCCAACTGGTTCGCGTACCGGCTGGTGTTCCGCAACATCCGCCGCATGATCGGGCTCGACCGCTGCCACATCTGCTTCACCGGCGCGGCGCCGATCGCTCCCGACCTGATCCGCTGGTACATGGCCATCGGCCTCGACATGCGCGAGGTCTACGGCCAGACCGAGAATTGCGGCGTCGCAACGCTGATGCCGGGCGAGCGCATCAAGCTCGGCTCGGTCGGCAAGGCCGCACCGTGGGGTGAGGTGAAGATTTCGCCGGAAGGCGAGATTCTCATCAAGGGCGACTTCCTGTTCATGGGCTATCTGAACCAGCCGGAGAAGACGGCCGAGACGATCAAGAACGGCTGGCTGCACACCGGCGATGTCGGCTCCATCGACAACGAAGGCTACGTGAAGATCACCGACCGGATGAAGGACATCATCATCACGTCCGGCGGCAAGAACATCACGCCGTCGGAAATCGAGAACCAGCTGAAGTTCTCGCCCTACATCTCCGACGCGGTCGTGGTCGGCGACAAGCGTCCGTTCCTGACCTGCCTGATCATGATCGATCAGGAGAACGTCGAGAAGTTCGCCCAGGATCGCGACATTCCCTTCACCAATTATGCGAGCCTCTGCCGTGCGGCCGAGGTGCAGGATCTGATCTGGAAGGAGATCGAGGGCGTCAACGCCAACTTCGCCCGCGTCGAAACCATCAAGAAGTTCTATCTGATCGAGCGGCAGTTGACCCCGGAGGACGAGGAACTGACGCCGACCATGAAGCTGAAGCGCAAGTTCGTCAATCAGCGATACGCCGGCGAAATCGAGGCCATGTACGGCGCGAGGGCGGTAGCTTAGGCTGGCTCAAAGGACGGATTGTCGCGGGTGCCGCGGCAATAGTTACGATAGACTGAAGCAAAGCAGCGAAGGCACTGACAGGCCCTGACCTTCGCTCAAGACGGGCCAATAGAGGAGAGTGAAATGTCGACAACGTACAAGGTGCTTGGCCTTGCCGTGGGCGCGCTGGCGCTGACGCAGGTGCCGGCTCTCGCGCAGACCAAGGTGACCGATCAGGGCATCTCGGCATCGGAAATCGTACTGGGCACCCACCAGGACCTGTCCGGTCCGATCAAGTCGTGGGGCGTTCCGGTTGCCAACGGCATGAAGATGGCGGCGGACGAGATCAATGCGGCCGGCGGTATTCAGGGCCGCAAGATCAAGCTGATCATCGAAGACTCGGGCTACGACCCGAAGCGCGCCGTGCTTGCCTCGCAGAAGCTGATCGAGAAGGACAAGATCTTTGCGATGATCGGCCCGATGGGTTCGCCCACCGTGCTTGCCGCGCAGGACATTCTTTTTGACGCGGGCATTCTCCAGCTCTTCCCGCTCACCGCAGCGGAATTCACCTACAAGTTCGATCCGGCTAAGCCGCAGGAGCGGTTGAAATTCAACAACCTGCTGCCGTATGTCGAAAGCACGCGCGCGGCGCTCAAGCACATGATCGAGCTGAAGGGCTCGAAGAAGCCCTGCATCATGCACCAGGACGACGAGTACGGTAAGAACGTGCTCGACGGCTTCACGCAACAGCTCACTGCGATGAAGATTCAGCCCGCGTCGGTCACAAGCTACAAGCGCGGCGCCTCGGACTTCAGCGCGCAGGTCGCGAAGATGAAGGCTGACGGTTGCGATATGGTCGTGCTCGGCACGGTCATCCGCGAAACCATCGGCGCCATGGGCGAAGCCAAGAAGCTCGGCTGGGATGTGACCTTCCTCGGCGCCACGCCGACCAACGTGCTCGAAGTGCCGTTGCTCGGCAAGGAAGCGGTCGAAGGGCTCTATGCCGCCGCCCTGTTCGAGATTCCTTACGAGGACTCGGCCAAGGGCAAGGTCAAGGACTGGCTCGCTGCGTACAAGAAGCAGTTCACCACCGACGCCAACAGCCAGGCGATCATCGGCTACAACACAATCATGACGTTCGCGCACTATGCCAACAAGGCGGGCAAGGACCTGAACGGCAAGAAGATGCTCGACTCGCTCGAGTCGGGTGATGTCTTCAACGACATCTTTGCATCGCCGCCGACCAAGTTCTCCAAGACCGACCATCTGGCCAGCACGGTGACCCAGGTTCACCAGATCAAGAACGGCCGCTGGGTGCTGTTGAAGGACAGCCTGTCGTTCTGAGCCTCTCGGGACTGCCGGACATCGTGCGGCAGTCCCTTCAGTTACCTGAATGTGACTTACCCCCGGGGCTTGCCCCGGGGGTATACTTTTGGACCTCTGTTTGGGAGGATGGGGAAGGCGGAAAATGCTGCGCGTTCCTTGCCAATCGCCCCGCGAATTGACAGACTCCGCGCAAAATCGTTGCCTACGCAACATTCGCTGAAACCAAAAAACCGCCTCAAGGCGGTCAGGGAGGAGGGACTGAAATGTTCAATCGCCGCAAGTTCTTGTCGCTGACCGGCGCCGCTGTCGCTGCGCCAGCGATCATGCGGGTATCGGCCGCAAATGCTCAGGAAGTGACGCTCAAGATGCATCACTTTCTGCCCGCGGTTTCCAACCCGCACACCAAATTTCTCAAGCCGTGGGCCGACAAGGTCGTCGCCGACTCGAACGGACGCATCAAGATCGACATCTTCCCGTCGATGCAGCTGGGCGGCACGCCGCCGCAACTGTTCGATCAGGCACGCGACGGTGTCGCCGACCTGATCTGGACCCTGCCGGGCAACACCCCGGGACGTTTCCCGAAGATCGAAGCCTTCGAGCTTCCGTTCGTCGTCAACAAGCGCGCGCATGTGAACTCCCGCGCGCTGCACGAGTATGCCGAAGCCAACCTGCAGGACGAATTCCGGGAGGTGAAGCCGATCTGCTTCTGGGCGCATGATCACGGTCTCATCCACTCGACCAAGAAGATCGCCAACCTCGACGATCTGAAGGGCGTCAAGCTGCGCTTCCCGACACGGCTTGCGGGCGAAGCGCTGAAGTCGCTCGGCGTCAACGCGATCGGCATGCCGATCCCGCAGGTGCCGGAGGCGATGGCGCAGCGCGTGATCGACGGCGCCGTCGTGCCGTGGGAAGTGGTGCCGGCCCTGAAGCTGCAGGAACTTGTCAAGTTCCACGCGGAGATTCCGGGGTCGCCGACGCTTTACACCTCGACCTTCATCCTCGCGATGAACAAGGCGAAGTACGACAGTCTCCCCGCCGACCTGAAGGCCATCATCGATAAGAACTCGGGCATGGGAACGTCGGCAATCGCAGGCGCCGTCTGGGACGAGCAGGCGAGGGTCGTATCCGACATGGTTGCCAAGCGCGGCAACACCATCACCGTGATCGAGGAAACCGAAGCCGCCAAATGGCGCAAGGCGACCGAGCCGGTGATCGAGGCCTGGATCAAGGGCATGAAGGACAAGAACCTCGACGGCGGCAAGCTGCTGGACAACGCGAAGGCGCTGCTGGCGAAGTACGAGAAGGCAACCTAAGGCCATCCATGAGCGGAACCGATGGAAGCGATGCCACGCATGAGCGTGGCATCGACGTATTGGTGCGATGGGTGGCGCTTGCCGGCGGCACTCTGCTTGTCGTTGTTGCCGCGACGGTCGTCGTTAGTGTGACGCTTCGCTCCGATCTGGTGAAACTGGCCGGCGTGCCGGGTGACTTCGAGCTGGTGCAGATGGCGACGGCCGTCTGCGCCTTCGCCTTCTTGCCGTTGTGCCAGCTTCGCCGCGGTAACATCTTCGTCGACACGTTCACCATGCGGCTGCCGCCCCGCGTGAACAACGTCATTGATGGGGTGTGGGACGTCGTCTACGGACTTGCCATGGCGCTGATCTCCTGGCGGCTCGCCGTCGGCGCTGTCAATGCGTATGCGACCAACGAGAACTCGATGGTGCTGCGCCTGCCGACCTTCTGGCCCGTCGCGATCTGCGCCGTGCTCGCGGGCCTGGTTGCGCTTGTCGCCTTTGTCAGTGCCAGCCGCATGTTCCGGAGGCCGCAATGAGCGGCTTCACTCTCGCACTGCTCGGCTTCGGCGGCATGCTGTTGCTGATGGCGTTGCGTTTGCCGATCGGTCTCGCGATGCTGATCACCGGCAGCCTCGGCTACATCCAGCTCAACGGGCTGCTGCCGTTTCTCAATTACATCAAGACGACGCCGTACGGCATCTTCGCCAACTACACGCTGTCGGTGATTCCGCTGTTCATCCTGATGGGTGCGTTCGCCGAGCGCTCCGGTCTCGCGACCGATCTGTTCCGCGCGGCCGCGGCGTTCGCGGGCCATCGCCGCGGCGGATTGACCATGGCGGTGATCGCCGCCTGCACCGGCTTCGGTGCGATCTGCGGATCGTCCGTAGCCACGACGGCCACCTTCGGCCGCGCGGCGCTGCCGGAGTTGCGCCGCTATAACTATGACGGCGGCTTTTCGACCGGCGTCATTGCCGTCGGCGGTACGCTCGGCATTCTGATTCCACCGTCGGTCATTCTTGTCGTGTATGCGATCTCCACCGAACAGAATATCGCCAAGCTGTTCCAGGCTGCGCTCATTCCCGGGCTGCTCGCCGCATTCTTCTACTGCGCCGTTATCGCGATCATGGTGCGGCTTAATCCAGTGCTCGGTCCGGCGCAGGCGCGCGTGCCGTGGCGGGAGCGGCTGGCACCGTCGATGGGCGTCATTCCCGCGCTTGGCATTGCCGCGATTGTACTCGGCGGCATCTACGGCGGCATTTTCACCCCCACCGAAGGCGCGTCGGTCGGCGCCATCGTCATGCTGGCGATCGGCATCATTCGCCGCACGCTCGGACTGAAGGAGATCAAGGAAAGCCTGCTGCAGACCGCCGAGACCTCGGCGATGATCTTCATGATCCTGCTCGGCGCCGAGGTCTTCAACGCATTCCTCGCGCTGACGCATGTGCCGGACAACGCGGCGCAGCTGATCGCGAACTCGGGCTGGACCCCGTACGCGATCCTGTGCTGCCTCCTGGTTTTTTACCTGATCCTCGGCGGCGTGATGGACGAACTCGCCATGATTCTGCTGACGCTGCCGGTGTTCTTCCCGATCGTGTCGGCGCTCGACTTCGGTTTCCCCACCGAGGACGTTCAGATCTGGTTCGGCATCCTTGTTCTGATCGTCGTCGGCATCGGCCTCACGGCGCCGCCGATCGGGCTCAACGTGTTCGTCGTATCGGCCATCGCCAAGACCGTGCCGATCACCGCGACGTATCGCGGCGTTTTGCCCTTCGTGCTCGCCGACGTGGTCCGTCTGGCCTTGGTCGTGGCGTTCCCAGCGCTGTCGCTCTGGCTCGTCAAAATGCTGAACTGACGCGCATTCTGCATCGTTAACGCGATGTCATGGATTGGTGGTTGGGTTCTAACTCCGCCATGTTGTTCAACCCGCGGTTGCCGTGATACAACGCGGCCCGCTATCCGTTGATGCATTTGCCCGGGGTTGACCGTGTTGAAGTTCTCAACCGACAGCATTGAACAAAAAGACCGGTTTGCTCACTGGCGCGAGGTTCGCGCCAAGAACCTGTTCGGCGTGACGGTCGAGCTTGAGAAAGAGAAACGCGCCGATTTTCACGGCACTTTTTCTGCACAGCCGATCGGCGGAGGCACGATCGTCGAAATCCACGCATCGTCATACCGGGTCACCCGATCACTCACCGACATCGAACAGATGCCCAGCGACAGCCTGTGCATCTATCAGCAAACCGATGGCGCTTGCTGGTTCGACAACGGCCGCGGTACGGAGTTCACCCTTAAGGCCGGCGATATTGCGATCAGCAATGCTGACCTGCCGTACATGACGACGCCGGTCGACGATCGCGGATTCCATCTGCGCTTGCTGAAGATCCCGCTGTCCGCGGTGAGGTCATCCTCCGGCGACAGCGTCGCGCTGCCGGCACAGGCACTGGGTGAGAAGCCGGGCTTCACGTCGCTGTTCGCCGCCAGCATCAATTCTTTCTTCGACCAGGCGCAGTTTCTCAACGGCGCACCGGCCGACACGGTGGTGCAGACGCTGGCGCAGTTCGCGCTGATGGCGCGCGGCCTGTCGGAGCCGAACGGCGAGCGCAGCCGCAACGTTGTTCGCGCCGCGCGGCTGCAATTGGCGCGCGACATCATCGATCGCGATCTGCACCAGTCGGTGCTGTCGCCGGGCGACATGGCGGCGCGGCTCGGCATTTCGGTGCGGCATCTGCAGATGTTGTTCGAACCGACGGGAACGAGCTACGCGCGGTACGTGCTGGGCCGCCGGCTCGAGCGCGCCAAGCAACTGTTGATTCACTCACCCGACGCGGCCGTCGCCGATGTTGCGGGAGCCTGCGGCTTCCAGAGCCTCGCGACATTCTACCGGGCGTTCCGTGCCGCCTTCAGAATGTCGCCGAGCGAGTGCCGCGAAGCTGTCTCCAAGAACGGCAACGGCTAAGCCGCGCGGGCCTCGTCGCGTTGCGCGAGCTGGACGGCGAGCTCCGCCACCAGTTCGACCGCAAGCGTGTCCGGCGACGACAGCCAGCTCGCCGAGAACGTCAGATCGGGAATCTTCACGTCGGTATCCAACAGCTGCAATCGGCCGCTCGCCAATTCCTCCTCGACAATGGCGGTGGGAATGACGGCAATGCCGATGCCGTCGATCGCCATGCGGATGACAGTCGCGAGCGACGCGCTGGCGTGCAGCCGGATCGACGGCAGATCCGGCCGGTTGAACAGCGAGCGCACGATTTCGTACGGCTGGGTTTTGCGAGGGAAGGTGATCATCGGAAACTGCGCGAGCTCGTGCACGGTTTTGCGGCCTTTACCCAAGCCGAGCGACGGACTTGCAACGAACGCATTCGGATAATCGCACAGCACGCGATTGCGAATCTTCGGCGCGGAGAGGGGGCCCAGCAGAAAAGCGAGATCGATTTCCTGCGCCAGCAGCCGTGCGCGCAGGTTCGGCGTGATGTCGACTTCGATTTCGAGCGACAGGTTGGGGTAGGCGCTGTTCACCGCCTCGACCAGGCGCGACAGCCACGTGTGTACGATCGTCTCGGAGACGCCGAGCCGCAGCACACCGCTGGTGGCGCTGCGATCGCGCACGACCGACAGCATTTCCGATCGCAGGCCGATCAGCCGCTCGGCGTACATCATCATCTGCCGGCCGCTCGGTGTCGGCACCGTCGCGCGGCGATCCCGCTGCAGCAGCTTGACGCCGAGATCGCCTTCGAGCTGCGCGATGCGCTGGGAAATCGCCGGCTGCGTCGTGTTCAGCTTTTGCGCCGCGCGCCGGAAGCTGCCGAGGGTGACCACCCAGAGGAACGTCTCGATCGCCTTGAAGTCCACCATGAGACCCGCCCGCCTTCGATTATCTGGATTTATCGATTTTCATCAAAAATCTCTAATCGACATTATCGTACCGTCATGATCCAATTCTTGTCGAGGGAATTGAGGAGCGGGATCGTGGGGAGCCTGTCAGCAAGATCGTTCCGGAGCGAAGCCGCAGCGGAGCTGCCGAGCGCCGAGGCCCGGCGTAAATATCGCGCCGGTCATGCCGGGGTCTCGACCGCGGGCGTGGCGCCCGGCTTCGTCCAGGGCAACCTTGCGATCCTGCCCGAGAAGCTCGCCGGCGCCTTCCATCGCTTCTGCCAGCTCAATCCCAAGCCGTGCCCGATCATCGGCATGTCCGAGGTGGGCGATCCGCGCATTCCCGCGCTCGGCCTCGACCTCGACATCCGCACCGACCTGCCGAAATACCGCGTCTGGCGGAATGGCGAGCTGGTTGAAGAACCCGCCGACATCATGTCGCATTGGCGCAGCGACCTCGTTGCCTTCGTGATCGGCTGTTCGTTTTCCTTCGAGGAAGCGCTGATGGCGGACGGACTGTCGATCCGGCACATCGACGAGGACCGCAACGTGCCGATGTACCGCACGTCGGTCGCGTGCGAACCGGCTGGGCCGTTCGCGGGACCGCTCGTCGTCTCGATGCGGCCGTTCAAACCCGCTGACGCAATTCGCGCCATTCAGATCACAACGCGCTTTCCGGCTGTGCACGGCGCGCCGGTACATTTCGGCAAGCCTGAGCAGATCGGGATCGCCGACATCGGCAAGCCTGACTACGGCGATTCCGTCACTATCGCGCCGGACGAAGTGCCAGTATTTTGGGCGTGCGGAGTGACCCCGCAGTCGATCATTCTGGAGTCCCGCCCGGACTTCGCAATCACCCATGCGCCGGGGTTCATGCTGGTGACCGATCTGCGAAATTCGGAGTTCTCGATTCAATAATCCAACCAAAACAATTGCCGCGAACCGGCGCTGATAAACAAAGGAGTGCGTCAGATGAATCGTCGTGAAGTGTTGTTGGCCGGTGCGGCCATGTCTCTGGCAAGTTCGCCGCTCGCGGGAACGCGCGCGTTCGCGCAGGCCGGTGGGGAAATTGCAATCGGTGTGATCTGGCCGCTTTCCGGCCCCAGTGCGCAAATCGGCGTCGACGCCAAGCACGCGCTCGAAACCGCCGCCGAAATCGTCAACGGTTCGTTCGACATCGATCTCCCGACCGCGAAGAACGCCGGTCTCGCCGGTCTCGGCAACGCTAAGATCAAGCTGATCTTCGCCGACCATCAGGGCGATCCGCAGAAGGGCCGTGCCGAAGCCGAGCGTCTGATCACGCAGGACAAGGTCGTTGCCATCGTCGGCGCCTTCCACTCGTCCGTGTCCGCGACCGTCAGCGCCTCGTGCGAACGCTACGGCGTTCCGTATCTCGCCGCCGACTCGTCCTCGCCGAGCCTGCATCGCCGCAACCTGAAATTCTTCTTCCGCGCCGCCGCGCACGACGAGATGTTCTCGGCCGGCATGTTCGATTTCCTCGATGCGCAGAAGAAAGCCGGTCAGAAAATCGAAACCGTGGCGCTGTTCTACGAAGACACGATCTTCGGCACCGATTCCTCCAACGTGCAGCGCAAGCTGGCGACGGACCGCGGTTACAAGGTCGTCGCCGACATCAAGTACCGTTCGAACTCGCCGTCGCTGACGTCCGAAGTGCAGCAGCTCAAGAGCGCCAATCCGGACGTGCTGCTGCCGTCGGGCTACACCACTGACTCGATCCTGCTGATCAAGACCATGGAAGAACTCGGCTACAAGCCGAAAAACCTGGTCGCGCAGGCCGCAGGCTTCGCCGACAAGGCGACGTTCGACGCTGTCGGCGACAAGCTGACCGGCCTGATCTCGCGCGCCAGCTTCTCCATCGATATGGCGGCGAAGCGGCCGTCGATCGCCAAGGTCAACGAGATGTTCAAGAAGCGCGCCAACCGCGACTTGAACGACAACACCTCGCGCCAGTTCACCTCGATCCTCATCCTTGCGGATGCGATCGATCGCGCGAAGTCGACGGACGGCGAGAAGATCCGCGCGGCGCTTGCGGCCACCGACACTCCCGGCGACAAGACCATCATGCCGTGGAAGCGGATCAAGTTCGGTGAGGACGGTCAGAACGCCGATGCCGATCCGGTGCTGATCCAGTACATCGGCGGCAACTTCATCACGATCTTCCCGGAGAATGTCGCCGTTGCGAAGGCCAAATGGCCGATGAACGCGTGATTTGATGAAACAAGGGCGCTGACTCCGTTATTGCACGTACTCTGATCGCAAAACCGGTATCCACTTTTGCGGAGTACGTGCGCAGGAAATCAGCGCCCTTCGTGTTTGCGCGTCAGCGCGGGGCGGGGGACGATGACTGTTCAGGCATTTCTACAAGTGCTGGCGAGCGGCCTTTTGATAGGGCTCATCTACGCACTGATTGCGGTCGGCTTGTCGCTGATCTTTGGTTTGATGGACGTGGTGAACTTCGCGCACGGCGAGTTTCTGATGCTCGCCATGTACGCGATGTTCGGCCTCGTCGTCGTCAGCGCCATCGATCCGGTGCTGCTGATGCCGATCGTGGTCGGCGTGATGTTCGTGGTCGGCGTCTCCGCCTATGCGGGCGTAATCCGTTTCGCCATGCGGGCGAAAGCCAATCCCGGTATGGTGCAGATCTTCGCGACCTTCGGGCTTGCGCTGGTGATCCAGGGACTGGCGCAATACTTCTTCACGCCGGACTATCGCAACCTCGGTAACTCCTGGCTCGGCGGCAAGACGCTCAACCTCGGCGGCGTGTTCCTGCCGTGGCCGCAGATTTATGGCGGCTTCATCTCGCTGCTCGCCTTCGGCGGACTCTATCTGCTCGTCACGCGCACCGACTTCGGCAAGGCGCTGGAAGCGACGCGTGAGGATCAGGGCGCGGTCGCGCTGGTCGGCATCGACCGCAATCGCGTCTTCGCGCTTGGTTGGGGCCTTGGCGCTGCGCTGGTCGGGTTGTCGGGCGCCGTGCTCGCCATCTTCTATTACATCTATCCGCAGGTCGGCGGACCGTTCGCGCTGATTGCGTACGTCACCGTCGCGCTCGGCGGTTTCGGCAGCATCTTCGGCGCGCTGGTTGCCGGATTGATCGTCGGCATCGTCGAGGCGCTGACGGCCCTGATCCTGCCGCCGGCGCTGAAATCCGTCGGCGTCTACTCGCTCTACCTCGCCGTGCTCTTCATCCGGCCGAGCGGCCTGTTCGGGAGGCTGTGATGAGCGATATCGCAACAACAGCACCGAACGCGTCATTCGTTGCGGCGCGACGGCAGCAGCTCCTGATCGCGCTCGTGGTGTTCGCACTGATCGCGATGATCCCCCGCGTGCTGACCGACGTCTACTTCATGAACATCCTGATCCTGACCCTGCTGTTCGCGGCGCTCTCGCAGAGCTGGAACATTCTCGGCGGTTATTGCGGACAGGTGTCGCTCGGCCACGCGCTCTATTTCGGCATCGGCGCGTATGCCACCAGCATTCTGTTTGTGAAGTTCGGAATCGTCGCCTGGGGCGGCATGCTCTTCGGCGGCATTCTCTCGGCGCTGGTGGCGCTCGCGCTCGGCTACCCGTGCTTCCGGCTGAAGGGACATTATTTCTCGATCGCGACCATCGTGATCGCAGAAATCGGTCTGCTGCTGGTCCATAACTGGGACTACGGCGGCGCGGCGCTCGGCATCCAGTGGCCGTTCAATCCGGACAGCTGGTGGACGTTACAATTTGCCCGCAACAAGGTGCCGTACTTCTACTTCGTGCTCGGTCTGTTTGCGATCACCTGGCTCGTCACCTACGCGATCATCGAGTCACGCTGGGGTTACTGGTGGCGCGCGGTCAAGGACGATCCGGACGCGGCCCAAAGCCTTGGCGTCACCGTATTCAATTCGAAGATGGGCGCAGCCGCGATTTCGGCCTTCTTCACCGCCATCGGCGGCGGCTTCTACGCAGCGTTCGTGTCCTATATCGATCCGGAAAGCGTGATGCACTTCCGCTTCTCGCTCTTGATGGCGTTGCCGGCCGTGCTCGGCGGCGTCGGCTCGCTGTGGGGACCCGCCGTAGGCGCCCTGATCCTGATTCCGATGGCGGAGCTGACGCGTTCCTACCTCGGCGGCACCGGCTCGGGCCTCGATCTCGTCATCTACGGCTTCCTGGTGATGGTGGTGTCGCTGACGCAACCGGAAGGCATCATGGGTCTGTTCAAGCGTTCAAAAAAGGCTCTAGCACCGCCGATCTGAAGTTCCTGCACCACCCGCCGCGAGTCACGATCAGGAACTTCAGATCGAAAGCGGTACTAGAATTTATATTTCGCTAGTACCCTTTGGTTTTCGAAGTTCGCTGGAGAGGTTGCTGAAATGATTACGAACTTCGAAAACCGGGTACTAGCATGAGCAGCGGTCCCATCGTCCATTGCGAAAAGGTGACGCGCCGCTTCGGCGGCCTCGTCGCCAACGATTCGATCGACATGATTGTCCGCCGCGGCGAAATCCTCGGTCTCATCGGGCCCAACGGCGCCGGCAAGTCGACGCTGTTCAATCTGATCGCCGGTTCGTTTCCGCCGTCGTCGGGAACGATCATGTTCGACGGCCTCAACATCACGGGCCTGCCGGCGGCGCAGCTGTGCTCGCTCGGCATCGCGCGCACGTATCAAGTGCCGCGTTCGTTCGACTCCATGTCGGTGATCGAGAACGTCACGGTCGGTGCCTTCGTGCGCTATCCGCGCATGCTGGCGGCGCGTGAGAAGGCGATGGCGGTGCTCGACTATGTCGGTCTCGCCGACATGGCGGACGCCACCGGCTCCGAATTGACGCCGCCCAAGAAGCGCCGTCTCGAGGTGGCGCGTGCGCTCGCGACCGAGCCGAAGCTGCTGCTGCTCGACGAAGTGCTCACCGGCCTCACGCCGGCGGAGGCGCAGGCCGGCGTCGAGCTGATCCGCAGGATTCGCGAAACCGGCATTACCATCGTCATGGTCGAGCACGTGATGGAAGTGGTCATGCCGCTGGTCGATCGCGCCGTCGTGCTGCATCTCGGCAAAGTACTCGCCGAAGGTGCGCCGACCGCGGTCGTGCGCGACGAGAAGGTCATCGCCGCCTATCTTGGAGACCGTCACCGTGCTGCTTGAAGTCTCCAATCTCACCACCGCCTATCGTGGCCTGATCGCGATCTCCGACATTTCGATCAATGTCGCGGAAGGCGAAATCGTCACCGTCGCCGGCGCCAACGGCGCGGGCAAGTCGACCTTGCTTAAGTCGATCTCCGGAATGGAGAAGCCGAAATCCGGCTCGGTCAACTTCTCAGGCGAGCGCATCGACACGATCCCGGCACATCTCGTCACGTCGCGCGGGCTCGCCTACGTGCCGGAGAACAAGCGGCTGTTTCCGCGTCTGTCGGTCGCCGACAATCTGCGGCTCGGCAGCTATCTACATCGCGGCAAGGCCGATCGCGAGGCGCCGCTCGAACTCGTGTTCAAGCTGTTCCCGCGTCTGCAGGAGCGGCTGCAGCAGCGCGCGTCGACGCTGTCCGGCGGCGAACAGCAGATGCTCGCGATTTCGCGCGCGCTGATGACGCGGCCGCGGCTGCTGATGCTGGACGAGCCGTCGCAGGGCATCATGCCGAAGCTGGTCGACGAGATTTTCGCGGCGGTGAAACAGATCCGGCAGAATGGCGTCACCGTGCTGCTGGTCGAGCAGCGGCTCTCCGAGAGCCTGGAGATTTCCGATCGCGCCTATGTGCTGCAGACGGGGCGCGTGGTGCTCAGCGGCAAGGCCGCGGACGTAAAGAACGATCCCGAAGTGCGCAAGCACTATCTCGGGATTTAGCTCGTCATTGCGAGCGTAGCGAAGCAATCCAGCCAAGAGCAAGAACTTGGATTGCTTCGTCGCTAACGCTCCTCGCAATGACAATTCGCAAAAGACTTCGGCCCGGACGCGTGTCCGGGCCGATGTCGTTCGGCAGTGTGCTTAGTTCTGCTTGGTCGCCGGGCAGCCGCTGGCGGCTGCGCTCATGAAGGCCTTCTCGCCGGGGACGGTCGACACCAGCTTGTAGTAGTCCCACGGCTTCTTCGACTCGGACGGCTTCTTCACTTCGAACAGGTACATGTCGTGCACCATGCGGCCGTTCGGCAGGATCTTGCCGCCCTGGGCGAACGCGTCGTCGATCGGCAGCTCGTGCAGCTTGCGGGTGACGGCTTCCGTGTCCTTGGTGTTCGCGGCCTTCACAGCCTTCAGGTACTGCAGGGTCGCCGAGTAGGTGCCGGCCTGGATCATGTTCGGCATGCGGCCGGTGCGCTTGAAGAAGCGATCGGCGAACTCGCGGCTCTTGTCGTTGAGGTCCCAGTAGTAGCCTTCGGTCAGCACCAGGCCCTGCGCCGCGTTCAGGCCGAGGCCGTGCACTTCTGCCAGCGTCAGCAGAAGACCCGCGAGCTTCTGGCCGCCGGCGACGATGCCGAATTCAGCGGCCTGCTTGATCGAGTTGGTCGTGTCGAGACCGGCGTTCGCAAGGCCGATGATCTTGGCCTTCGAGCTCTGCGCCTGCAGCAGGAACGACGAATAGTCCGACGAGTTCAGCGGATGACGGACCGCGCCGAGCACCTTGCCGCCCTTTGCCGTCACGACCTTGCCGGTGTCGGCTTCGAGCGAGTGACCGAAGGCGTAGTCGGCGGTCAGGAAGTACCAGGTGTCGCCGCCGGCTTCGGTCAGCGCGCCGCCGGTGCCGACGCCGAGCGCGTGGGTGTCGTAGGCCCAGTGGAAGCCGTAAGGCTGGCAGGCGTCGCCGGTGAGGCGCGAGGTGGCAGCGCCGACGACGATGTCGATCTTCTTCATCTGCTTCGACAGATCGTGGATTGCGAGCGCGACCGATGACGTCGTCAGCTCGGTGATCATGTCGACGTTTTCAACGTCATACCAGCGCCGCGCGATCGAAACCGCGAGGTCGGGCTTGTTCTGGTGGTCGGCGGTGACGATCTCGATCTTCTTGCCGAGAACTTCGCCGCCGAAATCCTCGATCGCCATCTTGGCCGCTTCGAACGACCACTTGCCGCCGTAGTCGGCATAGACGCCGGATTGATCGTTGAGGATGCCGATCTTGACCGCGGTTTGGGCGGACGCCGTCGCCGGCATTGAAAGGGCGCACGCAGCAACGGCGGCGGTGAAAAGTCCAAGACGCATTCGAGCCTCCAAAAGCTCCTCAAGGAGCGTGTTCTTATTGGCTTATTGGCATGCCAAGGCGCGGACTATTTCAGCGCGACCGCAGGCGCGCAAGTCCTTGGTCCCATACGAAAGACGTAGAGTTTGTCGACTTCACGCGAGCGTGAGCATCGGCGTCCGCGTCGGGAACCCGGCGGTTTTTGTCATCGCTGCGTCGCAAAAATGTTGAGCCAGAGTCAAACGAAGCAGGCACGGTCCGGCCCGATTCGTTCGGGAATTCGAAATGCGAAGGCAGACGGGCGGCGCGGTGCAGCTCTCTCGGAGAAGGTTCCTGGCGGGCTCTGGCGCCGCCGTGGCGTCTCTCGCGATGCCGGCGATCAGCTTCGCGAACCAGCGCGCCGACCTCTCGCTCGGCCTGCAATCGGGCGACGTCTCGGGCGACAGCGCGATCGTCTGGGCGCGGGCGGACCGGCCGTCGCGCCTGCTGATCGAGGCTGCGACCACCGACAGCTTCAAGGATGTCGTCGCGTCAACTTTCGTCGATGCGCTGCCGGAGAGCGATTTCACCGCCAAGGTGCTGCTCGACGATCTGCCGTCCGATCAGGATATCTTCTATCGCGTGCGCGCGCAGAACCATTCGTCGCCGGCGATCATAGGGCCTGCGCAGATCGGGCGCTTTCGCTCGGCGCCGTCGTCGCGGCGGCCGGTGTCGTTTATCTGGTCCGGCGACACGGCCGGGCAGGGGTGGGGCATCGACGAGACGCGCGGCGGCATGCGTACCTACGCGACCATGCTGAAACATCGCCCGGACTTCTTCATCCACTCCGGCGACTGTATCTATGCCGACAGTCCGATCCCGAACGAGTTGAAGCTCCCGAACGGCGAGATCTGGCGCAACGTCGTCACCGAAGAGAAAGCGCAGGTTGCGGAGACGCTGGCCCAGTTCCGCGGCAACTATCGCTACAACCTGCTCGACGCCAACGTGCGTGCGTTCAATGCCGAGGTGCCGATCCTCGCGCAGTGGGACGACCACGAGGTCGCCAACGACTGGTGGCCGACGCGCACCATCGACGAGCCGGGTTATGCGGAGCGCAGCGCGCTGGCGCTGGCCGCGCGGGCCTCGCGCGCTTTCCACGAATACATGCCGACGCGGCAGACGCTCGCCGAAGCCGGGCGCGTCTATCGCAAGATCGCTTACGGCCCGCTGCTCGACGTGTTCATGCTCGACATGCGCAGCTATCGCGAATCGAACGAGGCCGCGCCAAACGATCAGCGTGCGCCGCTGCTGGGCGCGAAACAGCTCGCTTGGCTGAAGAAGGAACTGGCGCGCTCGCAGGCGACGTGGAAAATCATTGCCGCCGATCTGCCGATCGGCCTCGTCACGCCGGATGGCGTGGCCGTGAGCGACGGCCCGCCGGCGGGCCGCGAGCATGAAGTGGCGAACCTGCTGTCTTTCATCAAGCGGTCGGGCATCACCAATCTGGTCTGGCTCACCGCCGACATGCACTACACGGCTGCGCATTACTACGATCCGAACAAGGCCGTGTTCCAGGATTTCGAGCCGTTCTGGGAATTCGTCTCCGGTCCGCTGCATGCGGGCACATGGATGCCGGCGCCGCTCGACAACACGTTCGGGCCGGCCGTCCGCTATCAGAAGGGCTGCACGGCGGAGCAGGGCGAGAACCTCGCACCATGCTTCGGGCTGCAGTTCTTCGGGCTGGTCGACATCGATGGCCGCAGCGGCGTGATGACCGTGACGCTGAAAGACGTCGAGGATCGCGATCTGTTCACGATCGACCTTGTGCCGCAACCGCCACGCCGTCCCGGAGCGATCGCTCAGGGCATGTGATCGTTCTGCGGCGGAAGCTCGCCAATACGCGGGCGCGCGGAACCGGAACCTCACATCCGTTTGAGATTGTTTGCCGATCATTTCGGAACGGAGACTGCTGCTCGCGGGTTGGTCCACAAGGGCAACTCACCAGCAGCAGAGAAGGAGACCATCATGAAGACCGCACACTATCTCGCGGCGGCCGCGCTCGTGACGGCCACGATGGCAACGCCGGCGTTAGCGCAGGATCGCATGACGCGCGACCAGAATCAGGAACGTGCGCGAGTTCGGGCCACCGCAACCATCGACCAGCGCACGGCTGATGAAAGCCGCACATACTGGCGCAACAGCACCGATGACGAGTGGAAACGCGACAACTGGAATCGCTCCAACACCGGCTTCTGGCCAGGTGATATCGCGGCGAACGTTGTCGGCGGCGCCGTGACCACGGCCGGTGCGATTGCGACCGCTCCATTCCGCGGCGATACGTACGCCTACTACGACAATGGCGTCCGCCGTAACGAATGGGACGTTCGCTACAGCAACAGCTATGAGGGCCGCGCAGTGACGTCCTATCGCGGAGGTACGCCGCCGAACAACGGAAGCTGGGCAAGCAACAGTCTTGCCGCGAGCTACGCGGAACGTAATGGCTTCGTCTGTCAGCCGGGGACTTTGTTCACCGGCCAGGACGGCCGCCAGCACATCTGTCAGTAGCGTTGCGTTTGTGAATGAGAGGCCCGCGCGAGCGGGCTTCTCTTTACTGAAGGAGACGGATCATGGATGCGCAAACACTGAAATCTCCAATGGAGCTCGCGCGGCAAAATCCGGCGCGGTTTCCGAACGAAAGCGACGAATATCGCCGTGCGCGGCGCGAATTGTTGGCTGAGGAGATCGAACTGCGGCGTCACATCGAACGCGTCGCCGAACAGCGTCGCGCGCTGCCGGCAGGCGGCGAAGTACCGGAGAACTACCGTTTCGCCGGTGAAAAGGGGGCGATAACGTTTTCCGATCTGTTCGGGGATAAAGACACCCTCGCGATCTACAGCTACATGTTCGGCCCGCAGCGCGAGAAGCCATGTCCGATGTGCGTCTCGCAAATGAACACGTGGGAAAACAAGCTCCCCGACATCGAGCAGCGCATCGCGTTCGCTTTCACGGCACGCTCGCCGATCGCGCGGCTGATGGATGACAAGAAGGCCCGCGGCTGGCGCAACATCAAGGTATTCTCGGACACCGATGGCGGCTACACCCGCAATTACGTCAGCCCGAAGGATGAAGACGTGCCGGGCTATAACGTGTTCACCCGGCGCGACGGCAAGATCCGCCATTTCTGGGCGAGCGAGATGTTCGCAGGCACTTCGGATCCGGGCCAGGACCCGCGGGGAGCGCCAGACCTCGATACGCTGTGGACGCTGCTGGATACGACGCCGGAAGGGCGCGGCAAGGACTGGTATCCGAAGCTGAGCTATTAGCGGGGCGACGAGCTCCTCCAGCTTGTCATTTCCGATTTCACATGGTGAGTTCCGCCAGAACTCGGCGGACACAGCATGCAGACCCTTCACGTGAACGGTTACGACATGGCCTATCTCGACGTTGGTGAGGGGCCAACGCTCGTGTGCGTGCACGGCTCGCTGTGCGACTTCCGCATCTGGTCCCCGGTGCTCGGGCCGCTGTCGAAACAGCATCGCGTCATCGCCGTGAGTCTGCGGCACTGTTTTCCGGAGGTGTGGAACGGCGAGGGCGGCGGCTACTCCATCGACCAGCACATCGCGGATGTGATCGCGTTCATCGACAAGCTCGATGGCAAGCTGGTGGACCTGATGGGCCATTCGCGCGGCGGCCATGTGTCGTTCCGTGTCGCGCAGAAGCGGCCGGACTTGCTGCGCAAACTTGTCCTCGCCGAACCCGGCGGCGAGCCGGACAAATCGCTGTCCGACGACGCACCGGATGGGCCGTCGCCGCTGGCGAAGCGGTTCGGAACGTTTGCGGACACGATCAAAGGCGGTGATGTTGACGGCGGCCTGCAGATGTTCATGGACATGCTGGAGGGGCCGGGCGCGTGGAACAGGCTGCCCGCCGTGCCGAAGCAGCTCTTGCGCGATAACGCCATGACGATGATCGGGCAGGCGAGGGAAATCCGCCGGCCGTACTCGCTTGCGGATGCGCAGTCCGTGACATTGCCGACGCTGCTGATCGGCGGCGGGCGGACGAAGGGCATGATCCGGATCGTGCTTGATGCGCTGGCCGCCAACATGCCGGATGCGCAAGTGGCGATGATCGAGCGCGCGTCGCATCCGATGTTCGAACAGCAGCCGCAGGAGTACGCGCGCGTGGTGCTGGAGTTCCTGAACGCCTGATGTGCTAGCCGCTTTCCGGCTCCAGCCGCGCGGCCAATACCTTGTCGATGCGGCGGCCGTCGAGGTCGACGATCTCGAAGCGCCAGCCGTCGAGTGCGATGCGCGCGCCGACTTCGGGGATCGCGCCGAATGCCTTCAACAGGTAGCCCGCGAATGTCTGATACGGCACGTTCGGCGGCAGTTCGACGCCGAGAAGCGAGGCGAACTCCAGTGCCGGCATCCAGCCCGCGACGAGATACGAGCCGTCCGCGCGCTCGACGAATGCGGGTTCGGCCGGGCCTTCCTCGGTATGGAAGCCGCCGACGATCGACTCCAGAATATCCGCGCTCGTCACCACACCCTGGAACACGCCGTACTCGTCGTGAATGAGGCCGAGGTGCACCGGCGACTCGCGCAGGATCGCGACCACGTCGCGCGCGTCCACTGTCTCCGGAATGATTGGCGCATCGCGCACCAGCTCGCGCAGGTCCGGCGTCTCGTCGGCGAGATACGCGTCGAGCACGTCCTTGGCCTGGATGATGCCGATGGCGGCGTCACGATTGCCGTCGAACACCGCGAAGCGCGAATGGTGATGATCGAGGATGGTCTTGTAGATGACCGCCTCGTCATCCTGCAGGTCGATCATCGCCACTTCATGCCGTGGCGTCATCACCGCGCCGACCGGCAGATCGCCGAGTCGCATCACGCCCGCAATCATTTCCTTCTCGCCGGGCTCGAGCACGCCCGCAGTGGCCGCTTCCGCCACGACGGTGTGGATTTCCGCCTCGCTCACCTTGCCGCTAGCTTCTCCGCGCTGACCGAGCAGCCACAGCACGATCTTGCCGGAGCGATCGAGCAGCCACACCAGCGGCAGCGACGCTTTCGCCAGCAAAGTCATCGCGGGTGCGACCTTCACCGCCACCGCTTCGGGATCGCGCAGCGCGATCTGCTTCGGCACCAGCTCGCCGACGATCAGCGACGCGTAGGTGATGAAGGTAACGACCACGCCGACGCCGGCCGCATCCGCGAGCGTCTGGCTCGCGCCGAAACCGAGGAAAACGGACGACAGGCGAGTACCCAGCGTCGCGCCGGAAAACGCGCCGGAGAGCACGCCGACGAGCGTGATGCCGATCTGCACGGTGGAGAGAAACTTGCCGGGGTCGGAGGCGAGCGCCAGCGCGCGCTTCGAGCCCGCGACGCGCTTCTCGATGAGGGCCTGGAGGCGGGCGGGGCGGGACGACACGATGGCCAGTTCCGACATCGCCAGGAGGCCGTTCACGATGATCAGCATCGCGACGATCCCCAGCTCAAGCCACAACATCCGAAAGGTCCTCCGAAAAAAGTGCAGCCGCAGGGTGTGCGGCTCCCCATCATATGGGGACGGCAGCGCTGTTTGCCGCCGGTTGGGGCATTTTATCGCGTGCGCGTGGTCCGCGTCACGGAATTTTTGCATTTCACGGCGCGTGCGGCACAATCCCCGAAAGCATCACGCCAAGATCGCGACAAGCGACAGCAGCGGATCGGGGAGGATCACGATGTCCAAGACTTCGATGTCGAAAACCACACATCTCATCAGCCGTCGCCGCGTCATCGCGGCGGGCGCGGCCGCACTCGTCAGCATGCCGTCCATCGTTCGCGCGCAGGCGTGGCCGTCGAAGCCGATCAAGATCGTCTGCGGCTTCGCGGCGGGTGGGCAAACCGACCAGTTCTCGCGCGTCTACGGCGAATACATCGCGCGCGAGCTCGGCCAGCCGGTGGTGGTGGAGAACAAGACCGGCGCCAGCGGCGCGATTGCCGCGATGGAGGTGAAGCGCTCCGACCCCGACGGCTACACGCTGATGATGAGCAACACCGGCACCTACATGCTCAATCCGCTGCTGCAGAAGGATGTCAAATACAGCATCGCGGAAGACTTCGTGTTCGTCTCGATGATGCCGACCGGCGGTCTGCCGCTGCTGATCAGCGAGAAGATCGGCGCGAAGACGCTGGCAGAGTTTATCGCCTACGCACGCAAGGCCGAGCGCGTGAATCTCGGCACCTATGCCGCGGGCTCCTACGCGCACGTCGTCATCAACGAACTCAACCGGCAATACGGCCTGAAGATCGAGCCGGTTCACTATCGCGGCGAAGCGCCGATGTGGACGGACCTGATGGGGCAATCGATCGACGGCGGCATCGGCTCGTTCGGCGCGGCGCTGCCGGCGATCCAGGCCGGCAAGGCGCATGCGGTCGCGGTGACGCGCCGCCGGCTGATCGCGATGCCGGAGGTGCAGACCTTCGCCGAGCAGGGCGTCGTCTCGCGCGCCAACAACCTCCTGACGTTCCAGGCGTGCGCGGCGCCGGCGAAAACGCCGCCGGAGATCGTCAAGAGGCTCTCCGATCTGTTCGTCGCCGCCGCGAAGACCGAGAAGATCGCCGACATGCTGAAAAAACAAAGCATCGACGAGCCGCCGATGACGGCCGAGGCGAGTGCTGCGAGCTACAAGCAGGAAGCGCCGATCTGGTCGGAGATGGTCGCGAACCTCGGCCCGATCGCGCAGTAGGGTGTTGCGCTTGCGCGTCATCCTGAGGTGCGAGCCGCGTTTGCGGCGAGCCTCGAAGGATGACACGCTCGGGCTGCCGGGCCGTCGCCCTTCGAGGCTCGGGCGTTGCCCTCGCGCCTCAGGGTGACGGATCGACGTCTGAAGCCAGAAGGAGAGACCGCATGACCCAGTCAGCCGTTTCCATCTATCGCGGGGGCAGCGTCGAGGTGGTCGCGCCGGTCGCCAAGCGGCTGAAGGCCGCGTATCTCAAGCTCGGCGTCGGCTATCGCCTCAGCCGCTTTGAGACCGGCCCCAACGCCGGCGACTGGCTGGTGGTCGTGACCTATGACGCGGCGAACGGCGAGGCGCTGCAGGCGGCGATCACGAAAGACCCGGACGTTCAGCAGGCGTTCGCCGACATCGCCAAGTTCGCCACGCGCGTGAGCCGCGAGGTGG
>LWDM01000023.1:0-3639 GCA_002083525.1 Proteobacteria bacterium SG_bin9 | reverse complement strand
TTCCCTCTCCCCTTGCGGGAGAGGGTGCCTGAGCGAACAAAGTGAGCGAAGGCGGGTGAGGGGTTTCTCACGGCTGTTGCTTACCCCTCACCCGGCTCGAATTCGCATATGCTCATTCTCGCCACCCTCTCCCACAAGGGGAGAGGGGTAGACAACGCTTCGGCCTCGCGCCTTGGTGGCTTAAACTCGTCCGGCTTTCGGAGCATCACAGTGCAAGCAGCCACCACATCCCCGTCCTGGATCGTTCTCGTCGCGATTGCGATGATCCCGCTCACCATGGTCGCGCTCGGGCTGCTCGGCCGCCGCCTGCGCGTCACCGAACCTGAACTGTGGGAGAAGTTGGGTAAGCCGCTGGCGCCGCGCACCGAGTTCTCGCTGGCCGCGAGCATCGCCGTGAACGTCGCCGCCGCGCGGCTGTTGCTGTTTCCGTTTCAGGCGCAAAGCTTCGGCTCGCCGGACGCAACCACCAACCTGCTGCTGTGGCTCGTGCGCTGCGCGGTCTTCGTCGGGCTGGTGCTGGCGGTTTGGGCGCGGGTGGGGAGGTAGGCTCCTCGCACGAGTCAAGAAATAAAATCCAAATCTGATCGCGGCCTGCTTTAGGTAGATGGTTTGCGCGCCTGCAACTAAATTGATTACAAAGGTGATGTGATCGTAGTGGTGGGAGCGGGGCGATGAGCGACTTAACCAAAAAGATCAAAGCGAGAGACGAGTTTGTCGCTTTCTCCGAGCATGAACTAGGACAGAAGTTTGGGAGCCTAAATGCGGTTCAACAGTCGCATGCTTTGACGCGCTTCTACGTAAAAGAAATCCACAATCGTCTTCGATCAGAAATATCAGATGATGATCTAGACCTTGCCATCGTCGATTCGGCTAACGATTTAGGTTGCGATCTGATCCATCGCGATGACAATCATGTTCTTTTCATTCAGACGAAGTATCGCGCTTCTGGAGCTAAAGAAAAACCAGAGGAAATCTCCTATTTTCAATCGTTGCTAAAGCGTCTTGCCGACCCCAATTTGAAGGGCAACGAGAAGCTTCTTGACCAGTTAAGTTCGATTGATTGGAAAAACGACACGTTCACGTTCGTTTTTGTGACGTTTGGTTTGCTTCAAAATCAAGCAAGGGCGCTATCCGAGCAGGAGCCGATCTATCCGGTAGATATTGCTGATTTGGATCAGCGATGCGATTGGCTTTATCTTGATGAGCATCGCTTGAATGAAGAGCTTCGAAGTGCCATTGCGCTTCAGCGAGGACCATCTGAAAAAAAGCAAACGTTTCACGCGGTCGGCGAAAAAGGAAAGAAGGGCGCGCCCTCGATCATCAAGATTCAAGCTGGCGACTACAATTCCTTTATCATGGCTTTAGACGCTAGGCAGATTATCAATGCATATAATCAGCTAGATAAGGATTCATTGTTCTCATTAAACATCCGAAACTTCATTGGAAACACGGCAACCAACAAAAAGATAATTGAAACAGCTCGCGACACCCCAGAAAAATTTTTCTTGTTCAACAACGGCATCTCTTGCCTTTGTAAGAAGTTAGACGTTTTCGATGACAGAATCGAAGTAGTCGGTTTGCAAGTCATCAACGGGGCGCAAACTGTAAAAGCGTTGGTGAATGCGGGTCGGGAACGATTGGAGCACGGGCCGTCATGGTCGAAGCACCTTCCAAATGTACTGGTTCGAATAACGGAAATTCCAAGTGGCTACGGCAGCGCAGGAAAAGTACGAGAACAGGTAACGCAGTTTAACAACACCCAGAATGTGGTGAAGGTATCTGACTTTCGAAGCAATGACTCAGTTCAGGATGGATTGAAGGAGCAATTCGCGCGGATTACTTGGCGCGGAAAGCAAGTGCAGTATGTCCCGAAGAGAACTGATAGCCCTCCGAAAAATTCGGAAGTCATTCGCCTCGAGGAGTTCGCTAAGAGCCTCTACGCGTTTTTAGAAGATCCGGTTTCTTTTTCAGGTGCAACTGCATTCTTGTTCGATGATATGGCCGGCGGATACAACAAAATTTTTGGCGACGGCCAAGCCAAGTGGGAGAAAATGCCTGAGGATGATTTCCGATTGCGAGCCGCGATATATTGGCTTTCTAAAGAATTCGGAACGCGGATGAAGGAGGATCGTATGAGCGAAAGCGATCCGGATACGCGGGCGGCCCTTGAGCGCAAATGGGTTCTAATGTTTGCGGCACGTAAGGTCTTTGAATTCTACTACCCGAACGACAAATGGAAGGCTGAACTGCGAAAAATCTTTAAGGGTGATTGGCAGCTTGGCGTTGATGCTCGCGGGCGGCATCTCCTTCGTATTTATTTGGACGCAAAGGCAGGCGTAGTTACTGCTTACAAGTCCAGTAAAAAGCACGAAAAGGGTTTCGTGCATCGCAATTGGATGAGAAATAAGGACACTCCCGGCAAGATTACGGAAGTTCTCAATGATATCGTTTTAGCTGTTAGAGAGCCACTTGGAGACATTCCGTCTTGATGAACTTCCCAAAACAAAAAACCCCGGCATCGCTGCCGGGGTTTTGCATTTCGTATTTGCCTAGGTGGCTGGATCAGAAGTCCATGCCGCCCATGCCGCCGCCCGGAGGCATTGCGGGGCCGGCCGATGCCTTCTTCGGCACTTCGGCGACCATCGCTTCGGTGGTGATCAGAAGACCAGCAACCGAGGCAGCGTTCTGGATCGCGGTGCGCACGACCTTGGTCGGGTCGATGATGCCCTTGGAGACCATGTTCACGTACTCGCCCGACTGCGCGTCGAAGCCGTACGAGTACTGATCCTTCTCGAGCACCTTGCCGACGATGACCGAACCGTCTTCACCCGCGTTCAGCGCGATCTGACGGGCCGGCGCGGAGAGCGCCTTGCGGACGATCTCGACGCCGGTCTTCTGGTCGTCGTTCTGGGTCTTGATGCGCTTGAGAGCTTCGGTGGCGCGGAGCAGGGCGACGCCGCCGCCCGGCACGATGCCTTCCTCAACCGCAGCGCGGGTCGCATGCATCGCGTCATCAACGCGATCCTTGCGCTCCTTCACTTCGATTTCCGTCGCACCGCCGACGCGGATCACCGCGACGCCGCCTGCGAGCTTGGCGAGACGCTCCTGCAGCTTCTCACGGTCGTAGTCCGAGGTGGTTTCCTCGATCTGCGCCTTGATCTGCGACACGCGTGCTTCGATGTCGGCCTTCTTGCCGGCGCCGTTGACGATCGTGGAGTTTTCCTTGTCGATCATCACCTTCTTGGCGCGGCCCAGCATCTGCAGGGTCACGTTCTCGAGCTTGATGCCGAGGTCTTCCGAGATCGCGGTGCCGCCGGTCAGGATCGCGATGTCCTGCAGCATGGCCTTGCGGCGATCGCCGAAGCCCGGTGCCTTGACGGCCGCGACCTTGAGGCCGCCACGCAGACGGTTGACGACGAGGGTCGCGAGAGCCTCACCTTCAACGTCTTCGGCGACGATCACGAGCGGCTTGCCGGTCTGCACGACGGCTTCGAGCAGCGGCAGCAGTTCGTTGAGCGACGAGAGCTTCTTCTCGTTGATCAGGATGTAGGCGTCGTCGAACTCAACGCGCATCTTGTCAGCGTTGGTGACGAAGTACGGCGAGATGTAGCCGCGGTCGAACTGCATGCCCTCGACGAC
>LWDM01000022.1:186-7776 GCA_002083525.1 Proteobacteria bacterium SG_bin9 | reverse complement strand
CATCTGGCCCCACGGCAGCACGTAGCCCATGAAGCCCGTCGCCATCATCAGCAGATAGATGATGACGCCGAGAATCCAGAGCACCTCACGCGGCTCCTTGTAGGACCCGTAGTAGAGGCCGCGGAACATGTGGATGTAGACGGCAATGAAGAACATCGACGCGCCGTTGGCGTGCAGGTAGCGCAGCAGCCAGCCGTAGTTGACGTCGCGGACGATGCCTTCGACCGACTTGAACGCGAAGTCGACATGCGGGGTGTAGTGCATCGCCAGGATGACGCCGGTGATGATCTGCACACCGAGCATCAGCGAGAGAATGCCGCCGAACGTCCACCAGTAGTTCAGATTGCGCGGGACCGGGTAGACAATGAAGGAGGAGTGAACCAGCCCGAAGATCGGCAGGCGGCGCTCGATCCATTTGATGACCGGATTGGTTGGCTCGAAGGTGGAAGGTCCACTCATGATGCGTTCCTGGAAAGCAAAGGCATTAGGCCGTCAGCCGCGAAGGCTTCAGCCGATCTTGATCTTGGTGTCGGAGACGAATTCGTAGGGCGGCACGGGCAGGTTGGTCGGCGCCGGACCGGAGCGGATGCGGCCCGAGGTGTCGTAGACCGAACCGTGGCACGGACAGAAGAAGCCGTTGTAGCTGCCCTCGTGCGCGATCGGAACGCAGCCGAGGTGGGTGCAGATGCCGATAACGACGAGCCACTGCTCGTGGCCCTGCTTGGTGCGCTGGGCGTCGGTCTGCGGATCGGGAAGGCTCGACAGCGGCGTGTTGATCGCGTCGTCCACTTCCTTCTTGGTGCGGTTCGAGATGTAGATCGGCTTGCCGCGCCAGAACACCTTGATCGCCTGGCCTGCCATGATCGGGGCCAGGTCGACTTCGATCGGAGCGCCGGCGGCGATCGTCGAAGCATCGGGATTCATTTGGGAAATCAGGGGCCAGGCGGCGAAGGCGGCGCCAACCGCGGCAACGGAGCCAGTGGCTACATAGAGGAAATCACGGCGCGTGGCATGCTCGGCCGAAGACGAAGTCGTCACGATCAGTCCCTTTCCGGTCTGCTGCCGGGCGCGGCCCTCGTTGCCAACGAAACCCCTCCGTTGACGACAACCGCGAAAAGCTACCGGCGCCCGCGACCCCCGCGGGGCAGAAAGACCACTTGTCCCTGCCTTTTGGGCCGAACATGCAGTCCAGAATCGTTCTATTGGCACCCTTGCGGAGGGAGTGCAAGCCCGCTATCCGCTCCAGTCATTGCAATGCACTAAATGTGCATATGTCAGTGAAATTTCGTCATATCTTCAAACACCCAGGTCTTGAAAACATTGGCAGGCGCCGGCCGGATGCAGATCGCCCTTTTCCAACCCGACATCCCGCAGAACACCGGAACGATTCTGCGCCTCTGCGCCTGCCTGAATGTCGCGGCTCACATCATCGAGCCGGCCGGGTTTCCCGTCTCGGACCGGCATTTCCGCCGGGCGGGAATGGACTATCTCGATCAGGTGACGATCCAGCGCCATGATTCCTGGACCGCGTTCGAGACATGGCGGCACGAGCAGGCGCACCGGCTGGTGCTATTCTCGACCAAGGCCGACCGCCCCTATCTCGATTTCCGGTATGAGACGTCCGATATCCTGTTGTTCGGGCGGGAGAGCGCCGGCGTCACCGACGAGGTGGCCGAGGCGGCCGACGAGCGGGTCGTGATTCCGGTCGCGCCCGGGATGCGCTCGCTCAACGTCGCGGTGTCGGTGGCGATGGCGCTGGGTGAGGCCTTGCGGCAGACACAACATTCGCTGGAGCACGCAACGTGAGTTACGCGGTCAAGGAAATCTTCCTGACCCTGCAGGGCGAAGGCGCCCATGCGGGCCGCGCCTCCGTGTTCTGCCGATTCAGTGGCTGCAACCTGTGGACCGGCCGCGAGGAAGACCGCGCCAGCGCCACCTGCAAATTCTGCGACACCGATTTCGTCGGCATGGATGGCACGCTCGGCGGCCGCTACGCCACCGCCGCCGATCTTGCCGCGACGATCGCCGCGCAGTGGACCGGATCGGATGACGAACGCTACGCGGTACTGACCGGCGGCGAACCGCTGCTGCAGGTCGATGCGGAGCTGGTCGACGCGCTGCATGCGCAAGGATTCACGATCGCGATCGAGACCAACGGCACGGTCGAACCGCCGCCCGGCCTTGACTGGGTTTGCGTGAGCCCGAAGGCGGGTTCGGAGTTCATCGTTCGCACCGGCCACGAGCTGAAACTGGTCTATCCGCAGCCCGGCGCCATGCCGGAGGCGTTCGCGGGGCTTGCATTCGAGCGGTTCTCGCTGCAACCGATGGACGGCCCGGATGTCGTCAAAAATACAAAACAAGCCATCGCGTATTGTCTGACGCATCCGCAATGGCGCCTGAGCGTCCAGACGCACAAGACGCTCGGCATCCGTTAAATCAAGAGTCTGACGAGAGATGTGGGAACTGACCAAATCGTTTCGCTTCGAGGCCGCACATTCGCTGCCCGGCACCACGTTCGGCGCGGCGAGCGAGGAGATTCACGGCCATTCGTTCCGTGCCGAGGTGGCGCTGCGCGGCGAACCCGATCCTGCAACCGGCATGGTGATGGACCTCGGCGTGCTCGAAGCGCGCATCAACGAGGTGCAGAAGCTGCTCGACCACAAGCTGCTCAATAACGTCAACGCGCTCGGCGCGCCGACCTTGGAAAATCTCTCGCGCTACATTTGGGAGCGCGTGCAGGAGGCCGGTCACATCACCCGCGTCACCGTTTTTCGCGACAGCTGCAACGAGAGTTGCAGCTACTTCGGGCCTGCTAACTAATGGACATGTCCGCGCTCGATAGCCGCAAGCAGACCGCGCGGACATGGTTCGAAAGCCTGCGCGATCAGATTTGCGCAGCGTTCGAGGCGCTCGAGGACGAAGCGCCCGCCTCTCTCTACACAGGCAGCCCAGGCCGCTTCGAACGCACGCCATGGCAGCGCACCGATCACTCCGGCGCGCCGGGCGGCGGCGGCACGATGGCGATGATGCACGGGCGGCTGTTCGAGAAGGTCGGCGTGCACTGCTCGACCGTGCATGGCGAGTTCGCGCCGGAGTTCCGCGCGCAGATTCCAGGCGCGGCCGACGATCCGCGCTTCTGGGCCTCTGGCATTTCGCTGATCGCCCACATGCGCAGTCCGCACGTGCCGGCCGTGCACATGAACACGCGCTTCGTGGTGACGACAAAGACGTGGTTCGGCGGCGGCGGTGACCTCACGCCGGTGCTTGACCGGCGGCGCACGCAGGACGATCCCGATACGGTCGCGTTTCATGCCGCGTTCAGGACGGCGTGCGATGCGCATGCGGTCGCCGACTATGACAAATACAAGAAGTGGTGCGACGAGTATTTCTATCTGCCCCATCGCAAGGAAGCACGCGGCATTGGCGGCATCTTCTACGACCACCACAATTCCGGCGACTGGGATGCCGACTTCGCATTCACGCAGGACGTCGGCCGCGCACTGCTCAAAATTTATCCGGAGCTGGTGCGGCGCAACTTCGCGACCGCGTGGACGCCGCAGGATCGCGAGGAACAACTCATCCGCCGCGGCCGTTATGTCGAATTCAATCTGCTCTACGATCGCGGAACCACGTTCGGCCTGAAGACCGGCGGTAATGTCGACTCGATTCTGTCGTCACTGCCGCCCGAAGTGAAGTGGCCGTGACAAATCTGGGGCGAACGCCGAAAGCGTGATCGCTCTGTCATGACACCGCGCTAGCGTCTCCTCACGATTCACACGAGGAGCATGTCATGGATCTGAAACCCGGCGACGTCGTCGTTCTGAAATCCGGCGGGCACCCGCTCACCGTTGCTGAAGTTCACGAAGACGATATCTCGTGCGTCTGGATCGGCGAGGAAGGCGAGCTGTTCCGTGAAACGCTGCCGTCCGTCGTGCTCGAACTGGCTCTTCACGAACCGCTCGACGACGAAGATGACGAAGACGAGCACGACGAGGATGAAGAAGACGAGGAAGAAGAGCGCCGGGTCAAGGACAAGGTGGCCTGAGCCGTCCCTCGTTCAAACTTAAGCAAAATTACCGGCTGGCGCGCGCGGCGATCTGATCTGCGATCGCCGCAAGCGTCGCTGTGTCGGCCGGAAAATTCTGCGCGAGCCAAGCATCTTCCGCGAGACCGAGCGCCTGTCCGAGTGCCGGGCCTTCCGGCACGCCGCGCGCGACGAAGTCCGCCGCCTTCAACGGAAACTTCGGCGCGCTCCAGCGCTCCGGCAGCGTCGCAAGCTCGCGCCAGCGCGCCGGCGGAGCCGCCTCGCCTGCCCGCGCCCAGGCGAGCATGAGCCGGTCGCGATAGGTCTCGGGACCGAGGCGATACAAGAGCCGCCGCGATTTTGCGTCGTCCATACCGACCATGCGCCACCAGCGATGGCCCATGCCATCGAGCTGCTTCGTCTCGGCATTGGACAAACGCAACCGCTGCGAAAAACGTTTCGCATCCTCGCTGATCGCGACGCCAAGCGCGCCGAGCCGGCGCACGCCATCGGGCTTCAAGCCAAGGTCGCGCTCGATGGCGATCATCGCCTTCAGCGCTCCGCGATAGGCGACGCCGCCGATGACCGCCAGCAGCAGCCCCGCGTCTTCCATCGCAACGATCGCGGCCAGCGCGCCGCCGGCGGCCGCGAGCTTCAGCATCTCCATCCGCAACCGCTCGGCGGAGAGCGTGGCGAGACCGTCACGGCCCTTGATGCAGGCGAGATAACCGACGCGGTCGGGTTCGCCCGTTCCGTACGCGGCGTGGATGCGGAAAAAGCGCAGGATGCGCAGGTAATCCTCGGCGATGCGCTGCGACGGTTCGCCGATGAAGCGCACACGCCGCGCGGCGATGTCCGGCAGTCCGCCGACATGATCGTGCACGACACCGTCGAGACCGGCCGACAAGCCGTTCATTGTGAAGTCGCGGCGCAGCGCGTCGCGCGCCCAGTCGCGGCCGAAGGCGACGGTGGCCTTGCGGCCGAACGTCTCGATGTCTTCGCGCAAAGTCGTGACCTCGAACGGCTGCCCGTCGGCGACGAGCGTCACCGTGCCGTGCGCGATGCCGGTCGGCACGCTCTTGATGCCGGCAGCCTTGGCGCGCTTCACCACTTCGTCGGGCACCGCGGTGGTCGCGATATCGATGTCGCCGACCGGAATGCCGAGTAGCGCGTTGCGCACCGCGCCGCCGACCACCCGCGCCTCTTCGCCGTCGGCATTGAGCAGTGCCAGCACGCGCGCGGCCGGGCCCGCCTTTAGCCAGGGCGCATCGCGCAGCGACGGCGCTGCAGTCATTTCTCGACTCCGGGCACCAGCTTGCCGTTCTCGATATGCGCGGGGATGTAGGTCGAACCCGGCGGCGCACCGGAGAAACTCGCCAGCAGCACCAGGCTCGCGATCGTCAGCAGCAACGACACGATGGCGAGCCGCAGGACGACCTTTCCCGGCCAAGACGCGGTGTCGAACACGCCATTGCGCGACGCCAGCAGAAACAGCGCATAGGCCGCGAACGGAATGAGAAAAATTCCGATCTCGGTCAGCACCGGCCTGATCATGAGAGGTAAATCCGTTCGTACAGCACACGCAGGATACCTGCGGTCGCGCCCCAGATGTAACGCTCTTCGAACGGCATCGCATAAAACGATCGTTGCACGCCGCGGAATTCCTTGCTGTGCCGCTGGTGATTGATCGGGTCCATCAGGAATTTCAGCGGCACCTCGAACACGTCGTCGACTTCCGAGGCGTTCACCCAGAGCTGAAAGCCCGGCTTCACCCGCGCCACCGTCGGCACGATGCGGAAGCCGAAGCCGGTTGCGTAAACGTCGAGATAACCGATCGGCTCGATGAAGTCGCGTGTGAGGCCAACTTCCTCATGCGCCTCGCGCAGCGCCGCATCGAGCGGCGACGCGTCGGTCGCGTCGATCTTGCCGCCGGGAAACGAAATCTGCCCGGCATGGCTCGACAGATGCGGCGAGCGCTGGGTCAGCAGCACCGTCGGCTCCGGATGATCGACCACCGGAATCAAAACGGCGGCCGGTTTGATCGGCATCTCCTGCGAGATGACCTGCAGCATATAGTCGTTGCCGTGATCGCCGGTCGGCGGCAGCACGTCGGCTTCGTTCAATCCACGCGGCACGTCGAACGTCAGACGCTGCGCGGCGCGGGCAAAAAACTCCGCCGAAGTGATTTCGACCTGCGCAGGCTCCGATGTCAGCAACTGGTCGGTCAAGCAGCAGGTCCCATCTCATTCGCGTCGGCCATCGCGAAGAACGCGTCGCCGGAGCGAATCCCGAATTTCATGACGCCATCGACCATCCGCTCTTCGCCCAAGTCAACCAGATCGTAGTAGATCGCGCGTGTCACCTTGGCCCAAAGGTCGGCGCGCACGTGAAGATACGGCGTCAGCCCGTCATCCTTGTCGCGTTCGAAGCGCAAACCATGCGCGGCATCGCATGTCACCCAGTCGTCGACGTTGGTACGGAAGCGCAGCGTGCCGCCCTCGCTGCCCTCGCGTGACATTTCCACCGCAAGGAACGGCGCATCGTCGACCCGGATTCCGACCTTTTCGACCGGCGTGACGAGGAAGTGCTTGCCGTTCTCGCGCTTGAGGATCGTGGAAAACAGCCGCACCAGCGCCGGCCGCCCGATCGGCGTGCCGTTGTAGAACCAGGTGCCGTCGCGGGCGATCCGCATGTCGAGATCACCGCAAAACGGCGGGTTCCACAGATGCACTGGCGGTAAACCGCGCGCACCCGCCTTGCGAGCTGCATCGGTCAATCCATCAAGGCTTTGCGCGGTTTGCCCTTGGTTCGCCATGGTTAGTCCGGACTGTAAGGCGTCATTCTGGCACGAATGATGCACTGAATTTTGGCGGAAGTCTCCTGATCGTGATCCGGCGACCACCCCCTGGCCGATAAGGTGGGGATAGTCACATTGAAAGTCATGCAGGCCCGCCGCTTGGGCCTAGCATGAGGGAATCACCGCGATGACGCCCGCGATACCGGCGCAAAAGGCAAGGAGCTGCTCGTGACTCGTACTGACAAAGCCGGCACGGAAAGCGTCGCGAAGCTCGAGGACGCCATCGTCCGCTCCGCGGAACAGATCGCCGGCAGCATCCGCTCCGCCAAGGAAGCGATTTCGACCGTCATTTTCGGCCAGGACAAGGTGGTCGAGAGCGCGCTTGTCACAATTCTCTCCGGCGGCCACGCGCTGCTGATCGGCGTTCCGGGCCTTGCGAAAACGAAGCTCGTGGAAACGCTCGGTGTCACGCTCGGCCTCGACGCCAAGCGCGTGCAGTTCACGCCCGACCTGATGCCCTCCGACATTCTCGGCGCCGAAGTGCTCGACGAGAGCGCGGCGGGCAAGCGCTCGTTCCGCTTCATCGCCGGCCCTGTGTTCGCGCAGCTTCTGATGGCCGACGAAATCAACCGCGCTTCGCCGCGCACGCAGTCGGCGCTGCTGCAGGCGATGCAGGAGCAGCACATCACCGTTGCCGGCGCGCGCCACGATCTGCCGAAGCCGTTCCACGTGCTCGCCACGCAGAACCCGCTGGAGCAGGAAGGCACCT
>LWDM01000022.1:0-171 GCA_002083525.1 Proteobacteria bacterium SG_bin9 | reverse complement strand
GCTTCCTGATGGAAATCGACGTGGACTATCCGGATCGCGACGCCGAGCGCCGCATCCTGTTCGATACCACCGGCGCCGAGGGCAGCCACGCCAAGGCCGCGATGACCGCCGACGAGCTGATGACCGCGCAGCGTCTCGTGCGCCGCCTGCCGGTCGGCGACTCGGTTGTCG
>LWDM01000021.1:48875-53593 GCA_002083525.1 Proteobacteria bacterium SG_bin9 | reverse complement strand
CCGGCCAGACCATCGTCATCGACGGCGGCGTGACGACGGCGTCGGTTTGACCGTACGTTAATTGTCGTCATTGCCGGGCTTGACCCGGCAATCTATCTTTCTTGGAAAGATGGATGCCCGGATCAAGTCCGGGCATGACGAATGATAATGGGGAAACGCCGTGGCCACGCATATCCTTGCCATCGATCAGGGCACGACCTCCTCGCGCGCCATCGTGTTCCGCAGCGATATTTCCATCGCCGCGACCGCGCAGCAGGAATTTCCGCAGCACTTCCCAGCATCCGGCTGGGTCGAGCACGAGCCCGACGATATCTGGTCGTCGACGCTCGCCACCTGCCGCGACGCGATGGCCAAGGCAAAGGTCGTGGCGTCCGACATCGCCGCCATCGGCATCACCAACCAGCGNNACCAGCGCGAGACGACGGTGGTGTGGGACCGCGCCACCGGCCGTGCGGTGCATCGCGCCATCGTCTGGCAGGATCGCCGCACGGCGGATTTCTGCGCCAAGCTCAAGGCTGACGGTCATGAGCCGGCGATTTCGGCAAAAACTGGATTGATCATCGATCCGTATTTCTCCGGCACGAAAGTCGCGTGGATTCTGGATCAGGTGCCCGGCGCGCGCGAACGCGCCGAGCGCGGCGAATTGTTGTTCGGCACGGTCGACTGCTATCTCTTGTGGCGGCTCACCGGCGGCAAGGTGCACGCCACCGACGCGACCAACGCGTCACGCACGCTGCTGTTCAACATCCATCGAGGGGAGTGGGACGACGATCTGTTGAAGCTGCTGCGCATTCCGCGCGCGATGCTGCCGGATGTGCGCGACTCGTCGGCTTCCTACGGCGTGACGATCCCCGATCTGTTCGGCGGCGCCATTGCGGTGCGTGGCATTGCCGGCGATCAGCAGGCGGCGACCATCGGCCAGGCGTGTTTCGAGCCCGGCATGATGAAGTCGACCTACGGTACCGGCTGCTTCGCACTGCTCAACACCGGCGCGACGCCGGTCGCTTCGAAGAACAAGCTGCTCACGACGATTGCCTATCAGCTCGGTGGCAAGCGCACCTACGCGCTCGAAGGCTCGATCTTCGTCGCCGGTTCGGCCGTGCAGTGGCTGCGCGATGGGCTCGGCATCATCAAGCAGGCGGCGGAAACCGGCCCGCTCGCCGACAAATCCGACTCGGCGCAGTCGGTCTATCTCGTGCCAGCCTTCGTCGGCCTCGGTGCGCCGTACTGGAATCCGCGCGTACGCGGCGGCTTGTTCGGGCTGACCCGTAACACCGGCCCCGCCGAACTCGCGCATGCGGCGCTGGAGAGCGTCTGCTACCAGACCTACGATCTGTGGGCGGCCATGCGCGCGGACTGGCCGGATGCGAGCGCGGCCAGCACGGTGCTGCGCGTCGACGGCGGCATGACCGCCTCCGACTGGACGATGCAGCGTCTCGCGGATTTGCTGAAAGCGCCGGTCGATCGGCCCGTGATTCAGGAGACGACCGCGCTCGGCGCGGCCTATCTCGCGGGCCTCAGCGCCGGCGTCTATCCCGAGCCGTCGCGTTTTGCCGACACCTGGCGGCTGGAGCGCCGCTTCAAACCGGCAATGAGCGATGCGACACGCGAGCGCAAGCTGAAGGGCTGGAGCCGCGCGGTCACCGCGCTGCTGGCGAGCGATCCGGGCGAGTAGCGTCGCGCCGCCGTCACAATGCAGTGCTTGCGTGCGCTGCAGCGCTTCCATTAGTCTGTCCGGCCGGGCTAACGCTGGAGTGACCCTTGATCCTGATCGGCCAATACGACTCGCCCTTCGTGCGCCGCGTCGCGCTGGCGATGCGCTTCTACGGCATGCCGTTCGAGCATCGGCCGTGGTCGACGTTCAGCGATGGCGGCAAAATCGCGATCTACAATCCGCTGATGCGGGTGCCGACGCTCGTGCTCGACGATGGCGAGGTGCTGATCGAAAGCAACGCGATCCTCGATCATCTCGATGAGATCGCAGGTCCCTCGCGGGCGCTGATTCCCGATTGCGGCCACGCACGGCGTGAGGTGCTGAACGTCTGTGCGCTCGCGACCGGGCTCGGCGACAAGGCCGTGAGCCTCGTCTACGAAAAGGTGCTGCACCAGAACGAATCGCAGCGCTGGATCGAGCGCTGCCGGATGCAGATTGCCGGCGTGATGGAACGCCTCGAAGGCGAGCGCGCCCGCCGCAAGACTGACTTCTGGTTCGGCAGCACCATCACCCACGCCGATATCGCGGTCGCCTGCGTGCTGCGCTTCACCCGCGAGGCGCATGGCCTGTTCGACGAGCGGCAATATCCTGCGCTCGGCCATCACTCTGAGATGTGCGAGGCACTGCCGCCGTTCCAGGAAATCGTGCAGCCGCTGATCCCGCCGAGTTGATCGCGTCAGGCGGGCTTCGGACGCATCGCCTCAGGCGTATCCGGCTGCGCCAGCGGATGCGCTTTCGCGAACGCCGGGATTGCCATGGCGGTTGTGACAATGCGCTTCACCGTCGGATAGGGCGCAAGATCGAGTTGCATCATTGCCGCGCCGGCCACATGCCCAGCGAGGCAGATGTCCGCCATGGTCGGCGCGTCGCCATGGCAGAAGGCGCCCGTTTCCTTGTCCGATGACAGGCGAGCTTCCAGCGCTTTCAGCGTTTCGCTGGTCCAGTGCCGGCTCCAGGCGAGGCGGCGGCTGTCGTCGACCTTCAGCTCATTCCCCAGATACTGCCGCACGCGCGGCGTCAGCAACGGGTGAGCGTCGCATGCGATCATCATGGCGATGCCACGCACGCGCGCCCGGCCGCGCGGGTCGGCTGGCAGCAACGGCGGCTGCGGGTGGGTCTCATCGAGATATTCGAGAATGGCGATCGACTGGAACAGCGCGGCGCCTTCGCCGTCGATCAGCGCCGGCAGCACCATCTGCGGGTTGACGTCGCGATAGCTGTCCTGCCGCTGCCCGTTCGCATCGATGTCGACGAACACATACTCGACCAGCAGGTTTTTCAGATTGAGCGCGATACGGACGCGGAAGCTGGCCAGCGAACGCCAGAACGTGAACATCTTCATGAAGGGCTCCACCGTCATTCCGGGGCGCGAGCATAAGCGAGCGAGCCCGGAATCCATAACCCCTGTCTTTCGATTATGAGCACCGGGGATATGGATTCCGGACATGCGCAAAGATGCGCATTCCGGAATGACAGTATTATTATCCCCGCGCGCTCCTCTGCCTGAACTTCAGGTGCGCGACGCAGTTGCAGCCGGTCGGATGCGAGGCGAGATCGTCACCAAGATCGGCGGCGGACATCACCTTCACCGACGGCTTCTTCGCATCGTTGGCCGGAGGCGTGTTGGCATTTGCAGTGGGGATGTAATTGAGCACCGGCGCCAGCCAGCGCTCGGCTTCGGTCATCTCCCAGCCCTTGCGCGCGGCGTAGTCCTCGACCTGATCCCGTTCGATCTTGCCGACGCCGAAGTAGTAGCTCTCCGGATGGCTGAAATAGAGACCCGACACGGACGAGCCCGGCCACATGGCAAAGCTCTCGGTCAGCTTCACGCCCGAATTGCGCTCGGCGTCGAGCAGGCGGAACAGCGTCGCCTTCTCGGTGTGGTCCGGCTGCGCCGGATAGCCGGGCGCGGGGCGGATGCCGTCGTACTTCTCGAGGATCAGGTCTTCGCCGCCGAACGCTTCGTCCGGCGCATAACCCCAGAACTCCTTGCGCACGCGCTGATGCAGCCGCTCGGCGAACGCTTCGGCGAGACGATCGGCCAGCGCCTTGACGAGGATCGAAGAGTAATCGTCGTTGGCATTCTTGAAACGGTCGGCGATCACATCTTCGCCGATGCCGGCGGTGACGACAAAGCCGCCGATGTAGTCGGCGACGCCGGACGCGCGCGGCGCCATGAAATCCGAGAGCGCAACGTTCGGGCGGCCCTCGCGCTTCTCCAGCTGCTGCCGCAGCGTGTGGAAGGTCGCAATCGAGGCATCGCGGGCGTCGTCGGCATAGACAATGATGTCGTCGCCGACCGCATTCGCCGGCCAGAAGCCGATGGTGGCGCGGGCGGTGAACCACTTCTCGTCGATGATCCGCTTGAGCATCGCCTGCGCGTCTTCGAAGAGCGAGCGCGCCACAGGACCGGCCTTCGGATCGTCGAGGATTGCCGGATAGCGCCCCGTCAATTCCCAGGTCTGGAAGAACGGTGTCCAGTCGATGTATTGCGCCAGCTCGCCGAGCGGATAGCTGTCGAGGCTCTTCACGCCGAGGAACGACGGCTTCTTCGGCTCCGTCTTGCTCCAGTCGATCTTGGCCTGATTGTCGCGCGCCGCCTGCAGGGTCAGCCGCGTCTTGTTGCGCTGCGCTTCGGCGTGAACGGTCGCGATCTTGAGATACTCGTCGCGGACTTCCCGCGCATAGGCTTGCGCGCGATCCGGCGACAGCAGCGATGAGGCGACGCCGACCGCGCGGCTGGCGTCGTTGACGTGCACCACCGGGCCGCGCTGGTAGTTCGGATCGATTTTCACAGCCGTATGCACGCGGCTCGTCGTCGCGCCGCCAATGAGCAGCGGCATGTCGAGGCCGTTGCGCTCCATTTCTGCCGCGAGGAAGCTCATCTCGTCGAGCGAGGGCGTGATCAGGCCGGAGAGGCCAATGATGTCGGCGTTCTCGGCCTTGGCCGTTTCGATGATCTTGGCGGCTGGCACCATGACGCCGAGGTCGATGACCTCGAAGT
>LWDM01000021.1:0-48855 GCA_002083525.1 Proteobacteria bacterium SG_bin9 | reverse complement strand
CGATGTTCTTGCCGATGTCGTGCACGTCGCCCTTCACGGTGGCGAGCACGATCTTGCCGGCCGAGTTGCGGCCGCCGGTCGCCGCGCCATTCGCTTGCGCGCGCGCCTTCTCTTCTTCCATGTACGGCAGCAGATACGCTACCGCCTGCTTCATCACGCGCGCGGACTTCACCACCTGCGGCAGGAACATCTTGCCGGCGCCGAACAGGTCGCCGACCACGTTCATGCCGTCCATCAGCGGACCTTCGATCACCGACAGCGGGCGATCGGCGGCAAGCCGCGCGGCTTCGGTGTCTTCCTCGATGAACTCGGTGATGCCGTTGACCAGTGCGTGGCTGAGCCGCTTGTTGACGTCCCAGGTGCGCCAGGCGAGATCGACTTCCTTGGTCTGCTTCTCCTGACCGCGGAATTTCTCGGCCAGTGCCAGCAGGCGCTCGGATGCGCCGGGATCGCGGTTGAGAACCACGTCCTCGCAGACCTGACGTAGCTCCGGATCGAGATCGTCGTAGATCGCCATCTGGCCGGCATTGACGATGCCCATGTCCATGCCCGCCTTGATGGCGTGATACAGGAACACCGAGTGCATAGCCTCGCGGACGGGCTCGTTGCCGCGGAACGAGAACGACAGGTTGGAAACGCCGCCGGAGATGTGCGCGTGCGGCAGGTTCTGGCGAATCCAGCGCGTCGCCTCGATGAAGTCGACGCCGTAGTTGTTGTGCTCCTCGATACCGGTCGCGATGGCGAAGATGTTCGGATCGAAGATGATGTCTTCCGGCGGGAAGTTGAGCTTGCTGGTGAGCAGATCATAGGCGCGTTTGCAGATTTCCGTCTTGCGCGCGAACGTGTCGGCCTGCCCGACCTCGTCGAAGGCCATGACCACGACGGCCGCGCCGTGGCGGCGCGCGATGGTCGCCTCGTGCAGGAACTTTTCCTCGCCCTCCTTCATCGAGATCGAGTTGACGATCGGCTTGCCCTGCACGCACTTCAGACCGGCCTCGATGACCGAGAACTTCGACGAGTCAACCATCACCGGCACGCGGGCGATGTCCGGTTCGGAGGCGACGAGGTTGAGGAACTCGACCATCGCCTTCTCGGAATCGAGCAGGCCTTCGTCCATGTTGACGTCGATGACTTGCGCGCCGTTCTCGACCTGATCGCGGGCGACCTTCAGCGCGGCGGTGTAGTCACCGGCGGTGATCAGCTTGCGGAATTTCGCCGAGCCGGTGACGTTGGTGCGCTCGCCGACGTTGACGAAGGGAATGTCACTGGTCAGCGTGAACGGCTCGAGGCCCGAAAGCCGCAGGCGCGGCTCGATCTCGGGAATCGCACGCGGCTTGTGCGGCGCGCAGGCGTCCGCAATCGCCTTGATATGCGCGGGCGTGGTGCCGCAGCAGCCGCCGACGATGTTGACGAGACCGGCCTGGGCGAACTCGCCGACGAGGCGCGCCATGTATTCCGGGCTTTCGTCGTACTGGCCGAATTCGTTCGGCAGGCCCGCATTCGGGTAGGCGCAGATCAGCGTGTCGGCAACGCGGCCGAGGTCGACGATGTGCGCGCGCAGGTCTTCCGCGCCCAGCGCGCAGTTGAAACCGATGGTCACCGGGTTGGCGTGCCGCATCGAGTACCAGAACGCTTCCGGCATCTGGCCCGACAGCAGGCGACCCGACTTGTCGGTGATCGTGCCCGAGATCATCACCGGCACGTCGATGTTTCGCTCCTCGCAGATTTCGGCGATGGCGTAGAGCGCGGCCTTGGCGTTCAGCGTGTCGAAGATGGTTTCGACCAGAAGCAAATCCGCGCCGCCATCGAGCAAGCCCTTGGCCTGCTCGGCGTAGGCGATGCGCAGCTCATCGAACGTCACCGCGCGGTAGCCGGGATTGGTCACATCCGGGGAGATCGATGCCGTACGGTTGGTCGGGCCGAGTGCGCCGGCGACAAAGCGCGGCTTGCCGTCGTCTGCCTCGGCACGTTTGGCTGCGTTCTTCGCAAGTCGCGCGCCTTCGAGGTTCAACTCGTAAGCGAGGTCCGACATATCGTAGTCGGCCTGCGCGATCGAGGTCGACGAGAACGTGTTCGTCTCGACGATATCCGCGCCTGCCTTGAAGTAATCGTAGTGAATGTCCTCGATCGCTTGCGCCTGAGTAAGGATCAGAAGATCGTTGTTGCCTTTGACGTCGCGGTGAAAGTCCTTGAAGCGCTCGCCACGGAATGCCGCTTCGTCAAATTTCAGTTCCTGAATCACCGTGCCCATCGCGCCGTCGAGCACGAGGATGCGCTCGCGCGCGAGGCTGCGGAGTTTCTGCTCCGTCTTGGATTGCTTTGATGTCATTACGCAGCTTTCTGTGAACCGTTGGCGCGGAAGCCGAGCAGGTGGCTGATCGCGAACACGAGGTCGGCGCGGTTCATGGTGTAGAAGTGGAAGTTCTCGACGCCGTTCTTGAACAGCTTTTGCACTTGCCCTGCGGCAACAGTCGCCGCGACGAGCTTGCGCGTTTCCGGATCGTCATCGAGGCCGTCGAACTTGTCTTCGAGCCATGACGGAACCGTCGCACCAGCGCGGGTGGCGAAGCTCTTCGCGGTCTTGAAGTTCTGCACCGGCAGGATGCCCGGCACGACCGGAATGGTGATGCCGCGTGCGCGGACGCGGTCGACGTAGGCGTTGTAGAGGTTGTTGTCGAAGAAGAACTGCGTGATGGCGCGATCGGCGCCCGCATCGACCTTCGCCTTCAGCATGTCGACGTCGGCATCGAAGTTGTGGCTCTCCGGATGCTTTTCCGGATAGGCCGACACGGAGACCTCGATGTCGGGATAACGGCGCTTGATCGAAGCAACGAGATCGGCCGAACTCTGATAGCCGTCCTTGTGCGCCTGATAGGCCGTGCCAATGCCCGCAGCCGGATCGCCGCGCAGTGCCACGATGTGACGCACGCCGGTGTCGTAATAGCTCGCGACCACGTCGTCGATCTCGCCGCGCGAAGCATCGACGCAAGTGAGATGCGCGGCCGGCGTGAGATCGGTTTCCTTCAGGATGCGGGCGATGGTCGAATGCGTGCGCTCGCGAGTCGAGCCGCCGGCGCCGTAGGTCACCGAGACGAACGACGGCTTCAGCGGCGCCAGACGCTTGATCGTCTCCCAGAGGTTGCGCTCCATTTCTTCCGTCTTCGGCGGAAAGAACTCGTAGGAGATCGCCGGGCGCTTGGACCCCTGCGTCGCATCCGGATGTGTCGATGAAGTCGCGCCCATGGTCCCTCGAAACTCTCGTTCGCGGCCGGTGCCACGAAGCTGCCACTACATTTTCGGCGAACGGCGCGTGCCACAGGAATGCCGTCACTTTTGCTGGCCCGGAATGTAGGTCAGGCAGGTAAAGGAAAATAGCCCACAGGGCAGAGGTATCTCATGGGAACTTGCCCATATGTGTAAATATGGGTCGATCTGGATATGTCTGTGTCTGGTTGGTGGGCCAAGATATGGCTGATTCAATCGCCAAATGGCTCATAATCGGTACTTTCCAACTATTTCTACCATTGGGCGCATCTTGCCCGTGGTTATGGCGCTCGTTTTGCCCACTGGCCGCTACTCGGCCGGGCCCGGCGGAGATGAAAAATCGCGGGTTTTTGGCCCCTGGCCGGTTTGTGCGGACGAAGCGAACCACTACTTTGCAGTCATGCTTCCATTGTCCGTCCTCGACCTTTCCGTCGTCACCACCGCAACCAAACCCTCCGCAGCGCTGCGCAATTCGATCGACCTTGCGCAGCACACGGATCGTCTTGGCTACGTGCGTTACTGGCTCGCCGAGCATCACAACCTCGCATCGGTCGCCAGTCCTGCGCCCGATCTGATGATCGGGCAGATCGCAGCCGCAACGACCAACATCCGCGTCGGCTCCGGCGGCGTGATGCTGCCGAACCACGCGCCGCTGATCATCGCCGAACGCTTCAAGATGCTGGAAGCATTGTTTCCCGGCCGCATCGATCTTGGCTTGGGCCGCGCGCCAGGCACCGATCATGCGACGATGCATGCGCTGCGCCGCCGCCTCGATGGGCGCGAGGGCGACGATTTTCTCGAGCGGCTGCTGGAATTGACGCTGTGGGAGACGCGGCGATTCCCACAAAATCATCCCTACAATAGCGTTGTGGCGATGCCGGACGATGCGCCGCTGCCGCCGATCTGGCTGCTCGGATCGAGCGACTACAGTTCGGATCTCTCCGCGCAGATCGGCATGGGCTTCGCGTTCGCGCATCACTTTGCGTCGCACGATGCCGCAAACGCGATGATCCACTACCGTGCGCGCTTCAAGCCGTCGGAGTGGCGAAGCGAGCCGCACTCCATTCTTGCGATTGCAGCGATTGCGGCTGAGACCGATGCGGAAGCCGAGCGTCTTGCGTCGTCGGCCGATCTCAATCGTCTGCGCCGCGACCGCGGGCAGTATCTGCCGCTGCCGAGCGTCGAGGAAGCGCTGGCCTATCCTTACTCGGCAGGTGAGCAGATATCGATCCAGCGCAATCGCGAGCGGCTGTTTGTCGGCTCGCCCGCGAAGATCATGCAGGATGTCGAGCCGCTGATCGCCTCAACCCAGCCGGATGAATTGATGATCATCACGGCGACGTTCGATCACGAGGCGCGCAAGCGTTCGTACAGTTTGCTCGCCGACGCCTTCCAGCTTGGAAAGCGCGCGGCTGCTTAATCTACTCGCCGTCGTTGGTCTGCGTTTGCCGGAATGGATGTGCCGGATAGACGCCGATAATCCGGAATTCTTTCGAGAAGAACTTCAGCTCTTCCAGCGCGAACGCCAGTCCGCGATCGTCGGGATGTCCGTCGACGTCCGAATAGAACTGGGTGGCGAAGAAGTTGCCGTCCACCATGTAGCTTTCGAGCTTCGTCATGTTGACGTTGTTGGTGGCGAAGCCGCCCATCGCCTTGTAGAGCGCCGCCGGCAGGTTGCGCACGTTGAAGACAAACGTGGTGACCAGCGGCCCCGAACCTTGCGCCGCCCACTTCGGTTCGCGCGCAAGAATGACGAAACGCGTCGTATTGTGCGCCTCGTCCTCGATGTCCTCGGCGAGAATATCGAGATTGTAGATTTCGGCGGCGAGACGCGAGGCGATCGCGGCCGCGCTTTTGTCGCCGCGTTGGGAAATGATACGCGCCGAGCCTGCGGTATCGCCGGCGACGATCGATTTGATCTTCAGCTTGCGGATGATGTTGCGGCACTGGCCGAGTGCGTGGATGTGGCTTTCGACCGTCTTGATGTCGCCGAGCTTGGTGCCGCGCACGCCCATCAACTGATGGCGGATCGGCAAAAACCATTCGCCGATGATGAAGAGTCCTGAGTGCGGCAGCAGGTGATGAATGTCGGCGACGCGGCCGGCCACCGAATTCTCGATCGGGATCATGCCGAGGTCGGCCTCGCCGCTGGTGATGGCCGCCAGCGCATCTTCGAACGTCGCGCAGGGCAGCGCCTCCGCGTCCGGATAGGCTTCGGAAATGGCGAGGTGGGAGTTGGCGCCAAGCTCTCCCTGGAAGGCGATTTTCATCATGTGCTCGTTAATGTGGTGAGCCCGAAAGCATGCGGCGGGCCGTCTCAAGATCGTCAGGCGTATCGACCCCCAGCGGCACCGAGTCAACGATCATTGCGTCGATCCGCATGCCGGCTTCGAGCGCCCGGAGCTGTTCGAGCTTCTCACGCTGCTCCAGCGGCGAGGGGGCAAGGGCGACAAAGCGCGTCAGCGCTGCGCGGCGGTAGGCGTAAAGGCCGATGTGGTGATAGCGCGGTCCGTCGTTGGCCGGCGCCGTGGCGCGGGTGAAATAGAGCGCGCGCAGGCGGTTTTCTCCGGCGGAGGTGCCGACAAGCTTCACTACATTCGGGTTGGTGTGCTCGTCGTCCTTGCGGATGACCGCGGCGAGCGTGGAGATATCGACGGCGGGATCGGCGAACGGCGTCACCACGGCACGGATGTCCGCCGCCGCAATGGTTGGCAGGTCGCCCTGCACGTTGATGATGGTCGCGACGCGGTTTTCGCCATCGATCTTGCCGAGCGCCTCGAAAATCCGGTCTGAGCCGGACGGGTGATCGGCGCGCGTCATCACTGCTTCGCCGCCGTGGTTTTCGACCGCTGCCGCAATCTCCGGCGAATCGGTTGCGACCGCCACGCGGCCCACTTCGGCCTCCATCGCCCGCCGCATGACGTGCACGATCATCGGCAGGCCATTGATATCCTTCAATGGCTTGCCGGGAAGGCGGGTCGCCGCCATCCGGGCCGGGATCAGCACGAGGGTATCGGACAGGGGCATCGGGTGCGGCAAGCGGCTGAGAATGATGAGGAATTAGCAGGTTTTTTCAACGATCCGCGCGGTTATACGGGTTGCCAGAGCATGGGCAAACCGTTATCTCATCGGCCTGTCATTACCGCGGCGCACCTTACGCTGCGCGGGTGTATCAAAAGGGGCCGTTCCGCCGGTCCGTCTTCTTAATCTGGCTTGGAGCCTGAGCCGTTATGGACTCCTTCGAACTCAACAAGATCATGGGCGCGGTGCTGGCAACCTGCCTCACCCTTCTGGTCACCAATATCGCGGCCGGCGCCATCTTCTCGCACGGCAAGATCGAGAAGCCCGGCTTCGAGATCGTCGCCAAGGAGACCAGCAAGGGTGGTGGTCCTGCGGCGCCGGCAGCGCCTGCGGAGCCGATCGAGACGCTGCTCGCCAGCGCGTCCGCCGAGCGCGGCGCGACTGCGGCCAAGAAGTGCGCGGCTTGCCACACCTTCGAGAAGGGTGGCCCGAACCGCGTCGGTCCGAACCTGTTCGGCGTCGTCGGCCGCGACCATGCAGGCCATGCGGGCTTCAACTATTCCGCAGGCATCAAGGCCAAGCCTGGCAAGTGGGACTTCGACGGTCTGAACAAATTCCTGCTGTCGCCGAAGGGCTACATTCCCGGCACCAACATGGCTTTCGCCGGCATCACCAAGGACAGCGAGCGAGCCGACGTGATCGATTACCTCCGGACCCTGGCAGACAATCCGACGCCGCGTCTGGTCGCTGCAAAGAAGTAAGCGATCATTGCTGAAAATTTAGAACCACAAGAACGGCCGAACCAGCGATGGTTCGGCCGTTTCTTTATGTTCAAGATTGCGCGAGCCGCGCGCGATCACGACAATGCCGAATCGAGATGGGCTTCCGGCGCAGGCGGTTCCGGAATTATCCCGTTGGACGGTGATAGGGCGTTTCGTCGCAAGGGTGCCGGAAACGGGGTGGTATCCCCTCGAAAAACGGACATAATCCGCTTTGACGCTGTTTCTCGTTTTCGTCCGTACCTTCAGCTGCGTTCGATGTCCTTTTCCACGATCACGAGGTCCGGTTCTTGAGCATTTCCCGACGACGTTTTTTGCAAAGCGGCGCTGTGATTGCAGCCGCGCCGATCATCGCACCGGCCGTGGATGCGCCGCTGATCGCGACCGCACAGGCTCAGGCGGCGGCAACCGAAGCGCCCTGGTATCACGCGCTCTCGCTGTTCGGCGAGGTCAAGTATCCGGCAGGGTTTGCCCGCTTCGATTACGTCAATCCCGATGCACCGAAAGGCGGTATCGCACGGCAGATTTCGATCGGCACCTTCGACAGCTTCAACCTCGTGGTTGCCGGAGTAAAGGGCGCGTATGGCGGTGCGTCGGGCCTGATCTACGAAACGCTGATGACGGAGTCGCAGGACGAAATTTCGACCGAGTACGGATTGCTCGCCGAAAGCGTCTCCCATCCCGCCGACTACTCCTGGGTCATCTATCGCTTGCGCAAGGAAGCGCGCTGGCATGACGGCAAGCCGGTGACGCCCGAAGACGTGGTCTTCTCGTTCGACAGCTTCAAGAAGCTCAATCCCAGCCGCAGCGCCTACTACAGCCATGTGGTCAAGGCCGAGAAGAGCGGCGAGCGCGATATCAAGTTTACGTTCGATGGACCGGGCAATCGCGAATTGCCACAGATCGTCGGCCAGCTTCCGGTGCTGCCGAAGCATTGGTGGGAGGGCACCGATGCAGAGGGCCGCAAGCGCGACATCAGCGCAACGACGCTCGAGAAGCCGCTCGGCTCCAGCCCCTATCGCATCAAGGATTTCGTGGCCGGCCGCTCGATTACGCTCGAGCGGGTGAAAGATTACTGGGGCGAAAAGCTTCCGGTCCGCATCGGCCAATACAATATCGATGAGCTTCGCTACGAGTACTATCGCGACACCACCGTTTCGCTCGAAGCGTTCAAGGCCGATCAAGCCGACTGGGTCAATGAGTCGTCGGCGAAGAGCTGGGCGACGGCTTACGATTTTCCGGCTGTTACGGAAAAACGCGTCGTTCGCCAGGAGTTCGAGCTACGCGACTCCGGCCGGATGCAGGGCTTCGCGTTTAACATCCGCCGCGACATGTTCAAGGACAAGCGGGTCCGCCGCGCCTTCAACTATGCGTTCGATTTTGAGGAAATGAACAAGCAGCTGTTCTACGGCCAGTATCGCCGCATCAACAGCTACTTTGAAGGCAACGAACTCGCGTCATCCGGCGTTCCGCAGGGCGACGAAGTTCCATTTCTGCGAGAGGTCTATGACCACGTTCCACCGGAGATCCTGGCGAAGCCCTATGAGAATCCCGTCGGTGGCAATCCGGAAAACGTGCGCAACAATTTGCGCAACGCGACACGTCTCTTGAAGGAAGCGGGTTACGAGGTCGTCGACCAAAAGCTCGTCAAGGACGGCAAGCCGTTGGCGGTCGAATTTCTGATCGAAAGCCCGGCCTTCGAGCGGATCGTGTTGTTTTACAAGCCCGCGCTGGAGCGGCTCGGCATCACCGTCTCGGTCCGCCGCGTCGACGATGCGCAGTACGAGAACCGTGTCCGCAATTTCGATTTCGACATCATCGCAAACAGCTGGGGGCAATCGCTGTCGCCCGGCAACGAGCAGCGCGATTTCTGGGGATCGGCTGCCGCCGACCGTCCCGGTTCGCGCAATCTCATCGGCATCAAGCACCCAGCCATCGATCATCTGATCGAGAAGGTTATCTTCGCCAAGGATCGCGCAACGCTGGTGGCTGCGACGAAGGCGCTCGATCGCGTGTTGTTGTGGAACTACTACGTCGTTCCGCATTTCACCTATTCGTATCTCCGCACGGCGCGCTGGGATCGGTTCAGCCACGCCGAGCCGTTGCCGAGGTTCGCCCGCTCCGGCTGGCCGGCGCTGTGGTGGTACGATTCCGCCAAGGCAGCCAAGACAGGCAGGCGCTCTTGACGAAGTTCATTCGCCCGAGAGCCATCACGCGCCGGCAGGCTCTCGCGCTCGGTGCGGGTGTAGCCAGTTGCGCACTGATTCCGTCTTCGCAGGGGCTCGCACAAACGAGCGAAAGCTCGCACGGGCTGTCGATCTTCGGCGATCTGAAGTATCCGGCGGACTTCAAGAACTTCGACTACGTCAACGTCAATGCGCCGAAGGGCGGCACGTTTTCGACGATTCCGTCGCGCCGCGCCTACAATCAATCGTTCCACACCTTCAACTCGCTCAACGCCTACATCCTCAAGGGTGACGGCGCCATCGGTATGGGCCTGACCTTTGCGACGCTGATGGTGCGCGCCGGTGACGAGCCCGATGCGATGTACGGACTTGTTGCGAAGTCGATTGCGGTGTCCGCCGACAAGCTGGTCTACACGTTCACGCTGCGGCCCGAAGCCCGTTTCCACGACGGCAGCAAGCTCACGGCGCACGACGTGGCGTTCTCGCTGAATATTCTCAAGGCCAAGGGGCACGCGATCATCCAGCAGCAGATGCGGGATGTGGAAAAGGCCGAAGCACGGGACGATGCGACGGTGGTGGTCTCGTTTGCACCGAAGCGGGGCCGCGACGTTCCGCTCTATGTTGCGAGCCTGCCTGTGCTCTCGCGCGCCTATTACGAGAAGCGGCCGTTCGATGAATCGACGCTGGAGATTCCGCTCGGCTGCGGACCTTACAAGGTCAGCCGCTTTGAAGCCGGCCGCTACATCGAGTACGAGCGCGTGAAGGATTGGTGGGGCGCAGATCTCCCGGTCTCGCGCGGGCAGAACAATTTCGACGTGATCCGCTACGAATTCTATCGGGATCGCGAGGTGGCTTTCGAAGGTTTCACCGGCCGCAACTACCTCTTCCGCGAGGAGTTCACCGCGCGCGTGTGGAGCACGCGCTACGATTTCCCGGCGATCAAGGACGGCCGGGTCAAGCAGGAAGTGCTGCCGGATGAAACGCCGTCCGGCGCCCAGGGTTGGTTCATCAACACGCGGCGCGAGAAGTTCAAGGACGTGCGCGTCCGCGATGCACTGATCAATGCCTTCGATTTCGAGTGGACCAACAAGTCGCTCATGTACGGCGCCTACGCGCGGACGCACTCGCCGTTCCAGAACTCGAACCTGATGGCGACGGGAACGCCGCCTCCCGAAGAGCTGAAGCTCCTCGAACCCTTCCGCGGTCAAGTGCCGGACGAGGTGTTCGGCGCGCCGTTCACGCCGCCCGCGTCCGATGGCTCCGGGCAGGATCGTGCGTTGCTGCGCAAGGCGTCGCAGATGTTGCAGGAGGCCGGTTGTCCTATCAAGGACGGTAAGCGTCTCTTGCCGAATGGCGAGGTATTCCGGATCGAATTCCTGCTCGACGAGCCGACGTTCCAGCCGCATCACATGCTCTACATCAAGAACCTGGGCGTGCTCGGCATCGATGCGTCGCTGCGCATGGTCGATCCGGTGCAGTACCGGGCGCGTGTCGACGATTTCGATTTCGACATGACGCCGCAGCGGTTCTCGATGGCGTCGACGCCGGGCGACGGTCTGCGGACATATTTCTCGTCGCAGGCGGCGGCGATCAAGGGCACGCAAAATCTCGCGGGCGTCGCCAATCCGGCCATCGATTCGCTGATCGAGCTGATCATCGGCGCCAACTCGCGCGAAGAATTGACGATCGCGTGCCGCGCCTTCGATCGCGTCTTCCGCGCCGGACGCTATTGGGTGCCGCACTGGTATTCGTCGCGACATCGCACCGCGTACTGGGATGTCTTCGGCCATCCGGCGGCGATCCCACGCTACATGAATGGGCCTGGCGTTCCTGACCTGTGGTGGTCGGTGACCGAAAAGGCCGCACGCTCTGAGCAGACCAAAGCGCCATGACCGCCTATATCGCCCGCCGCATTCTGCTGATGGTGCCCACGCTGCTGGGCATTCTGTTTGTCTCGTTTGTCGTGGTTCAGTTCGCGCCGGGTGGCCCGGTCGAGCGCGTGATCGCGCAGCTCAGCGGCGCGGATACCGGCGCGAGTTCGCGCATCTCCGGATCGTCCGGCGGCGACTTCGGTTCGCGCGCGCAGGTCGGGGCGACGAACGACGCGGTCAATTCGAAGTATCGCGGTGCGCAGGGGCTCGATCCGGCCTTCATCAAGAGCCTCGAACAGCAGTTCGGCTTCGACAAGCCCGCGCATGAACGCTTCTTCCTGATGCTGTGGAATTTCGCGCGGTTCGACTTCGGCAAGAGCTACTTCCGCGATGTCAGCGTCCTTCAGCTGATCAAGGAGAAGCTGCCGGTCTCGATGTCGCTCGGCATCTGGATGACGCTGCTCACCTATCTGATTTCGATCCCGCTCGGCGTGCGCAAGGCTGTGCAGGATGGCTCGCGCTTCGATGTGTGGACGTCGGGCGTGATCATCATCGGTTTTGCGATTCCCGGATTCCTGTTTGCGATCCTGCTCATCATTCTGTTCGCCGGCGGCTCGTTCTTCGATTTCTTCCCGCTGCGCGGATTGACGTCGGATAACTGGGCGCAGCTGCCCTGGTACGGCAAGGTTGCCGATTATTTCTGGCATCTGACATTGCCGCTGGTGTCGATGGCGCTCGGCGCGTTCGCGACCATGACGCTGCTGACCAAAAACTCGTTCCTGGACGAAATCCGCAAACAATACGTGATGACGGCGCGCGCCAAGGGCTGCACCGAGCGGCAGGTCCTCTACGGGCACGTGTTCCGCAACGCCATGCTGATCGTGATCGCGGGATTCCCGGGAGCATTCATCCACGCGTTCTTTTCCGGCTCGCTCCTGATCGAGACGATCTTTTCCCTCGATGGATTGGGATTGCTCGGCTTCGAGAGTGTGCTCAACCGTGATTACCCGGTGGTGTTCGGCACGCTGTTCATCTTCTCGCTGGTCGGCTTGATCGTGAATCTGATCGCCGACCTCACCTACATGTGGATCGATCCGCGCATCGATTTCGAAGCACGGGAAGTTTGATGTCGGTCACCTTGCAGCAGCCGCCCCCTGAAACGACGTCGGTCTCGCCGCTCGGCGAGGCCGTGCCGCCGATCGCGCACGGGTTTCGTGCGTCACCACTCAATCAGAGACGCTGGCAGAACTTCAAGTCGAACCGGCGCGGCTACTGGTCGTTCTGGATCTTCGCTGCGCTGTTCTTGATTTCGTTGTTTGCTGAACTGATTGCCAACGATAAGCCGTGGCTGGTCAAATACGACGGCAAGCTGTATTGGCCGGCTTTCATCAGCTACTCGGAAACGACGTTCGGTGGCGATTTCGAGACGGCGGCGGACTACCGCGATCCGTTTCTGCAGAAGCTGATCGCGGAGAAGGGTGGCACCATGTACTGGCCGCCGATCCGCTATTCCTACAGCACACACAATCTCGATCTGCCGACACCGGCGCCATCGAAGCCGACCTGGCTTCTCACCGAAGAGCAATGCAAGGCGGTGGTGGAGAAGAAGGGCCTGACGGGCTGCCGCGACCTCGAATACAACTGGCTCGGGACTGACGATCAGGGGCGCGATGTCGTTGCACGCCTGATCTATGGCTTCCGCATTTCCGTTCTGTTCGGCCTGATCTTGACGCTGATTTCTTCGATCATCGGCATCGCCGCCGGGGGCATCCAGGGCTATTTCGGCGGCTGGGTCGATTTGAGCTTCCAGCGTTTCATCGAGGTGTGGACTGCCATTCCTTCGCTGTATCTGCTCTTGATCCTGTCATCGGTATTGGTGCCGGGTTTCTTCGTGCTGCTCGGGATCTTGCTGCTGTTCTCGTGGGTGTCGCTGGTCGGCCTTGTGCGTGCGGAATTTCTGCGCGGGCGAAACTTCGAGTACATTACCGCGGCGCGCGCGCTCGGCGTGTCGAGCCGCACCATCATGTTCCGGCACCTCCTGCCCAACGCTATGGTGGCGACCATGACCTTTTTGCCGTTCATCGTGTCATCATCGGTGATGACGCTGACAGCGCTCGACTTCCTCGGCTTCGGCTTGCCGCCGGGATCGCCGTCGCTCGGCGAACTGCTATCGCAGGGCAAGGCCAACGTGCAGGCGCCATGGCTCGGCTTCACCGGCTTCTTCTCGGTTGCGATCATGCTGTCGCTGCTGATTTTCATCGGTGAGGCGGTGCGCGACGCCTTCGATCCGCGCAAGACGTTCCGATGATGAGAGCCGCTTGAATGGATGCAATCAACCAGCCGCTGCTCGATGTGCGCGATCTCTCGGTCGGGTTCCGTCACGCGCGCGGCATGTCGATCGCGGTCGATCGCATTTCATTCAAGATCGAGCGCGGGCAGTGCGTTGCGCTCGTCGGCGAGTCCGGCTCGGGAAAATCGGTCAGCGCGCTGTCGGTGTTGAAGCTCCTGCCGTATCCGACTGCGGTGCATCCGACCGGCAGCATCCATTTCAAGGGGCGCGAACTGCTCGGCATGTCCGAGCATGAGATTCGTGAGGTTCGTGGCAACGACATCTCGATCATCTTTCAGGAGCCGATGACATCGCTCAATCCGCTGCACACGATCGAGCAGCAGATCGGCGAAATCCTGATGCTGCACGGCGGCGTGCGCGGCACGATGGCGCGCGAACGGACTCTGGAGCTGCTGCGGCAGGTCGGCATTCCGGAGCCGGAAACACGGCTCGCCAGCTATCCGCATCAGCTGTCCGGCGGTCAACGCCAGCGCGTGATGATCGCCATGGCGCTGGCGAACGAGCCGGATCTGCTCATAGCGGACGAGCCGACCACCGCGCTCGACGTCACGGTACAGGCGCAGATTCTGTCGCTGCTGTCGGACATTCAGCGCCGGCTCCGCATGAGCCTGCTGTTCATCACCCACGATCTCGGAATCGTGCGGCGGATCGCCGATGTGGTCTGCGTCATGAACAACGGCAAGATCGTCGAGCACGGGCCGGTCGAGCAGGTGTTCACCTCGCCGCAGCATGCGTACACGAAGGCGTTGCTTGCTGCGGAACCCAAGCCCGATCCGGCGCCGCCGCAGCCGCAGGCGCCGGTGGTGATGGCGACCGACGATCTGAAGGTCTGGTTTCCGATCAAGCGCGGGCTGCTTCGCCGTACTGTAGGGCACATCAAGGCAGTCGACGGCGTGAAGCTCGCGGTTCGTAAGGGCGAGACGCTCGGGGTCGTCGGCGAGTCCGGTTCCGGCAAGACGACGCTCGGACTGGCGCTGCTGCGGCTGATTTCTTCGAACGGTCCGATCGTCTTCCTCGGCAAGGATATCCAGGGTCTGCGCTTCAAGGAAATGCAGCCGTTCCGCCGCGACATGCAGATCGTTTTTCAGGATCCTTTTGGCGCGCTCAGCCCGCGCATGTCGGTCGGCGATATCATCGCCGAGGGACTCGGCGTGCATCAGCCGTCGCTCTCCGATGAGGAACGCGAGGCGCGTGTCGTCAAGGCGTTGCGCGATGTCGGTCTCGATCCGGAAACCCGCTTCCGCTACCCGCATGAGTTCTCGGGCGGCCAGCGCCAGCGCATCAGCATTGCGCGCGCTGTGGTGCTCGAACCCGATTTCGTCGTGCTGGACGAGCCGACCAGCGCGCTGGACATGCTGTTCCAAGCGCAGATGGTCGATCTGCTGCGCGATCTGCAGCGCAAGCGCGATCTCACCTACATGTTTATTTCCCACGATCTGCGTGTGGTGGCCTCGCTCGCCAGCCATCTGATCGTGATGCGCCATGGCAAGGTGGTGGAAGAGGGGCCAGCAGCGCAGCTCTTCAAGAATCCGACGTCGGATTATACACGCGCGCTGTTCGCGGCCGCGTTCCGGTTGGAGACGGCGCCTGCGGGCGCGGTGTCGGAATAGATTTTAGCCGAGCCTTTTGATGCCGGTCACGGCGCTGCCGCTGGCTTTGATCCGGTCGATGGCTTCGCGGATCGGCTCGATCGCCGTCATCATGTGAAAGGCATTGGCGTGAACGATGGTGTCTGCGTCGCGGACAATCGCCACATGGCCCTTCCAGAAGATCAGATCGCCGCGCTCGAGGTTTTGCCATTGCTGTTCGGGAAGCGCGCTGCCGAGCGCGGCTTCCTGCATGTCGCTGTCGCGTGGGCCGGACTTGCCGCAGGCTGCGAGCGAAATCTGTACGAGGCCCGAGCAATCGATGCCGAGCGCGGTCTTTCCGCCCCAAAGGTAAGGCGTCGTGACGAACTTTTCGGCGACCGCGACGAAGTCGGTGGCGAGTGCGGTGAGCGGCTTCAGGTGGCGCGATGGAAGGTAGGAGCCGTCTGCGGTGACAGCGAATTGTCCGTCCGAGCGTTCGATGGCAACGCGTGCGCCCATCGGCAACACATCGCGCGGCGGCAGCTTGATCGAAGGTCCGGGGAACGCGAGCGTCCGTGGCACATCGATACGGTGGGTTGGTTCTGCGGACGACGTCGTCAGTGCCGTTTCCGGTAGCCATCCGACATAGCCGTCTGCTGTAAGCTGACCCCAGGCCCAGCCGTTGCGCCGGTCGTAGACGGTGAAGCGCTCGCCTTTCAGCGCCTGCGTGTCCAGCGCTGCGTCGGCCGATGAATCGCGCCGGAGCGGCGCGACGCCGTCAGCAATGGTATGTTCGACGCCCGCAACATAACGGTCGGCCTTGACGGTGCCTTCGAGATGCTTGGCCGCGAGTTCGGGTCGCGCAGGTGTCAGCCTCGGATCAGCCATATCGCTCACCAAGGAGCTTGTAGAGCGCGCGCGCCGCCTGGCATTCACCGCCTTCCGGCCGCGCCGGCTTCGCCGACGGCGTCCAGGCATAGATATCGACGTGCAGCCATGTCGTCGCCGGTTCGACGAAGCGCTGCAGGAACAGCGCGCAGGTGATGGAGCCGGCGAAGCCGCCTGACGGCGCATTGGTCATATCGGCCGTCTTCGAGTCGAGCCATGCGTCGTATGGCATCCATAGCGGCAGGCGCCACAGCGGATCGTTCTCGGAGCGAGCACAGCGCGCGACCGCGTCAGCGAGGGCGTCGTCCCGCGTGTAGAACGGCGGCAGTTCGGGGCCGAGCGCAACACGCGCAGCGCCGGTCAACGTGCCGAGATCGATCAGCAAGTCGGGCTTTTCTTCTTCGGCGAGTGCCAGCGCATCGGCCAGTACGAGCCGCCCCTCGGCGTCGGTGTTGCCGATCTCGACCGTCGGGCCCTTGCGCGACTTGAAGATGTCGAGTGGGCGAAACGCATTACCGGCGACGGAATTCTCGACTGCTGGAATGAGAACGCGCAGCCGCACTTTCAGCTTCGCATCCATGATCATCTGCGCCAGCGCCAGCACGTTCGCCGCGCCGCCCATATCTTTCTTCATGATCAGCATGCCGCTCGACGGCTTGAGATCGACGCCACCGGTGTCGAAGCAAACTCCCTTGCCGACCAGTGTCACTTTGGGGTGCGATGGATCGCCCCAGGAGAATTCGATCAAGCGTGGTGCGCGGGTCGACGCCATGCCAACGGCGTGGATCAGAGGAAAGTTCTGCGCGAGCAGCGCATCGCCGACGATGCAGTTGAATTTGGCCCCGAAGCGCTTGGCAACATCCTCGGCCGCCGCCGCAAGCTCCGCCGGTCCCATATCGTTGGCGGGCGTGTTGACCAGATCGCGTGCAAGCGTGGCGGCGGTTGCGATGCGCGAAATGTCGGCAGCATCGACGTCATCCGGCGGCACCAGTTTGACGGCTGGTGGATCGGACTTGCGGTAGCGGTTGAAGCGATAACTGCCGAGTGCGAACGCGAGAGTCGCCAGCCGTGCGTCATGCGGGTTGTTGGAAAAGCGATACGTTCCGGCAGGTAGAAGCCCTGGCAACTGTCCGGCCCGGAAAGGATCGCGCGCCGGACTGTCTTGCTCGTCCAAGCCAAACAGCACCCCACCGAGACCGGTACCCGATGCGGGCAGCGTCAGCATCTGGCCGGGCTTCGCAACGAACGCACTTGCTTCGGCAAATCGTTGCGCGTCCGCGGTAAGCGTTGCCTTGATCTGAGGCCAGTTCGATTTCGTGGCGAAGACAATTGGAATCGCAGCGGCTGCGGGCGCGTTTTCAAAAGCAGGATGCATGACCAGTCCGGGCGGGAGGTGAGAGCGATGGAATCGAAGCTCAGTTAACCAGACGTTAGGGTTAACAGTCTATTGCTGCGAGATAATCTCTTCGGCACCGCACGTGCGAGATCAGTATCATGCGTGATTTGCGACATAAGTCCCGGCTTCTGGTATCCGCAGCGGCTGTGGCGATGTTAGCCGCAGCTCTCGGCGGTTGCCAGACCACGTCTCCCACCGTGACAGGATCGCTCGGCGCGCGCGCCGAGGCTCGCCCGCCCGAAGAAAACAAGCGCAACGTTGACGACGCTGCCGAGCGCTTCCGCGCCAACCCGAAGGATGTCGAAGCGGCGCTGAGTTACGGGCAATCGCTGCGCGCCAATGGCCAGCGCTCGCAGGCAGTCGCCGTGCTCGAGCAGGCGACGATCGCCAATCCAGGCAACAAGCCCTTGCTGGCGGCTTACGGCCGCGCGCTCGCCGACAACGGCAACCTGCAGCAAGCCTTTGAAACACTGGCGCAGGCACACTCGCCTCAAGATCCGAACTGGCGTGTGCTCTCGGTTCAGGGCGCGGTGCTCGATCAGCAGGGCAAGCACAAGGAAGCCCAGAAGTATTATGCGAGCGCACTGAAGATTGCGCCGGAGGAGCCGTCGGTTCTCTCCAACCTCGGTCTGTCCTATATTCTGTCGAAGGATTTGCCGAAGGCGGAGTCGACTTTGCAGCGCGCGCTTGCCAAGGGCAACAATGCCGATCCGCGCATCCGGCAGAATCTCGCTTTGGCGATCGGCCTGCAGGGCAGGTACGCCGAGGCCGAGACCATCGCCAAGGCTGACCTGCCGCCGGAAGAGGCGGAGGCCAACGTTGCCTATCTCAAGCAGTTGATGAATGGCAACGATGGGGCACGGCGCGGGATCAACGCGGCGGCGTCATCGGATCGCAGTCGCTCTTAAGCCCCGCTGAAGCGCGCCCTTACGGGCAGCTCGACTGATTGTACAGCACGCAGTTCGATTGCCGCGGGCGCGTGTAGAACTGCTCGGTCAGGGCGATGCCCGTCTGGGAAATCAACCAGCTGACGATCGGTTTGTACTGGTAGCTGACTTCGCTCCAGATCAGAAACGTATTCGGCACCGCGAGAGCCGAGGGAATGGTCACGATCTGATCCGCGGGGCGCGCCACGTCGTTGGCATTCGCCTTGCTCCAGGCAACCTTGGCTTGCCCGCTGGAATCAATTTTCAGTTCAGTGACCTTACTCTTGATCGTGCTCGCGTCGAACGGCGACATCACGCCCTTGCTCGCCGCAAATGACTCGGAGATATCGCTATCGGTCACCGACACGGCCTGCGAGACCAGATCGGACAGGGAGCGCGCCGTCAACGTGACCTTGCGATCCGCGGCGACACCGTTGGTGATCTCGATCAAACCAAAGAGAAGCGTCAGCATCAGCGGCAGGATGACGGCAAACTCGGCCGCGGAAGCGCCGCGCTGATCGCGACGCAGACGCGCCGCCGTTTTTGCCAGAAAGCTGGACACAGCCATGATGATCTCACGGTTCATTGCGGAAAACCGCAGTGGAGACGAGCAGGCGCTTGTTGCACTTGTTGCCGGAGCCGTCGACGCCGCCGATATAGTATCCGAGGCCGGTCACGAACATCGGCCACTGGTAGAACGCACGCACGACCATGACATCACCGGGACCGCCGAGGCCGTAGGCTGGCGTGCCGAACGGAGCGCAGGCGTCGACCGGTTTGACGCTCAGATCGACGCCGGCGAAATTGGTTTGCTTCTGAACCTCGACGTAAACCTGGGAGCACGTGAACATCGACGTGACACGGTTACAAACCTCGTCCCGGAATTGAGTCTGGGTGAGGTTCGAGAGCTTGGCCTGTCCGGTCAGAACGAGGCGCGCCGTATCGTGAACACCGGTTTCGAGCGTCTGCCCGGCGAAGAAGACGAGCGCAGTTTCGAGAATGGCGAACAGCATGGCAAAGAACAGCGGCGCGATTAGCGCGAACTCCACCGCAGCCGAACCTTTGCGATTGCGCCTGAAGCGGCGAAAGATGGATAGACGCGATCGCTTGAGCGTTTCACGGGGCGGCATCGGAAAACCCTGATCGTCCTGGGATCAAACTACCGCGAAGACTAGATGAAACAGATTGTTAAAATCTTGCATCCGATCCGGATAAGATAACGGCCGCCGTTAGGCGGCCGTTAAGCATGCGGAGCAACTTGAGTTCAGCGCCGCTGTCCGGGCGCTGCGGCCGCAGCGGCCGCCCGCTGACTCAAGGTGCCTCCCTGGTTCAGGTTGGCATTGAAGTAAGTCGGCCCGTCACCAAGCGTCACGCGGCGCTGACATACGGGCGTGCAGCTATAGGTCTCGCGATCGATGCCTCGGAACACCGTCACGAGTCTGTCGGTCGGTCCTTCAACCAAGATCGGACGCTCTTCGAGAATTTCGCCAGCGCGATCCATGACGATCAGATTGGTTGCGCCGTAGCCCTTACCCGTGACGACCATTGCGCCGCCGGGTTGTAGCGTAACGTCTGCGATGAGCGGATTTCCCACGACGATGGTGGCGACCTGGTCGGGTACTTTCACCAGCTTGGCTTGATCGACCACGACATCGATCGGGCTGTTCTTGCTTTGAGCCAGCGCGGGGCTCGCTGCGGCGAGACATGTGGCGAAGAGGACAGCGCGCATGCAGCTGCGCGTGAGGACGGCGGACATACTCTACTCCGGGGCATCTACAGGCCGGCAAAAGCGATACGCAGCGGAGCCGGCGCCCGACATGGGAAATGTGCCGTTAATTCGTGAAGGAACTGCAAACGGACATTTTTTGGAAAATCCGCGCTGTGCGGGAAGCAGAGTAATAGGAACCGGAGAGTAGTGTGCGGATGTAGTCCCTGAAGCGGGTCGATCGTTCGGCATTCGATCAAATGCCTTAATCGCGCGTTTACTCTATGCACCGAGATCGGGATACATCGATGTTTACGCAATCGAATTAACGGTGCTGAAATTTTCCAAATCTACGGTGGCGCATGGTCACGGCGGTCGGAAAAACGCCGATGAGGCCAAACTTAGTTCGACAGCCACGTTATAAACGGAGTGATCCATGAAGAATCTCATTGCCCGTTTCGTCAAGGACGAATCCGGTGCGACTGCCATCGAGTATGCGCTCATTGCGGCCGGTATCGCTGTTGCGATCATCACCGGCGTGAATGCGGTGGGTACGCAGATCAACACCAAGTTCGACACCATCAAGACCAAGTTGAACTGATTTTTTCGGTCTCAACCGGAATGCAGAAAGGCTCCGGCATCCCGGAGCCTTTCTTGTTTCAGCTTCTGTTTGCGTGACGCGTAGATGACAGGCTTGAGCTCCAAACCCAGCCGGTGGGAAGCCGGACAATCCTATCGGATTGTGTGCGCGGGACTTGTCCTCGCGATCATTACCGTTGCGATCCGGATTCTCATCATCACGTGAGGGCCCGACCGTTTCACCATTGTTCACTTTCATCGCCTAGCTTGCGCTGGATTGTTGGAGGCTTGCATGGGGCTGCTCGTCAGGTTTTTCCGGAACGAGGACGGGGCGACGGCAATTGAATATGGGCTGATCGCAGCCTTGATCGGCCTCGCGATCATGGTCGGGATCAACTCTGTGTCTTCCTCGATGAACACGATGTTCGGGAAGATCGAAAACAACGTGAAGTAATCGGCCCCCAAGTCATGTTGCTGGACCTCGCCCGCCTGTTCCTGTTTCCTGCCCTGGTTGCCTTCGCGGCGGCGAGCGACCTCCTCACGATGACGATTTCAAACCGGGTTTCTGTGCTGCTGGTTGCGGGCTTTCTCGTGATGGCCGCCGCGAGCGGCATGCCGTTGAACGATGTCCTGATGCACTTGGGTGCCGGCCTCCTCGTCCTTGTCGTTGCTTTTGCCTGCTTTGCGTTCGGCTGGATCGGCGGGGGCGACGCTAAGGTCGCAGCCGCGTCGAGCGTCTGGTTCGGATTTGCGTTCCTGCTGAACTATCTCGCCTACGCCGCAGCGTTCGGCGGCGTTCTCACATTGCTGCTGATGGAGTTCCGCAGCTGGCCGATGCCCTATGCCCTGAACGGCCAGACCTGGCTGCTCCGGCTGCATCACAAAGAGAGCGGCATCCCGTATGGCATCGCCCTCGCGATCGGCGCGTTGATGGTCTATCCCGAGACGCCCTGGATCAGGGCCGTCGACCTCGGACGGTTTGTCCTTCCTTAACCAGACCGGAAAGGTCTCGTTAACGCGATTTAGATACGCCTCATTAACCATGCTTTGACGAATAGCTGGTCAAATCTGGTCACGGCGGCGAGTGCGCCGCGGCGTGACGTGGAAAGTGAAGCGTATGAATACGGCGCGTATTGTCGTTCTGGTGATCGCGGTTGCTGCCGGTGGTGTTGCTGCGTACCTCGCAAGCGGCTCCGATCGCGTGCCCGTCATCGTTCAGGAGCAGCCCAAGCTCGACACTGTCGACGTGCTGATTGCCAAATCGGACATCCCCATGGGACAGTCGGTGACGGCAGACGATCTGCAATGGCAGAGCTGGCCGGCGGCAAGCGCGAGCGCAAACTTCCTGCGCAAAGACAAGCAGCCCAATGCAACGGAACTGATTGTCGGTTCGATCGCGCGCTTTCCGTTCATCGCCGGCGAACCGATCCGTGAACAGAAGCTGGTAAAGGGCAACGGCTCGGGCTTCATGGCCGCGATCCTGCCGTCCGGCACCCGCGGCATCTCGACCGAAATTTCTCCGGAAACCGGCGCCGGCGGCTTCATTCTGCCGAACGACCGGGTTGACGTCATTCTGTCCCGTCGCGATCGCTCGGGCGAAAGCAGCGGTCAGCCGGATCTCGTCAGCGCCGAAATCATTCTGAGCAACGTTCGGGTCCTCGCGATCGACCAGACGGTCGAGGAAAAGAACGGACAGAAGGTGGTCGTCGGCAAGACCGCGACCCTCGAACTCAAGCCCGAACAAGCCGAACTGCTCGCTCGCGCACGCCAGACGGGAACGTTGACGCTGGCGTTGCGGAGCTTGGTCGACGCCAACGCACCGGATGTCTGCGAAACGCGGCGAGATGGAATCAACATCGTTCGCTACGGCGTCTCGACGCCGGCGACGATGCAGAAGTGAGGACGTGCAAATGACACGCAGGGAACAAGCCGGATCGATGCGGACCGTTGCGGTTCGCGCTCTGTCGGCAGTGACCGCGATGGTGATGGTCCTTAACCCGGTCATCGCGCCGGTTCTGGCCAGCGATTATAAAGCTGCGCCGCCTCCGGCGGCTGCAATGGCCGCCGATCAGCTCAATGCGCGTTTTCTCCCGTTGGGAATCGGCAAGTCGGTCGTGATCGACCTGCCGCGCGACATCAAGGATGTGCTGGTTGCCGATCCGAAGATCGCGAACGCCGTGATCCCGTCGGCGCAGCGCGCCTATATCATCGGCGCTGCGGTCGGCCAGACCAACATCGTGTTCTTCGATGCGCAGGGACAGCAGATTGCCGCCTACGACATCGCCGTCAAACGCGACCTGAACGGCGCCCGCGCGGCGCTGCGGCAGGCGTTTCCGAATTCCGACGTCCAGATTGAGGGCGTAGGCGACGCCGTCATGCTGACCGGCAGCGTGTCGAGCCCGCTCGACGCGCAGCAGGCGCAGGACATCGCTGCGCGTCTTGCGGGTGCCGCCGACAAGGTGGTGAACAACATCGTGGTCCGCGGCCGCGACCAGGTGATGCTGAAGGTCACGGTTGCGGAAGTGCAGCGCGACATCATCAAGCAGCTCGGCGTCGATCTGAACGCGCGGTTGAACTACGGCACGGCGGTCGTGAATTTCAACAACGTCAATTCCTTTGGCGCTCTCGGCCGCTCGATCTCACCCGACAGCAGCGTCGTGGGCCAGTTCAAGTCGGTGACGGCAACGCTGCGCGCGATGGAAACGGCGGGCGTGGTGCGAACGCTGGCTGAGCCAAATCTCTCCGCCATCTCCGGCGAAGCGGCGACGTTCATTGCCGGTGGCGAATTCCCGGTTCCTGCGGGTTTCCAGTGCGATCCGGTCACCCGCATCTGTACGACGCAGATTCAGTACAAGAAGTTCGGCATCTCGCTCAACTTCACGCCGGTGGTGCTTGCAGAAGGCCGCATCAGCCTGCGTGTGATGACGGAAGTGTCCGAACTTTCGTCGGACAACTCTGTGACCCTGGCGCAGCTCGGCACTACGATCAACGTGCCGTCGATCAAGACGCGCCGTGCGGAAACGACGCTCGAGATTCCCTCCGGCGGCTCGCTGGCGATGGCAGGTTTGATTCAGGATCAGACCAAGCAGGCCATCAACGGTCTGCCGGGCATGATGCAGATTCCCGTTCTGGGTGCGCTGTTCCGCAGTCGTGACTTCGTCAACCGGCAGACCGAGCTCATGGTGCTGGTGACGCCTTACGTGGTTCGCGCTGTGGCGCAGAAGGATCTGTCGCGCCCCGACGACGGCTTCATCGAGACGTCGGATCCGCAGGCCGATCTGCTTGGCAACCTCAACCGTGTTTACGGCGTGCCCGGCAAGGTCGAGCCCGGCCGGCGTTATCGTGGTGCTGGTTTCATTACCGATTGAGGCGAGTAACAATGCAAAATCACATCACCTCATCTCATCGGTCAGCGGTCCTGAAACCGGGCGCGTTGCTGCTTGTTGTGTCCACGCTGCTGGGCGGTTGCTTTCATACCAAGGAAGCTAAGGAAGAGATCACGGCGGCGACCCCGAGCGACTATCGCCAGCGCCATCCGATTGTCATTCAAGAGGCGGACCGTACCGTCGAAGTCTTTGTCGGGTCTCAGCGCGGCGGTCTGACCGGATCGCAGCGATCGGATATCGGCGGGTTGGCGCAAGCCTGGCTGCGTGAAGGAACGGGCGCAATCATCATCGAGCAGCCGGTCGGCACGCCGAACGCGGTGGCCGCGCGCGATTCCTTGCGCGAGATCCATGCCGTGCTGACGGCAGCGGGCGTTCCGCCGCGCGGCATCAAGATTCGCGATTACAAACCGGTCAGCGAGCGGCAGTTCGCAACCATCCGCGTGAATTATCCGCGGATCACGGCCGACGCCGGCCCATGCGGAATCTGGCCCGAAGACATCGGTCCGTCGATCAAGAACAAGAGCTATTTCGAAAACCGGCAGTACCACAACTTCGGCTGCGCCACGCAGCGGAACATGGCTGCGATGGTCGCCAACCCGTCGGACCTGGTGCAGCCGCGGGCCGAAACGCCGGCGGATTATCCGCGCCGCGCGTTGGCGTTCGACAAATATCGTAAGGGCACGACGACGGCCACGACCTATCCGGAATCCGATAAGGCGAAACTGAGCGACGTTGGAAAATGATAAACTACGCGCGACAGGATCAAACCGAGTCCGAGGCGGCATCGACGCCGGCTGAGGATATGCACATCGCTCCGGCGCCGCGCGTCTCCGTGCAGGCGTTTTGCGAGACGGTGGAGACTGCCGCGACGGTGCAGGCCGCCGGCGAAGACAGGCGGCTTGGCAAGGCTCACATCAAGATCCAAATGGGCGGCATGGCGGCGGCGATCGAAGCCTATCGGTCGGCCCCGACCCCCAACGTCATTCTGGTCGAAACCGAAGGCCGTGGCGACATTCTTTCCGGGCTGGACCAGCTTGCCGGTGTCTGCGACGCGGGAACGCGGGTCGTCGTCGTCGGTCGCATCAATGACGTCACGTTCTACCGCGAGCTGATGCGTCGCGGCGTCAGCGACTATGTGATGTCGCCGGTCGGTACCATCGATATCGTGCGTGCGATCTGCGGGCTGTTCTCGTCGCCGGAAGCCAAGGCGGTCGGCCGTGTCATCGCGGTGACGGGCGCCAAGGGCGGCGTCGGCGCCTCGACGGTGGCTCACAACGTCGCCTGGGCAATCGCACGCGATCTCGCGCTGGATTCCGTGGTGGTCGATCTGGACCTGGCGTTCGGGACGGCTGGTCTCGATTACAATCAGGATCCGCCGCAAGGCATCGCCGATGCCGTGTTCTCCCCGGACCGAGTCGACACGGCGTTCATCGATCGCTTGCTGTCGAAGTGCACGGACCATCTCAGCCTGCTGGCCGCGCCGGCGACGCTCGAGCGTGTCTACGATTTCGGAACGGAAGCATTCGACTCGATCTTCGATACACTGCGCACCACCATGCCGTGCATCGTGCTCGACGTGCCGCATCAGTGGTCGGGCTGGTCCCGCCGCGCGTTGATCGGCGCCGATGATATCCTGATCGTGGCGGCTCCCGATCTCGCGAACCTGCGCAATACGAAGAATCTCTATGATCTGCTGAAGGCCGCGCGCCCGAACGATCGCGCTCCCCTTTATTGCCTCAATCAGGTCGGGGTCCCGAAGCGTCCCGAAATCAATGCCGGCGAGTTCGCAAAGGCGATCGAGGCAAATCCGATCGCGACCATTCCGTTCGAGCCGCAGATGTTCGGCGCGGCCTCGAACAACGGTCAGATGATCGCGGAAATCTCGGCAAACCATCGGGTCGCCGACATGTTTCATCAGATCGCCCAGCGTATGACCGGACGCGGGGAACTGAAGAAACCGAAGAATTCCTTCTTGGCTCCGTTGCTGGGGAAGCTGCGACGTAGCGGCTAGTTGAAAGTGAAGGTTGCGACCGGCCAATCGCAACCTTGAAGTGGTTGGAGTGTTCTGTGTTCGGTAAGCGTAGCGGAGCTGAAACTGTTACAAAGACGGCGCCGGTGGCTCGGCCTGCCGAGCCTGCGCTCGCGCCAGCTGCTCCGCGTTTGCCCGAACCTGCTGCGACGGTGTCCTCGCCGCCCCTGGCGCCCGCGCGGCAGGCGCCGCCTCCGGCAGCTGAAGCACGGCGATCCGACAATTACTATCAGGTCAAGGCAACGATCTTCGGCGCGCTGATCGAGGCGATCGACCTTGCGCAGCTTTCCAAGCTCGACGGCGAGTCGGCGCGCGAGGAAATCCGCGACATCGTCAACGAAATCATCGCGATCAAGAACATCGTGATGTCGATTGCCGAGCAGGAAGAGCTGCTCGACGACATCTGCAACGACGTGCTGGGCTACGGTCCGCTCGAGCCATTGCTGGCGCGCGACGACATTGCCGACATCATGGTCAACGGCGCCGGAACGGTCTTCATCGAAGTCTCGGGCAAGATTCAGAAGACCGGCATTCGCTTCCGCGACAACCAGCAGCTTCTGAACATCTGTCAGCGCATCGTCAGTCAGGTCGGCCGCCGCGTCGACGAATCCTCGCCGATCTGCGACGCGCGATTGATTGACGGTTCGCGCGTCAATGCGATCGTGCCGCCGCTGGCGATCGACGGCCCCGCGCTCACCATTCGTAAGTTCAAGCGCGACAAGCTGACACTCGAGCAGCTCGTCAAGTTCGGTGCGATCTCGCCGGAAGGCGCCGAGATCCTGCAGGTCATCGGCCGTTGCCGTGTCAACGTTCTGATTTCGGGCGGTACCGGCTCCGGCAAGACCACGCTGCTGAACTGTCTCACGCGCTACATCGACGACGACGAGCGAATCATCACCTGCGAAGACGCCGCCGAACTCCAGCTGCAGCAGCCGCATGTCGTCCGCCTCGAAACCCGCCCGCCGAACATCGAAGGCGAGGGCCAGGTGACAATGCGCGATTTGGTCAAAAACTGTCTGCGTATGCGCCCGGAGCGCATCATCGTCGGCGAAGTCCGTGGACCCGAGGCGTTCGACCTGTTGCAGGCGATGAATACCGGTCACGACGGCTCGATGGGCACGCTGCACGCCAACAATCCACGCGAAGCACTGTCGCGCTGCGAATCCATGATCACCATGGGCGGCTACTCGCTGCCGTCGCGCACAATTCGCGAGATGATCTGTGCGTCGATCGACGTCGTCGTTCAGGCTGCGCGTTTGCGCGATGGTTCGCGCCGCATCACGCACATCACCGAAGTGATGGGCATGGAAGGCGACACCATCATCACGCAGGATGTCTTCCTGTACGACATGGTTGGCGAGGATCTGAACGGCAACATCATCGGCAAGCATCGCGGAACCGGCATTGGCCGGCCGCGCTTCTGGGATCGTGCCCGGTACTACGGCGAGGAAAAGCGTCTTGCCGCCGCGCTCGATGCCGCTGAAAAAGCCAACACCAGCGATGGTCAGGGCATTCGGTCATGAACATGCAAACGCTGGCCCTCGCTTTTCTCGCGGCGTTCGCGATCGGCGGCGTCGCGTGGGTATTCATCTATCCCTATCTTTCCGGCGAGAAGAATGCCGAGAAACGCCGGGCTTCGGTGGCGCGTGCAGAGCCGATCGCGACCCGCCGGGCGGAGCGCGCCCAGCGCAGCCGCCGCGAGCAGGTCGAGGAAAGCCTGAAGGAAGTCGAGAGCAGACATAGAAAGAACGAGAAGGTTGCGCTCGCGACTCGAATTCAACAGGCAGGGCTGTCCTGGTCTAAACAGACGTTCCTGATCATCTCGGCGGTCATCGGGCTATCCGTCCTCTCGGGCGCATTTTTCGTCGGTTTCGCGCCGCTTCCGGCCCTGGGACTCGGTTTCGCTGCGGGCTTCGGTCTGCCCCGCTGGATGCTCGGCTTTCTGAAGAAGCGCCGCGAAAAGAAGTTTCTCGATGGGTTGCCGGATGCGGTCGACGTTATCGTCCGCGGCATCCGCGCCGGTCTGCCGCTGTTCGATTCGATCAAGATGGTTGCTGCCGACGCTAAGGAGCCGATCAAGAGCGAATTCGCTGCGGTGATCGAAACCCAAGCCATCGGCATGCCGCTCGGTGAGGCGTGCGGCCGGTTGTACGAGCGCATGCCGCTGCCGGAGACCAACTTCTTTGCGATCGTTATCGCGATCCAGACCAAGTCGGGCGGCAACTTGTCCGAAGCTCTCGGCAATCTCTCCAAGGTTCTGCGCGATCGCAAGAAGATGGCGGCGAAGGTTCAGGCCATGTCGATGGAGGCGAAGGCGTCGGCAACGATCATCGGCGCCCTGCCGCTGGTGGTTATGGGTGCCGTTTACGCCACGAGCCCCGGCTATATGGAAGTCCTCTTTGTGACTCCGATGGGGCACATGCTGCTGGCGGTCAGTACGGCGTCGTATGCCATGGGCATCTTCGTGATGAAGAAGATGATCAACTTCGATTTCTGACGAGGGCGTGGTGGTCGAGTTCATTATCAGCAAAATGCACGACGCGCGCTTCATGGCGATGATGCTTGCCGCCATTGCGGTGACCGCGACGGTCTATACGCTTGCGGTGCCGCTGTTCTCCGGCGGCGGTCTGTCGAAGCGTATGAAAGCGGTCGCGAGCGAGCGCGAGCGGATTCGGCAGCGTGAGCGTGACCGGCTGGCGCGCTCCGAAAAGGTTTCGCTGCGGCAGAATCCGAAGCAGGTCGTGCAGCGGGTCGTGGACGACTTCAACCTCGGCAAATGGGTCGGTCAGGAAGCGGCGCGCGATCAACTGGTGATGGCCGGTTATCGCGGGCAGGCTCCGTACGTTACGTTCCTGTTCTTCCGCCTGGTGGTGCCGGTCATATTTTTTGTGCTCACGGCGATCTACGTCTTCTTCATTCTCAAATCCGAGCAGACGACGACAGTCAGGTTCGGCATGTGCGTGATGGCGGCGTTCCTCGGCATGCAGGCGCCGATGCTGTTTTTGAAGAACAAGATCAGCAAACGGCAACTCTCGATCAAGCGGGCGTTTCCGGACGCGCTCGATTTGCTGTTGATCTGCGTCGAGTCGGGTATGTCGATTGAAGCGGCGTTCCGGCGCGTCTCGGTTGAAATCGGCTCACAGTCGATCCCTCTCGCTGAGGAATTTACGTTGACGACGGCCGAGCTGTCTTACCTGCAGGACCGGCGGATGGCGTACGAGAATTTCTCGAAGCGCGTCGGGCTTGAGAACATCAGGTCGGTCTGTCTCGCGCTCATGCAGTCGGAGCGATACGGCACGCCGCTGGGTCAAACCTTGCGCGTGCTCGCGCAGGAAAGCCGCGACTCCCGCATGAACGAGGCGGAGAAAAAGGCTGCCGCGCTGCCGCCGAAACTGACCGTGCCGATGATCGTGTTCTTTCTGCCGGTGCTGTTCGTGGTGATCCTCGGTCCGACCGGCATCAAGGTCGCCTCGATGCAGTAGGCATCGACTGATCCGATCGGCAAAAGCAAACGGCCGCGTGAATGCGGCAAAACGAAAAGGGCCGCGTTGAACGCGGCCCTTCGCTTGTCTGGTCTGCAGTTGTTACGTTGTCGCGGCCGGACCGCGTAACGCTTCAGCCTGCGGCGCGCAGATTGTCGGCAGACGACTTGCCCGAACGGCGATCGGCTACGATCTCGTAGCTGATCTTCTGCCCTTCGCGCAGCGTGCCGAGACCGGCGCGCTCGACGGCGCTGATGTGCACGAACACGTCGTTGCCGCCATCATCCGGCTGAATGAAGCCGTAGCCCTTAGTCGCGTTAAACCACTTCACTGTTCCCATGCTCACGGGGAAGTCCTTTTCGATACTTAAGTCGCGTCAAAACCCACGGCGAAGCGGGTTGGTGATATCGAATTTTGGGTGAGGTCGTCAGCGTCTAAACCGGCTGTACCGGTGGTAGCCCATGTCACGTCCGGCCGAAAATCGATGGGCCGAAGTTTAGGCGAAAAAAAAGCCTGAAACAATCCGGAGTGGGCCGATTTTTTCCCGCCGGGCAATTTGTCTCAATTGCGGCGCAATCGAATGAGGCGGCGGGCACGAGAGTGTCCGCCGCATTTGACGCCGTTCAGCGGCGCCGGAACTGGCCGCGTGCTTGGCCACCGCGGGGAACGGGTGCGCCGCCGGGACGCTCGTCCTTGTGACGGAAGATGAGGCGGCCTTTTTCCAGATCGTACGGCGACATCTCGATTGTCACGCGATCGCCGGCGAGCGTCTTGATGCGGTTCTTCTTCATCTTGCCTGCGGTGTAGGCGATGATTTCGTGTCCGGCATCGAGCTGCACGCGATAGCGGGCATCGGGGAGGATTTCGGTGACCAGTCCTTCGAACTGGATCAGCTCTTCTTTCGCCATAGGGTTCTCCAGAACGAATGCGGTTAGCTGTTTGAATTGCGGTTACGGTGTGGCTTTGCAGGCCGGCTTTCGCGGCGCAAAAATGCGACGCCTTGAATACCATCACTCTTGCCGCCGTGCGATGGGCGCGGCGCCTCATGCCGGTTCTGCTGACCGCCGCCGCTACCATGCTTGCGGCGCCGGCGCGGCCCCTTCGATCCGGGGGCAGCTGCGTCGCGTTGGGGCCGGTTGCCATGCCCGTGATGATGACCGCCGCGGCCGGGGCGGTGGTGTGGGGCCGGGGCCGCATCACGCGGGCCGCCGGGGGTCCGCAGGTCTTCCTTCGGCAGGCTGATCCGGATCAGCCGTTCGATATCGCGGAGGTAGCCGTGCTCGTCGGGGCCGGCGCAGAGCGAGATGGCGACACCATCGGCTCCGGCGCGGGCGGTGCGGCCGATGCGGTGCACATAGGTTTCCGGCACGTTCGGAAGGTCGAAATTCACGACGTGGCTGACACCGTCGACGTCGATGCCGCGGGCGGCGATGTCGGTCGCAACCAGGGTGCGGATCTGTCCCGAGCGGAAGGCCGCCAGGACGCGTTCACGGTGGTTCTGCGACTTGTTGCCGTGGATCGCCTCGGCGGCGATGCCCGACTTGGCGAGGCCCTTCACCACCTTGTCGGCGCCATGCTTGGTGCGGGTGAAAACGAGGGCGCGGTTGACCGGCTCCTGCGTTAGAAGCTTGGCGAGCAGGGCAGGCTTGGCCGCATGATCGACCTGGATCACGCGCTGTTCGATGCGGTCGACGGTCGAGGCGACCGGCGTCACCGCGACCCGCGCCGGATCGCGCAGCATTTGCTCGGCGAGGTCGGCGATGTCCTTTGGCATGGTCGCCGAGAAGAAGAGCGTCTGCCGGCGCATCGGCAGCTTGGCCACGATCTTCCGGATGTCGTTGATGAAGCCCATATCGAGCATACGGTCGGCCTCGTCGAGGACGAGGAATTCGACTTGATTGAGCTTCAGCGCGTTGCCTTGCACGAGGTCGAGCAGGCGGCCGGGGGTGGCCACCATCACCTCGACGCCCTGCATCACGGCACGGACCTGGCGGCCCATCGGCACGCCGCCGATGGCGAGCGCCGAAGTCAGGCGCATGTGGCGGCCGTAGGCGTTGAAGCTGTCGAGAATCTGTCCGGACAGCTCGCGGGTTGGGCTCAGCACCAGCACGCGGCAGTGCTTCGACTGCGGCTTGATGCGCGACTGGAGCAGCAGGTGGAGGATCGGGAGGGCGAAGGAGGCGGTCTTGCCGGTGCCGGTCTGGGCGATGCCGACCACATCGCGGCCGGTCAGGGCGATCGGAATGGTCTGGGCCTGAATGGGCGTGGGCGTGACGTAGTTCTCTTCCTTGAGCGCACGGGCGATGGGATCGGCGAGGCCGAAATCCTGAAAGGAGGTCAAAAGCGGTCTTTCCATAAAAAGGGAGTGCGCGTCCTGGCGGGCTGCCAGGTACGGGCAAGTCTCGGGACACCAGCGTGTTTAGGGTGTCGTGTGTTGGCGAGACGGGGGGCAAGCCTGGGCCCGCTGAAGGGCTCGAACACGCAGCTTGCAGGGACCTGATGATTCTCAAGGTCGTGGCGGTCATATGGAACAGGAAGGCGGCGCTTTCAAGGTGAAATACGCTTGCGTCCTTAATGCTTTCGCTGCCGAGGGTTGCTGATCGTCGGCTTCAACTCGGTCATCCGCCTATCTCTTATGCATTGTCGACAATATGATCAAAACATGGGCAGAAAAAATGACGCAAAAGCGGTCAAGTGCAGCCACTTTAAGCACGAAAGCTGGTCGCATCGTACCTCTAGGCGGGAAGCCTAAGCAAAATCATACCCTTAACGCAGCCTACTTCCTTGGCACGGTTCTTGCGATTTCCTTAACGCGGCCGTCCGCCGCGTCTGAAACACAGGGCTAACGTCCGCGTCAGGGAGACACCGTTTCATGCTTACTCATTTTGCTCATGCAATTAAGGCCCCGCTTACGCGCCGCAAGGCGCTGGCGGCTGCCGCCGGCTTGGCGCTCGGATTGGGCGCCTTCGCTCCGGCTCAAGCGCAGGACACGATCAAGGTCGGTATCCTTCACTCGCTCTCGGGCACCATGGCCATCAGCGAAACCACGCTGAAGGACACGATGCTCTTCCTCATCGACGAGCAGAACAAGAAGGGTGGCGTTCTCGGCAAGAAGCTTGAAGCTGTCGTCGTCGACCCTGCCTCGAACTGGCCGCTGTTCGCCGAAAAGGCGCGCGAGCTGATCACCAAGGAGAAGGTCTCCGTCGTGTTCGGCTGCTGGACCTCGGTGTCGCGCAAGTCGGTGCTCCCCGTATTCAAGGAGCTGAATTCGATCCTGTTCTATCCGGTGCAGTACGAGGGCGAAGAGTCCGAGCGTAACGTGTTCTACACCGGCGCGGCGCCTAACCAGCAGGCGATTCCGGCGGTCGACTATCTCGCCAAGGAAGAAAAGGTGCAGCGCTGGGTTCTGGCCGGCACCGACTATGTCTATCCGCGCACCACCAACAAGATTCTTGAAGCCTACCTGAAGTCGAAGGGCGTCAAGGCCGAAGACATCATGATCAACTACACGCCGTTCGGGCACTCCGACTGGCAGACGATCGTGGCCGACATCAAGAAGTTCGGCTCGGCCGGCAAGAAGACGGCCGTGGTTTCGACCATCAACGGTGACGCCAACGTTCCGTTCTACAAGGAACTCGGCAACCAGGGCATCAAGGCGACCGACATTCCGGTCGTGGCGTTCTCGGTGGGTGAAGAAGAACTCGCCGGCATCGACACCAAGCCGCTGCTCGGTCACCTCGCTGCGTGGAACTACTTCCAGTCGATCAAGGACCCGGGCAACGCCGACTTCATCGCCAAGTGGAAGGCCTTCAAGAAGAGCGACAAGGCCGTCACCAACGACCCGATGGAAGCGCACGTGATCGGCTTCGCCATGTGGGTGAAGGCGGTTGAAGCGGCGAAGACGGTCGATCCGGACAAGGTCATCGACGCGCTCCCCGGCATCAAGGCCAAGAACCTGACCGGCGGCGAGTCGGAAATGCTCGCCAACCACCACATCACCAAGCCTGTGTTCATCGGCGAAATCAAAGCCGACGGCCAGTTCGACGTGGTGTGGAAGACCCCCGGCCTCGTCCCGGGCGACGCCTGGTCGAAGGAGCTCGATGGCTCCAAGGACCTGATCGCTGACTGGGTCAAGCTGAAGTGCGGCAACTACAACACCAAGACCAACAAGTGTGGCGGTCAGGGTTCGTAAGACCCGCCGTTCGACAATCCGGAAGGCGGCGGCAACCGCCGCCTTCCTCGCTCTTCTGCCGGGGCAAGCCAGTGTCAAAGTCATTTGTTGATTGTTTGCGCGCGGCGGTGCTCGCGATCCTCCTTGTGGTGTTCGCGGCGATTCCGTCCTCAGCCGGGCCGTTTGAAGATGCAGTCGGCCAGTTTGCCAATGATTCATTCTCCGATACCGAAGCGGCTGTCAGCGCGCTCGCTGCGAGCGGCAATACGCAAGCGCTTCCGATTATTTCCGCGCTTCAGGAAGGCCGTCTGCTCGCCGATACCGCGAGCAAGGCCGTTCTGATCAGGCAGGCCGACGGCAAGGTCGTCGACGCGGCGACCGGTTCTGCCGTTGCAAGCGCACCCGCCAGTGCCAGCGCCGTCCGCCTCAACAACCGTCTGCGTCGTGTAGTCGAAGCCGCGTTGGGTTCGCTGACGTTGCTCTCCCCCGATCCGGCGCGCCGCATACAGGCCGCACAATCGGCGTTCAAGACTCGCGATGCAGCCGCGTTGCCGGCAATCGAGGATGCTCTGAAGAAGGAGAACGTGTCCGCCGCAAAGCGAGCCTTTGCCGAAGCGCGTGCCGCGATCATTCTGTCCAAGCCCGATGCATCCGAGACCGACAAGATCGAGGCGGTGTCGACCATCCGCGCCCGCGGCGATCAGGACGCATTGGCGCTGCTGTCAGGACTGAGCGGTTTGTCGCCCGACGTGACGGGCGTGGTGCAAAGCGCGATCGGCTCTATCCAGAATAATCTCGCACTGTGGTCGATCGGCCAGAACGCCTGGTACGGCATCTCGCTCGGCTCGGTGTTGCTGCTCGCCGCCATCGGCCTCGCCATCACCTTCGGCGTGATGGGCGTCATCAACATGGCGCACGGCGAAATGGTGATGATCGGCGCCTACGTCACCTTCGTGGTGCAGGAAGTGATCCGTAACAAGTATCCAGGTCTGTTCGATTACTCGCTTCTGATCGCCGTGCCTTTGGCATTCGCCGTCGCCGGTCTGATCGGCATTCTGATCGAACGCTGCGTCATCAAGTTTCTCTATGGCCGCGCACTCGAAACGTTACTTGCCACGTGGGGCATCTCGCTGGTGCTGCAGCAGGCGGTGCGCACCATGTTCGGCCCGACCAACCGCGAGGTCGGTAATCCCTCATGGATGAGCGGTGCGTTCGAGATCGGTCAGATCACCATCACCTACAGCCGCCTCTGGATCGTCTGTTTCACCATCGCCGTGTTCTTCATCCTGCTGGCGATGCTTCGCTACAGCCGGATCGGATTGGAGATGCGCGCGGTGACGCAGAACCGCCGCATGGCGGCGTCGATGGGTATCGCGACCTCGCGCGTCGATGCGCTGACCTTCGGCCTCGGCTCGGGCATTGCCGGCATCGCCGGTGTGGCACTGTCGCAGATCGACAACGTCAGCCCCAATCTCGGTCAGAGCTATATCATCGATTCGTTCATGGTCGTGGTGTTCGGTGGCGTCGGCAATCTGTGGGGCACGCTCGTCGGTGCGTTGACGCTCGGCGTCGCCAACAAGTTCCTCGAGCCGGTCGCGGGCGCCGTACTCGGCAAGATCGCTATTCTGGTGCTGATCATTCTCTTCATCCAGAAGCGGCCGCGCGGCCTGTTCGCGCTGAAGGGGCGGGCGGTCGAGGCATGACCCACGTTCTCACCCGCTCGCTCAACCGAAGCGCCAGCATTTTCCTGCTGATCGTCGCCGGCGTCGGCATCGTGCTGCCGCTGTTGAACCTGCTGCTGCCGCCGACATCGTTCTTTCATGTCCCGACCTACCTGATCGCACTGTTCGGCAAGTACGTCTGCTACGCGATCCTGGCACTGTCGATCGACCTGATCTGGGGCTACTGCGGCATTCTCTCGCTCGGCCACGGCGCGTTCTTCGCGCTCGGCGGTTACGCGATGGGTATGTACCTGATGCGCCAGATCGGCACGCGCGGCGTCTACGCCAATCCGATCCTGCCGGACTTCATGGTGTTCCTGAACTACAAGGAGCTGCCGTGGTATTGGTACGGCTTCGACATGTTCTGGTTCGCGATGCTGATGGTGCTGTTCGTGCCCGGTCTGCTCGCGTTTGGTTTCGGCTGGTTCGCGTTCCGCTCGCGTGTCACCGGCGTCTACCTCTCGATCATCACGCAGGCGATGACGTATGCGCTGATGCTAGGCTTCTTCCGTAACAATTTCGGCTTCGGCGGCAACAACGGCCTCACCGACTTCAAGGATATCCTCGGCTTCAACGTGCAGGCCCAGGGGACGCGCGCCGTGTTGTTCTTGCTGTCGTGCCTTTCGCTCGCCGCCGGCTTCATCATTTGCCGCGCGATCGTCACATCGAAGCTCGGCAATGTGTTGATCGCGGTGCGCGACGCCGAATCGCGGACGCGCTTCCTCGGCTATCGCGTCGAGTCCTACAAGCTCTTCGTGTTCACGGTCTCGGCCTGCATGGCCGGCGTCGCCGGTGCGCTGTATGTGCCGCAAGTCGGCATCATCAATCCGGGTGAATTCGCGCCGGGCAATTCCATTGAGGCCGTGATCTGGGTTGCGGTCGGCGGCCGCGGTACGCTGATTGGTGCGGCGCTCGGCGCCATCGTCGTCAATTACGCAAAGACCGTGTTCACATCGGGTCCGTTGGCGCCATACTGGCTGTTCATGCTGGGTGCGCTGTTCATCCTTGTCACGCTGCTGTTGCCGAAGGGTATCGTCGGCACTGTGCAGGCGTGGTGGACGCCATGGCGGGCACAGCGGCTCGTCCCCGTGCCGGAAGAACCGGCCAGCAAGCCGGCGGAGTAACGACATGGATGCGCGCACAACTTCGGCGATGCTCTATCTCGACGGCGTCCATGTCTCGTTCGACGGCTTCCACGCCATCAACAACCTGTCGTTGACCATCGCGCCTGGCGAGATGCGGGCGATCATCGGCCCGAACGGCGCCGGTAAGACGACGATGATGGATATCATCACCGGCAAGACCAAGCCGGACGAGGGCGACGTGCTTTTCGATGGCAGCGTCGATCTCACGCGCCTCGATGAGACCGAGATCGCCAAGCTCGGCATCGGCCGCAAGTTTCAGAAACCGACCGTATTCGAAAGCCAGACGGTCGAGGACAATCTCCTGCTGGCGCTGAATACGGACCATCGCGTTCGTGCCACGCTGTTCTGGCGGCAAGCCGCTGCCGAAGCCGAGCGCATCGATCGCGTGCTGGAAACAATCCGCCTCACCGGCGCTCGTGACCGGCTTGCGGGCAGCTTGTCCCACGGCCAGAAGCAGTGGCTTGAGATCGGCATGCTGCTCGCGCAGGATCCGAAGCTGCTGCTGGTGGACGAGCCTGTCGCCGGCATGACCGACGTCGAGACGCACCAGACCGCCGAGCTGCTGAAAGAGATCAACAAGGAAAAGACGGTGGTCGTGGTCGAGCACGACATGACGTTCGTGCGTGAGCTCGGCGTACGCGTCACCTGTCTGCACGAAGGATCGGTTCTTGCCGAAGGCACGCTCGATCAGGTGTCGTCGAACGAGCGCGTCATCGAAGTGTATCTGGGGCGGTAACGCATGATCCCGAAAAGTGGGTACCGGTTTTCGGATAAGATCATGCGAAAAGAGAAATAGTCATGTTGGACGTCAAGGACATTACCCTCTATTACGGCGCGGCGCAGGCGCTGCGCGGCGTATCGATCAAGGCCGAGCCTGGGAAGGTGACCTGCGTTCTCGGCCGCAACGGCGTCGGCAAGACCAGCCTCTTGCGTGCGATGGTCGGTCAGTATCCGATCGCCAGCGGTTCGATCGAGTTCGATGGTGCCGATATCAGCGGGCTGCGGCCGTATGAGCGCGCGCGCAAGGGCATCGCCTTCGTGCCGCAAGGCCGCGAGATTTTCCCGCTGCTGACCGTCGAGGAAAATCTCAAGACCGGCTACGCACCACTGCCGCGCGACCAACGCAACATTCCGGACGACGTGTTCTCGCTATTCCCTGTACTGAATTCAATGCTCGGCCGCCGCGGTGGCGATCTCTCCGGCGGTCAGCAGCAGCAGCTTGCGATCGGTCGCGCCTTGGTGATGCGCCCGAAACTGCTGCTGCTGGATGAGCCGACGGAGGGCATTCAGCCGTCGATCATCAAGGACATCGGCCGCGCCATTTCTTACCTGCGCAATCTCGGAAATATCGCCATCGTTCTGGTCGAGCAGTATCTCGACTTTGCCTGCGAACTGGGCGACCATTTCGCGGTGATGGATCGCGGCGCGGTGAAGTTCTCCTGCGATCGTTCGACGCTCGATCCGGCTGAAATCAGCCGGGCGATGGCGCTTTAAGGAACGGCGCTCTAGCGTTCTCGGTCATCGGCGTAACGGGGCGTAGGCGAATGGGGCGAGTTGCGGCGAGCCAGTCGGCGGTGTTCGCGGCCAATCGCGCGGCGGGTGGCGTGACGTTCGACGTCGCGGCCGATGCTGCGGGTGTGACCCGGCTGCGCGATATTCACGAGCACGGCTCGCTGCGGCTGCGCTTTCCTAATCCGGACGGGAAGGGACTCTCCGGCGTTCTCATCAACACGGCAGGCGGTGTCGCCGGTGGCGACGTCTTCGGCGTCGATGTCACGGCCGGCGTGGGTGCGAGCGTGACTGTTACTACGGCCGCCGCCGAGAAAATCTATCGTTCGCATGGACCCGACGCACGCATCAACGTCACGTTGAATGCCGGTGACGGCGCATGCCTTGCCTGGGTGCCGCAGGAAACGATCCTGTTCAACCATGCCCGAGCGGCGCGGTCGTTCGAGATCGATCTCGCCGAAACGGCGACGCTCCTTCTCTGCGAGATCGTCGTGTTTGGCCGCACGGCCATGGACGAGACCATGACTGACGGCCGTCTGGTCGATCGCTGGCGCATGCGCCGCGGCGGCAAGCTGGTGTTTGCCGAGACCGTGCGGCTCGATGGCAATATCGCCGCGCAACTCAGCAAGTCTGCGATTGCCAAGGGAGGCGTCGCGATCGGTACGGTGCTCATCGCGCCCGGTGATGAAGCGCTTGCTGCGCGCATCCGTGAACTTGAGCCGTCATTCGGCTGCGAAGTCGGCGTCTCGGTGTGGAACGGATTTGCAATGGTGCGCTTCTGTGCGCAAGATGCCGCTCGTCTGCGCGCCGATATGATCGCCGTGCTGGCGCAAGCGAATGTCGTCCCGCTGCCGCGCATCTGGGTGCAATAACGTCACACGTTTTCGTTGGAAGCTCATACCCGCGAGTGTCTGCATGAATCTCTCTCCCCGCGAAAAAGACAAGCTGCTCGTGTCCATGGCTGCGATTGTCGCGCGACGCCGGCTCGAGCGCGGCATCAAGCTCAATCATCCTGAAGCGATCGCGCTGATTACCGACTTCATCATCGAGGGCGCACGCGACGGGCGTACGGTCGCCGATCTGATGCAGGCGGGCGCGCAGGTCATTACCCGCGCGCAGGTGATGGACGGCATTCCCGAGATGATTCACGACATCCAGGTCGAAGCCACATTCCCGGACGGCACCAAGCTCGTCACGGTGCATGAGCCGATTAGATAAGCGGTTGGTCTATGATCGATTGCGAGATGGCCATGGAAAGGGATGTCGATCAGGCGGGACAGAAACTCTGGTCCCTCTATGAGCCCTTCTTGTATAGCCGCGTCGGTGAACTCGACGGTCCACAACGAGCGTTCTACGTGTTGTGGAATTTTCATGCATCGATCTGCACTGACGGATTGTGGAATTTCTTTCGGCAATCGGATGGTGATCTCGTGGCGTACATCCGCGATGATCTAAGCGCGGCGGGTGCCACTTACTACAGCACCATCGTTGCGGAAGCCCTGGCGCTCATTGGCGCGGAAACGATTTGGAGCGGCGAAACTGCACGCACAGCGCTGCTGTTGTCGCCGCCGCCAGACTTACTCGATCGTCTCGCAGTGCTCGACAGACTATTCTTCGACCGGCTCGATGACTTTGTCATCGCCATTTACAACTACGCATCGCGGCATCGCGACAGCTTCGGACAATCCGACGACTTCTGGCAGGAGGGCACCGCCCCATGATTCCCGGCGAACTGTTCATCAAGGATGGCGAGATCGAGCTCAACACGGGCCGCAAGACCGTGACGCTCACCGTCGCCAACACGGGTGACCGGCCGATCCAGGTCGGCTCGCACTATCATTTCTTCGAGACCAATCCGGCGCTCAAGTTCGATCGCAAGAAAGCGCGGGGCATGCGGCTCGATATTGCGGCAGGGACCGCCGTACGCTTCGAGCCCGGACAGACGCGCGAGGTGACGCTGGTCGCGCTCGCAGGCAAGCGGATGGTCTACGGCTTCCGCGGTGACGTGATGGGCAAGCTGTAAGGAGCGAATGATGGCAACCAAGATCAAACGCTCCGTCTATGCCGATATGTTCGGCCCGACCACCGGCGACCGCGTGCGGCTCGCCGACACCGATCTCATCATCGAGGTCGAGAAGGATTTCACCGTCTACGGCGAGGAAGTGAAGTTCGGCGGCGGCAAGGTGATCCGCGACGGCATGGGCCAGTCGCAGGTGACCAACAAGCAGGGCGCGGCCGACACCGTCATCACCAACGCGCTGATCGTCGATCACTGGGGCATCGTGAAAGCCGATGTCGCCATCAAGGACGGCAACATTGCCGCCATCGGCAAGGCCGGCAATCCGGATATCCAGCCGGGCGTCACCATCGTCATCGGCCCGGGCACCGACATCATCGCGGGCGAGGGCAAAATTCTCACGGCCGGCGGTTTCGACAGCCACATTCACTACATCTGTCCGCAGCAGATCGAGCACGCGTTGATGTCCGGTGTCACCACGATGCTTGGCGGCGGCACCGGTCCGTCGCATGGCACGTTCGCCACGACGTGCACGCCAGGCCCATGGCACATCGCACGAATGATCCAGTCCTTCGATGCGTTCCCGGTCAACCTCGGCATCTCCGGCAAGGGCAATGCGGCGCGGCCGGCGGCACTGGTCGAGATGATCAAGGCGGGTGCGTGTTCGCTGAAGCTGCACGAGGACTGGGGCACGACGCCGGCCGCGATCGACAACTGCCTCTCGGTCGCCGACGATCACGACATTCAGGTGATGCTGCACTCGGATACGCTCAACGAATCCGGATTTGTCGAGGACACCATCAAGGCGTTCAAGGGCCGTACCATCCACGCCTTTCACACCGAAGGCGCGGGCGGCGGTCACGCGCCGGACATCATCAAGGTGGCAGGCTTGAAGAACGTGCTGCCGTCGTCGACCAATCCGACGCGGCCGTTCACGCGTAACACCATCGACGAACATCTCGACATGCTGATGGTGTGTCACCATCTCGATCCGTCGATCGCCGAAGACCTCGCGTTCGCTGAGAGCCGTATCCGCAAGGAGACGATCGCGGCGGAAGATATTCTTCACGACCTCGGCGCGCTGTCGATGCTGTCGTCGGACTCGCAGGCCATGGGACGCCTCGGTGAAGTGATCATTCGCACCTGGCAGACCGCCGACAAGATGAAGAAACAACGTGGGCGATTGAAAGAAGAAAAGGGCGATAACGACAACTTCCGCGTCAAGCGCTACATCGCCAAGTACACCATCAATCCGGCGATCTCGCATGGCGTCTCGAAGCTGATCGGCTCGGTCGAAAAGGGCAAGATGGCCGACCTCGTGCTGTGGTCGCCGGCTTTCTTCGGCGTCAAACCGGACTGCATCATCAAGGGCGGCATGATCGTCGCAGCACCAATGGGCGATCCAAATGCGTCGATTCCGACGCCGCAGCCGGTGCATTATCAGCCGATGTTCGGCGCGTTCGGTGGTGCACTCACTGCATCGTCGGTGGTGTTCACCTCCGGTGCAGCCGTGGCGTCCGGGCTTGCTCGCAAGCTCGGTATCCAGAAGAAGCTCTATGCGGTGAAGAACACCCGCAGCGGCATCTCGAAGAAGAGCATGATCCATAACGGTGCGACGCCGAAGATCGAGGTCGATCCGGAGACCTATGAGGTGCGCGCAGACGGCGAGCTCCTGACCTGCGAACCTGCAGAGGTTCTGCCCATGGCGCAGCGCTATTTCATGTACTAAGGTCCCTCCGACCATAATAAAAAAGCCGGGAGGACTGTGCGTGATTTACGTTGTTGCGACTTTGACCGTGAAACCCGAAACCCGCGCCGAGCTGATCGCGGGCGCAACCAAGTGCATTGCCGAGACCCGGAAGGAACCGGGCTGCATTGCCTACGACATGCACGAGAGCGTGACCGATCCTGCCAAGTTTGTTTTCGTCGAGCAGTGGGAGAACGCTGACGCGCTCGGGCCGCACGGCGCGAGCGATCACATGCGCACATGGCGCAAGATCGTGAAAGAATGCATGAGCGCGCCCGCCAAGATCGAGATCATCACCCCGGCCAAGGTCGACGTCAGGTAAGCGAGGAGGCACCATGATTTACGTTGTCGCCACCACGCAAGTGAAGCCGGAGAACCGCGACGCATATTTGGCGGGGGCCAAGGAGTGCATCGCCGAGACGCAGAAGGAAAAGGGCTGCATCTACTATGACAGCCATGTCAGCGTGAACGACCCCAACCGTTTCGTCGTGGTCGAGCGCTGGGCGACGCGGGAAGATCTCGCTGCGCACGCCCGCTCGCCGCACATGAAGACGTGGCGGGCCCTGTCGGCGCCGTTCAAGGTGTCGCCGACGGAGATCGAGATCATCAGCGACGGCAACGTCGAGAGAATGTGACGGCCAGCATGCTTCGCGCGACCAAAGTCATTCGTCAGCCTCAGTGGAAGGAAGCCGCCGCTGATACGGTGGTGCTCGATTTCGACGATCGGCATCGCCGGCGGGTGGCGATGACGGGGACGCGCGGGCTCTCGTTCGTGCTCGATCTGCCGGAGGCCGTTGCGCTGCGCGGCGGCGATGCACTTGTACTCGAGGACGGGCGCTTGATCGAAGTGGTCGCAGCGCCGGAGCCGTTGATCGAAGTGCGCAGCGCCGATCCGCTGCATATGGTGCGGCTGGCCTGGCACCTCGGCAACCGCCACCTGCCGACACAGATCATGCCGAAGGCGCTGCGCATTCGCCGCGATCATGTAATCGAAGACATGCTGCGCGGCCTCGGAGCGCGGGTGATCGAAATCGAGGCGCCGTTTGATCCGGAAGGCGGCGCCTACAACACGAGTGGCCACGCCCACGCTCATGCGTCGGCGCATGCTCACGCGCACGGCCATGATCATCACCATGATCATGCGCACGGCCACCACGACCATGGCCATCATGATCACCATCACGAGCATGGTCCCGGCTGCAACCACGATCATCACGACCACGATCATCATCATGGCCATTCCCATGCTCATGACCACGGGCACTAAGCCGCCGGTGGAGGATGTGCCTGCGATGCAGGAGCCTGCTGACCCGGCCGTGCTCTACCGGTTGATGACATGGCTGTCGCCGTCGTTTCCGGTCGGCTCGTTCGCTTTCTCGAGCGGAATTGAGTGGGCGGTCGAAGCCGGCGATATCCACGATGCCGCGACGTTGCAGGGCTGGATCGCAGCGATGCTGTCGGATGGCGCGGGTCTGTGCGACGCGATATTCGTCGTTCATGCACATCGTACCGCTGCCGCGCGTGACTTTGCGGCGCTGGCATCGGTTGCCGAACTCGCCGCTGCCTATGTCACGTCCCGCGAGCGGCATCTCGAAACCACGGCGCAGGGCAAGGCTTTCGTCGATGCCACGAAGTCAGCATGGAACGCGCCGGGGCTTGACGATGCGCTGGCGAATATTTCGAGCCCGATCGCTTATCCAGTCGCCGTCGGTCTCGTCAGCGCGCTGCATAACTTGCCACCGGCTCCGTCACTGCATGCGTTCCTGCATGCGGTGATCTCGAACTGGATTTCCGCCGGCGTGCGGCTAATTCCGCTGGGCCAGACCGATGGTCAGCACACGCTCGCGGCGCTGGAGAGCGATGCGAGCCGTTGTGCCGAACGTGCGCTGTCAGCAACGCTCGACGATCTGGGCAGTGCGACGTTCCGCGCCGACATCGCCAGCATGCGCCATGAGACCCAATACACGCGGCTGTTTCGGTCGTGATTTCTGAAAGCGAGTGACAACGATGGCTGGTTTCAACGGTCCCCTTCGCGTCGGCATCGGCGGTCCTGTCGGCTCCGGCAAGACGGCGCTGATGGATCTTCTCTGCAAGAGCCTGCGCGACAAGTACGACGTCGCCGCCATCACCAACGACATCTACACCCGATGGGATGCCGAATTTCTGGTGCGGTCGGGCTCGCTAACTCCGGATCGTATCGCCGGTGTCGAGACCGGCGGCTGTCCGCACACTGCCATTCGTGAAGACGCCTCGATGAATCTTGCGGCGGTCGCCGAGATGCGCGCCAAGTTCCCGAATCTCGATCTGGTGCTGATCGAGTCCGGTGGCGACAACCTCGCGGCTACATTCTCGCCGGAACTCGCCGACCTCACGATCTATGTCATCGACGTTTCGGCCGGTGACAAAATTCCTTCAAAGGGGGGGCCCGGCATCACCCGTTCCGATCTTCTCGTTATCAACAAGATCGACCTTGCCCCCCATGTCGGTGCGTCGCTGGAAAAGATGGATACCGATGCCAAGCGGATGCGCGGAGAGCGGCCGTTCGTCATGACCAATCTTAAGAAAAGCCAGGGGCTCGACCGCATCATCAGCTTCATCGAGGCCAAGGGTGGTCTTTAGACCGGCGGCGACCCGGAGGCGTTAATCCGGCGAGGCGGTTTGGCCACACCCGGGCCGCAGAATCCTTCCTGTCCGGCCCGGACGCCGGAACGCTTCCGCCTCGAGACGGTTAGCCTCTCGACACGGGTGCAGGTTTGGTCAGATGCGCGACTACGGCAAAATGTTTCTGGGGCTGGTCTTCGCAGGCATCATCCTGATGGTTATCGGCCTGATGCTGGCGCGAGCCCAGCCGCGGCTGGATCATACCGGCCTGACCCGGCCGCCACTGAGCGAGCTATTGCGCAAGGCCTCCATGGTCCCGCCATCGCCCGGGTTTACACCTGAACACGCCAACTGAGGCGATCCCAAAAAATCCTGTCTGGCCATGGAACCCAGGGCGGGGGATCGGAATTATGCTGCTCAGGCTCATTGCTGGGCATCTTCGCCTGCAACCGGGAATTGCAGTTTTGTCTTTTCTCCGTTTATTCGCTTTTCGCCAGATCCCCTCCAGAGGCGCCATTGCATCAGCGCTCCTGAACGAGCGTCATCCCATCCAACGTCAGTTTGAGTAGTCGCGTGTTTCGGTTGGGAATCATGATCGTGCTGGTGGCCTTGCTCGGGGTCGTTGCCTCGGGCCTGACCGCGTTGCGAGTCTACGATCAGGAGCAATCGCTCGATCAACTCGCTTTGGCACGCGCGATCGACAGCCATGCCAGTGCGGTGCAGGACCGGCTTGGGGAGCGCGAGCTGTTGATGCGGGTTGCTGTCGGCTTGTTCCGGTCGCCGTCGTTCTATCAGTCCGACACGCTGAAGCCGTTACGGCCGGCGATTGTCGCCTCGCGGACGGACTTCGCGACCGTGAGCTGGATCGCGCGTATCTCGCCCGCCGACCTTGCCGCGGCTGAGGCGGAGTTGAAGCGGGCCGGTTATCCCAAACCGTCGATCCGCAACTTTGATGAAACGCCGCTCGATCCTGCTTCGGTTCGTGAACCGCAGCTTGTCGTAATGGATGTTGAGCCCAAGACCCCGACGACCATGGCCTTTGCCGGCCGCTCGCTGGAGAAAAGCCCGAATCTCGGACCGGTGCTGGCGCGCAGCGCCCGCGAAGGCAAACCGATCAGCTCCAATCCCTTGCGATTGATGAGCGAAGGGGCGACAGGCGTCATTCTCGTGGCACCAGTCAATCGCGAAACGTCCAACGATCTGCTCGGCTACATCACCATCTCGTACCGGCTTGCGCCGCTGATGCTGCCGAGCGACGGCGCGGCGCCATTTTCCGTTTCGCTGATTGACCCGGCCAATCCTGAGCAGGAGCTGCGCGCGGATGCCGACGGCAATGTAACCACGGCTCCTGTTCGGCGGCCGGAAGGGGTGCAAGGTTGGGCTCGCACCGTGATCTTCGGCGGCCGCGACTGGACGCTCACGTATTATCCGAAGACCGAACCGTCGATCCGCGCGCGCGATATCGCCGGTATCGTTGCGCTGATCGGCATCGCGCTCACCAGCGTGATCTGCGGAATCCTGGGCTATGTGGTGCATAGCAATCTCCGGCTGACCCGCGAGATCGAAACCCGCATCAACTTCGAGCACCGGCTGACCGCGGTCATCGATGAGCTCAATCATCGCGTGAAAAACATTCTGGCTGTGATCCAGTCGATTGTGACCCGGACGGTGCGGCCCGGTGTCGATCTCAACGTTGCCCGCGAACTCTTGATTGGCCGCATCCACGCCATGTCGCATGTCGTAACGCTGCTCAGCGATAGCCAATGGCAAGGCGTGAAGCTGAAGGGGCTGTTCGAGGCACGCGCAATCCCGCATGCGGAACGCATTTCCCTGAGCGGGCCTGATCTCGTCGTCAGCGCGCGCGCCGCGCAAAGTCTTGCGCTGTTGTTTTTCGAGCTGGCCTCGCATTCCGACGAGGGGCTTTCGCTGGTCGGCAAGCACCCCAACGTGGTTGCGCAGTGGTCGCTGAGCGGCGATGAGCCGAACACCGTTTTCAATTTCCGCTGGGAGGAGTTCAACACCAGCGAAGCGACGCGCCGGGCCGACAGTGACTTCGGCCGCATTCTGCTCGAACGCGTCGCGCCGGAAGCGCTTGGCGGCTCGTCGAAGAGTTACTTCACCGACGTGAGCTACGTTTATGAACTTTCCGCGCCGATGAGCACGGTCCTCGATGCGCCGGAAATCTTGCGAACTGGACGATTGCAGGCGCCTGCCAAACGCGCGTAGGCCGGAACAAAGCCCGCCGCCAGACATTGTTTTGACATCACATGTCAGATGTCTGGAGGGTGATATGGGACGTTATCTGTTGCTTTGGCTGCTCGGTATTCCGCTTCCGATCCTGGTTCTGATCTGGGCTTTCGGTGGACTGAGCTGACGAACCGGCGAGCTTCACTTCAAAAAAGCGGCCAACTGGGTTGGCCGCTTTTTAGTTTCTGATTTTTGTTTTTGGCTTCTCGACGTTGCCTTCCGAGCGCAACGCGGCAACGGCTCAGCCGTTGCCGCCGATCACTGCGCGAACCGTATTGTCCGGACCGAAATCCTCGGCGCTGTCCACGTAGAGCATTGCGCTCAATTTCGACCGCGCACGGTTGACGCGGCTCTTGATGGTGCCGACCGCGCAGCCGCAGATCGCCGCCGCATCTTCATATGAGAACCCGGAGGCCCCGACGAGGATCAGCGCTTCACGCTGGTCCTGCGGCAGCTTCTCGAGCGCCACGCGGAATTCCTCGAACTCGAGGTGGCCGCTCTGGCTTGGTTGCGATTTCAGCGTTTCGGCATAGCTGCCGTCCGCATCCTCGACCTCACGGCGCCGCTTGCGATAGTCCGAGCGGAACAGGTTACGCAAGATCGTGAACAGCCACGCCGGCAGGTTTGAGCCGGGCTGGAACGAGTCGATGTTGGCAAGCGCGCGGAGCAGCGTTTCCTGCACCAGGTCGTCGGCGCGATCACTGTTGCCGCTCAGCGACATCGCGAAGGCGCGCAAGCTCGGCACGGTTGCCAGAATCTGATCCCGAAGGGAGTCTGTGAGGGGCATTAGTCCCTCCCATCGGTTTTGGCCGCAAGATTGGTTTCGTTCGCCGATCCTGAACCGGCGGTTGCGGCATTGGCTTCAGGTGTGTCGAGTTTCCGGATCAAATCAGCAAATCGGTCCGGAACGCCCTGACGCACCACGTCATCGTACATCGCCCGCAGTTGGTGCCCGATCCGGGACTGAATTTCGGAATTCAGTCCGCCCGTTTTGCCAGGCCCCGCGGGCTTGGCTGCTTGTGGCTTTATGTCTTTCATCTGCGAATCCGTGACTTTCCCAAGCGCCGGTAACCGGCTAACTCGCTCTAATATCTGGTCTTTCCCCGTCCGCCCCGGCTTCATTCGCGAGACGTATGGAAGGTCTAATGCGGGTTCTGCTGAAAAGTTCCGGGATCGGGGAACTTTTATCGCTTTCGGGAGTCGTCAGGCGCAAGATGGCATGCGCAGGGAAGCGGCGGCCGCCGCCGCCACAGGTCTTTGCGGGTGCGCAACGTTGATGGAGTGGGGATGTCTCGATCTCAAATTGTTGCCGAACACCTGCCGCTGCTGCGGCGCTACGCCCGCGCCCTGACGGGAAGCCAAACCTCCGGCGACGCTTACGTCGCAGCGATGCTCGAGGCATTGCTGCAGGATCCGGGCTTGCTGGACGAGAAATATGGTCCGCGAGCCGGCCTGTTCCGGCTGTTCACCCAAATCTGGAATTCGGTGTCGGTCAACGACAACGCCGATTCGCCGTTCCTGCAGGTGCCGTCGGAGCGGCGGCTGTCCAACATTACGCCGCTGCCGCGCCAGGCGTTTCTCCTGCTGTCGCTTGAGGGATTCCCGGAAGAGGACGTCGCCTTCATCCTGAAAAAGGATGTCGCCGAGATTCGTCAGCTTGCGGATACCGCCGGCCGGGAAATGGCGGCTGAGATTGCGACCGATGTGCTGATCATCGAGGACGAGACGTTTATCGCGATGGATCTCGAAAGCCTGGTCAAGAACCTCGGCCATAACGTCATTGGCGTCGCCCGCACCCATACCGATGCCGTCGCCATTGCGGGCAAAAAGCGGCCGGGCCTGATCCTGGCGGACATCCAGCTCGCCGACGGCAGCTCGGGCCTCGATGCGGTCAACGAGCTTCTGAAGGCTTTCGAGGTGCCGGTGGTGTTCATCACCGCCTATCCGGAACGCTTCCTCACCGGCGAGCGACCGGAGCCGGCGTTCCTGATTTCGAAGCCATTCCAGCCGGCCATGGTGTCGGCGGTGGCGAGCCAGGCCTTGTTCTTCCAGAGGAATTCGCGCACGCGGAAGCCAACTGCGGCTGCGTCCTGATCTGCTGTCGACGGACGACTGAAAAGCCGGGCCTTGTGCCCGGCTTTTTTTCGTCGGGTGTTCGGGAACTTTGAACCGAAGCCCAGGCGGCAGCGGCAAAGAAAAAGGGCGCGACCGGCATCACCACGGTCGCGCCCCTCGTCGCCGGTCAATTGGGGCAGGGGGAAATAACC
>LWDM01000020.1 GCA_002083525.1 Proteobacteria bacterium SG_bin9 | reverse complement strand
CCGGCAGCCGCATGGACGAAGTCATCTTCGAAGAATTCAAGGGCACCGGTAACTCCGAACTCATCCTCGACCGCAAGGTCTCGGACAAGCGCACCTTCCCGGCGATCGACATCGCCCGCTCGGGTACGCGCAAGGAAGAGCTCATCACCGATCCGCAGGTGCTCAAGAAGATGTACGTCCTCCGCCGCATTCTCAACCCGATGGGCACCATGGGCGCGATCGAGTTCCTGCTCGACAAGCTGCGCAACACCAAGTCGAACTCGGACTTCTTCGACTCGATGAATACGTAAGCCTCAAACCATGCTGCATTGCAGTATGCAACATGGCTTGTGCGACTGATTATCGTCTAAAACACTGACATCGTTATTATTTGAGGGCCGTAGCACGTTATGCTGCGGCCCTTTTTGCAGCATGGGCGAGGGCTTCGGCGAGGGTTGGTTCGCGGTTTGCTGCGGCTCATACCGCAACATATTGCGACGCAGCATGAGCGACGATAGCCCGGTTCAACCGAACGGCTTTGCCAGGCATCGCTTTCGATGACAGATAGCCCGCATGAGTTCGTCCTCCACAATCTTCGCGCTCTCGTCCGGACGGCCGCCCTCGGCGATCGCCATTGTCCGCGTCTCGGGCCCGGCGGCGGGTGAGGCCGTTCGCCGGCTGACCGGCGGCGTGCCCGCGCCTCGACTTGCCCGATACGCGACGCTGCGTGATTCGCGTGGCGAGCCGCTCGACGAAGCAGTGGTGCTCTGGTTTCCGGCGCCGGCGAGCGCGACCGGCGAGGACGTCGCCGAATTCCATGTCCACGGCGGCCGCGCCGTTCTCGCGGCGATCACCGACTCTCTCTTGAAGATCGACGGCCTGCGTCCGGCCGAGCCAGGCGAATTCACGCGCCGCGCGTTCGAGAACGGCAAGCTCGATCTCACCGACGCCGAAGGCCTCGACGATCTCATTCACGCCGACACCGATCATCAGCGCCGCCAAGCGCTACGTCAGCTGAAGGGATTGCTCGGCGACAAGGCCGAGAGCTGGCGGCGGCAGATCATCGAAGCGTCGGCGTTGATCGAAGCGGGAATCGACTTCTCGGACGAAGGCGATGTGCCCGACGATCTGACGCAGCCTGCGTTCGACAAGATCATCGCGCTGAGGAGCGCAATTGAAGAAACCCTTGCGGCATCGGCACAAAGCGAACGCCTGCGCGACGGTCTCGTCGTTGCGATCGCCGGTGCGCCGAACGTCGGCAAGTCAACGCTGCTCAACCGTCTCGCGCGGCGAGAGGCTGCGATCGTCTCACCGCACGCCGGCACGACGCGCGATGTGATCGAGGTGCATCTCGATCTCGACGGATATCCGGTGACCTTGCTCGACACCGCGGGCATTCGCGAGACCGACGATCCGGTGGAGCAGGAGGGCGTACGCCGAGCGCGGGCGCGCGCCGGCGACGCCGATCTCGTGCTGTGGCTGCTCGATGCGACGTCGAAGTCTTGCGACGATCGCGAGGCGACGCTCAACGCGGCCGTCTCGGCGAAGGGCCGCGCGGAGCTCTGGTTCGTCCGTAACAAGGTCGACGCGACAGCCGCGACCCGGAGCGGGATGACCTTCGGCCATCCGCGACACGATATCTCGGCGGCCAACGGCGAGGGCGTGGCCGAGCTGGTCGCGGCGCTGGGGCGATTCGCGGACAGCTTTTTCGGACTGGGCGAGGGCGCCGTCATTACCCGGGCCCGGCACCGAGCCTTGCTGCGGGACACTGCCGATGGGCTGGATCGAGCCACTGGCCTTCCGGACCTGCCCCTGGAACTCGCGGCGGAGGAACTCCGGGCTGCGATTCACTCATTGGGCCGGTTGGTCGGGCGCGTGGATGTGGATGATATCCTTGACGTTATCTTTCGCGAGTTCTGCATCGGGAAGTAGTGAATCGGAGCGTGTTTCACGTGAAACAGTGAGTCCGCCCTGATTCCGATGGCTGTTTCACGTGAAACATTTTCCCCGACCGCGGTCGATCCCGTTTCACGTGAACACCGACGCTGAAGCTTATCGCCGGTGGCGACAATATCCGTGCCAATTGCCTTTGCGGTTTCACGTTCGCGCGGTAGAACCGCGCCGACGCGCCGAGAACGGCGCCAGAGCGCCATGACCACAGCATTCGACGTTATTGTCATCGGGGGAGGCCACGCCGGCTGCGAAGCTGCGGCGGCTTCCGCTCGCATGGGCGCCAAAACGGCACTTGTGACCCATAAATTCGCAACCATCGGCGCCATGTCCTGCAATCCGGCCATCGGAGGGCTCGGAAAGGGCCATCTCGTCAGGGAAATCGACGCGCTGGACGGTCTGATGGGCCGGGTGGCGGATGCGGCGGGCATCCAGTTCAGGCTTTTGAACCGGCGCAAGGGGCCGGCGGTACGCGGACCCCGGGCCCAGGCGGATCGCAAGCTCTATGCGGCGGCGATGCAGGCCGCGATTCGGGAGACGGCTAATCTGAGCGTGATCGAAGGCGAAGCCGTGGATCTTCTGCAGTCCGAGGGCCGGATTACAGGTCTCCGGCTAGCCGATGGCCGCGACATCACCGCCAAGGCGATCGTCGTGACGACCGGCACCTTCCTGCGGGGCCTGATCCACCTCGGCGAGAAGTCCTGGCCCGCCGGGCGTATCGATGAAGCGCCCTCACTGGGGCTCTCGAGCTCCTTCGAACAGTTCGGCTTCACCCTTGGACGGCTGAAAACCGGCACTCCGCCGCGCCTCGATGGCACTACCATCGACTGGACAGCGGTCGAAATGCAGCCCGGAGACGATCCGCCGGAGCCATTTTCGGTGCTGACGAGCCGGATTGCGACCCCGCAGGTCCAGTGCGGCATCACCCGCACCACCGCGGCGACCCATGAGGCGATCCGGACCAATGTCCATCGCTCACCGATGTATTCCGGGCAGATTCGGAGCCGTGGCCCCCGTTATTGTCCCTCGATCGAGGACAAGATCGTCCGTTTCGGCGATCGCGACGGCCATCAGATCTTCCTCGAGCCGGAAGGGCTCGACGATACGACCGTCTATCCGAACGGCATCTCCACTTCGCTGCCGGAAGACGTGCAGCTCGCGATCATCGCTTCGATCCCGGGCCTTGAGCGGACGAAGATGGTCCGGCCGGGCTACGCCATCGAATACGACCACGTCGATCCGCGTGAGCTCGACCCAACTCTCCAGACGAAGCGTGTGCCGGGGCTTTTCCTGGCCGGGCAGATCAACGGCACTACCGGATATGAAGAAGCCGGCGCCCAGGGACTCGTTGCGGGACTCAACGCTGCGCTCTTTGCCGGAGGCGCGAAGGAAATCGTGTTCGATCGCGCCGATGGATATCTCGGCGTGATGATCGACGATCTCGTCACGCGCGGCATCACCGAGCCGTATCGCATGTTCACATCGCGCGCGGAGTATCGGTTGACGCTGCGTGCGGACAATGCGGATCAGCGTTTGACCGGCAAAGGCATCGCGCTCGGATGCGTCGGTGAAGCTCGTTCGTTGTTTCACGTGAAAAAGATGGCGGCGCTCGATGCCGCGAAGACGCTGGCGAAGTCGCTGTCGCTGACACCCACGGAAGGCCTGCGCCACGGGCTTAACTTGAATCGCGATGGACAGCGCCGAAGCGCGTTCGATCTGCTCGCGTATCCAGAAATCAACTGGAGTCAGCTCGCAGCGATCTGGCCCGAGCTGTATGCGATCGATGCGCCGATCGCCGAGCATGTCGAGATCGATGCGACGTATGACGTCTATCTCAAGCGTCAGAGCGCGGACCTCGACGCGTTTCGTCGCGATGAAAGTTTGGTGCTCACCGGCATCGACTATCGCGCGGTGCCGGGGCTTTCGAACGAAGCACGCAACAAGCTCGAGACGGTGCAGCCGATGACGGTCGGCCAGGCGGGCCGCATCGATGGCATGACACCGGCGGCGCTCGGCATCCTCGCGGCCTATCTTCGCCGGGAGAGCCGGCGCGGAGCAGCTGCGAGCGCATAGACCGCAAGGACGCGGATGGCGAAATCAGCGATGCAAAATCCGGCGATCGATCTCACCGCGGACAAAGCCGCGGCGCTGAAGCTCACGCCCGTTTCACGTGAAATGGAGGCACGGCTCGATCGCTACGTCGCGCTGCTGCTGGAGTGGCAGGCGACCACCAACCTGGTGGCGCCCTCGACGCTACCGAATTTATGGACCCGGCATATCTCCGACTCGTTGCAGCTTCTGTCGCTCGCGCCGACGGCGAAGACCTGGCTCGACTTCGGCAGCGGCGGCGGTTTTCCCGGCGTCGTATTGGCTTGCGCGATGAAGGACGCCGGCGGCGTGGTCCACATGGTGGAGCGCAATGGCAAGAAGGCCGCGTTCCTGCGCGAGGCGGTTCGTGTTGCCGGTGGAAGTGCACAGATCCACGCGAAGGATATCGAGAATTTCGGGGACAGCGTGACTGGCGCTGTGGATTGCGTCACCGCGCGGGCGCTGGCTCCGCTACATCTATTGCTCGGGTTTGCAGAGCCAGCTGTGAAACAGGGCGCGCAGGCACTGTTTCTCAAGGGACAAGATGTAGACTCCGAATTGACGGAAGCTACTAAGTATTGGAATATTGAGCCAAAGCTCCACCCCAGCCTGACGGGCGATGGCTGGGTGGTAGAAATCAAACAAATTGTGCGGCGCAGCAATGCCGCAGCAGCGCGGGCGTAACCAATGAACGATAATCAGCAGTCTAATCAAATGGATACAGGTCACGATGCGCATGATGCAGGCCATCCGCGCATCATTTCACTGGCCAACCAGAAGGGTGGCGTCGGTAAGACCACGACCGCGATCAATCTGGGTACCGCTCTGGCCGCAATCGGCGAGCGCGTGCTGATCGTCGACCTTGATCCGCAGGGCAACGCCTCGACCGGCCTCGGCATCGACCGCCGCACCCGCAACTGCTCGACCTATGACGTGCTGATCGGCGAAGCCGCGCTGCGCGAAGCGATCGTCGAGACGGCTGTGCCGCGGCTGCATATCGCGGCCTCGACCATGGATCTGTCCGGCCTCGAGCTTGAGCTCGGCCATACCCGTGACCGCGCCTTCCGCCTGCGCGATGCGATCGCCGAGTTGAACGCCAACGCAGCGCCCGGCGCCGACTATACCTACGTGCTGATTGATTGCCCGCCGTCGCTCAATCTTCTCACGGTCAACGCGATGGCCGCGTCGCACGCGATCCTGGTGCCGCTGCAGTGCGAGTTCTTCGCGCTCGAAGGTTTGTCGCAGTTGCTGCAGACGGTGGAGCAGGTGCGCACCACGCTCAACCCGAACCTGTCGATCCACGGCATCGTGCTGACAATGTTCGACTCGCGCAACAACCTCTCGAACCAGGTTGTCGCCGACGTGCGGCAGTTCATGGGCGCGAAGGTCTACGACACCATGATCCCGCGTAACGTGCGTATCTCGGAAGCACCGTCTTACGGCAAACCCGTCCTGGTCTATGACCTGAAGTGCGTCGGTAGCGAGGCGTATCTGAAGCTCGCGACCGAAGTGATCCAGCGCGAACGCGAACTGCGCACGCACTGAGACCTAAACGCATTTCTGTTAGATCGGGTGTGATCCAATGAGGCTGCTTTCGCGGAAGAGTGAAGAGTTGAGTCCAAAGGAGACGGCGATGGCCGAAGAGCGTTCGCGATTGGGCCGGGGACTTGCGAGCCTGATCGGCGATGTCGGCGGTGAGGCCGCGCATGTGGAGCGGCCACGCGCCGCACCGCGCCGGGTGCCGATCGAGTTTCTCAAAGCCAATGCGCGCAACCCGCGCCGCGCCTTCTCCGACGCCGAGCTGGATGAACTGTCAGCGTCGATCAAGGAGCACGGCGTCATTCAGCCGATCGTGGTGCGTCCGGTCAAAGGACAGAACGATCGCTACGAGATCATCGCCGGCGAGCGGCGCTGGCGCGCGTCGCAGCGCGCGGGCCTGCACGACGTTCCGGTGGTGATCAACGACGTCAGCGATGCCGATGCGCTCGAAATCGCGATCATCGAAAACGTGCAGCGTTCGGACCTCAATCCGATCGAAGAAGCGCAGGGCTATCACGCGCTGATGACCGACTTCAAACGCAGCGCCGAAGATGTCGCGCGCATCGTCGGCAAGAGCCGCAGCCATGTCGCCAACATGATGCGTCTGACCAAGCTGCCGGACGAGGTGCAGGGCCATCTCGCCGAGGGCAAGCTGACGATCGGCCATGCACGCGCGCTGATCGGCGTCGCCGACTGGCAGCCGCTGGTGAAGCGGATCATCGACGAGAACCTCAACGTGCGTCAGGTCGAGGCGCTGGCGCATGAGGCTGGTGTGCCGGAGCGGGCGCCGCAGAAGGCGCGTGCCGGCAAGATCGAAAAGGACGCCGATACGGTTGCGCTGGAGAAGCGGATCAGCGATGCGCTCGGTCTCAAGGTCAGCGTGACCCATCGCGATCCCGGCGGCGTGGTGCAGATCAACTATCGCGATCTCGATCAGCTCGACGAGATTCTGAACCGGCTGGAGCGCGGACGCTAAGGCGTCCCGCGCCGCCGTGCGTTCGCGGCAATCGCCAGAAGGGCCCGTTGCGCAATGGCCGGCGCCAGCGATGTTTGCTTGCGCATGTCGTAGGCTGCGGTGGCGAGTTGTTGAATGATCTGGGCCAACTTGTCGGCGCTCAGGTTGCGCAGCGCGGTTTCGACCGCGCCCTTGCGCGAGAAGTGCAGACGCGGAAACGCACTGTCGACAATCGCCGCCGCCGGCGTGCCTTCTTCAACGGAGAGCGCGGCCTTGTACAGCAGCGCCGCGTGGCGCTGTGCCGACATGATGATCATGCCCGGATAGACGCCCGAAGCCATCGCCTTGCGGAAGGTGACTTCCACATCGGCGGTGCGCCCGGCGAAGGCGCCGTCGACGATCGGATCGAGTGCGAGGCCGGATGCGTCGGTGACGATCGCTTCGATATCGTCCAGCGTCACCTCGCGCTTGCCGTGGGCATAGAGCGCGAGCTTGCGAATTTCGTTGCGCGAGGCCTGCCGGTCGCCGCCGAGCAGGGCGATGAGCGTCGCACGCGCGTCCGGTGCGATCCGCAAATCCGAGGCGCGCAGCTCGTCGTCGATCAGCTTTGCAAGATCGCGTTCGCCGTCCGGATAGCAGCCGATGGCCACCGCGTTCTTGGCTTTCTCGCAGGCCTTGCGCAGCGGCGCATCGGGGCGCAATTCGCCGGCCTCGATGACGATGCGGCAATCCTTCAGCGTCATTTCCGTCAAGGTCTCGACGCCGCTGGCGAAGCTGCGCGATCCGGCTTTGACGCGGATGGCGCGCCGGCCGCCGAACAGCGGCACCGTCATCGCCTCGTCGACAAGGCGCGAGGGTTCGGAGGCGAGTTCGTCGCCGTCGATGCGCACCATCGAAAACGGATCGTTCGGATCGTCGACGGCGGAATTCGCCAGCGCATCGGCGCGCTCGCGCACGAGGCCGGCGTCCGGACCGTAAAGCAGGACGATCGGGCGTGCGTTGTCAGGCTTGGCGAGGTAGGCGTCGATCTCTCGTCCGCGAAGTGCGACCATCTCGCGTCACACGCGGGTTCAGATGCCGGATGCGAAGTACGACGCCAAACGCTCGTTGATCTGACCGGCGATACCCTTGGCGGCGCGATCTTCAGCATCGCGGAAGGCGCGGCTACGGGCGAAGCGCTGTTCCTGGCCCGGAATATCGTAGGACACGCGCGACGAGGCTTCGCCGGTGATGACGATCTTGTTGGTGATGATGTCCTTCAGCGCATAGCTGGCATCGATGCCGTAGTTTTCGTTGTCGGCGCGGCCCGTGGTCGGATCGACGATCACGGTCACGCGGCTGGCCCTGATTTTCATTTCCAGCTTGTGAGTCGGCGGCGCGCCAACGGCTGTGCCGTAGAGATTGAACATCAGCGCGTTGCGGATTTCTTGCCCGACCCGCGCTTCGCGCGTTCCCTGCGGAAGGTTGAGCGGCGGAACCTCGACGCCGGCGAGCCTGTCACGGACGCCCGGTCCGGCGCCCGGTGGGGGCTCGGCATAGAGCGGGCGGAAACAGCCGGCCAGTGCCGCAGCCATCGCAACGACGGCAACCATCCGCACGGCGGCCTGCAATCCGGATTTACCCCACAACATTCACAATCCTTTGCGGCACCACGATAACTTTGCGCACCGGCTTGCCGTTCAGGGCAGTCTTTACCGCATCGAGGGCCAAAACGGCAGTCTCAATTTCCTGATTCGAGGCATTCCGGCCGATCACAATGTCCCCTCGCTTCTTGCCGTTGACCTGCACCGGCAGCGTCAAGGTATCGGAGACAAGTAAAGCGGCCTCTACCTCGGGCCAGGCGGCCTGCGATACCAGTCCCTGATGACCGAGCGTCGCCCAGCATTCTTCAGCAAGATGCGGCATCATCGGGGCAATCAGCCGGACCAGGATGTCAAAAGCCTCGCGCGCCGCGGCGGCGAGCGCCGGATCCGACGCGAGCGGCTTCTTCGGATCGTCCACCACATCGGCCAGCGCGCCAACAAAGCTGTAGAGCTTGGCGATCGCGGTGTTGAAACGCAGGCGCTCGATACCGGTAGCGACATCCGACAGGGTTTGATGGGCGACGGTGCGCAGTGCTTTGGCGGCTTCGTTGGCCGGGTCAACGTTCGTGCCGGGCGCGGGAAGCAGCGGCGCCGCCGTCGACACCAGACGCCACATGCGCTGCACGAAACGGGTCGCGCCCTGCACGCCTTCCTCGCTCCAGATCACGTCGCGATCCGGCGGCGAGTCCGACAGCATGAACCAGCGCGCGGTATCGGCGCCGTAGGTCTCGATGATGTCGTCGGGGTCGACAGTGTTGCGCTTCGACTTCGACATCTTTTCGATCGGACCGATCTCGATCGCTTCGCCGTTCGAGAGCAGTGCCGCGCTGCGCTTGTCGCCGGTGGTCGTGATCTTGATCTCGGCCGGCGTGACCCACTCGCCATTCGGCTTGCGATAGGTTTCGTGCACCACCATGCCCTGCGTGAACATGCCGTCGAACGGCTCGTCCAGCGCGACATGGCCGGTGATCTTCATCGCGCGGGTGAAGAAACGGCTGTACAGCAGATGCAGGATCGCGTGCTCGACGCCGCCGATGTACTGATCGACCGGCAGCATGCGATCGACAACGCTGCGCGTTGTCGGCGCATCCGCATTCCATGGATCGGTGAAGCGGATGAAGTACCAGGACGAGTCGACGAACGTGTCCATCGTGTCGGTTTCGCGATGGGCGGGCTTGCCGCACGTCGGGCACGGGACGTTGCGCCAGGCATCGTGGCGCAGCAGCGGATTGCCGGGACGATCGAAGCTAACGTCGTCGGGCAGTTTCACCGGCAGCTCGGCCGCCGGCACCGGCACGATGCCGCAGGCCTCGCAGTGGATCACCGGGATCGGACAACCCCAGTAGCGCTGGCGCGAGATACCCCAGTCCCGCAGGCGGAAGTTGATCTGGCGCTCTGCCACCGGCCGGTTGCCGACGGTCTCGCGCTCAAGCCGCTTGGCGACTTCTTCTTTGGCGTCAGCGATGGTCATGCCGTCGAGGAAGCGCGAGTTGATCATCTTGCCTTCGCCGTCATAGGCGGTGTCGGTGATGACAAATGTTGCGGGGTCCTGTCCTTCCGGACAGACGACAGGCGTGTTGCCGAGCCTGTACTTGTTGACGAAGTCGAGGTCGCGCTGATCGTGCGCCGGACAGCCGAAGATGGCGCCGGTGCCGTAGGTCATCAGCACGAAGTTGGCGACATAAACCGGGATCTGCCACGACGGATCGAACGGATGGATGGCGCGGATGCCGGTGTCGAAGCCCTGCTTCTCGGCCGTCTCGATGATCTGCGCTGCGGTGCCCGAGCGTTTGCAAGCGGCGATGAACTCCGCCAGCGCCGGATTCTTCGCCGCCGCGGCGGCCGCGAGCGGATGATCGGGCGACAGCGCCATGAACTTGGCGCCGAACAATGTGTCCGGCCGTGTGGTGAACACCTCGAGCTCGCGCTCGCCGCGCGGCGTGGTGTCCGCATCGAGCGCGAAGCGCACGGCCAAGCCTTCGGAGCGGCCGATCCACTTCTGCTGCATGACGCGGACCTTCTCGGGCCAGCGGGTCAGCGTGTCGAGCTGGTCGAGCAGATCGTCGGAAAACTTCGTGATGGCGAAGTACCACTGCATCATCTCACGCTGTTCGACTTCGGCGCCCGAGCGCCAGCCGCGGCCGTCGATCACCTGCTCGTTGGCGAGCACGGTTTGATCGACCGGGTCCCAGTTGACGCGTCCGAGTTTGCGCTCGGCGAGGCCAGCTTTGAGGAAGTCGAGGAACATCGACTGCTGATGCTTGTAGTAGGACGGATCGCAGGTCGCGATCTCGCGGCTCCAGTCGAGGGACAAGCCCATCGACTTCAGCTGCTTCTTCATGGTGGCGATGTTTTCGTAGGTCCACGCCTTCGGGTGAACCTTGTTGGCCATCGCCGCGTTTTCCGCCGGCATGCCGAAGGCGTCCCAGCCCATCGGGTGCAACACGTTGAAGCCCTTGGCGCGCTTGTAACGCGCGACCACGTCGCCCATCGCATAGTTGCGGACGTGGCCCATGTGGATGCGTCCCGACGGGTACGGAAACATCTCCAGCACGTAGTATTTGTCGCGCGGATCGTCGTTCTTGGTCGCGAAGATTTCGCGCTCGTCCCAGATCTTCTGCCAGCGCGGCTCGGATTCGCGGGCGTTATAGCGTTGCGTCGTCATGGAAAAGTGTCGATCCGCCAGTGGGTTAGCGCAAATCGTATGCGCCGATTTTGGCCGCAGACTAGGCCACAAAAGGCATCGGCGGGTCAACGCCCGCGAGCCGTTCGAACGTGGCAAAAGGGCTTAGCTGGCGAGCGAAATCGAGGTGTCGCGCGGGGTGGCGGGGGCTTCATCCGCGAAGGCTGCGGTACCCAGTCCGGACGTGTGCGTGACGACGGCATTGCGGCCGCGGTTCTTGGCGGCATAGAGCGCGGCGTCGGCCGCCTCCACCAGATCGTTTGGCATCTGAGTGGCGTTCGGCAACGTGAAGGCGACGCCGACGCTGACCGTCACGGTCTGGAAATTGCTGCCGGTATGCGGAATCGCCAGGCTTGCGATCCGGGCGCGGACCATCTCGCCGATCATGAAAGCCTGGGTGATGTCCGTGCGCGGCAACAGCAGCGCGAACTCCTCGCCGCCATAGCGGGCCGCAAAACCGGCGGTCTCGTCGGCGATCTTGGCGAGCGCTTCGCCGACGCGGCTCAGGCATGCGTCGCCTTCCGGATGGCCGTAGGTGTCGTTGAAGGCCTTGAAGTGATCGACGTCGATCATCAACAGCGCCAGGTTCTCGGCGTTCTGCTCGGACTTGAGCCACTCGAAGTCGAGACGGCTTTGGAAGCCGCGGCGATTGGCAAGACCGGAGATGAGATCGTTGGTCGCCATCACGACGAGGCGATCATTGGATGCAACGAGGTCGCGTTCGCGTTCGGCGAGCTTCACCGCCATCGTGTCGAAGGCGCGCGCCAGCGGCGCGAACTCGGCCGGCAGATTCTTGCGGGTCGCGCGCACGGTCCAGTCGCCCTGGCCGAAGCGGCGGGCCATGCCGGTGAGCGCACGGATCGGACGGATGATCAGGCTTTCGCTGGCGAGCCAGGCGCCGCCGAGCGCCATCAGCACCAGGATCGCAAGCTGGATGTACGCGTTGCGGATGTCGTTGTTGATGGAGGCGAGCATCGCGGCTTCGTCGATGCGCACGATCATGCGCAAATCGGTGCCCGGCACGCGGTGAAAGGCCAGCATCTTCTTCGCGCCATCCGCCGACATCATTGTCAGCGAACCGCTCATGCGATCGCCGATCATGCCGAGAACCGGGAGGTCATCCATCAGCTGACCGATGCGCGGCGGCTGTTCCGATCGTTCGGCAACGATGGTGCCCCGGCGGTCCACCAGCAAAGCCTGCAGGCCCGGGCGGTTCTCGGTGAGAGCGATGATCTTGCCGAGCCACTCGAGATTGATGCTGGCGACCATCACGGCGGGAAAGCGCTCGTCGAATGCCATCGTCGGGTAACCCGCCGCGAGCACGCCCACCTTCGATCCGCGGCCCATGACGTAGTCGCTCATGGCGAATTCATGCGTCTCGACCACGGTCTTGAAATAAGGGCGGTCACCGACGCTGTTGCCGACGAAATCGGAAATGGTCGAGCATTTGATGACGCCGTTGGTGTCCGCGGCGGACAAAGACTTGATCCACGGCAAATCGACGCGCAGGCTCGCGCGCAGAATGGCGCAGCCGCGGCCCTCCTGCGACGCCACTGAATAGATGTATGCGGACGATTTCAGAAGCGCCTCGACCGACGAGATGACTTCGCGTTCTGCGGCGGCGCTGTTGCGCGCGATCACGGCGAGTTCGTTGGCGGCGCTAGCGATTTGCTGGCTGCGCGTGGCTTCGAGCACGCGCACACGATCGATCATCATCGGCGCCACGAGAATCAGCGCCATCAGCACAAGACGGCCCCGGATTCCGAGGATGCCTTTGAGCTTTGGTCCCAAGCGCCTGAAATGAACTCGTGACATAATTTTCCCACGCCCCGCGACGGAACCTAGGTCAAAGCCTTCAAAAACTCTTTCTGCGTTTTGCTAAAATTGCAGCGATTGCGGAGTCTGGGTTACAATTGGCTGAAATAACGACATTAACGAAATGGCTTAGACGCCGATGAACGCTTCTGCGGGTACTGATGTAACTCTTTCTTCACCAAACCGGCTCGCGGACGTCGAAGCGGAAATCGCGCACGCCTGCGCGGACGCCAAGCGTGATCGGAGTTCGGTTTCGCTGATCGCGGTGTCGAAGACCTATGAGGCGCCGGCGATCGAGCCGGTGATTGCCGCCGGCCAGCTGCAGTTCGGCGAAAACCGCGTGCAGGAAGCAAAAAGTAAATGGCCGCCGCTGGTGCAGGCGCATCCGAACTTGACCTTGCACCTGATCGGGCCGCTGCAATCGAACAAGGCGAAAGAAGCGGTGGCGCTGTTCGACGCCATCCATTCGGTCGATCGGCCGAGCATCTGCGAAGCCCTGAGCAAAGAGATCGCAAGGCAAGCGCGTCAGCCGCTTCTGTTCGTGCAGTTGAACACCGGTGAAGAACCGCAGAAGGCCGGGATTGCACCTGCGGACGCGGACGACTTCATCAGGCAATGCAGCGCCACCTATGGTCTCAAGATCGCGGGCCTGATGTGCATTCCGCCGGTGGATGATCCGCCGGCGCCGCACTTTGCGCTCACTGCCAAGATTGCGGCACGCAATGGATTGAAACTGTTGTCGATGGGGATGAGCGCGGATTTCGCGATTGCGATTCAGTTCGGCGCGACGCATGTGCGCGTCGGTTCGGCAATCTTCGGCGCGCGCGGGTGAGGGAGAAGATCACCCAATGACAATGCGCGTGTTGCGATCGATCCGCGCCAGCAACCGCAGCATGTTTGCCTTCGTCATCGCCACGCAGCCTGCTGTCGGCGTGAAGCCCGGCCGGGCGAGATGAAGAAACACGGCGCTGCCACGCCCGGCAATGCGCGGCCGCGTGTTGTGATCGATCTCGATGATGAAATCGTAGAGATGATCCTCGCGGGTCAGCCGGTCGGCGGTGCTTGCGGGCTTTAGCTTGACGGCTTTGTTATAGGCGCGGTCGGCGGCGTCCTCGCACCAGCCATCGTCGGGCTGAATGACACGCGTCGGTAATTTGGTAGTCGGCCGGGTATAACGATCGGCACGCCACCACAGGCGAAGCGGGCGAAAGGTCCCAAGCGGCGTCCCGCCATCGCCCTCGCGCTTGTTCGCGAGAATGCCGCCGCGACCCAGCGCCACAGGGATGGTCTGGCCGCCAAATGTCAGCCAGCCGCGCCTGCGGTCGCCGGCGGCCCGGCGAACATGGATCATTTGTAATGCGCGATCACGCGGGCTTGTAGGGTAAGTATCTGGAAAGGCGAGCTTTCCCGTGCCCATCTGCGGGTTCCCTTTTCGGCGATTTATGCGTCACCGCGGTTCGGTTAGGCTTGATCGGCGAATCCATTGACCGGTTGCAACAGTAAGCCGCTTCCTCTCGTAAAGGTGAGGAGGGATGCTTAGCTCCGCATCATTCGTATTTCGAAGTTCGAAGGACAGAACGTTATGGCCAATGCCCGCAAGATCCTCATTGTCGACGACGATACTGATCTGCGGGACGCGTTGGTCGAACAGCTTTCTCTCCACGAAGAGTTCGAAGCGTCGGCGGTCGACACCGGCGCCAAGGGAGCTACGGCTGCAAAAGCGCAATCGCCCGATCTCGTGCTGATGGATGTCGGTCTGCCCGACACCGACGGACGCGAAGTGGTGCGCAGCCTGCGCAAGGGCGGCTTCAAGGCGCCGATCATCATGCTCACCGGGCATGATACCGATTCCGACACGATCCTCGGTCTCGAATCGGGCGCCAACGATTATGTGGCGAAGCCGTTCCGCTTCGCGGTGCTGCTGGCGCGTATTCGCGCGCAGCTGCGTCAGCACGAAGCGAGCGAGGACGCGGTGTTCTCGGTCGGCCCTTACAGCTTCCGGCCTGGCTCAAAGATGCTGACTGGCGCCAACGCCAAGAAAGTGCGCCTGACGGAAAAGGAAACTGCGATTCTCCGGTTCCTTTATCGCGCCGGCCAGATGCCCGTGTCGCGCGAGACGCTGCTGCAGGAAGTGTGGGGCTACAACTCAGGCGTGACCACCCACACGCTCGAAACGCACATCTACCGGCTCCGCCAGAAGATCGAGAAAGATGCGGCCAACCCGGAAATCCTCGTGACCGAAACGGGTGGCTACAAGCTGGTGCCATGATATGATTCGGTCCGTTCGCACCGCGCGGGGCGGTGTGTCCGGCTGAATCAAAAGGACTGCGGCACCTTTCATTTATGTCGATCGAATCCGACATCGCATTGCTGGAGCGTTGTCCGACGTTCCAGCTTCTGGGCCGCGAAGCGTTGCGTGTGCTCGCCATCAGCTCGGAGCAGCGCGACTTTTCCCGTGGCGACATGCTGTTTCGCGCTGGCGAGGATGCCGACTGCGGCTACATCGTGTCGCGTGGCGCGTTCCGCGTGTCGTTCGTCGACGGCTCCAGCCATGAACTTGTTGCCGGACTTGGCGCACTGATCGGCGAGCTGGCGCTGATCGTGCCGATGCAGCGGCCGGCAACTGCGGTCTCGCTCGAGTTCTCTTCGGTGATCCGCATTCACCGCCAGCTTTTTCTGCGCGTGCTGGAAAGCGATCCAGCGGCGGCGCGGCGTTTGCGCGACGAGATCGCGAGCCGCACCAGCCAGGCTGCGAGCGATATCGTCGTCGTCAGCGCGAAGCTTGTCTAAGTTTCAATGACGGCCGTGACCGGCACATGATCTGACGGACGATCCCATCCACGTGCGGTGCGCGAAATCTGGAAATCGCTGATGCGATCGCCGAGTGCCTGCGACACCCAAATGTGGTCGAGCCGCCGGCCGCGATCGGCGAGCGTCCAGTCGGCGGCGCGATAACTCCACCACGTGTAGATCTTTTCGGGCTCCGGAATGCGCGCGCGGGCGACGTCGATCCAGCGGCCGGCAGCCTTCATGCCGAGTAGCTTCTCGCATTCGATCGGCGTGTGCGAGACGACGTTGAGCAGCTGCTTGTGCGACCACACGTCGTGTTCGTGCGGCGCGACGTTAAGATCGCCGACGAGCACCGAGCGCTCCTTCTCGCCCGGATGCAGCGATTCCGAGTTCGTCATCTCGTCGAGAAACGACAGCTTGTGATCGAACTTCGGATTGATCTCTGGATCGGGAATGTCGCCGCCGGCGGGCACGTAGAAATTATGCAGCTTCAGCGGATCACTCAATCCGGCCTTCTCGCCGAAGGTGACGCCGATGTGCCGCGTGTCCTCCTTACCGCAGAAATTGCGGATGTGATGTTCCTCGAACGGCAATCGCGAAACGATGGCGACGCCGTGATAGCCCTTCTGCCCGTTCATCGCGACGTGTTCGTAACCGAGGCGCTTGAGCCGCTTCAGCGGGAACGCGTCGTTCGGGCATTTCGTCTCTTGCAGACAGAGCACGTCCGGTCGCGTCGCCTTGATGAACTTGGCGACGAGGTCGATGCGCAGACGCACCGAGTTGATATTCCAGGTGGTGATCGAGAGCTGCATGAGGGCCGGGCGCCCTCTGCATGAGAGCTAGTTCGGGATCGAGTAGTTGGTGAAGTCGATCTTGAACAGTCCGGGATCGAGCTTCTTCGGTTGCTCGAGATTATAGACCGCAACGGTGGTGTCGTATCCTTGCGGATCGGTCACTGTCCACTGTTTCAGCTGGTTGTCCTTGACGCCGACCATCAGCATCAGCCGGCTGGTGCCGATCAGCGCCTGCTTCTCTTCGATCGTGATCGTGATGAACAACTCGTCCTGGGTAACGCTGATGACGTTGGTGTCTTTCATCAGATCGACGCGATCCGACAACAGGAAGCGCAGCGGCGTCTGCGACAGCGGATAGATATCCTGCGTTGCAAGTTTGCGATCACGCACCGCAACCGCCGAGCCGTCGGCGATGATGGCGATCGGCGATGGCGCGTCGTATTCGAAACGAACCTTGCCGGGCTTCTGCATGTAGAAGTCGCCCTTGGTCTTGCTGCCGTCCGGGCCGACCTGCACGAAGTTGCCGGCGAGCAGCGTCAGCGACGAGAGGTAATTGCTCACCTTGCTCGCCTGCGCCTTCTGGTTCGCGTCGAACGTGGCGAAGATGTTGGTCGGCGCCCGGTTGCGCGGATCGGGAATGATCGGATTCGGCGGCGGCTGATTCGTTGTTCCGGTGACAGCCGGGGCAGCCTGCTTCGCAGCAGCGGGGGCGGTCTGCGCGACATCGCGCACCTTCGGCGCGGGCTTGGGAACCGGCGTCGACTGAGACGGCGTGGATTGTGTCGGCGCCGATTGCGCGGCCGCATGCGATGCGGCGAGCGCAACTGCAAGCGCGGCCGCGAGACCGCAGGCAGCGGCTGTCATGCGGATCGAAGGCTTCGTGGAGTGCGTATTACGAACCTGCAACGTCTTGTCCCACCCGGAGAATCCGGCACTTGCTGTCTAAGGGGCGCTGGCGGTTAGGCCAGCGCTGTGGCGATTTAGGGACTTAGCATCCCGTCAAACCATCACGCGCGATCACAAATTCAAGTTGTCCGAGAACGCATTCTTATGTCTCAGAACCCTTATGTCTCAGAACCGTCCTTCTTCCTCGTCGACCAGGATCTCGCGCTTGCCGGCGTGATTGGCCTGTCCGACGATGCCTTCCTGTTCCATCCGCTCCATGATCGACGCGGCCCGGTTATAACCAATCTGGAGCCTGCGTTGAATATAGCTGGTTGAAGCTTTGCGGTCGCGCTTCACGATGGCGACGGCCTGAGAAAACAGGTCGTTGGCCTCGCCGCCACCGCCCATGCCGGTGGCACCATCCTCACCGCCTTCTTCTTCGGCAGTGACGGCCTCGAGGTATTCCGGCTGACCTTGCGTCTTGAGATGACGAACGATTTTCTCGACTTCGTCGTCCGACACGAATGGGCCGTGCACACGATTGATGCGACCGCCGCCCGCCATATAGAGCATGTCGCCCTGGCCGAGCAGCTGCTCGGCGCCCATCTCGCCGAGAATGGTGCGGCTGTCGATCTTCGACGTCACCTGGAAGGAGATGCGGGTCGGGAAGTTCGCCTTGATGGTGCCGGTGATGACGTCGACCGACGGGCGCTGCGTTGCGAGGATCACGTGCAGGCCTGCGGCGCGCGCCATCTGGGCGAGACGCTGCACGGTGCCTTCGATATCCTTGCCGGCGACCATCATGAGGTCGGCCATTTCGTCGACGATGATGACGATGTAGGGCAGCGGCTCGAGGTCGAGCTTCTCTTCCTCGTAGATCGCTTTGCCGGTTTCCTTGTCGAAGCCGGTGTGAACGGTACGCGTCAGCTCCTCGCCCTTGGCGCGTGCTTCGGCGAGACGCGCGTTGTAGCCATCGATGTTGCGCACGCCGACCTTCGACATGTTCTTGTAGCGCTGCTCCATCTCGCGCACGGCCCACTTCAGCGCGACGACGGCCTTCTTCGGATCGGTGACGACCGGCGTCAGCAAATGCGGGATGCCGTCATAGACGGAGAGTTCGAGCATCTTCGGATCGACCATGATCAGGCGGCACTGATCCGGCCGCAGCCGATAGACGAGCGAGAGGATCATGGTGTTGATGGCGACCGACTTACCGGAGCCGGTGGTGCCGGCGATCAGCAAGTGCGGCATGCGCGCGAGGTCGACGATCACCGGCTGACCGCCGATGGTCTTGCCGAGGCAGAGCGGCAGCTTGGCGACGCTCTCGTTGTTTTCCTTCGCCGCGATCAGCTCGCGCAGATAAACCTTCTCGCGATTCTCGTTCGGCAGCTCGATGCCGATGGCGTTGCGGCCCGGTACGACGGCGACGCGCGCGGCGGTGGCGCTCATCGAGCGCGCGATGTCGTCGGCAAGACCGATGACGCGCGACGACTTGATGCCCGGCGCGGGTTCGAGTTCGTACAGAGTGACGACCGGACCCGGATGCGCGTTGGTGATCTCCCCGCGCACGCCGAAGTCCTGCAGCACGCCTTCCAGCATGCGCGAGTTGGCGTCGAGTTCGGAGGCGCTGAGTTGCTTGCGGTCGGCCGCCTTCGGTGCCGCGAGCACATTGACCGGCGGCAGTTCGAACTTGCTCGACGATTTGCGCGCCTTTGGCGCCGCGCGCTTCTTCGGCGCGGGCTCCTCTTCCTCCTCGTCCTCTTCTTCCTCTTCGTATTCGTCCGTTTCTATTTCCGGCGCGAGGGCAGGGCTCGCCTTACGGTTCAAGGTCGGTTCGCGCCGCTCGACGCCGCTCGAGCGGATCGTCGGCTTGCTCGACACGAGTGCGCTGTAGGTGGAGGAGAACAAGCGGCCGATGCGCGCCTTCAGACTCATCAGGCCATGCACCAGCCAGCCAAGCGAGACCGAGCCGCGATCTTCCGCCGGCACGAAGTCTTCATCGTCATCGGCAATGACGGCCGGTTCTTCATCTTCGCTGGCCTTAGCCCACAGACCGCAGGCGTAGAACAGCAGGAATACCATCGCCGCGCCGAAGATGATTCCAAGCACGGTGCGATAGATGAAGCCCGGCGGGCCGAACGCGACCGCCGGCGTGCGCACCAGCGCATCGCCAACCACGCCGCCAAGACCGGTCGGCAGCGGCCATGAGGCCGTGCGCATGAAGCAGCTGGCGAAGCCTGACGCGATCACCGCGCAGAGAATCCAGCAGGCGAGGCGCAGCGCCTCGCGATCGAACGGGCGATGGGTCAGCATGCGCCAGCCCCACACGGCGATCGGCAGGATCAGCATGATCGCGCCGAGCCCAAGAATCTGCATGGCGAGATCGGCACCGATTGCGCCGGGATAGCCGAGGATGTTGCGAATGCGGCCCGCGGTCGCGTGACTCAAGCTCGGGTCTTGCACCGACCACGTCACCATCGCAGCACCTGCCGCGCCTGCAAGGCAGAGCAGCCCGAGACCGGTCAGTTCGCGGAAGCGCCGTGCCAGCATGTCGCGGAGCCAGTCCGGCATGTGAGAGACGATGGGAAGGACGCGTTCGATCGCCGGCATGTCTATCGAGCCTCGCGACGGGATAAGGATGTGGATGGCGCGCCGAGCGCATCGACCATGCGATGCAGCGCTTCGGCGGTGGTTTCGGGAGACTGCACCAGCGCAACGCGGATGTAGCCCGCGCCGGGATTGCTGCCGTCGGGCTGCTGCCGCGCCAGGTAGCTGCCGGGAATGACGCGCACGCCGCCGTCCTTGAACAGCTTCACCGTCGCCGCTTCGTCGCCGCCATGCGCAGTGACGTCGAGCCAGAGACAGAAGCCGCCATCGGGACGCTCGTAGCCGAAGCGATCACCGAGGATCTGATCGGCGAGATCGAACTTCTGCACATAGAGTTTGCGGTTCGCTTCAACATGAACTTCGTCGGCATAGGCCGCGATCGCCACCTGTTGCAGCGGCACCGGCACCTGCGGCGCGGCGACGTTGCGCAGCTCATGGAAGCGGGCGAGGAATGTCGCGTCACCGGCGACGAAGCCGACGCGCATCCCGGGCAGGTTCGAGCGTTTCGAGAGCGACTGGAATGCGACGACGTTGCCGAAGTCCGCGCCCGCGTGTTCAAGCGCGCTGCCCGGTGCGGTCGCGCCGTAGATTTCCGAATAGCACTCGTCGCTCAGCACGATAAAGCCGTACCGGCGCGCGAGATCGCACAGGCGCTTGAAGTAGGCGGGCGAAGCGACCGCGCCTTGCGGATTGGCGGGCGAGGCAATGTAGAACGCGACCGTGCGCGCGAGTGTTGCGTCATCGAGCGCGTCGAGATCGGGCAGGAAGCCGTTCTCGCGCGTGGTCGGCATCAGCACGATTTCGCAGCCGGATGCGCGCGCGCCCGCTGCATAGGCCGGGTAGAACGGGTTCGGCATCAGGATCGCCGGTGGGCCGCGGCGGTCGCTGACGTAACGCGCAGCCGCAATCGCAGCGAAAAACAAGCCTTCGCGGCTGCCGTTGAGCACCAAGAGCTCGGTGTCCGGATTGATCGCGCGCGGCAGCTTGAAGCGCGTGCCGAGCCATGCGGCGGCGGATGTGCGGAACGGCTCGATGCCCTTGGCGATCGGATAGCGGCCGAAGTCGGCGATGTGCTTCGCCAGCACTGGGCCGACGAAATCGGGCACGCCGTGCTGCGGTTCGCCGAGCGACAGATTGATCAGCGGCTTGCCGGGCTGATGCGGGCTCAGGAGGTCAGTCAGCCGGGCAAATGGCGAGCGTTCGCTCTCCGGCGCGCCGGAAGCGGCGCCGGCGCCTTGCGCCAGGCGGGACGGAGCGGTCGAGACCATGCGAAAACGCCAGCACTTTCAAAACGCTCGACGGGACGCGGACCGTCAAGCGGGAACGGATCAAAGCACCATAGGGGCGGGCAAGTTAAAGCGCGATTAACCATCGACATTACAGCCAATTTTGAATGCTGCTCGCCCATCCAGCACGGAATTTCGCCGGGCTTGACGTTTCTCAATATAGGACTATCATCCTATATGAGCTTACGCGTAGTATGAGATTCGAGATTCATCGCCGTGAAACACATCAGGGGGAAACGCGATTTGTTTCTCGTGAAACGTTGCAGAAACGTTTCAGAGCGTTACCATAATGGTTACGTTCACGATCCGGGGCAGGAATTGTGAGTCGTGTTAAGCACTTAGAGTCATTGAGACTCCAAAGTGATTCGGGAAATAAAAACCCGAATGCACCTCTCGAAACGCGCCCGGGTTGAGATCGTCGGTTCGTGTCGCAAGCGACGTGATTAGCGGTCCCTTAGAAAGCTGCCAATTGCGCGTCGGCGAACGAGATCAGGATTTCTCATATGCCTGATTCACGTCAACGAAATTCACCTCAGCTTCCGCACGTGGACGCTGACGCTGCGTTTCGTTCGATTATGGATCGGGTTCTCAGTTCTCCATCCGCTCCGGCGGATAGAGAAGGGGGCCGCCAGATTGCCACCCGGTCGGCCCCAAACCGCCCCGTTAAGGGACGTTCTCTACCCTCACGTCGGAGACCTGCAAACCTTAACGGTTAGGCAGGCTCCGGCAGTGAGGCCGCACGTATTCCCACTTGCCGAACCGGAAACGAACATAGTCCGTTACCGAAACTGGCATGTGAATCGGACACGCAATCGGTTTCATTGTGTTGATCCTAGGAGGACTGGGCCTCTTCCCCGGCCGCACCATCGCGCCAAGCTGGCAAGCGCTTTGCGTGCGGGGTTCTGATCAACGTGCCGAAACACGGCGGTCTGATTCGTCAAAAGTACACGGGAAACGTCCGACTTTGGAGTCCGAGTTCGGGCTCTGTTCTACTTTTCCCGACGATAACGCCCAAAGCACACATGCAGCTTCGCTTCTTGGAACGGCGCAGACGTGCGTCGCTTGTCCTCAGCGACGAGGCGATTGCGGCGCCGGGGCAAAAAGAGAGGGGCCCCAGCTTGCGCTGGAGCCCCCAAACGAACGGGCACACTGCCGGGTATTGCGCCGTCCGTAAGTGGAGGGTGCGGCTGTACTCATGCCGCACCCCGGGAGGAACCTCACATGGTGTAGGCACGCTCGGTGTGTTCGGTGATGTCGAGGCCTTCGCGCTCGCTCTCCACCGTGGTGCGCAGACCGACGATCACGTCGACCACCTTGAACAGGATCAGCGAACCGATGCCCGACCACAGGATGGTGACGCCGACGCCCCAGCACTGCGAGATCATCTGAGCGACCGTGTCGTAGTCGCCGACCTTGCCGATGGTGTAGTCCATCACGCCGGTGCCGCCGAGGGCGGGGTTCGCCAGGATGCCGGTGCCGAGAGCGCCGATGATGCCGCCGACGCCGTGCACGCCGAACACGTCGAGCGAGTCATCGTAGCCGAGCGAGTTCTTCACGACCGTACAGAAGAACAGGCAGATCACGCCGGCGACGAGGCCGAGCACGATCGCGCCCATCGGGCCTGCGTAGCCCGAGGCCGGCGTCACCGCGACGAGACCGGCGACGGCGCCCGAGAGCGCGCCGAGGACCGAGGGGTGACCCTTGATGATCCATTCGGCGAACATCCAGGCCAGTGCCGCCGCGGCGGTTGCGACGAAGGTGTTGGTCATGGCGAGCGCCGCGCCGCCCGATGCTTCGAGGTTCGAACCGGCGTTGAAGCCGAACCAGCCGACCCAGAGAAGCGCCGCGCCGATCATGGTCATGGTCAGCGAGTGCGGAGCCATCAGCTCCTTGCCGTAACCGACGCGCTTGCCGATCAGGAGAGCGCCGACAAGACCGGCGATACCGGCGTTGATGTGCACCACGGTGCCGCCTGCGAAGTCGAGCGCGCCCTTCTTGAAGATGAAGCCGGCGTCGGCCATCACTTCATCGAGCTTGGCCTTTGCGGCGGCCTTTGCAGCGTCGCCGCTTGCGGCTGCGAGCGCCTTGGCGGCATCCGAGATCGCGTCCGGACCGGCCCAGTACCAGACCATGTGCGCGATCGGGAAGTAGATCAGCGTGACCCAGAGCGGGATGAAGAGCGCGATGGCCGCGAACTTCATGCGCTCGGCGAAGGCGCCGACGATGAGGGCCGGCGTGATCGCCGCGAAGGTCATCTGGAAGCAGAAGTACACCATCTCCAGAATGTTGGCGTCGACCGTGAAGGTCGCGGCCGCCGACTCCGTCGTGATGCCCTGCATGAAGGCCTTCGAGAAGCCGCCGATGAAATCGGAGCCGCCGGTGAAGGCGAGGCTGTAGCCGTAGACCGCCCAGATGATGCAGACGATGCAGACCGTGTAGAACACCTGCATCAGCACCGAGAGCATGTTCTTCGCGCGAACGAGACCGCCGTAGAACAGCGCGAGGCCGGGGATCGTCATCAGCAGCACGAGCACCGCCGAGGTCATGACCCAGGCGTTGTCGCCTTTGTTGATGGTCGGCGCTGCGTAAGCCGCCGTTGAGGCGATCATGCCGACTGCCAGAGCCGCCAATCCCGCGCTAATGGGACGCTTGAACGTCATTTGTAGTTCTCCTGATTGAATGAAACTGAGCGCGAGATCAGAGCGCGGCTGCGTCGGCTTCGCCGGTGCGGATGCGCACTGCGTGGTCGAGGTTCATGACGAAGATCTTGCCGTCGCCGATCTGCCCGGTCTTCGCGGCAGCGGTGATCGCCTCGATGGTCTTGTCGACCTGGTCGGAGTTGATCGCGACTTCGATCTTGATCTTCGGCAGGAAGCTCACGGCGTATTCGGCGCCGCGATAGATTTCGGTGTGGCCCTTCTGGCGGCCGTAACCTTTGACTTCCGTCACCGTCAGGCCGTGAACGCCAATGGCGGTCAGAGCGTCACGGACCTCTTCGAGCTTGAATGGCTTGATGATGGCCATAACAATTTTCATGGGTTCCATTCCCCGCTTGTTTCTCAACGACTGAGGATCACCACGCAGAGATGTTCACGACGCGGGCACAGCCGGTCGCATAGGAATCAAATGCCGTGCCAGACCGGCCAAAATTCCTAACGGTTTATGAATAAGGGACTTTTTGGACCTGCCCGCTCAGGTGGCGATTTGCGCCAAACTGTCGCGCCCAAAAGCTCACCAGCTGTGCTCAATGAATGAGCACAGCTGGGAAATCGACATAAAGCTGCTTAGCAGAACGGCAAAATAAGGCGGAGGCGGTCCTACTGGAGCGCTTCGCCGTGCTGGGTAATATCGAGGCCCTCGACTTCCTGCTGCATGGAAACACGAAGCGGAACAATGACATCGATCAGCTTGAGCAGGACAAAGGTCACCGCGCCCGTCCAAGCGAAGGTCACCCCCACGCCGTAGAGCTGGGTGAGGAGCTGTTTCGGGTTGCCCTCGATCAGACCGGCTGTCCCGCCGATCGCAGCCACCGCGAAAATACCGGCCATCAGCGTTCCGAGCGCGCCGCCGATGCCGTGAATGCCGAACACGTCGAGGGTGTCGTCGTAGTTCATACGCATCTTCAGGCTGGTGCAGGCCCAGAAGCAGACCGCGCCGGCCAGAAGGCCGATGACGATGCCGCCGGCCGGCGAGACGAAGCCCGAGGCCGGGGTGATGGTGCCGAGACCGGCAACGGCGCCGGAGATCATGCCGAGCACCGACGGCTTGCGGCGCGTCGCCCACTCGAGGGCCGACCACATCAGTGCGCCGGCGCAGGCGGCGAGATGCGTGGCGAGGATCGCCATCACCGCGCGCGAGCTGGCGGTCAGCGCCGAGCCGCCGTTGAAGCCGAACCAGCCGACCCACAGCAGACCCGTGCCGATCACCGCGAGCGAGAGATCGTAGGGCGCGAGGTTCTCGCTGCCGTAACCGCGGCGATTGCCGAGCACGAGTGCGGCGACGAGACCAGCGGTGCCGGCGGAGAGATGCACGACAAGACCGCCGGCGAAATCGAGCACGCCGGCTTCGGCGAGGAAGCCGCCGCCCCACACCCAGTGCGCGAGCGGTACATACACCAGCGTGAACCAGCCGACGCAGAAGGCGATGTAAGCCGAGAAGCGCATGCGGTCGGCGACCGAACCCGCGACGAGCGCAACCGTGATGACGGCGAAGGTCATCTGGTAGATCGCAAACAGCGCTTCCGGAATGTTCTTCGCAGCCGAATTGACGCTCTCCATGGTCATGCCCGAAAGCATTACGCGGTCGAGCGTGCCGATCCACTTGCCGTCGCCGACGAACGCGAGGCTGTAGCCGAACGCGATCCATAGAATCGAGATCAACGCCACTGCCGCAAGGCTTTGTGCCATCGTCGCCAGCACGTTCTTCTTGCGCACCATGCCGGCGTAGAACAATGCAAGCCCGGGGATCGTCATCATCAGCACCAGTGCTGTGGCGACGATCATCCATGCGGTGTCGGCGGCGCTGACCTTCACGTCTTCGGCGGCGAAGACGATCGACGGCGCCGCCATCGACGCGCAGGCAAAGAGCGCGACAGCCAGCGCTGCGCGATGTG
>LWDM01000019.1 GCA_002083525.1 Proteobacteria bacterium SG_bin9 | reverse complement strand
TCGGGGGCCTGAACGAATGGAGGGCGCTACAATGGCCCGTGCCGCTACGCTTCCGGTTCTCAACGGAGAATCCGGTCTTTCCCGATATCTTTCCGAAATCCGCAAGTTCCCGATGCTTGAGCCGCAGCAGGAATACATGCTCGCGCGCCGCTACAAGGAACATGAGGACTCGAAGGCCGCTCACCAGCTCGTCACCAGCCACCTTCGCCTCGTGGCGAAGATCGCCATGGGTTATCGCGGCTACGGCCTGCCGATTTCCGAGGTTGTCTCCGAAGGCAACGTCGGCCTGATGCAGGCGGTGAAGCGCTTCGAGCCGGAGAAGGGCTTCCGTCTTGCCACCTACGCCATGTGGTGGATCAAGGCGTCGATTCAAGAGTACATCCTGCGTTCGTGGTCGCTCGTGAAGATGGGCACCACCGCGANNCAGAAGAAGCTGTTCTTCAACCTGCGCAAGGCGAAGAGCAAGATCTCCGCGCTTGAAGAGGGCGATATGCGCCCGGATCAGGTGGCGATCATTGCCAAGCGCCTCGGCGTCGGCGAGCAGGACGTCATTGACATGAATCGCCGCCTCGGTGGCGACGCATCGCTGAACTCGCCGATCCGCGACGACGGCGATCCGGGCGAATGGCAGGACTGGCTGGTCGATACCTCGCCCAACCAGGAAGCCATCATCGCCGAGAGCGAGGAATACGATCATCGCCACCAGGCGCTGCGAGGGGCCATGAGCGTGCTCAACCCGCGCGAACGCCGCATCTTCGAGGCACGCCGCCTCGCCGATGAGCCGATGACGCTGGAAGACCTCGCCGCCGAGTTCAACGTCTCGCGCGAGCGCGTACGCCAGATCGAAGTGCGCGCGTTCGAGAAGGTGCAGTCGGCCGTCAAGGGCACGATTGCCAAGCAGGAGCAGGCAGCGCTCGCCGCCGCTCACTAACCTTCGCGATTATTCAAATGCTGAAAGCCGGCCCTCACGGGCCGGCTTTTTTGTTGGCGGTTCGGTCACATCCTGGGCGCGCCTATCATCAGCACGTAGCCCGGACAAGCGAAGCGCGTCCGGGGTTGATCGGCTTCCATGTTTTGCCCCGGGTTCCGCTACGCTTCACCCGGGCTACATCTCTGCACATGCGCGATAGTCAGCCATGCACGCTGGCTATTGAACCGAACCCCCTCTCCGCCGCACTACCTCGCAGATTGCAAATTTGATTGTTTCATCAATTGTTTCGCGACGATTTCAAGAGCGCTTCATATGCAGATCAGGCTTCAAAGCAGCGCCGGCCCGTTCGATTCAGGCTTCATCGACAGTCTGAACGATCTCGAATCCACCATGGTCAGGATCGGACTTGAGCCGAACCAGTTTGTGGTGTCGAAGACGTTCGCGCCGTTCGGCGAGCGCGGACCGCTCGACGCGGAACCGCTGGCTTGCGAGTACACCGTGTTCGCCGGCCGCGAGCACTTCACCGTGACCCAGGCCGACGACCTGCACTTTCTCACCTTCTTCTGGCAGCTGTGCCTGTCGGCCAAGCCGCACAAATCGGCGTCTACGCTCACGGCAAGCGACCTCGTCACGAAATTCGCCAGCCGGTAGCAAGGGAGCGAGGGCGTGCGCATCAACCTGCGAACCCTGACCGATCCGTTCGAAGTGGCGATCGTCGACCAGCTTCGTGCGCTTGAAAAGGACATGCAGGCGCGCAACATCGATCCCGCGGCCTTCACCATCTGGAAGAGCCGCGCGCTATCGGACGATCCGGCCCGCCGATTTCAGTACATCGTCACGCGCGGCGACATGTCCTACACGACGATGCTGCCTGACGACCTGCGCTTCTTCACCGATTTCGCGCAGCGCTGCCTGAAGCCCGAGTTGACGCTGGTGCAGCTGCACAGCATCGCGGGCGCATTCGATCAGGCCTTCATCCATCGCCTGCACCAGCTCGAACTGGAACTTATCGGCAACGGCACCGACCCGTCGGCCATCACCATTACGAAGGACACCGCATTTCCGGAGGAGCCCGGCGGTCCGCCGTCCGAACTGTTCCACTACACCTTCAACAATGGCGGCAAGACCCTTCACGGCCACCGCGCCAACGATCAGGAATTTCTCGATCTGGTCGAGAACAAGCTTTTTCCGCCGGAAGGACACATCAAGCTGCAGTCGAGCATCGGCGCGTTCGAGCCCGAGTTCGAGGAACGGATCGCCGTCATCGAGCAGGAAATGCTCGCGCGCGGCCTCGATCCGTCCGCCTTCGTCATCTCGAAGGATTACTCGGCTTCATCGCACAACCGTTTTCTCGGCGCCGGTCATCGTTATTACGACTACACGGTGTTCGTCGGCGACGAGAACTTCACCGTGACGATGCCGGACGACATGCGTTTCCTCGCCTTCTTCGCCAGCCGCTGTCTCGGTGCGACCGATGACAAAGAAGCAACATCTGCTGTTGCAGAGAAACCACCCGGCATGTTCGCACGCATTGCGAACTGGTTCGGTCAGCCGATCTGACACGAACAATTCCAATGTCCGGAACTCGTGACATTACGTCACCCCATTTTCATCCCACTGACTCATCTCCGCCCCATTGCGCGTCCAAGACACCGGCGCGCTCAGCCATGAGTGCGTGTTTGTCATGCGCATGACGCTTCGGGTCGCGCGTATGGAATGGGAATGAGGGAGAAGCACATGACCAAAATGCCGCCGCATGCTTTCGATGCGCAATATGTCGCCACGCTCCGCGAGGTGCTCGACATTGCCGTCGAGAATATCAACGAGGCGCATCGCACGCCCGCGACCAAGGCCGCGATGGCCGAAAGTATCGTCCGCAACGCCGCCGAAGGCATCACGGACGCGGAAGAGCTGGTCACTGTGGCCATTCGCGCCGGGGCCAAGCCCGCGCCGTAAATATCTTGCCCCGGACGCTGCGCGGCATGAAATGACGCGCTGCCGATCCGGGGCCATACCACCCACCGAATCTGGAATGGTCCCGGCTCTGCGAAGCAGCGCTGCACGCTGCATCGCGTCCGGGACAATCGTTTCTATCAGAACGTATCGCGCAAGAATTCAGCCACCGTATCCGGATCGCCGATCGGCGTCGGGTCCGCGAGCAGCGCGCTCGCCTGCGTCTTGTAGTCCGGTGCGACGTCGTCGACGCCGACCAACGGATTGCGCAGCAGATCCTGATAGCTTCTGTAATTGTTGAGACGGCCGGTAAAGACGCAGTTGCAGCGTCCTGGATCGGCGTAGACATACACCTGCTGGCCGTCTTTCGTATGAATGACGAAGCGATGGGGCGGCAACGCCTTCAACGCACGCTGCCCGGCCGCATCGTTGGCAAACTTCACACTAAATCCTGCCGAACGCAGAAAGAGATCGTTCGTCTCGAGGAACGGCGTGCTCGGTGCCGCGTGCTGAGCGAGCAGCGGCGCGGTGAACTGGGTGACGAGCGGAAACGCGCAGAGCACGGCGAGCATCGTAAAGCACTTCGCGACCAGCCGAAGCGGAGTGACGGACGTCGCCATGCGATCGATTTCCTTTCTTGTCGCTGACTAGAATACTACGCGTGCTCTTTCACGAGCGCCGGCGCCTTGGTGGCGAACTGCTCGTCCTGCGGCTTCAGCGACAGCTTGCCGCTAACGGTCGCGTCATGCACGGCCTGACCGAGCAGACGGAGGCCGAGCGGCGCGAGCGCGCGTTCCCACAGTTCGCGCGCGGTCTCGCCCGGCTTCACGAAGCACCAGTCCTGCAGCACGATCGCGCCCGCATCCATCCGGTCCGACAGATGATAGATCGTGCCGCCGGCGATCGGATCGCCTTCCTTGATCGTCCACTCGATCGCCGCCATGCCGCGATGGCGCGGCAGAAGCGACGGGTGATAGCCGATGCCGCCGAGCCGCGCGGCGGCGCAGGCCTCGTGGCTGACGCGTGCGTGCGAGTGCGCGGTGACGATCAGATCGGTGTTCGGGGCGATCTCGTTGGCCTCGACCCGCTTCGGATTGGCCTGCACCACGACCTCGATGCCGGCCTCGCGGCCCGCCTTCGCGAGACGATCCTCGCCGTCATGCACGACGATGCGAACGATATCCGCGTTCTGGCTGCGCAGAACCTTCAACGCCTCGACGCCGAAATGGCGCGACCCGACCAGCGTGATCCTCATGCTTGACTGCCTCGTTGTTTGATTATTGGCCCCAGGCGGCAAACGCTTCATTGAACGCGCGCTCGCCCGGCGCGCCCTTCTCGATTGCGACGATGGCGCGGCGCTGGTTGGTATAGACCAGCGGCACGTCGAACCACGAGCGCTCCTTGAGAAGCTGAACGTTGCGCACGCGGTCGCCCTCGACGTTCGACAGGCCGACGAGGAAGAACCCGTCAGTGACCTTCACTGCGAGGCCGGCCAGCGGCGTCCCCCGCGCCTGCTCGTTCGATTTCATCAGCACACCGGGCACGTTCGCAACCGCGCCGCCCTGGAAGTCTTGCGGCAGGGTGAAGGTCAATTCGGCGGTGTGGCTCGCCGGCAGCGACGAATCCGAATTGCGGCGAATGGTGAGCGCCATCTTGAACTTGCGGTCGGGAATATCGACGTCGGCGCGCACGGCAAGATCGGGCGGCGCGTTACCCGCGCCCCTCACCTGCTCGGTACGCCAGATCACCGTGCCGACATACTGCTTGCCCTGCGGCTCCGACGGATCCTCGTCATAGAGCACGACCTTCTGCGCGATCGGCGCGATCTGGTTGGAACCGGGCTGGCCGACGCGATCGGGAATCTTCGGCCTCGGTCCCGCCGGCGCATTCGGATCCTTCGCCGGCTCGACGACCGCTGTCGGCGCCGACTTCAGCATGCCGCGCACGAAGCGGATGACCTTCGGCCCCTGCCAGATCGCAGCGCCGGCGATCACGAGCACCAGACCGAGAACGAGCATGGTCTTGATCGGGAAGCGTGGCGCGGCGCGCTTCGGCTTGGCCGGTTTCGGCTGCGGACGCTGCGACGATCCCTGCTGCTGCGGCGGCTGGCCCTGATAGCGCGCCGCCTCGTCCATCGCGTCGTCGTAGTTGTACGGCGTCTGCGGCCCGGCGCGATTTTCCAGATCCGGCTCGATGCGATCGAACTCGGGCGAGGGCGACGGAACGTTGGAGTACGCCTTGCGTGCGGCACGATTGGCCTTGGCGGCGGCGGCGCCGAGATCGTCCGCATCCGCGATCACATCGCGAAAGTTCTCGAGGCCCGGACGATTGCCGCGCGCGCGCGGATCGCCGGGCGGCTGCGGACGCGTCGGACGCGGCGCTTCCGGACGCGGCGGTTCAGGGCGCAGCGGACGCTGACGCTCCTCCTGCCCGAGCGGCGCCCGCACGTCGCGTGCGCCTGGTGCTGACGGCCGATCACCTTGTGGCCGATCGCGCGACGGACGCGGCGCCTGCGGTTCGGTGCG
>LWDM01000018.1:21406-21840 GCA_002083525.1 Proteobacteria bacterium SG_bin9 | reverse complement strand
ACTTCACCGAGCCGATGCGGATTTTAAGGGCCTTAAGGCTCGCCATTTTTCCTTCCTTCTCCCTCTCCCCATTTGGGGAGAGGGCTGGGGTGAGGGGCGATGCCGCTGCGCGACGTGCCCCGATTCCCCCTCACCCAACCCTCTCCCCATGGGGAGAGGGCTAGTTGCCATTACGCAAACGTCTTGCCGAACGCCGTCAGCGCGTCCTTCAGCTTCGCGCGCGTGTCGTCGGTCAGGTCGCGCTTGTCGCGGATGTCGGCAAGCACGTCCGCATGGTTGCTGCGGAAGAACTGGAGCATCGCCGCTTCATAGCGCGTCACCGCATTCACCGGCACCGGATCGATAAAGCCTTGCGTGCCGGCAAAGATCGACACCGTCTGCTCTTCAAAGGGCAGCGGGTTGAACTGCGGCTGCTTGAGCAGCTCGGTCAGGCG
>LWDM01000018.1:230-21352 GCA_002083525.1 Proteobacteria bacterium SG_bin9 | reverse complement strand
GCCGCCATTTCGCGGTACTGCGCCAGCTCCAGCTTGATCGAGCCGGCGACCTTCTTCATCGCCTTGGTCTGCGCGGCCGAACCCACGCGGCTCACCGACAGGCCGACGTTGATCGCGGGGCGGATGCCGGCGAAGAACAGGTCGGTTTCAAGGAAGATCTGACCGTCGGTGATCGAAATCACGTTGGTCGGAATGTAGGCCGACACGTCGTTCGCCTGGGTTTCGATGACCGGCAGCGCCGTCAGCGAACCGTTGCCCTGGGTGTCGTTGAGCTTCGCGGCGCGCTCAAGCAGACGAGAGTGAAGATAGAACACGTCGCCCGGATACGCTTCGCGGCCCGGCGGACGGCGCAGCAAGAGCGACATCTGACGGTAGGCGACGGCTTGCTTCGACAAGTCGTCATAGATGATCACGGCGTGCATGCCGTTGTCGCGGAAGTACTCGCCGATGGTGCAGCCGGTGAACGGCGCGATGTACTGCATCGGCGCCGGATCGGATGCGGTCGCGGCGACGACGACGGAGTATTCCAGCGCGCCCTGCTCTTCGAGCACCTTCACGAACTGCGCGACGGTCGAACGCTTCTGACCGACGGCTACGTAGACGCAGTAGAGCTTCTGGCTCTCCGGCGCACCCGCAACGTTGAGCGGCTTCTGGTTGAGGATGGTGTCGAGCGCGATCGCGGTCTTGCCGGTCTGACGGTCACCGATGATCAACTCGCGCTGGCCGCGGCCGACCGGAATCAGTGCGTCGATCGACTTGAGGCCGGTCGCCATCGGCTCGTGCACGGACTTGCGCGGAATGATGCCCGGCGCCTTGACGTCGACGCGCATGCGCTTGTCGGCGTTGATCGGGCCCTTGCCGTCGATCGGATTGCCGAGACCGTCGACCACGCGGCCGAGCAGACCCTTGCCGACCGGCGCGTCCACGATGGCGCGGGTGCGCTTGACGGTCTGGCCTTCCTTGATTTCGCGGTCAGCGCCGAAAATAACGACACCGACGTTGTCGGTTTCGAGGTTCAGCGCCATGCCGCGCGTGCCGTTCTCGAACTCGACCATTTCACCGGCCTGAACGTTGTCGAGACCGTACACACGAGCGATACCGTCACCGACGGACAGCACCTGTCCGACTTCGGTGACTTCGGCTTCCTGACCGAAATTCTTGATCTGATCCTTGAGGATCGCCGAAATTTCTGCGGCGCGGATATCCATCAGCGGGCCTCTTTCATCGCGTTCTTGATTGAATTGAGCTTGGTGCGCAGCGAGCTGTCGACCATGCGGCTGCCGAGCTTGACGACAACCCCGCCGATGATCGACGGATCGACCGTCACGTTGAGAGCGACGTCCTTGCCGGTCACCGACTTCAGTGCCGACTTCAGAGCATCGAGATTCTTGTCATTGAGCGTTTCGGCGACGGTGACGTCGGCCGTGGCCTCGCCCTTGAACTTCGCGACCAGCGCGCGGAAGGCGCGAATGGTGTCCGCGACCGCGAACAGGCGGCGATTGGCCGTGAGCACCTGAAGGAAATTGGCGGTGATGCCGCCGATGCCGGCCTTTGCCAGCACCGAGGCGAGTGCCTTGCCCTGCTCGTCGGCGGTGAACACCGGGCTGCGCACGAGACGCTTGAGGTCCGCGCTCTCGTTGAGCAGCGCGTCGAATTTGTCGAGGTCGGCTTTGACGGCGTCGACGGATTTTTCGTCACGCGCCAGTTCGAAAAGGGCGGTCGCATAACGGCCGGACACGCCAGACACGGTTGAATCTTCTGCTGCCACCAACGCGCTCTTTGTTGCTGCCGAACCCGCAAGACATCTGTCGCCTGATGCGGCGCCAGCCCTTCGGGCTCAAGTCCTTGGAATTCAAGCTGGACTTCGATCTGTCGCCAGCACGTGCGTGCCAGCACCCCAAAATCGCGGGTTTGCTAACACACGCAAAGCGCAGGTGCAACATGACGCGGTTTTGATTCGCCCAAGGTCGGAGACGATTAAAACCCAAGATTTTCCGGCCATTTCCTGTGCATGCGGAACGTTGTTCCCGGCGTGGAATTTTGCGCGACCGCAGGTCGCATTCGGGCCTGCATGCGCGGTGCGCAGCAGGCGCCCTCAAAGGCAGCGACGGATCGAGAAGCGCTTTGGCGCGGCACCCTCATACAGCCGCGAAAGCAACCTGTGGGCGTCAAGTCGAGACCGATGCGCACGCCGAATACTTGCCGAATGCTAGCCATGCCGGGCGAAGACTCTTCGCCAAAATAAAAAGAAGTATAGATAGTATATTTTACTTTCAAATCTCGGATTATGACAAAGTATTCAAATTTGAACATTATATCCAAAGCTTAATAAGAAACTGTCATACGAATCACCTTGCCCATTTCTCGCCTCATTGGTCCCTCAACAGGCGAAGCACCAACCAGGGATGGGGGTTTCACTTGCCGCATGTGTGGCAATACTGTCTGAGGGACTTACTGAATGATTCGAACTTTTGTGCTGCTCGTCCGGGCGGCTCGGCCGCTTGCGATCCTCGTGGCCGCGACTGCTGCACTGAGCATCACCGGCGGTTTGTCTGACGCGTCCGCCAAAGCCCGTAAAAACCCGATGGATGCCCAAGCCCACGCGCCCGCCTCGACCGGCGGCCGCAGTTTCAGCGGCATGGCGTCCTACTACGGCAATGAGCTGGCCGGCCGCTGCACCGCGTCGGGCGCCCGCTTCAACCCGGGCGGCATGACTGCAGCCCACCGCTCGCTGCCGTTCGGCACCAAGCTGCGCGTCACCCATGGCGGCCGCAGTGTCGTCGTCACCATCAACGATCGCGGCCCGTTCGTCCGCGGCCGTGTCCTCGACCTCTCCAAGGGCGCCGCTCAGGCGATCGGCATGACCGGTCGCGGCGTTGGCCGCGTCGTTGCGGAAGCCATGTAACTTCTTATGTAGCGTTGCGTGTGTTGAGTTGCGTCGTGTTGCGTGAGTAGCGTTGCGTTGGAAATGGAAAAGGCCGGCACCCAGTGCCGGCCTTTCTCTTTTCAGCGTTGTTCGCAGTCAGCGGATCGCCACCGGCGACACCGTCGAGCCCGAGCCGCCCTGGATCTTCAGCGGCTGCATCACAAAGGCGAATTCCGAAACTTGCTTCTGCACCAGTTCATCGAGCTTGACGTTCTCCAACAGATGAACGCCACTCACCACCAGCGCGACCTGATGCACCGGAAGGGACAACTGTGGATCGGGGTTGGGACTGACCTCGACCGGCCAGTTGTCGGCGCCGAGCAGAATCGGGTTTTTCGCGATCAGCCATTGCGCTGCCTTGATGCCGATGCCGGGGCACGACTTCACATAACGCGGATTGTCCTTGCCGTAGAGCTTGCCCCAACCGGTGTGGATGAGAACCGCGTCGCCCGTTTGCAGCGTGAGGTTCTGCTTCTTCAGCGCGCCTTCGAGATCTTCCACCGTGATCTCATAGTTGTCGCCGAGCATCTCGACGCCCTTGAAGCCGGCAACATCGACCACGACGCCGCGCGTGAAAATCTGGCCGACCGCGTGAACGCCGAATTTGCCGAAGCCGGTGCGTGTGATGTTCTCGCTGACCTTGACGCAGTTGTACCAGCTGTCCTCATGGGTCTGGTGCGCGAAACCGTCGAACTGCGTGCCGACCTGGCCGATTTCCGAGATGACGATTTCCTCGTTCGAACCGCGGCGGTTCGACGGCTGATTCATGAAGGTGCGCTTGGTGTGCACGTCGAACCGGCGCGTGCCGAAGAACGGCATCGTCGGCCCGAGCACATGCGCAAGTTCGATGATCTCGCCGGTCTTGATCATCTTGGACGCAGCGAGAACAGTGTCCGCCTTCTGATGATTCATCGATCCGCGTTCGTCGTTGGCACCCCATTTGGAGGGACAACGCTCGCTCGCGGGTGGCGGCGACCACGTCGGCGCCTGCGCGAACGCAGCAGACGAAAGCGCAGTCAGGACAGCAGCAACGGCAATCGACCTCATGACGTCTCCCTTTGTGCTTCTTTATTTTATTCACGGTTTCACGAAAGCGGGCGCAGCATGACGGCCCTTGGTGACAGTGCAAAGGCAAATCGTTGCTGCGATGCGGGGAGCGTGGAGCAGACCCGGAAAAGTGGGTACCGGTTTTCCGAAAAGATCACGCTCAAAAACAAAGGCTAGAGGAAGCTCTGCGGATCGACGTCGACCTCGAGCTTGAGATTGCCCTTAGTCTTGGGTGCGACAGCTAGCCACTCGCGAAGGTAGGTGGATAGGTCGACATTGCGCGCCGATTTCACCAACAAGCGAAAACGATAACGGCCTTTGATCACCGCAAGCGGCGCTTCGGCAGGCCCTAGAATCTGCACGCGCTCATCGTGCGGTGCGGTGGAGACCAAACGCCGCGCAAAGCCTTCGGCAGTCGGCCGATCCCCTGCCGAGACAATCAGGCTCGCGAGCCGGCCGAACGGCGGATAGCCGGTGCGTTCGCGGCCCGCGATTTCCGTGTCGTAGAAAGCTTCGCGATCGGCTGCGACCAGCGCCTTCATCACCGGATGATCCGGCTGGTGCGTCTGCAGATAGCCGTGCCCGTGGCCGTGTTCGCGCCCGGCGCGGCCGATGACCTGATGCAGCAACTGGAACGTGCGCTCGGCGGCGCGCGGATCGCCATTGCCGAGACCGAGATCGGCATCGACCACGCCGACGAGATTGAGACGCGGAAAGTGATGCCCTTTCGCGACCAGTTGCGTGCCGATGATGACATCGACGCGCCCCTCCGCGATTTCGTTGAGTTCAGAGCGCATCGTCTCGATCGAGGTGATGAGATCGCTCGACAGCACCATCGTCCGCGCCTCGGGAAATAGCGCCGCCGCTTCCTCCTGCAAGCGCTCGACACCAGGGCCGATAGCCGCGAGCGATTCCTCCGCCTGACACTGCGGACAGGTGTGCGGCCGCGCCATCGAGAAGCCGCAGTGATGACAGACCAGCCGCTGACGGAAGCGATGATCGACCAGCCACGCATCGCAGATGGTGCAGGCGAAACGATGCCCGCAGGACCGGCACAAGGTCAGCGGCGCGTATCCGCGCCGATTGAGGAACAGCAGCGCTTGTTCCTTGCGCTCGATCGTATTTCTGACGGCTTCCGCCAACGGCGGCGAAATGAAGCGGCCGCGCGGCGGCGGCGTCTTGCGTAGATCGATCGCTTCGATGTTCGGCAGATGCTGTCCGCCGAAGCGCTGCGGCAGCGCCACGCGGCGATAACGTCCGCGCCGCGCGTTGACCTCGGTTTCGACTGACGGCGTCGCCGACGCGAGGATGACCGGGATCTTCGCGATGTTGGCGCGAACCACGGCCATATCCCGCGCGTGGTAGTGCGTGCCGTCATCCTGCTTGTAGGCCTGGTCATGCTCTTCATCGATGACGATCAGCCCGAGGTCGGCATACGGAAGAAACAGCGCCGAGCGCGCACCGACGACGACCTGTGACTCGCCGGACGCAATCGCCGCCCAGTTGCGTGCGCGCGTGCGCGGCGTGAGGTCGGAATGCCATTCGAGCGGCCGCACGCCGAAGCGATTGGCGAAGCGATCGAGAAATTGTCCGGTCAGCGCGATCTCCGGCATCAGGATCATCGCCTGCTTGCCGCGCCGGATCGTCTCCGCCACCGCCTCGAAATACACTTCGGTCTTGCCGGAGCCGGTGACGCCATCGAGCAGCGCCACTGAGAATGCGTCTTGCGCCGCCATCGCACGCAGCGTGTTCGCCGCGGCCTTCTGCTCCGGTGAGAAATCCGGCACAGCGAATTCCGGATCGGGCGCCGGCGGCGGAGGCGGCTTCGGCAGCGGCTCGATCGTCAGCGTGCCCTCATCGACGAGGCCGTCGATGACGCTCGGGCTGACACCGGCCTCGCGCGCGGCCTCCGACTTTCCGTGCAGCAGTCCGTCGGACAGCACATCGATGAGCCTTCGCCGCGCCGGCGTCATGCGCCGCGGCGGATCGCCGACCAGTCGCACACCCGGCCGAACGCGCTCGGGGCCGAGGTCGCCCATCTTGAGCGTCATGCGCATGACCATGCCGCGCGCGGACAACGTGTAATTGGAGACCCAGTCGACGAAGCTGCGCAGCTCGCCTTTCAGCGGCGGCACCTCGTACTTTTCGCTGATGTCCTTCAGGCGGTTGTGCAATCGCGGGTCGGGCGATGGATTTTCGGCCCAAACCACGGCCGTCACCTCGCGCGATGCCAGCGGCACCGTGACCACGTCACCCGGCGCAAGCTCCATCCCCTCCGGAACCGCATAGGAATAGGTGTGGTCGAGCGCCACCGGCACGAGAATGTCGACGACACGCCTGGCCACGCGAATCCTCGGGTTAAGGGACGGTGAAGGAAAGGGGTGCGATATAGGTGGGCCTGTCAAGCGCCGCAATTGCGGACGACAGTCGGGGACACGAATCAAAGGCGCAAATGGCCAAAGCGAGCGCATTGCCCGACGTTACAGAGATCGTGAGCGCAGCTGCCGATTTCCAGGCGGCTGCCCTACAATGGCTGACGCACCTGCGTAGCGAACGGCGGCTGTCGCCGAAGACACTCGACGCCTATGCCCGCGACCTGCAGCAGTGCGTGACCTTCCTCGGCGAGCACTGGGGCGAGATGGTGTCGCTGAAGCGATTCGCGTCCCTCGAAGCAACCGACATCCGCGCCTTCATGGCCTCACGCCGCAGCGACGGCATCGCCGGCCGCTCGCTGATGCGCGCTCTCGCGGGCTTGCGGTCGTTCGGGCGGTTTCTGGAACGTGAAGGCAAAGGCAAGGTCGGCGCGCTCTCCGCGATCCGCGCGCCGAAGGTCTCGAAGAGCCTGCCGAAACCGCTGCATGTCGAAGCCGCACGGCAGGTCGCCGATGCGGACATTCGCGCTGGCGAAAATCGCGAGCCATGGATTCTCGCCCGTGACGCCGCGGTGATGGCGCTGCTCTATGGCTCAGGCCTGCGCATCTCCGAAGCGCTTGGTCTCAAGCGGCGCGATGTGCCCGTGCCGGGCGCCGGCGACGTGCTGGTCGTCACCGGCAAGGGCAACAAGACGCGCATGGTGCCGGTGCTGCAGAACGTGCTGCAGCTGATCGCCGACTATGCCGTGATGTGCCCCTACGACCTCCCCGCAGCTTCACCGATTTTCGTCGGCGCCCGCGGCGGCCCGTTAAGCCCGCGCATCATCCAGCTGACCATGGAGAGGTTACGCGGGGCGCTCGGCCTGCCCGACAGCGCCACGCCGCATGCACTGCGGCATTCCTTCGCCACGCATCTCTTGTCGCGCGGCGGCGACCTGCGCGCGATCCAGGAATTGCTGGGTCACGCCTCGCTCTCGACCACGCAGATCTATACCGGTGTCGATGCCGAGCGGCTTCTAGAAGTCTACCGGACCGCCCACCCGCGCTCCTGATCCCAAACTGACGGAAAACTGTCATGTTCTGCCCCTTGCGCGGGCGAGACGGTTCAGTCAATCGTTCCGCAAGCAGCAGGAGGGAAGACCATGGGGGCACACGAAAGCATGGAGCACGCGGAGCATGCCGAGCATGCATCGAGCTCTAACAAGCGGGTGGCGTTGCTGATTGCGGTGATAGCGCTATTTCTCGCGTTCTCGGAAACGCTCGGCAAGAGCGCGCAGACCGAATCGATCGCCAAAAACGTCGAGGCATCGAACCTTTGGGCCTTCTTCCAGGCCAAGACCATCCGCCGGACCTCGGTCCAGGCAGCCGCCGAGCATCTGAAGGTCACAGCCATCACCTTGCCGGACGATGCCGCCAAGGCCGCAGCCGCTAAGCAGATCGACGATTGGCAGAAGACGGCCGCGCGCTACCGCTCGGAACCTGAAACCAACGAAGGCTCCGAACAACTCGCTGCTCGCGCGAAGAAAGCGGAGTACGAACGCGACAAATACATGGCGAAGTACCACCATTACGAGGTGGCCTCGGCCGCGTTTCAGATCGGCATCGTGCTGGCGTCAGCGACCATCATCACCGGAATGACAATCCTGGCAATGATCTCCGGCGGCCTCGCGATCGTAGGTCTCGGATTCGTCGGCATCGGCCTGTTCGCGCCGCACGCCGTGCATCTGTTCTAGTTGTTCTGACGCTCAGCGTGCGCGGCTGCGAAAATCCGCCAGCCGCGCCGCAAGACCCGCTTCAACGCGCGGCCATTCCTCACGCAGAATCGAGAAGATCACGGTGTCGCGCACGCGGCCCGTCCAGATCGTCTTTTCCTGACGATAGACGCCCTCCTTCATCGCGCCGAGTTTCGCCATCGCCGCACACGACACGGCGTTCGTGGCATCGACACGAAACTGCACGCGGTTCGCGCCGCAAGCGAAGGCATGGCCAAGCATGAGATGCTTCGCAGCCGGATTGACCGCGGTGCCGCGCGCCTTCGGATGATAGTAGGTGTTGCCGACTTCGAGCGCGCGGTGCATCGGCTCGATGCCGATGTAGCAGGAGATACCGACACACTCCCCATCCGCCATCACTGCGTAGGGAATCCACGATCCTGATGCATGGTCCTTGCGCACACGATCCCAGAACGGATCGAACTGGTCGCCGGCAAATGTGTAGAGCCAGAGTTTGAAGGCATCGGGATCGGCGTCGCAGGCGCTACGCAGTTCCTCGCGATGGCGTTCGTGAAGCGGTTCAAGCCGGACAAAATCGTTGGTGAGAACCGATTCTGTCAGCTGCATCTTCACACCGTGAATATGCGGCCGGGGTTGAGAATGTTATGCGGATCGAGTGACCGCTTCAGCATCCGCATGGTCTCGATCTCGTCCTCGGTGCGGCTGAGCTTCAGGAATGGCTTTTTCAGCATGCCGATGCCGTGCTCGGCCGATATCGAGCCATCGAATTCGCCCGTAATGCCGTAGACCAGCTCCTGAATCTCGACATACCGGCCGGGCGTATCGGCGTGATGCACGACCACATGGAGATTACCGTCGCCGAGGTGACCGTAAACGACCGAGAACGCCTCGTTGTCGAGCTTGCGCAGATCGCCGGCGATGCGATTGGCGAAATCTTCCATGCGGTCGATGGCAAGGCTGATGTCGAAGCCGACACGCGGCGAGATCGCTTTGCTCAGTTCGACACTTGAATCGCGAATGCGCCAAATAGCAGCTGCAGACGCATTCGACGTCGAGATCGTCGCATCGAGAATGATGCCGCCGGTCATTGCCTCCTCGAGCAAGTGCTCAAGATCGGCGCGCATACGGTCCGCGTCACCACCGGAGGCTTCGAACAACACGTAGAACGGATGATTGGTGGGCAGCGGCGATGCCAGACCCGGCACTTTTCCGGTCACGAGACGGTAGTACTCGTTCCACATCACTTCGAACGCGGTCAACGCGCCGCCGAGACGCGTGCGGGCGAGCCGCAGCAGCGACGTGACATCGTCAAAGGACGAGAGCGCACAGAGCGCCACCTGCCGCTCGGCGGGCGCAGGAAAGAGACGAAGCGCCGCGCGCGTCACCACGCCGAGCACACCTTCGGTGCCGATGAAGAGGTGCTTCAGATCGACGCCCGTGTTGTTCTTGATGTACTTGCGCAGGCCGTGCAGCACGGTGCCGTCGGCGCGCACGACCTCAAGGCCGAGCACGAGATCGCGCGTCATCCCGTAACGGATGACGCGATTGCCACCGGCGTTGGTCGAGATGTTGCCGCCGATGGTGCAGCTGCCGCGCGCGCCCAGATCCAGCGGAAAGGTGAAACCGTCGTCCTCGACGCGCTCCTGCACCTTCTGAAGCACCGCACCGGCCTGCACGATGGCCACACCGGATGACGTGTCGATTTCCTCGATAGCGTTCATCAGCTCCATCGACAGAACGATTTCTCCGTTCTGCGGCATGGTGGCACGCACGAGGCCGGTCATGCCGCCCTGCGTTGTCACCGGCACCTTGTCGCGATGGCAAAGCCGCAGCAGATTTGAGACGTCTTCTGTCGTGCGTGGCCGCACCACCGCGCGCGGCTTCGCCACAGGCACCCCGGCCATATCGGTGAAATAGCGGGCGTCGATCTGATCGCCGGTCAGAACGGCTTCCGGCCGCAGCGCCTTGCGCAGCTCATCGATGAAACCGTCAGACATTCCCCACCCCATACTCGCGCCAATCGCGCGAGCGGCGACGTTACATATGGATCGCGCGCTTGGCGACGTTGAACGCGGCTTCCTTCACCGCCTCCGAGCGTGTCGGATGGGCATGGCAGGTGCGCGCCAGGTCTTCCGCCGAGCCGCCGAATTCCATCAGCACGCAGGCCTCGTGGATCATCTCGCCCGCCTCGCGGCCGATGATGTGCACGCCGAGCACGCGATCGGTCTTGGCGTCGGCCAAAATCTTCACGAAGCCGTCCGTGGTCTGGTTGACCTTGGAGCGGCCGTTCGCAGTGAAGGGGAACTTGCCGGCGTTGTAGGCGATGCCGGCTTCCTTTAGCTCTTCCTCGGTCTTGCCGACGGTCGCGACTTCCGGCGTGGTGTAGACCACGCCCGGGATCACGTCGTAATTCACGTGACCCGCCTGGCCGGCGATGATCTCCGCGACCGCGACGCCTTCGTCCTCGGCCTTGTGCGCCAGCATCGGCCCGCGGATCGCGTCGCCGATGGCGTAGATACCCTTCACGTTGCTCATGAAGTGATTGTCGACCTCGACGCGGCCGCGGTTGTCCGTCGCCACGCCCGCTTCCTTCAGGCCAAGGCCCTCGGTGTAGGCGGTGCGGCCGATCGCAACCAGCACGATATCGGCTTCGATCGTCTCGGCCTTCCCGCCAGCAGCGGGCTCGACCTGGGCTTTGAGAGTTTTGCCGCTGGTATCGACGCCAGTCACCTTCGCACCGAGCTTGAACGTCACGCCCTGCTTCTCAAGGATGCGCTGGAATTGTTTGGCGACCTCCCCATCCATGCCGGGCAGGATGCGATCGAGAAACTCGACGACCGTGACCTTCGCGCCGAGGCGGCGCCAGACCGAGCCGAGTTCGAGACCGATCACGCCGGCGCCGACGACGAGCAGATGGCCCGGCACCTTTTCGAGCGACAGCGCGCCGGTCGACGACACGATGCGCTTCTCGTCGATCTCGATGCCTTTCAGCTTCGCAACATCGGAGCCGGTGGCGATGACGATGTTCTTGGTGTCGTGCGTCTCGGTCTTGCCGTCCGCACCCTTCACCTCGACCTTGCCCGCACCCAGAATCTTGCCCGTGCCGCGCAGACCATCGATCTTGTTCTTTTTCAGCAGAAACTCGACACCCTTGGTGTTGCCGTCGATGCCTTGCTGCTTGAACGTCATCATGGACGGCAGATCGAGCTTCGGCTTCGACACGCTGATGCCCATCTTGGCGAAAGAATGTTCGGTCTCTTCGAACAGTTCGGACGCGTAAAGCAGCGCCTTCGAGGGCATACAGCCGACGTTAAGGCAGGTGCCGCCATAGGTCGGGTTCTTCTCGACAACCGCAACCTTCATGCCGAGCTGCGCCGCACGGATCGCACAAACGTAGCCGCCGGGGCCGGAACCGATGACGATGAGATCGTAGGAAGCCATGATCAAAATCCCGTTTCTTGGTTGGTGGGTTTAGCGCCCGCCCGATACGTCGATGATCGTACCTGTCACATATGACGCTTCGTCCGACATCAGCCAGACGATGGCGTTGGCAATTTCCTCGGCCTGACCGACCCGCTTCATCGGCACGTTGTGCGCAAGGCGATGCGCGCGATCGGGTTCGCCGCCGCTCGCGTGAATTTCGGTATCGATGAGCCCGGGCCGCACCCCGACGACACGCACGCCCTCGCTTGCGATCTCACGCGCGAGCCCGAGCGTAAAGGTGTCGACCGCGCCCTTGGATGCGGCATAGTCGACATACTGGGCAGGCGAGCCGAGCGTCGCCGCGACCGACGACAGGTTGACGATCACGCCACCTTTGCCGCCGTGCCTGGTCGAGAGGCGCTTCACCGCCTCGCGCGCGCAGATGATGCTGCCGACGATGTTGATATTCATCATGCGATGCAGGCGCTCGGCGCTCATCTCGTCGACGCGCGCGGTCATATCGACAACGCCGGCATTGTTGACCAGCACGCCGAGCGGGCCGAAGGCATCGGCCTGCTTGTAGAGATCGAGAATATCGGCTTCCGAGCCGACATCACATTTTACGGCAATGGCCTTGCCGTTGCTTGTCTCGATCTTCGCAACCACGTCGTCTGCCGCCGCCTTGTTACTGGCGTAACCAACCACAACCTTGTAGCCGCGCGCCGCAGCGGCAAGCGCCGTCGCGCGGCCAATACCGCGGCTCCCGCCCGTAACGATGGCGACGCGATCACTCATACAGCTTACCCAGACAACGATGCATTGAACGCCCAGACATGCCCGAACGGGTCGCGAACCTTGGCGTAACGCGACCCCCAGAACACATCCTGCGGTTCGAGAATGACAGTCGCGCCGGCTGCCGCCGCACGCAAGACGATGGCGTCGACTTCGGCAGGCTGCGGCCGATTAATGTTGATGGTCAGGCTCGCGCCGCCCAAACGCGTGGGCGCCTGCACGTCGTTGCCGAACTCGGGAAACTCATCGTGCAGCATCACCTCGCCGCCGAACATCTCGATGTTCGCGTGCATGACGCGCACGCCGTCATCGGTCATGTGCTTCATGGTGCAGACGCCACCGAATGCCTTTTCGTAGAAGGCGATCGCCTCGGTACCGCCCTTGACGCAGATATGCGCCTGGATCGGCGGAGGATTGGGTCCAAACGCCATGACAGCCCTCGATCAGAGGTCGAGCACCAGCCGCGCCGGATCTTCCAGACCTTCCTTGACGCGCACAAGGAACGTGACCGCTTCCTTGCCGTCGATGACGCGGTGATCGTACGAGAGCGCCAGATACATCATCGGCCGCACCTCGACCTTGCCGCCGATCACCATCGGCCGCTCCTGGATCTTATGCATGCCGAGAATGCCCGATTGGGGCGCGTTCAGGATCGGCGTCGACATCAGCGAGCCGTAGACGCCGCCGTTGGTGATGGTGAAGGTGCCGCCCTGCATTTCGTCGATCTTGAGCTGACCGTCGCGCGCACGCTTGCCGAAATCGGCGATCGACTTCTCAATCTCGGCGATCGACTTGTGATCGCAATCGCGTACGACCGGCACGACAAGGCCCTTGTCGGTGCCGACGGCAATGCCGACGTGATAGTAATTCTTGTAGATCAAGTCGGTGCCGTCGATCTCGGCGTTGACCGCGGGAATCTCCTTCAGCGCCTGCACGCAGGCCTTGGTGAAGAATCCCATGAAGCCGAGCTTGGCGCCGTGCTTCTTCTCGAACAGATCCTTATACTGCGTCCGCAGCGCCATCATGTGGCTCATATCGACCTCGTTGAAGGTCGTGAGCATGGCGGCGGTGTTCTGCACGTCCTTGAGACGGCGAGCGATGGTCTGGCGCAGGCGCGTCATCTTCACGCGCTCTTCACGCGCGGCATCATCGGCTGGCGACGGTGCGCGGACCTGAACGGCAGCGGCCGGCTGGTTCACCGGCGTCGGCGCCGACGCAGCCTTCTCGATCGCGGCGAGCATGTCGCCCTTGGTGACGCGGCCATCCTTGCCGGTACCCGGCACCGTCGACGCATCGACGCCGCTCTCGGCCGAGAGCTTGCGAACCGAAGGCGCGAGCGGCGCATCGGCCGGCGGAGCTTTTGCGGCGAGCGCGGGTGCCGGGGCCGCAGCGGCGGCGGGTGCGGCAGCTTTCGCCGGAGCGGCGGCTGGCTTCGCGCCGGCAGCGCCCTCGGCGATCTGGCCGAGCAGCGCACCGACGGCAACCGTCTCACCATCCTTCGCGACGATGTCCGACAACGTACCGCCCGCGGGTGCCGGCACTTCGATCGTCACCTTGTCGGTCTCGAGTTCGACCAACGGCTCGTCGACAGCCACCGCGTCGCCGGGCTTCTTGAACCAGCGGCCAATGGTGGCCTCGGTGACGGATTCACCCAGGGTCGGTACGCGAATTTCAGTCATGGTCGTTTCCTCAATACGTTTCTGGACGTGATCGCCTGTGAAGCAGACGATTGCCATCCGGAAACACGAGATGTGCGGGATGGCGGGATGCCCCGCGGTCGCGGGGCATCGGGGAGTTCAATTTCAGCCGAGCGCCTCGTCGAGCAGCGCCTTGAGCTGCGCGAGATGCTTCGACATCAGGCCCGTCGCGGTCGCCGCAGCAGCAGCGCGACCGGCATAGCGCGGACGCTTGTGCGTGGCGTTGATCTGGTTCAGCACCCACTCGAGATAGGGCTCGATGAAGTGCCACGAGCCCATGTTACGCGGCTCTTCCTGACACCAGACGACCTCGGCACCCGAAAAACGCGACAGCTCCTGCACCAGCGTTTTCAGCGGCACCGGATAAAGCTGCTCGACGCGCAACAGATAGATGTCATCGATGCCGCGCTTTTCACGCTCTTCATACAGGTCGTAATAGACCTTGCCCGAGCAAAGCACGACACGACGGATTTTCTTGTCCTCGACCAGCTTGATCACCTGATCTTTCAGGACCTGGGCGTCATCGTACAGCACGCGATGGAACGAGGTATCCGTCGCCAGTTCGTCCAGCCGCGAGACCGCGCGCTTGTGGCGCAACAGGCTCTTCGGCGTCATCAGGATCAGCGGCTTGCGAATTTCACGCTTCAACTGACGGCGCAGGATGTGGAAGTAGTTCGCCGGCGTGGTGCAGTTGGCGACCTGCATGTTGTCTTCGGCACACATCTGCAGGAAGCGCTCGAGGCGTGCGGAGGAATGCTCCGGCCCCTGCCCCTCATAGCCATGCGGCAACAGGCAGACGAGACCCGACATGCGCAGCCATTTGCGCTCGCCCGACGAGATGAACTGGTCGAACATGACCTGCGCGCCGTTGGCGAAGTCGCCGAACTGTGCCTCCCAGAGCGTCAGCGAGTTCGGCTCGGCCAGCGAGTAGCCATACTCGAAGCCGAGCACCGCTTCTTCCGACAGCAGCGAGTTGATAACCTCGTAGTGGCCCTGCTTCTCACCAAGGTGATTGAACGGGGTGTAGCGGCTTTCGTCTTCCTGATCGAACAGGACCGAGTGGCGTTGCGAGAACGTGCCGCGTTCGCAATCCTGGCCGGACAGACGCACGCGATGGCCTTCTTCCAGAAGCGTGCAGAACGCCAGCGCTTCGCCCGTCGCCCAATCGATGCCTTCGCCGTTGTCGATCGCCTTGGCGCGCGCATCGAGGAAACGCTGCACCGTGCGATGGACGCGGAAGCCATCCGGCACCTTGGTGATCTTGCGGCCAATGTCCTTCAGCTGCTCGAGGGCAACGCCGGTGATGCCGCGGCGCGGATCTTCATCGAGACCAGCGACCTTGAAGCCTGCCCACTTGCCGTCGAGCCAGTCGGCCTTGTTCGGCTTGTAGCCGGCGCCGGCTTCGAGTTCGGCGTCGAGGCGGGCGCGCCAGTCGGCCTTTGCCTTGTCGACTTCGCCTTCGGTCATCACGCCGTCAGCGATCAGACGCTTCGAATAGATTTCCAGCGTCGTCGGCTGCGTCGCGATCTTCTTGTACATCAGCGGCTGAGTGAAGCCCGGCTCGTCGCCCTCGTTGTGACCGTGGCGGCGATAGCAGAACATGTCGATGACGACCGGCTTGTGGAATTTCTGCCGGTATTCGATCGCGACCTTGGCCGCGAACACGACCGCTTCCGGATCGTCGCCGTTCACATGGAAGATCGGCGCGTCGATCATCTTCGCAACGTCGGACGGATACGGCGACGAACGTGAGTAGCGCGGATAGGTCGTAAAGCCGATCTGATTGTTGACGATGAAGTGGATCGAACCGCCGGTGCGGTAGCCCTTCAGATCCGAGAGACCGAAACACTCCGGCACCACGCCCTGGCCCGCGAAGGCCGCGTCGCCATGCAACAGCAGCGGCAGCACCGAGATGCGCTGATCCGGCGGATCGCCGTTCTGGTCCTGCTTCGCGCGCACCTTGCCGAGCACCACTGGATCGACGATTTCGAGATGCGACGGGTTCGCGGTCAGCGACAGGTGGATCTTGTTGTTGTCGAACTCGCGGTCGGACGAGGCGCCGAGATGGTACTTCACGTCGCCTGAGCCTTCGACCTCGTCGGGATTGGCGGAGCCGCCCTTGAACTCGTGGAACAGCGCGCGGTGCGGCTTGCCCATCACCTGGGTCAGGACGTTGAGGCGGCCGCGGTGCGGCATACCGAGCACGATGTCCTTTACGCCGAGATTGCCGCCGCGCTTGATGATCTGTTCGAGCGCGGGAATCAGCGATTCGCCGCCGTCGAGACCGAAGCGCTTGGTGCCGGTGAACTTGAGGTCGCAGAACTTTTCGAAGCCTTCGGCTTCGACGAGCTTCATCAGAATGGCGCGGCGGCCTTCGCGGGTGAAGCTGATTTCTTTATCCGGACCCTCGATGCGCTCCTGAATCCAGGCCTTCTGCGCACCGTTCGAGATGTGCATGAATTCGACGCCGAGCGTCTGGCAGTAGGTGCGCTCGCAGATCGCGACGATCTCGCGCAACGATGCGTATTCGAGGCCGAGCACGTGATCGAGGAAGATCTTGCGATCGAGGTCGGCGTCGGTGAATCCATAAGATCGCGGATCGAGCTCTTCGTGATCGCGCGGCGGTTCAAGGCCGAGCGGATCGAGCTTGGCGTGGAAATGGCCGCGCATGCGGTAGGCGCGGATCAGCATCAGCGCACGGACCGAGTCACGCGTCGCCTGCAGCACGTCGCCGGAACTTGCCGGCGCCGCGCCCTTGGCCTGCGCTTTTGCCTGAAGCTTGTTGCCGATCGCCTTTTCGACCTCGGCCCAGTTACCGTCGAGCGCGGACGTCAGATCGTCGCGCGGCGACTGCGGCCAATGCGCCTTTTCCCAGCTCGGACCTTCGGCGTTTTTCTTAACCGCGTCCGGCGTGTCCTTCAGGCTCTTGAAAAACTCCTGCCACTCCGGATCGACCGACGCGGGATCGGTCTCGTACCGGGCATACATGTCGTCGATGAAGGGGGCGTTCGCGCCGTAGAGGAAGGAGGTGAGGGCAAAAGCGGCATTCGCGTCTTGGCGAGACATGAGCGCGTCCTGGTTATCTTTTTGACGTCACGCAGGAATTTGCGGGCGATCGATGCTCGATACCAGATCGATATCGGCTGATCGGGTATCTTTACCCTATTTAGGGCAAATATACGCGCGTAAAAGAACCAAGAAATGATTTTGAATTCATACGAGCCGCAGCTGCCCAGGAACTGACTAGACTGCAGAAATTCGGGAGCCGCCGGCACGCGCCGCTCGCTGCGGCTGACCGCCGCGCCGCTTTTTGACCGGCCGCCCGCACGCCTCATCGAGGAGTGCGCCGGCAGCTTTACCTGCGGCATCCGCGACCGTGGGATCCCGCGTGACCATGGCAGCGACAATGGCCCCGTCCATCAGCAAACCGATCTGATGTGCGAGGAAGGCCGGCTTGGCCGCCCCGGCTTCCCGCGCGAGTTCCTCGATGTGCGCGAGCACGAACGATTTGTGGGCGATGGTCAGCGCGCGCAAACGCGTCTCATCCTTCGGATGCTCGCCGACCGCATTGATGAAGACGCAGCCGTAATAGTCGTCCTCGCTGAACCACTTTTTCAGTGCGGGAAAAATCGCATCGATCTTGGCGCGCGGCGTCTTCGCGCGTTCGATCGACGTGATGAACCAGTCGCGCCAGATCTTGCCTTCCGACTGCAGCACAGCATCGACGAGATCGTTCTTCGATCCGAAGATTTTGTAGAGCGTGGTTTTGGCCGTGCCGGCTTCGTCGACGATCGCGTCGATGCCGGTGGCGTTGATGCCGTATTTGCAGAACAACCGCGTCGCAGCTTTCATCAACCGGCTGCGCGGCGTCGGCTCAGAAATATCCGAGACGTTGCGGTGTGCGTCCTGCGGAAGCGCGTAGGCCATGACTGTTCATAGAATAAGCCGCGAACACCACGCAAGCGATGATCGGTTCCTGACCAACATTCGAGCGGCGAGGCAGCGAACTGCCGCACTTCGCGGCAACGCAATCACTGCTGCGTTTTGCGGCAACCTCATAATCGGCTGACGGGACTGACCTTTCCCGATTTAGCGGCAATGGCACGCTTTCTGCACAGCTACAGAACGGTCGGTATCCACCCGGCCCGCAGGGAGAACCACGATGAACGTTGCCGCCCAGAAGAAACCCGTGCTCACCGGCTGCCTCGCGCCGATCGATAAGGATGGTCTCGAGCAATTGATCGCCAACGGCAAAGCCAATCCAAACGTCATCAAGACGCTGAAATGCAAAACGGTGGCTGAGGGCAAGTTCCGCCACGCCAACTACATCCGCAATCTTCCGCCTTACATTGTCGACGAGCCGCCGGCGCTGCTCGGCGACGACACCGCACCCAATCCATCCGAAGCGTCGCTCGCCGCACTCGGTTCGTGCCTTGCGGTCGGCCTGCACGCCAATGCAGTCCATCGTGGCTGGACGGTCAACAAGCTCGAGCTGCAGCTCGAAGGCGACCTCAATATCACCGCGGTGTGGGGAACCGGTGACGTCAGCGAGAAGCCGGTCGGCTTCACCGACGTGCGCATCAAGGTCGACATGGAGTGCGAAGGCATTCCGCAGGCCGAGATCGACGAACTGATCGCCCACGTCAAGAAATGGTCGCCGGTCGCCAACACCTTCACCCGGCCGGTCAATCTCGAAGTCTCAGCATGATCGAAGGCCGCTGCGGAAACGCGGCGGCCTTTCACTTTGTCGCACGACAACACTGCGGAGACCGAAATGACGGCGATGTCAGCTCTGCGAAAATCCGAGGTCGACGGCGCCAGCGAGACGCCGCTCGCCAGTCAGATCGCAGCACTGTCGCGATCCGAACTGACGCCGATCGCGACTGCCATCGACGAGGGCACGATCTATCCGGAGCAAGCGCTGCGCAATCTCGGCAAGATCGGCGCATGGTCGGCCCACGCGGATCTGCGCGACACCATCTCCGGGATTTCCGCCATCGGCGAGACCTGTGGCGCAACTGCCTTCATGGCGTGGTGCCAGAATACGCTGGTCTGGTACATCGTGAATTCCGGCAACGCCGCACTCAAGGCGCGTTTCGAGCAGATAGCGTCGAGCGGCGCATTGCTCGGCGGCACCGGGCTGTCGAACCCGATGAAGAGTTTCTTCGGCATCGAGCAGTTGAAGCTGAAGGGACGCAAGGTCGCCGGCGGCTACACCGTGCGCTGAGCCCTGCCCTGGGTTTCGAACCTCGGCCCAGACCACATGTTCGGCACGATCTTCGAAATCGAAACCGGCGAGGTATCGGCCGGCGAGAAAGTCATGTTCCTCGCCGACTGCGCCGACCCCGGCGTTACGCTGACACCGTGCAAGCCGTTTCTCGCCATGGACGGCACCGGCACCTACGCCGTGCAGTTCCGCGACGCGTTCATTCCGGACAGCCAAGTGCTGGCGGCGCCCGCGATGCCGTTCGTGAAGAACATCCGCGCAGGTTTCATTCTGATGCAGGTTGGAATGGCGCTCGGGCTGATCCGCGACTGCGCCGCGATCATGCATAGCGTTCGGCCATCACTTGAACACGTCAATCGCTTCCTGCCGCAGCAGTCCGAGGATTTCGCGGCACTGCTCACCGAGCTCGAAGCCGAGACGATGGAGCTCGCAGCCACACCTTACGAGACCAGCAACGCCTATTGGCGGCGCGTCATCGAGCTGCGGCTGCGCGCCGGAGAAGCCAGTGTCGCCGCTGCCAACGCCGCGATGCTGCACTGTGGCGCGCGCGGCTATCTCAGATCGCATCGCGCGCAACGCCGTCTGCGCGAAGCCTATTTCGTGGCGATCGTTACGCCCGCCACCAAGCAGCTCAGAAAAATGCTCGCAGACAATGCGCGCGAACAGCAGGGAGAGCCCTAAGCGGGGCGTGAGGGAATTCGCCGATCGACCCAATGACTTGAATCAAACGCGTCAACACAGTGGAGGCTTGGCAATGGCTGAAGTTCTTATTTCTGCGGACGACCTGGTCGCATTCACCAAATCAGAACCTTGCGTCATCATCGACACGCGCAGCCCCGACGCTTACGCAGCGGGGCACATCCCCGGCGCGGTCAACCTGCACGAGATCTTCACGTACCTTGCGACCTCCACGCCGGAGGGCATGGACGAGCTGAAGAAGAAATTCGCCGAGGCATTCGGCGGCGCGGGTCTCACCGGCGCAGAAACCGCGGTGATCTACGAACAGTCGATGAACTCGGGCTTCGGTCAGTCCTGCCGCGGCTACTTCTTGCTGGAGTTTCTCGGCTATCCGAAAATGAAGGTGCTGCATGGCGGCTTCGACGCCTGGACCATGAAGAGTCTGCCCGTCACCACCGAGGTGCCGAAACCGAAGCCCGGCGCATTCAAGATCGTGCCGGAAGCGGGCTCGATCCTGATCGACGCCAAGACCATGCTCGCCGCTGTCGGCAATCCGAGCATCGCACTGCTCGACGTGCGCGACGTGGATGAATGGATCGGCGAAAGCTCCTCGCCGTACGGCAAGGATTTCTGCCCGCGCATGGGCCGCATTCCCGGCGCCGTCTGGATCGAATGGTACCGCATGATGAAGCCGACGCCGGAAGGCCCGCGCTTCAAGTCCAAGAACGAGATTCTGGCCGAATGCGCGACCGTCGGCATCACGCCGGCGACCACCGTCTATCTCTACTGCTTCAAGGGCGCCCGCGCGTCCAACACGTTCCTGGCACTGAAGAACGCCGGCGTCGCGGACGTGCGGATGTACTTCGGATCGTGGAACGAATGGTCGCGCGACAACAAGTATCCGATCGAGGAAGGCTTGCCGACGGTTGGCGCGAAGCAGGCGAAGGCCGCCTGACGCGAACCACCAGACGCACGAACAAAAAGGCCCGCTGGAAACAGCGGGCCTTTTCATGTGCAGAATGACTTGCGATCAGCGCTTCAAAAGCTCAACCAGCGTCGTACCGAGACGTGCCGGAGACGGCGAGACCTTGATGCCCGCCGATTCCATTGCCGCGATTTTTGACTCCGCATCACCCTTGCCGCCAGACACGATCGCACCGGCATGGCCCATGCGGCGGCCCGGAGGCGCCGTACGGCCGGCGATGAAGCCGACCATCGGCTTCTTGC
>LWDM01000018.1:0-186 GCA_002083525.1 Proteobacteria bacterium SG_bin9 | reverse complement strand
GAGCCGCCGATTTCGCCGATCATGATGATCGACTCGGTCTTGTCGTCGGCAAGAAACAGTTCGAGCACGTCGATGAACTCGGTGCCCTTGACCGGGTCGCCGCCGATGCCGACTGCCGAGGTCTGGCCGAGGCCGGCCTGCGTGGTCTGGAACACGGCTTCGTAGGTCAGCGTGCCGGAGCGCGAC
>LWDM01000017.1 GCA_002083525.1 Proteobacteria bacterium SG_bin9 | reverse complement strand
GCGGCGCAAGCCCGTGCCGCCAAAGCCCGCGCCGACCGTGCGCCGCGCCGCGCGCGCACCGGCCGTCGTCATTCCGCAGTCGCCGCCTCCGCCGGCCGCTGAGGCGCCGCTCGCCGGCGCGCTGCCAATCGTCACCGACCAGTTCGCGACCGTCACCGTGGTACAGAACGAAGAGATCCGCCGCAGCGGCGCGGCGACGCTCGGCGATCTGCTCAACAACAAGCCCGGCATCACCGGCTCGTCGTTCGCACCCGGTGCGTCGAGCCGGCCGATCATCCGCGGCCTCGACGTAAATCGCGTCGGCATCACCGAGAATGGCGTCTCCAGCGGCGGCGCCTCCGATCTCGGCGAGGATCATTTCGTGCCGATCGATCCGCTCGCGACCCGCCAGGTCGAAGTCGTGCGCGGCCCGGCGACGCTTCGCTACGGTTCGCAGTCCATCGGCGGCATCGTCAGCGCCAGCAACAACCGGATTCCGGAGGCCGCGCCTTGCGCGGTGACCGCGCCGTTCCCGAGCTACGGCCTTCCGGTGAAGGTGCCGGTCGCCGTGTCGTCTTCGCCCTGCGTGACGTTCGAGACGCGCGGCGGCTATGATAGCGTCAACAACGGCCGCGACGGCGGCGTGCTGTTCGACGCCGGCGGCCAGAACTTCGCCGTGCACGCCGACGGCTACATCCGCAAGACCGACGACTATCGCATTCCGAAGAATCCCTACGTCTTCGATCCGGGCCGGCCGTTCACCGGCAAGCAACTCAACTCGGCAACGCAATCGGAAGGCGGTTCGGTCGGCGGCTCGTATCTCTTCACCGGCGGCTTCATCGGCGCGGCGATTTCGCAGACCAACAGCCTCTATCGCATCCCCGGCCGCGAGGGCGAGGAATTCGGCACGCGCATCGATGCCAAGCAGACCAAGGTCACGGCCAAGGGCGAGTATCGGCCCGACGCAACTGCAATCGACGCCGTGCGCTTCTGGGCCGGCGCGACCGACTACAGGCACAACGAGCTCGGCCGCACCGATCCAGCGGATTTCACGACCGACGGCGTGCGCCAGACCTTCACAAACCGCGAGCAGGAAGGCCGCGTCGAAGTGCAGTTCGCGCCGCTCAACGTGCGCTTCGCCGCGCTGACGACCGCCGTCGGCGTTCAGGGCGGCCATCAGCGGCTCAATGCGCCGGGCGACGCCCCGGGCGATCAATTCAACGGCCTGTTCGACGCCAACACCAACTCGCGCATCGCCGGCTACATCTTCAACGAGTTCAAGTTCAGCGACTCGACGAAAGCGCAGATCGCCGGGCGCATCGAAAACGTCAGCCTGCGCGGGGTGACGCCGGACTTTCCGGCAGACTTCCTGCCGGACGGCATCGACCGGCCCAACGTGGCGCGGAAACTGAACTTCACGCCGATGAGCGCAAGCGCCGGACTGATCCAGAATCTGGGTTGGGACGTTGTCGCAAGCCTCACCGCGCAATATGTCGAACGCGCGCCGAAGCCGGCCGAATTGTTCTCACGCGGCGCGCACGACGCCACCGTCACGTTCGACATCGGCAATCCGAACCTGAAGATCGAGCGTGCGCAGTCGATCGAAGCGGGACTGCGCCGCGCCAAGGGGCCGCTGCGTTTCGAGCTCACCGGCTACTACACGCGCTTCAACGGCTTCATCTTCCGCAATCTCACCGGCGTGCGCTGCGGCGAGACGTTCGCCACCTGCGGCGATCCGGCGGAGGAACTGAACCAGACCATCTACGCCCAGCGCGACGCGCGATTCCGCGGCACCGAGTTTCAGTTCCAATACGACGTGATGCCGCTATGGGCGGGTCTCTTCGGCGTCGAGGGGCAGTACGACATCGTGCGCGCCACCTTCACCGACGGCACCAACGTGCCGCGCATTCCGCCGCAGCGGCTTGGCGGCGGCGTCTACTATCGCGATGCCGGCTGGCTCGCGCGCGTAAACTTCCTGCACGCGTTCGCGCAGAACAAGATCGGCGGCATCGAGACGGCAACGCCGGGCTACAACCGGCTGAAGGCCGAGATCAGCTACACGCACAAGCTCAAGCCGACCGGCTTCGGCGCGCAGGAGCTGACGGTCGGCGTGATCGGCGACAACCTGCTCAACGACGACATCCGCAACCACGTCTCGTTCACCAAGGACGAGGTGCTGCTGCCGGGCTTGAGCGTACGGGCGTTCGCGAACGTGAAGTTCTGACACTTAACCCTCTCCCCTTGCGGGAGAGGGTGGCGAGAATGAGCGCAAGCGAATTCGAGCCGGGTGAGGGGTGGACGTTCGCTTAGGCAAACCCCTCACCCGCCTTCGCTGCACTCAGGCACCCTCTCCCGCAAGGGGAGAGGGAAAACTATCACTCCGGAATTGCCACCGCGCTCCAGTCGGGGCGGATGGCGCCGCTGACGCTCTCGAATGCGCCATCGACGAGTTCGGCGACCAGCAGCCGGTCGAGATCGACCGGGCCCGGCATGGTGGCGCGGCCGCGCGGAATCTTCTTGAAGCCGACGCGGCTGTAATACGGCTCGTCGCCGACTAGAACGACCAGCTTCTCCCCCGCCGCCTTCGCGTCCTTCAACGCACGCTCGAGCAGCAGCTTGCCGATGCCGCGATCGCGGAATGGCGGCTCGACCGTGAGCGGGCCGAGCAGCAGCGCGGGCGTGTCGCCGATGCAGATCGGCAGTTGCCGCACCGAACCGACAAGAAGCGTGCCGATGCGCGCCGTGAACGACAGATCGAGCCGGTGCTCGACATGTTCGCGCAGCCGGTAGGCGCTGAGCACGAAACGGCCGGGGCCGAAGGTGCGCTCATGCAACCGTTCGATCGCCTGGGCGTCGGCGGGCGCTTCGGGAAGGATGGTGACGGAGAGTTCGCTCATATCGGTTCGCTTTGCTGGTGCGCGGGATAGCATCTGCGCGCGCCGGGGTCCATCACGCCGGACGCCAGTCCTGTATGATTGCGCGGCCTTGCAGCGCCTCGGCGATCCGCTGCCGCGTCCCAGCGGTCGTGTCGGGCGGCAGGTCCGAGATCGGATAAAAGCCGCAGGCGACGATCTCGCTGTTCGGCGACGGCATCCGTTCCTGCCGATAGGCGCGCACCACATAGACCACCACGTGATCGCGCTTGGAAATACCGCGGCTGAAATAGACGCCGTGCAGCTGCGGCGGGCCGGTCATCTCGATCAGCCCCTCCTCCATCAATTCGCGCTTGAGCGCATCGAGCACGGTTTCGTTCACCTCGACGCCGCCGCCCGGAAGATGCCAGCCCTCGACATAGGAATGCTTGACCAGAAAGATACGGTTCTCTGCGTCGAGCACCAGCGCACGGACGCCCATGGTCAGGCCGCGCGCGAATCGGGAATAGAAGTGGAAGACACGCCGGGTGAGCGGCTCCAGTTTGCGCCGCAGGACGGGCGAGATCATCGGATCACCAGGTTCGAGGTGGCCCGCTTAAGGCCGGCCGGTTTGCAACACCGGTTGCAACATGGCCGCCATCTTGCCAAAAGCAAAACAGCTTTCAAAGTCGGCCCATGCCTTCGCGATCACATCATATGTCCGCATATGTCCTTGCTCATCTGTCCGATCCGCATCTGGCGCCGCTGCCGCAGCCGAGCGCGCGGGAGATCATCGGCAAGCGTGTGCTGGGCTACCTGAACTGGACGCGCAATCGCCATACCTTTCACCTGCGCGAAGCGCTGGATGGGCTGATCGCAGACGTGAAGGCGCAAAAGCCCGATCACATCGCCATCACCGGCGACTTCGTGAACATCTCGCTCGATGCCGAGTTCAAGCAGGCGATCGCGTGGCTCCGTACCGTCGGCACGCCGGATCAGGTCTCGGTGATCCCCGGCAATCACGATGCCTATGTCGCGGCGATGCGCGATCGCTTCGCCAGCGACTTCGCCGACTATCTGCGCAGCGACGGATCATCGTCCGGCAGCGCGGCGACGTTTCCCTATGTGCAGCGGCGCGGACCGCTCGCGATCATCGGGTTATCGACCGCGGTGCCGACCGCACCGTTCATGGCGACCGGGAAATTGGGAACGCAACAGCTCGACGCGCTCGAAAAAATTCTCGCGGGTCTCTCACCAGACGATGCGTTTCGCGTGCTGCTGATCCATCATCCGCTCGATACCGATCGCAAGCGCCGGCACAAGCGACTGAAGGATGCCGAGGCGTTGGCAGCGCTGCTGCGGCGGCGGGGCGTTGACCTTGTGCTGCACGGTCACGATCATCGCCACGCCACCGTCTGGCTCGATGGCATCAACGGCAAATTTCCCGTCGTCGGCGTGCCCTCTGCATCGGCCGCCGATGACGGCAAGCACGATTCTGCGGCGTACAACCTGTTCGAGATTTCGCGCGAGGCCGATCACTGGCGCTGCGACATGCGTGTGCGCACGAGCGTCAAGAACGGCGGCTGGAAGGATGTGCGCAAGACGCGGCTGATCTGACGGCATTAGTCGCCGCCGCCGCAACCTCCGCCGCCGTCACCGCCTCCATCACCGCCGCCGTCACTGCTTCCGCCATCGCTGCTGGAGCCGCTGTCGCCGAAGCCGCTGGTGCTGCCGTCGACCGAGGAGCTCGCGAAATCGGCGCCGCACTGTCCACCGTAGCCGCCGCCGCGCCGTAAGGCATCGCAGTTCGGATGATAGACGAAGCCGCCGGGAATCTTCAGCTTGCCGTCGAGCGCGAACAACAGCGGCAGCCGCGATGGATTCACCGGATCGATGCTCTCGTACTTGCAGCAGTGCCACCACACGCGCCGCAGCCCCTCGTTGCTGCTGCGCCGTTCGCGCGTCAGCACGGTCGCCGGCGAGTGATGCAGGAAGGTGCCGAACGCTTGGCTGCAGAAGCGTTCGTATTCGCGCGTGTAGAGAATGAACTCGTGCCAGAGGTCGTCGGCGACTTGCGACGGCATCGACACGTAGCGCCTGCCGCTCATCAGGTAAGCGACGAAAAACTGACGCAGCCCCTGCGCAACCAGCGCACTGTCCTTGCGCGCCAAACCCGGACGGCGTTTTTCAAGATGATCGAGAAGCGCCGCGGGCCAGCGATAGGTGCGGATGAATTCGGCGCGCCGATACTTGCGCCAGGCCGACAGCACGTAAAGCAAAGCGATGACAGCAATCACCGCCAGAATGACAACCCAGACGGTGACCGTGCCGCCTTGGATTTGCATTGCTTGCTAGCCGCCGCGCAGCGCCATCAGAAACGCCACGCCTAACAGCGCGGCGGCACCAACGATCGCGCCGAGCACGAAGGTCCAGATGCGAAACCCGCGGCGCGGCGGAGCAACTTCGGTTACTGCTGCAGCGACAGGCGAAGCAGTCAACGCATGCTCGCGCTCGATCATGCGGCGGGCGACATAGTCGGTGATCGCCTGCACGATCGGTCCCGTTTCGTGCGACTCTGCGAGCACCGTGCGGCCGAAGCGCGTGTCGCGCACGAAGCGATACTGCCGCTTGTCACGGCCCATCACGACATGCGCGACGACGTCGATCCAAAGCCGCGGCGTATCGCCCTGGCTGATGCCGCGATCGAACAGATCGATCTGGTCGGGAATCTCTTTGAACAGCGGATCGAGCGCTTCGCTCAGAATTTCGAGGCGCGCCACTTCCGCATCGCGCAGATCGACGACGACGCCGGTACGGTCCGCAGCTTCGATCCGGGCCCGGCGCAAGGCATCGCGGAGCGCGACGGGACGTCCCTCGGTGTTCGCGTTCGGCTCGGACATGCGGCGGCCTCTCTCGTCGGCACTGAAACTGACGTTAACCTATCAGTTACCATGATCCGGGAAAAGGCCATTGATTTCCAATGACTTGTACCGCCTTGGGACGCCCGCGCGCGAGAATCGCCCTTGGAATGCAAACGGCCCCGCCCGGAGCACCCGGACAGGGCCGCGTATTGATCGGGCGATCGGATCAGGTCAGCCGCGGTTCGGCTCTTCGACGATTGAGAAGCGCACGCCGGCCTTGTGACGGTTTTCTTCCGACATCTGCTTCCAGCATTCCTCGGCTTCCTGGCGCGTCTTGAACGGACCCTGCACCTGCGCCGAACCTGCCACGAGCTTGTGGAAGTTCATCGAGCCGAACTCGCCGCCAATCACCCAGAAATTGCTGCCACTCATATCGGTCTCCTGATCACCGTAGATAGTCTCGCTGGCGCTGGTTGTACTGCATCTCGCGCAAGAATCCAGCGCCCGTGTTGGCATTAATCCGACGAGAAGCCGAATGGAACGCTGAGACGGCGGTAGTCGTCCGGAAGCAATTCACGTCCGATCGGAAGCTCGGAACGCGCCGCGCATGTCGGACGATGGCAGACGCGGCAGGCAACGCCGATCGGCGTCGGCTTCTCGCGGCGTCCCGCGTCGTCCTGCGTATAAATCAGTTTCCCCGCATGCTCGGCCGCGCAGCCGATCGCAATGGCGCGCTCGACGCGTGCCGCGCCGTACGATCCGCCGCCCGCCGTCACCGTGCGCGCGATCGAGAAAAACTGCTGCCCGTCAGGCAATTCCAGCCACTGCGTAACGATCTGGCGGGGCGTCTTGAACACGCCGTGCACGGACCACAGCGGGCAGGCACCGCCGTGCTTGGCGAAGGGAAAGCCCGCACCATCGAGCAATTTCGAGATGTTGCCAGCGGGATCGACACGGATCAGGAAGAACGGAACCTTCTCGGAGCCTGGCCGCTGCAGCGTCGTGATACGGTGCGCCGTCTGCTCGAAACTCGTGCCGAATTGCCGCGCCAGCGCTTCGAGGTCGTAACTGCGTGTTTCCGCGGCTTTCGCGAACGCCGAATACGGCATGATCAGCGCGGCTGCGGCGTAACTTGCTAGCGAGCGATGCGCCAGCAGCTTGCCGCTTTTGCTGCTGAAGTGACCGGCCTTCAGCGCAGCGGTGATTTCATCCTCGAACTCCAGATATGCAAGCTGCTGCGCCAGCTGGAAGTTGAAGCTCGCCGTGTCGAGCGAGTCGTCGAACAGCACTTCCTTGCGGTGAAGATCGAGCCGCCGCACCGAGCCGAGCATGACGTCCGGCGGCAGATGCCGCACCCGCAGCTTGTGACGCTCGCGCAGCCGCTCGATGAACCAGTTCGTATCCGCAGGCCCTTGCAGAATGCGCTCGGCCGCGTCGTCGAGATCGGCGAAGTTGTTCTTGCGCGCGGCGAGAAACCGGCGCACCTCCGCCACCGGATCGCTGACGTCCGCGCTGCCCTTGCGCGACTTTCCCGCACTCGGAGTGAGCCCCGGCGCGGTGCGGTCGGCGAGCGCCAACTGCTCCTCGCGGTAGGCCGTGTAGAGACGCAGGAACGCCTCCGCCAAGCCCGGATAGCCGATGGCGATATCCGTTATCTCGAGCGGCGGAATGTCGATGTCGGCGAACATCGGCTCCTTCAGCACCGCCTGCATGCGCGCCGTGTGATCGGCGCCGCCGTCACCGGCGAGATCGGCGAGATCGATCTTGTAGGTGCGCGCGAGCCGCAGCAGCATGTCGGCCGTCACCGGCCGCTGGTTGCGCTCCAGCAGCGCCACGTAGGGTGCGGAAATGTCGAGATCGGCCGCCATGTCGGCCTGGGTCAGGCCGAGGTCGCGCCGCAGCCGCCGCAGCCGCGGGCCCATGAAAACTGATCGAACTGCCGACGATGTCGCCATGGCCAAACTCAAAAACCACCTGATTGTAAAGATATTACATCATTACAATGAAAGTTTGTAAAGTATGACAAGCTATCTTCGGAGTCTCTAGCGATTTGCGCTGCGGTGCGTTCAAAGAGGGACAACTTCACTCGGGTTCATCGGGAGCACCACCATGAATTATCAATCGCGCGACATCACCGGACAAATTCAGGGCCCCTCGTCTTACCAGGCTGAGATCGAGGCCGCTGCGGCTCTCCTCAAGAACCAGCCGAACTGGAACGGCGTCACCGCAGAGGCCGTGGCGCGCATGCGCCTGCAGAACCGCTTCAAGACCGGCCTCGACGTCGCCCGCTACACCGCGGACGTGATGCGCGCCGACATGGCGGCGTACGACAAGGATCCGACCAAGTACACCCAGTCGCTGGGTTGCTGGCACGGCTTCGTCGCGCAGCAGAAGCTGATCTCGATCAAGAAGCACTTCGGCGGCAAGACCGATCGCCGCTACCTGTACCTGTCGGGCTGGATGATCGCGGCGCTGCGCTCGGAGTTCGGCCCGCTGCCGGATCAGTCGATGCACGAGAAGACCTCGGTGCCGGCGCTGATCGAAGAACTCTACACCTTCCTGCGTCAGGCCGACGCTCGCGAGATGGGCAACACCTTCCGCGAGATCGACGCCGCACGTAAGGCGGGCGACAAGGCGAAGGAAGCCGCGCTGATCGCCAGCATCGACAACTTCCAGACCCACGTCGTTCCGGTCATCGCTGACATCGACGCAGGCTTCGGCAACGCCGAGGCGACCTACCTGCTCGCCAAGAAGATGATCGAAGCCGGCGCTTGCGCGCTCCAGATCGAAAATCAGGTCTCGGACGAGAAGCAGTGCGGCCATCAGGACGGCAAGGTCACCGTTCCGCACGAGGTGTTCCTGGCGAAAATCCGCGCCTGCCGTCACGCCTTCCTCGAGATGGGCGTCGACAACGGCATCATCGTGACCCGCACCGACTCGCTCGGCGCAGGCCTCACACAGCAGATCGCCGTCAGCCATAAGCCGGGCGATCTCGGCGACCAGTACAACAGCTTCCTCGACTGCGACGAAGTCGATCCGTCGAAGGTCGGCAACGGCGACGTCATCATCAGCCGTAACGGCAAGCTGCTGCGTCCGAAGCGTCTGCCGAGCAACCTGTATCAGTTCCGCTCGGGCACCGGCGTCGACCGCTGCGTTCTCGACAGCATCACCTCGCTGCAGAACGGCGCGGACTTGCTGTGGATCGAAACGGAGCGTCCGAACATCGCGCAGATCGCGGAGATGGTCGATCGCGTCCGTGAGGTCATCCCGAACGCGAAGCTCGCCTACAACAACTCGCCGTCGTTCAACTGGACGCTGAATTTCCGCTGGCAGGTGTTCGACGAGTGGAAGGCGGCCGGCAAGGACGTCAGCAAGTACAACCGCGCCGACCTGATGAAGGTGGAGTACGACGAAACGCCGCTGGCGATCGAAGCCGACCAGCTGATCCGCACCTTCCAGGCGGACTCGGCGAAGCGCGCCGGCATTTTCCACCACCTGATCACGCTGCCGACCTATCACACGACGGCACTGTCGACCGACAACCTGTCGAAGGAATACTTCGGCGACCAGGGCATGCTCGGTTACGTGAAGAACGTGCAGCGCGCGGAAATCCGCCAGGGCATCGCCTGCGCGAAGCACCAGAACATGGCCGGCTCCGACATCGGCGACGACCACAAGGAATACTTCGCCGGCGCAGCAGCCCTGAAGGCGGGCGGTGCGCACAACACGATGAACCAGTTCGACTAAGATCGATCCAACGGGAAACGCTCAATACGAATGCCCGGCCTCACGGCCGGGCATTTTGCTTTTTGGCCGCACTCACACACCAGCTTCGTCATTGCCGGGCTTGACCCGGCAATCCATCTTGCAAAGAGTGCGTGCGTTCGTTTTTAGGTGGATGGCCGGGTCAAGCCCGGCCATGACGAGAGAGAAAACATGCCGCGCCTGGCCTCATTTCTTGCTTTATTGATTTCCGCAATTGCTTATCTGCCAACCTCCGCCTTCGCCCAGACGCCGGGCCCGTGCCGCAAGGGCATGGGCTTTCCGCAGTTCCTTGAGCAGCTGAAGCAGGACGCGGTGAAGGCCGGCGTGTCGCAGCGCGCGCTTTCAGCCGCCGCACAGGGCCTCGTCTACGACCAGGGCATCGTCAATCGCGACCGCGGCCAGCGCGTGTTCGGCCAGATCTTCACCGAGTTCTCCGGCCGCATGGCCTCGGAAGCCCGCCGCGTCAAAGGCCAGCAGCTCATCAAGCAGTACGCGCAAGCGTTCGCGCGCGCCGAGAAGGAATACGGCGTGCCGCCGGCGGTCATCACCGCGTTCTGGGCGCTGGAAAGCGACTTCGGCGTTGTGCAAGGCAAGCTGCCGATCATGCGCTCGCTGGTGTCCCTCGCCTACGACTGCCGCCGCTCCGACATGTTCCGCGAGGAAACCATTGCCGCGCTGAAGATCATCGATCGCGGCGATCTCTCGTTCTCTGAACTGATCGGCTCATGGGCCGGCGAACTCGGACAGACGCAATTCCTGCCGCGCCACTATTACGACTACGCTGTCGACTATGACGGCGACGGCAAGCGCGATCTGATCCACAGCCCGGCCGACGTGATCGGCTCGACGGCGAACTACATCGGCAACGGCCTGAAGTGGAAGCGCGGCGAGCCGTGGCTGCAGGAAATCCGCGTGCCGGCGAACCTGCCGTGGGATCAGACCGATCTCAGCGTTAAACATCCGCGCTCGAAGTGGGCAGCGTGGGGCGTGACGCTCGCCGATGGACGTCCACTGCCGAAGGACGAGCTCCCCGCTTCCGTCCTGCTGCCGATGGGCCGCACGGGGCCCGCATTCATGGCATACGCGAATTTCGCGGCTTACACCGAATGGAACAACTCGCTGATCTATTCGACGACCGCCGGCTATCTCGCGACGCGGATTGCAGGCGCGGGACCGATGTTGAAGCCGGCGACGCCGGTCGCGCAACTTCCTTTCAACGACCTGAAGGAGATGCAGCAGCTGCTCGCCAAGCGCGGCTACAACGTCGGCAAGATCGACGGCATCATGGGTCAGCAGAGCCGCATCGCGATGAAGGCGATGCAGATCAAGTACGGCTTGCCCGCTGACTCGTGGCCGACCGCCGAACTGCTGGCGCGGCTGCGGAGTGGTGCATAAAGAATCTGCGCATAACAAAACAAAAACATCAGGGAGGCGCGTGTGACCCCGACATCGCATTACATCGAGCTCTGCGGCCGTGAAGTGCACTACGTGGAATGGGGCACGCGCGGCAAGCCGCCGCTGATCATGTGGCACGGCGTGGCGCGCACCAGCCGCGACTTCGACGACATCGCAATCGCCATGGCGAACGACCGCCACATCATCGTGCCGGACACGATCGGCCGCGGCTACAGCGAGTGGAGTCCGGAGCCGGCGAAAGAATACAATCGCAAGTTCTACGCGCAGCAGGCGCAGGCGCTACTCGATGCGCTGCACTTTAACACGGTCGACTGGCTCGGCACGTCGATGGGCGCGATCATCGGCATCGAGGCTGCCGCGAACAACATGGCTGGCCGCTTCCGCCGCTTCGTGCTCAACGACATGGGGCCGGTAGTTGCGCAGGCGGCACTTGATCGCATCAACTCGTATGCCGGCGCGCCGCCGCCGAAGTTCAAACGCGTCACCGAGCTCAACGCGTACTTCCGCCAGATCTACAAGCCGTACGGCTACATGACCGACGCGCAGTACAACCGCCTCACCGAAACATCGACCCGGCGCAATCCGGACGGCACGGTGTCGCCGCACATCGATCCTGAGATCAAGATCCACTTCAAGTCGAACGAAGAGCAGTGGGACAATTGGAAGAAGTTGACCTGCGACATGCTCTGCCTGCGCGGTGAGACGTCCGATCTCCTGCTGCCCAAGGACTGCGAACGCATGGAGCGCGAGAACCCGCGTTGTAAGGTCGTCACCATCAAGGGCTGCGGCCACGCACCGGCGCTGAACGTCCCTGACCAGATCAAACTGGTGGCGGACTTCCTCAATACGGGCCTCTAGCTAGACCCTATCTTTGTACCAGCCGACAGAAGAAACGCGCGGGGAAAGTACACCGCGCGTGCAAACTCTTTCCCTGCACGCGGCCTTGCGTAGGCGGAATGCGATGCCGATCTAACGGCGGTCTACGACCCTGCATCACCCAAGAACCATTCCTCCAAAACACCCAAGGATCGCCCATGTCGACCTATGCTGCGTCCATCCCTGTCTTCGTGCAGATGCTCAACAGTCTCTCAGCCGTGCTCGATAAGGCCGAGGCCCACGCTGCGGCCAAGAAGATTGCGCCGGAGGTGTTTCCGACCTCGCGCCTCTATCCGGACATGTTGCCGCTGACACGTCAGGTGCAAGTCGCCTGCGACTTCGCCTCCAAAACCACCGCCCGTCTGACTCAGGCCGAGATCCCAACCACCCCCGATACCGAGACGACCATCGCCGACCTGAAGGCGCGCATCGCTAAAGCGGTCGCTTATGTGAAGGGGTTCAAGCCGGAGCAGTTCGGCGGCGCAGACACCCGCGAGGTGAATTTCCCGGTCGGCCCGAGCGCGACCATGACGCTGAAGGGCGAGCAGTATCTCCACAACTACGCGCTGCCGAATTTCTACTTCCACGTGGTGACCGCCTACGACATCCTGCGCCACAACGGCGTCGAGATCGGGAAGCGCGACTTCCTCGGCGCGGCCTAAGTTTCGGCAGGCAGAACAGGATCGCGCGTTCTCTCCTTGAGAACCGTTGACGCCCCGGCCGATTTCACCAACATCGGCCGGGGAAACGCCAACGAAGAACAAGGAGACGTCATGTCGACGACGACGCGCGCGCCCATCAAGCTCGATCCTTCTTCCTCGCTGCATCCGGAATCGATCGGTCAGGCCAAAGCTCTCGGCCGCCTGCAGGGCCGCCGCATCATGGTGGTCGGCGCGGGTCAGCGCAAAACCGTCGACGAAGAACCGCCGATCGGCAACGGCCGAGCCATCTCGGTTCTGTTCGCGCGCGAAGGCGCGACCGTCGCCTGTGTCGACATCGCGCAGGATGCCGCCGACAACACCTGCCAGCAGATCATCAGCGAAGGCGGCAAGGCCTTCACCGACATCGCCGATGTGAGCGATCCGAACGCGATCGCGCCCTGCCTCGAACGCTGCGCCAAGCAGCTCGGCGGCCTCGACGGCTTGATGCTCAACGTCGGCATCTCGCACGGGCTGCAACTGCCGAACATGACCATCGAGTCCTGGGACAAGAATTTCGGCATCAACGTCCGCAGTCACATGCAGTTCGCGCAAGCCGCGCTGAAGGTGATGGACCCGGGCTCATCGATCATCCTCACCTCCTCCGTCGCGAGCCAGCGCGCCAACGGCTACAACCCCGCGTATGAGGCCTCGAAGGCCGCGCAGATCGCGCTTGGCCGCGCCATCGCCCGCGCTGGTGAAGAAAGAGGCATTCGCTGCAATGTGATTGCGCCGGGCTACATCGACACGCCGATGGGCCGCGATGCCAGCCGCCGCCGCTCCGATCGCGCCGTCACAGTACCTTTCGGCCGTCAGGGCACCGGCTGGGAGGTGGCTTATGCTGCGCTCTTCCTGATGTCGCATGAATCGTCCTACGTGAACGCGCACACGCTGTTCGTGGATGGCGGCCATCTGTCCGGTATCCAGCGTGTGCCTAAGGGATGATTTCGGCCTGAATTGACATCGGCAAACCCGTGCACATCTCTGCCGGGTCACTTCCCTCCTCTTCGTCACAGGTATTTCAAAATGAGCGACACAAAACTTTTTGAGGCCTATCAGCTCGGCCCGAACAAACTCAGCAACCGTACGGTGATGGCACCCCTGACGCGCAACCGCGCCGTCGATGGCTTCGTGCCGAACCCGCTCGCGGTCGAATATTACGGCCAGCGCGCCTCCGCCGGTCTTCTCATCACCGAAGCCAGCCAGGTCTCGCAGCAGGGCCAGGGCTATCAGGACACCCCGGGCATCTACTCCAAGGACCAGGTCGTCGGCTGGCGCAAGGTCACCGACGAAGTGCACAAACGCGGCGGCAAGATTTTCATTCAGCTCTGGCACGTCGGCCGCATCTCGCACACCGATCTGCAGGCGAATGGCGCCGCTCCGGTCGGCCCCTCCGCCGTCGCAGCCAAGGGCAAGACCTTCGTCGGCGGCAAGTTCGTTGACGTCTCTGCCCCGCGCGAACTCGCGCTCTCGGAAATTCCCGGCATCATCGAAGCGTTCCGTGTTGGTGCGAAGAATGCGATTGCCGCCGGTTTTGACGGCGTCGAGATTCACGGCGCCAACGGCTACCTGCTCGACCAGTTCGCCAAGGACGGCGCCAACAAGCGCACCGACGCCTACGGCGGCTCGATCCAGAACCGCGCCAAGCTGATGCTCGAAGTCGCCAAGGCGGTTGCGGCCGAAATCGGTCCGGACCGCGTCGGCATCCGCCTGTCGCCGGTGACGCCGGCCAACGACATCTCCGACAGCAACCCGCAGCCGCTGTTCGATTACATCGTCGATCAGCTCAATGCGCTGAAGCTCGTCTACATCCACGTGATCGAGGGCGCGACCGGCGGCCCGCGCGACAACGCGCCGTTCGACTACGCGAGTCTGCGTAAGCGATTCCACGGTACCTACATCGCCAACAACGGTTACGACTATGCGCTGGCGAAGCAGGCGCTCGAGAGCAACCAGGCCGACCTGATCGCCTTCGGCAAGCCGTTCATCTCGAATCCAGATCTGGTCGAGCGCCTGAAGACGGGCGCACCGCTGAACGAAGCCGACCGCAAAACGTTTTACGGTGGCGGCTCGAAGGGCTACACGGACTATCCGGTCCTCGCCTGAGCAGAGCCCAAAGAGTCACAAAGGCTGGGAGGGTTCCCGGCCTTTTTCTTGCCCGACGATTTGGTGTCAGACGGTGCTGCGCTGCGGGCGTTCGAACTGCGCGCGGTAGGCGGCGCGTTCGGCATCGCGTGCATTGCGGAAATGCTGCCCTTCGAGGCTGTTGAAGGCGTGATTAGCGGCAAAGAACTGGAAACCCTGGGTGCCGCGCACGACGATTCCGGCGGGCTCCGAATTCACTTCGATGATGTACGTGTCAGACATTCGCGTCCTCAGCCCTCATGTTTGGCGATGCGTAAACTCGGAACGCTTCGAAAAATTCAAACCCGACTCAACTTCTGACTCATCGTTGTGCACCCTGACTCACATTCGATCAGCAACTGCCGATTCGAGGGCTCACCAACGAGAGCACAGCGTCACGCGGGCCGTATAGATGCGCCGCAAGACAGAGATGTGAATCTCGTGCGACGGCTTTTCTTCAGATTTCGGACTATGGAAAAGCAAGGACCGTGCCGCGAGCCAACGCCTGCGACAAATTTGACTCAAGTCTGCGGGGGAATCGCGTGCGGCTGCCCTTGGTCATTAATTGCCACGTAGGTAAATCGTCCATCCGTGACCAGAACCAGCGCCGTTTCCTGCCGCCGCTGCACCCACGCCTCGACGGACACCGCAATCGACGTGCGCCCCGTGCGAATCGTGTCGGTGTAGACGCTCACCACATCCCCGACATACACAGGCTTGCGGAACGTCATCGCATCGATCGCGACCGTCACGGAGCGGCCCTTGGCCACCTTGGACGCGTGGATGCCGCCGGCGATGTCCATCTGGCTCAGCAGCCAGCCGCCGAAGATATCGCCATTCGCATTGGTGTCGGCCGGCATCGCCAGGGTGCACAGCGACAGCTGGCCGCGCGGCATAGTCGGCGCGCCGTCGGACGCGTGGCGATGAGAGGTATCAGTCATTTCCGGCTCCGGCATACGATTGTGTCGGCAAAGCCTAGCACACGCACGACGGAGCGAAATAATTCTTGGCAGAACTGCTATCGGCGAAGCGAGTCAGAACAGGTGGCAGGCCACCTTGCCGCCGCCATGATCCTTTAGTACCGGCACGTCCTGGCTGCACACGGGCATCGCGTGAATGCAGCGCGGATGGAAGCGGCAACCGGACGGCGGGCGCTGCGCGCTCGGCACCTCCCCCTTGATCACCTGATGCGCACGTGCAGCCTCGACCACCGGATCGGCAACCGGGATCGCCGCCATCAGCGCCTGCGTGTAGGGATGCTTGGGGTTGGCATAAAGCTCGTCGCGTGTGGCGATCTCGACAATCGTGCCGAGATACATCACCGCGATGCGCTGGCTGACATGACGCACGACTGCGAGATCGTGCGCGACGAAGATCGAGGAGATGCCGAGCTTGTCCTGCAGCTCCTGGAACAGGTTGACCACCTGCGCCTGGATCGACACGTCGAGCGCCGACACCGGCTCGTCGCAGATCAAGAGCCGCGGTTCGACCGCGAGCGCCCGCGCGATCGAGATACGCTGGCGCTGGCCGCCGGAGAACTGGTGCGGATAGCGGTCGATCATGTCGTGCCGCAGTCCGACCATTTCCATCAGCGCCATGACGCGTTCGCGCCGCTCGCGCTTGTTGCCGTGCAGCTTGTGGATTTCCAGCGGCTCGCCGACGATCTCCGCCACCGTCATGCGCGGATCGAGCGAGCCGAACGGGTCCTGATAGACCATCTGCATCTGCCGGCGGATCGGCCGCATCTGGTTCTGGTCGTGATGGGTGATATCGACACCCTCGAAGACGATCTTGCCTTCGGTCACCGGCAGCATGCGCAGCACCGCGAGCCCGGTGGTCGATTTGCCGCAACCGGACTCGCCGACGAGGCCGAGCGTCTCGCCCTCGTGCACCTGGAACGAGACGCCGTCGACAGCCTTCACCGAGCCGACCTGCTTCTGCAGCCAGCCCCCGTAAACCGGAAAATGAATCTTCAGATCAGTCACGTCGAGAATGACGTTGCGAGCGCCCTTGGCCGGCTTGCTGCTCTCGACGGGAAGCGCGTCAGACATGCCCGGCCTCGTGCGGCGACACCCAGCAGGCATGCATGTGCTTGTCGCCGGCCTTCATCAGCGCCGGCACGTCGCGGCGGCAGCGTTCCACCACGTCGCTACAGCGCGGATTGAACGAGCAGCCCGGCGGCAATTGCGCCAGATTCGGCGGCTGTCCCTTGATCGGCACCAGCCGCACACCCGCCTGCTGATCGAGCCGCGGGATCGAGGCCATCAGCCCGCGCGTATAGGGATGCAGCGGATTGCCATAGAGCTCGCGCGCACTCGCGGTCTCGATGATCTTGCCGCCGTACATGACGCAGACGCGGTCGGCATAACGCGCGACGACGCCGAGATCATGGGTGATGAGGATCAGCGCCGAGCCGGTTTCGCGGGTCAGCTCCTTCAGCAGCTCCAAAATCTGCGCCTGCACGGTGACGTCGAGCGCGGTGGTCGGCTCGTCGGCGATGATGAGCTTCGGCTGGCAGGCGAGCGCCATGGCGATCATGATGCGCTGGCGCATGCCGCCGGAGAACTGATGCGGATGGGTCTCGAGCCGCGACTGCGCATCGGGCATCCGCACCCGATCGAGCAATTCCTTCGCCTTGGCATAGGCCTTCTGCCACGGCATCTTCATGTGCAGGTTGATCGGCTCGGCGATCTGCAGGCCGATGGTCAGCGACGGATTGAGCGACGTCATCGGTTCCTGGAAGATCATCGCGATCCGGTTGCCCCGGATGTCGCGCATCTTCTCTTCCGATAATTTCGTCAGATCGATGCCGTCGAACAGGATTTCCCCGCCGACGATCTTGCCCGGCGGATCGGGCACGAGCCGCAGGATCGACAGCGCGGTGATGCTCTTGCCGGAGCCGCTCTCGCCGACGATCGCCACCGTCTCGCCGGCGTTGACGTCGAACGACACGTTGTTGACGGCGGTCACCGCCCCCGGCCCGCTGCCGAATTTGGTGGTGAGGTTCTTGACCTGAAGAAGCGGCTTGCTCACGCGATCGATACTCCTGAGCAATGCGGCGGCACGAGGCCGCCGCATGCAATAAGGCGAAGGCTCAGTAGCCCATCTTCTTCTTCATCTCCTGATCGACCCACATGCGGGCGTAGATCGGGCCCGGCCGCACCGAGCCGGCGCGCAGTTCGCCCTCGTAGCCCTTCACCCACGGCCACCACGCGGTGAAGACGTACGGCGTCGGCATCCAGATGTACGGCGCCGCATCGACCATCTCGGTCGTCATCTTGCGCAGTTCGGCGATGCGCTTGGCTTCGTCGCGCTCCTCGTAGACCGCTTCCATGCGCGCGGTCAGTTTCGGATCGTCCCACTGCGACGGGTTCCAGACCTGCTTCGGCACGAAGCTCTTGCGGATCGTCGTGGTCGGGTTGGTGTGGCCGTTGTTCATGAAGTAGCCGGCGGTGTTCTTCTGCGTCGTCATCGCCGAGAGAAACGCCGCATATTCCATCGGCTGGATTTCCATCTTCACGCCGACCTGCTCGAGATAGGCGGCGACCAGCGGCAGCAGGTCCATGTGGTCCGGATTGCACGAGCAGACCTGGGTCGTGAAGGTGAAGCCGTTCGGATAGCCTGCTTCCGCCAGCAGCTTCTTGGCCTTGGCCGGATCGTACTTGAACAGCTCCTTGACGCTGTCCGGCTGCTCGCTCAGCGGCTGGAAGTACGGGCCGTATTCCGGATGCTGCGGATAGGCGTACAGCTCGGCATTGCCGTTGTAGTACGACTTGATGATCTCATCCTTGTTGACCGCGAGGTTCATGGCGCGGCGGACGCGAAGATCATCGAACGGCTTCTGGTCGACACGCATGGACAGGAAGGTGCCCGACTGGTTGAGCCACTTGCTCCACTTCATTTGCGGCACGCTCTTCTTCAGCGTCTCCACATCCTGCCAGCGGACGCCTTCCATGATGTCGAGCTTGCCGGTGCGCAGCGCCGTTACGCGGGTCGCTTCGTCCTTGATGATGCGATAGACGACCTTGTCGACATACGGGAGCTTGAACTCCTTCTCGGCGACGGTCTCCTTGTCCCAATACTCACTGTTCTTTTCGTAGGTCTGCGAGTTGCCGGCGACATAGTCCGTCAGCTTGAATGGGCCGGAACCATTGACGTTCTTCCAGTTCGCGGCGCCGGCATCGACAACCTCTTTGGGAATGATGCCGGAGTAGTAGCCATAGCCGAAGCGGTAATCCCATTCGGCGTTGAACTTGCTCATCTCGAAGACGACCGTGTACTTGTCCGGCGCAGTGACGTCCTTGACGTAGTCGAAGTAATTCCGCGTCGCCTTCGGGCTCGTCGACAGCCGCTTGAAGCTGTAGACGACATCCTCGGCCACCATTTCGCGGGCCTTCATCACCCCCGCCTTCTCCGGGAACATGACGCCCTTGCGCAGATCGATCTTCAGCCGCAGCGGATTTTCCAGCCACTCCCACTTCTCGGCGAGTTCGCCGCGGATCAGGTTGCTCGGGATGTAGGCGTCGTTGATATAGCTGTTCTTGCCGCCGCGCGATTTCGCTTTGGTCAGATCGGCCGCGAAGAGTTGCTCATAGATCGCGCCGGTGTCGTGATTGTGCTTCCACGGCCAATCGTAGTTGTCGAACGACAAGGCCGAGATCGTCACGTAGATCGTCGCGATCTCGACGGTGCCGCCATATTTCGGCGCTTCCGGCGCCTGCGCGAGCGCCGATGACGAGAGCGTAAAGCTCAACAGCGCTGCGCCCGCGAGATGCCGCATCTTGAAGGTCTGGGTCATGATGTCTCCCCTTGAAGTCGTTTATTTGCGTTGTTTACGTTACCGGTGACCGCGCATGCGCGGATCGAGCAGATCGCGCAGCGCATCGCCGAACATGTTGATGCTGAACACAACGAGCGTCAGGCAGATGCCCGGCGCGAGCGCCATCCACGGCGCGAGGTACATGTAGTTGCGGGCGCTGCCCGTCAGCATGCCGCCCCAGGTCGGTGCCGGCGGCGGCACACCAAGGCCGAGGAACGAGAGCGCGGCTTCCGCGAGGATCACCGCGCCGACACGGGTGGTGAACAGCACGATCACCGGCGGCATCACGTTCGGCAGCACATGCCGCCACAGAATGCGCGGCGTCGCGCCGCCGATCGATTGCGCGGCGTGGATGTAGCTCTGCTCGCGCACGCTGAGCACGGCGCTGCGGATGATGCGCGAGCCGGCGATGCCGTAGAGACAGCCGAGGATGACGATCACCTGCGGCATGCCCGGGCCGACAACCGACACGACCACGATCAGGATGACGATGTCCGGGAAGCTCATCCACGCGTCGACGAAGCGCTGCACGATCATGTCGAAGCGGCCGCCGAGGTAGCCGGTGGTGATGCCGAGCACGACCGAAATGACGGTGGCGAGCAGCGCGGCCGAAAGCCCGATAATGACCGAGAGACGCGCGCCGTAAAGAATGCGGGAGAAAATATCGCGGCCGAGATTGTCGGTGCCGAACCAGAACTGCCAGTTCGGCGCCTTCATCCGGTTGATCGGCATGATCTGGTTGAAGCCGTACGGCGCGAGCAGATCGGCGAAGATGCCGGCAAACAGGAAGATCAGGCAGACGACGGCACCGATGGCGCCGAGCGGCTTCTCCCGGAACAGACGGACGAAGAATTCGACGAAGGCATTGGGCTGCCGCATCTGCGGCACGGGCGTGGAGGCAACGACGCCGGTCTGCGTGATCTCGGCCATCAGCGGCTCCTCACCTTCGGATCGAGGAAGCCGTAGCTGAGGTCGACCAGCAGATTGATGAAGACGACCGCGACGCCGATGATCAGGAACACGCCGGTGATGGTCGGATAATCGCGTGAGCCGACCGCTTCGAGCAGCAGCAGGCCCATGCCGGGAATGACGAAGATCTGTTCGAGGATCACGGCGCCGCCGAACAACAGCGGCGCCTGCAGGCCAACCAGCGTGACGACCGGGATCAGCGCATTGCGCAGCGCATGCCGCATGACAATGGTGCCGGTGGAGAGGCCCTTGGCGCGGGCCGTGCGGATGTAGTCCTGCCGCAGCACCTCCAACATCAGCGTGCGGGTCAGCCGCATGATCACGGCCGAGAAGGCCTTGCCGAGGATCAGCGCCGGAATCAGCAGCTGGAACAGGTGCGCCGCCGGGTCCTGCCAGAACGGAATGTATTTCACCGAGGGCGACCAGCCCCACCAGATCGCCGGGAACACGTTGACCAGCGTGCCGACCCAGAAGCCGGGAATGGCGAGCGCCAAGATCGACAGCGTGCGCAGCACGTAGTCGCCGATGGTGTCCTGCTTCAGCGCCGCATAGACGCCGATCGGAATGCCGACGATCAGCGACACGAGCAGCGCCATGAAGCCGAGCTCGAAGGTGATCGGCAGGCGATAGAGGATTTCCTCCATCACCGGCGTATTGGTCCACAGCGACTTGCCGAGGTCACCGTGCAGCACTAGTCCGCCGATCCACTTGAAGTACTGGATGTAGATCGGCGTATCGAGACCGAGCGCGGCTTCGAGTTGCTCGCGCGTCTGCTTGGTGGCGCTGACGTCGTTCTGCGACAGCATCAGGTCGATGATGTTGCCGGGAATCAGACGAACGGTGAGAAAGACGATGAAGCTCGCGAAGAACAGCGTCGGGATCAATGCAACGAAACGGCGGATGATATAGCCCTGCATGATCCGTTGGCCCCGCTTAGCGTTTCAGACAAAAGCGGACGAACGATCGATCGTACCACCCAGCATGATCGCAAGCGCGATGCAGCGCGAGTGATGTGTGAGAAAATTGGGTCAGCGCCGCTGTCCATCCAGAACAACGACGTGCGCACGCGACATGCGGTTCCGTTGAACGAAACCTTCTCACACGTTTCCCTCCGGCCAACGCACTGGTGGCCCATCATTTTTGTTTTGTTGGAGTCAACGTTGAGGTCGCGCCGATGTCAATTGAATTGCACCGCAGTGTTCATGCGACAGAACGCCCAAGCAGCGGAAAGCTCTTAACAATTCCGCCCAGCGAAACGAAACGGCGTTGCATGCAGATACCTATTTGAAATCGCTCCATCCCGCATCGGGATTGAAGCGTGGACCGAACTTGGCTGCGAGTGTTCGCAGAGCGGTCACCACATCGTTGACGCCGCGCGTGCGTGCGTAGTTCAGCGGTCCGCCGCGGAACGGCGCATAGCCGGTGCCGAAGATCATTGCGCCGTCGACGACATCCGCATTTTCGACGATGCCTTCGCGCAGGCACGCGACGCACACGTTCGACATCGGCAGCACCAGGCGATCGATCATTTCGACTTGCGGCGGCGTCGGCCCGCCGGGCTTCGGGATCTTCTCGGCCTTGCCGTCCTTCCAGACGTAGAAACCCTTGCCGCTCTTGCGGCCGAGTTCCCCCTTGGCGACCTTCTGCTTCAGCCATTCCGGCGCCGGCGGCAGCGACGGATCGAGCTTCGTGCGCAGCATGTCGCCGACCGCGAGGCAAATATCGAGGCCGACCTGATCGGCCAGCTCGATGGGTCCCATCGGCATGCCGAATTTTTCAGCAGCCGCATCGATGACGGTCTTGTCGATCTTCTCGTCGAGCATGACCATCGCTTCGAGCATGTACGGCGTCAGCGCGCGGTTGACGAGGAAGCCCGGCGAACTCTTCACCGGCAGCGGCAGGCGATCGATGGCACCGACGAAAGCCTGCGCAGCGGCGAGGATTTTCGGATCGACGCCGTCGTGACTGACGACCTCGACCAGCTGCAGCCGCGACACCGGATTGAAGAAGTGCAAGCCGACAAGCCGTTGCGGCGAGGCAAGCGTCGTGCGCAAGTCCTGCAGCGGAATGCTCGATGTGTTCGTGGCAAGGATCGCGCCCGGCTTCATCTTCGGCTCGATCCCGGCGTAGACCTTCTGCTTCAGCTCGAGCTTTTCCGGCACGGCCTCGATGATCAGGTCGGCGTTGCGCACGCCCTCCCCCGACATATCGGGCGCGAGGCGATCCAGCGCATCGCGCACAGCGATCTTCTTGCGCAGGATCTTGCCGAACAGTTCGTTCGCCCGCTTGATCGCACCAGCAATCGGCTCGGCCTTCATGTCGGCCAGTGTCACGTAGAGGCCCTGCCGTGCGCACCAGGCTGCGATATCGCCGCCCATGGCGCCCGCGCCGATCACGTGCACCCGCTCGACCGTGTTGCTGTCGCCGGCCAGCGCCTTCATCTGCTCGCGCAGGAAGAACACGCGGATGAGGTTCTGCGCCGTCGGCGTCACCATCATGGTGGCGAATGACGTTTGCTCGGCCTTCAGCATCGCCGCGCGGTCGCCGCGATGCTTTTCCCAGAGATCAATCAGCGCATACGGTGCGGGATAATGCTCCTTCGGCGCCGCCTTCGCCGCCTCGCTGCGCATCCGGCCGGCGAGAAAGCCGCGCACGGGACCGGCATTGAGCAGGCCGATCAGCGGCGAGCGCTTGCTGCGTTTCAGCCGCCCGAAGATCGCATCGCGCGCCGCCGAGAGCACGTGGCGCTCCTGCGTCACCGCATCGACGAGGCCGAGCGAGCGTGCTTTACGCGCATCGACGGTACGGCCGGTCAGCATCATCTGCATGGCTTCGATGGGACTGATCAACTCAGTGAAACGCACCGTGCCGCCGAGCCCCGGATGCAGACCGAGCATCACTTCGGGGAAACCGAAGCGCGCGTTCTCGATGGCGATGCGCATGTCGCAGGCGAGTGCCACTTCCAGCCCGCCACCGAGGCAGAAGCCATGGATCACCGCCACGCTCGGAATCTTCAACGCCTCCAGCCGGTCGATGACGCCATGCCCCCGCGCGATCTGCGTCTCGATCGCCTTCGGATCGGCCGCGCCCTTGAACATGTTGATGTCGGCGCCGGCGATGAAACCGGATTGCTTCGCCGAGCGGATCACGAGGCCCGCCGGCCGCTGCGTTTCGAGTTCGGAGATGATCGTATCGAACTCTTCCAGCAAGTCGGCGGAGAGCGTATTGGCGCTGGCATTCGCACAATCGAACAGCAGCCAGGCGATGCCCTCGCTGTCGCGGGTGAGCTTGAAATTCTTGTACGGGTTGGCGGCGTCCGGCTGCGGACCGAGCTGCAGTTCGCGGTCTTTGAGGACATCCATGACCTTGATGCGCTTCGGGTCCATTTGCTGCCCTCACACCATCTCGATCAGCATGGCACCGCCAAGGCCGCCGCCGATGCACTCGGTGGCGACGCCGCGCCGCGTGCCGAGCCGCGTCATCGCATTCACGAGATGCAGCACGATGCGGTTGCCGCTGGTGCCGACCGGATGGCCGAGGCTGATCGCGCCGCCATCGACGTTGAGCTTCTCGTGCTCGACCACACCGGCCGCCCCGTCGAGCCCGAGCACCTCGCGGCAGAACTTGTCGTCGTTCCAGGCGGCCAGGCAGCCGAGCACCTGCGGCGCGAACGCCTCGTTCAGCTCCCAGGTCTGCACGTCCTGCAAGGTCATGTGGTTGCGCTTGAGCAATTCGCTCGAGCACAGCACGGGACCCAGCCCCATGATCGACGGATCGAGCGCCGACCACTGGCTATCGACGATCTCGGCCTTCGGCTTCAGGCCGTATTTGTTCACCGCGTCTTCCGAGGCGACAATCACCCACGACGCGCCATCGGTGATCTGCGAGGAGTTGCCGGCGGTCACCTTGCCCCACGGCCGCTCGAACACGGGCTTCAGCTTCGCCAGCGACTCCACGCTCGAATCCGGCCGTACGCCGTCGTCGTGATCGAAGATCTGGCCGTCGCGGCCGAACGCCGTTTCGACCTCGCCCTTCAGCCAGCCCTCCTGCTGCGCCTTGGCGAGGCGCTTGTGGCTCTCAGCCGCGTAGGCATCCGCCTGCCGCCGCGTGATGCCGAACAGATGCGCGACGACCTCCGCTGTCTGCCCCATGTTGAGTTCGGTGATCGGATCGGTGAGCCCGCGCTCCAGCCCGATGATCGGCTTGAGGAACGACGGCCGCAGCTTCAGCGCGGCCGCGATCTTGTCGCCGAGACCCTTGGCGGTCGCGAGGCCGGCGAACCAGCGCACGCCCTGCTGCGGCCAGACCAGCGGCGCGTGGCTCAGCGCTTCCGCGCCACCGGCGAGAATGAGATCGGCGTTGCCTTCGCGAATGTAGCGGTACGCCGTATCGATCGACTGCATGCCGGAGCCGCAGTTGATCTGCACCGTGAACGCCACCATCGCCTCGCCCATCCCGAGCCGCAGCGCGGCGACGCGGGCGGGGTTCATCTCGTCGGCAATGACGTTAACGCAGCCAAGGATCACCTGATCGAAGGCGTTCGCCGGGAACGGCTGCCGCGCCAAGAGCGGCCGCCCGCACTGTACGGCAAGATCGACGGGCGTGAACGGGCCCGGCCCGCTGCGGGCTTTCAGGAAAGGGGTCCGGCTACCGTCGATAATATAGACAGGTCGCGCCATCAGCTTGCTGCCCGGTGCGGGCTGACCTCCTGCGGGAATCGCTGGTCGCGTTTCCGATCAATCGGCGATAACGCCTCGGGCGCGAAGTCGTCAACATTAATCACCTTGCTAATCGCGTCATCCGCAGCCTGCATGCGCTCGCCGTCGGCTGCGGTGATCACGCCGGCCTTCAGCGCCGCCTTCCAGTCGCGCTGCCGTGCCGCCTTCATCTTGTGCTCGATGTCCTCGTTGCCGGTGACGAGCTTGAACGCCCGCTCCAGCCGCGCAATCGGGCCGTCGTCGTCGACATGCGACAGGCCAGATGTGAGGCGCTCGCGTGCTGCGGACGGCGACAGCACCAGCTGCGCACAGCGATGCACGATGTCGTCGGACGGGCCGAGCACCCGCGCGCCGAACGGCTGCACGATGATCTTGAGGAAGAAAGCGACGAAGCGGTTCGGCAGGTTGGCGAGGATTTCGCAGAACCGCTGATCGATGATGCGCGAGCCGTTCGACATGCACCACTGCACGGCGGCGAAGTCCTCCTGCTGCCGTCCCTCGTCGTTCCATCGCTTCAGCACCGCCGACATCAGGTACAATTCGGAGAGAATATCGCCGAAGCGCGCCGACAGCATTTCCTTGCGCTTGAGCGCACCGCCGAGCGTGAGCAGCGCCATGTCGGCGCAGAGCGCGAACGCCACCGAGTAACGCGAGAGCTTGCGGTAGTAGCGGGTCGCGAGGCCGGCGTCCGGCGCGGGCGCGAACGCGCCACGGCTCCAGCTGCGGCCCCACGCGACGAACACGTTCTTGAACGCGTGGCCGACGTGTTTCCAGAACACCTTATCGAACGCCTCCAGCCCCTTCGCCTTGTCCGGGTCACCAATCGCGGTGAGTTCTTCCAGCATGTAGGGATGCGCGCGGATGGCGCCCTGCCCGAACACGATGAGATTGCGGGTGAGAATGTTCGCGCCCTCGACCGTGATGCCGACCGGTACTGCCCGATAGAGGTTGCCGAGATAGTTCTGCGGCCCGTCGATCACCGCCTTGCCGCCGTGCACATCCATCGCATCGTCGATGGCGATGCGCATGCGTTCGGTGGCGTGCAGCTTCATGATGCCGGAGATCACCGCCGGGTGATTGCCCTGATTGAGCGCGGAGCATGTCAGCCGCCGCGCCGCATCGATCTGGTAGGCAAACGCCGCGATGCGCGCCAACGGCTCCTCGATGCCCTCGAACTTGGAGATCGAGATGCCGAACTGCTCGCGGATGCGCGCATAAGCGCCGGTCGTGCGCGCCGAGTACGCGGCGGCAGCAGCCGACAGCGACGGCAGCGAGATGCCACGGCCGGCGGCGAGCGCGGTCATCAGCATCTTCCAGCCCTGCCCGAGGCGCTCCTGACCGCCGATGATGTAGTCCGTCGGGATAAAGACATCGCGGCCCCAGTTCGGGCCGTTCTGGAACACCTGCATCGCCGGCAGATGGCGACGGCCGATCTCGACGCCCGGCAGGTCGGTCGGAATCAGCGCGACGGTGATGCCGAGGTCTTCCTCGCTGCCGATCAGGTGATCCGGATCGTAAGCCTTGAAGGCGAGGCCGAGCAGCGTCGCCACCGGACCCAGCGTGATGTAGCGCTTGTGCCAGTTGAGCTTGAGCCCGATCACCTCGCGGCCCTCGAACTGGCCCTTGCAGATGATGCCGGTGTCGATCATCGAGGCGGCGTCGGAGCCCGCTTCCGGACTGGTGAGACCGAAGCAGGGAATGTCGCGGCCATCGGCGAGACGCGGCAGCCAGCGGTCCTGCTGCTCCTTGGTGCCGAAGCGCATCAGGAGTTCTCCGGGGCCGAGCGAGTTCGGCACCATCACCGTGACGGCGGCGGCGCACGAGCGCGACGACACCTTGCGCACGACTTCCGAATGCGCGTACGGCGAGAAGCCGAGCCCGCCGTATTCTTTGGGAATGATCATGCCGAAGAAGCGCTTCGCCTTGATGAAGTCCCAGACCTCCGGCGGCAGGTCGCGCAGCTCCCAGTTGATCTTCCAGTCGTCGAGCATGTTGCACAGCTCGTCGACCGGACCGTTGAGGAAGGCTTCTTCCTCCGCCGTCAGCGTCGCCTGCGGATAGGCCAGGAGCTTGTCCCAGTCGGGCGTGCCGGTGAACAGATCGGCGTCCCACCACACATCGCCCGCCTCCAGCGCCTCGCGCTCGGTGTCGGACATCGCGGGCATCGCCTTGCGCGCCCAGCTAAGGATCGGACGGGAGAGAAGATCACGCCGGAGTGAGAACGCGGTCATGGCGAAGTCCTCCAGATCAGGGTCAAACGCCGCAGGTCTGCGCGTTTTTCAACAATTCAAGGGAATGCCTGCCACCAGATGCAACACGGTACGCGGGTTTCAAGTTCCAACCCACGCAACAGACCAGATATCAGTGTGAATGCAATCTCAATCCGGACCGATTACTCCGGACGCACCATTTCGAACATCGCGTCCGGCCGGACTTCAAAGTAGTCACCCATCCGCCCGGCACGCAGGATCGGGTGCGCATTGGCGGTCTGGTAGACGCCGTCCTTGATCAGGCTCTTGTCGATGTAGACCGCGACCACCTCGCCGAACACGACCCAGGCCGGCACCTGTACGCGCTCTTTGGTCTGCAGCTGGACGATCTGCGTCACCTTGCATTCGAACGAAACGTAAGCCTCGGCCACCCGCGGCGGCTTTACCAGCCGGCTCGGCGCTTGGGTGAGGCCCGAGATATCGAATTCGTTGACGTCCGGCGCGACGTGCGCCGACGTCTTGTTCATCTGCTGGGCGATGTGCTTGGTCGCCAGGCTCCAGGTGAACTCACCGGTTTCCTCGATGTTGCGCAGGGAGTCCTTACGCGAGGCCACCGTCGAGAAGCCGATGATCGGCGGCTTGTAGTTGAAGGCGTTGAAAAAGCTGTACGGCGCGAGGTTGATATTGCCGGTTGCACCGCGGGAGCCGATCCAGCCGATCGGGCGCGGCCCGACGATGGCATTGAACGGATCGTGCTTGAGGCCGTGTCCGCTGGCGGGCTCGTAGTAGTGGATATTGTCGGCAGGCGTCACGTTCATCGTGAACCCTTATTATGACCGCTGACCGCCCTTGTCGACCGAAATTGCCGCGATCAGGAAGTCGATCATCTGCTCCAGGGTCGGCCCGGGTTTGTTGGCGCATTCGGCGATCATCTGCGGATGGAAGAAGCGCGCCATGCCGGAGCAAACGCACATCGCAACCGTCTCGACGTCGCCGCGCTTGAAGTCGCCGCGCTCCATGCCCTCGGCGATGACGCCGGCAACCACGACGGTCAGATGCTCGATGTGAGCGTTGCAGACGGCCCAGTCCTCATCCATGGCGATGCGGACCATTTCGTGCAGCTTCTCGTCACCGACATACCGCTCCGAATTCATCCGGTGAATGGTGGCAAGCAGCATGTAAAGCTTGTCGGGCGGGCTGGCCGGTCCTTCCGCAATCGCATGAACGGCCGCCTCGACCTCGCCCATCAGAAGCCGCGCCACGCCCTCGTGAATCGACTTCTTGGAATCGAAGAAGCGATAGACGTTGGCCGGGCTCATGCGAAGGATCTTCGCAATGTCAGCGACGGTCGTCTTCTGATAGCCGATTTCGCGGAACAACCGTTCGGCGGTTTTCAAAATCCGCGCGCGCGTATCGGCTTCGGTGTTTTCAAGCACAAGTGACATCAAATGCGTCCGCGTTCCTAATCAGGATCAAGGCCTATTCGGCAGCCAGCTGCAGCTGGGGCCTCGGGTCGTCGTGATGCGACGATGTTATAACGTTCTCTCCGTCGCCGCGTTCGTCAAGGGTTTTACGGAACCAAAGCGCATAAAGACCCGGCAAAAACAGCAAGGTGAGGAACGTGGCGACGAACAGGCCGCCCATGATGGTGATGGCCATCGGCCCCCAGAAGGCCGAGCGGCTCAGCGGGATCATCGCCAGAATCGCCGCCAAAGCGGTCAAAACTACCGGCCGGGCACGGCGAACCGTGGCTTCGACGATCGCTTCGCGGCGCGTCATGCCATGCTGCACGTCGGCTTCGATCTGATCCACCAGGATGACGGTATTTCGCATGATCATGCCGGCGAGCGCGATCAGGCCGAGCAGCGCCACGAAGCCGAACGGCTGGTTGGCGATGTTGAGGCCGAGCGAGGCGCCGACGATGCCGAGCGGCGCCGTCATGAACACGAGGATCAGGCGCGAGAAGCTCTGCAGCTGGATCATCAGCAGCGTCAGCATGATGACGACCATCAGCGGGAACAGCGCGAAGATCGAGGCATTGCCCTTCTGCGATTCCTCGACCGCACCGCCGATCTCGAGCCGGTACGCCGGCTCCAGCTTGTCGCGGATATCCTTCAGCTGCGGCCAGATCTGCGCGGTGACGTCCGGGGCCTGCACGCCGTCGACCACGTCCGAGCGGATGGTGATCGACATGTCGCGGTTGCGCCGCCAGAGGATCGGTTCCTCATGCGCGTACTCGATCTTGGCGATCTGCGAGAGCGGCACCGCGACGCCGTTGCGTGCGGTGACCGTGAGATCGCCCACATTACCCAGCGCCAAGCGCTCACCGGCGACCGCACGGGCGACAACGCCGACCTTCTCGATGCCGTCGCGCACGGTCGTCACCGTGACGCCGTTGATCAGGAGCGCCAGCGACTGCGACACGTCCTGCGGAGTGAGGCCGAGCGCCCGCGCGCGATCCTGATCGACCGAAAGCTTGAGGTACGGCGTCATCTCGTTCCAGTCGAGGTGCGAATCGATGGTGTTCTTGTTGGCGCGCATGACGTCGCGCACCTTGTAGGCGATGTCGCGGACTTCCTTGGGATCGGGGCCGACGACGCGGAACTGCACCGGGAAGCCGACCGGCGGACCGAAGTTGAAGCGGTCGACGCGCACGCGCGCTTCCGAGAGCTGGCCCTCGGCCACCGCCTTCTCCAGCCGTGCCTTGATCCGCTCGCGCGCATCGACGTCCTTCGAGACGATGACGATCTCGGTGAACGATTCGTTCGGCAGCTGCGGATTGAGGCCGAGCCAGAAGCGTGGCGAGCCCTGCCCGACGTAGGTCGTGTAGGTCGAGATGTCCGGGTCGTTGTTGAGCAGCGCCTCGGCCTTCTTCGCCGTCTCCTTGGTGACGTTGAAGGCGGTGCCTTCCGGCAGACGCATCTGGAAGAACAGCTCCGGCCGCTCCGACAGCGGGAAGAACTGCTGCTGCACGCGGCCGAAGGCGACGATCGATGCAACGAACACCGCGACCGTCGCCACCACGGTGATGACGCGATGCTTGACGCACCACTGGATCACCGCACGCAGGCCGCGATACAGCCGCGTCTCGTAGATCGCATGCGGATCGTGATTGAACTTATGCTTGCCGGCGAGGTCGGGCAGGAACTTCACCCCGAGATAAGGCGTGAAGATCACTGCCACGACCCATGACGCCACCAGGGCCAGCGCCACCACCCAGAAGATGCTGCCGGTGTATTCGCCAACGGATGAATTGGCGAAACCAATCGGGAGGAAACCTGCCGCGGTCACCAGCGTTCCGGTCAGCATCGGAAACGCCGTCGATTCCCACGCAAAGGACGCGGCTTTGACGCGGTCCCACCCCTGTTCCATTTTCACGACCATCATCTCGACCGCGATGATCGCGTCGTCGACGAGGAGGCCGAGTGCGATGATCAGCGCGCCGAGCGAAATGCGGTGCAGGTCGAAGCCCATCGCGCTCATGAAGACGAACACGATCGCCAGCACCAGCGGCACGGAGAGCGCCACGACGATGCCGGTGCGCCAGCCAAGCGCAACGAATGACACGAACAGCACGATGCCGAGCGCTTCGAGGAACGACTTCACGAACTCGCTGACCGCGTGATCGACCACCTTCGGCTGATCGGCGACGAGTTCGAGCGAGAAACCCTGCGGCACCGCTTTCATGAATTCATCGGTCGCCTTGTCCACGGACTTGCCGAGTTCGAGCAGGTTCGCGCCCTTGGCCATGACGACACCGACGCCGAGCGCCGGCGCGCCGCGCTGACGCACCTGGTAGTCGGACGGGTCTTCGAAGCCAGGCGTGACGGTCGCGATGTCGCCGAGGCGGAACACACGGCCATTGCTCTCGACCGGCGTCTCGGCCACAGCCTTGGCGCCATCGAGCGCGCCGGTGACGCGCAGCGGCACGCGCTGGGATTCGGTTTCCACCGTACCGGCCGGCGTAATCGCGTTCTGCTTGGCGAGTGAGTCAAACAGCGCCTGCGTCGAGATGCCGAGCGTGGCGAGCTTCGCGTGCGAGAACTCGACGTAAATCTTCTGATCCTGCACGCCGTAGATGTTGACCTTGGTGACGTTCGGCACCTTCAGCAGCCGCTGGCGCATCGCCTCGGCGACCTTCTTCATCTGCGCGTAGTCGGCGCCGTCGGCGGTCATCATGTAGAGCAGCGAATCGACGTCGCCGTATTCGTCGTTGACCGAGGGGCCCATCAGGTTGGAGGGCAGATCGTTGCGGATATCGCCGAGCTTCTTGCGCAGCTGATAGAACAGCTGCGGCACTTCTTTTGCCGGCGTGTTGTCTCTGAAGGCGAGCTGCATCGCCGTGAACGACGGCTTGGTGTAGGTCGTGATCTTGTCGAAGTACGGCAGTTCCTGCAGCTTTTTCTCGATCGGATCGGCGACCTGCGACTGCATTTCGGCCGCGGTTGCGCCGGGCCACTGCGCGGTGATGACGACGACCTTGATGGTGAACGACGGGTCTTCCGCGCGCCCGAGGCTGCGATATGCGAAGAACCCGGCGAAGCCGAGCGCGATGATGAAGAACAGCACCAGCGGCGGATGGGCGACCGCCCAGGACGAGAGATTGAAACGCTTCATCGGAAGCCTCGCCAGATTTGCCAATCAGCTCACAAACGAAAGCCGCAGCGCGGGGGCATCCGCGCCGCGCAGGCCGTCAAAACGACAGCGATGAAACCACTTTCACCTTCTGCGCCGGATCGAGCTTCTGCACGCCGAGCACGACGACCTTCTCGCCGTCCTCGACACCGCTCGAGATCACCACGTCGCGCGCCTCGTAGGCCTTGACCACCACCGGCTTCAGCGCGACGTCGCCGCTCTTGTCGTTGACGACGTACAGCGACGCGCCGTCGCCCTGGCTGAACAGCGCTGTCAGCGGCAGCCGCGCCACGCGATCGTTGCTGCCGCCCGAGAGCGTCAGCGTCGCGGTCATGCCGAACTGCACACCCTCGCCGGCACCCGGCAGCGAGAACTTGGCGAGATAGGTGCGGGTCGCAGCATCGGCCGCCGGCGCGATCTCGCGCAGCCTGGCGACGTACTGCTTGCCGGGCTCCGACCACAGCACCACCGAGGCGTTGCCAGCCTTGGCGCGACCGACCAGCGTCTCGGGAATCGCCACGACGGCTTCCTTCTCGCCGGCGCGCGCGACACGGATCGCAGCCTGACCGGCGGCAACCACCTGCCCTGCATCGATGAGCGTCGCGGTCACGACGCCGTTGCTGTCGGCGACGAGCGTTGCATAGGAGAGTGCGTTCTTCGTCAGCTCGACCGAGCGCTCGGCACGGCTGAGACGCGCGCGCGCTTCATCGGCGGCGGCACGAACCTGATCCATCTGCGCTTCGGTCGACCAGCCGCGGCTGCGCAGATCCTTGGCGCGCCCCTCGGCGGCGGTCGCCTGCGTCAGCACGCCGGTCGCGGCACGGAACTCGGCTTCGGCCTGCTCGGCCTGCAGCTTGAGATCGACTTCATCGAGCAGCGCCAGCGGCTGCCCGACCTCGACCGCCTGGCCGACTTCGACGAGGCGCTTGGCCACCTTGCCGGCGACCCGGAAGCCCATATCGGCCTCGATGCGGGGACGGATGGTGCCGACGAACGTGCTCGCGGGCCGCTCCATCTCATAGTGAACCGCCGTCACCAGCACCGGGCGCTTGGGCGCCGCCTGCTCCACCGGCTTCTCATTGCAGCCGCTCAGCAGCAGGATGGACCCGATCGCCCCGGACAGGACGAACAGCTTCGAAATCGCTAAGGCCTTGGGAAAATTGAAAGAAAGCGTATTGGCGCGCATGGGATCACCTCAAGCTATGCTCTGAGACTGATCCTATAGCTGATGATTGTCAATAATCGTCAGCAATCAAGCGTCATAGCGCCGCACCTGCGAAATGTGATCCTTCGGGGAATTGAAAGCCGGAAACGCCGTTCCAACGGACGGCGTGAGTCCAGAATGGCTTGCCGTTTCGGAGCGCGGTTTTGCGGCCGCGCTCCACCCTGAGATGACAGCACCCTAGGCCAATCGAGCGTCAGCCCTTGGCAGCAGGATCGCGGTGGATCGGGTCGACCCAGAGCACGGTCTCCGGCTTCTCGACCGGCTCGATGTCGATGTTCACCGCCACCGCCTCGCCATCGCTGCGCACCAGCACGCACTCCAGCACTTCGTCCGGGCTCGCGTTGATCTCCTGATGTGGAACGTAAGGCGGCACGAAGATGAAGTCGCCCGGCCCCGCTTCGGCCGTGAACTGCAGCTTCTCGCCCCAGCGCATGCGCGCCTTGCCCTTCACCACATAGATGATGCTTTCGAGATGACCGTGATGATGCGCGCCGGTTTTCGCATCCGGCTTGATCGTCACCGTGCCGGCCCACAGCTTCTGCGCGCCGACGCGTGCGAAGTTGATCGCAGCCTTGCGATCCATGCCGGCGGTCGACGGCACATTCGGATCGAGCTGATTGCCGGGAATGACCCGCACGCCATCGTGCTTCCAGCGATCGTCATCATGATCATGCGAGTGATCATGATGATGATCATGAGTGTGGTCGTGATGTCCGCTCATCTCGTCTTGTCCCGTTTCTTGTTTGCGCCTCGCGCTAACCTAACGCAATTGCAGCGGCTCGCACAAACGCGAGCCACCGATCACTTCGGCTGCCATGGGGTCATCCGCGGTATCCAGCGCGGGACGGCGGCGCGGAACGCCTCGTACTCGCTCCCAAACGTCTGCTCGAGCGTCGGTTCTTCGTACGCAACAACAAAGCCGTGGAAGGCGAGCCAGAGCAGCGCGCCGTAGATAACAAGGCGCCAATCGCCCATCAGCAACCCTTGACCCAGGATGATGGCAACGACCGCGACGTATATTGGGTTACGCACATAACGGTAGAGACCCGTCACCACGAGATTTCGGGTCGGCGCGATGGGCGCGGGCGTGCCGAGACCCTGCAGCGCGAAACGCGCAAATGCGTCAACGAGCCCAGGCACGCCTGCGAGAATCATGATCGCGCCGATGCCGCGCGACAGCTCCAGACCGAGGAACGGTGGCTGGAGTTGCCAACCCGTCATCGACCATGGGACGAGCCCCGCCAGCGTGAATGGGGCGACCACGAAGAAAGCCGCCGAGCCCAGGACGGCAATGAGTCGTTGAACGGCAGTTCCCGGCACGCGCTGCGAGCTCATTCCAACCTCGCCTGCGTTGTTTCCCGTCGTCTAGTAAAGCCGCTTGCTGTAGCTCTCTTCGATCCAGGCGTTCGCCTGCTCGTTGGTCAACGGGTTCGCCGAGCGGTCCTTGGTCTGATCGTTGACCATCTCGCCGAGCGTTGGCAGCCGCGTTCGCTCGATCTTCGTTTTTTCATCCCACAGTTTCGAGCGGATCAGCGCCTTGCCGCAATGAAGATAGGCTTCGCGCACATCGACGATCATGCACGTCTTCGGCAGGCGGCCGTTGAACGCGCCGCGCTCCAGATGCGCCTGATCGGTGGAGACACGCGCCATTCCGTTGACGCGCAGCGTTTCGTTGACCCCCGGGATCATGAACAGCAACCCGACCTGCGGATTGGCCATCAGGTTGCTCATGGTGTCGATGCGGTTGTTACCCGGACGATCCGGGATCATCAGCGTATGATCGTCGAGCACCTGCACGAAACCGGGCGCATCGCCGCGCGGCGACACGTCGGCGCCTTCCGATGTCGAGGTGCCGACCACGACCAGCGGCGACAGCGCGATGAAGCTGCGGCAATGGGCATCAAGGCTGGGCAGACATTTCAGCGCAGCCCGCTCGGTCGGCTGCGGATAAAGCTCGCGCAACCCATCCGTCGTTTCGATTGGCTTGGTGACGTCGTCGATCGCGCTCATCGCATATCCTTCTGCCGCATATCGGCTGTCCGAATAGGTGCGATTGTCGTCCAGAAGTGCGCGCCCGTGCAAGCAGGGTCCGGCGCATGGCTGATGCCGCCGGCCGGAATTCGTCTAAGGCTGGCGCCTAATTCCGGTACTCGTTGTGCAGCTCGCCGATGCCGTCGATGGCCACAGTGACGCGGTTGACCGCATCCTTCATGGTGCCGACGCCGACCGAGGTGCCGCAGGCGATCAGATCGCCCGGCAGTAACGTCATGTCGTGCGAGATTCTACTCACCAGCTCCTGCGCGGTGAAGATCATGTCGGCAATTGGATAGGACTGCCGCTCGTCGCCGTTGAGGATCGTGCGCACCGTGAGCGCCGATGGATCGACATCAGTCGCGATCGCCGGCCCGAACGGACAGAAGTCGTCGAAGCCTTTCGCGCGCGCCCACTGCGGAAACGTCTTGTCCTTGTGCAGGATGTCGGCAGCGGTGATGTCGTTGACGCAGGTGTAGCCGAGGATGAAGGCATCGGCCTCTTCCGCACTCACGTTCGTACACGTCTTGCCGATCACGATACCAAGCTCGCCTTCGTAGACGACCTTGCCGTCATACGACTGCGGTCGCTTCACCACCGCGCCCGGCGACGTCACGCTGGTCGGCGCCTTCAACAGATAGAGCGGCTCCGGCGGCTCGGGCATGTTGATCTTGGCCGCGAGCGCATGAAAATTGTTCCACAGGGCGATGACTTTTGATGGCGTCACTGGCGGCAGCAGTTGAACATCGCCGAGCGCGAGCGTGTGTCCATTCGCTGTCGGCGCATCGAACAGATCGCCGGTGTGCACGATGATGCGGTCGCCGCCGAGCGAACCGAAGCCAACGGCCGACTGATGGCGGAAACGCACCCACTTGGTCACGGCCATAACCTCAATACAAACCCGCGACCTTGGCGCGCTGGACGGTCAGCGCCAGCACCGTGTCGATGGCCGGGGTCGGGATTTCGGCGAGGCGGCCCATCTCTTGCACCACTGTGACCAGCGGATCGATTTCCATCGCGCGGTTGCGTTCGAGATCCTGCAGCATCGAGGTCTTGTGTGCGCCGACCTTGCGCGCGCCCTCGATACGCCGTTCGACATCGACGCGGAATTTGACGCCGAACTTCTCGGCAATGGCTTGTGCTTCGAGCATCATTGCTTTCGCAACGGCGCGAGTGCCTTCATCGCCTGCGATTACGTCCAGCGTGGCATGCGTCAGCGCGCTGATCGGATTGAAGCAGACATTGCCCCACAGCTTCAGCCAGATCTCGTCGCGGATGCGATCGAGCACCGGCGCGTTGAGACCTGCGTTGGTGAAAAGTTCCGACAGGTTTTCGACATCGGCGCTCTTCTCGCCCGACGGCTCGCCGAGCGGAAAGCGATCGCCGTAAACGTGACGGATCACACCGGGCGCCTCGATCTCGGTCGCCGGATAGACGATGCAGCCGATCGCACGCTCCGGACCAAGCTCGTTCCACTGTCGCCCGCCCGGATCGACGCTCTCCAGCGTCTTGCCCTCGAAGGCGTTGCCGCCGTGCTTGTGGAAGTACCAGTAGGGAATGCCGTTGACCGCTGTGACCACGCGCGTGCGCTCGCCGAGCAGCGGCTTCATCCTGTCGAGCACGCCAGTGACCGAGTGCGCCTTCAGCGCGATGATCACGTAATCCTGCTCGCCGAGTTCGTCTGGATTGTCCGTCGCCTTCGGATGCACCACACGCTCCTCATCGTCGATGAGCAGCTTCAGCCCGTTGTCCTGCATCGCCTGCAGATGCGCGCCCCGCGCCACGAGACTCACATCCGCACCGGCTCGCGCGAACTGAACACCGAGGTAGCCGCCAATGGCGCCCGCGCCGTAGATGCAAACTTTCATGTGATCGTCTCCGGTGTTGGAGAAAGGAGCTTCGGGTTCCGCCTTGCCTTGCGGCAAAGCGATGTCGTGGCGGGACAAGCCCGCGATGCAGACGTTTCGTAGAGAGCGAGTTCAGTTCATGTAGTTTCGCGCATCGGCGGCCGGCGGCAGGCCGACGACGGCGGTGTTGATGTCGCGCATGCTGATCACGCCGATCAGGCTGTGACCTTCGAGCACCGGCAGGTGACGGATGTGATGTTCGTCCATCAGGTAGCGAACGCGCTCGATGCTGTCCTCGGCGCAACAGGTGATGAGCTTCTGAACCTGGATCATCGCCGAGACCGGCAACGCCGATCCGGAGGGACCGTGTTCTGCAATCGCGCGGGCCACATCGCGCTCCGAGAACATGCCGACGACCGTGTTGCCCTCGGTACGGCAGACGTCCTTGACGACCAGCGCGCCGACATCCTCACGGCGCAACAGCTGCGCGGCCGTCTCCACCGTCTCGTTCATGCGAACCGTCGCAACGCGCGTACCCTTCCGGCGAAGAATATCTCCCACGATCATCGCAGCCTCCGTTGGCAGGTGGAGCTTCAATAGGCCTATTCTGGCATACGTAATGCCACATACCAAGCGTCATTTTTGGAGCTATCCCCGCATCGTGGGAAAAATCGGGAGTCTCATTTCGGCCGTCACCGGCGCTGCCGAGGCCTCAGGATTGCCACTACTTTTCTGCGCACGCGTTTGTTCGCGTGCCGGCCTCGAGTGGACGCCGGGCGAACAGGCCCAAATCAAGAAAGCAGCCAAGAAAAAAGGCGCGGCATCCGAAGATGCCGCGCCAGAT
>LWDM01000016.1:467-20786 GCA_002083525.1 Proteobacteria bacterium SG_bin9 | reverse complement strand
GCATGTCGGCTTCCTCACCCGCGATCCGCGCGTGGTGGAGCGCAAGAAGTACGGCAAGAAGAAAGCCCGCCGCAGCTTCCAGTTCTCGAAGCGCTAATTTTTCTGCTCAAGTTTTATCGATTGAAGGGGCGCCTCCGGGCGCCCCTTTTGCTTTCCAATTGCTTGAAGATTGCGTCGAGTTTTCGTGAAAACTTGGTGACGGCCGCGAACGGATTACGAAGGTGTGATCGCTACACATGGAACGGGCGCCGGAGTCTCGATATGAGACGGGGTCGGCGATAGGCTGGTGATCTACATGTCGCTCGATATTTCGACACTTTACGTCATCGCGACGCTTGTGGCCGCGATGCTCGGCGCAATGCTGCTGTTTTTCTGGCGCAAGGAAAGCATTCCGGCACTCGGCTGGTGGGGCTCTGCCTACATCCTCGCGGCGATTTCGATCGGCGTGTGGTCGTTCGCGGGCACAATGGTCGATCCGATCGTGCTTCTCGCCATTACCGTTGTCGGCTTCACGGCCTGCGGCATGGTGTGGAACGCGGCGCGCGTCTTTCATGGCCGCAAGCCCAGTTGGCTCGGCATGGCCGCGGGCGGTGCCTGCTGGATTGGCGCCTACTTCGGGATGCCCGAGATTTCGGGTACCAACATCCATGTCATCCTGGGTGCGGCCATCGTCACCGCCTATGCCGCGCTGACCGCGTATGAGCTGTCGACCGAGCGGCGCAAGGCGCTGCAATCGAAATGGCCGGCGATCACGGCGCCGGTGCTGCACGGCATCGTGCTGATGCTGCCGATCGTGGTCGGCGATGCGTTGCATTCCTACGAGTTCGGACTCAGCGGCAAGAGCATCTGGGTTGCGATCTTCGCGATCGAGCTTGTGCTCTACTCGATGGGCACGGCGTTCATCATCTTCATGCTGGTGTCGGAGCGCGCGGTGATCGCGCACAAGACGGCGGCCTCGATCGATCCGCTGACCGGTCTGCTCAATCGCCGCGGTTTCTCGGAAGCGACGTCGCGCATGATCGAGCGCGAGGAGAAGGCGGGCCGGCCGGTGACGGTGCTGATCTTCGACATCGACCACTTCAAGTCGATCAACGACCGGTTCGGACATCCGACCGGCGACGAAATCCTGAAGATGTTCTCAAACGTCGTCACCAACTCGTTGCGCATTACCGATCTCACCGGCCGCATCGGCGGTGAGGAGTTTGCCGCACTGCTGCCGTGTTCGCCGGAAGAGGCCGTGCTGGTCGCCGATCGGGTTCGCGATGCGTTCGAGAACTGTGGCGTCGCCATCGACGACGTGCCGCTGGCGACCACGGTGAGCATCGGCGTGTCCGGTGGACCGCCGGGCACCGAGCTCGACGTGCTGCTCGCGGCAGCCGACACAGCGCTGTATCAGGCCAAGCGTGGCGGGCGGAATCGCGTCGAGGTTGCGACCGAGGAGCCGCTGTCGCTCGATGACAGCCGCAAGAAGAAGCTCGCTGCCCAGGCTGCCCAGCCGCGGGTGCCGCAGATTACGGCAAACGAGATCGCAATGGCTCAGCCAGCGGGCTGATCGAGGTGGAGACGGCTGAAAATAACCAGCCGTTTACCATTCGGAGCGTAACCTTGAGTGCTATGCAGACTCAGTCACGCACCGAAGCCAACGATCCCGTCTCGCTCGAGATGGCGGCCGCACTCGCGCGTTCTGGCTTTGCCTGCATGTTCTCGACCTCGGACGAATATGAGCGCGCCCTGATCGCCGCCCGCCGTGCCGAGGGCCGCTATGCCCAGCCGAGCAAGTTGCCGACCGCGCTGTTTATCGGTTGCGTCATGCTGCTGGCCGGCTTCTGGCTGATCGTCATCTGACGCGCCGGCTTCTTCATAACTCGAGAATTTTGGGCTACAGCCATCCTCCCCATCAGGTGAGGATGAACACGCATGATTACGGAAATCGCCCAGATCGACATCAAGCCGGGCAGCGAGAAGAACTTTGAGGCGGCTGTTGCCAGGGCGCGCGCCGCGTTTGGACGCTCAAAGGGTTTTCACGGCTTCGAGCTGCACAAGTCGATCGAGAAGCCGCAGCGCTATCGCCTGATGGTGAAGTGGGAGACGCTCGAGAACCACACGGTGGACTTCCGTGGCTCCGAGAACTTCACCGAGTGGCGCGGATTGGTCGGGCAGTACTTTGCGTCGCCGCCCGATGTCGAGCACACCAGCACGGTGGTGACGTCATCTTGATTGGCCTGATCTAATCCGAAAACCGGTTCCCACTTTTTCGGGATCAAGCCAAGATCAAACCTATGTGCCGACTTTGCCGCCTCCGATCTTCGTGATTGCGACGATCGAGGGGCGGGGAGGCATGCCGTCCTTGAAGTCCGGCCAGCGCGTCGACGGATTCTCGAACGTCGCCGGAGGCGCGTTCGGATCCAACTCGTCGGCTTCACCCGGATGCTGGATCGCGACGAACAATGTCTGATCGTCGGGCGTAAAGAACGGACCGCAGACTTCGGCGCCAGTCGGCGCGCCGAACAGATGCTTTGAGGTGGCGCGTCCGGCGCCTTCGGTCTCGATGCCCCAGATGCCGTCGGTGCGCTGCGTCTTGCTTCCCGAGTTGCCGTCAGTCGCAACCCACAAGCGTCCCTGATGATCGACGGCAAGATTGTCGGGCATGCCGAACCAGCCATCGCGGGTGGTGGCGGACGAGAACGTCGCGCCAACCTCGGCGATCGCCGGATCGCCGCACTTCACCAGAATGTCCCACGTGTATTTGTCCGCCGCATGATCGCCGTCCGGCGGCGTCATCTCGATGATATGGCCGAACCGGCTTCCAACGCGCGGGTTGGCGACGTTGACGTCGGTCTGCGGATTTGTGCCCGCCGGGGTGCGCTGCTCGTTGAAGGTGAGCATCACATAGACTTTGTTGGTGGTGGGGTTGGCTTCGACGTCCTCGGGTCGGTCCATCCGCGTCGCACCGAGCACGTCAGACCCGCGGCGCGTTTCGATGAGCAGTTCGGCCTGGCTGTTGAAGCCGTTCTCGGGGTTCAGCTTACCCTGGCCGAAAACCAGCGGCAGCCATGTCATCGTGCCGTCGGCGTCGTAGCGTGCGACGAAGAGAACGCCGTCGTCAAGAATGTCACGGTTTGCAGCCGGATTGGCGACGTCGACCTTGGCGCTGGTGACGAAGCGATAGACGTAATCGAAGCGCTGATCGTCGCCCATGTAGACCACGTAGCGGCCGTCCTTGTTGATGATGCCGGCGGCGCCTTCATGTTTGGCGCGGCCCAGCGCCGTGCGCTTCTTCGGGGTCGACGCGGGATCGAACGGATCGATCTCGACCACCCAGCCAAAGCGGTTGGCTTCGCGCGGTTCCTTGCCGACGTTGAAGCGATCGTAATACTGGCCCCAGTTCTGGATATTTCCGGGAATGGCGAACCGCTTGTGGTTGCGTTCCTCAGGCTCGCCGTCGGCGAGTTTGCCGAAGAAATAGAAGTTGATGTTTTCCTCGCAGGTAAGCCACGTGCCCCACGGCGTCACGCCACCTGCGCAATTGTTGAACATGCCCAGCACGCGGCGCCCGGACGGATCGGCGGATGTCTGCATGCGCGCATGACCCGCGGCGGGGCCCATGATGTCCATCGGCGTCGTCGCATCGATGCGGCGCGCATACTTCGAGTTGGGCACGACCTGCCACTTGCCGGCGTCCTTGCGGATTTCGATCACCGAGCCGCCGTGGGCGGCCATTTCGATGTCCGCCAGCTCCTGGGTCATCTTGTCGAACTTGCGGTCTTGCTTGCCGACGCCGGGGAACATCAGCTCTTCGTTGGTGTACTCGTGGTTGACGCAGAGCAGGCCGTGAGATGATGCGTCAGCTGCGCCCGGCATCGGGAAATAGCCGAGGAAATCGTTGTTGAAGCCGAACTGCAGGCGCTGCGCGGCTGCGGTCTGTTTCAACGGATCGAATGCTGGCGCGCCCGGAAGGACCGGATCGCCCCAACTGATCAGCACATCGGCGCGATGGCCTTCGGCGATACGATGGTTGGCGTCGACACTGGCCGCAAGCTCCTTGAAGGGAAAACGAGTTGCCGGTGACGGGGCGGTCTGGGCGACGGCTTTTTCCGCGGCCTGCAGCGCCAGCGAGCCTGTCGTCGCGGCGATCGCGGTAACACCGAGCGCGCCCCTCAGAATGTCGCGGCGATCGAAACGCTGCGCGATGATATCGCCAATCGTCGGGTTGTCGGTCGGGTTGCTGGGAGTGTCCTCGCAGGCGTCGAAAGGCGCGCGCAGATCGTCCGAAACATCAGCCGTGTTTTTGTTGATAAATGATGCGTCGGACATGGAAGATTCTCCAGCTAGGCGGTTATCGCGGGTGGCAAGTCGTCGGTGCGCAGTTGAGCCGTCGTGACCTTAACGATCGCCATCAGCGGCAACGCCAATGCGAGCCCCCACACGCCGAACAGGACGCCGAGCAGGATCTGCATCGCGAACAAGGTCGCCGGCGGAATGTCGATGGCGTGACGCTGGAGGATCGGCGTGAGGATGTAGCTTTCGAGCGCGTGGACGCCCAGGAACAGGCCGGCGGCGCTGGCGGCGGCAACCCATCCGGACGCGAGTGAGGCGAGCACGATGATCAACCCGCCGAGCAGGGCGCCAACCGTGGGGATGAACGCGAGCAGACCCGCCTGAATGCCGAGGATGAAGGCGGCCGGGATGCCGATGATGGCGAGACCGATCCAGGTGACGACGAACACGACCAGCATCACGACGAGCTGGGCGACCAGCCAGCGCTGCAAGGTTTCGCTGATGCTGTCGACGATCTGCGCCGTTTTTTGCCGGTGTCGCGCCGGTGCAATGGACAGGATGCCATCGCGATAGACCGTCGGCTGTGCGGCGAACGCAAGGCCGAGGAAAAGAACAATGAAGAAGTTGCCGACAGCGCCGACGGTGCCGAGCACCAGCTTCAGCGTTTGATTGACGATCGCGCCGGTGCCGGAGGCGAGTGCGCCGGCGTCCGGCAGTTTTGGCGTGGTCGGAGGATGCGCTTCGGACGAGCCCGACTGCGTCTGCGCAACGTTGCCGAGATCAAGGATGCCGGTGTCGAACCCGCGCTGTTCGAGAAAGTCCTTCACGTTGACGATCTGCGCGCGAATGGTTCGGCTGAGAACGGTCACCTGCTGAGCAATGGTGCTCCCGCCAAGAAAGAGAACACCGGAGAGAAGGCCAGCCAGGACGAGACACACGATCGTCAGCCGCAAGTGGTAGCCGCCTCCCATCAGCCGGCCGAGCAGGTTGGCGACGGCATTGAGAAAGACGCCGAGCAGCACGCCGGAGAAAATAAGGAACAGCGTTGCGGCGGAATACCAGGCCAACGCCAGGAACGCGACGAAGGTCGCGACCATGATCCCGCCCTTGGCGATGGCCCATGCGAGCTGGCTGGCTTCTGTCGAGCGTGCTTTCGGCGCGGAATCCATGCGCAAACCTTTCGGGAAGACGACGATGGATCGACTCATTGCCAAAAAGCCTTGCTTGCGCAAGCGCGCCGCACTGCGAAAATCAGGTTGCCTCCATTGTCGCGGACAATCATGACGGTTGTGCTGGCACTTCGAGATTCGTGATGGCGGGTTGGACACGATGGTTTGGACTGGGTGTGATTGCCGTGGGCTTACTGGCCGGCGATCAGATTCGATTGAAGCGGCCCGATCACAAGTACCGGCTCACGGTTGAGATCGAGACGCCGGACGGCATGAAGTCCGCGTCCGGCGTCATCGCCGTGCATCCCAACCGCAGCTACGCCGGAACGGGGAGCACCGGAACGCAAATCAAGGGCGATGCGCTTGTCGTTGATGCCGGAAAGGGCAAAGGCGTCGTTGTTTTGCTCGCCCATGGCGGCGCGCCGCTCGATCTTGAGGCGATCAACTACATTGACCTGAGGGCGATCAACGCTGCCACGGGCCAGCGCGTGCAGTTTCGCGAATTGAAGAGTCTCTCCGCGTCGGCGCCTGTGACCGAGGGGCGAACGCCGGTGTTGCTGGCGTTTGCCGACATGGCAAATCCGGCTTCGGCACGGGTGGTGCGGCCGGATGAATTCGAAACGAGCCTTGGAGGCGGGATACGTTTGAAGGCCATGACCGTCGAAACGTTGCCGCCGGGCTGGTGGCCGATCGATTTCGGCGGTGCGCTCGGTGAGCCGGTGACCCGTCAGATCGACGGCAAACTTCCGTGGTGGCGAGACGCAGAGACCGCCGCGGCGAGGGCGCTCCAGTCTGCCATGCTGTCGCTGCCGGACGGCACGCCCGCGATCAAGGTGTTCCGGCGTTAGCGTCCGCTCAAAGCAAAAGGCGCCCCGCAAGGAGCGCCTTCGCATTTTTCGTCTGACGCAGAGCTTACTGCGAGTAGTACATCTCGAACTCGACCGGGTGCGGGGTCATTTCGAACCGCGCGACTTCGGTCATCTTCAGCTCGATGTAGCTGTCGATGAAGTCGTCATCGAACACGCCGCCGTTCTTGAGGAAGCCGCGATCCTTGTCGAGGTTCTCGAGCGCTTCGCGCAGCGAACCGCAGACGGTCGGGATCTGCTTCAGCTCTTCCTTCGGCAGATCGTACAGGTCCTTGTCCATTGCCGGACCCGGATCGATCTTGTTCTTGATGCCATCGAGGCCGGCCATCAGCATCGCGGCGAAGCCGAGATATGGATTGGCCATCGGATCGGGGAAGCGAACTTCCACGCGTTTTGCCTTGGGAGACGTGGTGTAGGGGATGCGGCACGAGGCCGAGCGGTTGCGCGCCGAATAGGCGAGCAGCACCGGCGCTTCATAGCCCGGGACCAGGCGCTTGTAGGAGTTGGTCGACGGGTTGGTGAAGGCGTTGATGGCCTTGGCGTGCTTGATGATGCCGCCGATGTAGTGGAGGCAGGTTTCCGACAGGTCGGCGTACTTGTTGCCGGCGAACACCGGCTTGCCGTCCTTCCAGATCGACTGGTGCACGTGCATGCCCGAGCCGTTGTCGCCGTAGATCGGCTTCGGCATGAAGGTGGCGGTCTTGCCGTAGATGTGCGCGACCTGGTGGATGCAGTACTTGTAGATCTGCATCTGGTCGGCCATCAGCGTCAGCGTGTCGAACTTCATGCCGAGCTCGTGCTGGGCAGAGGCGACTTCGTGGTGATGCTTCTCGACCTTGACGCCCATCTTGGCCATGGCGCCGAGCATTTCCGAGCGCATGTCCTGGATCGAATCCTGCGGCGGGACGGGGAAGTAGCCGCCCTTGGTGCGGATGCGGTGGCCGAGGTTGCCGCCCTCATACTCGGTGTCCGAGTTGGTCGGCAGTTCCGACGAGTCGAGCTTGAAGCCGGTGTTGTAGGGATTGGCGGCGAAGCGCACGTCGTCGAACACGAAGAACTCGGCTTCCGGACCGACGAACACGGTGTCGCCGACGCCCATCGCCTTGACCATGGCTTCGGCCTTCTTAGCCATGCCGCGCGGATCGCGATTGTACGGCTCGCCTGTGGTCGGCTCGAGCACGTCGCAGGTCAGAACCAGCGTGGTCTCCGCAAAGAACGGATCGATCGTCGCCGTCACCGGATCCGGCATCAGGCACATGTCGGACTCGTTAATCGCCTTCCAGCCGGCGATCGACGAACCGTCGAACATGATGCCTTCGGCGAAGGTCTCTTCCTCGATCATCGTCACGTCGAACGTGACGTGCTGCCACTTGCCGCGCGGATCGGTGAAGCGGAAGTCGACATACTTGACGTCGTTGTCTTTGATCGTCTTGAGGACGTCTTTTGCGGTCTTCATGGATACCCCTTTAGCTACGGTCGTCGTTTACTGCGTTGGTTCGGATGTGGCGGCTAACGCCGCCGGTTGGTGAGGGAGTGAAACGGTCAGGCGGATTGGTCAGAAGGAAATCGTCAGATGGCGTCGATCCCGGATTCTCCCGTGCGGATGCGAATGGCTTCCTCGATATTGGAAACGAAAATCTTGCCGTCGCCGATGCGGCCGGTTTGCGCAGCGCGCCGGATGGCGTCGATGGCTTTCTCGACCAATTCGTCGCCGATCACAATCTCGATTTTCACTTTCGGCAGGAAGTCGACAATGTACTCGGCGCCGCGATAGAGCTCGGCGTGGCCCTTCTGCCGGCCGAAGCCCTTGGCTTCGGTCACCGTGATACCTTGCAGTCCAACTTCCTGGAGCGCTTCCTTCACCTCGTCGAGCTTGAACGGCTTGATGATGGCTTCAATCTTCTTCACTCGAAGTCTCCCGGCACTGTCCTCGTCATTCGCACGCGAGCGCGAAGGAACGGTCTGGTCGCATGCGCTCGCGTCGATGCATTCATCTCAGCTCGCCGCAACAACGCGCGCATCCGAAAGCGCGGGCGGAGCCGGTTCCGGATGACGCTCCATTGCACCCTAAGCTCGTTGTGGGAGGGGTGGAGCGACGAGAGAGACTTCCACAAAAGCAGGGTCCATGCCAAATTGTTAATCGGCCCGAAAGGAAAGTATTATCAGCCTGTTAATGCCTGCTTTGGTATCACGTCCCGAGCTGGGCTGACGATCATCTGATCGTTGAATGGGCATTTTGCCTAAATATTAGACACTCGCTCTGTCCTCCGAACGGTGTCGGGTGACCTGATTGCCTGCGGAAAAGGCGCGGTGCCGAAGGGTTTCTCATCATGGAGGTTTTGACCACGGAGCAGATGGCGCGTGCCGATCAGACCGCCATCGCTGCGGGCATCAGCGGTTTCTCTCTGATGGAGAGCGCCGGCCGCGCTGTCGCGGATGCCGCTCGGCGTATGGTTGGCGATCGGCGAGGCCGGGTCGCGATCGTTGCCGGTCCCGGCAACAACGGAGGGGACGGCTTCGTCGCCGCCTCCGAGCTGGCCGCAAACGGCATCCAGGCGGCCGTCATTCTGACCTGCGATCTCGATGTGTTGAAGGGCGACGCGGCGATCGCTGCGCGGGCTTGGCGCGGGACCGTCATCGCGCCGCATGAGGGAATGTTCGACGGCTGCGCGCTGATTGTCGATGCACTGTTCGGCGCGGGTCTCAACCGTATCGTCGATGGCGAAGCCCGCGCACTCATCGACGCGATGAACGCGAGTGGCGTTCCGATCCTCTGTGTTGATCTGCCGAGCGGCATCAACGGCAACACTAGCGCGGTGATGGGCGTCGCGGTGCGCGCGACTGAGACGGTGACGTTCTTCCGCAAGAAACCCGCACATCTGCTGCTGCCCGGACGAACACATTGCGGGCGCATCCATGTCGCTGACATCGGCATCGATGCGCGCGTGCTTGATGAGATCAAGCCGTCGACGTTCGAGAACGCTCCGTCGACATGGCGCGCTGCGTTTCCTCGGCTGTCGATCGATGGGCACAAGTATTCGCGCGGCCACGCGGTGGTTGTCTCGGGCGGCATCGAGTCGACGGGAGCTGCGCGCCTCGCGGCCCGGGGCGCGCTGCGGGCAGGGGCGGGGCTGGTGACGGTGGCCTCGCCGAAAGATGCGCTAGCGGTCAACGCCGCTGCGCTCACCGCAATCATGGTGCGCGCAGTCGATAGCGCGGATGATTTCACGGCGATGCTGGAGGATCAGCGGATCAATGCCTGTGTCGTCGGACCGGGCAGTGGGGTCGGCGAGGCGACGCGCGCCAAGGCGCTCGCCGCGATTCGCGCCGATCGGGGCGTCGTGCTCGACGCCGATGCGCTGACGAGCTTTTCCGACGCGCCGAACGTGCTGTTTTCAGAGTTAAAGTTTCACACGAAGTCAAAGGTTATTCTCACTCCACATGAAGGCGAATTCCGAAGATTATTTCGAGAGATAAAAAGCAAAAGCTCAGGTTGTTCAAAGCTTGAGCTGGCTCGATTAGCGGCTCAAGAGTCCGGAGCGATTGTTCTGTTCAAGGGCCCCGACACGGTTATCGCCGCGCCCGACGGCCGTGCCCTCATTTCAGCGAACGCGCCGCCCTGGCTTGCCACCGCCGGTGCTGGCGACGTGCTCGCAGGCTTCATTGCCGGGCTGCTGGCGCAGGGCGTCGCGGCGTTCGAAGCGGCGAGTATCGGTGCGTGGCTGCACGGCGAGACCGCCAGCGAGTTTGGACCAGGATTGATTGCGGAAGACTTACCCGAGGCGCTACCGGCGGTGCTGCGGCGGCTTTATGCCGCGTTCGACATCTGAGTTGGCGAAACGGGGAGTAACGTCGGCGATACCGGCTTGACGGAGCACAGCCTCCGTCGTCTCCTTCATCGCAGTCTGCCGCAATAACCGCCTTGAGCGCAGCGCCGCAACCGGCGCCGGCCATCGCGGACCATCAATATAGTTGCCGGAGCAACCGGCGACCTCGGGAGGAATGTTATGATCAAGAAGCCAGTCGCGGGCTTGTCCCGCCGCGCCATGCTCGTGGGGGCCGCCGGTGCATTCGCTGCGCCCGCCATCTCGTTCGCACAGGCCTACCCGCAGCGGCAGGTGAAGTTCGTCGTCGCATTTCCAGCCGGGGGCGCGGCGGATATCGTCGCACGGCTAGTCGGCGATCGGCTCAATCAGATCTGGGGCCAAACGGTGGTCGTCGAAAACCGCGCCGGTGCCGGCGGTAATATCGCAGGCAGCGAAGTGGTCCGCTCCGCGCCCGATGGCTACACGTTCCTGATCACGTCGCAGTCGGTGTCCGTCAACCGCTTCCTCTACAAGTCGATGCCGTTCGATGCGACAGCCGATCTCGTCCCGGTGTCGATGATGATCGCGGTGCCGAACGTCATGGTCGTGCCGGCGTCCTCGCCGGACAAGACCGCGGCCGACTTCATCGCCCGGGCCAAGGCCAATCCGGGCAAGTTGAGCTTCGGCTCGGCGGGCGCCGGCACCTCGATCCATCTCGCGGGTGAGTTGTTCAAGGCCCGCACCGGCATCGACATCACGCATGTGCCGTATCGCGGCGCGGCGCCCGCCATGACCGACTTGATTGCCGGGCGTATCGACGTGATGTTCGACACGCTGACGGTGTCTGCGTCCCAGTTGCGCGGCGGTTCGGTGCGGGCGCTTGGCATCACCTCGCGCGAGCGTGCGCCGAGCTTCCCGGATGTGGCGCCGCTCGCCGACACGGTGCCTGGCTACGAGGTCAACACCTGGTTCGGGCTGCTCGCGCCGAAGGGAACGCCGGCTGACGTGGTCGCGAAAGCCTCGAAGGACGTGGCGGAGGCGCTGAAGGATCAGGCTGTGATGCAGCGGCTGGGCGATCTCGGTGCACGCTCCGTCGGATCGACGCCGTCGGCGCTCGGTGAGGCGATGCAGAAGGAAGCGGCGCTCTGGGAGCCGATCATCAAGGCTGCCGATATCAAGGTGGAGTGAGGTGCGATGTCCGTCTACGTCATCGCGAATGTGAAATTCACCAAGGAAGAGCTGTATCGCCGCTATCAGTCGCGCTTTGCCGACGTCTTCAAGCATTTCAACGGCAAGCTCTTGGTCGCCGACGAACAGCCGACCGTGCTCGACGGCAATTTCGCGCACAACAAGGTCGTGGTGATGGAATTTCCCGACGAAGCGGAGGCGGAGCGTTTCCTGACATCGCCCGCCTATCAGGAAATCTCGATCGACCGGATCGCGGGCGCTGAAACCTTGTCGGTGATGGTGAAGGGGTTATCGAAACCGGGTTGACGCGATTTCAGGTCAGCGAATCTGCGCAGCGATTTGCGCCGCCACCCGGCGGTGGCCTTCCGCGGTCATGTGAATGCCGTCCGCTTGCCGCAACCCGCTGCGGACCGTGGCCTGCACCAGACCGTCTACCTCGATGGTGCGGATTCCGCGCGCGTGCAGTTGCTTGCGGATCTCGGCGCGGTTGGCCGCAGCAGTCGCGGCGCTCATGCCGCGGAAAGCGTCGTTTCCGGCAATCTGCAAGAGGACGATCTTCGTGCCGGCCGGGGCCGCGCTCGACAGGCGCGCAAGCATGCCGCCGGTGGTGTCGCCGCTGACGCCGGCGTTGCTCACCGACATTGGCTTTCCGCGCGCGCTGAGCATTTGCTCGATCAGCGCTGGAAAGGCCGCCGATGCGCCGACGCCATAGCCAGCGGTGTTACTGGCGCCGAGCGCAACGATCTGGGCGTTGGCACCGGTCGTGCCCGCGAGTGTCAGCGCGGCGACGATCAACAGGCGTTTGAGCATCGAGCACTCCGGCAATGCTGCAGCTCGTGTTTCAGGGAAGCATAGCACCGCGGCCGGTGTGGGCAATCGTTGCTACGGCTCGACCGCGAACCACCGCACGCGTTTCGGCGAAGCCCAGCCGATCTGCATAGTTTCGATCAGCCAGTTGCCGGCATGTTCGGCGAGAAACGCAATACGCTGCGTCTGTCCGGTGTCGAGCAGCAGCGTGTCGATCCAGTACGGTTTCCAGCCGTCGTCGAGGCGGTCGAGGACGCGCGCGTGATGGCCGTGCAGCCGCATCACGATCGGCGAGGGCGCGCGATTGAGGACGTGCAACATCACCACGCGGCCGCGTTTGGCCTTGAAGACCGGTGCGGACGTCAGCGCGAAGTTGCCCGGAATCGCCCAGTCCCCTTGCACGGCGCCGTCGAAAGCGAGCTCGGCGCGGAGGGCATTTTGAAAGCGCAACTCGGTCGGCAATCCATTTGAAGGAAAGGCCGCGGCGAGTGGCAGCGGCGCGGGACGGATCGGCTCGCCGTTCGTGACCAGCCGCGCGATCTCAAACGGCGCTCCACCGCCAAAGAGCATAATCGGCGCAGAGGAGCCGGCAGGCATCGTCGCATCGATCACCACATCGAGCCGTGTGCCGGGGGCAAGGATGAGTTGGCCGTCGCGTGCGGGATATGGCTCGGCGGGCTGTCCGTCGACGGCCATGACCCGCACGTCATGATTCTCGATCTTCAGGCCGAACACGCTGCGATGACAGCCGTTGAAGATTCGCAAACGCACCCGTTCGTTCGGGCGCATCGTGATGTCCTGCTTGGGCAGGCCATTGAACGTGAAGAGCGGCGTCGTGTCCTTGGGATCGATGCCAGGTGCGAGCGCGGTGTTGTCCGCATTGAGCCGCCAGTCCTCGATCAGCATAAACGCGTCTTTGTCGGCAACCGGCTTCTGCTGCTCGTCGACGATCAGCATGGTGGCCGTCGATGGACGCTCGCGGCCGTCGCCGAGCAGGCGCGCATCGAGCAGGAATGAGCCCGCGTGGCGCAGCGGCAGCGTGAAGTTTGCACGGCCGCTTGGTGCCAGCGGTGCTTGTCCGGTCAGCGGCTCGGCCGCTGCCACCCCGTCGATGCCGGACCAGTTGAGAACCGCAGGCGCTGGGGTGTCGTTGGTGAAGGCGACCTGCAGTTCGTCACCCTGACGGTAACGAAGGATGCGCGGGACTGCCTGTGTCTCCAGATGCCACACGGGGGTCGCTGGTACCCGCAAGGGCACAGTGGCGATGGTGGTGCGCACGTTGAGCGGCACGCTCGCTGCCGCAGCGGGCCGAGGCAGGGCCAATCCCGCCGTCAGCCCAGCCGCGCCGGTCAGAAGCTGCCTGCGGCTGCAAAGGAATTCCCGATTCATGGGCGGATGCGGACCATTTTCGGCGGGCTCTGTCCAGTCACAGCCTGCGGGATCAGATCAAAACCGGACCGCCTTGCAGGTTCGATGGCCCAGCCGGCATGGCCTTGTCCCGCCACCAGATTCCAGGTTTTGCGCCGATCCGGCCGACGGCCATTTTTTTGCTGCGAATGGGGTTTGCCATGTTATAAGCCCGCCGCCCGAGGGATCGTGGCTGGAATTGAGAAGCTCCCCGCGGACGTGGCGGAACTGGTAGACGCGCTGGGTTTAGGTTCCAGTGACGAAAGTCGTGGGGGTTCGAGTCCCTCCGCCCGCACCAAGCCAGCGGTTGCCGATCGCCGTTCCCCGGACACTCCGGAGCTTCGAAGTTCGCACCGCAGACCCGACTGAACGATTTAGCTGTCCGGCGCCACCGCTGGACCCATTTGGAAGAAGATTGACGCCATGCAGGTGAAGGAAACCGTCGCCGACGGACTGAAACGCGAATTCCAGGTCATTGTCGCGGCCAAGGACATCGACGCCAAGGTTGATGAGCGCCTCGTCGACCTCAAGGACAAGGTTCGCCTCAATGGCTTCCGTCCGGGCAAGGTGCCGGTCGCGCATCTGAAGAAGGTCTATGGCCGCTCGGTCGCCGCCGAGACTGTGGATCAGATGATCCGCGATACCAACACGCAGATCTTCACGGAACGGAATCTGAAGCTCGCCATGGAGCCGAAGATCACCATGCCGACCGAGGAGAAGGAGATCGAGGACGTCCTCGCCGGCAAGACCGACCTCAGCTACACGGTCGCAATCGAAATCGTGCCGCCGATCGCGCTCGCCGACTTCAAGACGTTCAAGATCGAGAAGCCGGTTGCCGACGTCGCGGACGCCGAGGTCGACGAAGCGATCAAGCGCATCGCCGACCAGAACCGTCCGTTCGCCGACAAGGGCGATGCGAAGGCCGAGAGCGGCGACCGCGTCACCGTGTCGTTCAAGGGCACCATCGACGGCGTGCCGTTCGACGGCGGTACGGGCGAGGGCATCCAGGTGCTGATCGGCTCGGCCACCTTCATTCCGGGCTTCGAGGATCAGCTGATCGGCATCAAGAACGGCGAGACCCGCACGATCAAGGCCGACTTCCCGAAGAACTATATGAACACCGACCTCGCCGGTAAGGCAGCGGAGTTCGAAACCACCGCGACCCTCGTCGAGGCGCCGCAGGAACGCGCGATCGATGACGAGTTCGCCAAGCAGCTCGGCCTCGAGTCGCTCGACAAGCTGAAGGACGCCGCGCGCGAGCGCCTGCGTCAGGAGTACGACGGTTTGACCCGTCAGCGCGTCAAGCGCCTGCTGCTCGACCAACTCGACGAAGCGCATCGGTTCGATGCGCCGCCGTCGCTCGTCGACGAAGAGTTCAACCTGATGTGGAACTCGATCAAGGCCGAGATGGAGTCGTTGAACAAGACATTCGCCGACGAGAACACCACCGAAGACGAAGCGAAGGGCGAATATCGCAAGATTGCCGACCGCCGCGTGCGCCTCGGCCTCGTGCTGTCGGAGATCGGCGAGAAGAACAAGATCAACGTCACCGACGATGAAGTCGGCCGCGCGGTGATCGAGCGCGCCCGTCAGATGCCGGGCCGCGAGAAGGAAGTCTGGGATTACTACCGCAGCAACCCGCAGGCGCTGGCTTCGCTGCGCGCCCCGATCTTCGAGGACAAGGTGGTGGACTTCATTCTCGAGCTGGCGACCGTGACCGAGAAGAAGATCAGCCGCGACGAACTGTACAAGGAAGACGAGGAAAAGCCGGCGACGTAAGCCCCCGCTTTGCGACCAATTAAGATTAATCGCCAAAACAGCGCCGCGCACCTCGCGCGGCGCTTTGCTGTCGGGATGCGAATCAGCTTGAACCTTTAGGGCAGGGCCTTACCTTGCCGCCCGCGAAATGGCCCATATCTGTCTGCTTGCTACACTCTCCAACTCTCAGGTGATCAATGCGCGATCCGGTCGAAACCTACATGAACCTTGTGCCGATGGTGGTCGAGCAGACCAATCGCGGCGAGCGGGCCTATGACATCTTCTCGCGCCTCCTGAAGGAGCGCATCATCTTCCTGACCGGACCCGTGGAAGACGGCATGTCGACGTTGGTCGTCGCCCAGCTTCTATTCCTCGAAGCGGAAAATCCGAAGAAGGAAATCTCGATGTACATCAACTCGCCGGGTGGCGTGGTGACATCGGGCCTTGCGATCTACGACACCATGCAGTTCATCCGCCCGCCGGTCTCGACGCTGTGCACCGGCCAGGCCGCCTCGATGGGCTCGCTGCTGCTCTGCGCAGGCCAGAAGGACATGCGCTTCGCGCTTCCGAACGCCCGCATCATGGTCCACCAGCCATCCGGCGGCTTCCAGGGCCAGGCCACGGACATCATGCTGCACGCCCAGGAGATTTTGAGCCTGAAGAAGCGGCTCAACGAAATCTACGTCAAGCACACCGGCCAGACCTACAAGGCGATCGAAGACGCCCTGGAGCGTGACAAGTTCTTGACCTCGGATGCCGCCAAGGAGTTCGGCCTCGTCGATAAGGTGATCGACAAGCGTCCGGAGGAGATGACCCCGGCGGCGCCGAAGTCGTAAAGTCCCGCCTGGCGGGCCGGCTGCGGCCTCCAGACCGTTTTTCAAGCCCCGGCGCCGTGCTAGTTTGCACGGCGTTTTGTTTTTCAGGGTGCTGGAAAATGCATTGCTCCGGTTTGCGCTATTGCCTGTTTATTGCCATTGCCGTCGTCACCTTCTTCGCGTCGCCATTGCCGGTGGAGGCCGACATTCTGGTCACCGACGCCGAATCCCGGCTGCCGCCGCAGTCCAAGGTCGGACCGGTCTCGCGGGCCATTACCCGCGGGCCTAGAATTGAGTTTGCCGGGGTGACGGACCCGTCGAAATCTCCGGTCCGGCTGCGGTTTAAGTTCGAGGCGTTCGGTGGGGCGACGGTGAACCTTGCCTCGCTCCGGCTGATGTATCTGAAGACGCCGCTGATCGACATTACCGACCGGATTAAACCCTACGCGCAGGCCAATGGCGTCGATATGCCCAATGCCGAGCTGCCGGTCGGCGAGCACGCCATGCGTCTGGAGCTAGCCGATTCGGACGGACGCACGGCCATCTCGAATATCCTCATCAGGATCACACCCTGAGCCGCCCATGCAGTGTCCGCTGTGCGCCGCCGAGAATGACGACCGTGCGCTGGTGTGCCGGTCGTGCGGGCGCGACATCGCGATACCGGCGAGTCTCCTCGCAGAGCGCGATATGCTGAAGGCGAAGCGGGAAGGGCTGATGCGCGAACTCGAACAAGTTCACGCGCGGCTTCATCGTTCAGGGCGGCCGAGCTAATGGAGTGCGCTTACTGCGCCGAAACGATCCGTGACGAAGCGCTGGCGTGCAAGCATTGCAGCCGCGATTTGCGCGTGGTGCGGCCGGTCATCCTCGAAATCCAGGATCTCGTCACCGAACTCGACGCGCTGCAGCGCCAGCTCGACCAGGCCTACAATCGCCTGGCCATGCGCGAGACGCCGATCCGCTACACGTTGCAGCTCGGCGCGCTCTACGTGCTGCTGCCGACGATCGTCCTCGTCTGTGCGCACTATCTGCTGCTGTTCGTCCTCAATTTATCGCCGGTGTATTTGCGTGTTGCCTCGCTTTTGATTCCGCTGCCGTTCGGGTTGGCGCTGTTGTACGTGCGTAAGATTGGATTCGGCGGTGCGTTTCTAGCTGGCGTGATCGCAGCGATGATCAGCGTCACCGGCATGTCGATCGTGACCAACCACATCGATGGCGTTCCAATTCTGCCGGAAAACGCCCGCGTGTGGCGCGAGATATTCGAGTATGCCGCGAGCATCGCGCTGTCGTTCGGCACGGGAAACATGATCGGCATGTTCTTCTTCCAGGTGTTGCCGCAAGTGATGGCCGCGGGCGGACGGCCGAATGCGGCGGCGTTCCGGATTGCACGGCTTTTGGGACAGCATGTGGGACAGGAGCAGCTGCGGCGGCGCGCGCGCATCATCCAGGATCTGCTGCGCACGGCAGGTCCGCTGGCCGGCGTATTGGCGACCGCGGGCGGCTCGATCTACGCCGGCCTGAAGGGGATCCTTTCGCCGTAACCTTAAGATGCGGGCGTTGCACACAGTTCCGCCCGATTCGGAACCGGCACTCTCCACCGATTCCAGGTTAACGGCGCCCGGCAGCCGCGACTCACCAGTCCCTCGCAAACCATTGATAATGGCGGGTTTCTGGAGTCGTGCGGGACGCTCCTCCAACCCGAATGCCACACCTCACGGAATTGGGTTGCGTCGCGATTAGCGAATTCTTGATAGTCGGCTGCCAGCATGGTTGGCTGGATCATCGCGGCTGATTTGTGATCTGCGGCGATTCGTGCGGTTTCGCATGAGGATACGAGAGAAGAGGGTCTTTTCTGGTACGGTTTTTGCTCCTATCTACGAAGGCCGGCTGGTTGTGCCGGACTGGAGCGATCTTTCCGGGAAGCGCGCTTCTTTCTGAAAGAGATTACGGCGGACGGAGACAGGAATGAGCAAGGTCGGTACGAGCGACTCTAAGAACACTCTCTATTGCTCGTTCTGCGGGAAGAGCCAGCACGAAGTCCGCAAGTTGATTGCCGGACCGACCGTCTTCATCTGCGACGAGTGCGTCGAACTCTGCATGGATATCATCCGCGAGGAGAACAAGTCCTCGCTGGTGAAGTCGCGCGACGGCATTCCGACGCCGAAGGAAATCTGCAAGGTTCTGGACGACTACGTGATCGGTCAGCAGCACGCCAAGAAGGTGCTCTCGGTCGCGGTTCACAATCATTACAAGCGGCTCAATCATCAGACCAAGCACAACGACGTCGAGCTCGCGAAGTCGAATATCCTGCTGATCGGTCCGACCGGTTCGGGCAAGACGCTGCTCGCGCAGACGCTCGCCCGCATCCTCGACGTGCCGTTCACGATGGCGGACGCGACGACGCTGACCGAAGCCGGCTACGTCGGTGAGGACGTCGAGAACATCATCCTGAAGCTGCTGCAGGCGGCCGACTACAACGTCGAGCGCGCGCAGCGCGGCATCGTCTACATCGACGAAATCGACAAGATCTCGCGCAAGTCCGACAATCCCTCGATCACCCGCGACGTGTCGGGCGAGGGCGTGCAGCAGGCGCTTCTGAAGATCATGGAAGGCACGGTCGCTTCCGTTCCGCCGCAGGGCGGCCGCAAGCATCCGCAGCAGGAGTTCCTGCAGGTGGACACGACCAACATTCTGTTTATCTGCGGCGGCGCGTTCTCGGGCCTCGAGAAGATCATCTCGTCGCGCGGACGGACCACCTCGATCGGCTTCGCGGCTCAGGTGCTTGCGCCTGAAGATCGCCGCACCGGCGAAATCTTCCGCCACGTCGAGCCGGAAGACCTTCTGAAGTATGGCCTCATTCCGGAGTTCGTCGGCCGTCTGCCGGTCGTCGCGACGCTGGAAGACCTCGACGAGGCATCGCTGAAGAAGATCCTGACCGATCCAAAGAACGCGCTGGTGAAGCAGTATCAGCGTCTGTTCGAGATGGAGAACATCGAGCTCACCTTCGCCGACGAAGCGCTCGGCGCGGTGTCGCGCAAGGCCATCGAACGCAAGACCGGCGCACGCGGCCTGCGGTCGATCCTCGAAAGCATTCTGCTCGAGACGATGTTCGATCTTCCGGGCCTCGAAGGCGTCGAGGAAGTCGTGATCTCGCGCGAGGTCGTGGAGGGGACTGCACGTCCGCTCTACATCTACGCCGATCGCTCCGATCGTACCGCCGAGACCAGCGCCAGCGCCTGATCTCCGGTGTCATGAATCAGCGCGCCGTTCCATGCGAGCGGCGCGCTTTTTCGTGTCTGAAAACGGTCTCGGCGGTGCTCAAAAACCATGATTCGGCGGGCTTTTCCGCGTTGCACGGTGTTCACTTGACACCCCCCCGAGCGATAGCCACCTAATAGCTCCGGCGAAGATGGGATCCTCTTAGATTCGCTGATTTTAAAGGCCCGGGGAGGGTCGAGCCGTTCGCGGCTGATAGCTCATAAGAGCTCGACGATCTCCGGTAATTGGCACCTTGTGGTGGTTGCGCCGTTTGGCGGGCTGCGTGCAAGGGGGCACAACAAAAGGAAATGGCCATGACTGCCACCAAACCCCGGCCGACGATCACCCCAGGTGAAGTGCACAGCTATCCTGTGCTGCCGCTGCGCGACATCGTCGTCTTCCCGCATATGATCGTGCCTCTGTTCGTCGGCCGCGAGAAGTCCATCCGCGCGCTCGAAGAGGTTATGAAGAATGATGCGCTGATCATGCTGGCGACGCAGAAGAACGCGTCGGACGATGATCCAAGCCCGGAATCGATTTACGAGATCGGTACGCTCGCCAGCGTGCTGCAGCTCCTTAAGCTGCCCGACGGCACCGTGAAGGTGCTCGTTGAAGGTCTGTCGCGCGCCCGCATCGAAAAGTATTCGGATCGCGCTGAGTATTATGAGGCGACCGCGGTCGCGCTCGCCGACACCGACGCCAAGTCGGTCGAGGCGGAAGCGCTCGCGCGTTCGGTCGTGTCCGACTTCGAAAGCTATGTAAAGCTGAACAAGAAGATCTCGGCTGAGGTCGTCGGCGTCGTTCAGCAGATCACGGATTTCGCCAAGCTCGGCGACACCGTTGCCTCGCATCTGGCGGTGAAGATTTCCGATCGCCAGGGCATCCTGGAAACGCTGTCGGTCACCCAGCGCCTCGAGAAGGTGCTCGGGCTGATGGAGAGTGAAATCTCGGTGCTGCAGGTCGAGAAGCG
>LWDM01000016.1:0-417 GCA_002083525.1 Proteobacteria bacterium SG_bin9 | reverse complement strand
ACGAGCAGATGAAGGCGATCCAGAAGGAGCTCGGTGACGAAGACGGTCGCGACGAACTGGCCGATCTGGAAGAGAAGATTGCCAAGACCAAGCTTTCCAAGGAAGCGCGGGAGAAGGCGCAGCACGAGCTCAAGAAGCTGCGCCAGATGTCGCCGATGTCTGCGGAAGCGACGGTCGTGCGCAACTATCTCGACTGGCTGCTGTCGATCCCGTGGGGCAAGAAGTCGAAGGTCAAGAAGGACCTCGCCGCTGCGCAGGATACGCTTGATCACGATCACTATGGGCTTGAGAAGGTCAAGGACCGCATCGTCGAGTATCTCGCCGTGCAGGGCCGCGCCAACAAGCTGACCGGACCGATCCTGTGCCTCGTCGGCCCTCCGGGTGTCGGCAAGACCTCGCTCGGCAAGTCGATCGCGA
>LWDM01000015.1:58431-61426 GCA_002083525.1 Proteobacteria bacterium SG_bin9 | reverse complement strand
TTGGCGTTGATCTTGACCAGGAAGTTGCGGCCGATCGCCATCGGCTCCAGTTCGCCGTGGTTGATGTTGCAGGGAATGATGGCGCGACCGCGCGCAATCTCGTCGCGCACGAACTCCGGCGTGATGAACGCGGGCAACTCCGCGCCGAAGCTCTCGCCGTCCGCGAGCTTCGCCTGCGCGTTCTCGAGCATCGCCTTGCGGCCGACGTTCTCGCGCTCGGCGACGTAGATCATCTCCTTGGTGATGATGCCCGCGCGTGCGAACTCGAGCTGCGTGATCGGCGCATCACTGAGCCCGCGCAGCGGCTTGTGAAAGGCCTTGAAGGCCGCTGCGGCATATTTCTCGGAGACGTTGCCGTTGTCTTCCGGCTTGATCTGACGGCCGTCGTATTCCTCGACGCCGCCGCGCTCCTTCACCCATGCAATGCGCGAGCGGGGCAGACCGGCGTTGACGTCGATGACGACGTTCGGGTCGGTGTACGGGCCCGAGGTGTCGTAGACGCGCACGTTCGGTTCGTTCGCGCCCTTGCTCAGTTCGATCTCGCGCAGCGGCACGCGCAGGTCCGGTGCGGCGTCGGGAATGGAGTGCACCTTGCGCGAGGCAGGGAGCGAGCCGGTGGTGACGGCGGGAAGCGTCTTGTCCGGGTTCGAGCGGATGTTCATGGCGTCCTCCTTATAGGTCGCAAAACGTCTTATGCAGTTTCTGAAACATGAGAGAGCCAGGCGCGCACGCGCGCGTCCGGATCGGCGTTCTGGGTCACGTCGCTGACGACGGCGATGGAATCGGCGCCGGCCGCGAAAATCTCGGATGCGTGTTCGAGCTTGATGCCGCCGATGGCGACCAGCGGGATCGAGCCGACGCGCTTCTTCCATTCAGCAATCTTCGGCACGCCCTGCGGCTTGAAGCGCATCGCCTTCAGCGTGGTGAAGAAGATCGGGCCGAGCGCGACGTAATCCGGTTTCGCGGCGAGGGCGTTCTCCAACTCCGTGTCGTCATGGGTCGAGAGGCCGAGCGTGAGGCCGGCCTTCTTGATCGCGGCGATATCGGCGTCGGCCAAGTCTTCCTGGCCGAGATGGACGTGCTCGGCTTTCAATTCGATCGCCGCCTGCCAGTAATCGTTGACGACCAGCTTGCACTTGGTGCCGCGCACGGCGTCGAGCGCCTCGCGCACGATCTTCACCGCCGCGGGGTGCGGCAAATCCTTGGCGCGCAGTTGCACGGTGCCGACGCCGAGCTTCGCGAGACGCGAAACCCAGGCGACGCTGTCGACGACGGGATAGAAGCGGTCAGGATATGGCATGCCAGAACGGTGTCCCGATGACAGGAGTGGAGGGAGAAGCGAAATCGCGCGCGCCGAGTAGCCCCGCCTTGAAGGCGGCATAGCCGGCTTCGACGCCGAGCTTGAACGCGGATGCCATCGCGACCGGATCGGCGGCCTTGGCAATGGCGGTGTTGAGCAGCACCGCGTCGTAGCCGAGCTCCATGGCCTCGGATGCATGCGACGGCGCGCCGAGACCGGCGTCGACCACGAGCGTGATGTCGGGCAGGCGGTCGCGCAGCAGTTTCAGGCCGTCGCGGTTGGTGATGCCCTTGGCGCTGCCGATCGGCGAGGCCCATGGCATCACCACCTTGCAGCCTGCATCCACAAGGCGCATCGCCGCGCTCAAATCCTCTGTGCAGTAGGGGAAGACCTCGAAGCCATCCTTGACGAGAATGTTGGCGGCTTCGACAAGGCCGACCACATCCGGCTGCAGCGTGTCGTTGTCGGCGATCACTTCGAGCTTGATCCACGAGGTGTTGAACAGCTCACGCGCGAGCTTCGCGGTTGTGACGGCCTCGCGCACGCCCTTGCAGCCGGCGGTGTTCGGCAACACGGTGACGCCGAGTTCGCGGATCAGCGACCAGAACGCATCACCGGTCTTGCCGCCGGCAGTCTCGCGGCGCACGGAGACGGTCACGATTTCGCTCCCCGACGCGCGGATCGAGTCCTGCATGACCTTCGGCGATGGATAGAGCGCGCTGCCGATCAGGAGGCGCGAGTTGAATTGCTTGCCGTAGAAGGTGACCATGGATTAGCCCCCTTGTCTCGGAGTGAGAATTTCGACCGCGTCGCCCTCGTTGAGCGAAGTCTCCGCCCAGCGCGCGCGCGGCACGACGTCGTAGTTTACGGCGACCGCGAGATGCGTGCCTTCGTAGTCGAGTTCGCCGAGCAGGGCGTCGACCTTCGTCGTCTTTGCATCGATCGGTTCGCCGTTGACGATCAGGCGCATTGCATCACCTCGTTGTCGATCGCGCCGCGCTCCACATAGCCGAGCGTCAGCTCGGCGAGCGCAGGCGCCAGAAGGAAGCCGTGGCGATAGAGCCCGTTCACGGCGATGCGCGCGCCGTCGATGGCGATGCGCGGCAGATTGTCCGGGTAGGCGGGACGCAATCCCGCGCCGATTTCGACAATGCGGGCTTCGGCGAAGGCCGGATGCACGGCATACGCCGCGCTGAGCAGTTCGAGCGCCGAGCGGACACTGACGCCGCGATCCTCGCTCTCGATCGAGGTCGCGCCGATCATGAAGCGGTTGTGTTCGCGCGGAATGATGTAGAGCGGCCAGCGCGGATGAATGAGGCGCACCGGGCGCGACAGCGACACCTCGTCGGTCTCGACCACGATCATCTCGCCCTTGACGCCGCGCAGATCATGATCGCGATCGCGCGCGGCGAGGCCGCGGCAGTCGATCACGACGCTGTTTTTATCAGCTTGGAGGTCTTCCTCGCGCGGTGCGGACTCGAACTTGATCGATGCGCCAGCGTTCGCGGCGCGCTCGTGCAGGCGCGGCAGCACGGTGCGCGGTTCGACATGGCCTTCGTCGGCGAAGAACAGCGCATCGCGGAACAATCCATCGAGCGCGGGTTCGAGCGCGGCGATCTTCTCGCCGCCGATGCGCGCATGATGCGTGGTGAGTTTGGCGAAGCGGTCGAAGTCGGCGCGGTCGCGCGGATGCGC
>LWDM01000015.1:42127-58348 GCA_002083525.1 Proteobacteria bacterium SG_bin9 | reverse complement strand
CTTCCGCCTCGCACCAGGGCGCGAGCATGCCGCCGGCCCAGTGGCTGGTCGCATCTAGCATCGCGGCAGAGCTGCGCTCGTGCAGCGTCACGCTATGACCGGCGCGCGCAAAGGCGAGCGCCTGCCATGTGCCGGCGATGCCTGCGCCAATGATATGAATAGATGCCGATTGCGGCGTGGTGCTTGCGGTATGCATCCCTGTCCCTTCGCCGGCATGACCCGGATCAGGTTCAAAGGGTTACCGCGGTCTCGAAGGGCGAATTCGCCGCTTGCGAGGGTGCGGTATCTCAGCTCCAGCCTGGAGCCCCCCTCGGAACGCCCTTACGATAGGCGCGAACCGGGCCAAATTCAATGGTTTGGGGATGCGTTCCCGTCATGCGGCATAGACCGCCGGGAGGCCCGTCTTTACCGGGCATTATCGCTTTGGGTGCTTGGATGATGCCGCACTGCGCGCGCAGAGGGCAATTTCATGAGCAGCACCAGCATCGACGAGGTCCGGCCCGCGGCTATGGCGCTGCGCGTTCCGCTCTGGCTGTGGCCTGCGCTGGGGAGCATGGCGCTGCTGCTGGTGGTTGGCCACAACCTGCTGAACGACCCGGACACCTACTGGCAGATCGCCATAGGCAACTGGATCGTCGCCCACGATTCGTTTCCGCGCACGGACCTGTTCTCGCTGACGATGAAGGACCAGCCGTGGATTTCCACCAGCTGGGCCGCGCAGGTGGCTTATGCGCTCGCCTATCGCTTCTTCGGCTGGACCGGACCGATGCTGCTCGCCGCACTCGCGGCCGCAACCGCAATCGCGCTGCTCGCACGCTTCATGCTTCAGCGGATCGCGGCGATGCCGGCGCTGATGTTCTCGATCGCGGCGCTGGTGTTGACGATGCCGCACATGGTGGCGCGCCCGCATGTGCTGGCGCTGCCGCTGATGGTGCTGTGGGCGGGCACGCTCATTGCCGCTGCCGACAAACGCGAGGCGCCTTCGTTCTGGCTGCTGCCGGTCATCACCGTGTGGACCAACGTGCACGGCAGCTTCGTGCTCGGCCTCGCGCTGATCGGCGTGATGGCGGTCGACGCAATCTGGAATGCGCAGGTCGACGAGCGCAAGGCGCTGGCAATGCGCTGGGGTGCGTTCGGCGTGCTCGCGGTGATCGCAAGCTGCGTCACGCCGTATGGCTATAGCTCGCTGCTGGCCGCGTGGAAGATTTTGACGCTCGGCGACGCGCTGCCGATGATCGTTGAGTGGCGGCCGATGGATTTTGCCAAGCTCGGCCCGTTCGAGATTGTGCTGCTGACGTGCGTCGGCCTTGTGCTCTGGCGCGGTGTGACCTTGCCGCCGCTGCGCATCGCCATGCTGCTCGGGCTGGTGCATCTGGCGCTATCGAGTGTGCGTCATGCCGATGCGTTTGCGATGCTCGCGCCGATGCTGTTGGCCGCGCCGTTGGCGCGGCAGGTCGGCGGACCGGAGATGGAGAAGCAGGCCGGCGCAAGTTCAGCGGTGCTCCACGTTGCGATCGCCGCGCTGCTGATCGGCGGCATTGGCTTCCTGCTGGCGACGCAGCGTTACGCGCCGCCGGCGAATTCGACACCGGCTGCTGCTGTCGCCGCGCTGAAGCAGCAGAAGGCGCAGCGCGTGTTCAACGACTACCACTTCGGCGGCTACATGATTGCGTCGGGGCTATCGCCGTTCATCGACGGCCGCACCGAACTCTACGGCGCGAAGATGATGGTGGCGCATGACAGCGCCACGTCGCTGCGCGACCCGGCCGACCTGTTCAAGATGCTCGATCAGCACAAGATCGATGCGACTTTGCTGATGCCAACGACGCCGGCGGCGAAGCTGCTCGACCGCACCGACGGCTGGCAGCGGCTGTTCGCCGACGATGTCGCGGTTGTGCATGTGCGCAAGCCGATCGCTCCGCCGCCGCCGGCGGCAAAGCCCGTGTCAAAGAAGTAATTAGATCACGCAGGGCAAAACCACGTCGTTCATGAGATTGGTCGGCGGCATCCACTGATCGGGGACGTTGTAGTTGCCGAATGTGGTGGCGACCGCGAGATCGAGTCCCGGAAAGATAAACAGCCGCTGACCGCCATTGCCGACCGCCGAATAGAAGCTTTCGAGGCGCTGCCGGTCCCAGCGCGGCCGCGACGCCGTCACGAACGACCAGTTGCCGAGATACCATTGGTAGCCGTAGTGGCGGATTTCATCGATGCGCACGAACGGCGTGGTGATGCGCTTGATCCATGCTGCCGGGACGATCTGCTTGTTGTTGAGTGCGCCGTTACGCAGCATCAGTTGACCGAAGGTCGCAAGGTCGCGCGGCGTGATGCGCAGGCCCGAGGCAGCCGTCGCGTCGCCTTCGCGGCCGAAGAACCACTCGGTGTTGGCGATGCCGAGCGGATCGAACAGCATCTCCTTGGCGTAGTCATGCATCGGCTTGCCGGTGCCCTTGGCGATGATCTTGCCGAGCAATGCGGTGGCGCCGCCGTTGTAGATCCAGCGCTTGCCGGGATCGAGCACCACCGGCCGGTCGAGCACGTAGCGATAGCGATCGGGTGCATTGTCCATCGCGATCTCGTCGTTGGCTGGATTGGTGTACGGCACGGATAGTTCGTCCCAGTCGGTGCCCATGGTCATGGTCAGCACGTGCTCGACGGTCCAGCGGCTGCGCTTCGGATCGGCGGCGAGATCGGGGTATTCCGGAAACGACGCGAATAGCGGCGCGTCCGGTGGCGGCACCTTGCCGGCGTCGAGCGCGATTCCATAGAGCAGGCAGACGATGCTCTTGGTGACCGAGCGCATGTCGTGCAGCGTATCCGGCTTGAACGCGACGGTACCGAGCGGCCGGCCGCGCGCATTGTCATCGCCCTCGAAGTAGCGTTCGAGCGCGACGCGGCCGTTGCGCATGACGATGACGCCATGAAGATTCCACACCCGCTTCCTGGCGATCGCCTGCTCGAGCCTGGCGTTGAGTTCGCCGGTGAAATCGATGTCCGAAGGCGAGGCGGGCGACCAATCGAGACTCGTGGCGGCGGCCGTCTCCGTGAGTTGGCTCATGAGAGCGGCTCCTGTTCCTGCAAGAAGCTGGCGGCGGTCAAGGATTGTCATGGATGGTACTGCGCTTGCCGTGTGGGTCGGCGCTGCGATGCTGCCACAGGCACATGACAAAAAGAAAGCCCGGCACGAGGCCGGGCTTTGATTTGTTGAGCCGCTTGCGGTGCAGCTTACTGCGCACCCGCGAGACCGTAGGCCGACATCGCGCGCTGACGCTTCGCAGCATAATAGTAGCCGCTCGAATAGTAACGCATGGCCTGTGCGTGATTGCCGCCCGCCGTGCGATAGGCGCCGGCGAGATACTTCACCGCGTAGGTGAGGTTGGTGTTCGGATCGAGCAGCCCTTGCGCGCTGCCGGTGTAGCCGAGTGCGCGCGCAGTGCCGAGGCGGATCTGCATCATGCCGTAGTTGCCCTTGCTGACGGCGCGGGCGTTGTAGCGGCTCTCGCGCACGATGACGCGATGAACGAGATCGGCAGGCACGCCATTCGCGGCCGCGTGGCTCGCGATCATGCTGTCGTATTCGCTGCGCTGGGCGTGAGCGGGATGCGCAACGGCAAGCGTGGCCACAGCGGCCAGCAAAAGTGCTCTCATGTATAAAGTCCCCGTCGTCGATTTGGTCTTTGGATTGGATGAGCGGATACGCAACGCCGCGAACGCAACGCAGCATGCGAAGGCGCGCCGAACTGCAACGCCATCGGTGAAGCAGCGGTTCCGCATCGCGCAGGAACCGGCTTCGAGGCCTAAGCCAAGGCCGCCGTGTTTAATTCAACACGAATCGTGATGGAACCCACTTAGGGTTGAGCAGGTCTGCAAAAAAGCGATAGCAGGCGAATTAAGGCAGCTTGGACACGGTAACAGCCATGCTGCCATCGGCTTCCGCGATCACGCGCAGCGTCTTCGAATCATACGCGATGCCTGCGAGACGCACGCTGTTGACCAGCGCGTCGACGCGCACGCCGTCGGTGCTGGTGCGGAAGTCATCGAGCACTGCCGCGATGCGCTGCTGCGCGTTGGCTGCGAACGGTTTCAGGTTGATGGTGGCGCGCTCGGCGAGCGCCTTCTGCACGTAGGGGATTGCCGCGCGTGCAGCCGCGCCGAGGAGACCGAACGCCGCTTCGGATTCGACGGCGAGTTCGATGTCGGTGAGCTTCAGCGTCTGCGCGGCCGGATCGAGCAAGGGTTTGCCGTAGACATGAACCGTGGCTTCGCCGCCGAAGCCGAAGAAGCTCTTCTTCTCCCTGGCGTTGACGAGCAGCGAAATCAGCAATCGCTCGCCAGCCGGCGCGACGGTCGCCTTCAGCACGGTGACGTCGGCGGGGCCGCTGCCGTCTTCCGGAAACTTGCGGTTCTTCAGCTGCGCCTCGACGATCTTGTTCACCTCGGTGAACGGCACGTCGATCGGTACGCCGATGTTCACGCGGCCGGCGGTGGTCGGGATGATCTCGAGCGCCGCCGGGAACGGGCAGTTCGGCTTCGTTTCGACGGAAGAGAGGTGCGTCTCGGCTTCAACGCCAAGCAGGAGATTGACCGCGCGCGCATCGGTGCGCGGCTGCGCGGCGACGGCGCGGACGGGGCGCATCTCGAGCCAGAAGTCGGGCAGGCCGGCCTGCGCGCCCTTCAGCGGGATCGAGCGGCACATCTTTGCCCATTCGCGGCGCGCAATCTGTTCGAGCGCGGGGTCGTTGCGGATGCGCTGCTGCAACGCTGCGAGCTGCTCGTTCACCGACTTGTCGACCACGGGCTTCATCTGCGCCGGCACGTTGACGCGGATGCCGCCGATGGTCAGCGCCGTGTCGCCGAGGTTGACCTGCGCGTTGAGGTTCGGCTCGATGCGCCAGTTCGGCAGCAGCGCCGGACGCGAAGTGATGCCGACGGTGCCGCGGATTTCGCCGTTGGCGTTGAACTGCTTGATCGCGACGTTGCCGATCTGCTTGCCGAGATTGCCGCCGATGATGTTGCTGATCGCGTCGCCGGTGACATTGGAAATGTTGCCGGCGATGGTGAGTTTGCCGTTCAGCGGAGTGGTCAGAACGAGGTCGTTGCCATTGCCGCTGGCGCTTGCCGCGATCGGGCCGCGGTTGATGGTCCAGTTGATGTCGGCGTTGGAGAGAACCTGTTTCGCGGGATTGTCGGCCTTGCCGTTGAAGTTCTTCGGCGCGGCGCGGTCGACGCTGTCGCGGATCGCGGTCAGTTGCACCGCGATCGGTGCGATGACGACGGAATTGCGCGTGACCGGCGGCAAAGGCGGAAGCTGCGCCAGCTTCGGCGCGGGACCGGCGGAGCGCGGCGAAATCCAGTCCATGATGAAGGTCGCCGCGACGAACGACACCGCGACGGCCAGAATGCCGAACAGAATATGCGAGAGCCGCATGTCGTCCCCGCTCCCCAACCCCTAGTGGTCCGATTCTAACATTCGCACCAGTTTGTCCGCGCACGCTCTTTGCGAATGTTAGAATCAAAGGACCACTAGCAAATTATAATTCTAGTGGAGTTTGGGATTTGACATTCGCTTTAATCGGCCGCGGTAAGGGGGAGCGAATGTCAAATCCACTCCACTAGGATGAGACTACAGGCGGCGTTCGTGTCGCGCCAGCCTGACGGCTGAGCGCGGCTGGGGAAATCGAGGCGTTGGCTATTGCCCGCGCGCGACTCAGCGATGCTGTGGCTTAGCGAGTGTAGGTTGTGTGCGAGCGATAACTTTTGGTTGGGCCACTCACGTCGTGGGTAATTGCGAAGCGGTCGCCGTGGAAGTCGTAGGTGCTGACGTAGCTGTCGTCGCGGCAGGGGTGCACGGCCTCACCACGGAGACCACCGTGCACCGGTATGAGCACGATGCGATGAAACAGCCGCTCGGGTGTCTCCGCGAAGAACACGGAAAAGCCGCCGGGCGATGCGCGAAAGACGTAGCGGCGCTCGGCCTCGAAAGTCTGGCTGCCGGAAAGTGTCAGCAGTCCGCGCTCGTGGTAGGCGAGGCTGCCGTCGCTGCGCGTCGTGAATGTCGCGCGGCCCGCCATGCTGGCGCCGGTATCGATGCTGCGCGCGAGCGACCATGCGCCCGCGAGACGCGCGAACACCTCGTCGGCGCCGCCCCATTCGGCAATGTCAGGATCGGCGAGCATGCGCCGACGATAGACGCTGACGCGGCACCGCGCCAGCGCCGCGGTTAGCGCTCGTTGTAGACGTCGCGGAACGCCAGCATCTTGCCGAGGTGGCGCTCGTTGTGGCGGGGGAAGCCGCACTGAGCGGCGAAGTCGTCGGCATCCCGGTAGGTGCCGAACAGGCGATCCCAGATCGGCAAGTCGCCGTAGTTATAGTGATGTACGTCGAGCTCGTGGTGGATCGAGTGCAGCTCCGGCGTCTGAATGAAGTACTTCAGCCACCGCGGCGACTTGAAGTTCGAATGGTAGAAGAACTCGCCAGTGGCCGCGAACACGTTGAACCACATCGCGCCTTCGAGCGAACAGCCGAGCAGAGGATAGAGCACGGCGGCGGCGAGTGCGGAGTCGGCGAGGATCTCGACCGGGTGCTTGTAGAAAGAAGTGATCGCCTCGATGCGCGCGGGCGAGTGATGGACCTGGTGGAACAGCACCCACCAGCCGTTCTGATGGCGCAGGCGGTGCCACCAGTAGAAGAAGAACGTGCCGACGAACCAGCCGATGAAGCCTTCGAGCACCGGCATCCGCAGCGCTTCGAGATCGAACAGCGAGGCCTGACCGAACAGCGAGGTCCAGACCTTGCTGGTCGACAGCGTGATCGCGACCTGCGCCAGCGTGATGAGGATTGCGCGCGCGTACCAGCCAGGCGCATTCGGCAATTCACGGCCGGGCGCGACGCGCTCGAGCGTCATGAAGCAGGCGGCGGCGAACAGGATGATCGAAGTGGTGAGGATGAGTGTTGTCATGATGACGTTAGACAAACCGCGCGCATGCGAGGTTCAACGCATTGCCGCGATGTCATCCCGCGCGCGCAAAAGAAAACGGCGCGCTCATCCAGCGCGCCGTTTCCTGTGACCGGATTGTGGGGAGCAATCCGGCGGGGGATTCCAATTAGCCTTGACGTCCGGCGTTGTCGGCACGGCGCTCCATCGGCAGCACGATCACCTTGGTGCCGATGTTGACGCGCGAGTAGAGGTCGCTGACGTCCTCGTTGGTGAGGCGGATGCAGCCCGAAGAGACGCGGCCGCCGATCGTCGTCGGATCGTTGGTGCCGTGAATGCGATAGATCGACGAGCCGAGATACATCGCACGCGCACCGAGCGGGTTGCCCGGACCACCGGCCATATGGCGCGGCAGGTACGGCTGGCGAGCAATCATTTCCGGCGGCGGCGTCCATGCCGGCCACTCGGCCTTCTTCGTGACGTTCTGAACGCCCGACCAAGTGAAGCCCTGACGGCCGACGCCGATGCCGTAACGGATCGCGCGGCCGTTGCCGAGCACATAGTAGAGGTAGGTGTTGGGCGTATCGATGATGATGGTGCCCGGCGCTTCCTTGGTCATGAAGTTGACGACCTGGCGCTTGAGATGCGCGGGCATCTCGACGCGGCCTTCGACGTCGGCTTCAACCTGCGGGGCGGGAGCGGGTGCCGGCTGCGCTTCATATGTCGTCAGCGGCGGCAGGAACGGGAACGGATTGAACGGAGCGGACTTGGCGGGCGTCGCGTAGGTCAGTGCCAGACCGAGAGCGCCGGCGGCGGCGAACGAAAAAGCCTTTTTCGAAAATTGATCCACCGAAAACATGTTGAAGTCTCCCTGAAGCGCCAGCTGGCGTCTTGTTGAGGAAACTTCTACGCACGAACCGCTTCAGGAATTTTGCTTCAAAAGCCTAAAATGGTTTCGCAGGCAGCGAGAATTGTTTCATCACGGCACGCCGACGAAACAGTTGTTGCGGCAACCTGTGTGGAAACCCACGCATTTTACCGAAGCTGGTGATCTTTGCGTAGGACGCGCGGCGAGCCCGGCTTCCTTCGCCAGCGGTGATCAGGAGATTTAGGGATGGGAGATTGGGAAGGGAAAAGGGAGTGAGGGCTGCGTCAGCAGCCGCTCCAGATTTGAACTTGGGTAAACGGTTACTCGGCTCAGATCATGCCCAGCACGATCGCGCCGACAAACGCAAACGCGGCGTACGCCATTACAACTTGCAGACGTCCGGCGACAGTCATGGGAACTCTCCCTTGGTTGACACGGGCGGCTCGTTGTAACGCCGAGGCTAGCAAAGCGTTCCGAGATAAGAAAAGACAGGGCTGCTGCACTATCCCCTGGCATTGCGTATGCAGCGGGTTCCGGTGCGGGACCGGCGAACGTGGTTAAAGAACTATAAAAATCAACACGTTGAAGAGTCTTTAAATAAATTCACCGAACGTGCGCGGATGACGCGCGGAGTTCGTTTGTATCTCGTCGGCTCCATCGTCCTCGTATCTCTGGCGGGTTGCGGACGCGGCTTCTTTCAGACCGCGGAACGGGAACCCTGGCGGCGCGAGGCAGAGGTCGCTTGCCTGAAATCGGGCGCGGTCAAAGAGAGCGCGGAACTCGTCCGCATCAATCCGATCTCCGGGCCGGGCGTTTGCGGCGCTGAATTTCCGCTGAAGGTCGCCGCGATCGGCGAAAGCAGCGGCGCCTTCGGTTACGCGGACGACTCGCTGCGTCCTCCGGGCAGCATCGGCCGCAATCAGCCGCGCTGGCCGGTGAACGACCCGCCGCAGACGTATCAGCCGCAGTCGCAATCGACGTATCCGTCACAACAAACGTATCCGTCACAGCAGCCCTATCAACAGCAACCCTATCCGCAGCAGCGGCCGTATCCGTCGCAGCCGCAATCGTATCCGTCGCAGCAAGGCGCGGGCGGACCGGTCTCACTGTCGGCGCCCGGCATCACCGCACCCGAGCCGGATGAGCCCGACGTGGAAGCGGAAGAGCAATCGCCGCCGCAGCAGGATTACGGCCGGCGCGGTCCATATCGTGCGCAGCCTGACAACGGGCCGGGCGCCTATCCCAATCCGTATTCGCGCGGCCGCTCGGCGGCGCCCGGCATGCCGGTGCAAAATCCGCTGCCGCGGCTCGGTCCGTCGAACGGCAACGTGGTCGGCGCGATCGGTCCGGTGGCAATCCAGCCGACGGCGACGCTCGCGTGTCCGATCGTCTCGGCGCTCGATCGCTGGATCATGGAATCAGTGCAGCCGGCGGCGACGCGCTGGCTCGGCGCGCGCGTGGTCGAGATCAAGCAGATCTCCGCGTACTCCTGCCGCACGCGCAACGGCGACGGCACCAGCAAGATTTCCGAGCATGCGTTCGGCAACGCGCTCGATATCGCGGCCTTCATTCTTGCCGACGGCCGCCGCATCTCGGTGCGCGACGGCTGGCGCGGCATGCCGGAAGAGCAGCAGTTCCTGCGCGAAATTCAGGCGGCGGCCTGCGAGCGCTTCAACACCGTGCTGGCGCCGGGCTCGAACGCCGCGCACTACGATCACATCCATGTCGATCTGCGCCGCCGCACCCGCGGCGGCGACATCTGCCGGCCGGGCGCTTTGTCGAGCGAACAGATCGCCTCGCTCGGACGCGGCCGCTACGCCGGATCGCGTGACGATCCGAACTTCACGAGCTCGGTCAAGAAGGGACTCTCGAGCTTCTGGCCGACCAAGAAGAAGTCGACGGCCAACGTGCCCGACGACGAAGATCTGGATGACTAAAGCAGACTTGGACGACTAGTCCCGCTTCGAGAACACCGACGCATCGATACGATGACCGGCGACGCGACAGTCGCTGGTCAGCTGGGTTGGCACCCGGCGGCCGTTGAGCACGATCTTGCGTTCACCGAAGATCTCGCCGTCGTCCGGATAGGGAAGGCTGCCGCAGCGGCGATCGAACACATATGCGGTGCCGCTCAGCCGATCGCCGACGCGCTGTCCTTCGAACAGCAGTGTGCCGGAGCGGACGCCCTCGTCGATCATGCCCTGCCGCGGATTCTGATAGTAGATCGAGACGCGGCCGCCCGATTGCTTCACCAGCATGATCGAATTGTTGTGATCCCAGAGCGTCTGGGTCTGCACCGGCTGAGGCGGCGGCGGGGGTGGAGGCGGAATGTTTGCGACGGGCGGCTGCCGCGGTGGAGGTGGCGCGGGCGCGGGCGTTATCACCGGAGGTGGCGCTGGCTGCGGTGCCGGCGCGACGACGATGCCTCGTGCGAGATAAATATCGCCCCTGATCTGATCGTAGAACGACAAAAATTGCGAGTGGCCAACGGTCCGGGCGAGATCCTGAACCCGGTCGCGGGTGGTCTTCACTACATCCAGCAGCGAACGATTGGAGTCTTCCAGCAACGGCAGGAAGCTGCGGGTAAAGATGGAGTTCGGATTCGGATCGTTGTCGGACAGACGATCGAGCGCGACTTCGCCGTTCCCAGCGGAATAGACGATGAAGATATCGGTGCCGGGCGGCGGGCCCAACCCGCCGACGCTGCGGGCGCCGGGGAGCGAGCGGCCGTTGCTGTCCTTGAACGGATCGTCGCGGCATGCATCGAGCACCATGATGACGGTGCGGGCGCCGCGCGCCTTCAAGACCTGGATGATGTTGTTGGTCGAAACGGATTCGCTCTTGAGCAGGCTTTCCTGCCTCGCCCGCGGCGCGTCGACGGGTACGAGGTAGTTCGAGCCGTCCATTTCGACGCCATGACCGGAATAGAACAGGAAGACAGTGTCGCCGGGCGACACCGCCCCTTCGAACGTGCTGAACCTCTCGTTGAACTCGCGGCGGCTGAGATTTTCGCCGAGCGTCACCCTGAAATTGAGCTTGCGCATGGTCGCTGCCGTCGACCGCGCGTCGTTGACGGCCTTCTTGAGCGAAGGGATGTTCTGGTAACTGTCGTTGCCGACGATGAAGGCGAGGCGGCTTTGGGCGTGCGCGGCGCCGCCAACAGTCACGCCACACGCAACGAGCAGACAAACCGCCAGCCAACGCAACGCCATATCCCAACCCCGGCCGCCCAATATCGAGCTGGCGAGAGCTAAACCGCAGCCAGCGCCGGGAGACTAATCCGCTCTGCCGGTCGTCGGCAATTGCGATTCGGCCGAAGGCGAAGGTGACAGGACTTAGTTTTTCTTCGCGCCGTAAGCGGCCAGAAACATTCGTGTCGCACTCGCGACCACACGGACGATATCATCGGCCGAGGGGGCGGGCTTGTACTGGAAGATGTAGGGCTGAAACAGGGTGGCCTGACAAACGNNACAAACCTGCATGAACTGCGCGGCGGCGAGATAGCAGTCGTCGATCGCAAGCTCTTTCGCCTCGACCTTGGCGCGCAGGAATTCAGCCAGACTGGTGATGGTGTGAGCGATCACCTTTTCATAGAAGCGGCTACCGACCTCGGGCATGCGCTCGGCAATCGCCATGACGGTGCGGAGCGCCGAGCCGCCCGCAGGGCGGCAGAGCAGTTCGATATAGGCGCGGCCGAAGTTCTTCAGCGTCGCTTCGAGATCCTGGTTCGGATCGAAGTTGAACGAGGCTTTGCCTTGCTCGAGATTCTGCTGCTCGACGATCGCCTCGAACAGGCTGCTCTTGTCCGAGAAGTAGACATAAAGGGTGCCCTTGGAGACGCCGGCGGCGCGGGCGATCTCGCCCATGCTGGCGCCGTCGAAGCCGAGCTCGAGAAACACTTTGCTGGCGCCGTCCATGATCTGGCGGCGCTTGGCGCTGTCTTCGTCTCCGACAACCTTCAATGCGGCGCGCTCGGTCGCAACCATGGCTTAACCTGTTTCGAAATCAGCGGAATTTCGACATCGGGCGGTAACCGGCGCCGGTCATCCTAATACTCGGATGTGTATCTTGACCGAACGGTTCGGTCAAGATACTTTTGAACCAGGCAAGGGACGGCTCGGAGCCATTTCATTTCTCCGGAGCCATGCTCCGCCTGCATGAATAAGGAGAGCCTTGAATGGCCGCCCGTGACCACGCCGCACGCCTGCTGCGTCCTGAGCCTTCCACCGAGGAGGGTGCGTCCGCGCGTGATGCGCATGCGGAGACGCTGAAGCGTGGCGACGAGGCGAGCGAGCCGCCGAAGGTTGACGCGCCGGCGGACGGTGCGTCGTCAACGCAGCAACAAGCCGATGCCGGAGCGAAGAAGCCGCGCAAGCGGCTCGTCTTCATGGGGCTCGGCGTCGCCGCACTGCTCGCTGCCAGCTGGTACGGCTACCACTACCTTACCGTCGGCCGCTTCAAGATCTCCACCGACGACGCTTACGTCCGCTCATACAACACGACACTCGGCGCGCGTGTCGCGGGCCACATCGTCAGCGTGATTCCACGCGACAACTCCCAGGTGAACGCAGGCGACGTGATCTTCAAGATCGACGACGGCGACTACAAGATCGCGGTCGACTCCGCGCGCGCCCGCGTCGCGACGCAGGAAGCCGGCATCGCGCGTATCGGCCGTCAGGTGATCGCCGCGCAGAGCCAGGCCGATCAAGCTAAGGCCCAGCTTGCCTCCGCCGATGCGGCCAGCACGCGCGCGCGCCTCGATTTCGAACGGCAGCAGGCATTGTCCGATCGCGGTTTCGCATCGAAGGCGGTGCTCGAAACCTCGCAGGCAACGCGCGATCAGTCCGCGGCGTCGGTGCGCAGTGCGCAGTCGGCGCTGGATGCCGCAAATGACAACGTCGAGGTCATCAAGGCGCAGCAACAGGAAGCGATGCGTCAGCTCGACGAGTACAAGGCGGCGCTGGCGAAGGCCGAGCGCGATCTCGGCTTCACCAGCGTGCGCGCGCCGGTCGACGGCGTGTTCTCGAACCGTCTCGTCAACCTGGGCGACTTCGTTGCGCAGGGCCAGCGGCTCGCCAACATGGTGCCGCTGAACGAGGTCTTCATCGACGCCAACTACAAAGAGACGCAGCTGAAGCGCATTCGTGTCGGCCAGCCGGTGACGATCTCGGTCGACGCCTACGGCCACCGCAAGTTCAAGGGCACGGTGGACAGCATCTCGCCGGCCGCAGGCTCGGTGTTCACGTTGCTGCCGCCGGACAACGCCACCGGCAACTTCACCAAGATCGTGCAGCGCCTGCCGGTGCGCGTGCGGGTGCCGAAGTCGGTGCAGGACCAGAACCTACTGCGCGCCGGCATGTCGGTCTATGTCACCGTCGATACGCGCGAAGGCGCCAAGGATGCGGACAGCGAAGCCGATCTCGACGATCCGTCCACTCATCCGCAATAAGTCTGCGGGCGTTTTGCTCGCGTAGAGTCGCGCTTTGGTTTCAGGATAATGGCGAACGCCACCACCGCAACGCCGTCGACGATTCCCGCAGCTCCTGCGGAGGAACGGATTCAGCCGCGGCGGCTGGTTGCGTTCCTGATCATGGTGTGCGGGATGTTCATGGCGATCCTGGACATCCAGATCGTCTCCGCCTCGCTTGCCGACATTCAGGCCGGTCTTTCCGCTAGCTCCAGCGAAGTCGCGTGGGTGCAGACCTCGTATCTGATCGCGGAAGTGATCGCGATTCCGATGTCAGGCTTCCTGTCGCGCGCGCTCGGTACACGCTTGCTGTTCGCGCTCTCCGCATCGGGCTTCACCATCGCCAGCTTCGCCTGCGGCATGACCTCGACCATCGAGCAAATGATCGTCTGGCGCGCCATCCAGGGTTTCGTCGGCGCCGGCATGATCCCGACCGTGTTCGCCTCGGCCTACTCGGTGTTTCCGCGCAGCAAGTTTCACATCGTCGGCCCGATCATCGGCCTCGTGGCGACACTGGCGCCGACGGTCGGCCCGACGGTCGGCGGCTACATCACCGAAGCGATGTCGTGGCACTGGCTGTTCTTCATCAACATCATCCCCGGCATCGGCATCACTATCGGCGTGCTGGCGCTGGTCGATTACGACGAACCGCAATTCGAGCTGCTGGAGAGGTTCGACTGGTGGGGCCTCTTGGCGATGGCCGGTTTTCTCGGCTCGCTCGAATACGTGCTGGAGGAGGGACCGCGCAACGACTGGTTCGACGACGAGTCGATCTTCTACTTCAGCATCGTCTGTGTGCTGTCGGCGGTCTTCTTCTTCTGGCGCGTGCTGACGGCGAAGGAGCCGATCGTCGATATCCGCGCCTTCACCGACCGCAACTTCGCGCTCGGCTGTTCGTTCTCGTTCTGCGTCGGCATCGGCCTCTACGGTCTGACCTACATCTATCCGCTGTTCCTGGCGCAGGTGCGCGGCTACAGCGCGCTGCAGATCGGCGAAACGGTGTTCGTCACCGGCGTGACCATGTTCCTCAGCGCGCCGATCATCGGCCGGCTGATGCAGAAGATCGACATGCGATATCTGATCGCGGCCGGGCTGCTGATTTTCTCGCTCAGTTCCTGGATGATGGTCGGTATCACCCGCGATTACGATTTCTGGGAAATGCTGATCCCGCAGATTTTGCGCGGCCTCGGCATCATGATGGCGATGGTGCCGGTCAACAACATCGCGCTCGGCACGCTCGAGCCACACCTGTTGAAGAACGCGGCCGGTCTGTTCAACCTCACGCGCAACCTCGGCGGCGCCGTCGGGCTCGCGCTCATCAACACGGTGCTGGAGAAGCGTACCGATCTGCACATCTCGCGCCTGCACGACCGGGTGACATGGGGCAATGCGAAAGCCGTCGAGACGCTCGATATGCTGACGCAGAAGTTTCAGGGCGCCGGCAATGCGGCGTTGATGGCGATGAAGCAGCTGTCGCAGATCGTGCACCGGCAGGCGACGGTGATGGGCTTCAGCGACGCGTTCTTTCTGCTCGCGGTTTTCTATCTGACGTTGAGCTTCTTCGTGATCTTCGTTAAGAAGCCGAACATGATGGGCCCGCCGCCCGGCGACGCGCACTAAAGCGTGGCGTCACGCTTAGTTTGCTTCGAGCATGATCTTTTCGGAAAACCGCTTCACACTTTTCCGGATCATGCTCGTTAGGGCCGTTGCCGGACGCGCGAGGTGATGGCCACGCTCACCACCACTGCGGCGGCGAACAGCAGAATCTGTAGTGTGATGGCCTCGCCGGCGAACAGCGCCGCGAGCGCAAAGGTGATGAACGGCTGCAGCAACTGCACCTGCGACACGCGGGCGATGCCGCCCATGGCCATGCCGGCGTTCCAGGCGAAGAAGCCGATCCATTGCGAGAACAGGGCAACGTAAAGCACCGCGAGCCACGGCTTCAGCGGAATCGCCGCGAGGTCCGCGGGCAGGGTAAGGAGCGCAACCGGCAACGCGACCGGAAGCGATAGCACCAGCACCCAGCTGATGACCTCCCATCCCGGCATCGTCGAGGTCAAATGTCCGGAGAAGGCATAGCCGACAGCCGCTGCGGCCACTGCCGCGAACAGCAAGAGATCGCCGGTCACGAACGAGCCGCCGCCCTGACGGAGCGCAAAGATAACGACGATCGCTGCACCGGATAACGAGGCGATCCAGAACAGCGGCCTTGGCCGTTCATGCGCGACCAGCACGGCCGCGAGTGCCGTCGCAATCGGCAACACGCCGAGCACGACGCCGCCGTGCGACGCATCGACCGTCAGCAACGCCAGCGCCATCAAGAAAGGAAACAGCACCACGACGCAGACCGCCGTGAGCGCCAGCTGGAGCCATACGCGCCGCGGCGGCAACGGACGGCGGATGACGATCAGCAGCACGAGCGCGCACACGCCGGCGATCGCGGTGCGCATCGCAGTCAGCGCCAGCGGATCGATAGCAACGACGGCAATGCGTGTTGCGGGCAGCGTGCCGCCAAAGATGACGACACCGACAAAGCCGAGCAGCAGGCCGAGTTGTTCGCGGGATGAAAGAGAGGACATGGTTCGCGTTCGCGGGGAAGCGGACCCTAGTCGCTCCGTGCTGTCGCGCAAAGGGAGAACGAAGACGGGCTGTCATGCGGATTGCGACAGGCGCCAAAACTGGTGAGGGGCCCGGCGTGGTTGCGCCGAGCCCCTCGTCACTTTTGCGCATGGTCTGTTTCACCATGCGTATGTATCAGCCAGCCTGTAAGCCGGGTTCTGTAGGGCACAGCACACTTGCGCATGCTGCACGTGACGGCCATTCCTCTGGGACTGCGCTTGCACGCAGCCTCAAGCAACCTACCCGGACAGCGGGTCCGACATGACCCCGCGGTGTTATCGTCAAAGACGAACTGACCGCTGTGCCGTCCCTATTCGGTTTTGCTCCCGGTGG
>LWDM01000015.1:0-42030 GCA_002083525.1 Proteobacteria bacterium SG_bin9 | reverse complement strand
TGGGGTCGCCCCCGCCGGACGTTATCCGGCACCGCATGTCGATGGAGCCCGGACTTTCCTCCCTCGCAACCTTTCGGCTTTCGCGAGAGCGGCCGTCCGGCCGACTGACGGATCAAGCAATGGCGGGTGGGGGGAGCGGGGTCAAGGGTTCCGGCGCCGTTTTGGGCTTTCGGGCAATGACAGCTTCCAGCGTGGCTAACGTCGACTGATCGGCAACCCCGTCGATCCGCTCCGGACGGAAATGCCGCTGAAAGGCGGTGACCACTTCCATGGTCTTGGCGTCGAACGAGCCGTTGACCGGCACGCCATAACCGTAGGACGCGAGCTGCTGCTGCATCGCCTTGACCGCGTCGCTTGCGGTGCCGAGCATCAGCGTTTCGCCGCGCACGATCGGCGCGGGCGGCACGAAAACGCCGACGCCGGACGCGGCGAGCGCCGACCACGGAAACTTCTCGCCGGGGTCCTTCTTGCGGCCCGGCGCCACGTCGGAATGGCCGAGCACATGGTGCGCCGGAATGTTGCGGCGGATGATGATGCCGCGGCAGAGCGCGATCACGGCGGCGATCTGGCGCAGCGGAAAGTCCGGATAGCCCCAGTCGTGGCCGCGGTTGACGATTTCGACGCCGATCGAGCGGGAATTGATGTCTTCGTCGCCGCTCCAGATCGACTGGCCGGCATGCCAGGCGCGGCGGGATTCCTGCACGCTCTGCACCACCCGGCCGTCTTCCAGCACGATATAGTGGGCGGATACGTCGGTACCGGCGGTGCACAGCCGCTTCAGGGCCGACTCGGTGTCGGTCATGCCCGTGTAATGCAGGATGATCATGTCGGCGGCCTTGCCGTCGCGGCGCTCGCCATGATTGGGGGAGGGGATTACGTCGGAGACCATCGACGAATCCGGCATGAATTTGTGCATGTCAGCGTGAAGCCGGGTTAGCGGAACGGCACGTTGACGTGTCGATCGGGTTCCACCAGGTGCGAAAGAACCGAGGGGCATTTCAAAACTCAAACAGGGCAAGAGCCAGGCAATAGAACGGCGATCCACAATCTTTACGGATGCCAAGTCCGCTCGAGCCACACCCCGTCACCTGCTCCGAGAATTCGGTGCGGTGCCTTGTGGTTGTTGCCCCAACGTCCCGGTTCACTATCAAGCCTTTGTCATAAATGTGCAATCACTCTGCGCCGCGTTTCGGACAACCCCCTATGCGGCTTTCCGATGTCTGGCGGGGCCGCAACTCCATCAACGATTCCTTAATGTTAACCGGTGTTAATGGGGGTCCGAAGGACCGCGCGCGGGCGCGGCCGCAATCCTGTGAATGGCCACCTGTCCGATGGCTGCCTGCATCGTCCCAAGCGGAGACCGGAACGCGCAAGATGCGAAGGCAGCTCACTTGTTTGTATCGCACGGTCTGCTTCGCGGTGATGACACCATGACCAGCGACGACGAGCCGCGCCACATTCCGGTGCTGGGCCGCGAGGCGGTCGACTACCTCGGACCGCGCGACGGCGGCATCTATGTCGACGCGACCTTCGGCGCCGGCGGCTACACCCGCTCCATTCTTGCTACCCCCGGCACGCGCGTGATCGCCATCGATCGCGACCGCACCGCGATCGCCGGCGGGTTCGATCTCGTGCAAAGCTCCGGCGGCCGCTTGACGCTGATCGAGGATCGCTTCTCCAATCTCGCCGATGTCTGCGCCTCGCAGGGCGTCGATCAGGCCGACGGCGTCGTGATGGACGTCGGCGTGTCGTCGATGCAGGTCGATCAGGCCGAGCGCGGCTTCTCGTTCCGCTTCGACGGGCCGCTCGACATGCGCATGGGCCACGACGGACCGAGCGCCGCCGACGTGATTGCGAAGGCGAGCGAGACCGATCTTGCCAACGTCATCTATATCTTCGGCGAAGAGCGCAAATCGCGTAGCATCGCGCGCGCGATCGTCAAGGCGCGCGCGGAAGCGCCGATCGCGACGACCAAGACGCTCGCCGATATCGTGTCGCGCGTGGTGCGCGCGAAGCCGCATGAAATTCACCCGGCGACGCGGACGTTCCAGGCGCTGCGCATTCTGGTCAACGAAGAGCTGGACGAGCTGCAGGAGGCGCTTGTTGCGGCCGAACGCATTCTCAAACCGGGCGGGCGGCTTGTGGTCGTGTCGTTCCATTCGCTGGAAGACCGCATCGTCAAGACGTTCTTCACCGAGCGCGGCAAGGTCTCGGCCGGCTCGCGCCATCTGCCGGAAGTCGCGCAGGCTGCACCGCGTTTCGAAATTCTGACCAAGCGCGCCGTCGTCGCGGATGACGACGAGGTTCGCGCCAATCCGCGCGCACGCTCCGCCAAGCTGCGCGCTGCGGCGCGTACGCGTGCTCGTTATGAAGAGAGCGGCGAGGCGTTTCGCTGGCCGTCGCTCGCCGCCGTGATGCGGGGAGGGTGAGCGATGCGCATCGTGCACTTCTTCGTCATCTGCGCGCTCGTGTTCGCGGCGGCGCACGTCTACCACATCAAGATGGAATCGACGGTGCGCATGGAGCGCGTGATGCGGCTGCGCGCCGACATCCGCGCCGAGCGCGACGCCATTGCAAGCCTGCGCGCCGAATGGGCGCGGCTGGAAACGCCGGGACGTTTGCAGGGTCTTGCCGCCAAGCATCTCGGGCTGCGGCCGATCGAGTCGCAGCAGTACGATCGCCTGAAGAATTTGCCGGAGCGCCCGCCGAGTTTCGCCAAGCCCGATGTGACCGATCCGATCGGCGCGATGCTCGACGTGATCGATCAGCAGGAGGTCATCACCGGCAGCGTCCCCAAGCCGGAGGATGACGATTAATGAGCGAACAGACGCTTCCTCGCTGGCATCAGCGCGTCATCCGCAGCCTGCTGTACGGCCGCAACGTCGATCGTGCCGCGAAAGCGCGCGCCCGCGTCGGATTTGCTATTCTCGCGTTCACTGTGGTCTACGCCATCATCGCCGGCCGTCTCGTGATGTTTGCGACCGTCGGCGAGAGCCAGACCGGACGCCGCACCGCCTCGCAGGATGCGATCGCGACCTCGCGGCCCGACATCGTCGACCGCAACGGCGAAATTCTCGCGACCGACGTCAAGGCGCCGTCGCTGTTCGGCGAGCCGCGCCGCATTATCGACCGTGATGAAGCCATCGAACTTCTCACCGGCGCGCTGCCCGATCTCGATCAGGGCGAAGTGCGCCAGCGCTTGTCGGCGAAGAAGGGCTTCGTCTGGCTGAAGCGCGAAATCACGCCGGAGCAGCAGCAGGCGATTCATCGCCTCGGCATTCCGGGTATCGGCTTCCTGCGCGAGAACCGCCGTGTCTACCCGAGCGGCCCGGTGGTTTCGCATCTGATCGGCCACGTCAACATCGACAACCAAGGCATCGCCGGTATCGAGAAGTGGCTCGACAGTAATGGTCTCGCCGATCTGCATCGTGCGGGTTTCGCGACCGATCGTCTGCAGAAGCCGGTCGAACTCGCCGTCGATCTGCGTGTCGAGCAGGCGCTGCGCGACGAACTGCTGAAGGCTAAGGACAAGTTCAAGGCGAAGGCAGCCGCCGGTCTCGTGTCGAATGTCAAGACCGGCGAGATTGTCGCGCTGGTCTCGGTGCCCGACTACGATCCGAACAATCCGCGCGAGGCGAACGATCCGACCCGCATCAACCGCCTGACCACCGGCGTGTTCGAAATGGGCTCGACCTTCAAGGCGCTGACGCTGGCGATGGCGCTCGATACCGGCAAAGCCAACCTCAACACACTTTATAACGCCGGTGGTCCGCTGAAGTACGGCCGTTTCACCATCAAGGACACGCACCCGCTCGGGCGGCCGATGTCGCTGACGGAAGTGTTCACGTATTCGTCGAACGTCGGCGCCGCGAAGATCGCGTTGTCGCAGGGCGTCGAGGCGCACAAGGTGTTCCTGCGCAAGCTCGGCCAGCTCGATCGCCTGCGTACTGAGCTGCCGGAAAGCGCCGAGCCGATCGTGCCGAAGCGCTGGGGCGAATTGAACACAATCACGATTTCCTTCGGTCACGGCCTCTCCGTCGCGCCGCTGCAGGCGGTGATGGGCATCAACGCCTGCATCAATGGCGGCTACCTCATTCCGCCGACGCTGCTCAAGCGCACGGAAGAAGAGGCGATGAAACTCGCGACCAAGGTCGTGAAGACCGAGACCAGCGACAAGATGCGCTACCTGATGCGGCTCAACGCCGAGAAGGGCACCGCGCGCAAGGCCGACATCCTCGGCTACTATGTCGGCGGCAAGACCGGCACTTCGGAAAAGGTCGTCAACGGCCGCTACTCCAAGAAGCAGGTGCTGAACTCGTTCACGGCCATCATGCCGTCGGACAACCCGAAGTTTCAGCTTCTGATCATGCTCGACGAGCCGCAGCCGCTGCCGGAAACCCACGGCTTCATCACCTCGGGATGGAACGCCGTTCCGACCGGCGGCCGGGTGATCGAGCGCATCGCGCCGCTCCTCGGCATCGAGCCGCGCTTCGACCTGCCGCCGTCCGACCGCCTTATTCTTGCAGCATCAGGAATAAGCCGGTAAGCGCTGATCTCAGCCAAACCGGGCTGAATCGGACCATCATGAGACTTCGCGACCTGCTCAGCGCCGACGTTGCCCTCGACGGGGCGGCGTCCGCTATTGCCGCGACGGGGATCGCCACCGACAGCCGTGCGGTGAAGCCGGGCGATGTGTTCTTTGCGCTCGCCGGCAGCAAGACCGACGGATCGAAATTCATCGCGCGGGCGATCGAGAAGGGCGCGGTCGCGATCGTCGCCGATCGCGCATCCGCGTCGAGTGTGCCGGTCATTGTAGTCACCAATCCGCGCCGCGCGCTGGCGCTGGCATCGGCCGCGTTCTTTGCGAAGCAGCCGGGGACGATTGCGGCCGTCACCGGCACAAGCGGCAAGACGTCGGTCGCCGCCTTCGTGCGGCAGATCTGGGAAAAGCTCGGGCATGCGTCGGCCAGCCTCGGCACCATCGGCATCGTCGCGCCGAAGCGCACGGTCTACGGATCGCTGACGACGCCGGACCCGATCGCGTTGCATCGCTCGCTCGCGGAGCTTGCGGACGAAGGCGTGACGCATCTCGCGCTCGAAGCGTCGTCACACGGCCTCGACCAGCATCGCCTCGACGGCGTGCGCGTCGCTGCCGGCGGCTTCACCAATCTCTCGCGCGACCACATGGATTATCATCCGACCGTCGAGCACTACCTCGGCGCGAAGCTGCGGCTGTTCAGCGATCTCGTCGCCGATGGCGGTGCAGCGGTGGTTGCCGCCGATCATGAGCATTCGGCAGCGGTGTGCGAAGTCGCGCGTAAGCGGGGCCTCAAGTTGATGACTGTCGGTCGCAACGGTGACGGCATTCGTCTCGCCGATGCGCAGGTCGATGGTTTCGCGCAGATTCTGAAGCTGAAGCACGGCGGCAAGGACTACAGCGTGCGTCTGCCGCTGGTCGGCGAATTCCAGATCGAGAACGCGCTGGTCGCGGCCGGCCTCGTGATCGGCACCGGCGGCGCTGCGGCCAAGGTGTTCGCGGCGCTCGAACAGCTCGAAGGCGCGCCGGGGCGGCTGGAGTTCATCGGCGAACGCAACGGCGCGCCGGTGTTTGTCGATTACGCGCACAAGCCCGATGCGTTGGAAAAGACGCTGGCGGCGCTGCGTCCTTATGCGACGCGCAAGCTCGTGGTCGTGTTCGGCGCGGGTGGCGACCGCGATGCCGGCAAGCGTCCGCTGATGGGCGATATCGCGGCGCGAGGCGCCGACAGCGTTATCGTCACCGACGACAATCCGCGCAGCGAGAATCCCGCTGCGATCCGCGCGGCAATCATGGCCGCGGCGCCGGGCGCGCGCGAGATCGGCGATCGTGCGGAAGCCATTCGCGCCGCCGTCGATGGATTGCAGGCGGGCGACGCGCTGGTCATTGCCGGCAAGGGACACGAGACCGGACAGATCGTCGGCGACAAGGTGTTGCCGTTCAGCGATCACGAAGCCGCGCAGGCGGCGCTGGGCGGAGGACGTAAATGACGCAGCCGCTCTGGACCGTTGCAGAGGTCGCGCGTGCGCTCGGCATTGTGGGCAGTTTTCCCGAAACGCCGATCGATGCGGTGACGCAGGACAGCCGCCTGGTGAAGCCGGGAATGCTGTTCGTGGCGCTGAGCGGTACGCCGAGCGGCGGCTTCATCTCGAGCTTCGCCAGCACGCGCGACGGCTGGGAGTTCGCCGCGAGTGCCGAGGCGTCCGGCGCGGTCGCGATGATCGTGCCGTATATGATTGCGGGCCTTAAAGTGCCGCAGCTTGTCGTCAAGGACACGCTGATCGATGGTCTGTGGACGCTGGCGCGCGCCGCGCGTGCGCGGTTCAGCGGTCCGGTGGTCGGCCTCACCGGCAGCGCCGGCAAGACCAGCGTCAAGGAATTCATCGGCGCTTACCCGGGCGCATTCGCGTCACCGGCGAGCTTCAACAATTTCTGGGGCGTGCCGCTGACGCTCTGCAACGCCGATCCGCGCGCGAGCGCGTGGGTGGTCGAGATGGGCATGAACCAGCCCAACGAAATTCGCCGCCTCAGCGAACTCGCCAAGCCGACGGTCGCGCTCGTCGTCAACGTCAAGCCGGTGCATCTGGAAAAGCTCGGCAGTCTCGATGCGATCCGCCGTGAGAAGGTGAGTATCGCGGAAGGATTGCCGCCGAACGGCACTCTGGTGCTGCCCAACGATGTCGACGCGCCGGAGTGGCGCGGCAAAGTCGTGCGCTTCGGTGAAGGCACGGAGACGCATGAGATCGGCCACACGCCGCACGGCGAAAGCTGGGATGTGAATGCGAGCGTGCGCGGCCAACGCGTGACGTTTTCGCTGACGCCCGGCGCGCCGCATCGCGTGCTGAATGCCTTAGCCGCGCTCGCCTCGGTCGATGCGGCGGGACTCGATCCGGCGGAGCTTGCGCAAAATCTCGCAGGCGTCGGCATCATGACCGGGCGCGGCGTCGAGCAGACGGTTGCCGGTATCACCGTGATCGACGACAGCTTCAACGGCAATCCGGCGAGCATGGCGGCGGCGCTCGACAGTCTCGTCGCGCGGCCGGTCTCGCGCGGCCGCCGTATCGCCATCCTCGGCGACATGCTCGAACTCGGTGCCGATGCACCGGCGTATCACAAAGAGATGGCGGGGCATCTCGAGGGCATCGACGCCGTCTATTGCGTTGGTCCGTTGATGCGAAACCTGCACGATCTGCTGCCGAAGGCGAAGAGCCTCGGCTGGAGCGAGGACCCGGTTGCGCTCGATCCGTCTCAGATCGCGCGGCTGTTGGCGGTGGGCGATGTCGTGGTCATCAAGGGCAGCAAGAAAATGTTCTGGGTGAACAAATTCGTGTCCCGCCTCGTGGCGGCCCTGCAGGCGGATGTCGCGGCGCAGCCATGATTTGGCTGTCAATGCAGGCAAATGACATTCACGGCTTTTCTCGGAAGCACGGGAAGGCTATGCCCAAGGGGCGGCTGCCGTCCGAATCGCGGCAGCAACCATTGCCGACGCGGCTGCTGGGCCTTGCCGATGAGGCCGTTTAGCGCGGCCGCGATATAGGACGACTACATGTTTTATTGGCTGCTCGAGACGATAGGCCCCATTCCGGTTCTCAACGTCTTCCGCTACATCACCTTCCGTACTGGCGGGGCGATGGTGACGGCGGCGCTGTTCGTCTTCATGTTCGGCCCGTGGATCATCGATCACCTGCGCCTGCGGCAGGGCAAGGGTCAGCCGATCCGCACCGACGGCCCGCAGTCGCACCTCGTCACCAAGAAAGGCACGCCCACCATGGGCGGCCTGATGATCCTCTCCGGCCTCGTCGTCTCGACGCTGTTGTGGGCGAACCCGCGCAATCCGTTCGTCTGGATCGTGCTCGCGGTGACGCTCGGCTTCGGCTTCGTCGGTTTCTATGACGACTATCTCAAGGTCACCAAGCAAACCCATGCCGGCTTCTCCGGCAAGACCCGGCTTGCGATCGAGGGCATCATCGCCGGCGCCGCCTGCTTCGCTTTCATCTGGCTCGGCCGCGATCCCTACGGCACGTCGCTGGTGATTCCGTTCCTGAAGGATGTCGCGATCAACCTCGGCTGGTTCTTCATCGTGTTCGGCGCGCTGGTGATCATCGGCGCGGGCAACGCAGTGAATCTCACCGACGGCCTCGACGGCCTCGCCATCGTGCCGGTGATGATCGCGTCCGCAAGCTTCGGCATGATCGCGTATCTCGTCGGCAACGCGGTGTTCTCCGACTATCTGCAGATTCATTATGTCGCCGGCACGGGTGAACTCGCGGTGCTATGTGGCGCGGTGCTCGGCGCCGGTCTCGGCTTCCTCTGGTTCAACGCGCCGCCGGCATCGATCTTCATGGGCGACACCGGCTCGCTCGCGCTCGGCGGCATGCTCGGCGCGATCGCGGTCGCGACCAAGCACGAGATCGTGCTCGCTGTGATCGGCGGCCTGTTCGTGCTGGAAGCGGTGTCGGTGATCGTGCAGGTGGTCTCGTTCAAGCTCACCGGCAAGCGCATCTTCAAGATGGCGCCGATCCATCACCACTTCGAGCAGCTCGGCTGGACCGAACCGCAGATCGTGATCCGCTTCTGGATCATCTCGGTCATGCTGGCACTCGCCGGACTGTCGACCCTGAAGCTGCGCTGATGATTCCTGTCACCTCCTTTGCGGGCAAGACCGTTGCCGTGTTCGGGCTCGGCGGCTCGGGGCTTGCGAGCTGCCACGCACTGAAGGTGGGCGGCGCGGAGGTGGTGGCGAGCGACGACAACGCGGCAAGTCTTGCGGATGCCGCCGCCAAGGGCTTCGTCACCGCCGATCTGCGCACGGTGTCGTGGGCGAATTTTTCCGCGCTGGTGCTGACACCCGGTGTGCCGCTGACTCATCCGGTGCCGCACTGGACGGTGCTGAAGGCGCGCGAGGCGGGCGTCGAAGTCATCGGCGACATAGAGCTGTTCTGCCGCGAGCGGCGGCGGCATGCGCCGGATGCGCATTTCGTCGCGATCACCGGCACCAACGGCAAGTCGACCACGACGGCGCTGGTCGCGCATCTGATGCGCGAGGCCAGGCACGACGTGCAAATGGGCGGCAACATCGGCACCGCCATTCTCTCGCTGGAGCCGCCGCGCGCCGGCCGCGTGCACGTGATCGAGATGTCGTCGTATCAAATCGACCTCACGCCCTCGCTCGATCCGTCGGTCGGCATCCTGCTCAACGTCAGCGAGGATCACATCGATCGCCACGGCACGCTCGCGCACTACGCTGCGGTGAAGGAGCGGCTGGTCGCGTCGGTCCAGGCGAGCGGCACGTCGGTCGTCGGCGTCGACGATCAGTGGTGCCAGGCAATCGCCGATCGCGTCGAGAATGCAGGGAAGCGCACGGTGCGCATCTCGGTGAGGCGTCCGCTCGCCGACGGCCTCTATTTCGAGCGCGAAACGATCTGGCGCGCGGCCGGTGGCGCGCGCACCGAAATCGCCAAGGTCGGCGGCATCGGTTCGCTGCGCGGCGCGCACAATGGGCAGAATGCAGCGGCCGCCGTTGCGGCCGGTCTCGCGATGGGTGTCGCGCCGGATGTGCTGCAGCAGGGGCTGCGCAGCTTCCCCGGGCTCGCGCATCGCATGGAGCAGGTCGGCAAGCAGGGCGCGACCCTCTTCGTGAACGACTCCAAGGGCACGAATGCGGACGCAGCCGCGCGTGCGCTGTCGTCGTTCAACGACATCTTCTGGATCGCGGGCGGCAAGCCGAAGACCGGCGGCATCACCAGCCTCGCCGAATTCTTCCCGCGCATCCGCAAAGCGTATCTGATCGGCGAGGCGGCGCAGGAGTTTGCCGCGACGCTGGCCCAGGCGCCGCAGCCGGTGCCGTATGAGATCAGCGGCACCATGGATGTGGCCGTCGCAAGCGCCGCGCGCGACGCCGCGGCATCGAGCCTGCACGACCCGGTGGTGCTGCTGTCGCCGGCCTGCGCGTCGTTCGACCAGTATCGCAACTTCGAGATTCGCGGCGCCAGGTTCCGCGACCTCGTGCTGGCGCTGCCGGGCGCCAAGCCGATGTGACGAACCTTGCTCCGGGCGCAGCGCGGCATGAAATGACGCGCTGCTGAACCGGGGCCATACCACCCAACCGAATCTGGAACGGTCCCGGCTCTGCGAAGCAGCCGTTGCACGCTGCATCGCGTCCGGGACAAGCAAAAATTTGATTCAAAATCTTAACGATACGTAAACCATGATGGTGGACCACTAGGGTATTGGATCGCACCCTCAGGATCGCCCCAGGATTCGTAATGATTTCCCGCGAACGCCGCACACCGCTCAGTGAATGGTGGTGGACCCTCGACAAGCTGTTGCTCGCGGCGGTGCTGACCCTGATGGTCGCCGGCATCATCCTGTCGCTCGCGGCAAGCCCGCCGGTGGCCTCGCGCATCGGCCTCGATCCGTTTCATTTCTTCAACCGGCACGTCGTCTTCATCGTGCCGTCGTTCTTTGTGCTGATCGCGACATCGTTCCTGTCGCCGCAACACATCCGGCGCATGGCGCTGATCGTGTTCGTCATCAGCCTGATCCTGATCGTTGCGACATTGCTGTTCGGCCCCGAGGTGAAGGGCTCGCGCCGCTGGATCACCATTCTCGGCATCAACATTCAGGCGTCCGAAATCGCCAAGCCGGCGTTCGTCGTCGTCGTGTCCTGGCTGTTTGCGGAATCCGCGCGGCGTCCGGAGATGCCGGCGACGTCGCTGTCGCTCATCGCGCTGCTGACGCTTGTGGGTCTTCTCGTTGCCGAACCCGACTTCGGTCAGACCATGCTGGTGCTGATGGTGTGGGGCGCGCTGTTCTTCATGGCCGGCATGCGCATGATCTGGGTGTTTGGGCTTGCAGGCGCAGCTGGCGCCGGTCTGTTCAGCGCCTATCTGTTCGTTCCGCACGTCGCGCGGCGCATCAAGCGGTTCATGGATCCGGCTTCGGGCGACACGTTTCAGGTCGACATGGCGATGGAATCCTTCGCGCATGGCGGCTGGTTCGGTCAGGGGCCAGGCGAGGGTACGGTGAAGCGCATTCTTCCCGACAGCCACACCGACTTCGTGTTCGCGGTCGCCGCCGAAGAGTTCGGCATCATCCTCTGTCTGATCCTGCTGTCGCTGTTCGCGTTCGTCGTGATCCGCTCGCTGATGCGCGCGTACAAGACCGAAGACCTGTTCGTCCGCTTCGCCGCATCGGGGCTCGCGATCATGTTCGGTGTGCAGGCGGCGATCAACATGGCGGTGAACTTGCATCTCATTCCGGCGAAGGGCATGACCCTGCCGTTCATTTCCTACGGCGGCTCCTCGATGATTTCGCTGGCGTATGGCGTCGGCATGCTGCTGGCCTTGACACGGCAGGCCCCTGGCGCCGACATCGTGGCGTACAACGAGCGCAGGGCGCAGAGCTTCGCCTGACGCGCGATCCTTCAGCGGCAGGCACGATGGCTGATCAACCTCTCATTCTTCTCGCGGCGGGCGGTACCGGCGGACATCTGTTTCCGGCGGAAGCGCTGGGCGCGGTGCTGATGCAGCGCGGCTATCGCGTGCGGCTCGTCACCGACGATCGCGCCGCTCGCTACAGCGGATTGTTCTCCGAAGGCATGATGGACGTGGTGCCGAGCGAGACGCTGCGCGCGCGCAACCCATGGGCGATCGCGAAGACCGTGGTGATGCTGGGTGTCGGCACGGCGATGGCGTTCAATCTGATGCGCAGGCTGAAACCTGCGGCCATCGTCGGCTTCGGCGGTTATCCGACATTGCCGCCGGTGATTGCGGCGCGACTCGCGGGTGTGCCGGCGATCATTCACGACGCCAACGCGGTGCTCGGCCGCGCCAACCGTTTTCTCAGCCGCCGCGTCACCGCGATTGCGACGTCGTTGCCTGGCGCGCTCGACCGCGATCCTGATCTCGCGAACAAGGCGACGATGACGGGCACGCCGATGCGGCCTGCGATTCTCGCGGCGGCGGCGGTGCCATATGCGGCGCCGGAACGCGACGGACAACTTCGCCTGCTTGTCGTCGGCGGCAGCCAAGGCGCGCGCATCATGGCGGATATCGTTCCGCCGGCGATCGAGAAAATGTCGCCGGAACTGTGGAGCCGTCTGCTGCTCGTGCAGCAGGTGCGCGAGGAAGACATGGCGCGGGTGCGCGCGGTCTACGATCGGCTTGGCTTGAAGGCCGAACTGAATCCGTTTTTCCCGGATCTGCCGGCGCGGCTGGCGGCGAGCCATCTCGTCGTCTCGCGCTCGGGTGCGGGGACTGTTGCCGAACTTGCGGCAATGGGCCGCCCGTCGATCCTCGTGCCGCTGCCGGGCGCGATCGATCAGGACCAGATGGCCAACGCCGGCGTGCTGGACAAAGCGGGCGGCGGCATCCGCATTCCGCAGACCGAGTTCACGCCGGAGCGGCTGGCGGCGGAGATCACAACGCTAGCAAGCGAGCCGCAACGGCTCGCCGAGATGGCCGCGAAAGCGCGCGCCGCCGGTGCGCTCGACGCGGCCGAGCGGCTGGCCGATCTGGTCGTCAAAGTGGCCCGAATCTAGGCCATCTCTACGAAAAATGCCCTTGTCACGCCGTGCCGAAGCAAGGCATCCAGTAACGGCAACAACAAGGACACATCGATGAGACTGCCGAGCAAGATCGGCCCCATTCACTTCGTCGGCATCGGCGGCATCGGCATGAGCGGCATCGCCGAGGTGCTGTGCAATCTCGGTTACACCGTGCAGGGCTCGGACGCCTCGGAAAGCGCCAACGTCACGCGCCTGCGTGAGAAGGGCATCACCATCAACGTTGGCCATCGCGCGGAGAACGTCTCGGGCGCCGACGTGCTGGTGGTCTCGACGGCGATCAAGCGCGACAATCCGGAACTGCTCGCGGCGCGCGCGCAGCGCATCCCGGTGGTGCGCCGCGCGGAAATGCTCGCCGAACTGATGCGGCTGAAGAGCTGCGTCGCCATTGCCGGCACGCACGGCAAGACCACGACGACCTCGATGGTCGCGACCCTGCTCGATGCGGGCAACCTCGATCCGACGGTTATCAACGGCGGCATCATCAATGCCTATGGCACCAACGCGCGCCTCGGCGCCGGCGACTGGATGGTGGTGGAGGCCGACGAGAGCGACGGCACGTTCCTGAAGCTGCCGGCTGATGTCGCCATCGTCACCAACGTCGATCCCGAACATCTCGATCACTTCAAGACGTTCGACGCCGTGCAGGAAGCGTTCCGCAATTTCGTCGAGAGCGTGCCGTTTTACGGCTTCGCGGTGATGTGCATCGATCATCCGGTGGTGCAGTCGCTGGTCGGCAAGATCGAGGACCGCCGCATCATCACCTATGGCGAGAACCCGCAAGCCGACGCGCGGCTGCTCGATCTGAAAGCGGCGAACGGCGGCTCGCAATTCAGCGTCTCTTTCCGCGACCGCAAGGCCGGCACCTCGCACGAAATCCGCGACCTCGTGCTGCCGATGCCGGGACGCCACAACGCCTCGAACGCGACGGCGGCGATCGCGGTCGCGCATGAGCTCGGCATGTCGGACGACGCGATCCGCAAGGCGCTCGCTGGCTTCGGCGGCGTCAAGCGGCGTTTCACCCGCACCGGCGAGTGGAACGGTGCAACGATCATCGACGACTACGGGCATCATCCGGTTGAGATCGCGGCCGTGCTGAAGGCCGCGCGCGACTCGACGAACGGCAAGGTGATCGCCGTGGTGCAGCCGCATCGCTACACGCGCCTGCAATCGCTGTTCGAGGAGTTCTGCACCTGCTTCAACGATGCGGACGCGGTCATCGTCGCCGACGTTTATCCGGCGGGCGAAGCGCCGATCCTCGGTATCGACCGCGACAACTTCGTGCTCGGCCTGCGCGCGCACGGCCACCGTGAGGTCATTCCGCTGCAGAATTCGCAGGCACTCGCCGGTGTCGTGCATGGTCTCGCCAAGAAGGGCGACTATGTCGTGTGCCTTGGCGCCGGCAACATCACGCAATGGGCGTATGCGTTGCCGAACGAACTGAAGGCGCTGGGGTAGGCGGCTTGGCTTTTCCCGACATCAGCGGCGTTCTGAAAGCGGCGATGCCGCAGTTGCGCGGCCGCTTGCTCGCGAACGAGATGCTCGCTCCGCTGACATGGTTTCGCGTCGGCGGCCCGGCGCAGATCCTGTTCACGCCGGCGGATGCGGACGACCTCGCGTATTTCCTCTCGAAGTTGCCGAACGACATCAGCGTCTACACGGTCGGCGTCGGCTCGAACCTGATCGTGCGCGACGGCGGTATGCCGGGCGTGGTGATCCGTCTGTCGCCGCGCGGTTTTGGCGAAGTGACGGCCGAAGGTGACACGGTGCGCGCGGGCACGGCCGCGCTCGACAAACGCGTGGCGGAAGTCGCGGCGCAGGCCGGGATCGGCGGGATGGAATTTCTGTTCGGCATTCCGGGCTCGATCGGCGGCGCGCTGCGCATGAATGCCGGCGCCAACGGTGGCGAGACCAAGGACGTGCTCGTTGAGGCGCATGGTGTGACGCGCAAGGGTGACAAGATCACGCTTAGCAACGCCGACATGAAGTTCGTGTACCGCAGCCACGGCGTCGACGAGAGCATCATCTTCACCCAGGCGGTGTTTCGCGGGAAGCTCACCGATCAGGAGGCGATCCGCACGCGCATGGCGGAAGTGCAGAACCATCGCGAGACGGCGCAGCCGATCCGCGAGAAGACCGGCGGCTCGACATTCAAGAACCCGCCCGGTCATAGCGCCTGGAAACTCGTCGATGCCGCGGGCTGCCGTGGCTTCCGCGTCGGCGGCGCGCAGGTCTCGGAAATGCACTGCAACTTCCTGATCAACACCGGCGACGCCACCGCGCACGACATCGAGACGCTGGGCGAAACGGTGCGCAAGCGCGTGATGGAAAATTCGGGTATTGATCTGCACTGGGAAATCAAACGGATCGGGATTGCGTAGCGAGGTTTCCCTCTCCCCTTGTGGGAGAGGGTGGATCGAACAAGCGAAGCGAGTTCGAGCCGGGTGAGGGGTCCGGCGAGACTCAAGATTACCCCTCACCCGCCTTCGATGCTTCGCATCTCAGGCACCCTCTCCCACAAGGGGAGAGGGAAACAAGGATCGACATGTCTCAGCGCATCACCATTCTCTTCGGCGGTTCGAACAAGGAGCGTCTCGTGTCGGTCGCGACCGCGCAGTCGCTGAACGATGCACTGCCGGAGGCCGATCTCTGGTTCTGGGATGCCGACGACACAGTGTACGAGACGGATACGAAGACACTTCAGGCGCACGCGCGCCCGTTCGAGGATGCGTACAAGCCCGGCTCGCGCAGCCTCGGCAAGGTGCCGCAGGCGCTCGACAAGGCGAGGGCCGAGAACCGCACGCTCGTGCTCGGCCTGCATGGCGGCACGGCGGAGAACGGCGAACTGCAGACGCTGTGCGAAATGCGCGGCGTGCCGTTCACAGGCTCCGGCTCGGCATCGTCGCATCTCGCCTTCGACAAGATCGCGGCGAAGCATTTTGCCGCGCTTGCCGGCGTACGCATCACCAGCAGCGTCGCGCTCCAAGATATCGATGCGGCCTTCGCGGCACACGGCAGCCTGATCGCCAAGCCTGTACGCGACGGATCGAGCTACGGACTCCTGTTCGTGCACGCGAAGCAGGATATCGCCGCGGTGCGCGAAGCCGCAAAGACCGAGGACTATCTGATCGAGCCGTTCATCAAGGGTACCGAGGCGACGTGCGCCGTGCTCGAACAGGCGGATGGTTCGCTGATCGCGCTGCCGCCGATCGAGATCATCGCCGAGGACGGCAGCTTCGATTACACGGCGAAGTATCTCCTGAAGTCGACGCAGGAGATTTGCCCGGGACGATTCTCAGCCGAGGTGACGGCGCAGATTCAGGATCAGGCGGTGCGTGCGCACCGCGCATTGTCGTGCACCGGCTATTCGCGCTCGGATTTCATCGTCTCGCCGAAGGGTACGATCTATCTCGAGACCAATACGCTGCCCGGTCTGACCAAGGCGTCGCTGTATCCGAAGGCTCTTAAGGCGCACGGGATCGAATTCGTCGATTTCCTCCGCGGACAGATCGCGCTGGCGGAGCGACGAACCAAGGCCGCGGTTCGCGCCTAAGAGCCTGGGCTCAAACGACAAACCCTTCCTCCTGCGCATTAAAACAGCACCTGCGCGGGTTGCCTTTACCAATTGTTTACCAGGACATCCGAAGGTTAACGCTGGCGGCGCATCGTGCGCTTGGCTGCCGGGGCATGCGCCATTGCGGACATCAACCCAGCCGACATCACCTGCGCCGGAGCCCGTGTTTCAGGCGGGCATCACGTGTAACGAGCTCGTGCAATGGATGGTGGAGGACGCCTCGCTCGATCGCTGACGACGCGACGGCCCCGTTCGAATCCGAAGCCGGCCGCCGATTTCGGCGGGCGGCTTTTGCCTGCGCGTTCGTCCGCTCGTTCGCGTCATGAGATGTCGCAGCTGCCGCTGCGCGACGATTCCACGCCGAAACTGATCTTGCAGATCGAGCGCCGTTTGCCGCGCCGCTTCGGCATTGCCGCGACCGTCGCGCTGCTGATCGGCACCCTCGGTTTCGGCGTGATCAAAGGCGGCCATCTTGCGAAGGTCAACGAGGCGCTGAGCGACACCCGCAATGCCTTCGCCAATGCCGCCGGTTTCCGAATTACCTCACTGTCGATCAACGGCCGCAAGCAGCTCTCGCAGGAAGAAGTTCTGGCGATCGGCGGCGTCAACGGCCGCTCCTCGCTGCTGTTCCTCAATGCCGCCGACGTGCGTGACAAGCTGAAGGCAAGCCCGTGGATCGCGGACGCCACCGTGCTCAAGCTCTATCCGGGCCGGCTGTCGATCGAAATCAAGGAACGCAAGGCGTTCGCGCTCTGGCAGCAGGGCGGCCGCATGTCGGTGATTGCCGAGGACGGTGCGGTGCTTGAGCCGTTCGTCGCCAGCCGCTTCACCAATCTGCCGCTCGTCGTCGGCAAGGGCGCCCAGACGCACGCCCGCGATTTCCTCGCGCTGCTCGCGCAGTATCCGCAGATCAAGCCGGACGTGAAGGCGGTCATCTATGTCGGCGAGCGCCGCTGGAACCTGCGCATGAACTCCGGTCTCGACATTCGTCTGCCCGAGCATGGCGTCGCCAACGCGCTCACGACGCTGACCAAGCTCGACAAGGAAGAGAAGCTCTTGTCGCGCGACATCACCGCGATCGACATGCGTCTGCCGGACCGGCTGACCGTGCGTCTCTCGGAAGAAGCGGGCAAGGCGCGCGACGAGCTGTTCAAGAAATCCAAGCGCAAGGGGACCGACGCATGAGCGGCCGCGAGCGCATTCAAGTTCCGAAGCCCCGTGGGGCGATGTCGCACAAGCGCACGGCGCTGGTGGCGGCGCTCGACATCGGCTCCAGCAAGATCGCCTGCATGATCGCGCGCATGAAGCCGTGCGCGCCGAGCGACGCGTTGCGCGGCCGCACCCATGCGATCGAACTCATCGGCTACAGCCAGATCCAGTCGCGCGGCGTCAAGGCCGGCGCGGTGGTCGACCTCAATGCCTGCGAACAGGCCGTCCGTCAGGCGGTGGCGCTGGCGGAGCGGATGGCGAACGTCCGCGTCGAATCGGTTCTGCTGTCCCTGTCGGCCGGCCGCCTGCATGGCCAGCTCATCGAAGCCGCGGCCGATGTGCATGGCTCGACGGTGTCACAATCGGATGTGGTGCGGATCACCTCGACCGGCATGCATCACGCGACGCCGGCTGGCCGCTCCGCGCTGCACGTGCTTCCGGTCAGCTATTCGCTCGACGGCGTGAAGGGCATCCGCGATCCGCGCGGCATGGTTGCCCGCCAATTCGGTGTGGATATGAATGTCGTCACGGCCGAAGCGACCGCGGCGAAGAATCTCATGCTCGTCGTGCAGCGTTGTCATCTCGACATCGAGGCGATGGCGGCGTCGCCTTATGTCGCGGGTCTTGCGGTTCTGACCGATGACGACACCGATGTCGGTGCCGCCGTGGTCGATCTCGGCGCCGGTACGACGACGATTGCCGCGTTTTCGGGTGGCCGTTTCGTTCATGCGAGCGGATTTGCGCTCGGCGGGCAACACATCACCATGGATTTAGCGCGCGGCATCGGCGCCTGCATTGCAGATGCGGAGCGAATCAAGACCTTATACGGCACCGTGCTTGCCGGCGGGTCGGATGCGCGCGAGATGATGCAGATTCCAGCCGCAAGCGATGACGAGCGGGATGCGCCGCACCTCGTATCCCGCGCGACGGTGACAAACATCATCCGGCAACGCGCCGAGGAGATTTTTGAGATGGTCAGGGACCGCCTCGCCGACTCCCCCTTTGCCGCAGAGCCGAGGGCAGGGGTCGTGCTGACCGGTGGCGGTTCGCAACTGACCGGCCTTCCCGAACTCGCAAGCCAGATTCTCGGACGCAACGTGCGCGTCGGCCGCCCGCTCGGCTTCGGCCGGCTGCCCGCCGAAGCCAAGAGCGCGTCCTTTGCGGTGCCGGCCGGCCTTCTGGTCTATCCGCAATTCGTCCATCTCGAACATATCGAACCGCGGCATACGCGGCAGTTGAAGACAGGGACCGGCGGCTATTTCGGCAAAGTCGGACAATGGCTGCGGGAGGGCTTCTGATGAAGATCGCCCGCCGACATCGTTCATTTCCATCAACGCTCACCGGCGGATCGCCGGCAGCACCGTGACACGCGCCCGCGCGATCGAGAGGCTCTCATGACCATCAATCTCAATGTTCCCGACATTCGCGAGCTGAAGCCGCGCATCACTGTGTTCGGCGTCGGCGGCGCGGGCGGCAATGCCGTCAACAACATGATCAGCGCAGGCCTGCAGGGTGTCGACTTCGTCGTCGCCAACACCGACGCGCAGGCGCTGACGATGTCCAAGGCCGAGCGCATCATCCAGATGGGCACGCAGGTCACCCAGGGCCTCGGCGCAGGTTCGCAGCCGGATGTTGGCGCGGCCGCGGCGCAGGAAGTCATCGACGAAATCCGCGACCATCTCTCGGGCGCGAACATGGTGTTTGTCACCGCCGGTATGGGCGGCGGCACCGGCACTGGCGCCGCTCCGGTCATCGCCAAGACCGCACGCGAGATGGGCATCCTCACCGTCGGCGTCGTCACCAAGCCGTTCCACTTCGAAGGCCAGCGCCGCATGCGCACGGCCGAATCCGGCATCAGCGAGCTGCACAAGGTCGTCGATACGCTGCTGATTATCCCGAACCAGAACCTGTTCCGGGTCGCCAACGAGAAGACCACCTTCGCCGACGCCTTCGCGATGGCCGACCAGGTGCTCTACTCGGGCGTTGCCTGCATCACCGACCTGATGGTCAAGGAAGGCCTCATCAACCTCGACTTCGCCGACGTCCGCGCGGTGATGAAGGAGATGGGCAAGGCGATGATGGGCACCGGCGAAGCATCGGGCGAGAAGCGCGCTCTGACCGCGGCGGAAGCCGCGATCGCCAACCCGCTGATCGACGACTCGTCGATGAAGGGTGCACGCGGCCTGCTGATCTCGATAACCGGCGGTAAGGACCTCACGCTGTTCGAAGTCGACGAAGCCGCGACCCGCATCCGCGAGGAAGTCGATCAGGACGCCAACATCATCGTCGGCGCGACCTTCGACGAGTCCCTCGACGGCATCATCCGCGTGTCGGTGGTCGCCACCGGTATCGAACAGGCCGTGATTGCGCGCCAGAGCCACACCTCAGCCGCACCGGTGTCCGCCATCGGCGGTTCGCCGGACACGCGTCTGGCCGATCTCACCGCGCGCCTGAAGGCCGACAACCAGCGTCTCGCCGAGCGTGCCGCTTCGGCCGGCGCGAAGGTTGACGCTCCGAAGGCCGCTCCGGCTGCGCCGCCGCGCATGTCGGCCGATAAGGTCGAACGCGCTGCGCTGGCCGCGATTGCCGCTGCTGTCGCCCCTGAAATCAACGCGGCGCCGCCGGCGCAAGTCGAAACCGGAACCTACGGCGATGTCACTGTGCGTCCGATTTCGCAGCCGAAGCCTTCGCTGTTCCCGGAAACCGAAGCGGTGTCGTTCGACATGAAGGACGCGCACGTGCCGGACACGTTCATTCCGCCGATCGCGGAGCGCGCGCCGGTGAAGGCGCCGCGCATGCCGAAGTTCGACGAACTGCCGCTGCCGGCGCAGAACCAGATCCGCCAGGCGCACGGCGAAGTGGCTGAAGAGCCGCAGAAGACCCGCCTGTCGTTGCTGCAGCGTCTCGCCAATGTCGGCCTCGGCCGCCGTGACGAGGAAACGGAAGCGCCGATCGCCGCTCGCGCGGAAGGTCCTCCGATGATGCAGATGCCGCCGTTGCCGGAGCGCAAGCCGCAGAAGCCGATGCCGTCGTTCACGGAGCCGGTGTCCGAATACGCCAAGCGTCCGGCGCCGCAGGGCCTTGATTCGCATGGCCGAACCGCTCCGGTCGCCCCAGCGGCAGGTGACGACCACCTGGATATCCCGGCCTTCCTGCGCCGTCAGGCGAACTGACGGATTGTTACAGACCTCGGTCTGGCGACGTCCCGGCGGTCTCCGCCGGGACGTTTTCTTTTTGGAATGCTTCGAAGCACGTCGGTAGATGTAAGCTATTGTAATTGTTTAATTTATGACCTCGCGCCGAAAGCTTGCCAGGGCCGCCTGAATCGGGTTACCGCGAGGCACGAATGCGGCAGGTTTGGGGTAACAATCGGTAAACAAGCGTGAGTGGCCAATCGGGCTTTAATCGCTATGGTTTGCCCGTCTCCGGCCAGCGGCTGGGGGCGACTTTGGGGACTTCAGACGGAATTTCGAGACGGATTTCGGCCTTGGTTGGCCGAGTGGTTTGGCCACCCGGATCCGGTTTCGTGTGAGGTTAGTCGAGTGGGCAGTTCGAGCATGAAATTCAGCCGGCAAACAACGCTGCGCTCGTCGGTCTCGGTGACCGGCGTCGGCGTCCATTCCGGTGCTCCTGCGACTCTCGTTCTTGGACCTGCTTCCGTGGATGCAGGTTATATTTTTGTCCGCACCAGTGCAGACGGCGCCGACCGCGAAGTGCAGGCGCTCGCCGATGCGGTGATCGCCACCGAATTCGCCACTGTTCTGGGCGACCGCGAAGGTCCGCTGGTCTCGACCGCCGAGCATGTGCTCGCCGCGCTGCGTGGCCTCGGCATCGACAACGCCACCATCGAAGTCGACGGCCCGGAAGTGCCGATCATGGACGGCAGCGCTGCGCCGTTCGTTGCCGCGATCGAGCGCGCCGGAATCGTGCAGCAGGCTGCGCCGCGCCGTTTCCTTGAAGTTTTGAAGCCGGTGAAGGTCGTGATCGGCCAGTCGGTCGGCGAACTGCTGCCGCATGCCGGTGGTTTCCGCGCCGAAGTCGACATCGATTTCGATCACCCGATGATCGGCCGCCAGAGCTACGTGCTCGATCTGACTCCGCAGAATTTCCGCCGCGATATCGCGCGCGCCCGCACCTTCGGCTACATGAACGATGTCGCCAAGCTCTGGAGCGCCGGTTACGCGCTCGGCGCCTCGTTCGAGAATTCGGTCGTGTTCGACGAGACGCGCATCCTCAACACCGAGGGCCTGCGCTACGCCGACGAGTGCGTCCGCCACAAGGTGCTCGACGTGGTCGGCGACCTCGCGCTCGCTGGAATGCCGCTGATCGGCCTCTACCGCTCGACCCGTGGCGGTCACAAGCTGAACCACGCTGTGCTTACGGCGCTTCTGTCCGATCGCAGCGCCTGGCGCGTGGTTGAGGGCGAAACGGTTCGCCGCCGCGGTCACGCCGAGGTTGTTGGCGGCATGGTGGCCCCGGCCTACGGCCCGGACGTGTCCTAAAGGGCAACCCCTCAGGACAATGTGAGTCTGATCTGATTGCAGGCCGCGCATCGCGCGGCTTTTTCGTTTCGGTTTAGCCGCTTGGCTTGGGTCCCGCCCGGTAACCACGTCCGGAAAGGATTGCGGCAAACCGCCTTAAATCAGGCGAAATGTCAGCATATCCGGTTGGTTATCGTATGTCGGTCGGCTAAAAAGGCGGTGCCTGAGGGTACGGCCCTGTCGGCGTGACAGGGGTTTGTTGGTGGGGATCAGCCCGCGGCCGTTTGACGGCCATACAAGTATGCAGGGCTGACGATAGTGGGTTTCGGCCAGAAGATGACGATCCGTTCTTCCGTCCCGGTTGTTCAGGTTGCCCGCTCGCTGCGGCTCGCCGCGAGCCTTGCCGTGCTGGCACTGCCGCTCGGCGCATGCGGCACCGGCGCGGTGTTCGACAAGTTCTTCAGCAAGGAAGAAGCGTTCGTCGATGAACCGGCGGACAAGCTCTACAATGAGGGCTTGTTCCTGATGAACAACAAGAAGGACATCAAGGCGGCGGTCAAGAAGTTCGACGAAGTCGACCGCCAGCACCCTTACACGGACACGGCCCGCAGATCGCTGCTGCTCTCGGCCTATGCCAATTACGAAGCGGGCGACTACGACGCCTGCATCGGCGCGGCGACGCGTTACGTCACGCTGCATCCGGCGAGCCCCGATTCGGCCTATGCGCAGTACCTGATTGCGGCGTCCCACTACGACCAGATCCCGGATATCACCCGCGACCAGGGCCGCACCGAGAGGGCGATCTCCTCGCTGGAAGAGGTGGTGCGCAAGTATCCGTCGTCGGAATATGCCGGTGCGGCGAAGAAGAAGCTCGAAGGCGCGAAGGATCAGCTCGCCGGCCGCGAGATGAACGTCGGCCGTTACTATCTCGAGCGCCGCGACTACACCGGCGCGATCAACCGCTTCAAGACGGTGGTGACGCAGTATCAGACTACGCGTCACGTGGAAGAGGCGCTGGCGCGCCTGACCGAGGGCTACATGGCCATCGGCATCATCGACGAAGCGTCGACCGCCGCCGCCGTGCTCGGCCATAACTTTCCGGACAGCCGCTGGTACAAGGACGCCTACAATCTTGTGAAATCCGGCGGCCGCGAGCCGACGGAAAACAAGGGCTCCTACATAAGCCGCGCCTTCAAGCGGGTCGGCCTCGGCTGATCGCCCGGGTCCTTTCAGCACCGCACTGACGTGTTGATGCCGCCGTTTGCGGCGCGTCTGTAGCCTCCTATTTTGATCCCGAACGCGGTAGAAAAGGTCAGCGGATTCCGGAACTCCGGCGTCGCTACTGCCACCTCCGTGCACTCCGACCCGGGACACTGCTTTTCATGCTTGCGCGTCTTTCGATCCGCGACATCGTCCTGATCGAGCGGCTCGATATCGAGTTCGCCCGCGGGCTTGCGGTGCTGACCGGCGAAACCGGCGCGGGCAAGTCGATCCTGCTGGATGCCTTTGCGCTTGCGCTCGGCGGCCGCGGCGATGCGGCGCTGGTGCGGCAGGGCGTGGAGCAGGGGCAAGTGACGGCGGCGTTCGATGTTCCCAAGCGGCATCCGGCGCTGGCGATCCTGACCGCCAACGGCCTCGACGACAATTGTTCTGGAAGTATTTGCGAGATGATCCTGCGCCGCGTGCAGCTCGCCGACGGCCGCACCCGCGCCTTCGTCAACGATCAGCCGGTCAGCGTGCAGACGCTCAAGGCCATCGGTGCGGCGCTGGTCGAAATCCACGGCCAGCACGATGAGCGGGCGCTGGTCGATGCGACGACGCATCGCCGTCTGCTCGATGCCTTCGCCGGGCTCGACAAGGACGTCACTGCGATCGAGGAATTGTGGGAGACGCGGCGCACCGCGCGTGCGGCGCTCGACACTCACCGCGAGGCGATGGATCGCGCAGCCCGCGAGGCCGACTACCTGCGCCACGCCTCTGATGAATTGAAGGCGCTGAAGCCGCAGGACGGCGAGGAGACGACGCTCGCCGCGCGCCGCACCGTGATGATGCAGGGCGAGAAGATCGCCGAGGATCTGCGCGAGGCGCAGGCGGCGGTGTCCGGCCCGCAATCGCCGGTGTCGGCGCTGGCTGCGGCCGTGCGACGGCTGGAGCGCCGCGCGGCCAACTCGCCCGAGCTGATCGAGCCCGCGGTGAAGGCGCTCGACACGGCGCTGACTGCGCTCGACGAGGCCGATCAGCATCTCAACGCCGCGCTCGTCGCCGCCGACTTCGATCCGCTCGAACTCGAACGCATCGAGGAGCGGCTGTTCGCGCTCCGCGCCGCCTCGCGCAAGTATTCGACGCCGGTCGATGGCCTCGCCACGCTGGCGCAGAAGTATGCGAACGACGTGAAGCTGATCGATGCCGGTGCCGAGCAATTGAAGGCGCTGGAAAAGGCGGTCGGCGAGGCGGACAAGACGTATGCGGCGGCGGCCGAAAAGCTGTCGGCGGCGCGCGCCAAGTCGTCGGACAAGTTGAACAAGGCCGTGAACAGCGAGCTCGCACCGCTGAAACTCGAACGCGCAAAATTCCAGACCCAGGTCGAGAGCGATCCGGCATCGCCCGGCCCGCAGGGCTTCGACCGCGTCGAGTTCTGGGTGCAGACCAATCCGGGCACCAAGCCGGGGCCGATGATGAAGGTGGCGTCCGGTGGCGAACTCTCACGCTTCCTGCTCGCGCTCAAGGTCGTGCTGTCCGACAAGGGCTCGGCGCCGACGTTGGTGTTCGACGAAATCGATACGGGCGTGGGGGGTGCAGTTGCGGATGCTATCGGCGCGCGGTTGGCGCGGCTTGCCGGCAAGGTACAGGTGATGGCGGTGACGCATGCGCCGCAGGTTGCGGCGCGCGCGGACCAGCATCTCCTCATTTCGAAGGACGCGCTCGACAAGGGCAAGCGCGTTGCGACGCGCGTGGCGGCGCTGGCCGCCGATCACCGCCGCGAGGAAATCGCGCGCATGCTCGCCGGCGCCGAGATCACCGCCGAAGCGCGGGCGGCGGCGGACCGGCTGATCAAGGCGGCGAGCTGAGCGCATGCCTGCGAAAGCAACAAAGAAGCTCGTGGACGTCGCCACGCTCACCAAGGCACAAGCCAAGGTCGAGCTGATGCGGCTCGCGCTCGAAATCGAGAAGCACAACGAGAGCTATTACAACAAGGATGCGCCGACGGTGTCGGACGCGGCCTACGACGCGCTGCGCCAGCGCAACGATGCCATCGAAGCGCGCTTTCCCGATCTCGTCTCCGGCGAATCGCCGTCGCAAAAAGTCGGCGCGGCACCGTCCGGCCGCTTCGCCAAGATCACGCATTCGGTGCCGATGCTCTCGCTCGGCAACGCGTTCACCGACGAGGACGTGACGGATTTTGTGGATCGGGTGCGGCGCTTCCTCAAACTTCCTGCCGACGAAATGCCGGCGGTGGTCGCCGAGCCGAAGATCGACGGCCTGTCGCTATCGCTGCGTTACGAGAACGGCGAACTCGTCAACGGCGCGACACGCGGTGACGGCTTCACCGGCGAGGACGTCACCGCCAACGTGCGCACGATTTCGGATATTCCGCACAAGCTGAAGGGCCGGAATATCCCGGACATCTGCGAAATCCGCGGCGAGGTCTATATTCTCGGGCGCGATTTCATCGGCTTCAACAAGAGCGCGGAAAAGCTCGGCATTCAGGCGGCGGCCAACCCGCGCAACTTCGCGGCCGGTTCGCTGCGGCAGAAGGACCCGTCAATCACCGCGTCGCGGCCGCTGAAGTTCTATGCCTACACCTGGGGGGCGATGAGCGAGATGCCGTCGAAAACCCAGTTCGGCATGCTGGAGTGGATCGGCAAGGCCGGCTTCGTCACCAATCCGCTGATCCAGCGCTGCGAAAGCGTCGACGAGCTGCTGGCGTTCTACCGCAAAATCGGCGCTGAGCGCGCGAGCCTCGGCTACGACATCGATGGCGTTGTCTACAAGATCGACCGGCTTGACTGGCAGGAGCGGCTCGGCTTTGCTGGCCGCGCGCCGCGCTGGGCCGTGGCGCACAAGTTCGCCGCCGAGCAGGCAGCAACGGTGCTGGAGAAGATCGACATTCAGGTGGGCCGCACCGGCGCGCTGACGCCGGTGGCGCGGCTGAAGCCGGTGACCGTCGGCGGTGTCGTCGTGTCGAACGCGACGTTGCACAATGCCGACGAGATCGAGCGCAAGGACATTCGCGAAGGCGACACCGTCATCATCCAGCGCGCGGGCGACGTCATTCCGCAGGTGGTCTCTGTCGTCGAGGACAAGCGGCCGAAGAACGCCAAGCCGTACAAGTTCCCGGATACGTGTCCGGTGTGCGGCAGCCACGTGGTCAGCGAGGAGGGCGAGGTCGTGCGCCGCTGCACCGGCGCGCTGATTTGCCCGGCGCAGGCGACCGAGCGGCTGAAGCACTTCGTCTCGCGGCTCGCCTTCGACATTGACGGTCTCGGCGACAAGCAGATCCAGGAATTCTACGAAGCCGGCATCGTCATGTCGCCGGTCGACATCTTCACGCTGGAGAAGCGCGACAAGCGCGCATCGCAGAAACTGACGGACCGCGAGGGTTATGGCGAAACGTCGGTGCGCAATCTGTTTGCATCGATCGATGCGCGCCGCAAGATCGCGCTGCACCGGCTGATCTTCGCGCTCGGCATCCGCCATGTCGGCGAAGGCAACGCCAAGCTGCTGGCGCGGCACTACGTGACGGTCGAGGCATTCCGCGAGGCGATGATCGCGGCCGGGAAGGGACACGAGACGGAAGCCTGGCAGGACCTCGAGTCGATCGGCGGCATCGGCGATATCGTCGCCGAAGCGGTGGTCGAGTTCTTTGCCGAGAAACGCAACGTCAAGGCGCTCGACGATCTCCTGAAGGAGATCGAAGTGCAGCCGGCCGAGCAGGCGCGCAAGGATTCGGCGGTGGCGGGCAAGACCGTGGTGTTTACAGGAACACTGACGCAGATGACGCGCGACGAGGCGAAAGCCGGGGCCGAGCGGCTCGGCGCCAAGGTCGCGGGTTCGGTCTCGAAGAAAACCGACTACGTGGTGGCGGGTGAAGAGGCCGGCTCGAAGCTGACCAAGGCGAAAGAGCTTGGCGTCAACGTGCTCACTGAAGCCGAGTGGCTGAAGCTGATCGGCTAGAGCAGCGCCGACTCTTCCTCTTCTGCCTTCTTTGCGTCCTCCGCCGTCACGGCAGGCGGCCGCCGAGGGATTACGAATAGCATCATCGCGGCGCAGGCGAGCGACATGGCGAACAGCGCGATGTTCATCGGCAGCGGCGTCGCGAAGTGGCCGCCGAGATAGGCGCCGCCCTGCGAGATCAGCGAGCCAATGCCCATCTGCAGGAAGCCCATGATGCCCGACGCGGAGCCTGCCGCCTGCGGGCGGATGCTGATGGCGCCGGCAGCGGTGTTCGACATCACCAGCGCGTTGCCGAACGTCACCAGCATGTGCGCGCCGAACAGCCAGACCGGCAATTGATTGATGCCGGTGAGGCCGAATGCGAGATTGAGAACCGCGCCGCTGATCTGGATGATGAGGCCGATGCGGATCATGCGCTCGATGCCAAATTTCGGCGAGAAGCGCACGCTGAATAAGTTGCCGCAGAGATACGCGAGGCCGGAGGTGGCGAACCATGCGCCGTATTCGGCCGAGGTGCGCCCCATCTGGTTGACGACGATGTAGGGGCCAGCGCCGGCGAAGACGAAGATCAGGGCCGAGGCCAGCACATAGCACAGCACGTAGCCGACGAAGGCGCGGTTGCCGACCAGCGCGCCGATGTCGCGGCGGAAACCTGAGTCTTCCGTCACCGGCGCGCTGCGGCGTGTTTCGGGAAGCGCAAAGGCGATGCCGAGCACGGTGATGATCGAGCCCGCAGCAAGGACGTAAAAGATCGCGCGCCAGCCAAAATTCGTTTCGATCAGACCGCCGATCAGCGGGCTCAGCATCTGCACGATCATCATCACCGCGATGACGAGGCTGATCATGCCGCCGACGCGTTCGCGCGTGTAGAGATCGCGGATGATGGCGCGGCTGATCACCATGCCAGTGGCGCCGCCGAGCGCCTGCAGGAAGCGCAGGACGATCAGCTGCGGCAGGCTCGCGGCAAATGCACAGCCGATGGTGGCGATCACGGCGAGGCCGAGGCCGCCGAGCAGCACCGGCTTGCGGCCGTATTTATCGGAGAGCGGGCCCATCACCATCTGTGAGATCGCGATGCCGACCATGAACAGCGACACGGTCATCTGCGCGATCGAGATATCGCCCGCGAACGTCACGGCCAGCGTCGGCAGGGCAGGCACCAGCATGTAGAGCGCGATCGGCCCGATGCCGGTCATCGCCACCAGAAGCAGCAGTATCGCTTTGGACGGTTTGACGAGAGTAACGTCGGTCTTCTGGAGCACTGAGTTTGTTTTTCTTTGTCTTGTTTCTTTTCTTGGCCTTCATGCCCGGCAAGGCTTCGAATTGAAGGTTGAGGTTCGGGGTGTGCGATTATCGCTTGAGCGGCTCCGTCGCCTGCTCGAGCCAGACTTTGGTCGCTTCATCCAGCAGCGGATAGATCTCCCGCCGCACGCGAGCGTGGTAGTCGTTGAACCAGCGCAGTTCCTCGTCGCTCATCAAGGCGAGATCGACGAGACGGCGATCGATTGGAGCCAGCGTCAGCGACTCGAATTTGTTCATCGGCTTCTCGGCGCCGGGAATGTCGGCGGCGACGACGAGTTCGAGGTTTTCGATGCGGATGCCGAAGCCGTCGGTCTTGTAGTAGCCGGGCTCGTTGGAAAGGATCATGCCGCGCTTCAGCGGCACGGTGCCGATTTTCGAGATACGCGCCGGACCTTCGTGCACGGACAGATAGCTGCCGACGCCGTGGCCGGTGCCGTGGTCGAAGTCGATGCCGGCCTGCCAGAGATACTGCCGCGCGAAGCTGTCGATCTGCGAGCCGCTGCTGCCGTCCGGGAACACAGCCCGCGCGATGGCGATGTGGCCCTTCAGCACGCGGGTGAAGCGGTCGCGCATCTCGGCCGTCGGTTTGCCGACAGCGACAGTGCGGGTGACGTCGGTGGTGCCGTCTTCATACTGTGCGCCGGAATCGATCAGCAGCAATTCGCCCGGTTGCACGCGGCGATTGGTCTTGCGCGTGACGCGGTAGTGGACGATCGCACCGTTCGGGCCGGCACCGGAGATCGTCGGGAACGACACATCCTTCAGTGCGCCTGTCTCGCGGCGGAAGGTTTCCAGCGCTTCCACGGCATCGATTTCGGTCATGCCGCCGCCGGGCGCTTCGCGATCGATCCAGGCGAGGAAACGCGCGAGCGCGGCGCCGTCGCGCTTGTGCGCGCTGCGCGTGCCGGCGATCTCGGTCTCGTTCTTCTGCGCCTTGAGCATCGCGACGGGATCGGCGCCGCGCAGCGGCTTGCCGTTGTTCGCCGTGATCAAACGCGCCAGCGCATCCGCCGCCGTCGCGCTGTCGAGGCCGATGGTGGCGCCGGTCGATGCGAGTTCGGAGATGCGCGTTGTCAGCGCCGACGGCTCCTCCACACTCGCGCTTTGCTCAAGATGATCGCGCACGCTGTTCGAGAGCTTGCGATGATCGATGAAAATCGTCGCGCGGCCGTCCTTCGGCACCAGCGCGTAGGAGAGGGGCAGCGGCGTATGCGCGACGTCCGCGCCGCGGATGTTGAAGGCCCACGCAACCGCATGCGAATCGGAGAGCACCAGCGCATCCATGCCGAGCTTGCTCATCTCGGTGCGAATGCGCGCGAGTTTTTCGCTCTCGCTTTCGCCGGAGAACTGCGATCCGTGAATACTCACCGCGCCGAGCGGCGACTGCGGCCTGTCCGCCCACACCGAATCGACCGGATTGCCGTCGACGGCGACAAGCTCGGCGCCGGCTTTGGCGCAGGCCGCTGCAAGCCGCTCCGCTGCCGCCGAAGTGTGCAGCCAAGGGTCGAATCCGAGGCGGTCACCGGCGTTAAGAGTCTTCGCAAGCCACGCTTCGGGCGGCGGATCGACCAGCGGCTGGACGGACCATGCCTTCTCGTCCACCTGCTTGGCGGCCTGCAATGTGTAGCGCCCATCGACAAAAACGGCGGCCTGTTGGTTGAGCACGATCGCCATGCCGGCGGAGCCGGTGAAGCCGGTGAGCCACGCCAGCCGCTCGTCGCAGGGCGGAACGTACTCGTTTTGCTGCTGATCGGCGCGCGGAACGACGAATCCAGTGAGCTGCCGGCGAATTAACTCTTCGCGAAATGCGGACAGGCGCGCAGCGAGCGCGACCCCGCCTTCCGGGTCTTCGAACGTCTGAAAATGCGCCTCGAACATTCACCGTCCATGCTGTCCGGCTATCGCACCGGTTGCGGCTCAATCGAGGCCAATTTGGCACGAGTTGTGCTTATTCCGAAAGTGCATATCCCGCATATGCGGATGCGTTTGCAGCGGGATTTGCGGTGAGCCTGATTGGAACTTCATCGGATGCCCCTGATGACGGCAATGCCTCCGCCCGGCCCCCACGATTGCTCTTTGCCGGGCGGCCGGAACGATTGGCATCAAATTGTCGTTGTCGAGGTAGCGGGAAGTTCGATTTCGGCAGTGTTCCATCTCAACGACGAGGGGAGCGTTTGAATGCCAGCCTTTACATTTGAAAAACTGTCACCGCCGACAGATCGCGCACCGCCCGCGCTTGCGATTGCCAAGCCGGCCCCCAAACATCGCGGCATCATTGTCCAGCTGTTGGACCGCATCGCCGAGGCGAAGCTGAAACGCTCGGGCCGCGTCATAGCGACCAACAGCAAGAAGTAACACCCACCGCTGACGGATTACCGTCGCAACAACAGGCTCGCCCAGCCGTCGATCTGGATTTTGCGGATCAGGACAAGACCGGCCATCCGGTAAGCGGCGATCACCGCATTCGCCTGCTCGGGCAGTAGACCCGAGAGAATGACGTCAGCCGCCGGCGCGAGATGCGCGGCCATCGGCACCGCCAGCCGCTTCAGCGGATTGGCGAGGATGTTCGCCAGCACGAGATCGAATTCCTCACGCTTGAATCGCGGCGACGAGAAACCGGGCGCGCAGACGATTTCAGTCAGCTGACCGGCCCCGTTCAGTCGTGCGTTCTCGCGCGCGACCTGCGTCGATTTCAGATCGATGTCGCTGGCCAGCACGTGTCGGCGCAGCGCTTTTGCGGCGGCGATGCCAAGCACACCGGTGCCGCAGCCGAGATCGAGGATGTTGCGCGGCGTGCGCCGCTTCAGCAGCGCATCGAGCAGAATGAGACAGCCGCGCGTGGTGCCGTGATGGCCGGTGCCGAAGGCGAGCGCGGCTTCGATCTCGATGCCGATCGTGTTCGGTGCGATCATGTCACGATGATGCTGGCCGTGCACAATGAAACGGCCGGCGGGGACGGGGGCGAGGCCATCGAGGCTCGCCTTCACCCAATCCTTCGCTTCGACGGTTTCGAACGCGATGCGCGATGCCGCGTCATCGCCGGCGGTCATCGCGACCAGCGCACGGATGGCGTCCTGGTCCGGCGGATCGGCGAAGTGGACGGTAATGTCCCAGCTTTTGTCGCTCGCCTCGAACGCCGCAATCGCCGCTTCGTTGTTGTCGAAGCTCTCCGCGAGCAGATCGGCGGTGCGCTTGGCGATCTTTTCGTCGCCGATGCTGAAAGTCGCGCGGACGGAGGCGGGCGTGAGGTTTGAGGTCATGGAAGGGGATTACCGGGCAGGATGAGAGGTGCCGTATGCACTGTGACGGCAAGACTGATGCCGCCCGTTGTGTTATGCTCAGCGGCAGCACGGAGGCAATATGACTCAGCAGTCGGCGGCCAGCATCGGCTTTGTTGCAGCTATAATTGGCTTTGTCATTTGCATTGCGATCCCGCTGGTCTTGGCGCTTTGTTCACGTTCGGAAGAGCCCGATGCCTAGGGGCACGCGAACCGGCCGGTGATGTGATCTGCGTGAACGGATGACCGCGAGACCACCGCAGCCATAGCGCTCCGTCGATGGATGACTTGGCGCTACCTCCCGCCGGTCCACAGCGCGCTAACAGTTTTTCCAGAATTCCATACAGCGGTTATGCGGCCAGTTATCCACAGGCTGTCCACAGGAACACATACGGATGGTCCACAGCTTGTCCGCAAGCTTTCCCGCCTTCATCAACAGACTTCTCCCCGCTCGCAGGCCCTTGAAACATCACACGAACAGACTGTGATGATCTTGTAAAATCGCGCGGGCAGCATTGTGGCCGGGCGCTCCGGTGACGCCGCCGCCAGGATGCGCACCCGAGCCGCAGTGGTACAAGCCCTTCAGGGGGCCGCGATAGTCCGCATGGCCCAGCATCGGCCGGGCGGAGAACAGCTGGTTCAGGCTGAGCTGCCCGTGGAAGATGTCGCCGCCTAAAAGCCCGAATTCCCGCTCGAGATCGAGGGGCGTCAACACCTGCCGCCCGACAACGCTGGCGGCAAAGCCGGGAGCGTAGCGGTCTACCGTCGCGATCATGAGGTTTGCGACATCGTCCCGGTGGGCGTCCCAGGACCGGCCGTCCGGCAACTCCGGGGCCACATGCTGGCAGAACAGGCTCGCCACATGGGCGCCCTTGGGGGCGAGGCTGTCGTCGAGCGTCGAGGGGATCAGCATCTCGATCACCGGCTCTTTGCTCCAGCCAAGCTCCCGGGCATCGAGCCAGGCGCGGTCCATGTAGCCGAGGCTCGGCGCGATGATGATGCCGGAGGAGAGGTGATCGCCGTCGCCCGGCAGTGCGGTGAACGACGGCAGCTGCGACAGCGCGACGTTCATGCGCAAGGTGCCGGAGCCGTTGCGCCAGTTTTTGATGCGCGCGAGGAACGGCGCGGGAAGGGCATCCGCCGCGATCAGGCGCGTGTAGAGCAGCTTCGGATTGACGTTCGCCGCGACATACTTCGCGCGGATGGCCTCGCCGCTCTCCAGCACCACGCCGACTGCGCGATCCTTCTCGACAATCACCTCGCGCACGCCGGCGCCGGTGCGGATCTCGACGCCGTGGCCGCGCGCAGCCGCGGCCATCGCCTGCGTGATCGCACCCATGCCGCCGATGGCGTGACCCCAGACGCCCTTCTTGCCGTTCACCTCGCCGAAGGCGTGATGCAACATCACATAGGCGCTGCCCGCCGCGTAGGGGCTCGCGTAATTGCCGACGATGGCATCGAAACCGAACAGCGCCTTGACGAGATCGCTCCCGAACCAGTCGTCGAGCATGTCGCCGGCGGAGCGCGTGAACAGATCGAGCAGCGTGCGCTGCTGTTCCAGCGTGAGACCGCGCAGGATCGCACCCGAGCTGAGCGCATTGACGCTCTCGCGGATCGCGCCGAAGCCGAAGCTCTCGACCACATTCGGCGGCGCCCGCAGAACGAACGCGCGCAGCACGTCGGCGATCGCTTCCAGTTCCTTGTTGAAATCGCCGATGCGCTCGGCGTCGCGCGTGCTCAGCTTCGCGACCGACTGATGGGTGCGGCCTTCGCCGGTGAGCAGATACGTTCCATCCGGCGCGGGCAGAAAGTTCTGGGCGCGGCGCTCGACGATGCGCAGGCCGTGTTGATGCAGCGCTAAGTCCGCGATCACTTTGGGATTGAGCAGGCTGACGGTATAGGCCGCAACCGAGTTGCGGAAACCGGGATGAAATTCCTCGGTGACGGCCGCGCCGCCGACCACGTTCCGCCGCTCGACAACCGTCACGCGCAGGCCGCCCATCGCCAGATAGGCAGCGCAGGTCAGGCCATTGTGGCCGGCCCCGATGATCAGCACGTCGGTGTCAGACATGCCGATGTCATACCGGCGCGGTATCGCCGCGGCGAGTAAATTCTCAACCCTTTGCAGCGCGTTCCGCCGCCCGGTCGGTTGCCCGCCGCAGGCGGCTGTGATCCACTTCGCCGCCCGGTGAATCGGGCGAAAAGACCTCGGCTTTCGCCGATCGCTCCCGGAGACTTCATGAACGCGACGACGCTGTCCGACACCGCTGGCGATGCCTCGCCCGCGCGCAATCGCCTGATTCTGGTTGTTTACACGGTGGCGATTTTCGTCAGCGCATTGCTGCTGTTCTCGGTGCAGCCGCTGTTCACCAAGATGGTGCTGCCGCGGCTCGGCGGCTCGCCGGCGGTGTGGTCGGTGGCGATGGTCTTCTTCCAGTCGCTGCTGCTCGGCGGCTACGCCTATGCGCATTACCTGATGACCTTGCGCAGCCGCACCATCCCGGTGGTGGTGCATGTGGTGTTGCTGGTTGCGGCGTTCGTGACCTTGCCGCTGGCGATCTCGCAAAGCTTCGGCGATCCGCCGGCCAGCGGCTACGCGTTCTGGCTGCTCGGCCTGTTTGCGATCTCGATCGGCCTGCCGTTCTTCGCGCTCGCCGCCAACAATCCGATGCTGCAGGCGTGGTTCGTCCGCACCGGCCATCCGAACGGACCCGATCCATATTTCCTCTACGCGTCGTCGAACATCGGCAGCTTCCTGGCGCTGTTGTCCTATCCGCTGCTGGTCGAGCCGCTGTTCACGCTGCGCGTGCAGAATCTGATGTGGACCGGCGGCTACGCGATCCTGATCGTGCTGATCGTATCATGCGGTTGGCTGCTGATCCGCTCACCGGAAGGGGCAGGGCAGGTGGCCGAGACCGCTGATGCGGCAGCGCCTGCGCCGACATGGGCGACGCGGCTGCGCTGGATTTTCCTCTCAGCTGTTCCGTCCGGACTTCTCATTGCAGTGACCGCGCACATCTCGACCGACGTCGCAGCCGCGCCGCTGCTGTGGGTGCTGCCGCTCTCGCTCTATCTCCTGACGTGGGTGCTGGTGTTCCAGTCGCGGCCGTTGCTGCCGCACTCCTGGATGCTGATGCTGCAGCCGCTGGCGATCGCGGTGATCATCGTCCTTCTGGCGATCGGCAGCGAGCAGCGGCTGCTGCTGACGCTGGGCGGGCACCTCGTTGCGTTCTTCATCATCGCGATGGCGTGCCATGGCGAACTCGCACGCACGCGCCCGGCGGCGAAGCATCTCACCGGCTTCTACGTCGCACTGTCGTTCGGCGGCATGGTCGGCGGATTGTTCGCCGGCCTGATCGCGCCGTTTACGTTCTCATCGATCGCCGAATATCCGATCCTGCTCGCGCTCGCGGCGCTGTGCCGGCCGAGCAACGAAGACGTTGCGCCCGACCAGAACCGCTGGATCTGGCTGATGATCGGGGTGATTGCGGTGGCGGCACTGGCGCCGACCCTGATGCACAGCAAGCTGCTGGCCTGGCTGATCGAAAACCGGATCTATGTGATCGGCTTCGTGGCCGTGTTCGGATCGATGATGGCGGTGGCGTTGCGGGCCGGGCCGTGGAAGGTCGCTGCGATGTTCACGCTGGCGCTGGTGCTGTTGCGCGCCTATCCGTCGGATGAAGGCCGCATCGAAAGCGTGCGCAGCTTCTTCGGCGTGCACAAGATCGTCGAGACGCCGCAGGGCCAATTCCATGTGCTGATGCACGGCACCACCATTCATGGCGCGCAGAAGGTCCAGAACGACGACGGCACCAAGGTCGAGGGCCGGCCGGAGATGCTGACCTACTACGCTAAGGAGGGCGGCATCGGGCAGGCGATCACGGCGATCCGGGAGCGCAAGGGTGGGCCGTTGCGCGCGGCGGCGATCGGGCTCGGTGCCGGAACGCTGGCCTGCGCGATCGAGCCGGGCGAGACGTGGAAATTCTTCGAGATCGATCAGACCATGATCGATACCGCGCGCGATCCGAAGCACTTCACCTATATCCGCGATTGTGCGCCGGATTTGCAGCCGGTGCTCGGTGACGCGCGGCTGACGTTCGCGAAGGAGCCGGACGGCGTCTACGACATCATCATCGTTGATGCGTATTCATCGGACGCGATCCCGGTGCACCTCGCGACCGAAGAGGCGATGGAGATCTACAAGCAGAAACTCGCGCCGCAGGGCGTCGTGGTCGTGCACGTCTCGAACCGGCACCTCGAGCTCGCGACCGTCATCGTCGGCATCGCCGACGCCAACGACATGAAAAGCTGGGTTTATAACGAAGACTCAAACCGCAACCACGAGTACATCTTCCCGACCAACGTGGTGGTCTCGGCGCGCAACGACGCCGATGTGGGATCGCTGGCGTCGAACGAGAACTGGGTTCTCACCGAACCCGAAGACGGCGAGCGGGTGTGGACCGACGACTATTCCAACATTCTCGGCGCCGTGTGGCGGCGATTGCGGCGCGGAGAGGAGTAGCTTTAGTCGCTCTGCCTCAGTAGCCGCGGGGTCCGTAATACGGACGCGGGGCGTATTGTGGCTGATAGCCGGGCTGGCCGCGCCGCCAAGTATAGCCGTCGAAGTAGACGTCGTCGCCCGCGTAGGTTTGGCTGCCATACTGCTGGCTGCCATATGCCTGGCCGCCGTAGACTTGCGCATCGTCGCGCTGCTGGCGATAGACGCGCTGCTGCTGCGACGGATAGACCGGGCGGGCCTGCTCCGTGTCACGATAGTAGCCGCCATCCTCACGCGGGTAGATCACGGTGCCGTCGGCGCTGGCAATGCCGCGCTCGACGGGCGCGAGATCGACGGGGCGGCCCGGCATCTCGCGGCGCGCGACGGTTGCTTCCGGCGGCGCAATCTTGCGGCGCGCGATTGCGATCTGCGACGAGCCCGACAGCGTGACGGTGGTGTTCAGCACGCCCTGTTCCTTGACGAGCGCGAACAGGGTCGCGGCGTTTTCGCGCGAGAGGCGCACGCAACCGTGCGAGGCCGGATTGCCGAGGCGCTTCACCGCATCGGTGCCGTGAATGGCGTGGCCGGTCTTGGTGAAGAAGATCGCGTGCGGCATGGGCGCGTCGTCCCATTCCTTCGAGTAGTGATCGGCTTCCATGCGGAAGGCCTTGAACGCGCCGTTCGGCGTTTCGTGTGCGGGGAGGCCGCTCGACACCGGCCATGTGTATTTCGGCACGCCGTCGACGGCGACGGTCATCTGCTGCGTGTTCTTGTCGATGGTGATGTTGACGGCGGCTTGTGCTGAAGACGCGGCGAACAATGCAAACGCAGTCATGAGAGCGGACGCAAAACCAGCAGTGCGGCGCATCGCGCCCTCCAATCAACTCCAGCCCGTCTCCCCGAAGATCATTAAACACCGGAATAACAACGAGTTCCAGCGGGCCGCGATGACGTTCGCGTTAACGATGAATACCGTTCCTAAAATCGATTGCGAAAGTTTAATGGCCGAAAAATGAACCGAAGCCTCTGCAGCGCGTTGGGGTGCGTCGATGAACGACGGGCTGACTGAGAGAGTGGATGAATGAAGAAGTTGTTGGTGATGGCAGGCGCGCTGATGGTGCTGGCGATGCCGGTTGTGGCTGAGGCACAGGGCATTGTCGGCGGTGCGCGCGACGGCTCACGCGAAGGCAACCGGATTGCCGGGCCTGTCGGCGGTGTCGTGGGCGGTGCGGTCGGTGCAGGAGTCGGCGGTGCCGTGGGTGGCGTGAAGGGCGTGCTCGGCATTCCCGATCGCAGCTACCGCAGCCGCGCCTATTACAAGAAGCGCCACTATCACCGCCGGCACTACAACCGTTACTGAGTCACGTTCATGTTGATGAATGGCGCGCCGCGAGACCCCCGGCGCGCCATTTTCATGCGTCGAATGTTGCGGCAATCCTGTGGCGGCGGATTTACTTCTTCAACCGGTAGCCGGTCTTGAAAATCCACAGCACGGCCGCGAGGCACAGCGCCAGGAAGAGCAGTGTCATGCCGAAGCTGATGCCGACAGGCACGTCGGCGATCTCCGAGAAGCTCCAGCGGAAGCCGGACACGAGATACACGACCGGGTTGAACAGCGTGATCGTCTGCCAGACCGGCGGCAGCATGTTGATGGAATAGAAGCTCCCGCCGAGGAACGTCAGCGGCGTAATCACCAGCAGCGGGATCACCTGCAGCTTCTCGAAATTGTCGGCCCAGATGCCGATGATGAAGCCGAACAGACTGAAGGTGACGGCGGTGAGCACGAGGAACGCGATCATCCAGAGGGGATGCGCGATCTTCAGCGGGACGAACAGGCCGGCGGTCGCGAGAATGATCAGGCCGAGGACGATCGACTTGGTCGCGGCCGCGCCGACATAACCGATGGCGATTTCGAGCGGCGAGATCGGCGCCGAGAGAATTTCGTAGATCGTGCCGACGAATTTCGGGAAGTAGATGCCGAACGAGGCGTTGGCGATGCTCTGGGTCAAGAGCGACAGCATGATCAGGCCGGGGACGATGAACGTGCCATAGCCGACGCCCTCGATCTCGGTGATGCGCGAGCCGATCGCCGCGCCGAACACGACGAAATACAGCGAGGTGGAAATCACCGGCGAGACCACGCTCTGCAGCAGCGTGCGCCAGGTGCGCGCCATCTCGAACTTGTAGATGGCCTTGATGGCGTGAATGTTCATTGCGCGGCCTCGTCCTGCTTGTGCACGAGGCTGACGAAGATTTCTTCCAGCGAGCTCTGCGTGGTGTTGAGGTCGTTGAAGCGAAGGCCGGCGGCATTGAGATCGTTCAGCAGCGCGGTGATGCCGGTGCGTTCGCCCTTGGTGTCGTAGGTGTAGACGAGGTCCTGGCCGCCGGGCTTCAGCTCGAGGCGGTGCGCGGCCAGCTGCGGCGGGATCGCGTCGAGCGGCTTCTGCAGATGCAGCGTCAGCTGCTTTTTGCCGAGCTTCTGCATCAGCGCCGCCTTGTTCTCGGTCAGGATCAGTTCGCCCTTGGCGATGACACCGATCCGGTCGGCCATCTCTTCGGCCTCTTCGAGATAATGCGTGGTGAGGATGATGGTGACGCCGGAGGCGCGCAGCTCGCGCACCACGTCCCACATGCCCTTCCGGAGTTCGACGTCGACGCCGGCGGTCGGCTCATCCAGGAACAGGATTTTCGGTTCGTGCGAGAGTGCCTTGGCGATCATCACGCGGCGCTTCATGCCGCCGGAGAGCGTAATGATCTGCGAGTCCTTCTTGTCCCAGAGCGAGAGATCGCGCAGCACCTTCTCGACGATCGCCGGATTCTTGCGCTTGCCGAACAGGCCGCGGCTGAACGATGTGGTTGCCCACACGGTCTCGAACGCGTCGGTGTGCAGCTCCTGCGGCACCAGGCCGATCATCGAGCGCGCGGCGCGGTAGTCGTCGTTGATGTCATGCCCGCCGACGGCGACGCTGCCTTCGCTCGAGGTGGCGATGCCGCAGATGATGCTGATCAGCGTGGTTTTGCCGGCGCCGTTCGGGCCAAGCAGGGCGAAGATCTCGCCGGGCTCGATGTCGAGATTGATGTTGTTGAGCGCCCGCAAGCCGGACGGATAGACCTTTGACAGGTTCTTGACGGAGATGATGGGCATGGGAACGTGCGGTCGTTGGAGGGTTCGCGGTACATAGGAACGATCGCGGCGGTCCGCAATCGCGAAAAGTCCGCGCCGGTCAAAACCGCCGATGCGTTGCGAAAATGCTACGCCCGCTCCACGAAGCTATCGACGACCTTCTTCTCGCCGGCCTTGTCGAAATCGATGGTGAGCTTGTTGCCGTCGATCTTGGCGACGCGGCCGTAGCCGAACTTCTGGTGGAACACGCGGTCGCCGAGCGAATACTCGGACTGGGTGCCGGTGGATTTGGCGATCAGTTCGCCCTCGATGGTGAGCGGCGCGCGTTTCTTCTGCGAAGATCCGCGCGGACCGGCATCGTATGACGAGCCGGCCTCATCAAATCCGCTGCGATTGTTGCCGCCGCGCCGCTGCTGCGCGCGCTGCCAGCCCGGCGTCGAATAGCTCGAGCCGAAGGACTCCATATTGTCGAAGCGCGACGCGCCGTAGCCGCCGGCGCCGCCCCATCCGCCGCCGCCCTTGCTCTCGGTGACTTCCACATTGTGTGCGGGCAATTCATCGAGGAAGCGCGAGGGGATCGTCGTCGACCACGTGCCGTGAATGCGCCGGTTGGTGGCGAAGTAGAGTTTGGCGCGGCGGCGGGCGCGGGTGATGCCGACATGGGCGAGGCGGCGCTCTTCCTCGAGACCGGCGCGGCCCTGATCGTCCAGCGTGCGCTGGCTCGGAAACAGGCCTTCTTCCCAGCCGGGGAGGAAGACGTTGTTGAATTCGAGGCCCTTCGCCGAGTGCAGCGTCATCAGCGACACAGCGTCTTCGTCGGCGCCGCCTTCGCGATCCATCACGAGCGAAATGTGTTCGAGGAAACCCTGCAGGTTCTCGAACTCCTCCATCGAGCGGACGAGTTCTTTCAGGTTGTCCAGCCGGCCGGCGGCATCGGCGGAGCGATCCTTCTGCCACATCTCGGTGTAGCCGCTCTCGTCGAGCATGATCTCGGCAAGCTCGGTGTGTGGGACCGCATCCATCTGCTTGCGCCAGCGCTCGAAGCTTTCGATCACGCCGCGCAATGAGCTGCGTGCTTTCGGCTTCAGCTCGTCGGTTTCGATGACCGCGCGCGCGGCTTCATAGAGCGGAATCTTCCGCTTGCGGGCATGATCGTGCAGCATCTGCACCGTGGCGTCGCCAAGCCCGCGCTTCGGCACGTTGACGATGCGCTCGAAGGCGAGGTCGTCGGCCGGGGAATTGATGATGCGCAGATAAGCCAGCGCATCGCGGATTTCGGCGCGCTCATAGAAGCGCGGGCCGCCGATGACGCGATAGGGCAGGCCGAGCGTGACGAAGCGGTCTTCGAACTCGCGCATCTGAAACGACGCACGCACAAGAATGGCGATTTCGTTCAGCTTGTCGCCCTGCCGCTGCAGCTGCTCGATCTCCTCACCGATGGCGCGGGCTTCTTCTTCGGAATCCCACGCGCCGGTGACGGTGACCTTCTCGCCGTCCTCGTCTTCCGTACGCAGCGTCTTGCCGAGGCGGCCCTCGTTGTGCGCGATCAGATGCGAGGCGGCGGCGAGGATGTGGCCGGTCGAGCGATAGTTGCGTTCGAGTCGAATGACCTTGGCGCCGGGGAAGTCGTGATCGAAGCGCAGGATGTTATCGACCTCGGCGCCGCGCCAGCCGTAGATCGACTGATCGTCGTCGCCGACGCAGCAGATGTTCTTCAGATGCGCGCTTTGACCCTCTCCCCTTGTGGGAGAGGGTGCTGAGCCGCGCAGCGGCGAAGCGGGTGAGGGGTAAGGCTCGGCTGGTTCGAACCCCTCACCCGGCTCACTGCGTTCGCCACCCTCTCCCACAAGGGGAGAGGGTTCACGTGCGTCGTCCGCGTGCAGATCGAACGGAATGTCGTCGCCCGCGTCGATGATGCGTGCCGGCGGGCCGACATTGGTTGCGCTTGGCGCCTGCGACAGCAGCCGCAGCCAGAGATACTGCGCGACGTTCGTGTCCTGATACTCGTCAACGAGAATGTATTTGAAGCGGTACTGGTACTGCCGCAGCACATCCGGGTGTTCGCGGAAGATGCGGATGTTCTCCAGCAGCAGATCGCCGAAGTCGGCGGCGTTCAGCGTCTTCAGCCGCTCCTGATACGTCGCGTAGAGCTTGCCGCCCTTGCCGTTGCCGAAGATCGCCGCTTCGCCGGAGGGCACCTGCGAGGGCGCGAGGCCACGGTTCTTCCAGCCGTCGATCAGGTTCGCCAGCATGCGCGCGGGCCAGCGCTTGTCGTCGATGTTCTCGGCCTGCAGCAGTTGTTTGAGCAGGCGAATCTGGTCGTCGACGTCGAGCACGGTGAAGTTCGATTTCAGCCCGGCCATCTCGGCATGAAACCGAAGAATGCGGCCGCCGATGGAGTGGAAGGTGCCGAGCCATGGCATGCCTTCGACCGCTTGCCCCAGCATCTGGCCGAGACGGTGCTTCATCTCGCGCGCCGCCTTGTTGGTGAAGGTGACGGAGAGGATTTCCTGCGGGCGCGCGCGGCCCTGACTGAGAATATGCGCGATGCGCGTGGTCAGCACGCGTGTCTTGCCGGTGCCGGCGCCGGCGAGCACCAGCACCGGGCCGTCGAGCGTCTCGACCGCCTCGCGCTGCTCCGGATTGAGCCCGTTGAGGTACGTCGGACCGCCGCCCGCAGCCGCGCGCGCACGCGCGGCGATGCCGCCCGCCACGGGCTGGTGAAGCGGCGCGCCGGGCGCGGGCATTTTGTTCGGTTCGGTCATGCGATTCGTTATGCCGACAAGA
>LWDM01000014.1:7977-8097 GCA_002083525.1 Proteobacteria bacterium SG_bin9 | reverse complement strand
TGTCGTGATGCAGCGTGCGGCCTTCGCGCAGAGCGACGCGCGTCAGATTACGCTTCGCCGAGTCGGTCGCCTTGCGGATGGCTTCAGGCACTTCGCGCGCCTTGCCGTGACCGAAGCCGA
>LWDM01000014.1:7369-7951 GCA_002083525.1 Proteobacteria bacterium SG_bin9 | reverse complement strand
CAAAGCCGAAGCGCTTGCCGCCCTTCACCACCTTCGCAACGCGGTTGATGTGGACGAGCTTGTCGACAAACTCGCTGTCGCGCTCTTCCCGATCCCGGTTCCGTTCGCGGTTGCCGCGTTCGCGTTCACCTGCCATGTGTCCAATCCTTCGTCAGGCCAGTGCCTGGATCAATCCTGTTAGAAACTCAGTCCGCTCTCACGCGCGGCATCGCCGAGCGCCTTGACGCGGCCGTGGTAGAGATAGCCACCACGGTCGAAAATGACTTCCTTGACGCCGTTCTTCACAGCGCGCTCGGCGAGCAGCTTGCCGACCGCCTTCGCCGCGTCGATGTTGGCGCCGGTGTTGCCGGCATCGCGCATCNNCCTTCTCGAGCGAGGACGCGGACGCAAGCGTCACGCCCTTCGTATCGTCGATGACCTGCGCATAGATATGCTTCGACGAACGGAACACCGACAGGCGCGGACGGCCGTTGGCATTGCGACGCACCGCGAGGCGCACGCGCTGCTTGCGACGGGCATTCGTGATCTTGAGCTTCGACATGATCGGCCCCGTTACTTCTTCTTGCCTTCCTTACGGAAGAT
>LWDM01000014.1:5192-7364 GCA_002083525.1 Proteobacteria bacterium SG_bin9 | reverse complement strand
CGTACTTCACGCCCTTGCCCTTGTAGGGCTCCGGCGGACGATAGCTGCGGATCTCGGCTGCGACCTGACCGACGCGCTGAACGTCGTTGCCGACAATCACGATTTCGGTCGGCTTCGGCGTCGTGATCGCGATGCCTTCCGGCACCGGATAGACGACGTCGTGGCTGTAACCGAGCGAGAGCTGCAGGTTCTTGCCCTGCAGCGCGGCGCGGTAGCCGACGCCGGTGATTTCCAGCTTCTTCTCGAAGCCCTTGGTGACGCCCTCGACCAGATTTGCAATCTGGGCGCGCGAGGTGCCGTACAGCGCGCGAGCGCGCTTGGTCTCAAAGCGCGGCGCAACCTTCACGGCGCCGTTCTCGAGCTTCACCTCGACGTCGTCATGCACCACGAACTGAAGCTGACCCTTCGGCCCCTTCATCTTCACGGTCTGGCCCTCAACGGACGCGGTGACGCCCTGCGTCACGGTCACCGGCCTTTTGCCTACACGGGACATTGCTCTTCCCTTCCTCAGAACACCGTGAAGAGAACTTCGCCGCCCACGTTCGCGTCACGCGCGTCGTGGTCAGCCATGATTCCCTTCGGCGTCGACAGCACCGAAATGCCGAGTCCGTTGTTCACGCGCGGCAGGTTCTTCACCGAGGCGTAGACACGCCGGCCCGGCTTGGAGACCCGCTCGATCTCGCGGATGACGGGCTCGCCGTCGAAATACTTCAGCTCGATCTCGAGCTCGCTGCGGCCGCCGGTGTGCTCCACCGCGGCGTAGCCACGGATGTAACCCTCGGCCTTCAGCACCTCGAGCACGTTCTGGCGCATCTTCGAGCCGGGGCTCGAGACCTTCGACTTGTTGCGCATCTGCGCGTTGCGGATGCGGGTGATGAGATCGCTGATCGGATCGTGCGTAGACATCTATCGCCCTCCCCTTACCAGCTCGACTTCACGAGACCCGGGACCAGCCCCTTCGAACCGAGGTCGCGCATGGCGATACGGCTGAGCTTGGTCTTGCGGTAATTCGAACGCGGACGGCCCGACAGCTCGCAACGGTTGCGGATGCGGGTCGCCGACGAATTGCGCGGCATCTCGGCAAGCTTCAGGGTCGCCGCAAAGCGCTCTTCCATCGGCTTCTTCTTGTCCGCGATGATAGCCTTCAGCCGGGCGCGCTTGGCGGCGGCATTCTTCGCCATCTTCATGCGCCGGTTGTTCTTCTCGATCGAACTCTTCTTCGCCATTTCTAGCTCCTAACCTTTCCGCGTTTGAGACGCTGCTGTCAGCGGCTCACTGCCGGAACGGGAAATTGAATGCGGTCAGCAACGCGCGCGCCTGCTCGTCGTTAGGCGCCGAGGTGCAAACCGTGATGTCCATGCCCCAGGTATCCGAAATCTTGTCGAAATCGATTTCCGGGAAAATGATGTGTTCCTTGATGCCGAGCGAGTAGTTGCCGCGGCCGTCGAAGCTCTTCGGGTTGAGACCGCGGAAGTCGCGGACGCGCGGCAGCGCGACGTTGACCAGACGGTCGATGAATTCATACATGCGCGCCTTGCGCAGGGTCACCTTGCAGCCGATCGCCTGGCCTTCGCGCAGCTTGAAGGTCGAGATCGCCATGCGCGAGTGAGTCACCACCGGCTTCTGGCCGGAGATCAGCGCGAGATCGTTCGTCGCCAGCTCGACCTTCTTGCGGTCGTTCACGGCTTCGCCGATGCCCATGTTGATGACCACCTTGGTCAGCGCCGGCACCTGCATGACGTTGTCGTAACCGAACTGCTCGGTCAGCTTGCCGCGAATTTCCTTGTCGAACTGCTGGCGCAGTCGCGGAATGTAAGCTGTCTCAGCCATCGATCTCTGCTCCCGTGCGCTTGGCAACGCGCACCTTGGTGCCGTCCTTCTGAATCTTGAAGCCGACGCGGGTCGGCTTGCCGTCCTTGCCGACGAACGCGAGGTTCGACAGGTGGATCGGCGATTCCTTCGAAATGATGCCGCCTTCCTGCTGCGCGGTCTGCTTCTGGTGACGCTTCACCAGATTGACGCCGCGCACCAGCGCACGACCCTCGGTCGGACGCACCTCGAACACTTCGCCGGTACGACCCTTGTCGCGGCCCGACAGCACGATGACCTTGTCACCCTTCCGGATCTTGGCAGCCATCACAGCACCTCCGGCGCGAGCGAAATGATCTTCAT
>LWDM01000014.1:3666-5184 GCA_002083525.1 Proteobacteria bacterium SG_bin9 | reverse complement strand
TCGCGCGGCACCGGTCCGAAGATACGGGTGCCGACCGGCTCGGACTGATTGTTGATCAGCACGGCGGCGTTGCGGTCGAAACGGATGACGGAGCCGTCAGGACGGCGGATGTCCTTGCGGACCCGCACCACCACGGCCTTCATCACGTCGCCCTTCTTCACTTTGCCACGCGGAATGGCTTCCTTGACCGACACGACGATAATATCGCCCACCGTCGCATAACGGCGCTTGGAGCCTCCAAGCACCTTGATGCACATGACACGGCGCGCGCCGGAATTATCGGCCACGTCGAGGTTGGTCTGCATCTGAATCATTGATGCACCTCGTCCTCTTTCTATGCGCGAACTGCGCTCTTTAACTTAGAGACATAACCCGGTCCGAAAACCGGTCCCGTTTTTCGGGACTATGCCTCAGGCTGTTTTCTTCTTCTCACCCTGGGTCACGACCCAGCGCTTGAGTTTCGAAATCGGTTTGCTCTCTTCGATCCACACCTGATCGCCGGTCGAGAATTCGTTGTTCTCGTCGTGGGCGTGGTAGTTCTTCGAGCGGCGGATCGTCTTCTTGTAGATCGGATGGGTGAAGCGGCGATCGACGCGCACCACTACCGTCTTGTCGGTCTTGTCGCTGACGACGACGCCCTGCAGAGTTCGCTTCGGCATCTGTTGCCCCTTACTTCTTCTTGGCGCGCTGTTGCGCGGCAATGGTCTTGATCCGTGCGATGTCGCGACGGGCTTCGCGCAGACGCGCGGTGTTCTCGAGCTGGCCGGTGGCCCGCTGGAAGCGCAGATTGAAGCGCTCCTTCTTCAGATTGAGGACCGCATCCTCCATCTGATCGGGGCTCATCGCCCGGATATCCGATGTCTTCATCTCGGCCATGACGTTACTCCGCGATGCGCGCGACGAAGCGCGTCTTGATCGGCAGCTTGGCGGCAGCCAGTGTCAGCGCTTCCTTCGCTGTCTGGACGTTGACGCCGTCGATTTCGAACATGATGCGGCCCGGCTTGATACGGGCGACCCAGTACTCCGGCGTACCCTTGCCCGAGCCCATGCGCACTTCGGCCGGCTTCTTCGACACCGGCACGTCCGGAAACACGCGGATCCAGACGCGGCCGGCACGCTTCATGTGACGGGTCAGCGCGCGGCGCGCGGCTTCGATCTGGCGGGCGGTGACGCGCTCCGGCTCCATCGCCTTCAGCCCGAACTGGCCAAACGACAACGTCGCGCCCGAGGTGGCGACGCCGTGAATCCGGCCCTTGTGGGCTTTCCGGAACTTCGTCTTCTTTGGTTGCATCATGGCGTTACGCCCTCAAACCTTCTTGCTTCTCAGGCTGCGTCGCGACGCGGACGGCCACCGCCGCCACTGGTCTCGGCTTCAGCCATGCGCTTGTCCTGCGCCATCGGATCGTGCTCGAGGATCTCACCCTTGAAGATCCAGACCTTGACGCCGCAGGTCCCGAACGTCGTGAACGCGGTCGCGACGCCGTAGTCGACGTCGGCGCGCAGCGTGTGCAGCGGCAC
>LWDM01000014.1:3383-3635 GCA_002083525.1 Proteobacteria bacterium SG_bin9 | reverse complement strand
CGCCGAGACGGCCCGAGCAGTTGATGCGGATGCCTTCGGCACCGAGGCGCATCGCCGACTGCACGGCACGCTTCATGGCGCGGCGGAATGCAACGCGGCGCTCGAGCTGCTGCGCGATCGATTCGGCGACCAGCGTCGCGTCGAGCTCCGGCTTGCGGATTTCAACGATGTTGATGACGACGTCGGAATCCGTGATGTCAGCAACCTTCTTGCGCAGTTTGTCGATGTCGGCGCCCTTCTTGCCGATCACGA
>LWDM01000014.1:2377-3368 GCA_002083525.1 Proteobacteria bacterium SG_bin9 | reverse complement strand
TCGTCACGCGGCACTTCTTGTGCGGACGCTCGATCACAATGCGCGCCACAGCCGCTTGCTTGAGCTCCTTGTGCAGGATCTCGCGGATGCGGACGTCCTCGTGCAGCAGCTTGCCGTACTCGTTCTTGCCGGCGAACCAGCGCGAGTCCCAGGTGCGGTTGATGCCGAGGCGCAGCCCGATCGGATTGATCTTTTGACCCATCTTCGTATCCCTTACGCCGCTTCGGCTTCGACCTGACGAACGATGATCGTCAGCTGCGAGAATGGTTTGAACACTGCACCCGAACGGCCACGGCCGCGCGGCGCATAACGCTTCATCACGATGCCCTTGCCGACGAACGCCTGCGTCACGACGAGAGCGTCGACGTCGAGGTCGTGGTTGTTCTCGGCGTTGGCGATCGCCGACTCGAGGCACTTCTTGACGTCGACCGCGATCCGCTTACGCGAGAACTGCAGGTCGGCCAGCGCCGCCGACGCCTTCTTGCCGCGGATCAGCTGGGCAACGAGGTTGAGCTTCTGCGGGCTGATCCGCAGCATGCGGGCAACCGCCTTCGCCTCGTTCTCAGCAAGAGCGCGTTCGCGCTTGGGTTTGCTCATGACCTAATCCTCAAGCCTTCTTGGCTTTCTTGTCGCCCGAGTGACCGTGGAAGGTCCGCGTCGGCGAGAACTCGCCGAACTTGTGACCGACCATTTCCTCGTTCACCGCGACGGGAACGTGCTTTTGACCGTTGTACACGCCGAACGTGAGACCCACGAACTGCGGCAGGATCGTCGAACGACGGCTCCAGATCTTGATAACGTCGTGACGGCCAGAGGCGCGCGCCGTATCTGCCTTCTTGAGCAGAGACGCTTCGACAAACGGGCCTTTCCAGACTGAACGAACCATGTCCGGCGATCCTTACTTCTGCTTCCGCTTGTGGCGGCTCAAGAGAATGAACTTCGTGCTCGACTTGTTGGTGCGGGTCTTCTTGCCCTTGGTCGGCTTGCCCCA
>LWDM01000014.1:0-2343 GCA_002083525.1 Proteobacteria bacterium SG_bin9 | reverse complement strand
CGCCGCCGCCGTGCGGGTGATCGATCGGGTTCATCGCGACGCCGCGGTTGTGCGGCTTGCGGCCCATCCAGCGCTTGCGGCCGGCCTTGCCGATCGAGATGTTCATGTGATCGGGATTCGACACCGCGCCGACGGTCGCCGTGCAGCGGCCGTGAACGAGGCGCTGCTCGCCCGAGTTCAGGCGCACGATGACGTAGTCCTGGTCGCGGCCGACGATCTGAGCGTAGGTGCCGGCCGAACGGGCGATCTGACCGCCCTTGCCGATCTTCAGCTCGATGTTGTGCACGATGGTGCCGACCGGCATGTTGCCGAGCGGCATGACGTTGCCCGGCTTCACGTCGACGTAATTGCCGGCGATCACGGTGTCGCCGACAGCGAGGCGCTGCGGAGCGAGGATATAGGCCTGGGTGCCATCCTGATACTTCACCAGCGCGATGAAGGCAGTGCGGTTCGGATCGTATTCGAGACGTTCGACGGTCGCCGGCACGTCGACCTTGGTGCGCTTGAAGTCGACGACACGGTAGGCCTGCTTGTGGCCGCCGCCGCGGAAACGCACGGTGATGCGGCCGGTGGCGTTGCGCCCGCCGGACGAGTTCTTGCCCTCGGTCAGAGCCTTGACCGGCTTGCCCTTGTAGAGCGCGGAACGATCGACCATGACCAGCTGGCGCTGGCCGGGCGTCGTCGGGTTGAATGTCTTCAATGCCATTGTTCTAAACCTTGAACCCGTACTGCCTTAGAGTCCGGTGGTCACGTCGATGCGATGACCTTCTTCGAGGGTCACGATCGCGCGCTTCACATCCGACTGCGAGCCGAACTGGCCGCGGAACACCTTGGTCTTGCCCTTGCGAACGAGCGTGTTGACGCTCTTCACCTTGACGTCGAACAGCTTCTCGACGGCTTCCTTGATCTGCGGCTTGGTCGCCTTGCCGGAAACCTTGAACACAACCTTGTTGTGCTCGGACGCAGTCGTCGCCTTTTCGGTGATCACCGGCGCGACGATAATGTCGTAATGACGCGGGTCAGTAATCTTCATTTGAAGCGCGCCTCCAACGCATCGCAGGCAGCCTTGGTCAGCACCAGCTTCTGGCGGCGCAGGATGTCATAGACGTTGATGCCCTGGATCGGCAGCACGTCGATGTTCGGGATGTTGCGCGCCGCGGCCGCAAATCCGGTGTTCAGCTCGGCGCCATCGATGATCAGCGCGTTGGTCAGGCCGAGACCGGTGAACTGACCGATCAGCGACTTGGTCTTCGCGTCCTTCATCTGCGCGTCGGCGATCACGATCAGACCGCCGTCCTTGGCCTTGGCCGACAGCGCATGCTTGAGCGCGAGCGCACGCACCTTCTTCGGCAGATCGGTCGCATGCGAACGCACAACCGGACCGAACGCGCGGCCACCGCCACGGAACTGCGGCACGCGGGCCGAGCCGTGACGAGCACCGCCGGTGCCCTTCTGCTTGTACATCTTCTTGCCGGTGCGCCAGATTTCCGCACGGCCCTTGGCCTTATGCGTACCGGCCTGGCGCTTGTTCAGCTGCCACTGAACGCAGCGCTGGATGATGTCCTTGCGCGGCTCGAGACCGAAAATCTCGTCCGACAGGTTCACCGAACCGGCGGCCTTGCCCTCAAGCGTGGTGACCTTGATTTCCATCACGCGCCCTCCTGCTGAGCCGGCGCTTCAGCGGCAGCACCGCCTTCAACGACACGGAACTTGCCGGGCTTCGGCGCGTCCTTCGGCAGCGGCTTCTTCACCGCATCGCGAACCATGATCCAGCCACCCTTCGAACCGGGGACCGCACCTTCGATGAGGAGCAGACCGCGCTCGACGTCGATCTGCACCAGACGCAGATTGAGCGTGGTGATGCGATCGACACCCATGTGGCCGGGCATCTTCTTGTTCTTGAAGGTCTTGCCGGGGTCCTGACGGCCGCCGGTCGAACCGNNGGTGCGACACCGACACGCCGTGCGTGGCGCGCAGACCGCCGAAATTCCAGCGCTTCATACCGCCGGCGAAGCCCTTACCGACCGAGGTGCCGGTGACGTCGACGAACTGGCCGGCGACGAAGTGGTCCGCGGTGATCTCGGCGCCAACCGGGATCAGCGAGTCTTGCGACACGCGGAATTCCGCGACCTTGCGCTTCGGCTCGACCTTGGCGGCGGCGAACTGGCCGCGCTCGGCCTTCGGCAGATAAACGGTGCGGCGCGAGCCCGAACCGAGCTGCAACGCGACGTAACCGTTCTTCTCGGTCGTGCGGTGGCCCAGAACCTGGCAGTTGCCCAGCTTCAACACAGTCACGGGGACATGTTCGCCGGTCTCCGTAAAGACCCGCGTCATCCCGACCTT
>LWDM01000013.1:6365-33131 GCA_002083525.1 Proteobacteria bacterium SG_bin9 | reverse complement strand
GGCGGCACGCTGTTCCTCGATGAAGTCGGCGAACTGCCACTCAACGCGCAGGTGAAGCTGCTGCGCGCCGTTCAGCAGGGCGAGGTCGAACCGGTCGGCGGCCGCAAGCCGGTGAAGGTCGACGTGCGCATCGTCTCGGCGACCAACCGCAACCTGATCGATCACGTGAAGGCCGGGCACTTCCGCGAAGATCTGTTCTACCGTCTGCATGTGCTGCCGCTGACGGTGCCGCCGCTGCGCGCGCGCCGCGAAGACGTTCCTCACCTCTTGCGCCACTTCCTCGCGCGCTTCTGCGCCGAGGAAAACCGTTCGATCTCCGGCATCAGCGGTGAAGCGATGGCGGTGCTGGCGCAGGCCGATTGGCCCGGCAACATCCGCCAGCTCGAGAATGCGGTTTACCGCGCCGTGGTGATGAGCGACGGCGACGAGCTGACGCTCACGGATTTCGCGCACACGCCCGCGCTCGCGACGACAGTACCAGCGGCACCCGCCGATCCGCTGACGATCGAACCGCTGCACGCGCCCTCCGTCGCACCCGCCGCTCCGAGCCACGACACTGCGGTCGCGCCACCGGCCGCCGGTATGCTGCCGATGCTGACAGTCGAGGGGGAAATGCGTCCGCTGGAGGAACTCGAAACCGAGATCATCCGCTTCGCGATCACCCACTACCGCGGGCAGATGTCGGAGGTCGCCCGGCGGCTGAAAATCGGCCGCTCGACGCTCTACCGCAAACTCGACGAAGCAGGCGCCGACGAGCCGTCCTGACGGCGCGGCCCGGACTCCCGAATCACCGCTAACTGGTTCCCGCTGCGGCAGAAAAGCCGCCGTTGAACCGTTGCGGCGCGGTGACAGACTGATGCAAAAGCGCGCGTCAATATGCGCAAACCGTTGCTTGCGGGCATGAATTGAAGTCAGTTTCCCGTGACCCGCAGGGTGCAGCGCTAGCCGCACCATGGGGCCACATGTATCCTCACGTGTCGAAGCAGTGGAACGGCAGCGATAGCCGGCCCGTTGGTGGGCAAGAGCCGGTGAAGCGCCTCCGTTAGCCTGCGGATGACGAGATCCGTTTCACGAGCTGTTCCATGCCGGGACAGTGTCGCCCAAGGGGTGCGAGACAATGCGAGACCAGAACGTTGGCCGTAAGGGCTTCGACCGAGTCCTGATGGCCGTCGCGGCAAGCTTCCTCACCGTTGCCGCGACATCGGCGCAGGCCCAATCCAGCCGCGGCGCCGCCGATCTCGCCATCGATGCCGCCGTTCCGATGCCCGACGCGGCCAATCTGCCGCCGCCGTCGGCCGCCGATGTGAAGTCGACCGCAACCGTCACGCCCGCAGCAACGCCGACGACAACGGCAACCGCTCCGTCGCCCGCCCCCGAAGCCGCGAAGCCGGCGACCACCGCTGCTGCCGATCCCGCGGCCGACAAGCTGCGCGACCTGCTCGCGAGCAAGGGTGCGCGCTATTTCGACCGCAAGGGCGAGCGCGTGGCCGTCGATGCGTTCTACAAGAGCCGCGACTACGCGCCGGTCTGGAGCACCAACGGCGCCGCCACCGCGCGCGCCAAGAGCGCGATCGCGCGGCTGAAGGATGCGGACAAGGATGGTCTCTCCTCCGGCGACTACCCGACGCCGGACTTCGCTGCCTCGATGTCGCCCGATGCGCTGGCGGAAGCCGATCTCAAGCTGACCGCATCGATTCTCGACTATGCGCGTCATGCGCAGATGGGCCGCATGCACTTCTCGCGCGTCGCCGCCGACATCCAGTATCCGGATCACACGCCGGAGCCGTCGGACATTCTCGCGACCGTCACGACGGCGAACGATGCCGCCGCAGCGCTCGACGGCTACAACCCCCCGCACAAGCTCTACAAGCAACTGCGCGCCGAGCTCGCCAAGCTGCGCGGTGAAACCGATGCGCCGCTTGCCAAGATCGACACCGGTCCGGTGCTGAAGTTCACCGCGGCCAAGAAGACCAAGAAGCAGACCGTCGACGCCATCGCGCCGGAAGATGCCCGCGTGCCGGCGCTGCGCGCCCGCCTGCATGTGGCCGGTGACGCCAGCGACCAGAAGTACGATCAGGCCGTCGCCGACGCCGTGCGCAAGTTTCAGGCGTCCGCCGACATCAAGGCCACCGGTCAGCTCGATGACGCAACCGTGCGTGCGCTGAACGCACCGAAGCGCGACCGGCAGATCGACATCGTCCGCGTCAACATGGAGCGCCTGCGCTGGCTGCCGCGCGAACTCGGCGCCAAGTCGCTCGGCGACGCCTACGTGATCCTGAACATCCCCGACTTCACGCTGAAGGTGATGCAGAAGGGCGAGCAGGTCTGGACCACGCGCGTCGTCACCGGCAAGCCGGGCAACCAGGCGACGCCGCTGCTGACCGAGACGATGAAGTTCATCACCGTCAACCCGACCTGGAACGTGCCGCCGTCGATCGTCTACAACGAGTATCTGCCGGCGCTGCAGCAGGATCCGAACGTGCTGACCCGCATGGGTCTGCGGCTTGAACGCCGCGCGGACGGCGGCATCCACATCTCGCAGCCGCCGGGCGCGGGCAATGCGCTCGGCCGCATCCGCTTCAACTTCCCGAACAAGTTCCTGGTCTATCAGCACGACACGCCGGACAAGCACCTGTTCGCCCGCGACGAACGTGCGTTCAGCCACGGCTGCATGCGCGTGCAGAACCCGGATCAGTACGCCGCCGTGCTGCTCGGCATCACGCTGCCGAACGAGAAATACACGGCGGAGCGCGTCCGCTCGATGTACGGCAACAGCGAAATCGACATCAAATTCCCGACGCCGATTCCGGTGAACATCACCTATCAGACCGCGTTCGTGGACGATGGCGGCACGCTGCAATTCCGCAAGGACGTGTACGGCCGCGACGCCCGCATGATCGCGCTGCTCAAGGGCAGCGAGGGCAAGGACCTGGAGAGCGTCGTCGCCCATGCCCAGCCGAACTACAGCCGGCCGCGGGCGGAAATTCCGCAAGGCGTCGCCTTCAACGGCAGCAACTACAGCTCCGGCCCATCGTTCTTCGAGCGGCTGTTCGGCGCCCCGCAGCCGCCTCCGGCACCCCCTGCTCGCAACCAGCGCCGCACCGCCGTCCGGTAAATCGGCGCCTCGGCCGGAAAAACTCAATAAAATCAAAGGCGCCGCATGTATGCGGCGCCTTTTTCATTAACCAACCTCCACCCGAATATGGTCAATGGGCGTTTTTTTGCCATGTTGGTCCGGCTACGATGGTAACCAGCGCTGATGGGGGTGGGTAAACGTCCGTTAACTCTCCTCTTTTACGTCTGTAAGTTCTCTTCTCCCGCTTACGTTCGGGGTTGCGGAAGAAGGGTGTTGGGTCGGTCGACTAAATTCTGGGGTGAAGCTCGCGTGCCAGCTTCTTGCGCACGAAAATCTTTTGCGACGTCGATTCAAGGTGCCGGTCTCTCGATCGGTCTTGCCTCGCTTGCGCTTCTGATCGCTCCCCGCGCCGTTCACGATGCCACCGCCACCAACGACACCCGCACCCTCACCTTCCACCACACCCATTCCGAAGAAGACCTCACCGTCACTTTCAAGCGCGATGGCCGTTACGACGAAGCCGCGCTGAAGAAGATCAATCACTTCCTCCGCGACTGGCGCAGCCAGGACGAGACCGTGATGGATCGCAAGCTCTTCGATATTCTGTGGGAAGTGTATCGCGACGTCGGCGGCAAACAGCCGATCCAGATCATCTCCGCCTACCGCGCGCCCGCCACCAACGCGATGCTTCGCCGCCGGTCCTCGGGCGTCGCGCGCCACAGCCTGCACACCCGCGGCCAGGCGATGGACTTCTTCATTCCCGGCGTCTCGCTCGAACAAATTCGCGTCGCCGGCCTGCGCATGCAGCGCGGCGGCGTCGGCTTCTATCCGTCGTCCGGTTCGCCGTTCGTGCATCTCGACACCGGCAATGTGCGTCACTGGCCGCGCATGACCTACGACCAGCTCGCGCGCGTCTTCCCCGATGGACGCACCGTGCATCTGCCGACCAGCGGCACCCCGCTGCGCGGCTACGACCTCGCCGCCGCCGATATCGAAAAGCGCGAGCGTGACGGCGGCACCGCATCGACGCCGTCCGGCCGCAGCTTCCTCGCCTCGCTCTTCAGCCGCAAGCAAGCCGGCAATGACGACGACGAAGAGAGCAGCGCAGGCACAGCGGCAACCCCGGCCGCGAAGCCTGTTGCAGTCGCCGCCGCCGACGCATCCGCGGTCTCGGGCCCGATCCCGATGCCGCGCGGCAAGCCGGTCGCCAAAATTGCTGCAGACAAGATCGCCGCCGACAAGGCCGCCTTCCAGCTCGCCTCAGCAGCTTCGAGCCCCGCGAAGGCCCCCGACGCCAACAAGCCACAGACCCCGGCCGACATCATCAACGCCCGCGGCTTCTGGGGCGACGCACCGGCCGCACCGCCGAAGCAGGCGACTCCGCAGCAGGTTGCAGCGCTGGCCGCCCGCAACGCCTTCGCATCTGCCGACCGCGACGCCACCGCCAGCGTCAACCCGAATGATCGCGCGCTCGCCTACGCGCCGCCGATGCCGGTCGTCGATCGCTCGCAGATCGTCGCCGCCAGCGCGCCGATCCCGCGCAGCGTCCGACCCGCTTCGCTGTCGCAGCCGGTGTCGAACGGCTTCGCCACCATCGTCTCGAAGGGCCAGCAGCGTCAGCCAGGCACCGTCGCGACCTCGACCCGCCTCGTCACCGCCAACCTCAACGAAGTCTGGACCCGCGCGATGATCCTCGCGCCGAGCCTCTCGACTGCGATGTCGGCAACGATCATGGGCGATCCGGACATGACGCAGCTGCGCGCTCAGTTCGTGAAGCCGCGCATGGCAGTCGCGATGACGTTCTCGAACGATCCGCATGCCGGCATCGTCTGCGAGCGCTTCTCGGGCTCGGCCGTCGCGACGCTCGAGACCATGAGCTTCGTGGTCCGCACCGCCTCGCTGCGCTAACCCGCCACAAAATTTGCCCCGACGCTGCGCGGCATGACATGACGCGCTGCTGATCCGAGGCCATATCACCCTCAGCATCTGGAATGGTCCCGGCTCTGCGACGCAGCGTTGCACGCTGCATCGCGTCCGGGACGAGTCACGCTCAGATCATCCCGAGCGCCTGCATGTAGGTCTCAAGGATCGTCTCCTGCTCCTGGCGCTCGTCGGCGTCCTGCTTGCGCATCCGGATGATGGTGCGCAGCGCCTTGACGTCGAAGCCGTTGCCCTTGGCCTCGGCAAAGACATCCTTGATGTCGTCGGAGATCGCCTTCTTCTCTTCCTCGAGCCGTTCGACGCGCTCGATGATGGCCTTGAGCTGATCCTTCGCGAACCTCGTCGCGGGCGCTTCATCATTGACGGCGGCAGCAGTGGCCATCGTGTACTCCTGAAAGAACTCGTCCTGTGTGGGATGCGGCAGACGCCGTATGGACGAGCACACTCGTGATCGGGCGCTCCGCCGTCAAGGCAACGGGGGCCTCATCCACAATGACTCACAGGGGATAACTGGCTTTGCGGGAACTAAACTCACTGCATCATCCTGAGGAGCCGTTTCGGAACGAAACAGCGCCTCGAAGGATGGGCCGAGCATTCGTCATCCTTCGAGGCACGCAAGAGCCTGCACCTCAGGATGACGACACTAGTGCGCGTGGCTTTTCTTGAATGCCTCGGTCTGCGCCGGCGTCGCCTCGCTCTGGTGCTTCGCCTTCCATTCCTCGTAGGGCATGCCGTAGACGGCCTCGCGGCTCTCGTCCTTCGACATCGGCAGGCCCTTGGCGTCAGCCGCATCCTTCAGCCAGTTCGACAGGCAGTTACGGCAGAAGCCCGCGAGATTCATCATGTCGATGTTCTGCACATCGGCGCGTCCGCGCAGGTGCTCGACGAGGCGGCGAAACGCTGCCGCTTCAAGCTCGGTCCGGGTCTTGTCGTCGATCGCCATGAAGTGCTCCTACCGTCGATACCGCAGCGCATCTCGTTGACTGCGCATTTTCTCGCTAGATGGGAATTGTCACACAAATTGCCACATCTGCCGATAATCAGGCTGCGAACCCGATTATTACAGCACTTTTCAGGCATCCGCTCTTAACGATTTGAGCAGAGGGGGCGTTGACACCCCCATCCGCATACGCGAAATCTGCAATGGTTTGATATGGTTCCACCAGATATGACGACTTGCTCACGTCCTCTTGTCAGACAGTCTTGCGCGACTGCTGCGGCGCTTTTCGCCGTCGCGCTGTTGTCGCTGATTGCATCCGCGACGCCCGCGAGCGCCGACTTCCGCCTGTGCAACAACACCGGCAGCCGCGTCGGTATCGCGCTCGGCTACAAGGACAATGAGGGCTGGGTCACCGAAGGCTGGTGGAACGTCTCGTCGAAGGCCTGCGAGACATTACTGCGCGGAACGCTCGTCGCACGGTTCTATTATATCTATGCGATTGACTATGATCGCGGCGGCGAGTGGTCGGGACAAGCATTCATGTGTTCGCGCGACAAGGAATTCACCATCAAGGGCACCGAGGATTGCCTGGCGCGGGGCTTTGACCGCACCGGCTTCTTCGAGGTCGACACCGGCGAGCAGCGCGCCTGGACCGTGCAGCTCACCGAGGCCAACGAGCAGCTTCCGAAGACGCCCGGAGGAATTCCGGGCCTGCCCAATCCGCAGGGCAGCATCCCCGGAACGCAAGGTCTCCCCTCGGGCACGCCCACCCGATGAGACGTCTGCGCCGTATCAAGATCCTCGCCACGCTCGGTCCCGCCTCGTCGGACTCGGCGATGATCCGCAAATTGTTCGAAGCGGGCGCGGACATGTTCCGCATCAACATGAGCCACACGCCGCATGACAAGATGCGCGAACTCGTGGCGACGATCCGCAATGTGGAGACCAGCTACGGCCGGCCGATCGGCATCCTCGTCGACCTGCAGGGTCCGAAACTGCGGCTCGGCAACTTCACCGACGGCGCAGTGCAGCTCAACAATGGCGAGACGTTCATCCTCGATTCCGACAAGACGCCCGGCGACAAGGGCCGCGTTTACCTGCCGCATCCGGAAATCCTCAAGGCGCTCCGTCCCGGCCACACCATGCTGCTCGACGACGGCAAGGTGCGGCTGATCGCCGAGGAAACGTCGCCCGAGCGCGCGGTGACCCGCGTCGTGGTCGGCGGCCGCATGTCGGACCGCAAGGGCGTCAGCCTGCCGGACACAGACCTGCCCGTCTCGGCGATGACGCCGAAGGATCGCCTCGACCTCGAAGCCGCGCTCGAGACCAGCATCGACTGGATTGCGCTGTCGTTCGTGCAGCGCGCTGACGACGTGCACGAAGCCAAGAAGATGGTGCGCGGCCGCGCCTCGATCATGTCGAAGATCGAGAAGCCGCAGGCGATCGACCGCCTCGCCGACATCATGGAAGCCTCCGACGCCATCATGGTGGCGCGCGGCGACCTCGGCGTCGAACTGCCGGCCGAGCGCGTGCCGAGTCTTCAGAAACAAATGACGCGCATGGCGCGCAAGCTCGGCAAGCCGGTCGTGATCGCGACGCAGATGCTGGAGTCGATGATCGCGAGCCCGGTGCCGACGCGCGCCGAGGTCTCCGACGTCGCAACCGCGGTTTACGAGGGCGCCGACGCCATCATGCTGTCGGCGGAATCGGCCGCAGGAAAATTCCCGATCGAAGCCGTCTCGACCATGAATCGCATCGGCGAAGAGTGCGAACGCGATCCGACCTATCGCGGCGTCATCAACGCCCAGCGGCCCGAACCGGAAGCGACCGCGGGCGACGCCATCGCCGATGCTGCGCGCCAGATCGCCGAGACGCTCGATCTGTCCGCCATCATCTGCTGGACCAGCTCCGGCTCGACCGCACTTCGCGTGGCGCGCGAACGGCCGAAACCGCCGGTGGTGGCGATCACGCCGAACATCAACGCCGGGCGGAAGCTCTCGTTGGCATGGGGCGTTCACTGCGTCGTCGCCGAAGATGCGCACGACCAGGACGACATGGTTCAGCGCGCCAATCGCATCGCGTTCCGCGACGGCTTTGCCCGCGCAGGCCAGCGCGTCATCATCGTCGCGGGTGTGCCGCTCGGCACGCCGGGCGCGACCAACATGCTGCGCATCGCCAATGTCGGCTCGGACGAAGACGCCAGCGGTTTCTGAGATTCAATCTCGTCATTGCGAGCGAAGCGAAGCAATCCGGTTCCGGATGCTGAGTTGGATTGCTTCGTCGCCATAGGCGGAGCTAAGTGACGCCGTTCTTTGAACGGCTATGGCTCCTCGCAATGACAGGTTAGTTCGCCGCCGCGCTGGCCGCCTTCGGCGCAGCGCTCGTCGCGTTGCGCACCATCAGATCGACTTCGGCGGCAATCCGCTCCGGCACGGCATTCTGCGGCATGTGGCCGACCCCAGGCAGGCTGATCAGCTTGGTCTGCGGCACGTCGCGGGCGAACGCCTGCGAATGGATGCGCGGCGAGACCGTGCGATCGGTATCGCCGGCAAAGATCGTCACCGGCGCCTTAATCTCGGAATAACGCGGCGAGAGCCGCGTCACTTCGGGCTTCAGCAGCACCAGATCCCACGCATTGGCGAGAAACTGCCGCGGCCGCAGCACCAGCGGGATCATCGTGTCCTTCACATAGCCATCCGGCATCGTCTGCGGCGAGAAAACGTTGCGCGCGCCGCCGTCCATCATAAACCAGCCGAGCGGCACCGGCAGCGTGTGCGCGAGGATCGGGCCGATCACCGGCAAGGTCGCGAGATGATTGAACAGGCCGACGCCGCCGCTCCACGGATGCGTCGCCGGTGCGAGCATCACAAGCCCCGCCACACGCTCCGGTATTTCGACGGCCATCGCTGCACCCAGCGCACCGGACCACGAATGCACGACGAATACCGCGCGATCGACGCCGAGCTTGGTCAGCATCTCGGCGATCATCTTCGCCTGCGCCGATGGCGAGGTCGCATCGCTGCCTTCCCGGGTTGAACCGCCGTGGCCCGGACGATCGACCAGAATGACGCGATGCTGCTTGGCGATCAGCTCGCCGAGCGGCTGCCGCAGCGTTTCGAGATTGGCGGTGGCGCCGTGCACCATCACGACCGGCGGGCCGGCGGCATCGCGCGGGCCGAGTTGCACGACCCGCAGCCGCGCGCCCGCCACATCGATGCGCTCGCCATTCAGTGGATAGGCGCGATCGATTGCAGCGGCGCCGTAGTACGTCACCACGGCAAACACGGCCAATGTGATGACGACGCCAGCGAGAACCATGCGCAATGTCCGGGAGATTCTTTTCACGCCAGAGGTACGATCAGAGAATAGAGCGGTTTCGCGCCTGCAAACCCGCGCGCTCGCACCGTTAACAGGATTGAAATCAGATGTCGCGCCCTTCGACCTTTTCGGTCAGGGTCTTGACCAGATCGGGAATGCGCTCGAGGTGCGGATTGACCTCGATCGCCTTGCGGAACGCTTCAAGCGCCCGCTTCTCCTCGCCGATCTCCTGCATAATCATGCCGAGCCCTGCGAGCGCACCGAAGTGGCGCGGCTCGCGCGCGAGCACCTGACGGATGTCGGCCAGCGAGCGGTCATAATCGTTCTGCAGATAGAACAGCGTCGCGCGCTGGTTCCAGCCCTCGACATAGTCGGGACGCAGCTTCACGACGGAATCGAGAATCTTCAGCGCGACGTCGTTCTTCTTGGCGGTCATCGCCGTCTTGGCGCGCGACATCAGAAGCGCCGTGGTGTCGCTCTTGGTCTGCGTCCACGCCGCCCAGATGCGGGCCTCGACATGCTTGGCGCTGGCTTGGTCGGGCGCGGCCTTGAGCGCGCCGAACAGGAAATCGAGGCTCCGGGTGCGATCGACCTTCGGCAGCTTCTCGGGCGCCTCGGGCATTTTCTTCTGCTGCGGCTTCGCGACCGGCGGCTGCGCCTGTGCGAGCACATCGGTCGCCGGCATGGCCAGCAGGGCCGCGGCAGTTAGAAGACCCAAGAATCGTGCGGGACGCCTCATAAGGAAAGTGTAGAGCGCCGCGCGTGCAGTGCAAGACACAGCCCTGTCATATGCTGTGAGCGGACAGCACAAAACGCCGGGTTTTCGCCCGGCGTCAGATCAATATCGGGAAAATCGGTGCTTGGACCGAGACTTAGCGGCCGATCAGCGGCTAATCAGCCCTGGCGCGCCTTGAAGCGGCGCTGGGTCTTGTTGATCACATAAACCCGGCCCTTGCGGCGGACCAGACGGTTGTCGCGATGACGGCCGCGCAGCGACTTCAGCGAATTGCGGACTTTCATAGTCTTATCCTGCTCTCGAAAGGCCGCGGGTGAAGGGCCAAAAATGTCAAGGAAACCAAAGTCTTCCCTGCAAGCCGCGTGCGGCGCGGGAAGAGGCCGGTTCTTAGGGCAAAAACCCCCGTTTTGTCAATGTACCGGACGGCCTGAAGCCGCCGGAACCCGTGGGTTCCCGTCTCTTATTCCTGTGGGACGTTGGCGGTCTTCACCACCCCGCTCCACTTGGTGATTTCCGAATCCACGAACTTGGTGAAGTCGGCCCCGAACACCTTGCCCGGCTCGACGCCCTGGCTCGCGAACTTCTCCTTGATGCCGGGGTCGGCCAGCACATCCTTGATGACCGCGACGAGCTTGTCATAGGCCGCGACCTCCGCCGGACTCTTCGCCGCCGGCATATAGAGGCCGAACCAGGCGAGCGACTCGAAGCCCTTCAGCCCCGCCTCGTCCATGGTCGGCACGTCCGGCAGCGACGCTGCACGCTCCTTGGTGGTGACGGCCAGCACGCGCAGCGATCCGGCCTTGGCGTTTTGAATCACCGTCGGCAGCGAGTCGAACATGATCGGCACGTGACCGCCGACGAGGTCGGCCATCGCCGGCGCCGCGCCCTTGTAGGGGATGTGCACCATGTCGATGCCGGCCATCTGCTTGAACATCTCGCCGGAGAGATGCGTCGAGCCGCCGACGCCGGATGACGCGAACGACAGCTTGCCCGGGTCTTTCTTTGCCAGCGCGATCAGTTCGGCCACCGTCTTCGACGCAAAGCCGTTGGTCACGACCATTGCGTTCGGCGCGGTCGCGATCACCGCGACCGGCGAGAATGCGGTGCGCGTGTCATACGGCAGGCTCTTGCGGATACTCGGATTGATGACGTGATGAGTGGCGGTCAGCAGCAGCGTGCTGCCATCGGCCGGCGACTTCGACACGCCGTCCGAACCGATCGAGCCCGACGCACCGGCGCGATTGTCGACGATAGCGGTGATGCCGTGCTTCGTTTCCAGCGTCTGCGCCACGTAGCGCGCGAGAATGTCGGTGGTGCCTCCGGCCGGGAACGGCACGACAATCTTGATCTGCTTCGGCAGATCCTGCGCAGCTGCTGGAGCCGGTGCCGCAAGTCCAAGAACCGGAAGCGCGACCGAGAGCGTCAGCGCAACAAGCGTCTTCATGCAAATCCCTCCCGCGCGCCGTCAGGCTGCTTTCGCCTGCGGAAATTCCACCATCGCCTCGCCCTGCGCGACCTTCTCGCCGTGCTGGTTCGAGACCATGACATCGAGCAGCACCCACCGCGAATGCGCGGTCGTCTGCTTTGCACGAATGATGCCAGCCGGCCGGATGGTATCGCCCGGCTTCACCGGTTTCAGCCAGCGCGTTTCGAGCCGGCGATGAATCGCACCTTGCGGAAATGCCCAGTCGGTCAGCATGCGCGAAATCAGGCCGAAGTTGTTCATGCCGTGCATGATGATACCGCCGAACGACGTCTTGCCGAACGAGCCCTGCATGTAGTTGTCGTCGAGGTGCAGCGGGTTGTAGTCGAGCGAGGCATCGCAGAAGAGACGGATCGACTCGCGCGACACGGCAAACGACGGGCCGTCGATGGTATCGCCGTCCTTCAGGTTATCGAATGCTGCGGACATGTTTTCGCTCCTCACATCGGCCGGATCGTCTGGCCGCGGCCGGAACAGATCACGTCATTGTTCTGGTTGAAGAAGACATTGTCGTGAACGACGAACAGCCGTTCGCGCTTGATGAACTTATCGAGCGCGCGTGCCTCGAGCCGGATCACGTCGCCGGGCCGCGCCGGAATGTTGTAGCTCCACGACTGGCCGGCATTGATGGTTCCCGGGCTACGCATCCAGTCGTCGGCCGGCGTGCAGGAAAACATCAGGAGGATGTGGATCGACGGCGGCGCGATCAGCCCGCCGAACGGACCCTTCTTCGCGGCCTCCTCGTCAAGATAGAGCGGATTCGTCTCGCCGACGGCCTTGCAGTAGAGCGCGATCGCCTCGCGAGTCAGCGTGTAAGGCAACGTCTTGCGCGGTGCGCCGGGAACAATCTCGTCCCAGGTCTTCCGCAGGTTCGCGTCCTTCCAGAAATCAGTTTCGAAAGCGTGCGCTTGCGCCATCGCGTTTGCTCCAGTATGTTCGTCTAGCGAACTTATTATTCATTGTACGGACAGATTTTATGACACTCGAAGCCATTGCTGACAAGCGCGAGACAACCACCGAGAAAACCAAAAAGGAAAGCGACAGTTTTGTACGCGCGATCGCGCGCGGCTTTTCCGTCGTCGAGGCGCTGGGCGAACAGCCCGGCCGGCACACGCTGTCGGAAACGGCGAAGCGCGCCGGCCTGACGCGCGCGACCACACGGCGCATGCTCGCGACCCTTGTCACCATGAAGTACTGCGAGACCGACGGACGCTATTTTCAGTTGCGGCCGCGCTCGCTCGGGCTCGGCATGTCGTACCTCAACGCGCTGCCGTTCTGGGCAAGCTCGCATCGCATCGTCGAAAATCTGCGCGACGAGATCGGCGAGTCCTGCGCGCTCGCGGTGCTGGACGAGGAAGACATCGTCTATGTGCAACGCTGGCCGTCACGCCGCATCCTCGCCACCAACCTCGGCGTCGGCAGCCGCCTCCCGGCGTATGTGGTCTCGCTCGGCCGCGTGCTGCTCGCCGCGCTGCCACCCGATAAACTCGACGAATTTCTGAAGACGGCAACGTTTCAGCAGCTGACGCCGCGCACCATCACCGATCCGAAAAAGTTGCGCGAGGAACTGGCGCGTGTGCGGGAGCAGGGCTTCGCCTGGGTCGACGCCGAGCTCGATCCGTCGATCTGCGGCATGGCCGTCCCGGTCCGCAACCCGGAGGGCCGGGTCGTCGCCGCCATCAGCATCAACACGATCTCCGGCTCGATCACCGAGGCGGCCGCGAAGAAGCGGTTCCTGCGGCCACTGCAACGCGCCGCGCAGGACATCCGTATCCAAATGCCCAGTGGTATTTCCTGATGTTTTAGATCAAAGTCGGGATGCAGCCGCCGTGCGGCAGCTGCGGTGACCATTATCGATTTTCATTCGGACCGAATTTTTTCCCATGCGCGGACACCGCATCCGCATCTCGCCTCATCGCAGGGCCGTCATCGATCTCATGTGGCTGTTGCGTGGGATACCTCTCGTCAGCGTGAAGAGGGCGACGAACATCGCGCCGCTTCGCGCAGCGCGTGAGACGCTGACAGAGCGCATCTCCTGGATCGCAATCGCCACCAAGGCCTATGCGCTCGTCGCTGACGAATTTCCGGCGCTGCGGCGCGCCTACCTGCGTTATCCGTGGCCGCACTTCTATCAGTACCCGGCAAGCGCGGCGAGTGTGACGGTGGAGCGCCAACACGAAGGCGAAGCCAGCGTGTTTCTGCTGATCGTCAAGAACCCTTCGGCGATGCCGCTCCGCGAGATTGCCGCCACAATCCGCACCGCGCAGTCGGCCCCGGTGGAACAGATCCGTGGCTTCGAGCGGATCATCCGCCTCTCCCGTTTGCCGTGGATTATCCGCCGGCTTGTGTGGTGGACCGGATACAATCTCGGCCGCCTGCGCGCCAACAATTTTGGCACGTTCGGTCTGTCGGTGATCGCCTCGCACGGTGCGGAGCCGTCTCACTTCATCACGCCGTGCGCAACCGCACTCAACTTCGGCCCGATTGCCGCGGATGGTTCGGTCGAGATGCGGCTGATGATCGATCATCGCATCATCGATGGGCTCGATTCGGCGCGTGTGTTGATCCGGCTCGAACAGGTTCTCAACGGCGCGATCGCCGATGAACTCGCTGCGCTGGCGCCGGCCTGCGCGCCGAAGAACACGCTGCGCGCCCTCTGATCCCGAACGCCAATTCCGCAAGTCAGGGTACAGCAGCCAATGCACTGGACCTTTTGCGTGCCAATTGTTATACGATATAATCAATTCAGAAACGACCCGCTCCCGGAGGATGCGCCCATGCTTCCCAAAATCCCGAACCTCGACACCGTGCTCGCCATCGACATTCACACCCACGCCGAAGAGCCGTGCGGCACCCATGGCGACGACGGCTATGACGAGTTTCAGGCGCGGATGGCGGAGTACTTCAAGTCGCCGCACAAACATCCGCCGACAGTGCCGGAGACCGCCGCCTACTATCGTGCGAAGAACATCGCCGCCGTGATCTTCCCGGTCGATGCCGAGCGCGAGACCGGCTTCCGCCGCTACAACAATTACGAGATGGCCGAACTCGCCGCGCAGAACTCCGACGTTCTGATCCCGTTCGCCAGCATCGATCCGGCCAAGGGCAAGCTCGGCGCACGCGAGGCGCGCGACCTGATCGAGAACTATGGCATCCGCGGCTTCAAATTCCACCCGACCATGCAGGGCTTCTATCCGAACGACCGCATGGCCTATCCGCTCTATGAAGCGATTGCGGAGGGCGGCGCCATTGCCCTGTTCCACACCGGACAGACCGGTGTCGGCTCCGGCATGCCGGGCGGCAACGGCATGCGGCTGAAATTCTCCAACCCGATGTACATCGACGACGTCGCGGTCGACTTCCCCGACATGCCGATCATCCTCGCGCATCCCTCCTTCCCCTGGCAGGAAGAAGCGCTGTCGGTCGCGACCCACAAGCCGAACGTCTACATCGACCTCTCCGGCTGGTCGCCGAAGTACTTTCCGCCGATCCTCGTGCGCTACGTGAATACAATTCTTCAAGACAAGATGCTGTTCGGCTCCGACTGGCCGGTGATCTCGCCGGACCGCTGGATGTCGGATTTCGCCAAGCTCGAAATCCGCGACGAAGTGCGCCCGAAGGTGCTGAAGCAAAACGCGCGCAGGCTGTTGAAGATGTGAGGGGTTGAATGCCCGGCGTATGTCGGGCATTCAATCCGCATGTCCGTCGAATCCGTCCGCGCGTTCTTTGCCGAGCGCGCTCCCGATATTGAAGTGATCGAGTCCGATCAGAGCTCCGCGACCGTCGCGCTGGCGGCGGAAGCGTTCGGCGTGCCGCCCTCGCATATCGCCAAGACATTGTCGCTGCGCGTCGGCGAGCAGGTGCTGCTGGTCGTCACCTGCGGCACCGCGCGGCTCGACAACAAGAAGGCGCGTGCGGCGTTCGGCGGCAAGCCGCGCATGCTCAACGCAGACGAAGCGTTCGAGGCGACCGGCCATCGCGTCGGCGGCATCTGTCCGTTCGGCCTGAAGCAGCCGCTGCCGGTCTACTGCGATGTGTCGATGAAAGCGTTCGACGTGGTGGTACCGGCGGCCGGCTCCGGCAACAGCGCGGTGCGGATCGCGCCGCAGCGGATGGCCGATCTCGTCAACGCCCGGTGGGTCGATGTATGCGAGGTCGCAGCCGCCGACGCGGCTACGTCCTGATCGCGGGCGCTCACGCCTGCTGCATCAACCGGATCGTTTCTTCCAGATCCTGCTGACGGAACGGTTTTGACAATTTCTGCAGACCGGTTGGCGCATCGCCCGGCAGTTCGGCATAGCCGGTGACGACGATGATCGGCATGGCCGGCCGCTGCGAGCGGATGTTTTCCGCCAGTTGCACGCCGGTCATGTTCGGCATCGCCTGATCGGTGACGACGAGATCGATGCGCGGTTCGCGCTTGAGGATTTCCAGCGCCTTCGGTCCGGAGCCGGCCTCGAACACCGTATGTCCAAGGTCTTCGAGGATCGCAACGGTGTTCAGCAACACCAGCGGATCGTCATCGACCGCAAGCACCACATGTGTGCGCTTCTGCGGTGCTGCATTCGCAGCCCTACCGCCATTGTCCGCCAACGCTGCCGCGTCGGCGCCGGCGACCGGCAACCACAGCTCCGCCGTGGTGCCCTCGCCCACCGTGCTCTTCAACTCCATCTTGCCTCCCAGCTGCTCGACCATGCCGTGAACCATCGACAGGCCGAGCCCCGTGCCCTTGCCGACGCCCTTTGTCGTGAAGAACGGCTCCATCGCGCGCGACAATGTCGCTTCGTCCATGCCGGACCCGCTATCCTTGACCGAAATGCAGACGTAACTGCCTTGAGGCGGCCCGCTGGCAAGCCGTTCGTTGCGCGCGTCGATCACGATCAGCCCGCCGCGCGACATGGCGTCGCGCGCATTCACTGCAAGGTTGAGGATCGCCAGTTCGAGCTGGTTCGGATCGGCGTGAACGTTCGCGAGCCCGCGCGGGAAACGCGTCTCGACGCGAATGGTCGGACCAAGCGAGCTGTGCAGCAGCCCCATCATGCCTTCGACGAGCGCGGGCACATCGACCGCGACCGGGCTCAGATCCTGACGACGGGCAAACGCAAGCATACGCTGCGTCAACACAGCACCGCGCTGCGCACCCTCGATCGCGTTGTCGAGAAAGCGCGCGACCGACGGCTCGGGCGTTATCCGCTTGCGGACGAGTTCGAGGCTGCCGAGGATCGCCATCAAGAGATTGTTGAAGTCGTGGGCGATGCCGCCGGTCAGTTGCCCGACCGCCTCCATCTTCTGCGCCTGGAACAGCGTCTCGCGCGCGACCTCAAGCTCGCGTTCGGCGAGTTTCTTCTGGGTCACATCGCGCGTGATCTTGGCGAAGCCGACGATCGAACCATCGCGGGCGCGGATCGGATCGATGACGACGTTGGCCCAGAAGCGCGTGCCGTCCTTGCGCACGCGCTGTGCTTCCTTCTCGTAACGCCCCTCACGGATCGCCGTCTCCAGCGCGCGCGCCGGCTCGCCGGTTTTCAAATCCTCGGGCGTGTAGAATTTCGAAAAGTGCTGTCCGATGATTTCATCGGGCGCGTAGCCCTTGATGCGCTCCGCGCCGGCGTTCCAACTGGCGACGCTTCCGTCCGGACCCAGCATATAGATTGCGTAGTCGGTGACGCCTTGAACGAGAATGCGAAACTGTTCCTCGCTGAGCCGCAGCGCCTCTTCGGCCTTCATGCGCTCGGTGAGATCGCGGGTGATCTTGGCGTAGCCGACAAGATTGCCTGCCTCATCGCGGATCGGGTCGATCACCACATGAGCCCAGAACTGCGTGCCGTCCTTGCGGACGCGCCAGCCCTCGCCCTCGAACTTGTTCTCGCGCGCAGCCGTTTCGAGACCACGCTGCGGCAGTCCGCGCGCGCGATCCTCCTCGCGATAGAACTGCGCGAAATTCTGGCCGATGATTTCCGATGCCTCATAGCCCTTGAAGCGGCGCGCACCCGCATTCCAGCTGGTAATAACGCCATCGGGGTCGAGCATGTAGATCGCGTAGTCGGTGACCGCCTCGACCAGAAGCCGATAGCGACCGTCCTCCGTGAGTGAGGCGCCGAAACGCTCGCTACCCTTCATCATCCCCAACCGCCTGTGATCAACTTGACTTAATTCGTGACGCTTCAATAGGTTCCATGAACATAAATGGAAACAATATGTTTCGATAGTTTCTATTTCGATACGATAAAAACACCCCTAGGTTCTCCTCATCGAACACGCCGCGCCGACGCGCAACACGCGCAGCCAGCCTACGGCAACAGATCAGGAGATGACCATGACCAAGACCCTCCAAGGCAAACTTCAAGGAAAAGTTGCTCTCGTCACCGGCGGTTCGCGCGGCATCGGCGCCGCCACTGCCAAGGCGCTTGCCGACGAAGGCGCGAGCGTTGCCATCAGCTACACATCATCGCCGGACAAGGCAGACGCCGTGGTCCGCGACCTCGCCGCCAAGGGCGTGAAGGCGAAGGCCTACAAGGCCGACCAGGCCAATACGACCGAAGTCGAGAAACTCGTTGCCGACGTGGCGAAGGATTTCGGCGGCTTCGACATTCTCGTCAACAACGCCGGCGTCTTCGTCGCCGCCCCTGTCGACGATGCGAACAGCGCGGCCGCATTCGATCGCCAGTACGCAATCAACGTCGGTGGCGTCGTCACCGCCATCCGCGCCGCCGCCAAAGTGATCAGCGACAACGGCCGCATCGTCACCATCGGCTCCGGCATTGCGTCGCGCGCAAGCTTCAATGGCATGGCCGACTACGCCGCGACCAAAGCCGCGATCGTCGGCTACAGCAAGGGTGCGGCGCGCGACCTCGGCCTGCGCGGCATCACCGTCAACGTGCTGCAGCCAGGCTCGATCAACACCGATATGAACCCGGAGAATGGCGACTTCTCCGAAGCCCAGCGCACCATGCACGCGCTGCAGCGCTACGGCCGCCCGGAAGAGATCGCCGCCGGCGTCGTCTTCCTCGCAAGCCCGCAGGCGTCGTTCGTCACCGGCACGGTGTTGAATGTCGACGGCGGGTTTGGTGCTTGAAACAACCCGTCCCAGACGCGATGCGGCGTTCAGCGTTGCATCGCGTCTGTCGACTAGATACCAAGCTCGCGGCGAACCTCCATGCTAATAGCGCTGGCGACAATGCCGGGCTTCAGCATGTCGTCGGACTTGAGGACGCTCGCTAGAAAATCCCGGAAGATTGGATCGACTGGAAGATCGGACGGCTTACCAGAGCCAACTAAAAGGATGGGCCCACGAATGCTCTCGGATCCCAGCGACTGAGCCCGCAATTTCAGCGTCTGAAGCTGCAATGATCTCTTCAATTCGTTGTCGAGCTCCCACTTCCGAAGTTTCTCCCAAAAGCTCTTATCAGCGCGAGCCAACGCGACAATTTCGGGCATCCGTTTTTGGTATAGCTCAAACTCGGCGAGACTTTCCTTTACCTTTCGCTGCAGTTCTATGTGGGTTTCTTCTTGCGCAGCGCGCACGCGCTGCCATTCGTCTTCCGGCGCGAACACGACATCCCTAACGTCATCGCTCCAGTAGAGCCACCCACCACAGAGCCGGCGCAACTCGGCCAATTGTTCGAAGAACTCCGGAGTAACGATATCGTATCGATCGTCGAATGGTGGTGGCGCCGACGGATCGCCAGCATCGACCCAATCCGCGATGCGCCACTCGTGCATCGGCCAGGACGACGCATTATGGCTTTCACCGATGTCGTGCATCATGTCGTACAGCCTTAAGCGAGGACTGCGAGTGTAAATCTCCTGATATAAGCGACGCCATTCAGCCCATCTTTGCGTCAGAGCATCAGCAAGTTTGACGTGAGCACCATCGCTTGACCATGGCGGGTTGGTCGAACCATCAGACCCCCACGCAGGATCAAATATCCAAAAGAACCTGCCACCCATCGACGTCACGAAATCATACGTGTCGATAGCAAGTCGATCGAAGTCGTGCATCGCACCTTCCTCATCGGAGGTAAGGGCAAATTTTGACTTCGTGGTCCGTTGTTGCCGTTCTATGAATTGTGCGCGATCCATCGATACTGCCGCAGCGAGTGGCCCCGTTTTACTCCACCTTGCCGATCTTCTTCACCGCCGCGATCAGGCGCGCGCTGTCGCTCTCGACGAACTTCGTGAACTCCGGCGCGTCCTGATAGGCGACCGGGCTTCCCGCCGCCTCGAAGGTCTTCGTCACTTCCGGCGACTTCACCGCTTCAGCGACCGCCTTGCGCAACTGCGTCATGATCGGTTCGGGCAGCGCCTTCTGCGCGAACAGTCCCGCCCAGATGTAGAACTCGACATCCTTGTAGCCGAGCTCCTTGAACGTCGGCAGGTCGGGGAATGACGGCACGCGCTCCGCACCCCAACCGGCGAGCACGCGCATCTTCCCGTCGGCGACCTGCTGGCGCAGCGTGCCCGGCGCGGACGCCACCGCCTGCACCGTCCCGGTAAGCAGCGCCGTCAGCGCGGGAGCCGCGCCGCGGAACGGCACGTGCAGCAGCTTGATGCCGGCGCTTGCCGCGAACATTTCCATCGCGATGTGCAACGTGCCGTAGGGACCGGACGAGCCATACGGGATTTGTCCCGGACGCGCCTTTGCGTCGTCGACGAGATCCTTCAGCGTCTTCCACGGTGCATTGGCAGGAACGGCGAGCAGCGTCGGATCGGCGAGCACGCGCGCGATCGGCGCGAACTGCGACACTTCGTAGGACACGGGACGATCGAACAAGCGATCCGCTTCCGGCAGCACCGCGAGCGAAGAGAGCGTCATGAGCAGCGTGTAGCCGTCGGGCTCGGCGCGTGCCGCCGCCGAATTGCCAACCGATCCACCGCCGCCACCCGCGCGGTTATCGATCACGACCGGCTTGCCGAGAATGCGCTCGAGCGCCACCGCCATCGGCCGCGCGGCGAGATCGGCTTGCCCGCCGGCCGGGAACGGCACGATCAGGCTGATCTGGCGCGCCGGCCACGCCTGCGCCGAAGCTCTTGTCGTCAGTAGCGGCAGCCCGCTCGCGGCAAGCGGCAACGCGGCAGCAGCTTTCAACAGATCGCGGCGATCCATCGGCAGTTCCTCCCCATGATTGTCGTTCTTGTTGGGGAGGAGTGTAGCGCGGCGCGATGACAGCGCTAGTGCTTCATCACTCGTCATTGCCGGGCTTGACCCGGCAATCCATCTTTTAGCGAAGAAAGATGGATGCCCGGATCAAGTCCGGGCATGACGAAATGTAGGTCGGAGAACTAAATTCCCAGCGCCATGCCGTCCTTGCGGTGCTCGGTTGCTCCGAGCAGCACACCGCGGGCGTGGTCGATCCAGATCGCCTGACAACCACCGAGCGGCATTTCCGCCCAGCCGACCTTGTGGCCCCGCTTCGTCAGCTCATCGGCGTCGGCGCGCGAATTGGTCGGCTCGAGCGACAGCACGCCGTCATAGCAGAAGCTGCGCGGGCGCTCCGACGCCGCCTGAATGTTCAGCCCCATGTCGAAGATGTTCGACAGGAAATCCGCGTGGCCGGTCGCCTGATAGTGGCCGCCCATGACGCCGAACGGCATCACGGTCTTGCCGTCCTTCATCACCATGCCGGGGATGATGGTGTGCATCGGCCGCTTGTTCGGCGCATACGAGTTCGGATGGCCTTCGACGGTACGGAAGCCCCAGCCGCGGTTGTGCAGCAGCACGCCGGACTTCGGCGCGTAGATGCCGCTGCCGAACGCGTTGTAGAGCGAGTTGATGAACGACACCGCGTTGTGATCACGGTCGACAACTGTGAGATACACCGTGTCGCGATGCGCGGGCTCGTCCCAGATCTCGATCGGCGACGCCTTCGCCATGTCGATCTTGCCGCGGATCGTTGCGATGTATTTGTCCGAGAGAAACTTCTCGCTCGCTTCCATGCCGTGCGCGGGATCGCAGAAATACGCATCGCGCGCGCGATAGGCCGCCTTCGTCGCTTCCGCGAGCAGATGCAGGCGGTCGACCGTCGACATCTTGGCGACGTCGAAGCCTTCCATCGTGCGCAGGATCATCAGCGCCGCGAGGCCCTGCCCGTTCGGCGGACACTCGTAGACATCGTAACCGCGATACTTCGCCGAGATCGGCGTGACGTATTCGCCGCGATGCGCCGCGAGGTCGGCGCTGGTGTGCACGCCGCCGAGCTTCTGCAATTCGCTTGCGATTTCGTCGGCCACCGCGCCGGTGTAGAACGCGTCGCGGCCTTCCTTGGCGATCCGCCGCAAGGTCGCGCCGAGCGCCGGCTGCGAACGGCGATCGCCCGCCACCGGCGGTTCGCCGCCCGGCAGATACTGCGCCTTCGCGGCAGCGTTGCTCTCCGGACGCGCGCGGAATTTCAGATGATCGAAGGCGACGCGCGGCGTGATGCGGAAGCCGTTCTCGGCGGCATCGATCGCTGCGGCGAAAATCCGGTCGAGCGGCAGCGAGCCGTGATCCTTGTGCAGTGCTACCCACGCATCGACCGCACCGGGGACGGTGACGGCGTCGGCCGAGTTCGGCGCGACGAACGCGCCCTTCAGGTCCTTGTACCTGCCGATGTCGGTCTTGCCCGGCGTGCGGCCCGAGCCGTTGAACGCGATCGGCTTGCCCGCCTTGGGCGAATACAGCACGAAGCAGTCGCCGCCGATGCCGGTCATCTGCGGCTCGACCACGCCCTGGATCGCCACCGCTGCCAGCGCGGCGTCCATCGCGTTGCCGCCGGCTTTCAGGATATCCAGCGCAGCGAGCGTCGCCTGCGGATGAGAGGTCGCGGCCATGCCGCGTTCGCCGACCGCAACCGACCGGGAGGGAGCCATAAAATCACGCATGCGTCTGTCTTTCTCGCGCGGCCGCTCGTTCGCTTGTTGTGAGGAGGATACGCGGCTTGCCGCCTATCCGGGACGAAATTCGAAGGCGCGCAAAATCACAACTGCCGATGCTGTTGGCAACACAAATTCTCGTTTTTGTGCGCCGCTCTCACGGGGGCAGCCATGACAATCGAGCTTGAAACCGCCGCAGGTCCCGCCTTTTCCGCAGCCGGAGGCAGTGAAAGGTCAACTGTGTTTGGTTGTCGCGGTGACAGGCGGCCGCACGGCAGGTAGCTTCGACAAAAAAGAAGCATTGGACAAGACCTTGGAGGAAAGACCATGTCCCGGATCATCACCCGCCGCCACCTGATCGCAGCAGGCGGAGCAACCCTCGCAACGCCATACCTCGCGCGCTTTGCCTCGGCACAAGCCGCATGGCCCTCGCGGACGATTCGCATGGTGTGCAGCTATCCGGCCGGCGGACAGACCGACCTGCTGGCGCGCGCGTTCGGCGACTACATCTCCAAGCAGGTCGGACAGACCGTCGTCATCGAGAACAAGGCGGGCGCATCGGGCTCGATCGGCACCGCAGAAGTCGCGCGCTCGGAGCCGGACGGTCACACCATCATCTGCTCGATCTCGACGACCTACGTCATGAACCGCGTGATGATGAAGAACCCCGGCTACGACATGGATAAGGACCTGACGCTGCTGAGCGTCATCCCCGGCGCCGGACTGCTGCTGATCGCGAACACGAAGACCGGCATCAAGACCTATGACGACTTCATCGCCTTCGCGAAGAAGAGCGACAAGGTGAACTTCGGCACCTACAGCGCCGGCTCCGCGCCGCACATGACGATCAACGAGCTCAACAAGCAGTATGGCCTCAAGATCGAGCCGATCCATTATCGCGGCGAGGCGCCGATGTGGACCGGACTGATCGAGGGCACGCTCGATGTGGCGATGGGCAGCTACACCGCCGCGCAACCCGCTCTGCAGAGCAACAACGGTGTGCTGTTCGCGGTGCACTCGAAGAAGGTGCCCGCACTTCCCAACGTCAAGACGTTGCCGGAACTCGGCGCCACCTCGAAATTCTTCACCGTCAGCGGCTTCACCGGCTGGGCCGTGCCGAAGGCAACGCCGCAGCCGGTCGTCGATCGGCTGTCGCAGCTGCTGGAAGCCGCAAACAACGATCCGAAGGTGAAGGAGGTGCTCAACACCTTCTCGCTGGAACCGGCGCTCGGGTTCAAGGAAACCAACGCGCTGTACCAGCGCGAGCTGCCGGTGTGGATCGAGAGCGCCAAGGCGCTCGGTCTCGAACCGGTCTAAGAGCGCCGACGTCAGTGAGAGGCGCGGACCACCGCGCCTCCATGACGAAATTGTAAGGTGTGCGCGCCGCCACAATTGATCATGCTGCCCCGACACAGCACGCGGTTTCGCGTCGTCCTTGCCGGGGCAGTCATGACAATCGTCCGGATCATCGCCGTCGCTACAGCCGCGCTCATCGCAGCGCAGGCGCACGCCGCCGACATCACCGGCACGCCCAAAATTCTCGACGGTGACACCGTGCAGTTCGGCAGCCAGCGCGTCCGTCTCGGCGCCATGGCGTCGCCGGAAACCGATCAGCAATGTCTGAATGAGAAAGGCGAGCCCTGGGCTTGCGGCATCGCCGCGCGCGAGGCGCTGAAGGCTTTCGCGGGTGACAAACCATGGACGTGCCGCCCCGTGGGCGCAACTCAGCACGGAAGCGTGCTCGGCCGCTGCACCGCCGGCGGCGAGGACGTCGAGAAATGGATGGTGCGCAACGGCTGGGGTCTCGCTTCCGCCCGCGAAGCGAAAGGCTACGGTGCCGACGAAGCCGAAGCCCGCGCCAATAAGGTCGGCCTGTGGGCCGGAGCCTTCGTCTCGCCGCGCGAGTGGCGGCACCGCAATGCCAACGCGATGGCGCTTGGCGCATTCAAGGTCACGCCCACGACCAAGCCGCTGCTGCTGCGCTCCGCGCACGGCGCCAATCCGCCCTCGCCCGACTGCGCGATCAAGGCCAACGTCAACCGCAGCGGCGTCTGCATCTACCACCAGCCCGGCGGACGCTTCTACGCCAAGATCAAGATGGACAATCCCGAAAAGGGCAACCGCTGGTACTGCTCGGTATCAGAGGCAAAAGCCTCCAACTGCCGCGAAACGCGGCGGTGAGGACAGCCAATCGATTTTGGGATTTCTGAGGGAATGGTGGGCGCGACAGGGATCGAACCTGTGACCCCTACCATGTCAAGGTAGTGCTCTCCCGCTGAGCTACGCGCCCGAAATCGTTCGTCTTGGAAGGGGTGCCGTCCCTATATCGGCTCAAACCCGGCAGGGCAAGGCGGACGGACGGCGAATTCGCCCCATGGCTAGCGGCTCAGGCCGCCAGCATCTTGTTCACTTCGTTCACCAATTCGCGCAGATGCACCGGCTTGGACAGAACCTTGGCGTTCTTCGGCGCTTCCGAATCGGAATTCAGCGCGACCGCGGCGAATCCGGTGATGAACATGATCTTGATGTCCGGATCGAGTTCGGAGGCGCGGCGCGCCAGCTCGATTCCGTCCATTTCCGGCATCACGATGTCGGTCAACAGCATCTCGAACGGCTCTTCGCGCAGCCGCTGATAGGCCGACATGCCGTTGTCGTAGGACGAGACCACGAATCCCGCGTTCTCCAGCGCCTTCACGAGGAAGCGGCGCATATCGTTGTCGTCTTCGGCGAGCAGGATCTTGTGCATGGCGGCAGGCGTCTTCCGGAACTGAAAAGGGTAAGTCCACTAAGCCAGATGGCTGGTAAATTTCGGGTGAAAGGCGCGCCGCTCGGGCCCGCCAGGGACAGAATTTCTCCCGCGATTAGAACAATTGGCAGCGCCTTTCGGGCCAAAATATGCTGTCATCGGCCAAGACCCTGACAAGACCTGAACAGGGCACGGTGCGAGGACGAAACGCTGCAATGACGGACTTTGCCGACGAACTGTCGCCGCCCTTCGAGATTGCCGAACCTGCCCAGTGGCGCGCGCCCGTGGTGTTCAATTCACCGCATTCCGGCTCGGTCTACCCGGCGGAGTTCGTCGCCGCCTCCCGCATCGATCTGCCGGCGCTGCGCCGCTCGGAAGATTCGTTCATGGACGAGATGATCGGCGACCTCGCCGCGCGCGGCTTCGGCGTCGTGCGGGTCAATTTTCCACGCTCCTACGTGGACGTGAACCGCGAGCCGTATGAACTCGATCCGCGCATGTTCACCGGGCGGCTGCCGAGCTTCGCCAACACCCGCTCGATGCGGGTTGCCGGCGGGCTGGGCACCATTCCGCGCGTGGTCGGCGACGGCCAGGACATTTACCGCGAGCGCATCGATGTCGACGACGCGCTGAAGCGGATCGAACTGCTCTACAAGCCGTATCACCGCGCGCTGCGGCGTTTGATCAACGATGTGCATCGCGCCTTCGGCACCGTGATCGTGGTCGACTGCCATTCGATGCCGTCGGTCGGCGTCTCGCGCGACGAGCCGCCGCGTCCTGACGTCGTCATCGGCGATCGCTATGGCACGAGCTGCTCGCCGGTTCTCACGGACATTGTCGAGGATACGCTGAAGCAGCTCGGCTACACGGCCGGCCGCAACAAGCCCTATGCCGGCGGCTTCATCACCGAGCATTACGGCAATCCGGCCAGCGGGCTGCATACGATCCAGATCGAGCTGAATCGCGCGATCTACATGGACGAGCGGCGGCGCGAGCGCGGACCGCGCTTCACGCAGGTGGTTGCCGACTTCGCGGCGATTGCGGACGCGATCGCGGCGATCCCGCTCAGCCATCTCGGGCCGTTCCAGGCCGCGGCCGAGTAACGTCGCGTCCCGGCGACCGTAAGACTGACATACCGGCTGCGCACAATGCGGCCTGCCGATCGGCAATGCGGGGAGGACACGATGAAGCTCGAAGGTGGATGCTACTGCGGAGCCGTGCGTTACAAGGCCGAGGCCGATCCGCTGATGCAGGCGCAATGTCATTGCCGGGAGTGCCAGTATATCACCGGCGGATCACCGAACATGTTCATCGCCGTCCCGGTCGGCAGCTTCACCTACACCCAGGGAGCGCCGAAGCAGTTCAAGCGCAGCGATCTGGCGCAACCGGTGACCCGCGAGTTCTGCGCGGAGTGCGGCACGCACATGGTGACGACCCTGCCGCACATGCCCGTCGCTGTGGTGAAGGTCGGCACGCTCGACGATCCATCGCAGTTCACGCCGACACTCGCGATGTTCACGGTCGACAAACAGCCTTTCCACCTCATCGCGGAAGGCCTGCCGGCATTCGAACGGCAGCCGCAGCGCTGAGTGCGCTTCCCTCCGCAAACGCGGGCAAGAAAAAAGGGCCGCTTGCAATGAGCAAGCGGCCCAAGTCTAGGGAGGAAACGCCCAAG
>LWDM01000013.1:0-6349 GCA_002083525.1 Proteobacteria bacterium SG_bin9 | reverse complement strand
CGTTGCCGCACCGCAATAATATGCAGCCGCAGTGCACAAAGTTCAAGAGTTTTTAAAGGATTTCACATGCACTCGCTGCATAGCTGAATTGCGAGTACCGGGCTTGGGAAGCGATACGTTTAATCAATGAAATCAATCGACTAATAGCGAATATCCGTACAACGGGAAACATTCCCGATCGAATTTCCTCACGAAAAGCTGAACATATATTCCCATCCTTCAACTTTTGGAGTGCCCGGCATTTCGAATTGAGTCTCCGGGCGGAGAAGACTTTCGACCGGCCAGAGCTGCCCGTTGCCCTCCGCGACGGACTCTTATACGGCCTTGAATTCGACGGAAGCGCCGAGCCTGAGTGGCCTGGCCGAGTGGAGGAATGCAGTGACTGTTGTCGATTTCACAGCCTTCACCAGCCGCCTCGCCTCAGCCTCCGGCGAATTGATCCTTCCGTTCTTCCGCACGTCGCTGTCGATCGACAACAAGAAGCAGAACGGCGAGTTCGATCCCGTCACCGAGGCCGACCGCGCGGCGGAAGCCGTGATGCGGCGGATGATCAAGGCGAGTTTCCCGAAGCACGGCATCGTCGGTGAGGAATTCGGCGAGGAGAACACCGACGCCGATTACGTCTGGGTGCTCGATCCGATCGACGGCACCAAATCCTTCATCTCCGGCCTGCCGATCTGGGGTACGCTGATCGCGCTGCTGCACAAAGGGACGCCGGTGTTCGGCATGATGCACCAGCCCTACATCGGCGAGCGCTTCACCGGCGACAACGGTTCGGCGCGCTATTCCGGCCCCTCGGGCGAGCGCAAGCTGATGGCCCGCCGCTGCAAATCGCTCAGCGAAGCGACGCTGTTCACCACCAGCCCGCGGCTGATGAGCGAGGCGGACCGCGCCATCTTCGAGCGCGTGCAGAACGAGGTCCGCCTGTCGCGCTACGGCGGCGACTGCTACGCCTACTGCATGCTGGCGAGCGGCAACCTCGATCTCGTGGTCGAGACCGAGCTGAAATCCTACGATGTGGCCGCTCTCGTGCCGATCATCACCGGCGCAGGCGGCATCATCACCACCTGGGACGGCAAGCCGGCCCACAACGGCGGCCGCATCGTCGCCGCCGGCGACAAGCGCGTGCACGAAGCAGCGCTGAAGATCTTGAACGGCTGATCTCGCACTCGTAGCCCGGATGCAGCGAAGCGAAATCCGGGACGAAATCCCACGGCATCCCGGATTGCGCGCTACGCGCTCCATCCGGGCTACGTGACTCCTGCCACATTTCGGCGAGCGCCGAACTATCCTCGGCTGACTTCGTTCCCAGCCGCGCATAGGTTTCGGCCATGACCAACATCGCCTCCGGCAACACGCTGGCCGCGGTCGCCTCGCTGATCGGCGACGTGGCGCGCGCCAATATCCTCTCCGCACTGATGGACGGTCGCGCGCTGACCGCGGGCGAACTCGCTTGGCACGCGGGCGTCAGCGCCCAGACCACCAGCGGTCATCTCGCGAAGCTGACCGACGCGGATCTGATCGCGGTCGAGAAGCAGGGCCGCCACCGCTATTTCCGCCTCGCGACGCCGGATGTCGCGCAGGCGATGGAAGCGCTGATGACGGTCGCCGCGAGCGGGCCGAAACGCCATCGCCCGACCGGGCCGAAGGACACGGCCATGCGCACCGCCCGCACCTGCTACGACCACCTCGCCGGCAAGCTCGGTATCGCCATCGCAGATGCGCTCATGAGCAAAGGTCACGTGGTGATTTCCGATGGCGCCGGCGCGGTCACTCGCAAGGGCAGCGCGTTTCTGCGCGAGTTCGGCATCGATCTCGCCAACGACATGAAAGGCAACCGCCCGCTCTGCCGCACCTGTCTCGACTGGAGCGAGCGGCGGTCGCATCTCGCCGGCCAGCTGGGCGCGGCGCTGTGCACGCGCTGCTTCGATCTCGGCTGGATCAAGCGCACCAAGGACAGCCGCGCCGTCGCCATCACGCGCAGCGGACAGAGCGGCTTTGCAAAAACGTTTGGCATTTCGCTGTCCTGACCGCTTGCACCGCGTGTCGTTTCCATGGAGCTTGCCGCTCCCTCCTCAGACTCGCGCCACCTGCCGAAGATGATCGAACAATTGCCGCACAGGACGCGCCAGCGTTTTCCGGTCGCGCACGCATACCGCCAGGCGGCGGTGCGTCCAGGCATCGCTCATCCGCACGATCCTGATCTTCATCGCCTGCGCATTGCGGCGCGCCGCGATCTCGGGAACGATCGCCGCACCGACACCGTTCTCGACCATGCGGCAGACGGCGTCGAAGCCCTTCACCCGCACCCGCAACTGCGGCCGAATGCCGAGCCGTGCCGCCTGCGCGCCGATGTGGTTCTGCAACGCGCCGCTCGCGAGCCCGACGAATTTGCGCCCGGCGACCTCTGTGAAACTCACCTGCTTGCGGCCCGCGAGTTCGTCGCGCGACGGCACGATCAGCACCAGCCGGTCCTCGCAGAAGGTGACACTGTCGAGCCCCGGCGGCAGCGCCGCGTCGCTGGCGACGCCGATGTCGGCTGCGCCCGAGGCGATCGTCCTCAGCACGTCGACACTTTCCATCTCGTCGATATCGACGCTAAAATCCGGATGCGCGACGAGGAACGGCGCCAGCGCCGCGGGCAGGTATTCCATCGCGCTCGACGTGTTCGCAAGCAGGCGCACATGCGCCTTCATCCCGCGCGCGAAGGCGGCGATATCGCCGCGCATGGCGTCGACCTGATGCAGCACCACGCGGGCATGGCCGAGCAGGCTCTCGCCCGCAGCCGTGAGCACCACGCCGCGGCGGCGGCGTTCGACCAGCGGTGCGCCGAGCGCGGTCTCGAGCCGTTTGATCCGTTCGCTGGCCGAGGGGAGCGCGAGATTGGCCTGCGCCGCGCCGCCGGTGATGCTGCGCGTATCGGCCACCGCGACGAACAGCGAGAGATCGACCAGATCGAACCGCATATCGCCTCTCCATCAAGGCTTCGGAAATCCCGAAGGCAGTATTCGAAAATTCCAGATTGTGCGCAACCGGCGCGTCCCGCAGTGTGATTGCATGACCGAACAGACCACCCTCCTCATCATGATCGCCGTTGCGCTCACGACCGCCGGTTTCGTCAAGGGCGTGATCGGCCTCGGGCTGCCGACGGTTTCGATCGGCCTCCTCGCAACCCAGATGCCGCCGGCGCACGCGCTGGCCATCGTCATCGTACCGGCGATCGTCACCAACATCTGGCAGACGTTCGTCGGGCCCTATCTCAAAGACATCGTGCGCCGGCTGTGGCCGATGCTGATCGGCACCGTCATCGGCATCTGGTCGGTGGCGGGCATGATGACCGGACCCTACGCCCGCATCTCCACCATCATCCTCGGCATCCTGCTTGTGATCTATGCCGTGACCAGCATGGCCAAGGTGCGTTTCACCGTTGCTGAAAAAAACCAGCACTGGATCGGCGGCATCGTCGGTCTGATTACGGGCGCGATCTCGGGCACCACCGGTGTGCAAGTGATTCCGTCGATGCCGTTCATGCAGGCGATCGGCATGGAAAAGGACGAACTGGTGCAGGCGCTCGGCGTGTTCTTCACCACCGCGACCATCGCGCTCTCGTTCAACCTCACTGCGGCGGGCTTGCTCACCACCGCAACCGCGCTGCCCGGCGGCATCGCCTTGGTCTGCGCGTTCGCCGGCATGTTCATCGGTCAGGCGGTGCGGGCGCGGATGGACCAGGATTCCTTCCGCAAATGGTTCCTGATCGCGATGATGCTGCTCGGCGCCTACCTCGCGCTGAGCACGCTGCTGCGCAACTAGTCTCGTTACCGCGCTTCTGCGAACGCGAGCCGCACGCCAAGCGCGACGAACAGGCCGCCGAGCGCGCGGTCAATCCACTTCAGCGCATTCTGCGAACGCTTGAGCAGGCCGCCGACCTTGGCCGCGAAGGCCGCGACGCCAAGGCAATAGAGCGTGCCGTTGACGACGAAGATCAGGCCAAGGGTGAGGAACGCCAGCGGCTTCGAGGCTGCGTCGGCGGCGACGAACTGCGGCAGGAACGCTAGGAAGAACAGCGCCACTTTCGGATTGAGAATATTGGTGAGCGCGCCCTGCCAGAACACCTCGCGCAGCGTCACGACCTTGTCCGTGGTCTCGACATTCAGCGTGCTGCCGCGCGACAGCAGCATCTTCACGCCGACATAGATCAGGTACGCCGCGCCGGCGAGCTTCACCACGGTGAACGCCATCGAGGAGGTGGCGATGATCGCCGACAGGCCGAGCGCCGCGCCGAACACATGCACGAGGCATCCGGAACCGATACCGAGCGCCGCGGCAAACCCGCCGCGCCATCCGAGCTGCACGCCGCGGCCGATGATGTAGGCCGTGTCAGGGCCCGGCGTGATAATGAGAATCCAGCCGGCGACCATGAACAGCGCGAGATCCTGAATTCCGAACATCGTCGTCTCCGTCATTCCGGGGCGCGAGCATAGCGAGCGAGCCCGGAATCCATAACCCCTGTATCAGCTGTGCAGCGCTGCAGGAATCGCTGAGCCAATACTGCCTTCGCAACATATCTGCTGAGGCGTATGGATTCCGGGCTCGCGCGTAAGAACGCGCGCCCCGGAATGACGTCCAGTTTGGGTTGAGCGAACTACCCGAACAGCGGCGTGCCCGGCACGTAAGCATCGAACGCGGCCCAGAACTGCGCGCGGTAACGATCCTGCTCCTGCAGGATTTCGTGCTTGGAGCCGGCGATGACAAGATGCGAGCCGGCGCGGGTATGATAGGCGAACTCCTCGATGGCCGCGGTCGAGACGATGGTGTCGTTGCCGGCGGCGATCATCAGGATCGGCTGGCGGATGCGCGAGGGGTAGTCCACCTCCTTGAACGCGCGCATGGCGCGGAACGCGGAGTCGGCCCAGGCGATGGTCGGCGCGGCAATGCCGAGCGTCGGCTCTTCCTCGTAGATGGCGGAGTTGCGCGCGTAGCGCACCGGATCGCTGGTGAGCGGATTGTTGACGAACGTCGTCGTGCCGATCAGCGAGTCGGAGCCGCCCGGCACGTAGCTGCCGCCGAAGCCCATGTAGCGCATGGTGCGCACCAGCATGCGGACGGGCGTCGAGGTGGTCCGCCCGGGGAGATCGATCATCGGTGCGGAGAGCACGATGCGGTCGAACCAGCGTTTGCCGGCATGCGCGATGCGCAGCATCACCGCGCCGCCCATCGAATGCGCCAGCGCGAAGTACGGCGGCGGGCAATCCGGCATCACCACCTGCTGCACGAAGGTTTCGACGTCGGTCTCGAAATCAGAGAAGTCGCGCACATAGCCTTTGCGTGAGTCCTTCAATCGCCGCGACGAATGTCCCTGCCCGCGCCAATCGATCATCGCCACCGCGAAACCGCGCTCACGCAGATCGCGCACTGTCTCGAAATACTTTTCGATGCATTCGGCGCGTCCGGTGAAGACGCAGACCGTGCCCTTGCGTTTCGCCGGCGGCGCCCAGCGCGCGAAGCGCAGATCGGCGCCGTCGGGCGTGCGGATCGTGCCGGTGACGACCTCGTCGGGGACCGGATTCGCAGGGATGGACAACAGGGTCATGCAACCGCCGGAATGACAAAACTTTAAGGAAAAGAAGGGGTTCGGAACTCGCAGATTCCGTGCCCGAACGCTTTCACGCCTCTTGAAGGTGCAACGGCCTCACCCATATCAGCTTCGTGCAGGCCGCTTCTAGTGTCTGGGTCAAACCAAACACAGGCTGCACGTCTAAGCCCGGCCCGATGGCGGGCGGGACTTTCAACAGTCGCTCAATGGAGGACTTTTATGCGTACGTTTGATCTTGCTCCCTTCTATCGTTCCACCGTCGGTTTCGACCGGCTGTTTTCGCTGCTCGACCAGGCCGCCGATACCTCGACCGGCTATCCGCCCTACAACATCGAGCGCACCGGTGAGAACGATTACCGGATTTCCGTCGCCGTCTCCGGCTTCTCCCCCGCTGAAATCTCCATCGTCTCGAAAGAGAACACGCTCAGCATCAAGGGCGAGAAATCGGCCAATGAGAACGGCAAGGACGGCAACGAGGTGCTTTACCGTGGCATCGCCTCGCGCGCCTTCGAGCGCCAATTCCAGCTTGCCGACTATGTGCAGGTGAAGAGCGCTTCGCTCGAGAACGGCCTTCTCCACGTCGATCTCGTCCGCGAGATCCCGGAAGCCAAGAAGCCGCGCGTGATTCCGATTTCGTCTTCGGTTCAGAAGAACGTCATCGAGAACCAGGTCGCCGCTGCCTGATCGGCTGAAGCTTCAAACCTCCAAACGAAACGCCCCGGATGCCTCCGGGGCGTTTTTTTTGATTCACCGTCA
>LWDM01000012.1:143406-154143 GCA_002083525.1 Proteobacteria bacterium SG_bin9 | reverse complement strand
AGCATCCAGAAGACCAGCGAGCTGGTGCAGGAGATCGCCGCCGCCTCCCAGGAACAGAGCCAGTCGGTCACCGAGATCGGCAGTGCAATGGGCCAGCTCAGCAAGGCGACGCAACAGAACGCATCGGCCTCCGAAGAGCTGGCGGCCACGTCCGAAGAGCTGTCCGGCCAGGCCGAGCAGCTGCAGCAGTCGGTGGCCTTCTTCAGCATGGGCGGCGATGCCGCGCCGCTGCGCAAGGGCAAGCCCGAGGCCACGCCCGAGCGCCGCGCGCCGAACTCACCGCTGCGCGGTGCGAGCAAGGTCAGTGGCACGGCCGTCCGGCCGGCGGCCACCGGCACCCATGGCAACTTCCGCCCCTATTGAGGAGTGCGACGTGGACACCAACGCCTTGAGTCGAAGCAGCGCTGCCGCTGACGACACACCGACGCAGTACCTCACGTTCACGCTCGGCGAGGAGGTGTTCGCGATGGACATCCGCACCGTGCGCGAGATCATCCAGTACGGCCCGATGACCACCGTGCCGCTGATGCCGGGCTTCGTGCGCGGCGTCATCAACCTGCGCGGCGCGGTGGTGCCGGTGATCGATCTGCAGGCCCGCTTCGGCCGGCCTGCGGCGAAGATCGGCAAGAAGACCTGCATCGTGATCTTCGACGCGGTGCGTGACGGGGAACGCGTCGAGCTGGGCCTGCTGGTCGATGCGGTCAGCGAGGTGATCGACATCCCGCTCGAACAAATCGAGCCACCGCCGAATTTCGGTGCCTCGGTGCGCCGCGACTTCATCAGCGGCATGGGCAAGGTGGCGAGCCGCTTCGTGATCATCCTGGAGCCCGACAAGGCCTTCGATGTCAACGAGATGGCCCAGCTGTGCGAGGCGGCACAGGAGCCCGCGCACGCCTGACACCCCAGAGTTCAGCGGCGGTCGCCGGCATGGCGCCGATGACCCGCCGTCTGTTCTTCTGGCCCCGCACCCACTGCTCGAAACGACGGCATGCAGACCCTCAGCGACCCCACCTTCCGTCGCATCTCCGAACTGATGTACGCGGCCATCGGCTTGTCGTTCACCGACAACAAAAAGCCGTTGATCTCCTCGCGACTCACCCCGCGCATCCAGCGGCTGGGGCTGGACGGCTTCGAGGACTACCTGGCGCTGATCTCCGCCCCTGACGATGGGGGCGAGTTCCAGGTGGCGGTCGATCTGCTGACCACCAATGAAACCTACTTCTTTCGCGAGCCCGCGCACTACGAGCTGCTGGAGCAGGAGCTGGCGCGCAGCAAACCCGCGCAACTGCGGGTCTGGAGCGCTGCCTCGTCGTTCGGTGACGAGGCTTACAGCACCGCGATGCTGCTGTCCGACCTGCAGCAGCAGGGCCGCATCGGCGCTGACTGGACGATCCTCGGCACCGACATCAGCGACCGCGTGCTGCGCAGTGCGATCGAGGCCGTGTACCCGGAAGACCGGCTGCGCCATGTGACGCCCGAACGCCTGCGCCGGCACTGCCTGCGCGGCGATGGCGCATCCGAAGGCTTGGTGCAGATGCATGCACGGTTGCGCGAGCGGGTGCGCTTTGGCCAGCTCAACCTGTGTCAGCCGATCGAGGACATCGGTCCGTTCGATGTGATCTTCCTGCGCAACGTGCTGATCTACTTCGACGCACCCACCAAGCGCGAGGTGGTCGACCGCGTGCTGACGCAGCTGCGACCCGGCGGCCTGTTCTTCATCGGCACCGCCGAGGGCCGCGTGCCCTGCAACACCGCGCTGACGACGCTCGCCCCCGGTGCGTTCCGCAAGCCGTCGTGAGCCCGGCGCACGGAGCGATGCAGCCGATGATCCTCGAACCGCTGGGCCCGCTGCACACCCTGCACCCGGGCGACGTGGTCTGTGCCGAGCGCGGTGACCGCTTCGAGACGCTGCTCGGTTCGTGCGTCGCCATCGTGCTGACCGACCCGCGGCGCACCGTTGGTGCGATGTGCCACATCGTTCATGCAAGCCGTGCAGTGGCCGGTGTGGCGGAAACGGGCGCGTATGCCGAGGTGGCGCTGGACACGATGTATGCACTGCTGCGCGCGCGCGGCATCGAGCCGACCCAATGCCTGGCCTATGTCTACGGCGGTGGCAACATGTTTCCCAGCCTGTTCACGACCGCCCATGTGGGAGAACGCAATGCACGCTGGGCGCTCGATGCCTTGGCCCAGGACGGCGTGCAGGTGCTATTCCATGATCTCGGCGGACAGCGCTACCGCCGGCTGTCGTGGACGGTCGGTCCCGAGGCCCCGCAGGTCACGGCCGTGCCCATTTGAACCGAGGAATCCTGATGGCAATCAAGGTCTATGTGGTCGACGATTCGGCGGTGGTGCGCCAGACGCTGATGCACCTGTTGCAAGGCGACGCCGAGATCGAGCTGATGGGCAGCGCACCCAACCCGTTGATCGCCGGTCCGGTGATCCGCAAGAACCGCCCCGACGTGCTGCTGCTCGACATCGAGATGCCCGGCATGGACGGCCTGACCTTTTTGCGGCAGATCATGGACGAGGCACCCATCCCGACCGTGATCTGCTCGACGCTCACCACCGATGGCAGCCGCATGGCGCTGGAAGCCCTGTCGGCGGGGGCGGTGGCGATCGTGGCCAAGCCGCGGCTCGGGCTGAAGCAGTTTCTCGAGGATTCGCGCCGTGAGCTGTTGCAGACGCTGAAGACGGCAGCGCGTTCCCGGCCACGTGCCGGCATGCTGGCCGCTCGTGCCGCGTCGCCAGCCGCCACGGCGCCCAAGCCACCGATTGCCGGGCTGCATGCCCTGTCGGTCAACAAGCCGGTGGTGATCGGCAGTTCGACTGGTGGCACGCAGGCGCTGGAGCTGGTGCTGACGTCGTTGCCCGGCGACAGCCCTGGCATCGCGATCGTGCAGCACATGCCGGAGAAATTCACAGCCATGTACGCGCAGCGGCTCGACGGCTTGTGCGAGATGAACATTCGCGAAGCCAAGGACGGCGATCGCCTCGAACGCGGCGTCGTGCTGATCGCACCGGGCGGACGGCACCTGCAGCTGCGCAAGGCCGGTGGGCAGTACTACGCCGTGGTGGCCGATGGTCCACCGGTGAACCGCCACAAGCCCTCGGTGGACGTGTTGTTCCGCTCGGCCGCCGAGTGCGCCGGCAAGGATCTGCTGGCGCTGATCCTGACCGGCATGGGCGACGACGGCGCGCGTGGCATGAAGCTGCTGCACGACCGGGGCGCCCGCACCATCGCGCAGAACGAGGAAACCTGCGTGGTCTTCGGCATGCCGAAAGAAGCCATCAAGCTCGGCGCGGTCGACGAAGTCCTGCCGCTGTCGCAGATGGCCCCGGCGATACGCGCATTCGACGCACGCGGCTGAGCGGGCGCAGCATTTCGCCGACCCCACCGACCGCGTTGTTGCGCGGGCTGTCGGCGCTGCACGCGTGCGGCGCGTTGAGGGATCGAAGGTGTGTTCGCAAACGGAACCGGGCGAGGCGGTCGAGAGTCCCTGCGTCGAACGGGTTTCAAAATTCGTTGCGACCAAACGGCATACAAATTGCTGGTAATGTCGGGCCGAGTGGTTGGAACTGACGGCGAGTTCACCCGCTTCTCGTGACTTGATCCGCAGCGGTTTGGAAGAAGCTTGAATCACAGTCGGTGTCCGTGTTGATGTCGCGGAAAGCTCTGATGGAGCCCTGAAGCTAGGACTTCATCAGAACTTCCCCAGACGGTGTCCAGGCGAAGCGGCCTGGACATCGCCTCCTCCATCCACAGGAGATCGACATGGACGTGATCAGTCATTTCGCTGCGCGGTTCGAGCGCACGCGCGAAGAGGAACTCTCGATCGAGGAGTACCTCGCCGAGTGCAAGCGCAACCGGGTGGCCTATGCCAGCGCCGCAGAACGCATGCTGCAGGCCATTGGCGAGCCGCAGACGGTGGACACCCGCAACGACCCGCGCCTGTCGAGGTTGTTCGCCAACAAGGTCATCAAGATCTACCCCGCGTTCGCCGAGTTCTACGGCATGGAAGACGCGATCGAGCAGGTCGTCAGCTACTTCCGCCATGCCGCACAAGGCCTGGAAGAAAAGAAGCAGATCCTGTATCTGCTCGGCCCGGTGGGTGGCGGCAAGAGCAGCATCGCCGAACGGCTGAAACAGCTGATGCAGGAGGTGCCGTTCTACGCCCTCAAGGGCTCGCCAGTGAACGAGTCTCCGCTGGGCCTGTTCGATGCGAACGAAGACGGCCCGATCCTCGAGAAGGAATACGGCATTCCTCGTCGCTACCTGCAGCGCGTGCTCTCGCCCTGGGCGGTCAAACGGCTCGAGGAATACGGCGGCGACATCCGCAAGTTCAAGGTGGTCAAGCGCTACCCGTCGGTGCTCAAGCAGGTCGGCATCGCCAAGACCGAACCGGGCGACGAGAACAACCAGGACATCAGCTCGCTGGTCGGCAAGGTCGACATCCGCAAGCTCGAGACCTACGCGCAGGACGACCCCGACGCCTACAGCTTCTCCGGTGGCCTGTGCCTGGCCAACCAGGGCCTGCTCGAATTCGTCGAGATGTTCAAGGCGCCGATCAAGGTGCTGCACCCGCTGCTCACCGCCACGCAGGAAGGCAACTTCAAGGGCACAGAGGGCTTTGGCGCCATCCCGTTCGACGGCGTCGTGCTGGCGCACAGCAACGAGAGCGAATGGAAGGCGTTCCGCAACAACAAGAACAACGAGGCCTTCCTCGATCGCATCTACATCGTCAAGGTGCCGTACTGCCTGCGCGTTTCCGAAGAGGTGAAGATCTACGAGAAGCTGCTGCGGGGCTCGTCGCTGGCGCAGGCCACCTGCGCCCCCGGCACGCTGAAGATGATGAGCCAGTTCGCAGTGCTCACTCGGCTGAAGGAGCCCGAGAACTCGTCGCTGTACTCGAAGATGCTGGTCTACGACGGCGAGAACCTCAAGGACACCGACCCGCGGGCCAAGAGCTTCCAGGAGTACCGCGATTACGCCGGCGTCGACGAGGGCATGAGCGGCATCAGCACGCGCTTCGCGTTCAAGATCCTGTCCAAGGTCTTCAATTTCGACAGCACCGAGGTCGCGGCCAACCCGGTGCACCTGATGTACGTGCTCGAGCAGCAGATCGAGCGTGAGCAGTTCCCGGCCGAGACCGAACAGAAGTACCTCTCGTTCATCAAGGAATACCTGGCAACCAAGTACGCCGAGTTCATCGGCAAGGAAATCCAGACGGCCTACCTCGAGAGCTACTCCGAATACGGGCAGAACATCTTCGACCGCTACGTGACCTACGCCGACTACTGGATCCAGGACCACGAGTACCGCGACACCGACACCGGCGAGGTGTTCGACCGCGGCTCGCTGAACGCCGAGCTCGAGAAGATCGAGAAGCCGGCCGGCATCAGCAATCCGAAAGATTTCCGCAACGAGATCGTCAACTTCGTGCTGCGTGCGCGGGCCAACAACGCCGGCAACAACCCGGTGTGGACCAGCTACGAGAAGCTGCGCACGGTGATCGAGAAGAAGATGTTCTCCAACACCGAAGAACTGCTGCCGGTGATCAGCTTCAACGCCAAGGCCAGCGCCGACGAGGCCAAGAAGCACGAGGACTTCGTCACCCGCATGGTCGCCAAGGGCTACACCAGCAAGCAGGTTCGCCTGCTGTGCGAGTGGTACCTGCGCGTGCGCAAGTCGAGCTGAGGTCCGTTGTCGCGCTGAAAGGAATTCATGTTCCAGCAGATCATCGACCGGCGACTGGCGGGCAAGAACAAGTCGATCGGCAACCGCGAGCGTTTCCTGAGGCGCCACAAGGAGCAGATCCGGGAAGCCGTGAAGCGCGCGGTCGACGGCCGCAGCATCCGCGACCTCGCGCAGGGCGAGGACATCCACATCCCCAAGCGCGACATCTCCGAGCCGGTGTTCCGCCATGGCCAGGGGGGCACGCGCGACATGGTGCATCCCGGCAACCAGGATTACCTGCGCGGCGACCGCATTGCGCGACCCAAGGAAGGCGGTGGTGGCGGCGGGGGGCAGGCGAGCGATTCCGGTGAAGGCGACGATGACTTCGTCTTCCACCTCACCAAGGAAGAGTTCATGCAGGTCTTCTTCGACGACCTGGCCTTGCCGAACCTGGCCCGCACCACGCTGGCCGAGACGCCTGAATTCAAGACGCACCGCGCCGGCTACAGCAGCGACGGCAACCCCAGCAACCTGCATGTGGTGCGGTCGATGCGGGGTGCGATCGGCCGCCGGATTGCGATCGGCAGCGAGCCTCGCCGCGAGCTGCACCGGCTCGAGACACATCTGGACCGCCTGCTCAGCCATCCCGACCCGAACCCCTACGAGGCCGAGATCGCACCTCTGCGGCTGGAAGTGGAGACGCTGCGTGCACGGTTGAAGCGCATCCCCTACCTCGACCCGATCGACCTGCGCTACCGCAGCCGCGTGCGCGTGCCGATGCCGACGTCGAAGGCGGTGATGTTCTGCCTGATGGACGTCTCGGGTTCGATGGACGAGGCCCGCAAGGACCTGGCCAAGCGCTTCTTCATCCTGCTGTACCTGTTCCTGACGCGCCACTACGACAAGATCGACATCGTCTTCATCCGCCACCACACCCAGGCGCAGGAGGTCGACGAGCAGAATTTCTTCCACTCCACCGAAACCGGCGGCACGGTGGTGTCGAGCGCGCTGGTGCTGATGGACGACATCGCCCGCGCCCGCTACCCGACAGCCGAATGGAACATCTACGGCGCGCAGGCCAGCGACGGCGACAACTGGCACCACGACAGCGGCCGCTGCCGCGAGATCCTGGCCAACCGCATCCTGCCGTTGTGCCGTTACTTTGCCTACGTCCAGGTGGCCGAAGAGGAGCAGAACCTGTGGGACGAGTACGCCGCGCTGTCGGAAGAGAGCCCGGTCTTCGCGGTGCGCAAGGCCACCGAGGCATCGCAGATCTACCCGGTGTTCCGTGACCTGTTCAAGAAGGAAGGCGCTGCCTCATGAGTACGGCCACCACGCCACCCTGGGGCGACGAGCGCCGCCATGAGCACCGCGTCGGTGGCGCGCGCCGCCGCGCTGCCGACCTGATCGTTCCGCCGCGCAGCCATGAGCCGCTGCCTTCGCCCAACGACTGGTCGTTCGAGCTGATCGATCGCTACCACGACGTGATCCGCGAGACCGCCGAGAGCTTCGGTCTGGACACCTACCCGAACCAGCTCGAGATCATCACCGCCGAGCAGATGATGGATGCGTATGCCTCGGTCGGCATGCCGGTGAACTACCGCCACTGGAGCTATGGCAAGGAGTTCATCTCGACCGAGAAGAACTACCGCCGCGGCCACATGGGCCTGGCCTACGAGATCGTCATCAATTCCAACCCCTGCATCAGCTATCTGATGGAGGAGAACACGATGGCGATGCAGGCGCTGGTCATCGCCCACGCCGCCTATGGCCACAACAGTTTCTTCAAGGGCAACTACCTGTTTCGCATGTGGACCGACGCGGGGTCGATCATCGATTACCTCGTCTATGCGAAGAACTACATCGCCGACTGCGAGGAGCAGCATGGCCTCGACGCGGTGGAGACCTTCCTCGACAGCTGCCATGCGCTGATGAACCACGGCGTTGACCGCTACCGCCGCCCCAGCCGCAAGAGCCTGGCGCAGGAGCTGGCCGCGCGCAAGGACCGCGAGGCCTACGCGCAGCGCCAGGTCAACGAGATGTGGCGCACGCTGCCGCGCAAGGCCGGACCCACCACCGAAGAGGCCGAGGTGCGTCGCTTCCCGGAGGAGCCGCAGGAGAACCTGCTGTACTTCATCGAGAAGAATGCACCGTTGCTCGAACCCTGGCAGCGCGAGGTGGTGCGCATCGTGCGCAAGATCGCGCAGTACTTCTACCCGCAGCGCCAGACCCAGGTGATGAACGAGGGTTGGGCCACCTTCTGGCACCACCACCTGCTCAACACCATGTACGACCGCGGCCACCTCAGCGACGGCGTGATGATCGAATGGCTGAAGTCGCACACCAACGTGGTGTATCAACCCCCGGTCGGCCATCGCGCCTACAGCGGCATCAACCCTTATGCGCTGGGCTTTGCGATGTACACCGACATCAAGCGCATCTGCGAGGCGCCGACCGATGAAGATCGGCAGTGGTTCCCGGCGATTGCCGGCGGCGATTGGCTGGAAACCCTCGACCATGCGATGCGCAACTTCAAGGACGAGAGCTTCATCGGCCAGTACCTGTCGCCCAAGCTGATGCGGGATTTCCGCCTGTTCGCGATCCACGACGACGAGAAGGAAAAGGAACTCGAGGTGGCAGCCATCCACGACGAAGCTGGTTATCGCCGCCTGCGCGAATCGTTGTCGCGCCAGTACGACCTGGGCGAACGCGAACCCAACATCCAGGTCTGGAGCGTCAACCTGCGGGGCGACCGCTCTCTGACGCTGCGTCACACGCAGCACAACGACCGGCCGCTCAACGACAGCGCGCACGAGGTGCTGAAGCACGTGGCCCGGTTGTGGGGTTTCGGCGTGCACCTCGAAAGCGTCAAGGGCAACGGCGAGATCAGCAAACGCTGGTCGGTGAGCGCACCGGAGAATTGACCGTTGGTGCGGGTCTTCGGGCATCATCCAGCCCCGATCCGGCGCTGAGCCGGCCGCACCCACGAAGCAGGCTGACCTCCATGTCCAACCGACTCACTCAGATCGCCACCCGCACCGGCGACGACGGCACCACCGGCCTGGGCGATGGCAACCGGGTTTCGAAAGACAGCCTGCGAGTGCATGCCATGGGCGACGTCGACGAACTGAACTCACAGCTAGGTGTGCTGCTGGCCGAGCCCCTGCCGGGCGATGTGCGCCAGCTGCTGGTGGTGATCCAGCACGAGCTGTTCAACCTGGGCGGCGAGCTGTCGATCCCGGGCTATGAATTGCTGAAGACCGCGGCAGTGATCCAGCTCGACGAGGCGCTGGCGCATTACAACGACCAGTTGCCTCGCCTGAAGGAATTCATCTTGCCGGCCGGCACGCGCAGCGCTGCGCTGGCGCATGTGGCCCGCACGATCGCGCGCCGTGCCGAGCGAGCGGTGGTCGCGTTGGCCGCGAGCGAAGCGGTGCGTGCCGAGCCGCGGCACTACCTGAACCGGCTGAGCGATCTGCTGTTCGTGCTGGCCCGGGTGCTCAACCGGGCCAACCTCGATGGCCTGGGTGGCGACGACGTCTACTGGAACAGCGAGCGTCTCGCGCAGCAAGACGGGTCCGAATAAAGAGGCAAAGGGGCGGCAGAGAACTGCCCCCCCACGCTCAGCGGCGGCGTGCCTTGACCGCGCTGCCGAGGGTGTCCAGCACCTTCAGCGTGTCGTCCCAGCCGATGCAGGCATCGGTGATGCTCTGCCCGTAGGCCAGCTTTGACGGGTCATCCTTGCCGGGGCTGAACTTCTGGGCGCCGGCGTTCAGATGGCTCTCGACCATCACGCCGAAGATGCGGCGGCTGCCGCCTGCCAACTGGGCGGCGATGTCGCGTGCCACGTCGATCTGCTTGTCGTGCTGCTTGCTGCTGTTGGCGTGCGAGCAATCGACCATCAGCGTGCCGGGCAGCTTGGCGGCCTCCAGGTCCTTGCTGGCCGCCTCCACGTGCGCGGCGTCGTAGTTGGGGGCCTTGCCGCCACGCAGAATCAGGTGGCAGTCGGGGTTGCCAGCGGTTTCGACGATAGCGACCTGGCCATTCTTGTGCACGCTCAGGAAATGGTGCGGACGGGCGGCGGCCTGGATCGCGTCGGTGGCGATGCGGATGTTGCCGTCGGTGCCGTTCTTGAAGCCGATCGGTGCCGACAGCCCGGATGACAACTCCCGGTGCACCTGGCTTTCGGTGGTGCGCGCGCCGATCGCACCCCAGCTGATCAGGTCGCCGATGTATTGCGGCGAGATCACGTCGAGGAACTCGCTGCCCGCCGGCATCCCCAGGCGGTTGATCTCCACCAGCAGCTGGCGTGCGATGCGTAGGCCCTCGTCGATGCGGTAGCTCTCGTCGAGGTACGGGTCGTTGATGAGCCCTTTCCAGCCCACGGTGGTGCGTGGCTTCTCGAAGTAGACCCGCATCACCACCTCCAGCGTGTCTGCGTGGCGCTCGCGCTGCTCCTTGAGCCGGCGCGCATAGTCGAGTGCCGCGGCCGGGTCGTGGATCGAGCACGGACCGACGATGACCAGCAGCCGGTCGTCCTGGCCGGACATGATCCGGCGGATGCGCTGCCGTGTGTCGGCCACCAGGGTTTCGATCGCCGTGCCGCGGATCGGAAAGAAGCGGATCAGGTGCTCGGGCGGGGGCAGCGGCGTGACATCACGGATGCGCTGGTTGTCGGTCTCGCTGGTTTTCTCGATGAGGCCGTAGCGGCCTTCGGAGGCGGCATTCTGGTGAGGCATGGAAGGCTCCAGGGTGCGTGTCGATCAGGGGTGTTGGACGTCGGCGCGGTCGAAAAAAAACCGCCGGGGGAGGCCCGGCGGTGCTGAGATTCGGTCTGCGCTTCGGTCTGTCTATGCGCTGGCCTCTCCGCCGCCGGTGCGGTTTGAGAACCCAAAGCAGAAGAAGGCAAAAAGGTACTTCATGGCGCATTCAATGTAACACGCTGCTGCAGGCATCCGCTTCAGGCGGTGCCGCCGACGGTCAGGCCCTCCAGCCGCAGCGTGGGCTGTCCCACGCCGACCGGCACGCTCTGGCCTTCCTTGCCGCAGGTGCCGACGCCG
>LWDM01000012.1:0-143321 GCA_002083525.1 Proteobacteria bacterium SG_bin9 | reverse complement strand
ATCTTGCCGTTCTCGACCCAGAACGCCTCGCTGGCCGAGAACACGAACTTGCCGCTGGTGATGTCGACCTGACCGCCGCCGAAGTTCGACGCGTACAACCCGCGCTTGAGCCCCGCGATGATTTCCTCCTTGGTCTTGTCGCCCGACAGCATGTAGGTGTTGGTCATGCGTGGCATCGGCACCGCGGCGTAGCTTTCACGGCGGCCGTTGCCGGTGGGCTTGACGCCCATCAGCCGTGCATTCATCGCGTCCTGGATGTAGCCCTTCAGGATGCCGTCCTCGATCAGCACGTTGCGCTGGCTGGCATGGCCCTCATCGTCCACGTTCAGCGAGCCGCGTCGATCAGGCAGCGTGCCGTCGTCGAGCACGGTCACACCCTTGGCCGCGACACGCTGGCCGATCAGGCCGCTGAAGGCACTCGATCCCTTGCGGTTGAAGTCGCCCTCCAGGCCGTGTCCGATCGCTTCGTGGAGCAGCACGCCCGGCCATCCCGAGCCGAGCACCACGCTCATCTCGCCGGCCTTCGCGGGCCGCGACGACAGGTTGGTCAGCGCCGCATTCACCGCGTCGCTGACATAGCGCTCCAGCAGCGCGTCGTCGAAGTGGCTGTATCCGAAGCGGCCGCCCCCGCCACTGCTGCCGGTCTCGCGGCGCACCGCGCCCTTGATGGTCTGCTCCGCGATCACCGTGACGTTCATGCGCACGAGTGGTCGCACATCGGCGGCCCGGGTGCCGTCGGCGCGGGCGACCAGCACCACGTCGTATTCGCCAGACAGGCTGGCCATCACCTGCTTGATTCGGGGGTCTTTCGCTCGCGCCATGCGTTCGACCCGCTCGAGCAGTGCCACCTTCTGCGTGCTGTCCAGCGAGGCGATCGGGTCCATCGACGCGTACAACAGGCGGCTGCCGGCCACCTTGCTCGGGGTGTTGACCTTCACGCGGCGGCTTTGTCCAGCCGCAGCGATCGTGCGCACTGTCTGTGCGGCGTCCATCAGCGCGGCCTCGGAGATGTCGTCTGAGTAGGCGAACGCCGTCTTCTCGCCGGCCACCGCACGCACGCCCACGCCCTGATCGATGCCGAAGCTGCCGCTCTTGACGATGCCCTCTTCCAGGCTCCAGCCCTCGCTGCGGGTGTACTGGAAATACAGATCAGCGTCATCGATGCGGTGGGTGGCGATGGCCTGCAGGGCGCGCGACAGCGACGCTTCGCTCAGGCCGAAAGGCTCGATCAGCAACTGCTGGGCAACCGCCAGGCGCTCGAGGGTAGGTTCACGCGAAATCATGAGAGCACTTTCAAAGCCTGGATTTCATTGTAGAAGTGACCCGTTTCGACGGTGGATTCAAGGGTCTGCCGGGGGCTCGTTCTTCAGCGCGAGCGCCCGTGCGTAGAGCGCATTGCGCGGCGCGCCGGTCAGCGACGCCGCCAGCGACACCGCCTGTTTCAGCGGCAGCTCGGCCAGCAGCGTCTGCAGCACCGCGTCATGCCGAGCCGGAGCGTCGGCTGGCGCCGTGTGCGCCAGCGCATGCACCACGAGCACGAATTCGCCGCGGACGCGGTTCCCATCGGCGGCCAGCCACGCGGGCAGCGCCAATGCCGGCAGGGTGGCCACCGTCTCGAACTGTTTCGTCAGTTCACGGCACAGCGTGACGGCGCGGCCGCCGCAGGCCTCGGCCAGCCCCTGGGCCAGCGATTCCATGCGGTGCGGCGCCTCGAATAGCACCTGGGTCTCTTCGGATGCAGACAGGGCCTTCAGGGCCAGTGCGCGTTCGTTCCCCTTGGTGGGCAAGAAGCCGATGAAGCGAAAGCCACTGCCCGCTGTGTCGCCTGCCACGCTGACGGCCGCGACCGCGCTGCTGGCGCCAGGCACTGCCACCACCGGGCGTCCGGATGCCGCCACCGCAGCCACCAGTCCCGCGCCCGGATCGCTGACCGCCGGCGTGCCGGCATCGCTGACATAAGCAACGCGCTCGCCGCGAGCCAGCCGCGCAATCACGTCGCCTGCCGACGATCTCTCGTTGTGCTGGTGCACCGCCAGCAAGGGCTTGTCCAGGCCCAGATGGCGGAGCAACGGTGCGGTGTGGCGGGTGTCTTCGCAGGCCACGGCGTCGACCTGCGACAGCACGTGGATCGCACGCAGCGTGAGGTCGGCAAGATTGCCGATCGGGGTGGCCACCACATACAGTGCGCCGGCAGGATACTGTTGGCTGCCTGCAGCGGCAGCGGCCGCCTGGAGCAGCAGGGAGGCAATGTTGGTGGTCACGACGAAGGCGGTGGGAGATGTCGGCGAAGCCCGTGCGCTGGCGCATCTGCTGGCCCACGGGCTCGTGCTCGTGCAGCGCAATTATCGGGTCGCTCGTGGCCCCGGAGCCCGCGGGGGTGAAATCGATCTGGTGATGCGCGACCGGGATGGCACGCTGGTGTTCGTGGAGGTCCGGACCCGGAAAGGTACCGGCTTCGGCGGGGCGGCTGCGACGGTGGGACTCACCAAGCGGCGCAGCGTGGTGTTCGCCGCCCGGTGTTTCCTGCGAACCCTCGCCACGCCACCGGCCTGCCGCTTCGATGTGGTCGCGATCGATGGTGATCACGTGGAGTGGCTGCAGGCCGCCTTCGACGCCGAGGAGCGGTGAAATCAGCGGTGCACCACAACCGCACGGAACCTGTGCACCACATCGGCGTCTATCATCGATCGCCATGATCGAACAACGCATCCAGCAGCAATTCTTCGACAGCGCCGACCTGATGTACGCGGCAGCTGACGTGCTCAGCAAGCCGATCGCCGAAGCGGTCGACGCGATGATGGGTTGCATCACCGCCGGCGGCAAGCTGATGGTCTGCGGCAACGGTGGATCCGCCAGCGACGCGCAGCACTTCGCTGCCGAGTTCGTCGGCCGTTTCGAGCGCGAGCGCCCTGGTCTAGCGGCCTTGGCGCTGACCGCCGACACCGCCATCCTGACCGCCATCGGCAACGACTACGATTTCAACGCCATCTTCTCGAAACAGGTGCAGGCCTTGGGTGCGCCTGGCGACGTGTTGATGGTCATCACCACCAGCGGCAACTCGGCGAACGTGCTGGCCGCCGTGCAGGCCGCCCACGCGAAGGACATGACGGTGGTCGCGCTGACCGGTCGCGCCGGCGGAAAGTTGGCTTCGTTACTGACTGACACGGACGTGCACATCTGCGTGCCCCACGATCGCACCGCCCGCATCCAGGAAATCCACGGCGTGGTTCTGCACTGCCTGTGCGATGCGGTGGATCAACAGCTACTCGGAGAACAAGAGTGAATCGAATTTCGAAGCTTGCCGCCGCCACCCTGGCCGCAGTCACGGTGTCCGGCAGCCTGACCGGCTGCTTCCCTCTGCTGCTGGGCGGCGCGATGGTCGGCGGCGCGGCGGTCTACACCGATCGGCGCACCTCGGGCACCCAGTTGGAGGACGAGGCGATCGAGTTGAAGGCGTCGAACCGGATCCGCAAGGAACTCGGCGAACGTGCCCGCGTCAGTGTCGTCAGCTACAACCGGCTGGTCTTGCTGACCGGCGAGGTCAGTGGCGAGGCCGACAGGGCGGTCGTTGGTAACCTGGTGTCGGGCGTCGACAACGTGCGCTCGATCGTCAACGAGGTGGCGGTGGTCAGTGCGCAGCCGACCAACACCGTCGCCAGCGATGCGCTGGTGACCAGCAAGGTCAAGGCATCACTGGTCGACTCCAAGGACATCTTCGCCCAGTCGGTCAAGGTCGTCACCGAGCGCGGCACGGTCTACTTGATGGGCCGCGTGACCGAGCGCGAGGCCAACCGGGCCACCGAGATCGCCCGCGGCGTCAGTGGCGTCGACAAGGTCGTGCGGGTCTTTGAGATCATCACCGAAGCCGAACTGGCCAACATGCAGGCCCCGGCACCGCCGCCCCCGCGTCCCGAGCGCTGACGTTCCGGCCTCACCGGCTGATGCGACTCAGCGCAAGCGGGTGATCAGGCTCGAGGTGTCCCACCGGCGTCCACCAGCGGCCTGCACATCGGCGTAGAACTGATCGACCAGTGCCGTGACCGGCAGCCGCGCACCGTTGCGCTGGGCTTCGTCCAGCACCAGCCCGAGGTCCTTGCGCATCCAGTCGACGGCGAAGCCGAAGTCGAACTTGTCCGCATTCATGGTCTTGTAGCGGTTCTCCATCTGCCACGACTGCGCCGCGCCCTTGGAGATCGTCTCGATCACGGCCTCGACGTCAAGACCGGCCTTGCGTGCGAAGTGGATGCCTTCGGAGAGGCCCTGCACGAGACCGGCGATGCAGATCTGGTTGACCATCTTGGTCAGCTGGCCGGCGCCCGCCGGGCCGAGCAGCTTGCACATACGCGCATATGAGGCGATCACCGGCTCGGCGCGTTTGAAGGCTGCTTCCTCGCCGCCGCACATCACCGTGAGCACGCCGTTCTCGGCGCCGGCCTGGCCGCCGGACACCGGCGCGTCGATGAAGCTGAAGCCGGCGGTCTTCGAGGCGGCGTCGAGTTCGCGTGCGACTTCGGCGGACGCGGTGGTGTGGTCGACGAACACCGCGCCCTTGGTCATGCCGGCGAATGCGCCGTCGGCGCCGATGGTCACGGCACGCAGGTCGTCGTCATTGCCGACGCAGCACATCACGAAGTCCTGGCCGGTCGCGGCCGCCTTCGGGGTCGGCGCGGTCTTGCCCTTGAACTTGTCGGCCCAGGCCTGCGCCTTGGCGCCATTGCGGTTGTAGACCGTGACCTCATGCCCGCCCTTGGCGACGAGGTGACCGGCCATCGGAAAACCCATGACGCCGAGACCGAGAAAGGCGACTTTAGCCATGACAGAAACCCTTGTTTTTTGACGGTAGGATAATGGAGGGCGCCCGTTGCGGGCGTTTCTTGATTGACGGGGGTGTCTATCACATCCCGGACAGGGCTGTCCCGCCAACAAAAATGTTTGCCGCATCGCGGATTGGCTGGAATATCTCTGCATGACCTACAAGCACGTGATCGGCCCCAAGACCTATCAGTTCGCCGATCTGCGCGATCTCATGGCGAAAGCCACGCCGCCGCGCTCCGGTGACCGGCTGGCGGGGATCGCGGCCGAAACGGCGGAAGAGGCGGTCGCCGCGCGCATGGCGCTGGCCGACGTGCCGCTGAAGCAATTCCTTACCGAGGCCGTCGTTCCCTACGAGGATGACGAAGTGACGCGGCTGATCGTGGACAGCCACGATGCGACTGCCTTCGCGCCGGTGGCCTCGCTGACCGTCGGCGCGTTCCGCGACTGGCTGCTGTCGGATACGGCGACGCCTGCGGTGCTGAGCAAGCTCGCGCGCGGGCTGACGCCGGAAATGGTAGCCGCCGTCTCCAAGCTGATGCGCAATCAGGATCTCATTCTGGTGGCGAAGAAGTGCGCGATCGTCACGCGCCTGCGCAACACGATCGGCCTGCAAGGCCGTATGAGCGTGCGGCTGCAGCCCAATCATCCCTTCGACGATGCAAAGGGCATCACCGCGTCGATCCTCGACGGCCTTCTGCTCGGCGCGGGCGATGCCTGCATCGGCATCAATCCGGCGAGCGACGATCCGGTGGTGATCGGCGGATTGCTGCGGCTGCTCGACGACATCATCGCGCGCATCGGCGCGCCGGCGCAGAGCTGCGTGCTCACGCATGTGACGACGACACTCGATCTGATGACGAAAGATTATCCGGTCGATCTCGTCTTTCAGTCGGTCGCGGGCACACAAGCGGCCAACACGAGTTTCGGCGTCAACCTCGCGATCCTGCGCGAGGCGCGCGACGCGGCGCTGGCGCTGAAGCGCGGCACGGTCGGCAACAACGTGATGTATTTCGAGACGGGGCAGGGCTCGGCGCTCTCGGCGAACGCGCATCATGGCGTCGATCAGCAGACCTGCGAGGCGCGGGCGTATGCGGTGGCGCGGGCATTCGATCCGCTGCTGGTCAACAGCGTCGTCGGGTTCATCGGCCCCGAATATCTCTACGACGGCAAGGAAATCATCCGTGCCGGGCTCGAAGATCATTTCTGCGGCAAGCTGCTTGGCCTGCCGCTTGGCGTCGACGTCTGCTACACCAATCACGCCGAAGCCGATCAGAACGACATGGACAACCTGCTGACACTTTTGGCCGCGGCGGGCGTTACCTTCATCATGGGTGTCCCAGGCGCGGACGACGTGATGCTGAACTACCAATCGACTTCATTCCACGACGCGCTCTATATCCGCGATCTGTTCGGATTGAAGCGCGCGCCGGAGTTCGACGACTGGCTGGTGCGCGTGGGATTGGCAGGACAGGATTTCCGCATCAGCGCGAACGAGCAGCCGCGGCTTGCGTTCGCGTCGCAGCTTGCGGGGTGAGGGCGCGATGTCGTGCATCCTCGAAGCCTGATCGCACGTCACGGCTGAAGCCGCGTCGCAGACGGTGTTTCCCGATGGCTGCCGCGATCTGATCCTCACCGTCGATGCGAGCAGCAGGCCTGACTGGCACATCTCCGATCTGCACCTGTCGCCGCTTTATCTGGCAGTCGAGTCCGGCATCGCCTTCTACGGTTTACGCCTGCATCCGGGTGTCGCGATCGATGAGGCGCGCTTGCTCGCGGACGTGCATGCGCGCCAGCCGGACGCCGCCGAGATGACTGCGCTGGTCGAGGAGCATTGCCGCCGTTCGCCGTCCATCAGCGAAGCCATCGATTGTCTGGCGGAAAGCATGAGCGTTGCGCAGGCGGCGAGCCGGCTCGGCGTCAGCATCCGCACCTTGCAGCGGTTGTTTGGCGCGCACGGCCAGATGCCGCCGGAGTTCTGGCTGCTGCTGTCGCGGGCGCGCCGCGCGGCGGCGATGACGGCGCTCGATGCCTCACTTGCCGATGTCGCCGCCGCGGCCGGCTACAGCGATCAGGCGCATATGACGCGCGAGTTCGCCCGCTGGTTCGAGCTCTCGCCCGGACGTTTCCGCACGCAGCGTGCTGCGCGTGAGCTGATCGATCAGCCCGGGCTCGGCACCGACGTGCAGATTTCGACGAGAATGCCGTTGGGATCGCTGACGTAGGCGATCGTCTGGCCCCAATGCTGTTTGGCCGTGGGCATGACGAGCGTGGCGCCCGCATCCATCGCGCGCTTGAGCGCGGCGTCAACGTCGCTGGTCTCGAATGCGACCTCGAACACCGGCCGTTTCGGATCGGCGGCTGCGGGCGACTTGCCGAGCCGCTTCATCAGCGCGGTCGAAGAGAACGAGAGTTTGGTGTCGCCAGTCTTGAGCTCGCCGTAGTCGCCGCTCTCGTCCATGAAGCCGGTCTCGAGACCGAACGCGCGGCGATAGAAGTCGAGGGTCGTCTTGACGTCGTCGACATAGAGAATGGTGTAACGAAAGATCATCGGGTTCTCGTCCTTTTGTTCGATCGCGTCAGGGTAACGGGTGGCCCGGCGACGGTATTGAAGAATTGCGACAGCCCAGGGCCAGGTAGCCAGATGACGGATAGAGTGCCATGTTTCGTCATTGCGAGGAGCGATAGCGACGAAGCAATCCAGTTCTTGCTATTGGCTGGATTGCTTCGCTTCGCTCGCAATGACCATAATGTAGACCATGATTGATCCCGACGTTCCGAAGTTGCGATCGCTGAACGACCTGCGCACCCTGACGCCGGCGCGCGTCGCGCTCGGCCGCAGCGGATCAGGTCTGCCGACGTCGGCGCTGCTTGCCTTCACGCTCGATCATGCCCGTGCACGCGATGCCGTGCATGCGCCACTCAATGCGGATGCGGTTGCATTGGACATTGCTACGCTCGGCTGCGAGACAATCGGTATCGCGAGCCAGGCCGAGAGCCGCGCCGACTATCTGCGCCGACCCGACCTTGGGCGGAAACTCGCTCCGTCCTGGCGCGCTGCATTGGCCGCGCGTCCTAACACGCCCTGCGATCTCGCGATCATGATCGCGGATGGCCTCTCGGCCGCAGCAGTTCATGCGCATGCGGGTGCGTTGATGCGCGATCTGCTGCCGCGTCTGGCGGCATTAAAGATGAGTGTCGGCCCGGTGCTGATCGCGACCGGCGCGCGCGTCGCGCTCGGCGATGAGGTGGGGCTGCTCTGCAAGGCGACGATGATGCTGACGTTGATCGGCGAGCGACCGGGCCTTTCTGCACCGGACAGTCTCGGCGCCTACATGACGTTCGAGCCGAAGCCGGGCCGCACCGATGCCGAGCGCAACTGCGTCTCCAACATTCACCGCGCCGGGTTGAGCTACGACGAGGCCGCCTTCAAGATCGCCTGGCTGGTGCGGGAAGGGTTTTCGCGCGGCATGTCCGGCGTGGCGCTGAAGGACGAGAGCGGCGATCTGCGTCTCGCTGGCATGCCTGAGGGCGAGGGTGCGTAGGTCGCATAGCTGCCCCGGTTGCCGTTTCATTCCTTCCGTTTATGCTGCGGCGCAAATCAGCGCGCTCGCGCCAAAAATTTAATCGGGCATGATCTGGTCGGAAAACCGCTTCACACTTTTCCGGATCATGCCCCAAGCCGGGAGATGATCATGACAGCCAGCATCGTTGGATGGGCCCACACGCCGTTCGGCAAGTTCGATATGGAGACGGTGGAAAGCCTCGTCACCAAGGTCGCCAACGAAGCGCTGGCCGATGCAGGTGTCTCTGCGGCCGACATCGACGAAATTTATCTCGGTCACTTCAACGCCGGCTTCTCGCAGCAGGATTTCACCGCGGCGCTGGTGCTGCAGGCCGATCCGCAGCTCCGCTTCAAGCCGACGCTTCGTGTCGAGAACGCCTGCGCGACCGGCTCAGCCGCCGTGCATCAGGGCGTGAAGTCGATCGCGGCGGGTGCGGCGAAGTTCGTGCTGGTCGTCGGCGTCGAGCAGATGACCAAGACGCCCGGTCCCGAGATCGGCAAGAACCTCTTGCGCGCGTCGTATCTGCCGGAAGACGGCGACACGCCCGCGGGCTTCGCCGGTGTGTTCGGCAAGATTGCACAGGCCTACTTCCAGAAATACGGCGATGCGTCCGATGCGTTGGCGATGATCGCGGCCAAGAACCACAAGAACGGCGTTTCGAATCCTTACGCGCAGATGCGCAAGGACTTCGGCTACGAATTCTGCCGCTCCGAGAGCGAGAAGAATCCGTTCGTCGCCGGTCCGCTTAAACGCACGGACTGCTCGCTGGTGTCGGATGGTGCTGCTGCGCTGGTGCTGACCGACGCGGAAACCGCGAAGACCATGGGCAAGGCCGTCAATGTGAAGGCGACGGCGCACGCGCAGGACTTCCTGCCGATGTCGAAGCGCAACATCCTCGACTTCGAGGGTTGCACGGTGGCGTGGCAGCGCGCGCTGAAATCGGCGGGCGCGGAGCTCTCCGATCTCTCCTTCGTGGAGACGCACGACTGCTTCACCATCGCCGAGCTGATCGAATACGAAGCGATGGGCCTGACGCCGAAGGGGCAGGGCTCGCGCGCGATCAAGGAAGGATGGACCGAGAAGACCGGCAAGCTGCCGATCAATCCGTCGGGCGGCCTCAAGGCGAAGGGGCATCCGATCGGTGCGACCGGCGTGTCGATGCACGTGCTGAGCGCGATGCAGCTGCTCGGCCAGGCACCGGAAGGCATGCAGGTGAAGAACGCCAAGCTCGGCGGCATCTTCAACATGGGCGGCGCAGCCGTCGCCAACTACGTCACGGTGCTCGAGCCCGCCAAGTAACTCATCGAAGTAACCAGACGCGATGAACATCGCCGAGTGGCTCGCCGCGTCCGCGCGGCTCTACCCGCAATCGCCTGCGCTGATGACGGGCGAAGCCGTCGATGCCGATTACGCCGAGTTCGCGCGGCGGGCATCGGCGATTGCCGCGCATCTGCGCGACGCGCACGGCATCATGCCCGGCGATCGCGTCGCGCTCTTTATGAGCAACGCCACGTCGTATCTCGAATGCGCGTACGGCATCTGGTGGGCTGGGGCTGTTGCCGTGCCGATCAACGCCAAGCTGCATGCGCGCGAGGCGCTGTGGATCGTCGAGAACTCCGGCGCGAACCTGACCATCGTCGCGGGCGAGACCAAGGACGCGCTGAGCGAGATTTTAAGTAGCGGCAATCCTGTGACGCGCCTGTTCGACGTGGAAAGCGATGGCTACATCAAGGCGCGCGCTGGCGCAGGAATGCCGCAACCTTTTTCGCGCGGCATCGACGATCTTGCGTGGCTGTTCTACACCTCCGGCACCACCGGACGGCCGAAGGGCGTGATGCTCAGCCACGGCAACCTCATCGCCGCGTCACTCTGCTATCTCTCCGATGTCGACTCCGTCTTCGCGCATGACCACGCGCTGTACGCCGCGCCGCTGTCGCATGGCGCCGGTCTCTACAATTTCATTCACGTGCGGGCCGGTTCTCGTCACGTCGTGCCGGAGTCCGGTGGCTTCGATCCCGCCGAGGTGCTGACGCTCGGCAAACAACTCGGCAACGTCTCGATGTTCGCGGCACCGACCATGGTGAAGCGTCTCGTCGAGGTCGCGAAAGCGAAAGGCGCAAACGGCGACGGCATTCGCACCATCGTCTACGGCGGTGGGCCGATGTATCTCGCCGATATACGCGAGGCGATGGCGGTGATGGGCCCGCGCTTCGTGCAGATTTACGGGCAGGGTGAGTCGCCGATGACGATCACGGCGCTGTCGCGCCACTGGCATCAGCAGACGAGTCACCCGCGCTACCTCGAACGGCTTGCGTCCGTCGGCGCGGCGCACAGTGCGATCGAAGTGCGCATCACCGATGCAGACGGAAAAGTTCTGCCGCCCGGCGAGAACGGCGAGATCGAAGCGCGCGGCACGCCGGTGATGCTCGGCTACTGGAACAATCCGGAAGCGACCGCGAACACGCTGAAGGACGGTTGGCTGCGCACCGGCGATGTCGGACGTCTCGACGCCGACGGTTTCCTCACGCTGTCCGATCGCTCGAAGGACGTGATCATTTCTGGCGGCACCAACATCTATCCGCGCGAGGTCGAAGAGGCTCTGCTCACGCATGACGCCGTGCGCGAGGTCTCGGTGATCGGTGTGGCCGATCCGGAGTGGGGTGAGAACGTCGTTGCCTGCGTCGTGCTTGCAGACGGAGTTACGCCTGACGACACAATGCTCGATGCGCATTGCCTTGCGTCAATTGCGCGCTTCAAGCGGCCGAAGCAGTACGTCTATTTGGCCTCGCTTCCGAAAAACAATTACGGCAAGGTGCTGAAAACCGAACTGCGCCAGATGTTCGGCGCAAAGAAATAACAACAGGCAAGCAAAACAGGGAGAGATGACGTGATCAGGGGCAACAGACTGCCGTTACGGCTTGCGATTGCAGCCATTGCGTGTATCGCGACGTTCGCGAGCGCATCGGCGCAGGCGCCGTTTCCAAATCGCCCCGTGCGTCTGATCGTCGGCTATGCGCCGGGTGGCATCAACGACCAGATGGCGCGCAGCATCTCCGAAGTCATGGCCAAGGAACTTGGTCAGTCGATCGTGATCGAGAACAAGCCGGGCGCAGGCACGGCAGTCGCATCGACTTTCGTCGCGCAGTCCGATCCGGATGGCTACACGGTGCTGTTCGGCACAGTGAGTCTGGCGATCAATCCGGCACTGTCGCCGAAGCTGACGCCGAAAAATCCGATGACCGAGCTGATGCCCATTGGCCCGGCGATCGAGTCGCCGTTCTATCTGCTGATGGCCAAGAACGTTCCGGTGAACAATGTGGCGGAGCTGATCGCCTACGCGAAGGCCAATCCGGGTAAGCTCAACATGGGCAGCGCGGGGAACGGCTCCAGCAGTCATCTCGTGCTCGAACTGTTCAATAATCGCGCGGGCGTGCAAACGACCCATGTGCCGTATCGCGGCGCGGCGCCGATGACGCTCGATATCATCGCCGGACGTCTGGACGGCGCATTCGCGACGCCGGTCGATGCATCGCCTGCGCTGGAGCGCGGCGACGGCAAGGCGATCGCCGTGTCGTCGACGGAGCCGATCAAACTGAAGCCGGAGCTGGAGCCGATTGCGAAGACGATGCCCGGCTTCCGCGGCGTGTTCTGGACCGGCCTGTTCGTCCCGGCGAATACGCCGGCGCCGATCGTCGCGACGCTGACGAAGGCGTTGTCGGCTGCGACCTCCGATCCGGAGCTGAAGGCGAAGGCGGCGGAGCGTGGCGTCACCATGCTCAACGGCGGGTCCGACACGCTGCGCGATCTGCTCGCGTCCGAAACCGAAGTCTGGGGCAAGCTGATCCGCGACGCAAACATTCGCGGCGAGTGACGCGCAACAACAAGAACGGGAGGATTACATGAGCAGGTCATTGCGGCTGATGCTCGCAGCGCTGGCATGCTGCATCGTTGCGGAGAGTGCAACGGCGCAGGCCCCTTATCCCAATAGACCCGTTCGTCTCATCGTGGGCTACGCCGCCGGTGGCCTGACCGATGTGATGACGCGCGTGCTCGGCGATCGCATGAGCAAGGAACTCGGCCAGCCGATCGTGGTCGAGAACCGCCCTGGTGCAGGCACGGCAGTTGCGTCCACCGCCGTCGCGCAGGCGGAGCCGGACGGCTACACGCTGCTGATGGGGACGACGTCGCTTGCAATCAATCCGGCGTTGCAGCCGACGCTGACGCCCAAGAATCCGATGGCGGAGCTTTCGCCGATCGGCCTCGCCTACGAAACGCCGTTCATGCTGCTCGTGAAGAAGGGCATCCCGGCGCAGAACCTCGCCGAATTCATCGCCTATGCGAAGTCGAAGCCGGGGCAGCTCAACATCGGCAGTTCGGGCAACGGCGCAGTCAACCATCTCATCCTCGAGATGTTCAACCGGCAGGCCGGCGTGCAGATGGTGCACGTGCCGTACAAGGGCGCGGCGCCGACCATCATCGACATCTTTGCCGACCGTCTCGACGGCACGTTCGCGACGCCGCTCGACGCGGTCCCGGCGACGGAGAAGGGCGACGCGAAGATTCTGGCGGTCACCTCGGCCGAGCCGATCGCACTCAAACCGGACGTGCCGCCGGTCGCCAACACGTTCAAGGGATTCCGCGCCGTGTTCTGGCAGGGCCTGTTCGTGCCGGCAAACACGCCGCAGCCGGTCGTCGATCGTCTCGCACAGGCGTTGCGTACCGCGACCGAGGACAAGGATCTGAAGGCGAAAGTCGCCGAACGCGGCGTCACGATGCTGACCGGCGGCCCGGCTGAACTGCGCAATCTGCTCAAGGCCGAGACCGATGCCTGGGGCAAGCTGATCCGCGAAACCAACATCAAATCGGAATGATGCGCCGATGAGTTTCATTACGGGCGTCGGCCTCACACCGTTCGGCAAACATGAGGGTTGTTCGACGCTCGACCTCATGAGCATGGCGGCCGAGCAGGCCGTTGCCGATGCGGGCCTTGAACGCCGCGATATCGACGGCATTCTCTGCGGCTACTCGACGGTGCAGCCGCACATCATGCTGGCGACGGTGTTCGCCGAGCACTTCGGCATCCAGCCGAAGTATGCGCATGCGGTGCAGGTCGGCGGCGGCACCGGTATGGCGATGACCATGCTGGCGCACATTCTGGTCGGCGCGGGTCAGGCGAAGAACATTCTCGTCGTTGCGGGTGAGAACCGCGTCACCGGGCAGACGCGCGACGCGGCCGTGCAGTCGCTCGCGCAAGTCGGCCATCCGCAGTACGAGGTGCCGCTCGGGCCGACCATTCCGGCGTATTACGGCCTCGTCGCGTCGCGCTACATGCATGAGCATGGCGTGACCGAGGAAGACTTGGCGGTGCTGGCGGTCCTGATGCGCGAGCATGCGCTCGCCCATCCCGGCGCGCAGTTTCACGAGCCGATCACCGTCGCCGACGTGATGGCATCGAAGCCGATCGCGACGCCGCTGAAGCTGCTCGACTGTTGCCCGGTGTCCGACGGCGGGGCGGCGTTCGTCATCAGCCGCGACGACACCAGCAAGCACGGCGTGAAGGTGATCGGCGCCGGGCAGGCGCACACGCATCAATATGTGACGACGGCGCCGGCGCTGGCCGATCTCGGCGCGGCGCCTGCGCTGGCACGGGCCAAGGAAACGCGCGGCATCGCCACCAAGGACGTGCGCTACGCCGCGATCTATGACAGCTTCACCATCACGCTGGCGATGCTGATCGAGGATCTCGGGTTAGCCAAGCGCGGCGAGGCGGCAGCCCGCGCGCGCAACGGCGACTTCGGCATCAAAGGCGCGCTGCCGATGAACACGCATGGCGGGCTGCTCAGCTACGGCCACTGCGGCGTCGGCGGCGCGATGGCGCATGTCGCCGAAACGCACCTGCAGATGACCGGCCGCGCCGGCAAGCGGCAGGTCAAGGATGCCTCGCTGGCGCTGCTGCATGGCGACGGCGGCGTGCTGTCGTCGCACGTCAGCATGTTTCTGGAGAAGGTCTGATGAGCACGCCAGCATTTGCAGCCGACTGGACCGGCGGCACCGAGGCGATTGCCTATCAGGCGTGCCCGGCGTGCAAGTCCGCCTGGTACTTCCGCCGCCAGTTCTGTCCGTCCTGCGGCGCGGCCGATCCGGTATCGAAGCCGGCGAGCGGGAAGGGCAAGGTCTACGCCGAGACGCTCGTGCATCGCGCGCCGGTGCCGGAAGCCAAGGGCGACGTGCCGTACAAGATCGTGCTGGTCGATACGGAGGAAGGCTTCCGCATGATGGCGCACGGCGATCCGGCGCTCGCCATCGGCGACACGGTGATGGCGCGCTTCAAGCCGTTTCTCGGCAAGACGGTGCCGTACTTTGTGAAGGCTGGTTGACAGCGGCTGGGCTGCTTTGGCCTTGGCGCGAGCGCCGAACCTGCATTAGCATGCGGTTCATTCGTCAGAGTCGCTTGTCATGGCATCCGCCGACGCTTCCATCGGACAATTCTGGAAACAGATTGGCGTTCGCCAGGTGCAGCTTGGCTCGGGCCTCATTCTTTTTGCCTATGTTGTCTCTCATCTGTTCAACCACGCGCTGGGCAACGTCTCCATCAGAACGATGGATGAATTCCTGCTCTACCAGATCGCGTTCTGGCGCAGCTGGCCGCTGACGATCGTTCTCTACGGCGCCGTCTTCACCCACATGGCGCTGGGCCTCTGGTCGGTCTATCGGCGCCGCGAATTCCGCTGGCGCTTTGCCGAGCCGCTTCAGCTCGCGCTGGGCTTGAGCATTCCGCTGCTGCTGATGTTTCATATCTCCGGGGTGCGCATCGCGGCTGCTCTCTACGGCCACGAAAAGCTCTATCCGCAGGCGCTCTATGCTTATTACGTCTACTGGCCGCACCTGGCGGCGCTGCATTACGTGGCGCTGATCGTTTGCTGGCTGCACGGCTGCATGGGCGTGTTCTTCTGGCTGCGGCTGAAGCCGGTCTTCCCGAAGATCGCGGCGTATCTCTTGGCGGCCGCCGTGCTGCTGCCGTCGCTGGCGCTGCTCGGCCTTTACCAGGGCGGGCGCGAAGTGACGGTGGCGAGCGAGACGGTGGAGTGGCGCGCCGAGCATCGCACGGTGGCCAAGACCGGCACGCAGGCCCAGCAGGACGTGCTCGACAAGATCACGCTGTATTTCTGCATCGGCTATCTCGCGGTCATCGCCGGTCTGCTCGCGGCGCGGGGCGCACGGGCGCTGCGCGAGCAGCGCGGCAGCACCATTCGCTTCTCGTATGGCGACGGCAAGACGATCCGGGTGCAGAAGGGCCTCAGCGTGCTCGAGGCGAGCTTGCGCAACGACATTCCGCATTCGAGCGTGTGCGGCGGCCGCGCCCGCTGTTCGACCTGCCGCATTCGCGTGGTCAGCGATTGCGCCCGGCTGCCGAAGGCATCGAAGCGCGAAACGTTCGTGCTCGAGCGCGTCGGCTCGAGCTCCGATCCGGCGATCCGGCTCGCCTGCCAGCTATGCCCCGAGCACGACATTGCCTTTGTGCCGCTGTTCCCGGCGACGCTGAAGACGTCGCTGCTGGATGAAGGCAAGGAGACGCGCGTCGGCCAGGAGCGCTATCTCGTCAACATGTTCGTCGACATGCGCGGCTCCACCAAACTCGCCGAGACGCGGCTGCCGTTCGACACGGTGTTCATCGTCAACCGCTTCATCAGTGCGGTGTCGCAAGGCGTGCTGGCGTGCGGCGGCACCCCGAACCAGTTCGTCGGCGACGGCATTCTGGCGCTGTTCGGTCTCTCCGCCGATCCGCGCATCGCATGCCGGCAGGCGATCCGGGCGGCGGCGCAGATCGCCATCAATGTCGAGGAGTTGAACCGTTTCCTCGCGCACGACCTGCGCGAGCCGATCCGCTTCGGCATCGGGATCAATGCGGGCGAAGTGATCGTCGGCGATATCGGCTATCGCGACCACATGTCGTTCACCGCGCTCGGCGATCCGGTCAATGTCGGCTCGCGGCTGGAGGGCCTGACCAAGACTCTGTCGTGCGAGGTCGTGATCTCGGAGGAAGTTTACCGCACGGCCGGCTTGCCTGAGAACGCGCTGCCGCACGAAGAGGTGCCGATCCACGGCCGCGTCGAGACGATGCGCGTGCGCAAAGCCGTCAACGCACGCGATCTCGCCGCGCTCATCGATGATGTGGTGCCGGAAGCGGCCTAGCGGATCATGTCCTAGCGCGCGTCGGCGATCACCATCGCCGAACCCTTTTCAGCGATCATCGCAGTCGGCGTGTTGGTGTTGCCGGAGGTGATCGTCGGCATCACCGACGCATCGATCACGCGCAATCCGCCGATGCCGTGCACGCGCAAGCGCTCGTCGACGACCGCGGCCGGGTCGGTCGATGCGCCCATCTTCGCGGTGCCGACGGGGTGGAAGATCGTCGTGCCGATGTCGCCGGCGGCTTTTGCGAGCGACGCATCGTCATCGCCGACGCTGGGCCCGGGGAGATATTCCTCCGGCCGGTAGCCGGCGAGCGCCGGCTGCTTCATGAGTTTTCGCGTGACGCGGATGGCATCGGCCGCGACGAGGCGGTCTTCGTCGGTGTGGAGATAGTTCGGCGCGATGCGCGGCGCTTTCTCAGGCTTCGCATCGGTGATCTGCACCACGCCGCGCGAGGTCGGCCGCAGATTGCAGGCTGAGATCGTGATCGCAGGAAAGCGATGCAGCGGATCGCCGAACTTGTCCAGCGAGAGCGGCTGCACATGAAACTGGATGTTGGCGCGCTCGCGGTGCGGATCGGAGCGGGTGAAGATGCCGAGCTGCGACGGCGCCATGGTCAGCGGGCCGCGGCGGCGCAGCGCATAGTCGACGCCCATCATGCCGCGTTTCCAGAGCGACCAGTAGGTCTCATTCAGCGTCTTCACGCCGGAGACCTTGAAGATCGCGCGCTGCTGCAGATGGTCCTGCAGATTGCGGCCGACCCCCGGACGGTCGAGCACCGGTGTGATGCCGAGCGGCTGCAGCCATTCGGCGGGGCCGATGCCGGAGCGCTGCATGACCTGCACCGAGCCGATGGAGCCGGAGCAGAGAATGACTTCGCCGCGCGTGCGCGCTTCGAACGCTTCGCCGTTGCGCGAGAAGCGGACGCCGACGGCCTTGCCGTTCTCGATGATCAGCCGGTCGATCAGGGCGTCGGTTTCGAGTTTGAGGTTCGGCCGCGACAGGACGGGCTTGAGGAAGCCGCGCGCCGACGACCAGCGGCGGCCGCGCCGCTGGTTGACGTGGAAGTAGCCGATGCCCTCGTTGTCGCCGGTGTTGAAATCGTTGGTGCGCGCGATGCCCATCTCGGCGGCGGCGTCCGCGACCGCGTCCAGCACCTTCCAGGAGAGCCGCGGCGCCTCGATGCGCCAGCCGCCGCCGACACCGTGGTGCTCGCTCGCGCCCATGAAATGGTCTTCGAGTTTGAGGAATGCCGGTTTGACGTCGTTCCAGCTCCAGCCGCTCAAGCCAAGCTGACGCCAGTGATCGTAATCGGCGGCTTGGCCGCGCATCGAAATCATGGCGTTGATCGCCGAGCAGCCGCCGATCACCTTGCCACGCGGATAGGCGAGCGAACGGCCGTTGAGGCCGGCTTCGGCCTCGGTGCGGAACATCCAGTCCGAGCGCGGATTGCCGATGGCGAACAGGTAGCCGACCGGAATGTGAAACCAGATCCAGTTGTCGTTGCCGCCGGCTTCCAGCAGCAGCACGCGCTTGGTCGGATCGGCCGACAGCCGATTGGCGACGATGCACCCGGCGGTACCGGCGCCGGCAATGATGTAGTCGAAATCGCCCTCGATCCGCGTCGCCATTCCCGCCGTTTCCCCGATCGCCGTCTTATTTGTGGCAACCAACGTAGCTACCTTTTGCGGCAGACCGAAGCCTGCCGGATGCGCACCGGTTTTGCAAAAATTCCAGAACGGGCTCAAGACGCTCCAAGATGTGATCGCTTTCTCATCTGCGGGCCGCCTTGCGAGCGGAATCGGTCCTGTGGCATCGTTCATGTGCGCCGCCAAGAGCCCGTCAAGAGCGCAAAGTCAGGAGTGCTGTCCATGCCGATCGTCAACCGCGTCGCCGACCTGCAACCCGAAATCATGGGCTGGCGCCATGACATCCATGCGCATCCGGAGCTGCAATACGACGTGCATCGCACAGCGGGGTTCGTGGCGGACCGGCTGCGCGAGTTCGGCTGCGACGAGGTGGTGACCGGCATCGGCCGCACCGGCGTCGTCGGCGTGATCAAAGGCAAGCGGCCGGCGAGCGGCGGCGGCGTCAAGGTCGTCGGCCTGCGTGCGGACATGGACGCGCTGCCGATCGAGGAAGAAAACGATCTGCCGTACAAGTCGAAGACGCCGGGCAAGATGCACGCCTGCGGTCACGACGGCCATACCGCGATGCTGCTCGGCGCCGCGCGCTATCTCGCCGAGACGCGCAACTTCGCGGGCGACGCGGTCGTCATCTTCCAGCCGGCGGAAGAGGGCGGCGCGGGGGCGGCTGCGATGATCCGCGACGGATTGATGGAGCGCTTCAAGATCGAACAGGTCTACGGCATGCATAACGGCCCGGGCATGGACATCGGCACCTTCGGCATCCGGCCGGGCTCGATCATGGCGTCGACCGATCACATCAAGATCAGGATCGAAGGTGTCGGCGCGCACGCGGCGCGGCCGCACACCGGCATCGATCCGGTGCTCGCCGGTGCGCAACTGATCACGGCGTTCCAGCAGATCGTCTCGCGCAACGCCGATCCGGTGGAGTCGGCGGTCATCTCGATCTGCATGTTCCACGCCGGCACCGCCATGAACGTGATTCCGCAGACGGCGGAATTGGAAGGCACGGTGCGCACGCTAAAGGCCTCGATGCGCGATTTCGTCGAGAAGCGCATGCAGGAGGTCGCGGCGGGCGTCGCGCAGCTGAGCGGCGCGAAGATCGATCTGCGCTACACGCGCGGCTATCCGGTGCTGGTCAACCACAACGCGGAAACCGACTTCGCCGCACGCGTGGCGATGGATGTGGCCGGCGCCGTCAACGTCAACGCCGACATCCCGCCGATGATGGGCGCAGAAGATTTCGCCTACATGCTGGAGAAGCGGCCGGGCGCGTACATCTTCATCGGCAACGGCAACAGCGCGGGTCTGCATAACCCGGCGTACAATTTCAACGACGACGCGATCGTCTACGGCACGTCGTACTGGATCAAGCTGGTCGAGACCACGCTGGCGGCGTGATGCAGTCGCCACGCGACATTCTGTCTGACCTGTGGACCGGTGCCGGCGGCACCGCCGCCGATCTTGCCGCGGTGACGTTGACCGGCAGCGAGCCGGTGTTACCGTCCTCGTTCCGGGTCGATGCGGCGGCGCAGGCGAGCATCGCCGCCGCGGGCCTCGCGGCAGCCACGATCTGGAAAGCGCGCAGCGGTCAGGAGCAAAGCGTCGGCGTCGACATGCTGCATGCGGCGATCGAGTGCCGCAGCGAGCGCTATCTGCGTGTCGACGACAAGCCGCCGCCACCCGCATGGGATGCGATCGCCGGTGTCTACCGGACCGGCGATGCGCGCTTCGTCCGCTTGCACACGAACTTTCCGCTCCATCGCGATAACGTCTGCAAGGTTCTAAAATGCGAGGCCACGCGTGACAGCGTGCAGGACGCACTGATGGGCTGGCGCGGCGAGGATTTCGAAACCGCTGCCTATGACGGCGGTTGCGTCGTCTCGCTGATGCGCACGCGCGACGAATGGCTCGCGACCGAACATGCGAAGGCGCTGATCACGACGCCGTTGATCACTTTCGAGAAGATCGGCGACGCGCCGCCGCGGCCATGGCCGCAAGGCGATCGTCCGCTCGCGGGTCTGCGCGTGCTCGATCTGTCGCGGGTCATTGCGGGACCAGTGGCGGGCCGCACGCTCGCCGCGCATGGCGCCGACGTGATGCTGGTGTCGCATCCGGCGTTGCCGTCGATCCCCTGGCTCGTGATCGACACGGGGCGCGGCAAGCTTTCGTCGTTCGTCGATCTCTCGAGCGCGGAAGGCAAAGCGACGTTCACGTCGCTCTTGTCGACCGCCGATGTCTTTTCGCAGGGCTATCGTCCGCAGTCGCTCGCGGCGCACGGCTTCGGGCCAGAAGACGCCGCACGGATCAATCCGGGCATCGTCTGCGTTTCGCTCTCCGCGTACGGGCATGCCGGTCCATGGGCGAACCGGCGCGGGTTCGACTCACTGGTGCAGACATCGACCGGCTTCAACCATGCCGAGGGCGAGGCGGCGGGCGTCGAAGGCCCGAAGGAACTGCCGATGCAGGTGCTCGATCACGCCACCGGATACCTGATGGCGTTCGGCGCGATGATGGGCCGGCTCAGGCAGGCGAAAGAGGGCGGCAGTTGGCTTGTGCGGGTGTCGCTGGCGCGCACCGGTCACTGGCTGTGGGGATTGGGCAGGGTCGACGGCGGACTATCGACGCCGGAGCCGGAAAAAGATGCCGTGGCGCCCTTCATGGGAGAGGAGGCGTCCGGGTTCGGAACTTTGCGTGCAGTGCGGCATTCGGCGCGGCTGACGGTAACGCCAGCCGCCTGGACCCGCCCCGCCGTGCCACTTGGTAACCATCCGGCGGTTTGGCCGACGTAATTGGTTGGTAATTGGCCGACATTTTTTCTTTTTCATTTGTCATTGGCATACAAAGGGCACTATTAGCGTCAATACGCTGCAGGCAGTTCCCTGCCGGTGAGAAGGCTGCCGATGCTGAAGCTTCGTTCGTCCGCGAAACGTCAAACGCTCCTGTTCGGCGCGGCCTTTGTCGTGCTTGCGGTCGGGGCGATTGCGGGCTTCCAGCTTCTCGCCAAACCGCACGCCACGCCGTCCGAGGTGTCGAGCCAGCGCCGGGCGCAGATGCGCTACACGCCCTCGGCGTCCGAATGGGCAAGTGTCAGCGTCGAAAGCGTCAGTGAAAAGGTATTTTGCGCCGAGCGCACGACCGAAGGAAAGATCGCGGTCGATGAGGATCGCGCCACGCCGGTGTACTCGCCGTATGTCGGCCGCGTCACGCGGTTGCTGGCGCGCCCGGGCGATCAGGTCACGCAGGGCCAGCCGCTGTTCGTGATCGAAGCCACCGACACGGTGCAGGCGCAGAACGATTTCATGGCGGCGATGGCCGCCGTCAACAAGGCGAAGTCGCAGCTCGATCTCGCCAAGGTCGGCGACAAGCGTGCCCGCGATCTCTACGAGGGCAAGGCCGCGCCGCTGAAAGATTACGAGCAGGCGCAGGCGGCGTTGATTACCGCGCAGAACGACATGCGCGCCAGCGAGACCGCGCTGCTGGCCGCGCGCAACAAGCTGAAGATTCTCGGCTTCAACGACGACGCGGTCGCGAGCTTCCAGCAGAGCGGCGCCATCAATCCGGAAACCACCGTGTACGCGCCGATCGCCGGCACCGTGGTTCAGCGCAAGGTCGGACCCGGCCAGTACATCAGCGCCAATACCAACGATCCGGTGTTCGTGATCGGCGATCTGTCGTCGGTCTGGCTCACCGCTTTCGTGCGCGAGAGCGAGACAGCGTCGATCGAAGTCGGGCAGGATCTCAAATTCGACGTGCTGGCGCTGCCCGGACGCAAGATCGGCGGCCGCATCAACTATGTCGCAGCGGCGATCGATCCGGCGACGAGGCGGCTTCTGGTCCGCGCCACCGTCGATAATTCCGACCGCGCGCTGAAGCCGGAAATGTTTGCCAACGTCACGATCTACGCCGGTTGCGACAGCCTGACCGTCGGCGTTCCGAAGCAGGCCCTGATTTACGAAGGCGATCAGGTGCGGGTCTGGGTCGTTCACGAGGATAAGACCATCGAACTGCGCCGGATCAGGACCGGTCTTTCCAACGGCGATCTGGTCGAAGTGCTGGGTAACCTCGACAAGCGCGAGAAGATCGTGACCAGAGGCAGCCTGTTCATCGATCGGGCGGCATCGGGCAGCTAAGCTGCCGCATCATCGAAAGCCAGCGTCTTGATCAATCGTCTCGTCGCCATCGCGGTCAATCGCCGATACCTGATGGTCGGACTGTTTGTCGCCATGCTGGTCGGCGGTCTGCTCGCGTTCCGGCAGCTCAACATCGAGGCCTATCCCGATCCGACCGCGCCGATGGTCGACATCGTGACCCAGAGCCCGGGCCTTTCGGCTGAGGAGATCGAGCGCTACATCACCATCCCGATCGAGACGCAGGTCGCCGGCATCAAGAACGTGCGCACCATCCGCACCATCTCGCTCTACGGCCTCTCCGACGTCAAACTGCAGTTCTCGTTCGATTACACCTACGACGAAGCGCTGCAGCAGGTGCTCAATCGCCTCGCGCAGCTGGCGCCGCTGCCCGGCAACGCGCAGCCGACCATCTCGCCGTTAAGTCCCGTCGGTGAAATCTATCGCTACAAGCTGGTCGGCCCGCCGAACTACAGCGTGCAGGATCTCAAGACGCTGCAGGACTGGGTGTTGCAGCGCCGCTTCCGCGCCATTCCCGGCGTGATCGACGTGACGGGGTGGGGCGGCAAGACCAAGACCTACGAACTTCAGGTCGATCTCAACAAGCTCACCGCGCATGGCCTGACCCTGCCGCAGCTGCTGCAGTCGGTCGGCAACGCCAACATCAACGTCGGCGGCAACACCATCAACATCGGCCAGCAGTCGGCGGTGGTGCGCGGTGTCGGCCTGATCCGTTCGATCGAGGACCTCGCCAACACCATGGTGTCGCAGACGAGCGGCAATCCGGTGCTCGTGAAGGACGTGGCGCAGGTCGCGGTTGGCGAGAAGCCGCGTCTCGGCATTGCCGGCAAGGATTCCGACGACGACATCGTGCAGGGTATCGTGCTGATGCGCCGTGGCGAGCAGAGTTCGCCGACGCTGGCGCGCGTCGAGACCGTGATCCGGCAGATCAACAGCTCCAGCATCCTGCCGCCCGGGGTGAAGATCGAGCGCATCTACGACCGCAAGGACCTGATCGAGACGACGACCAAGACCGTGCTCGAGAACATGGTGATCGGCATCCTGCTGATCGTGTTCCTGCAGTGGCTGTTTCTCGGCGACCTGCGCAGCGCCATCATCGTCGGCGCGACGATTCCGTTCGCGCTGTTCTTTGCCGTCATCATTCTGGTGATCCGCGGCGAGTCCGCGAACCTGTTGTCCGTCGGCGCGATCGACTTCGGGTTGATCGTCGACGGCACCGTCATCATGGTCGAGGCGATTTTCCGGCGGCTCTCGCGCAACAAGGAACTGACGCCGGAGCAGGAACGGTCGATGCCGGCCAAGTTCGTCTTCGGCATGAAGAGCCATGCAATCCTCGACGCATCCGCGGACGTGGCGCGGTCCATTTTCTTCGCGGCGACGATTATCGTCGCGGCGTTTCTGCCGCTGTTCACGCTGACCGGCGTCGAAGGCAACATCTTCGGCCCGATGGCGCGCACCTATGCCTATGCGCTGGCCGGCGGTCTGCTCGCCACCTTCACCGTGACGCCCGCGCTCAGCGCCATCATCCTCCCGGTGCACATCAAGGAAACCGAAACGCGGATCGTTCACTTCCTGCACGGCCTGTACCGGCCGGTTCTGGTCTGGGCTGTGCGCAGCAAGGGCGCGGTTATCGCTGCGGCCGCAATGCTGTTGCTGTTGACGGTGCTTGCTTCGCGTCTGCTGGGTCTCGAATTCCTGCCGAAGCTGGAAGAGGGCAACCTCTGGATCCGCGCCACCTTGCCGTCGACCATCTCGCTCGAAACCGGCAACGCGTACGTCAACGAGATGCGCAAACTCATCCGGCAGCAGCCCGAGGTCGAGTCGGTGGTGTCGCAGCACGGCCGTCCCGACGACGGCACCGACGCGGCCGGCGTGTTCAACGCGGAATTCTTCGCGCCGCTGAAGCCGGTCAGCCAGTGGCCGGGCTCGAAGGACAAGGACGACCTGACCGCGCGGCTCCTCAAGGAGTTGCAGGAAAAGTTCACCGGCGTCGAGTTCAACTTCTCGCAGTATCTGCAGGACAACGTCGCCGAAGCCGTGTCGGGCGTGAAGGGCGAGAACTCGATCAAGCTCTACGGCAACGATCTGACCGAACTCACCAACACCGCCAACAAGATCAAGGCGGTGCTGTCGACGGTGCAGGGCGTCACCGACTTGGCCGTGTTCACCTCGCTCGGCCAGCCGACGATCCAGATCGACATCGATCGCGCGCGCGCGGCGCGCTATGGCCTCTCGCCGGGCGACATCAACGCAACGCTGCGCATCGCCGTCGGCGGCGACAGCGCCGGCGATCTGTATGAGCCCGGCAGCGACCGGCGCTTCCCGATTATCGTGCGCCTTGCGCCGGAATATCGCCGCAGCGCCGAGGCTATCCAGAACCTGCGCATCGGCGTGCAGGGTGCGAACGGCATCACGCAAATTCCGCTGAGCGAAGTCGCGACCATCAAGCTCGTGTCCGGCGCGGCCTACATCTATCGCGAGCAGCAGGAGCGCTACCTGCCGATCAAGTTCTCGGTGCGCGAGCGTGACCTCGGCAGCGCCATCGCCGAGGCGCAGGCCAAGGTCGCGGCGCAGGTGCCGTTGCCGCCCGGATCGCGCGCCGAATGGGTCGGCGAATTCGGCAACCTGCAGGACGCAATCCGCCGCCTGTCGATTGTCGTGCCGATCAGCCTCGCGCTGATCGCGGGACTTCTGTTCTTCAACTTCGGCTCGGCGCGCGACACGCTGCTTGCGATGAGCGTGATCCCGATGGCGATCATCGGCGGCGTCGCAGGACTTCTGATCACCGGGATTCCGTTCAGCGTCTCGGCCGCCATCGGTTTCATCGCGCTGTTCGGTATTGCCGTCATGGACGGCATCATCATCATCACCCAGTACAATCAGCTGATCGCGCAGGGCATCAACCGCGTCACCGCGGTGATCCGCGCCGGCGAATTGCAGATGCGGCCGGTGCTGATGACCTGCGTGGTCGCCGGCATCGGGTTGTTGCCGGCGGCACTGTCGTCGGGCATTGGATCGCAGGTGCAGAAGCCGCTGGCGGTGGTGGTCGTTACCGGGATGCTGTTCGCGCCGATCATGATCCTGATCACGCTGCCGGTGCTGATCGCGCTGTTCTCCCGCCGCAAGACGGCGCGCTGATCAGGCTTTTGCTTATTGTCCCGATGGGGTGCGCAGGCCGTGCCAGGCGTCGCGCACCTGGTGGTAGTGCACTTCCGGCAGGTAGTCCGGCGTGTTGAGGCCGAGCGTCTTGACGTCGAGCCGGCCGACCGCGCTCAGCAGGGTGTAGGAGGCGATGACGCGATCGCGCTGGGCGCTGATCAGTCGCGCGCGGGCCTGTGTCAGATCCTGCTGCGAGTTCAGCACATCGACGGTGGTGCGCTGTCCGGCCTGCGCCTCGCGCTGCACGCCCTGAAGCGCCACATTGGCAGCGCGCACTTCGGACTCGGCGGCCGCAACCGCGACCTTGGCGCCTTCGTGAGCGACGAGCGCGCCTGCCGCTGCCGTGCGGGTCTGGCCGCGCACCTGCTCGAACACGAGCCGGCTCTGGCTCGCCAGCTCCTTGGCCTGACGGGTCTGCGCCGCGACCAGGCCGCCGTCGTAAATGGGAACGTCGATCTTGCCGACCACCGATGCCTGATCGTTGCGCTTGGTGCCGAGGTTGATGTCGCCGTCATTGCTGCGGCTGACGTTGCCCTGCAGCGTCACGGTCGGAAACAGGCTGCTCTCGGTGACGCTGATGGTGGTGGTGGCGACGTCGACATCGAAACCTGCCGCGAGCACGGCCGGATGACCTCGCAGCGCGAGGTCGTTGGTCTCCTCGCGGCGCGGAAGAAAACGATCGACGGGTTCGGCCAGCATCAGGCGGCCCGGCGGATTACCGATGACCTGCGTGTAGATCGCCTGGCTGATGGCAAGCGCGACTTCGGCGGCGTTGAGATCGGCGAGACCGCGGTTCAGCCGCGCTTCGGACTGTGCGGTGTCGGTCGGCGTCACCGAACCGGCTTCGAGCCGCTTGCGGGTGATGTTGAGCGTCTCGCGCAGGAAATTGACGTTGACGCGCTGCGCCTCGACCAGCGCCTGATTGGCCAGCACGTTGCTGTAGGCGGTGACGGCGTCGAGCAGCACGCCCTGGCCGACGTTGCGCAACGCCTCGCGGCCGGAGCGCACCTGCAACTCGGCGACGCGCACGCTGTTGGCGGTCTTGAAGCCGTTGAACAGAGTCTGGGTGACCGTCGCGCCGATGGTCCAGGGCTTCAGCGTCGCGGTCTGGATGGTGTTGTCGGGGAGCAGGTTCCGCACCCCCTGCAATCCGGCGCTAAGGCTGGCGACGATCTGCGGCCGATAGCCAGAAAGAGCCTGCGGCACATTCTCGTCGGTGGCGCGCTGGCGGGCGCGCTCGGCGTTCAACTGCGGGTTCGCCTGATAGGCTTTGACGAGCGCTTCGTTGAGGCTTTCAGCCGCTGCCGGGCCTGACACCGCAATCGCGGAGACAAGCCCCACGACGCACGCCGCCCGGCGGCCCAGCCCTGACACACGCACAGACATGTGGTTCCGCAGCGATTCCCAAAAAACGCCGGCCCCCGCTGACGTATCCCGCTTTTGGGGTTGTAGGCGCAATCGGGGGGCAGGCAAACCGTCCCGGCGGGAAATCCGCATGGTTTTTCCGGGGTGTGACCAGAAAGCCCGAACTTCGCTAAGGTGCGGCCGAATCCTACCGGAACTGTCTGCGAAAAGAGCGACATGCCACGCACATTCACCGACCCGGACGCCATCGCCGAAGACATCGTCCGGGAGGTGGGACCGCGGCTCGTCGTGGGGCTGCCGCTCGGCCTCGGCAAGGCCAACCACGTCATCAACGCGCTTTATGCCCGGGCCGTCGCCGACCGCTCGATCCATCTGACGTTGTTTTCGGCGCTGACGCTGGAGAAACCGAACCCCTCCAACGATCTGGAGCGGCGCTTCATCGCACCGGTGATCGACCGGCTGTTCGGCCGCTACCCGGACCTCGTGCATGCGCAGGCGCTGCGAAAGAGAGCGCTGCCGCTGAACGTGGAGGTGGTGGAATTTTTCTTTTTGGCCGGAAAGTGGATCGGCGTGCCGGCGGCGCAGCAGAACTATATCTCCGCCAACTACACCCACGCGGCCAAATATCTGCTCGATCGCGGCGTCAACGTCGTGACGCAGCTGGTGGCCAAGCGCGTCGTCAACGGCGAGACCCGCTACAGCCTGAGCTGCAACACCGACATCACGCTCGACATTCTCGCTGCGCGCCGCGCCGGGCAGGCGGCGTTCAAGATGATAGGGCAGGTCAATTCCGAACTGCCGTTCATGCCGGGTGCGGGCGATGTGCCCGCCGACACGTTCCATGCCGTGCTCGACAGTCCCGAGACGGACTTTCCGCTATTCGCGCCGCCATCGGAGCCGGTGTCGGACACCAAATATGCGATCGGCCTGCATTCGGCATCGCTGATCCGCGACGGCGGCAGCTTGCAGATCGGCATCGGCCAGGTCGGCGATGCGCTGGCGCAGAGCTTGATCGTGCGCCACCGCCATAACGGCGAGTTTCGCGACGTGATGCAGCGATTGTCGCCGGACGCGCCGCTGCGCGAGAGCGCGCCGTTCGAGCAAGGTCTCTACGGCGTCAGCGAGATGTTCTTCGAGGCGTTTCTCGGCCTGATCGATGCCGGTGTGCTCAAGCGTGCAGTCGACGGCGTGCTGCTGCACGGCGCATTCTTTCTCGGACCGAAGTCGTTCTATCGTGCGTTGCGCGAGATGAAACCGGACGACATTGCGCGCATCCAGATGACGGCAGTGTCGTTCACCAACGAGCTTTACGGCGACGAGGATGCCAAACGCCGCGCTCGCGTCGATGCGCGTTTCGTCAACAATGCGATGATGGCGACCTTGATGGGCGCTGCGATTTCCGACGGGCTCGACAACGGGCAGGTGGTGAGCGGGGTCGGCGGGCAGTTCAATTTCGTGGCGCAGGCCTTCGCGCTCGACGGCGCGCGCTCGATCCTGACGCTGGAGTCCGTCCGGCGCGAGAAGGGCAAGCCGGTCTCGAACGTCCGCTGGAATTATGCGCACACGACAATTCCGCGGCATCTGCGCGACATCATCGTCACCGAATACGGCATCGCCAATCTGCGCGGGAAATCCGACGCTCAGGTCATTGCCGCGATGCTAAACGTCACCGACTCGCGCTTTCAGATCGAACTGATGGCCGAGGCCAAGGATGCGGGCAAGCTGCCGCGCAGCCATGAAATCCCGCGATCGTATCGCGACAATCATCCCGAACGGATCGCCGAGGCGCTGAAGCCTGCACGCGCTGATGGCCTGCTGCCGTCGTTTCCGTTCGGCACGGACTTCACGGACGTCGAGCAGCGGCTGATCCCGGCGCTGCAGTTGCTGCGCGAGGCCGCATCGTCGATCCCGGAGTTGCTGGGGCTCGTCGCGACCGGCATGACCGCCGACGAGGCACCCGGCGTCTCCGAATGCCTGACGCGCATGGGGCTGGCGCAGCCGCAGACGATGCGCGAGCGCGTTTATCGCCTGCTGCTGCGCGGAGCGTTGGCTCAAGGCCGCCTTTGATCTGTTGCCGTCTAAGTTTGGATGGCGCCAGGGAGTTCCGTGATGATCGAGGTGACGATCGTGCCGGGATTTTCGGTGATGACAAAGTGAGTCGGTGTGGCGAACGCTTCGGCCACGGATGTGGCTACAACAGTTGCGTCTGCACCGTTCGCTATCGCTATGTGATGAGAAACGTAAACGGACGCGACGAGAACTGAACCGATCAACGTTATCATCGGTCCGTATTTTTCCATCGGAAGCATCAGCGGTGCCATCTCTTCCTCTGTGCTGAGATGTAGAGCTACGCGGCAATCGTCGAGTATTTCCATTGGAGTGCCGCTGAGCTCGTAACCGGAACGGCGGGATATCTCTTGAAGAGATTTTGCCAGTGCCGCGCTGATCTCGCCTTCAAGTGACTGCAGGTTAAATGACAGCGAGTCCTTGTACGGAAGTATTTGGCTGAAGAAGACGCCGATGTTATCGCCTGTCTCCTCAAGATCGAGGCCATCAGGCTGTGCTTTCATGGGGTCTTTGAGGATGACCTGCATGACGTCGAGCACGGATTGGCGGAGGTCCATCAGACGAGTCCTGATAATCGCGTTCTATAACGCCGCACACGTGCGTCGGAGCTTCGTATGATATCCGTCCGCCCTAGCGGTTCTTGAACTGCGGCGGGCGCTTGGCGATGAACGCTGCCATGCCTTCCGAACGATCTTCCAGCGCAAACGTCTGAGCGAACAGATCGCCCTCGACGTTCATGCCTTCCGACAGCGTCGTTTCCAGCGAGCGATTGATCGCCGCCTTGCAGAACGCCGACACCGGCTGCGACATGGACGCGATCTTCTCGGCAGCCGCCATCGTCTCATCCATCAGCTTGTCGACCGGAACGATGCGGCTGACGAGGCCGGCACGTTCGGCTTCGTTCGCATCCATCATCCGGCCGGTGAGGCAGAGATCCATCGCCTTTGCCTTGCCGATGGCGCGGGTGAGGCGCTGGGTGCCGCCGATGCCCGGAATGGTGCCGAGGGTGATTTCCGGCTGGCCGAACTTCGCCGTGTCGGAGCAGATGATCATGTCGCACATCATCGCGAGCTCGCAGCCGCCGCCGAGCGCGTAGCCGCTCACGGCCGCGATCGTCGGCTTCTTGCACTGGGCGAGACGTTCGCCGCCGATGGTGCGGAAGTTGTTGGTCGCCATGTCGATGAAGCCCTTCGGCTGCATCTCCTTGATGTCGGCGCCGGCGGCGAAGGCCTTCTCATTGCCGGTGACGACGATGCAGCCGATCTTCTCGTCGGCTTCGAGGTCGGCAACCGCCGCGCCGATTTCGCGGAAGACGCCGAACGACAGAGCATTGAGCATTTTCGGGCGATTCAGGCGGATGATGCCGACCGCGCCTTTGGTCTCGACGATGATGTGTTCAAAAATGCTCATGGACTGCCCCGTTTATTGTTCTGCTCGATTTGGAGCGGCAATCTGCCCGCTCGTGCGGAGCGCCGCAAGGCCGGGACGATCGGCCGCGGACGTTCCTGCGCGCATGAAAAAGGCCGGTCCTTGCGGGACCGGCCTTGAGCGGAGAAGCGAGAAGGTCAGGCGATGAAAAGCCGGGCCGCGGAGGCGAGGGTGAGAAGCCCACCGAACGCGACGAAGAGCTTGCCGATGAACGAGGTCTGATCCCAGGTCGAGTCGTTGCTGGCGACGGCCGCCCGCGCATCCTGCGGCGCGGCTTTGCCGACCGTCTTCGGCGACTTGGTGTTGTTGTCGTTGGCGGCGCGATCGATGTCGTTGACCTGATCGGCGGCGACCAGCTGCACGTTTGCGGTTTCCGGTTCGCTCGCCGGTGCCGGCGGCGTTTGTGCTGCTGCGACGGCCGCGGCCGCGCGGATATCCAGCTCGGTCATCTCAGCGTTTGCATCCGCAACCGACGCCTTGAGCGGCGCTTCCACTGCGGCGGGCTTCGCCGCAGCCGCGACGGTGAATTTCTTGCCGGCCTTCTTCACCCGCGCGGCGACACGTGAATACTGCGCCGCCTTCGCGGCACGCACGGCGCGTTTGGCGGCGATGCGCGTACGGATGGCGCTCTTGCTTGCGATGCGCTTCTTGAACTTGTTCAGCGCCACCGGCTTGCTGGCTGACGTTTCTGCACTTTCACCGGCGGTCGACGCCGATGTCGCACAACCTCGGCCGGCACAAATCGGTCCCGCGAGCGCCGGCGCACTGAGCGCAATCCAAAGCCCTGCCATCACCATCAGCGCGAGATGTCGCGTGAAAGCCACCGGAATACCCATGGCAAATGTCCCTGTTTGCCCGTCCCAGACACATCACTGACCCCGCAGACGTGACCGCAAATGGGCAAAAAATGGGAATCTTCGGGCAATACCGCTGGAAATCTGCGGACCCGCTCCAGCCCGCCTTTCCGTCAAACACTGCCTGCGTCCGGAATACGGTATTTTCATCAATAGCTTGTAGGGTACTTCCGCCGAAAAGACGGTGGCGCTGTGTCCAGATCACCCGATCATGGTATGAGCCCCGGCGCGGCGGATTTCGCCCGCCGTACGCCGGCACCACCGGCCCGATTGATTGAGCGATCTGCCGCTGATCGAGAGCCGAAGAATCGATGCCGACGCGTAACAAAGCTCGCTGTCTCACGAAGAACCTGATCAGGAGCGCGCGTGCGCGGGCGTGAGACGGAATGGACCGACCTGATGAGGTCGGCCAACGCGGGCGACAGTGTCGCCTATCATCGTCTGCTGAAGGCGATCGCTCCGGTTCTGCGGGCAGCCAGCCGTCGCGGACTTGCGCGCGCGGGGCAGCCTGTCGATCAGGCGGAGGATATTGTGCAGGACATTCTGATCGCGGTTCACTTGAAGCGGCACACGTGGGACCCGACGGCCCCGTTTGCGCCGTGGCTGTTCGCGATCGCGCGCAACAAGCTGATCGATGCGTTACGCCGCCGTGGCCGCCGCGTCTTCGTCAACATCGACGATTTTTCGGAGACGCTGCCCGGTGCGCCGCAGGAAGACACGCTGCCGCCGGGCGAAGTCGCCTCGCACCTCGAAGGCCTGCCGGCGCGCCAGCGCGACGTGCTGCAATCGATCGCGATCGACAGTCACTCGATCAAGGATACGGCGAAGAAATTGTCGATGACCGAAGGGGCGGTCCGTGTCGCGTTGCATCGCGGCCTGTCGAACCTTGCCAACAAGTTCGGGAAGGACTGAGTTATGGATACCGATCGTCTCATTCAGGCGCTGACCGCCGACAGCGACCACCGCGCCCGGCCCGTCGGCTGGATGCTGGCGGTTGCGCTGGCGCTGACGGTGCCGATCTCGACGGTCATGTTCATGATGCGGCTCGGCGTGCGTGAGGACATCTCGACCGCCATGCGCAATCCGTTCTTTGAGCTGAAGTTCGTCGTCGCCGCGGCGCTGCTGTTTGCGGCAATCGCGATCGTGCTGCGGCTTGCGCGTCCGGCTGCGCCGCTCAGCGGCGCGCGCTGGCTGCTGGCCATTCCGGCGAGCCTGCTCGGCATCGGCATCGTGACCGATCTGATGATGCCGCAGCAGTCGACGTGGTCGGCGCGGCTGATGGGATCGAACATGAAGGTCTGCCTGACCGCGATCCCGTTGCTGTCGGCGCCGATTCTCGTGGCCGCGCTGGTGGCGCTGCGTCACGGCGCTGCGACCCGGCCGGCGCTGGCCGGTGCGTTCGCAGGCCTCGTGTCGGCGAGCATCGCCGCTGTGCTTTACGCCGCGCATTGCTTCGACGATTCACCGCTGTTCGTGGCGACGTGGTACTCGCTCGCGATCGGCCTCGTGACGGCCGTCGGCGCGCTGATCGGCGCGCGCGTTCTCAAATTCTGAGATGGTGGCGGAAGGTCAGGCCGTTTCGGTCGTGGCCGCCGTCTGCTGCATGCGATAGAAGCGCAGGACCTGCTGTGCGGTGGTGTTGCGCAGCCGCTCGTAGCCTTCCTTGCTGATTTCGATCTCGCCGCCGCTGCCGCTGCTGCCGGTCAGATCGGTTCGCATGTCGAGGATCGCCTTGACCACGTCCCATGGCAGGCCGGCGACCTTCGCCAGCACCAGAATGCCCTCGCTGCGGGACTCGATCATCACGGTTTCCACCGTCGACACCGGAACGTCGGCAAGACAGGCGATCGCCGCGTTGGTCTCGTCGAATTTGCCCGCGCGGGCAAAGGCCATCATCTGCCGCTCGTCGAGGCGGTCGTCGGCGAACAGCGACTGGACGAGGCCGTGCGCGGCTGCGGCATCGCGCGCCATCGCAGCCGGTGGCTTCACGAGTTTCGCGGCATCGTTGACAGCGGCGGAAATGTCATGCGCTGAGCCGGCGTTCGCGGCCTCGAGGCGCGCCCGCACCGCGTTCGATGCGCGGGCGACCAGCTTCAGGTAGTGCGGCCGCGGGATCGATTTGCGCGAACCGAGGCAGATCGCGAGCACATCGTTGCTCTCGGCCCGCTCGACCAGTTGCGTGAAGCTCTTCTCCGAGAAGCTCGCGCCGGCGTTGTTGACGGCGCTTTCGACGACCTCGTCGTTGCCGCGCTCGACCAGCACGTCGGTGACGGCGTTGCTCAGCGTCTTGCGCTTCGAGATCGCGAGCAGATGCGCCTGGCTCTTGCAGCGGGCGTTCTCGACCAGCGTTTCCTCGTCGAGGCGTTCCGATTGCGTCAGCACCGGCGCCGCGATCTCGATCTGGTCGTCGAAAGCGAGCCTGCGGATGATGCGCGGCGGCGACATCGGATTGCCAGCCAGCCGCTCCGACAGCAGGATCTTGGCGCCGACCTCGATATGCTCGACGAGGCAGTTGAAGACGTCGTCGAACACCGCGACCTGATCGGCCGAGTAATCGACCGATTGTCCCATGAACAGGTCAGTGACACGGCGCAGCGTCTCGACGCGGCGGGCGACGGTGCCGTGCGACAAGGCTCCCTGGAGTTCATCGAGAAGCTGGGTGGAGAGTTTTTCGGTCTTCGCGCTCATGTGTCCGTCCTGGAACCTTCGAGGCCGGCCCCGTTTCCATGGGGCCGAAATTGGTTGTCCGCCCTCAGGCGGTTGCAATGCGATTTCGTCCTTGATCCTTGGCGGCGTAGAGCGCGGAATCGGCGCGGGCGAGAATGCTGTCGGGCGCTTCATCCGGACGCGCTGTGGCGACGCCCGCGGAGATCGTCACCTTCAGTCCGTCCGAAAAAGCGCTCCAGTCGAGCTCCGCCGTGATCACGCGCAGGCGGTTGAGAATGCGCGCCGCCACCTCGTTCGACGTGTCGGGCATCAGCAGCACGAATTCCTCGCCGCCGTAGCGGCCGAACTTGTCGGTGGCGCGGATGTTGGCGAACACGGTGATGGCGAAGGTGCGCAGCACTTCGTCGCCGGTCGGATGGCCGTAGCGGTCGTTGATCTTCTTGAAGAAGTCGAGGTCGATCAGCGCGATCGAATAGGGCGAGCCCGAGCGCTGGACGCGCAGGCATTCCTCGTCGAGCGCGCGCATCATGCGGCGGCGGTTGAAGGCGCCGGTCAGATCGTCGACCTCGGCGAGCTCCTCAATGCGGCGGTTGGCGCGCTTCAATTCGAGGCTGCGCTGATAGAGCTCCTTGCGCATCGCGTTGCCGAACAGCCCGAGATAGATGAAGCGGCCGATCGACAGCGAGAAGCACAGCAGCGTGACGAAGCGTTCGGAATGACTGGCGACCGGGATCGTCAGCATCTTGTCGGTGAACAGCAGGATCGCGGCAATCGACAGCGTGGTCAGCGTCCAGCCGATCATCGCCTGACGAACCGAGATGCGCAGCGCGGCAAAACCGAAGATGATGAACAGCACGCACAGGAAGACGAACCCGACTTCCGGCGCCAGATACAGGAACGCGAACTGGATGATCGCGTTTGAGCCCGACTGCCAGACGGTCAGGTAATGATCGCGGAAGCGGTCGTTGAAGTGCAATTCGGACAGCGCGAGCCATATGCCCGAGACGGTGAGGCCGCAAAGGATGTAACCGAACGCGGTCCAGATTGACGTGGTGCCGATCCAGACGAACAGGCCAAGCACGAAGGCGTCGACCAGATAGCTCACGATCTGCATCAGGAGCATCTTGCGACGCTGCACGGCGCGCCGGCGCAACACCTCTGAGGAGAGGCTTTCGCCGTCGCCCATCAGCTCGGCGGCATTCGTGTCCTGAAGGGTCGTGGTGCTCATCGGCCGTGCGCGCATGAATCGTGGCCAACCCTAGGTCAGAAAGCCTTTAGTTTTGGTATTCATGTAACGGAACAAAGGGCCTGACCGCCCCCGTGCCTACCATTCCGGCTGGACGCTAGCTCCGGTCAGGGATGCGCCGGGTAAATCGCGATCAGCGATTTTTAATAATAAAAACAACCGTTAAGCGGGCGGCTTGGGGGTATTTCGGTTGCTTCGGTTCCGGCGCGGGCTCGGACATACCCAGATACCATTATCGCGGAATCTCAATTCACCCTTGCCCGGGTTGACGATTCCGGAGCATTTGATGCGTACCGTGCTGAACCGGCGATGGTTTACGTCAAATTGACGAAGATTTTTCGGATCATGATCGAACCTGTCTGCTTTTTAATCCGACCAACCCTGCGAGACGGAATTTGAGTGCGACACAAGCGAGTTCGGACGAGGTCCTGATCGCAAGGGTTGCGCAAGGCGACCGTCTCGCCATGCAGGTGCTCTATGGGCGGCACCATGTCCGGGTGTTTCGGTTCGCACTCCGGCTGGTCCGCAACGAACAGGTCGCCGAGGACCTCATCAGCGAGGTGTTCATCGACGTGTGGCGTCAGGCCGGAAAGTTCGAAGGCCGGTCCGCCGTATCGACATGGCTGCTCGCGATCACCCGATTCAAAGCGCTGTCGGCGCTGCGAAAGCGGAAGGACGCGGAGCTGGACGACGAAACGGCTGCGGCGATCGAGGATACGTCCGACGATCCCGAAGTTGTCGTCCAGAAGCAGGATACGAGTAACGCGTTGCGCAAGTGCATGACCGCGCTTTCGCATGAGCACCGGGAGATCGTCGATCTCGTCTACTACCACGAGAAGTCCGTGGAAGAAGTGGCGGAGATCGTCGGCATTCCGGAGAACACGGTGAAGACGCGCCTGTTCTACGCGCGCAAAAAACTAGCCGAACTGCTGAAGGCAGCCGGTGTGGAAAGAGGTTGGCCATGACTGTGACGAGCAAGCAGGTGCTGGCAGGAGAGCCCGAGGAAGTCGAGGCCCTGTTGCCGTGGCATGCCGCCGGCACGCTGAACCCGCGCGACGCCCGTCGCGTCGAGGATGCGCTCGCTCGCGATCCTGCGCTCGCCAAGCAGTACGCCGTGATCCAGGACGAATACACCGAAACCATTTTGCTGAACGAGAGCCTTGGCGCTCCGTCCTCACGCGCGATGCAGAAGCTGTTCGCCGCGATCGACGCCGAGCCCGCCCGTTCGCCCGCGCTGGCGCAGAGCCTGTCGGCGCGTATCGTCGAGTTCTTCGGCAGTCTGTCGCCGCGCACGCTTGCCGTCGGTTCGGCTGCGGCCGCGATCGCGCTGCTGCTGCAGGCCGGCGTCATCGGCGCCGTGCTGGTCAACAAGCAGGGCGGCACCTATCAGACCGCGTCGCATCACGATGCCGCGTCGGCCGCCGCAGCGGTCAAGGCTGTTGGGACGCGCGCGCTGGTCCAGTTTGCCCCCGAGGCCCGTGCCTCCGACATCACCAATTTCCTGAACACTTACAGCGCCTCGATCATCGGCGGCCCCAAAGCCGGCGCATTCCAGATCAAGTTTAACGACAAGGCGCTGCCGAAGGATGAGGTCGATCAGCTCCTCAAGCGCGTGCAGAGCGAGAAGATTGTCGCATTCGCGGCCGCCGAGTAACGAGCGCGCAAACGCCTCACGATGGTCCGGGGACGGCGTATGACATACGAAGCACCCAATCCCGCAGTGCCCAGGAACGGGCATCGTCATGCCGTTCTGAAGACCGCGCGCGTTTTGCTGGCTGCGAGCGTGGCGCTGACCATGGCGATGCCGTCCGCCTCGGCGCAGTACATGAGCCGCGGACCGAACATCAACGTCAACGTCGGCCCGCGCGTCACGCCGAACATCAACCCGACGATCAGCGTCGGTCCGCGCGTGACCCCGAACATCAATCCGAACATCCGGCCGGTGATGCCGAACGTGCGCTATTCGCCGAACGTCACCTACGAAGAACCTGATGACGTGCCGCCGCGACGCCGCATCAAGAAGCCGCCGACGGACGGGGGAGGCGGCTCGCCGAAGACGGCCAATGCATCGCCGCGCGGTGTCGCAGACGCGGTCAACAGCAGATACGTGCCGAAGGAAATCATCCTCGAGATCACCGGCAATCCGACCGATGCACAGATCGAGGCACTGGCGCGGCGTCACCGGCTGACGCGCGTGGAATCGCAGGATTTTCCGCTGATCGGCAGCCGCATGTTCCGCTGGCGGATCAACGACAACCGCTCGGTCGAAACGGTCATTCGCCAGGTGATGTCGGGCGGCGGCGTGCAGTCGGCGCATCCGAACCGCCGTTTCGCGCTCCAGCAAGCAAATCAACCGGAGCAGTACGCGGTCACCAAGCTGCGCCTTGTCGAGGCGCACACGATCGCCAGAGGCGCCGATGTCATGATCGCGGTGATCGACTCGGGCATCGATGCGACGCATCCGGAACTCGCGGGCGTGATCGCCGGCTCGTACGATCCACTTGGCGGTCCGGCAATGTCGCATGCACACGGCACCGGTATCGCCGGTGCGATCGCGGCGCACGACCGGCTGATGGGCGCAGCGCCCTCGGCACGCATTCTCGCCATCCGCGCCTTCGGCAATGCGACCAGCGGCGCGGAAAGCACGTCCTTCATCATTCTCAAGAGCCTCGAATTCGCAGCGACGCGCGGCGCGAAGATCGTCAACATGAGCTTTGCCGGTCCACGCGATGCGCTGATCGAACGCAGCCTTGCGGCGCTGAACGAGCGCGGCATCATCCTGGTGGCGGCCAGCGGCAACGCCGGACCGAAATCGCCGCCGCTCTATCCCGCAGCCGACAAGCACGTGATTGCCGTCAGCGCCACTGACGCATCCGACAAACTATTCCCCGCATCCAATCGCGGCAGCCATATCGCAGTGGCGGCCCCCGGCGCCGACGTGCTGTTGCCGTCGGCCGACGGCAAGTATCAGGTCACGTCGGGCACATCGTTTGCAGCCGCCTATGTCAGCGGCCTTGCGGCGTTGATGCTCGAGCGCAACCCGGCGTTGAAGCCGTCGGATGTGAAGGACGTTTTAATCCGCACCGCCCAGGATCTCGGCCCGCCCGGCCGTGACGATCAGTTCGGTGCGGGCAAGGCCGATGCGTTCGGCGCGGTGGCAGCTGCGTCCGCGACGCTCGCGACCGCGGCTGATCGTCCGGGTTCCGCGACCAAGACCGACCAGCCGGCAACCCGCTGATCTTTCATCATCGTTTCGCATCGCCGCTCGCCGCAGGCGGTGAAGCCGCGTGTTGCTTCGCGGCGCTGCAACCAAGGCCGTTAAAAAAGTTTACGGCCCGTTGAACGTTTCGCCCGCGCCCGGCGACTTACTCATTGTGGAAGGCAAACTTCCTTTGCCGTGTCCGGTGCCAGCGCCCATCCACCCCTGCGCCGATACGGTTTGGACCCGCCCGGTTGTCCCCCCGGGCGGGTCCTTTCATTTTGTGCGCCCGGTGCACAGCGGCCGCGATATGGATCAGCAAATTTTCCAACGGCTTACGGGCCGCGAGCCTTGACCGGCGAAGCGCGCCTGTATGAGGATGATTACGGATTGCCGAGGGTTATGTGTCCGGGGTCACCCAATTTTCGCAGCCCGGCCATAGATGTAAGATGTTTCACGATTTCTTGTTGCGGGTAGCTCCGAACGGCTCCCAAGCGCAGCGACACCCATGACGAGATGGGCGCTCCGACGAAAAGCCGATGCGAAACCATCGTTTGTGACGAATTGAGAGGGGATTGTCATGACATACCAGCCGATCAAATTGCTGGCCGCTTGTGCCGCGCTCGCCGCCATCGTTTTTGCGACGCCGCTGTCGGCGCAGACAAGCACCGGTGACATCATGCGCTCGTTGAAACCGGCGACACCGCCAGCGGGCGCAACCGGTCTCACCCGTAGCCTCAACGTCGCTCCGGCCAATCCGAAAGCCGAAGCCGAGAAGCAGGTCGTCAACAAGCTGCGCACGCGCTCGATCTCGATCGAGCCGGTCGGCGCACCGCCGACCGCGGAAGAGCGCGTCGAGATCGCCGCGATCGCCAAGGACAAGCCGGCGATCGATCTGGAAATTCTGTTCGAGTACAACTCCGACATCGTCGGACCGAAAGCGGTGCCGGCGCTGGTGCAGCTCGGCAATGCGCTGGCGCATCCGGACTTCAAGGGGACGGTGTTCCTGATCAACGGTCACACCGACGCGGCCGGAAGTCCCGACTATAACCTCGGTCTCTCGCAGCGCCGCGCGCAGGCCGTGCGCCGCGTGCTGATCGAGCAATACAAGATCGCCCCCGATACGCTGATCCCGACCGGCTTCGGCAAGGAGCAGCTCAAGGTGCCGCACGATCCGCTCTCCGGCGCCAACCGCCGCGTGCAGATCGTCAACACCACGGTGACGGCGGGTCGATGAGTGCATAGGAGCGCCGGCAGGGGTGGGTGATGTCGATTTGCATAAGTCGCGTGCGCATCGTCAAACTGTTTGCCGCAGTCGCGGTCATGACGTTTTGCGCGACGTACTCATCAGCACAAGACGCTCAAGTCGAACGCGAAATTTCCGAAGCAACAAAGGCGATAGAGCGCAATCCGCAAGACGCGAAAGCCTATACTGATCGCGGAGAGGCATATCGACAGAAAGGCAACTACGAGCGCGCGATTCTAGATTTCGATCAGGCGATCCGTCTTGATCCAAAATCGGCATTTGCCCTCGGAAGCCGAGGGCAGGCGTATCGGCAGAACGGAAAATATGACAGCGCGATATCCGATCTCAACCAAGCAATACGGTTGGGCTCGCAGCCGTGGATGTTATCCGAGCGCGGCGAGGCCTATAGTCGGAAAGAGGACTATGACCGCGCCATTTCGGATTTTGATGAGGCGATTCGTCTCGACTCGAAGTCAGCGTTTGCTCTCAGAGGTCGCGGCGAGGCCTATCGCCAGAAAGGCAACTACGATCGCGCCATTTCGGACTTTGATGAGGCGATCCGCCTCGACCCGAAGTCAGCGTTTGCATTCAGAGGTCGCGGCGGGGCCTATAGTCAGAAAGATAACTACGACCGCGCCATTTCGGACTTTGATGAGGCGATCCGCCTCGACTCGAAGTCAGCGTTTGCTTTCAGAGGTCGCGGCCAGGCCTATAGTCAGAAAGATGACTACGACCGCGCCATTTCGGATTTTGATGAGGCGATTCGCCTCGACTCGAAGTCAGCTTTTGCTTTCAGAAGTCGTGGCGAGGCCTTTCGTCAGAAAGGCAACTACGAGCGTGCGATTCTAGATTTCGATCAGGCGATCCGTCTTGATCCAAAATCAGCATTTGCATTTGGAAGCCGGGGCCAAGCGTATCGGCAAAGCGGAAAATATGACAGCGCGATCTCCGATCTTGATGAGGCAATACGGTTAGGCTCGCGACCGTGGATGCTTTCCGAACGCGGCGAGGCCCACCGTCAGAAGGGCAATGACGACCGCGCGTTTTCGGATTTCAATGAGGCGATCCGGATCGATCCAGGTGACATCAGCGCTCTATTTTGGCGCGCCCGGTTTTATCGCTCCAAGAACGAACTCGACAAGGCAATCGCTGATTATTCCGAGGTGATCCGTCTCGATCCGAAGGACAGCAATGCCTACAACAATCGCGGATTGATCTACCGCGGCATGAATCAACTGGACAAGGCGCTTGCTGACTACAATGAAGCCGTCCGGCTCAAACCTCAAAATGCGGCCTATTATGCGTCTCGCGGTATTGTTCACCAACTTCGGGGCTCGATCGATCGTGCGCGCTCTGATTTTGAGAAATCGCTTACATTGCCCGAGACTGGCTCCAATTGGGTGCATGACACAGCGCGCACACGGCTCGCAGAGCTGACTCCCGGAAGCAAGGTTGCGCTTACATCGCCGATCGCCGCGGAACCCGCGAGCGCGCTTTCTCCGCGGGATAAGCGCGTCGCGTTGGTGATCGGAAATTCCGAGTATGACCGCTTTAGTAAGTTAAGAAATCCGAGCAACGACGCCAGCGACCTTGCTGATACATTGAAGAAGCTGGGATTTGATGTCGTTCTTGGCATCGATCTCAAGCGCAACGAAATGGAAAACAAGCTGTCCGAATTTTCCCGCAAGGTGCGGGAATCTACAACGGCGCTTGTATTCTTTGCTGGCCATGGCCTGCAGCATCTCGGAACCAACTATCTCATCCCGGTCGATGCCCAACTGACAGACGAATCCGATTTGCGGAAGATGATCAAATTGCAAGATGTGGTGAATGACCTGCAATCGGCCGGTAAGGTCCGCATTCTGATCGTGGATGCTTGTCGCGACAATGCCGCTGTGCAGCAACTTGCGGCGAACCTGCCGAAGACACGCTCCGCTGCATTCGCTAGTGGGCTCGCAGCGCCGAACGCGCGAGGAACCTACGTCGCCTTTGCCACGCAGCCCAATACAGTTGCCGACGATGGGAAGGGGCGAAACAGCCCGTTTACGCAGGCCTTGCTTAAGCGGCTCAACGAACCCGGCGTCGAGTTGCGCACCTTGATGACGCGGGTGCGCGCGGACGTTTATGATCTCACTGGCAACACCCAATTGCCGGAAGCCTGGGACAGTCTCGTCGGAGAGTTTGCGTTTGCGGATGCCCGGCGATGATGTCGCAGCCAGATAACGAATTTGTAATGTAAAACCGCACGGTAGCCGGCGAACCGGCATCGCGCGGGATCCGACCAATACACGGCGAATAGTCGCCAGAAATGATATTTTGCAGGGGAGAGGATCATGAGCGGTTCATCAGGTTTCCGGCAGCAAACTGTCCGGATCGCCATCGTCGCAGGGCTATTTTTTGCGTCGACGAGCCTCGCCTCCGCCCAGAGCGCGCCACCCGTGGCGCCGAGCGATCCCGTCGCCAAGGCCGCGTTCGACGTTCTCGACAAGCACTGCGCCCGCTGCCACCAGGACGGCAAGCTGGTCGGGCGTGAGCGGCCGGCCAAGAACTTCGGCAACGTGCTCAAGCTCGACGAGATCGCGGCCAATCCGCATCACATCCTTCCCGGCAATCCGCTCGGCTCGAAGCTGTTCAAGCAGATCGTCGACAAGGAGATGCCGTACGACATCCAGTACGAAGGCGAGACCAAGTATCCGCAGGTGTCCGAAGCGGACCTGAAGGCGCTGGAGAGCTGGATCACCTCGCTCGGCGCGAACCAGAGCGCATCGTGCGAGTCGCACAAGTTCATCGATCCGTCCATGATGGTCGGCTACATGGCCACGGACATCGAGAAGGTGCAGCGCGCCCGCCGCGAGAGCACCCGCTATCTCACGCTCACGCATCTTGCGAACATCTGCGTCAGCGCCGAAGCGATGAAGGTCTATCGCCAGGGCGCGATCAAGTTCATCAACTCGATGAGCCAGTCGTCCGATGTGGTGAAGCTCGAAGCGATCGATCCCGAGGAGACGATCCTCCGCATCAATCTAACCGATCTCGGCTGGAGTGCCGCCGACTGGGACAAGGTGCTCGCGGTCTATCCCTACAACGTCGAACCCGATGTCCAGCTCACCAGCGTGCTGACGGGCGCGACCAAGACGCCGCTGCCGTACGTGCGGGCCGACTGGCTGACCTTCACGGCCGCACAGCCGCCGCTCTATGATGATCTGCTCAAGCTGCCAACCACCTTCCAGGGGCTGGCGAAGGAGCAGGGCGTCAACCTCGAAGCCAACATCCGTAACTTCGTGGCGCAGCGCTCGGGCTTCCAGAAGTCCGGCGTCAGTCAGAACAACCGTCTGATCGAGCGCCACCCCTCGAAGAGCGGGTATTTCTGGACGTCCTACGACTTCGGCGGAAACCGCGGCGTGCAGAGCCTGTTCGAGCATCCGCTCGGGCCGGAGGGCAAGGATGCCTTCCACCATGACGGCGGCGAGACCATCTTCAGCCTGCCGAACGGCTTCCAGGGCTACTACCTGAACACGGCCAAGGGCGAGCGCCTCGACAAGGGCCCGACCGTGATCGTGCGCGATCTCTCGCGCAAGGACCTCGCGGTGACCAACGGCATCTCGTGCATGGGTTGCCACGACCAGGGCATGCGCAAGGCCAAGGACGAGATCCGCGATCACGTCACCAGGGGCCGCAGCTTCTCGCGCGAAGTGCGCGAGACGGTGGATGGTCTCTATCCGCCGACCGGCAAGATGGACGCGATTATCGAGGGCGACGGCAAGCGCTTCACCGACGCGATGATCCGCGCCGGCCTGACGCCGACGCTCAAGCTCAACGGCGTCGAGATGATCAATGCGTTGTCGAAGCGCTACGAGGATGATATCGACGTCAACCTCGCGGCCGCCGAGTTCGGCATCGATGCCAAGGAGTTCAGGAGCTCCTCGGGCGACGTCGATCAGAAGCTGCGTCCGCTGGTTCGCCGGCTTGAGCAGGGTGCGATCCCGCGCGATCAGTTCGAACAGGTGTTCCGCGATCTTGCTGAAGATCTGACCGATCTGAAGATCGTCGAGGTCAAGCCCGCGCGTCAGCAACGACAGCAGCAGAAGAAGGCGGCTCGCGTCGACGACCTGTCGCTGACGTCGGACCAGGACTCCTATCGTCAGGGCGACAGCCCGGTGTTCACCATCGTCTCGCCGCGTGACTGCTTCCTGACGCTGACGAACATCGACGAGAAGGGTGAGGGTACCGTGCTGCTGCCGAACAAGTTCCAGCAGGACAACCGCATCAAGGCCAATGTCCCGATCGAATTCCCGGGCAAGGGCGCGCCGTTCCAGTACAAGATGAAAGACAAGGGCACCGAGACCGTGACGGCCGTCTGTGCAGCCAAGGCCGACGGCGGTGACAAAATCGAGCATAACTTCACCCGCTCGGCCTTCACCCAAGTACCGAACTATCGCCAGACGCTGGCGCGTTCGATTGCGGTGGTTGCGGCCAATCCGGGCGGCGCGAGTGCGGTCGACGGCACCACCAACACCGGTGCGCCGGCGGCTGGCGGACCGAAGGTCCCGCCGCGGGAAGACTCACGTGCCTCGGCCCGTGCGGCGATCAAGCTCGAAGTTCGCTAAGCACTGCAATCCAAAGAGAAAGGCCGGCCTGCAAGGGCCGGCCTTTCTGTTTTCCGGTTGTGCATGAGTGTGTGGACAAGCTGTTGCCAACCGCGCGGCCGCGCGCACTGTCAACGAACGCGCTGGACAGGGTTCCGGTTTTCCACACAATAGGTAGTTGCAATCCTTGATTCGTAAGTTGCGTGTGCGTCCGTTCCTCTCACACGGACTTCCATTTGATGACGCGCGATAAAGACTTGGCCAGACAGCTCGCCCTTGTGAGCCGCTGGCGGGAATTGGCTGAACAGCGTCTTGAGTATCTGAACGAGCTTTACGAAAGCGGGCGCTGGCGGCGCTATCACACCGAGCAAGCCTTCGTCGACAACGTCCGCGACGCCAAGCGGGCGGTCGAGGCTTGGCGCAAGCTGGAGCCGCTCACAGGAAGCCGGGTCGCTGACGTGGATGGGCTTCTCAGATACGCGGATCTGCAGCCGGTGGCCAACGTTTCGACCGAACTGCTGCCGTCAGTCGGAATTTAGCGGACGGCGTTCGTTCCGATCACGACCTGGGCGAAGCGCGATGCACCCGCCGCAGTGAGGTCGCCGGTGACGGCTTTGGCATGGTCGAGGCCGACCACAGCGCCGCGCGGCGTTCCTGAGATCATGTTGTTGTTGACGAGCGCCGAGCCCGCGCCCGGCATCACCGACACGCCGATGCCGATGAAGGCGTTGCGCACCACGTTGCCGGTGATGGCGACGTCGCGCATGTACTTGCCCCAGCCGGCGATCATGCCGAACGACGGTGCGTTCTCGATGACGTTGCCGGTGACGGTGGTGTCCGCCTCGATGTAGATGCCGATCCCGGCATCGTCGTCGGGTGCGGTGCCGATCGGCCGCTTCGGCAGCAGGTTGCGGATCAGGTTGCCCTGCACGACGGCCATGCGGCCGCCTTCGTTGAAATTGCAGACCGAGACGCCGACGGCGGCGCCGTCGACCGTGTTGTTGGCAATGACCGCGCCTTCGAACGCAAACTCCGAATAAAGCGCGACCTCACGGACGCCACTGACGCTGTTGCCGGTAATCTGGATGTTGGAGGCTGAGTTGCCACGCACCGCGGAGTAATCGCAATTCCGGATGCGATTGCCCTGGACGATGACGTTGGCCGCGCGGAAAGCGTTGATGGCGTTGCCATGCTGGCCCGAACCGCCGGGGCCGGCCTTGATGTCCTCGATGCGGTTGTCGATCACCAGCGAGCCGTCGTCGCCGATGGTCGTGCGCAGGATTTCGATGCCGTTGTCGGACGTGCCGACGATGGTGTTCTGCGCGACCAGCAACCCGATCGCATCGAAGGACACGACGCCGGTGGTGAAGATGTCGCGGATGACGTTGTTGCGGACTTCGCCGGAGGTCTGCTCCAGCCAGATGCCGTTGCCGCCGCTGCCGATGACTTCGCAGTCGGCGATGCGGACGTTGCGGCCGGAAAGCAGATGAATGAGGCCGCGCCGGTCGGGCAGGCGGATGTTGCGGCCGTCGAGCACGATGTTGGTGATCGACACGCCGCCCGCGCCTTCGCCGAGCAGCATGGAGTTGGGGCCGGTAGAGACGAGTTTGGTCGCGCCGCGCACGCCGGTGATCTGCGCACCAGCGGGCAGGCGCAGCGTGCCGATGCGATAGGTGCCCGGCGGCAGCGCCAACGGCACCTGTGCGCGGGTGGCGTCGTCGATGGCGCGCTGAAGCACGCGGGTCTGGTCGTCGGGCGAATTTGGGCGCACGCCGTATTGCGCGGCATCGCGGCCAAGCGCGGAGGGCAATGGCGCGGACTGCGCGTTCGCGGGCGTGACGATGGCTCCGGCGGCGAGGCCGGCCATCGAGGCGTTAAGAAGATCGCGCCGTTTGAGGTCCATCCCAAAACCGATAACGCAGAAAGGTGGCAACGGCCTGAACGCGATCGCGTGAATGCGATGATTAATGGGCGGGTGGTTAACCCCGCCGTGCGGCCTTAACCATCGCCATCAGCATGGCTTCGCCGGCATCCACCAGTTCCTCGAGCACGATGCCGCGCGCGCCTTTGCGGCGGTGGATGGACGAGCGGGGGATCAGCGGCACATGGATGAAGGAGGCGACGCGCGGGCCCTCCGGCTGCTGCGTCGCCTCGATGCCGCGCCAGCTCAGGTAATTGCAGAGGTAGCTTCCGGCATTGCGGGACAGCCGCGCGTCGATGCCGCTGCCGCAGGCACGGCGGAGCAGGGCCGTCGTGTGCGGACCGAACGGCAGCGCATCGCGCGCTGCCGCGATGACGTTGGCGGCCGCATAGCTGCCGTCGGCGGCCGGCCAGCGCGTTGAGATGGTGTTGCGGGCGCGCGTCTCGATCCGCACGTGCTTGGTGCGGCCGGCAAGGCCGAACATGAGGAGCGCGTGCGGCTTCACCACGGCCAGCTGCTCGGCGAGCTGCCAGTCGACGCCGCCATAGGTCACCGGAAAGATGTGGCCCGTGAGCGCCACGTCCGAGAACGCAGGCCGCCGCAATTTCACCAGCCGCTGCACCAGCGCCTGCGTCGGATTCCAGGGCGCGCCGGGAAAGGGACCGAAGCCAGTGATGAGGACCCGCAGCGGCTCGCTCATGTCTTGTCCAGCAACGCGGCGAGCGCTTCGGCGCCGACAGCCGGAGTCATGCGGCCGTCGGCAACGGCGGTTTCGGTCTGACGGACTTTGGTGCGGGTGGTGGCGTCGGCGCGCAGCCGGCCCATCATGGTCTGTTCGAACATCGACCACATCCACTTCACCTGCTGCTCGCGGCGGCGCGTCTCGAAATCGCCGGAGGCGACCATTGCTTTCCGATGGGCGACGACTTTTTCCCACAACGGCGCGATGCCGTCGCCGGTGAGGCCGGAGTAGGTGATCACCGGCGGATGCCAGTGTTCGGAACGGGGGCTAAGGATGTGCAGCGCCGAGCGATAGTCGGCAGCGGTCATCTGCGCGCGCTTGAGGTTGTCGCCGTCGGCCTTGTTGATTGCGATCATGTCGGCGAGCTCGACGAGGCCCTTCTTGATGCCCTGCAGCTCGTCGCCGCCGCCCGGCAGCATCAGCGCGAGGAAGAAGTCCGTCATGTCGCAGACGGCGGTTTCCGACTGGCCGATGCCGACGGTCTCCACCAGCACCACGTCGAACGCCGCGGCCTCACACAGCAGCATCGCCTCGCGCGTGCGCGCGGCAACGCCGCCGAGCGTGCCGGAGGACGGTGAGGGGCGGATGAACGCGCTATCCTCGGCCGAAAGCCGCGCCATGCGCGTCTTGTCGCCAAGGATCGAACCGCCGGTGCGCGCGGACGACGGGTCGACAGCCAGCACCGCAACCTTGTGGCCTTGCTCGATCAGGAACATGCCGAGCGTGTCGATGGTGGTCGATTTCCCGACGCCGGGTGAGCCGGTGATGCCGATACGGAAGGCCTTGCCGGCCGACGGCAGCAGCGCCTGGACGAGGTCACGGGCCTGCGCCTGATGGTCGGCACGGCGGCTCTCGATGAGCGTGATGGCACGGGCGAGCGCGGCGCGGCTGCCCGAGCGGATATCCTTGGCGAGGGTTTTGACGTCGGGTTTGGCCGTCCGGGAACTCATGCGGTCCGTTTACAACGGATGGCCGTCAGGGGCGAGGGGTTGCGGCTGGGTGAGTGCCGCAAGCCTGTGCGCGAATCATTCGCCTGCGGTTGCAGCCTTCGGTGCCTTGCCCGTCGTCCGCCGCCAGATCCAGAACAGCACCGGCCACATCAGCGCGCCGATGGCGAGCGAGGCCAGCACCGCCGACACCGGCCGCTCGAAGAACGGCAAAATGCTGCCGTCGGACTTGATCAGCGACGTGACGAAGCTCTGCTCAACCATGGTGCCCATAACGATGCCGAGCACCATGGCGGCGACCGGGTAGCCGTTGGCCTCCATCACGTAGCCGATGACGCCGAAGGCGGCGACGGTCAGCACCGCGAACAGGCTGTTGCCGGTGGCGAACGAGCCGACGGCGCAGCAGAGCATGATCACCGGCATCACGGCGGAGCGTGGCGCGCGCAGCACATAACCAGCGGCGCGGATCATGATGATCCCGAGCGGGATCATGATGATGTTGGCCATGATGAACATGATGTAGATGGCGTACATGCTCGACGCCTTCTCGGTGAAGAGCGTCGGGCCGGGGTTGAGGCCCTTCATGTAGAGCACGCCGATGGCGATCGCCGTGATGGTGTCGCCGGGCACGCCGAACAGCAGCGCCGGCACCCAGCCCGAGGCGAGGCTCGCATTGTTGCTGGCGCCGGCCTCGACGAGACCCTCGACGTGCCCGGTGCCGAACTTCTCTTTTTCCTTCGAGAAGCGCTTCGACATGGCGTAGCTGACCCACGCCGCCATGTCCGCGCCCGCGCCCGGCAGCACGCCGATGATGATGCCGACGATGTTGCCGCGGGTCATCGGCAGCCAGTATTTCTTCGTCAGTGCGAGTTGACCTGCAAGGATGCTGCCGAACTTGCGGCGCGGCAGCGGCGGCGGATCGGGCGAGAGCATCGCGCGCATCACTTCCGACACGGCGAACACACCGACCAGCGCCGGGATCGGTTCGATGCCGCCGAGTAAATCTGTGAGGCCGAAGGTGAAGCGCGGAACGCCGCCGGGGTTCTCCATGCCGACACAGGCGATCAGCAGTCCGAGCAGCATGCTGGCGATGGCTTTCACCGGCGACGAGCGTGCGACCAGCGTCGCACACATCAGTCCGAGCACGGCGAGCCAGAAGTATTCAAATGTCGAGAAGCGCAGCGCGATGTCGGCAAGCGGCGGCGCCAGCGCCATCAGCGAAATGGTGCCGGCGATGCCGCCGATGGCGCTGAACCAGACGCCGGCGCCGAGCGCCAGTTCGGCCTGGCCCTTGCGCGTCATGGCATAGGCTTCGTCGGTGTAGGCGGCCGAGGCGGGCGTGCCGGGAATGCGCAGCAGCGCGCCCGGAATATCGCCGGAGAAGATCGCCATGGCCGAGGCCGACACGATGGTCGCGACGGCCGCGATGGGTGAGAGATAGAACGTCACCGGCACGAGCAGCGCGGTTGCCATGGTCGCCGACAGCCCGGGCAGCGAGCCGACGACAAGGCCGTAGATCGACGCGGCGAAAATCGCGATCAGGACGTCGGTGGCAAAAACGAGCCGCAGCGCTTCAAGGAACGTCGCCATGCGTCACCAGGGCATCGGCAGCAGGCCGGCGGGCAACGGCACCCGCAGCAATTTGTAGAAGACGAGGTGCGCGCCGATCGGCGCGAGGATGGCGACGGGGATTGCGAGCCGCAGCCGCGCGCCGAGCGCGAGCGAGGTGATGAAGGTGATGATCGCCGCCGCCGGGATGAAGCCGAGTTTCTCGACGCCGACGACGTAGAAGATCAGCAATGCTGGTGGCAGCAGCACGCGCAGGCCGAACAGTGGCCCTTTGCTCTCCGATGTCGCCTGCGGACCTTCGATCGCGGCCAACTCCGCCTCGGCCTCTTCCTCGAACTTGCGGCCGATGCCGAGCGCGATCATCATGCCGCAGGCGATAAGCGCAAAGCCGATGATCAACGGAAACACGTTCGGCCCGACCTGCTGGCCGGGCACGGGCGGCAGGCGGGACCCGCCATAGGCGGCGAGCGCCCCGAGCACGATCAGGAACGATCCGGTGATCTTGTCCGACAGGCGCATGGCGAAGCCGTCAGGCCTTCAAATATCAGGTCTTGGCGATCCCCGCGGCCTTCATCGCTTCGCCCATCTGGCGATCGCTGTTGTCCATGAAGCTGGCGTAGCCGGCGGCATCGTTCCAGACGGTGCCGAAGCCGCGCGAACTCATGAACTCGTTGTACTCCTTCGACTCGTAAATCTTCTTCATCGTCGCCGTCAGCTTGTTGGCGATCGGCTGCGGCAGGCCTTTCGGCCCCGCAAAGCCGCGCCATGCGCCGGTCGAGTAGTCGATGTTCATCGCTTCCTTCAGCGTCGGCACGTCCGGGAAGATGGCCGCCCGCTTCGGCGACATCACCGCAAGGGCCCGCGTCTTGCCTGCGTCGATCATGGCGCGCGCCTCGGGGATCGAACAGGTGCACATATCGATGCCGCCGGCGGCGAGGTCCTGCATGCCGGGCGCGGCGCCGTTCGACGGCACCCAGGCGACCTGGTTCGGCGGCAGGCCCATCGCTTGCATCCAGCCGACCAGCGCCAGATGCCAGATGCCGCCCTGACCGGTGCCCGACGCCTTGAACTTGCCCGGAGGCGCCGCCTTGATTGCATCGGCGAGGTCTTTCACGGTCTTGTACGGCGCATCCGCCTTCACGTGGATACCCGGCGGGTCCTCGTTCATCAGCGCCAGCGGCGTGTAGTTCTTCGGCGTCAGCTCGGTGAGACCAGCCCAGTGCATCATCGCGATTTCGACGGTGATGATGCCGATGGTGTAGCCGTCCGGATTGGCGGTCGCGATGGCTGAGTGGCCGACGACGCCGGAACCGCCGGTGCGATTGACGACGTTGACGGGCTGGCCGAATTCCTTTTCCAGCAAGCCGCCGACGATGCGCGCGGTTGCGTCCGTTCCGCCGCCGGCGCCCCACGGGCAGATCAGCTGAATCGGACGGTTGGGATAATTCTCTTGCGAGAAGGCAGGCTTCAGTCCAAGTCCGGCGCTCGCAGCGACAGCAGCACTCGAAGCCGCGAAGGCGCGGCGCGTAATCCTGACCATGGCGTCTCTCCCGTGGCGCAGGTGAACTCCTGCGCTCTTATGGGAGACATTCTAGGCAAGTTTTTTGCGGGCTCGCAAGAACGAGTCGGCGCGTAAAAATGCTGCGCAGCAAATGATTGCGTAACCAAATTTGGTTGGCGCAATCAGCTTGCAGCTATTCCGCCGCTTCGCTGCCGTGGCCGAGCCGGGCGCTGAGCTTGTTGATCAGTTCTTCGGCGGCGTCCGCAATCACGGTGCCCGGCGGGAAGATGGCTTCGGCGCCGGCCTTGAAAAGCGCATCGTAATCCTGCGGCGGCACCACGCCACCGATGATAATCATAATGTCCTCGCGGCCGTGCTTCTTCAGCGCGGCCTTGAGTTCCGGCACGGCGGTGAGGTGAGCGGCGGCGAGCGACGACACGCCAAGGATGTGCACGTCATTCTCGACGGCCTGACGTGCGGCTTCGTCCGCGGTCGCGAACAGCGGCCCGATGTCGACGTCGAAGCCGACGTCGGCGAAGGCGGACGCAATCACTTTCTGGCCGCGGTCGTGACCGTCCTGGCCGATCTTGGCGACGAGGATGCGGGGACGGCGGCCTTCGGCGTCTTCGAACGCATCGATCCGCGCTGCGAGTTTCTCAACCTTGTCGGTCATGGTCGCGGCCTCGCGCTTGTAGACGCCGGTGATGGACTTGATTTCGGCGCGGTGGCGGCCGAACACTTTCTCCATCGCATCGGAGATTTCGCCGACGGTCGCTTTCGCCCGTGCGGCATCGATGGCGAGCGCCAGCAGGTTGCCGTTGCCGTCCTTGGCCGAACGGGTGAGCGATTCTAGCGCCGCCTTGACGTCGGCCTCGACGCGCTCGCCGCGCAGCCGCTTCAGCTTGTCGATCTGCAGGCGGCGGACGGTCGAGTTGTCGACCTTGAGCACGTCGATCGGCTTTTCAGACTCCGGTTTGAACTTGTTGACGCCGATGACGGCCTGGCGGCCGCCGTCGATGCGTGCCTGCGTCTTGGCGGAGGCTTCCTCGATGCGCAGCTTCGGCACGCCGGCTTCGATGGCTTTGGCCATGCCGCCGAGGGCTTCGACTTCCTGAATGTGCGCCCACGCCTTGGCCGCGAGATCCTGCGTTAATCGCTCGACGTAATACGAGCCGCCCCACGGATCGACGATGCGCGTGGTGCCGCTTTCCTGCTGCAGGAAGAGCTGCGTGTTGCGTGCGATGCGCGCCGAGAAGTCGGTCGGCAGCGCCAGCGCCTCGTCGAGCGCATTGGTGTGCAGCGACTGCGTGTGGCCCTGCGTTGCCGCCATCGCCTCGATGTTGGTGCGCACCACGTTGTTGAACACGTCCTGCGCCGTCAGCGACCAGCCGGACGTCTGGCAATGGGTGCGCAGCGACAGCGAGCGCGCATCCTTCGGTTCGAACTCCTTCATCAGCTTCGCCCAGAGCAGACGCGCGGCACGCATCTTGGCGACTTCCATGAAGAAGTTCATGCCGATCGCCCAGAAGAAGGAGAGGCGCGGCGCGAACTTGTCGATGTCGAGGCCGGCGGCGATTCCCGCACGGACATACTCGACGCCGTCGGCGAGCGTGTAGGCGAGTTCGAGGTCCTGTGTCGCGCCGGCTTCCTGCATGTGGTAGCCGGAAATCGAGATCGAGTTGAACTTCGGCATGTTCTTCGAGGTGTAACCGAAGATGTCCGAGATGATCCGCATCGAGGGCGTCGGCGGATAGATGTAGGTGTTGCGCACCATGAACTCTTTCAGAATGTCGTTCTGAATGGTGCCCGAAAGTTTCTGCGGCGGCACGCCTTGCTCTTCGGCGGCCACCACATAGAGCGCGAGGATCGGCAGCACCGCGCCGTTCATGGTCATCGACACGCTCATCTGGTCGAGCGGGATGCCGGCGAACAGCGTGCGCATGTCGTAGATCGAGTCAATCGCCACGCCCGCCATGCCGACGTCACCGGAGACGCGCGGGTGATCCGAGTCGTAACCGCGATGGGTGGCGAGATCGAACGCGACCGAGAGACCCTTCTGGCCGGCGGCCAGGTTGCGGCGATAGAAGGCGTTGGAATCTTCCGCCGTCGAGAAGCCTGCGTACTGGCGCACGGTCCACGGCTGGTTGACGTACATGGTCGGGTAGGGGCCGCGCAGATAGGGCGCGATGCCGGGCCAGGTGGCGAGGAAGTCGATGCCGTTCAAGTCTGCTTCCGAATAGGCCGGCTTCACCGCGATGCCTTCGGGCGTCATCCACGGCTCGGCGCCAAGCTCTCCCGCGGGAGCGGCGGCAGCGGCGAAGGGCACCTGTGTGAAATCGGGAATGCGGCTCATGGCTCGGCTCTTGTCATTCTTATGTATCATGATCCGGATGCTGGTGGCTGACAAAGTCCTTCAGCTCCCAGAGCTCTTCTGTCGTCTTGCCCGGCAAAGTGCCGATGTGATCGACCCATGCAAGCTTGGCTTCGGTCCCGGTGGTGTAGGCCGGTGTGAGGTCCTGCGGACGATCGAAGCTACCCATGGTGAGTTCGATGTACTCGCCACCGGTGGCGCGGTAGCTCAGCGGCGTGCCGCAGGCCGGACAGAAATCGCGCTCGGCGGTGTTCGACGAGCGGAAGGTGCCGGGCTTGCCGCGTGTCCAGGCGTGGTCGCCATGCGGCACGTCGGCGAGCGCGAGAAATGGGCTGCCGCCAGCCTTCTGGCACATCCGGCAATGACACAGGCTAAGGCGTGCCGGCTTTGCGTAGATGGCAAAGCGCACCGCGCCGCATTGGCAGCCGCCGGTCATCACAGGTTGCCGTGCATCCACCATCAGCTCACGCCTTCAGCTTCTCGTATGCATCGCGCAGCGTGGCGAGCGCATCGCCGCCGGCAAACACGAACGAGCAGATACCGGCGGCCTTGTAATCGGCTTCGCGATCACCCGGACGCCCAGCCAGATAGATATGCTTTGCGCCTGCCGCTTGAAGGGCCTTGGCAGATACCGCCGCGTGATCGGCATACATCGCATCCGACGAGCAGAGGCAGACGAGCGCTGCATCGGACGCCTTGTAGGCTTCCGCAAGCGACGCGGCATCGGCAAATCCCGGCGTATCGACGGCCTCGATGCCGCCGGTCTCGAAGAAGCTTTTCGCGAAGGTCGCACGGGCAGTGAAGTCGGCGGGTGTACCGAGGTTGGCAAGAAACACTTTCGGGCGCGTGCCGGTTCTTTTCAGAATGGCGTCCGATGTGTCGCGCAACGCTTCGAAGGGCGCGGCGAGCCGGATCGGCGCGAGTCCATCGAACTTGATTTTTGTCTCACCGTAGGGAGCGAGGCCGATCGGCTTGGCATCGAGAACTTCAGGGACGTCTTCGTGCAGGTTCGGAAACTCACTGGCGCCGGTCATCACGTCCTTGCGGCGGGCAATGTTCTTGTCGCGCTCAGCGCGTGCGGTGGCCACCTTCTTCTGAATGAGGTTTTGTTCGAGCGCCGCCCACGCGCCGCCGGCACGCTCGATCTCCTGGAACAGCGACCAAGCTGTTGCAGCAAGCTGCTGCGTCAGCGTCTCGATGCCGCCGGCACCGGCGGCCGGGTCGGCGACCTTCGCGAGATTGGATTCCTCCAGCAGGATGAGTTGCGTGTTGCGGGCGACACGGCGCGCAAACGGATCGGGCAGGCCGAGCGCGAGCGTGTGCGGCAGCACGCAGATGCTGTTGGCGCCGCCAAGGCCAGCGGAGAACACCGCGCCGGTGACGCGTAGCATGTTCACGTTAGGATCGCGCTGGGTCAGCATGCGCCAGGCGGTTTCGGCAGCGATGAAGAGGGGCTCCGGTTTCAGGCCGCAGCTTTCTTCCACGCGTGCCCAGAGCAGCCGCAGCGCCCGAAACTTCGCCATGGTCAGGAACTGGTCGGCGTCGGCGGAGAGCCGCGCGTAGATCATGCACCTTGCGTCGTCGAGCGCGATGCCACCGGCCTCCAACGCGCGCAGATAGGCGACAGCGGACGCGAGCACGAACGCCAGCTCCTGAGCTTCGGTGCCGCCCGCGTCGTGAATGACGCGGCCGTCGGCGGCGACGAACGGACCCTTGAAGCCGAGCGCTGCGAACGCCTTCACGCCACCGATGAGGACAGGCGCGATCTCGGCCCATGGATAGGGACTCGATCCCCACACGGCGGCCGCGCCAATCGGATCCAAGCCGAAGCGGGCCTCGACATTCGCCGGAGCAATGCCGCGCGCTTTCAGCAGCTCGGCGAAATGTTGCACGGCGATGCGCGACTGCGGACCGATCTCGAATTCGATGGCAATGCCCGCGTCGAGATAGATATCTTCAAGCGCACGCGCGAGCGCGGTCGGCTCGAGCCCCGTGCCTCGCGCGGCATTGCCGCCGGTGAACACAAGTGTCAGTCCGGACGCGCCGTTTTCGAGATCGTGCAGCGCCTGCGCGTTCGCTTGCGCCGGGTCGGGATGATCGACGCGCTGCATGATCTGCCACGGCTGCGCCGCTCCGCGGCCAGCGACGATGCTTGCATCGGTAGTGCGCGGATAGATCGGCTCGATCTTCAGGCCGTCATAGGTCTTGTTGGTCAGCTTCTCGAACGGCGCACCTTTCAGAACGCCATCGACGAGCTTGAGCCACGCCTCGCGGGTTGCGGGTGGGAATTCGGCTGCCAGGCGCAGCTCTTCGGATGCAGTGTCGTTGGCCATCTTGGTCTTCAAATCTCCCGGGCCGGTTTCGACAGCAAAAGCATGAAATGCCAACCCCGCCTTAGGCTTACCCTGATGCTGTTTTCCGCCAATGGCGGCTCAGGTCAAGGGAGGAAGACGTTCAATGCCGGCTGTATCGAGCCCCTTTAGCGCTTGTTCCGGGGTCTTCCCGGCGATCGACCGGGTGGGCGCGATCTCGGCCAGCGGCACCAGCACGAACGCCCGCTCGAACAGGCGAGGGTGCGGCAGGATGAGGTCGGGCGTCTCGAGCTGCGCGTCATCGTAGGCAATGATGTCGAGGTCGAGCGGACGCGGACCCCAGCGGCGTTCGGTCTTGCGGTCGCGGCCGAACTTCGTCTCGACCCGATGAAGTGCAAACAGCAGCGCGTGCGGGTCGAGCGCCGTATCGATCTCGATGCAGGCGTTGATGAAACGATCCTGCTGCTCGTCGCCCCACGGCGGCGTTGCGTAATCCGACGAGCGGGCGACGAGCGCAGCCTGCGTCATGCCGCAGATCATCGGGATGGCCTTGGCGAAGGTCGCGCGGACATCGCCGACATTGCCGCCCAGTGCGATCAAGGCGCGGGCCATTGCGGGGCTAGCTGCGCGTGCGCGTCAGGATCACGCCGACGTCGTCGAAGATCGCGGCGATCGGGGCGTGCGGTTTGTGCACCGTGACCTTGACGGCGCTGACGCGGCTGAACTTGCCGAGGATGGCGTCGGCGACGGCGCCAGCCGCGCGCTCCAGCAGTTTATAGTTGTCGTCGCGAAACGCCGACGTCGCAGCTTTGACCACGTCGGAATAAGACACGGTGTCGGCGAGCTTGTCGGTACGTGACGACTCGGCAAGGTCGCACGACAGTTCGAGATCGACGACGAACCGCTGACCGACCTCGGCTTCATGCTCCATGACGCCATGGCGGGCATGGATCACGATGCCATGGATGAAAATCGTATCGGTCATCGCTTATCTCTTGTCCTCGATGGCGGCGGCAACGCGCAGCGCTTGAACGGTTTCGGCGACGTCATGGGCGCGAATAATCTTCGCGCCGTTCTGGGCGGCGAGCAGATGCGCGGCGATCGAGCCGCCCAGCCGCTCCTGCGGTTCGGATCGCGCGACGCTGGCAATGAAGCGCTTGCGCGACGCGCCGACCAGCAAGGGGTAACCAAGCACCATCAATTCATCAAGCCGTGCGAGGGCGGCCATGCTCTGCTCCGGCGTCTTGCCGAAGCCGATGCCCGGATCGAGCACGATGTTGGCGTTGGGGATGCTGGCCTCCGCCGCGACCGCAAGCGAGCGGCGGAAGAACGCGATCATATCCTTGACGATGTCGCTCGCCGGATCGGCAGCATCGCGATTGTGCATGATGACGACCGGCACGCCGTGGCGGGCGACTACTGCTGCCATTTGCGGATCGCGCTGCAGTCCCCAGACGTCGTTGACGATGCCGGCGCCCTGGCCGATCGCCCAGTCGGCGACCTCGGCCTTCATGGTGTCGATCGACACCGGCGTGCCGAGTTCGGCGACGGCGGCGAGGATCGGTTCAAGCCGCTCGCGCTCCTCAGCCGCCGAAACGGTCTTGGCGTTGCCATAGGGCCGGGTCGATTCCGCGCCGATATCGATGATGTCGGCGCCGGCGGCGATCATCGCCTGCGCGTGCGCAACGGCGCTATCGGCCGCGAAGAATTCTCCGCCGTCCGAGAACGAGTCCGGGGTCACGTTCAGCACACCCATGACGGCGGCAAAAGGCCGCGCAAACAATGGCCGCAGCACCGGATGGGTGGGGCGCGTAGATGAGCTTACGGCAGGCTTCGGGTTGGCCATGGCGGTCGCTTTGCGCGGTCCCACCAGGGGAGTCAAGGCGCGGAAGCCCTTGGGCGCGTGGGCAGAACGGGTCTCAATAAGTGATCTTCGGCGGCAGCTTCTTGGCGCGGTCGATCAACTGCTCGACCGAGCGCTGCGACGGCAGCACATCCACCAGCTTCCGCCTGGTGTTGGCATCTTTCATCGCCTGGGCGAGGCGGGCAGGGTTGCGCATGGCCAGTTCGCGCACGGTGGTCACGCCGGCAGCGCGCAGAAGTTCGGTCTTGCCGGTGCCGATGCCACGGATCCGCATGTAGTCGGCCTTGTTGGCCCAATCGAGCAGCAGCTTTTCGCTGATCCCGGTCTGGGTATGCAGCTCCTTGCGGCCCTTGACGCTTTGCGCGGCCTCAAGGAACGCCTCGGTGGTGCGGATGCCGATCGATTTGAGCTTGGCGGCTGCCTGCTGGCTCAGGCCATCAATCTTGGAGAGCGGGTATGTCATGGGACTCGAAAGCAAGCTGGTTGTCGCGGCGGGTGAAGCGGGCTCGTGGCCTCAGCAACTATTCCACCGGTTGCGCCCATCCGACCGTTCGTCGCGGATGGGCACGTAAAGTTCACCAGCTACATCGTTCGCTCTGAAAAATTCCTGCCGGGGATCGATTGTCCGTGCAAGGACAGAACATCCGGCGCTGATCAAGCCGATCAGCCGATCGATAATGTGTCGCATTGTACCCAACCCCACCGGCTGACGCCGGCTATCCTCAAAATCATCTTGAGCGTTCGCCGTGGCAATTACAAGCGATCAGAAGCGGACACGTTCCATTTGTCGGCGATCACAGGCGAGTGTTGCAGCAATGCAAGATCACCGCATTGACAACGGCGAAGTTGCACTGCGGTTCGCGGTCGGCAGCTTCCATTGTTTGGAATGCTTGCAAGGATGCCGATCGTCACGGAGCATTTGATTTCGTTATTGAATGCCAAAGCGGGCGCAATGGCCGGTTCAATCGGTTTTCAAGATCGCGTATGATGGCGCCGCCGATGGTGGCATATGCTGACGATGATCGCATGCGGTGAGCGGATGCGATCCGAGTTTCGAAAGACAGACCAGGATATTTCGATGTCGAATAGCGATACCGCGGAAAAGGTTTTCATCGGCAAGGGCGAAGAAACCGCCTGGCTCACGCTTGGCCTTGCCAATCGCCACGGACTTGCAACAGGCGCGACCGGAACCGGCAAGACAGTCTCTCTGCAGATCATGGCCGAGGGATTTGCGCGAGCGGGTGTGCCGGTTTTCGCAGCCGACATCAAAGGCGACCTTTCCGGCATTGCAGCAATGGGCGAGCCGAAGGACTTCATCCTCAAGCGCGCCAAGGATATGGACCTCGATTTCCAGCCGGATGAGTTCTCGACGGTGTTCTGGGACGTTTTCGGCGAGCAAGGCCATCCGGTGCGGGCAACCGTCTCGGAAATAGGACCGTTGCTGTTGGCGCGAATGCTTGACCTCAACGACGTGCAGGAGGGTGTGCTCAACGTTGCCTTCAAGATTGCCGACGAGGAAGGTTTCCCGCTGCTCGACTTCAAGGATCTGCGAGCCATTCTCGATGCGATCTCGCCCGCCGACAAAAAGAAGAAGGGTGAGGACGCTGGCGGCGGCGACGGGCTGGCCGATATCAAGGCGGCCGCCCAGAAATTCGGCAACGTCACCAAGCAGACCATCGGCACGATCCAGCGCCAGCTTCTGGTCTTGGAAAACCAGGGTGGCGAGAACTTCTTCGGTGAACCGGCGCTGCAGCTGAAGGACTTCATGCGGACCGACAAGGACGGCCGGGGCATGATCAACATCCTCGCCGCGGACAAGCTGATGTCGAGCCCGCGGCTTTACGCGACCTTCCTGCTCTGGATGCTGTCGGAACTGTTCGAGGAACTGCCGGAGGCCGGCGATCCGCCGAAACCGAAGCTCGTGTTCTTCTTCGACGAAGCGCATCTGCTGTTTACCGACGCTCCCAAGGCGCTGCTCGACAAGATCGAGCAGGTGGTGCGCCTGATCCGCTCCAAGGGCGTCGGCGTTTATTTCGTGACGCAGAACCCGATCGACGTGCCGGACCGCGTCCTGGCGCAGCTCGGTAACCGCGTGCAGCATGCGTTGCGCGCCTTTACGCCGCGCGACCAGAAGGCGGTCGCCGCCGCCGCGCAGACCTTCCGTCCGAACCCGAAGCTCGATACGGCGAAGGTCATCACCGAACTCGGCAAGGGCGAGGCGCTGGTGTCGTTCCTCGAAGGCAACGGCACGCCGACCATGGTCGAGCGTGTGTTCATCCGGCCGCCGACGGCGCGCATGGGGCCGATCACGCCCGAAGAGCGCAAGGCGATCCTGGCCAAGAGCCCGGTGAAGGGGAAGTACGACAAGGCGATCGATTCCGAGTCAGCCTATGAGATGCTGCACAAACGTCTGACCGAAACCGCAGCACCGGTTGGCACGGAAGGAGTCGATCCCGGCACGCCCGCTCCGGCTCCGGCTGGTGTGCTCGACAAGCTTGCCAACATCCTCGGCATCATCTTCGGCACCAGCCGGCCGCGCGGGACGAAGCTGACCACGGGTCAGGTGATCGCGCGCGATCTGACCCGCTCGGTGACCAACACGGTGATCGGCGGCGCGGCGGCGAAGATCGGCAGGTCCGTTGGCGGCTCGGTCGGCGGATCGATCGGCCGCACGATCGTGCGCGGCGCGCTCGGCGGATTGCTGCGCAGGTAAGATTTCAACGTTCGTGCGGTGGGATGTCACGCACAGTCGCGACGAAAGCCGCGACGTCATCCTTGCCGTACTTCAGATGTTTGCGCTCGGTCGAAGCCGGATGCCGCGGCAGGCCGACACCCTTGCGCCGTTCCGTCGATGGGCGGATCGGCCGCGGCACAAACCCGCCGCCGCAGTTCGGGCAGACGTTCAATAATTGCGTCTCGACGCAATCCGCGCAGAACGTGCACTCGTAGGTACAGATCATCGCGTCGGTCGCCGCCGGCGGCAAACTCTTGTCGCAGTATTCGCAGTTGGGGTGCAGCTTCAGCATGGATGTCTCCAGGTCCCCGCAGTATGGTTGCAGCCCGCACACGGTCCAAGGACATAGATGCCTCGTTTCCGGACGGCTACCACAGTCCCGAAACTTGAGCCTAACGTGTTGCGATCAGCTTTCGCAGAGCTTCGATGAAGTTCGATTGACCGGCAAACGACTCGTTCTCTTCCATAATCATGATCTGCACATGGCGGAGACTGTCGAGGTCCGCGTTCGTGGGGTTTTTCTGCAAGACCCGGAAGGGTGACCCGCCATAGGTCTCAAGCATGAGATAAAAGAACAACCTCAAGTTCGTCAGGCATGTGCCCTCGATGAGCTGTTCTGCGATCGTATTGGAGAAACTGCTGCCGACGATCGCCGCTTTTATGGTTTGCTCCGGGCGGCCGCTGCATGGACGCTCGCGCTGGAACTGGACCCGGGGAATCTTGTAGTCGATCGGCGGCCATAGCACGTTCATCAGCTCCGCGAGATCGCGGTCCGTCGGGGGAATGTCGCTGGACTTTGAATAGGTGAGTGACGGCCGAGCGACCAAAGCGGTTTGTGCTTGGCGGTTGATTTCATCCACGACGGCGAGCATCGCGTTGCCCGCTCCCAATTGATCCCAGTGAATGCCGCCGGGTGGGAACAAGTCCGTTTTCAATGCGGTCTTCAGTCCGTGAACCAGACCTGCGGCGTCGACGACGATAATTCCTTTTGCGCGCAGATAGGCGACGTACTCCGGGACAAACCCCGCACGCTCGGCCTCGGAGCTGCGGCATGGCCAGCGATCGACAAAATGCTGCGGAAGATGAGCGATCTTCGATGGCGTGATCAGATAGATGAAGACGGCATTATTGGCTTGATAGTGGCTCTGAATTTGGAGGAGGGCGGGAAGAACGGTTTCCGCCCGCTCTTTGGCGAGCCCCGACCTGCGCTGGCAGTACTCGTTCAAGTATGTTTTTGCGCTGAGTTGCCGGCCTGCTCCGATAAACAAGTCGGGTATCGATGGTTCGTCAAAAAAGCGAAAGCGCAATTCGTTGTTGAGCCGAACCAGAAAATAGCGGGTTGGAATGGCCTCGATGACCCGTTCGGATATGGCTTTCTGTAGGTCGCCCTTGAGGAAAGCTTGCCAAGACCACTCGATCTTTTGATTAAGCGTAACTCCGACGAGCGGTTGGGCGAATGTAATCGGACGACGGCCCTTGTTGATTAAATGCAGATTCCAGAACGTGAGAATCGGCACGGCGACAAGCGCCAGAGCTGCGAGCAGGCGGAGGAGTGGCCAGGGACGAAGTGACAATCGGTTCATCGTGCTAGAACCTGAAATAAATGAACGGCTGGAACGGCGCGGCGATCGCCCGTGCGACCGCGACAACATACAGCAGCAAAGCGCCTGCGGCGGCGACCTCCCTTGCCCATGGACGTCCGGCGTACCAGTCTTGGACGCGAGCCAGGATGGGCGTTGCGGGGATCAGCGAAATCATCGCACCAGCGATCAAGGTCGTGGCGACTTCGATCGACGCATCGATCCGTATTGCGCCACTGGTTAGCCCGAACAACGATTTGAGAAACGGCTCCAGGTGACTCAACGATTCCGAGCGGAAGATCGCCCAGCCGATCATGACGATGAAAAGCGTGATCGACGTGGCCAGAACCCGTCCGCAACGCCGAAGCCATGCGAGCAAGAACAACCGGTCCAGAACCAGAAACAGGCCGTTGTAGGCTCCCCACAGGATAAAGTTCCACCCCGCACCGTGCCACAGGCCGGACAGTAGGAAGCAAACCCAGAGATTGATGTAGGTACGAGCCATGCCGCGGCGATTGCCGCCGAGTGGCGCGTAAAGGTAGTCGCGGATCCATGTGGTCAGCGAAATATGCCATCGTCTCCAGAATTCGGTGATCGACTGCGATGCGTAGGGACTGTTGAAGTTCTCCTTCAACTCGAAGCCCATCATGCGGGCGAGCCCGATTGCCATGTCGGAATAGCCGGCAAAGTCGAAATAGATCTGGATGGTGAAAGCAGCCAGACCGAGCCAGGCGGTGCTTGCCGCAAGGCCCGACGGATCTGCGGCGAACACCTGATTGGCGAAGTTTCCGAGCGGATCGGCGATCAACAGCTTGCGGATCAGGCCGCGCGTGAACCGCAGGAACCCGCCCAAAAACCCGCTCCAGGATGCGGGCGGCGGCGATGCGATCTGGTCCTTCATCTCATGGTATTTGAGGATGGGACCGGCGAGCAGCTTGGGAAAGAACAGGACGAACAGACAATAGTCGGCGAAGCGTTCCGCGGGTTTGGAAATCCCGCGATTCGTATCGACGAGGTAGGTAATCTTCTCGAACACCACGAACGAGATGCCGATTGGCAGCGCCAGGCGCAGCAGCGGAAGCGGCGTGACATCAAGCGGCAACAGAGCTGTGTTGAGCGTCTGGATCAGGAAGTCGGCGTACTTGTAGACAATCAGAATACCGAGGTTTTGGATGACACCGGCGGACAGCGCCAGGATGCGTATCCTTCTGCCGGTTGGTTCGCTGAGATAGAACGACAAGCCGTAATCGATGGCGGTCGAGATCAGCAGAATGACGACGAACGCCGGCTCACCCCAAACATAGAACAGCGCGCTGGCAGCGAGCAGAATCCATTTTCGCGCGTCGGCGCCGGGCGTCAGCAAATAAGCGGCATAGATGCTGGGAAAAATCGTCAAAAAAAGCGGCTCGTAAAACAACATGTACTGTCGGCCTGCCGAGTGGAGAAAATTGCCGATTGCTCGTTCGAAAGAGGATGGTCAAAGCGCAAAAATTAGCCCACGTTGGCGCGGCAAACATGATTATGCAAGAGCAACCCACGTGCCTCATCAAAATCTGAATTCGGTCCTCGCGCGCATCGATTCCGATCTCGACGCGAGCCTTGAACGTCTGTTCGCGCTGCTGCGCATCAAGTCGATCTCCGCCGATCCGGCATTTGCCGATGATTGCAAAACCGCGGCGAAGCATCTCGCGAATGATCTCGCCTCACTCGGCTTTGCGACCGAGGTGCGGCCGACCGCAGGGCACCCGGCGGTGGTCGGCAAGAGCAACGGGCAGGCCGGCAAGCCGCACGTGCTGTTCTACGGCCACTACGATGTGCAGCCGGTCGATCCGCTGAATCTGTGGCACCGTCCGCCGTTCGAGCCGGTGGTCACCGATCATGCCGACGGCCGCAAGATCATCGTCGCGCGCGGAGCCGAGGATGACAAAGGCCAGCTGATGACCTTCGTCGAGGCATGCCGGGCATGGAAGAACGTCACCGGCTCGCTGCCGATCAACGTCACCGTGCTGATCGAAGGCGAGGAAGAAGTCGGCTCGAAGAACTTCGGTCCGTTCCTGCAACAATACAAGGCGGACCTCTCCGCCGACTTCGCGCTCGTCTGCGACACCGGCATGTGGGACCAGAACACGCCCGCGATCACGACGGCGCTGCGCGGCCTCGTCTACGAGGAGGTGCGCATCAAGGCGTCAAACCGCGACTTGCATTCGGGCATTTACGGCGGCGGCGCGCAGAACCCGATCCGTGTGCTGACGCGCATTCTCGGCGGCCTGCATGACGAGAACGGACGCATCACGATTCCGGGCTTCTACGATGGCGTGAAGGATTTGCCGCCGGACGTGCTGGCGCAGTGGAAGGCGTTGAACCTTTCAGCGGACTCGTTCCTGAAGCCGATCGGTCTGTCGATTCCGGCCGGAGAGAAGGATCGCCTGCTGATCGAACAGGTCTCCTCGCGCCCGACCTGCGACATCAACGGCATTGTCGGCGGTTACACCGGCGAAGGTTCCAAGACGGTTATTCCGTCGCTTGCGTCGGCCAAGGTGTCGTTCCGTCTTGTCGAAGGCCAGGACCCGGTGAAGGTCCGCGCGGGGTTCCGCAAATACGTCAGCGACCGCCTGCCGGGCGATTGCGGTGCCGAGTTTCTCGACCATTCGCTGGCGCCGGCGATCGCGCTGCCGTGGGACATGAAGCCGTTGGCCGCCGCCAAGCAGGCACTCACTGAGGAGTGGGGCAAGGAAGCGCTGCTGATCGGCTCGGGTGCGTCGATCCCGATCGTCGCCGACTTCAAGAAGACCCTGGGACTGGAAACCGTCCTGATCGGCTTCGGCCTGGAGGATGACAACATCCACTCGCCGAACGAGAAGTACGATCTGAAGAGTTTCCACAAGGGCATCCGCTCGTGGGCGCGTATTCTCGCGGCGTTTGCGGAAGCGAAACTTTGAGTCGAACGCTAGGTCCCGCGGCTTTGCTTCATCCGGTCGATGAAGCTCGCCGTTTCGGGCGGAAGCGACTTCAGCCCCTTCTTTGCCGCGATCGACAGCCACGGCCGAAGCTGCGAGCCTTTCAGAAAGGCCGGCTCGCGATTGGCCGGGATCAACCGGTCGAACACCAGCACCACGGTGACGGCCACGAGGCCGATGCGCACGGCGCCGAGAACCGAACCGGCGATCCGGTCAGGAACGCTTGGCGTCGGACCGATGGCTTCGTCGATGGCGAGCCGCAGCACCAGCGAGATGAGAATTCCTCCGATCAGCAGCAGCCCGATGAAGATCGACGAGCTGTAGATGGCGTTCGATGCCGGCGTGCTGGTCATCATGGCGGCGATGCGCGGCGTTAGCGTGATGGCGAGTGGAACCGCCATGGCATAGGCCAGGATCGTCGCGGCACTGCGGATGACGCCAGCCCTATAGCCGACGATGAGCGCGGCGGCCAGCAGGACATAAACGGCAATATCGAATGGGTTCACGGGAGGACCTGCGGCGGACTGTCCGCTTATCGGTAGCGCGAACGCGTTAGCGAAGCCTTGATGAGGCTCGCACAAGCGCCCGTATCGTCGTTAACGGCGGACAGATGACAAAAAACGCCGCCCGGAATTGGGCGGCGTTTGATTCACGTGCAGAGGTCTTGTGAAACAGACTCTACATCGAAAATTATGATTTGTAACTGGGGTCGATGCGGTCGAGCTTGCGCAAGAGACCGGGCCAGACGAGCTTCACCGAGCGCGCTTCCAAAGCGTCGCGATCGCTGAACACCTTCTCGTTGACCTCCAGCGCCAGCTTCTCGATCGGGTAGGCGGTCGGCCCCAACATGCGGGTGCGCACCTGCATCGTGCACGAGCGCTCAAGATGATACATGCGCTCGAAGGCGGAGGCGACGGTGCGGCCGACCGTCAGCGTGCCGTGGTTGCGCAACAGCATGTGATTCTTCTCGCCGAGGTCACGCTGCAGGCGCGGACGCTCATCATGATCGAGCGCGACGCCCTCGTAGTCGTGATAGGCGAGGTCGCCAGTGACGAAATGTGCGGTCTGGTTCAGCGGCAGCAGTCCGTCCATGCAGGTCGCCACCGCCGTGCCGTCCGGCGTGTGCAGATGCATGACGCAGCCGGCGTCCTCACGCACCTCATGGATAGCCGAGTGGATGGTGAAGCCCGCCGGATTGATCTTGTACTGGCTCGCCGTGAGCTGGTTGCCGTCTAGGTCGACCTTCACGAGGCTCGAGGCAGTGATCTCGTCGAACATCAGTCCGTACGGGTTGATCAGGAAGTGATGATCGGGACCTGGCACCCGCGCGGAGATGTGGGTGTCGACGAGGTCGTCCCAGCCGTAATAGGCGACGAGCCGATAGGCGGCGGCGAGGTTCACGCGCTGCGCCCACTCGGCTTCGCTCATGGTCGAGGGGACTTCCGCAAGGCGGGCTTCGGCTGGCGACATCGATTTCTCCCTTAAGCCTCTGACGGGCGTTCAGACCTGATTTGCATGCAGGCTAGACATGCTCCGATGAAACGGCAACGCAGCATATCCGCAGGACGAGCATGGCTCGTCCGCGTTCGCGTCGGAACTAGGAAACCTGAGACTACGGCGCCGGGATCGCGAGCAGGTTGGCGATGCTCGAACCGCGGATGTCGTAGACGCGGGCGAACACGACCTCGTCGCGCTTCACCTCAAGGATGACCGGCGCGGTCAGGCCCTTGCAGTAGAACTCGCCGAGCGTCATGGCGAAGTCAGCCTGCCGCGAGTCCCAGCCGATGGTGAAGTCAGGGCCGAGGGCAACCTGCGCCGGGCGCTGCGGACCGCACACGGCGACCTTCCACTTGCTGCGGCCGCGCGGCGGAACTTCCTGCTGCTCGGCGAGCTTCTCGCGCAGGCCTTCGCCGGCCTGTTTGAATGCGAGTCCCCAGTAGTCGAGCATGAAGCGGTCGTCGGCTTCACGGACGGTGCCCGCGACGTGGTTGAAGTGCGTGTACTGATACGGATGCAGCCGGATCATCTCGGTCAGCGGCAGCAGCAGCGCCAGGCCGAACAGGCCGACGATGGCCAGGTGCGGCGCCGGGCCGTGGTTGCGCTTGACGCGATCCGAGATCCAGCCGAACACGACTCCGCCCAGCACCGCCATCGGCGGAATGACGAAGATGAAGTGGCGGATGCCGTTGTAGAGGGCAGGGCGCTTCACCATGGCGATGACGAGCGGCAGCGTCGCCGCGAGCGTCAGCATCAGCAGGATCGCTTTCGTCTGCGGCGTCACACGCGAACGCGGGAGCGAGAGGATCGCGCCGCCGGCGCCGATCACGGCGAGGACGATCAGCACTTCCGGCAGCTGCAGTGCGAACAGCGTCGGCAGATACGACCACGGCATGTCCGGCACCGACACCAGCGCGCCGTCGAACATCTCCTTCCATGGCTTCTCGAAGAAGTGCGAGAAGTACGTGACCGCGTTCAGCGGGTTCTTGAACTCGAGGATCGACCACGGCCAGATCAGGCCCATGACGAGATAGGCGAGCACGAGGCCAGGCAGCAGCACATACACCACGTGGAAGAAACGATGCGCGGCTTCGCGTCCGCCGTGGGTGCGAATTTCGTTGATCAGCAGCGGGATGAAACCGGCAACGGCGTAGATCAGCGTCAGGCCGCCGAGAATGCGGCAACCGATCGAGAGGCCTGCGCCGAGGCCGAGGATCAGCACGGTGTTCGGCTGCGGCCGCGGATATTCCTGCACCAGACGCACGAGGCCGAGCATCAGCAAGGCCATCGACACCGCGAACGGCGCGTCCTTCGGGTTCATGAACATGTGGCCGTAGAAGGTCGGGCACAGCGCCAGCAACAGCAGCGCGGCGAGGCCGGCGGCTGCGCCACCGACGCGGCGTGCGAGCCGCCAGGTCACGGCAAGGCCGATGACGCCGACGATTGCGCCAAGCAGACGGCGCGTTTCGAACAGTTCGAGCGGGATCACCTTGTGCAGCAGTGCTGCAACCATGTCGAAGCCGCCGCCGTACATGAAGAGGTTGGCGAACGACAGCGCCCCGGTGTCCTTGAACCCGGAGGCGTACATCTTCAGCAGCAGATCGGCGTATTCGGCGTGGGTGTAATCGTCCCAGCCAAGTCCGTAATCGTGGAAGGTTACTCCGGCGATGATGGCGACAATGGCGATCGCCGCGATGGCGAGATCGTCACACGTCTGCTCAATCGAACGCCGCAACGGCGTTTCGATCGCCGAAGTCGTAAGTGTGGTCATGGTCCTCGATTAACCCGGTGTCCCCTGATGGCCCCGCGCTTGTTTGCGCTGTTGGCCTCCTATTCCCCAGGTTCCATATAGCGCAGTTGCCTGAGCAAGTAATTGGAAATTGTGGCGCAATTCTCCCGGTGCGACGCAACAAATTGCGCAAGGTAAAGAATAAATAGCGGCGGACAGAGGCAAGCTTTCAGCTTCCGTTCATGTTCGCCGCCTCCTGCGTCCGGAGCGCGAACGGCAGCCGGAAGGTGTGGATGCCCCGGCCGCGGAAACCATGTCCCGAATTCCCGTTTGGTGATGTGCGTATTAAGACGTTATCGTTACACGGGGTTGACGGCGCGCGCTCGCGTAGCTGGGGTTGGGAGACGTAGATGGTCTTGTTGTTGATCGCCGGCATTGCGGCCTTCACGATCGGCATTATTGCTCTCGGCTTTGGCATTCCGATCAAGGAATTCAGCTTCGGCAACACCATGATCCTGACCGGGGCGATTGTCGCTTCGACCGGTCTTGCGCTGCTCGGTCTCTGGATCATCGGCCGCGAAGTTCGTGCGTTGGCCCAGCGCCTTCAGGCAGGCGATTTGCCTGCATTGCCTCGTGCCGAGGTAGCTCCGCCACCAATTCCCGCGCGTTCGAGCGCGCCCGAGCCGGTCGTGATCGGCGATCTCACCGCGCCGCCTCACAGCGAAGAGGTTCCCGCACCGCCGCCGTGGAGCGAGCCGGAGCCGGCGCCGCCCGCGCCCGAGCCGCCGCCCCCTCCGAAGAAGCGTAACCTGTTGTTCTCGTCGACCTCCCGCAAGGAGCGCGAGCGCGCGGCGGCCAAGGCCGCCGAGCAGGCGACGGCTGCGGTTGAGCCTGAAAAGCCGGAGCCTGTTCCGGCAGCGCCGGAGCCCGAACCCGTTGAGCCGCAGGCTCCGGCCGACCCGCGGATATCATTCGAAGCAGCGTGGCCGCAGGCCGAGCGGGCGCGGCCGGGCCAGCCGCTCCGTTCCGACGCTGCACCGCAGCCGCCTGCAGCCCCACGCGTACGGCCAGATCCGAAGCCCGTGGCGTCCGAAGTGACCGTGCTGAAGTCGGGCGTGGTCGACGGCATGGCCTATTCGCTCTACTCGGACGGCTCGATCGAGGCACAGATGCCCGAAGGCATGGTGCGCTTCGCGTCCATCGAAGAACTGCGGGCCCACCTCGATCAGCGGGCCTGATCGCTTTACTTGCGAATATTAGGATGTCATCTTTCCCAGGCGTGATCTATGCTTGGGAATCAGAGCATCGTTGATTGCCGCCAAGTATAGTCGGACAGGGGCGGGGGAGTGCCATGAACGATCAGGCGGGCAAAAGCTTCATCGATCTGACGGCCAACATCGTATCGGCTTACGTCAGCAACAATCCGACCCCGGCATCCGACATTCCGTCGCTGATCAATCAGGTGCATGCGGCGCTCGTCCGCGTCTCGACCGGGCGCCCCGAAACCTCGGCGGAGCCTGCAAAGCCTGCGGTTCCTGTGAAGAAGTCGATGACCGGCGAGTATTTGATCTGTCTCGAAGACGGCAAACGCTTCAAGTCGCTGAAGCGGCATTTGCGGACGCAGTACAACATGACGCCCGAGCAGTACCGGGAGAAGTGGGGCTTGCCGGCGGATTACCCGATGGTCGCGCCGAACTACGCCATCGCGCGGTCGTAGCTCGCCAAGAAGATGGGTCTCGGTCAGCAGCGCAAGCGGCTGCGCTGATCCAACCGCCGAATCGCCCGAATTCCCACCTATCGACGCAACCAGCGCGGGCTCGCGAAAAAATTACGCGAAACGCTATCCCCGGGTCGGGCAACCGGGAGTAGGCTATAGGCATAAATTCCTATAGCCTGAGGTTGCAATGCCCCCGACACCCCGCTCCTCCGACGCTCGCCAGCCTGACCGCGCGCCGCGATCTGCCGCCATTGCCCGCATGATGTGCGAACGGGTTGCCGCAGCCGTGGCGCAGGATTTCGCGGTTGATCGCGCGACGCTGTTCGCCCGGACACGCAGCTCGCCGCGCGATGCTTTGGCGCGGCAGACGGCGATGTATCTGGCACACACAGTGTTTGCGATCAGCTTCGGACAGATCGGCCGCATCTACGGGCGCGATCGCACGACGGTGGCGCATGCGTGCCGCCGCATCGAGGAAGCACGCGACGCGGATGGGTTCGATGAGCGGCTGCGGCGTCTGGAGTCGCATTGCCGCCGCTCGAAATCAGGCGATGCGCGGGAGCTGCGGATCAACCTGAGGGTGGTTCGATGAAAAAGCCGGATAAACGAATCGCGACTGCGCTCCTACCGGACGGCGTCGACCGGTTTCGCGCCCAGCATCTCGATCTGGCGCAACGCGATATCGTGACCGACGCCGGTGTGATCAGCGCGCTCGTCAACGAGAGCGAAAGTCCGCTGGCGTGGCTCGCGCGCCGCAAGGGACGCGATGGCCGCTGTCTGATCGACTCGCATCAGTTTCTGGCGGGCGAGCGGCTGCGCGCCGATTTCACACGTGGAAGCCTGACGCCGCGGATCACCTCGCACTGGGGTCTGCCGACAGGCGGGGGCGGCTCGCGCGGCGCCGGCGACATGACCGATCTCGTCGTCGCGTCGCGGCAGCGGCTCAAGCTTGCGCTCGATGCGTGCGGGCCCGAATTCTCGGGGCTTTTGATGGATGTCTGCTGCTTCCTGCGCGGACTCGACGATGTCGAACGCGAGCGCGGCTGGCCATCGCGCTCGGCCAAGATCGTGCTTCAACTCGGCCTCGATCGCCTCGCGCGGCACTATGGACTGAAGGCGCAATTGAAAGGCAACGAGTCGTCGCCGATCCGGGTCTGGAGCGACAATGAATGAGGATAGCGTCGGATCAGGAGGCTGCTGCGAGCACGTCGCGCGCATCGGCACGAATGCGCTCGACCATCGATCGCAAACCGTTCGAGCGCTGCGGCGTCAGATGCTCGGCAAAGCCAAGTTCGTCGAACACGGCGATGGCGTCGGTTGCGAGAATCTCGCGCGCGGTTTTGCCGTCAAGTAGCGACAGCAGGATCGCGATCAGGCCGCGAACGATGTGCGCGTCGCTGTCGCCGAGGAATCGCAACACCTGCTCGCCGCCCGCGCCCGGCTCAAGACGGCGCGACAGCCACACCTGGCTGGCGCAGCCCTGAACCTTGTTGGCGGCGGAGTGTTCTTCGTCCGGCAGCGGCGCCAGCGTGCGGCCGAGCTCGATGACGTAACGGTAGCGGTCGTCCCACTCGTCCAGCAGCTCGAAATTGTCGCGGATCTCGTCGATCGTCATGGCAGCCCGTATTTCATCTCACAGGGCATATATGAGATCGAGGGCGCTCGAAAGCGATAACCGGAGCGGATTTTGTGCGGTTGGCGGGAACACCGGCCGCCGATCGGCCTAGTGATCGGCGGGCACCGTCTCGACGCCGGAAATATGCCAGTCGGTGGCAAGATCATCGGCGGTGAGCGTGTTGTCCGGCGCCGGCAGGCCGTGAGTATCGGGCGAAGCGACGGCCGGTCCGATCGAACCGGTGTGATCCGGGTTCTTCTTACCGGCCTTCTGCGGCTTCTCGGGCTTGACCGTCTTCTCAGGCTTCTCGACCTTCTCCGGCTTCGCGGCCGTCTCGGGTTTGTCGGTGCCGGCGGCCTTCTCAGGCTGCTCGGACTTTTCCGTCTTCTCGGTGATGAACTCGTAGACCTTGCGTGCGCCGGCCTGGGCGCGGTGGCCGATCACGGTCGCCGCCTGGCCGCCGATCTCGCAAGCCGCCGGCTGGCGCGCGCAGAACTGGCTCATGTCGGAGACGGCGGCGGTCGCCGCGGTCACGGCTTCGGTGGCGCCGAGCTGCGGAAGCTTCTCGGAATCGCTCGGCTTGCCGGTCGGCAGCAGCACCAGCACCAGACCGATCCAGAATGTCATTCTCAGCAGAAAAAACATGACGCGACTCGTATGCCTTCGACCTGCGCTGCGATTGATCTCGCAATCTGAGCTTGGCGTATCAGATGCGATTAAATTGCCCGTATCAGGTTTCCGAAAAATTGCCGCGAATTTGAATCGTTCGTGTCGGCGTAAATATTCGATTGACGGGAACAGGCGCCGCCGCGCTGACCGCTTTGTCTACCATTTCGAAACCATAGCGAGGCCCGTTTCGGAAAGGCTGCGTTCACCATTTCAGCCAATTCGAACGCGTCTTTTCGCGATTACCGCGTTTGCGGCGTTATGCGCGGCGATCTGCGATGGGGCCTTAGTGTTCGTTTAATGAGCCTCTGACACGATCCTGCAACGAAATAAGGGGGCGTTCCGGCTCGGTTGTCTTCATCAACCGGCTGAGACGTAAGAAGCCGTGGCGGTTCTGAAGCTCATTCGCGATTGTCTCGATGCGCTGCTGCATCCTTCAGCGCGTTACGACGCATTGGCCAGCGCGCGCCATCGCGCGTTCATGGCGCCGCGCCTTTTCGGCAGCCTTGCGGCCTTCACGGGTTTTCCGATTTATCTCGCGACCCGCGGCGCGCCGAGCGCGACCGAGGTCGTGGTGTTCGGCTGGCTGATCACACCGATCCTGCTGTCGTATTTCCTCTCGCGCACCGGCCGCTATGAAAGCGCGCACGTGCTGTCGTCGCTGGCGCTGACAGGCCTGGTGCTGACGGTTGCCTTCAAGACCGGCGGTATCGAATCCTTCGTCGCGATCTGGCTGATCGCGATTCCGCTGGAAGCCGCGTTGTCGGCGTCGCGCCGCGTCGTCGCCTTCGCGTCTGCGCTCGCAGTCGGCGGCGTGACGCTGCTGATCGCCGCGTCGCGTCTCGATTGGCTCCCGCCGTCGGAAGTCTCGCCCGCGGCAGAACACATGTTCATGATCCTCGGCATCGCGTCGGGCGTGCTCTACGCCGCCGGCCTCGCCTTCGGCGCGGAATCGTTGACCCGGATCAGCGTATCGCTGCTTTACGACGAGGAAGACCGCTACCGTCTGCTGGCGCGCAACATGAGCGACGTGATCTCGCGCCATCATCGCAATGGCGCGGTCGAGTTCATCTCGCCCGCGATCGAGCAGATGCTCGGCGTGTCGACGTCGCGCCTGATGGGTCATGGCCTGTTCGACCGGGTCCACGTCGCCGATCGCCCCGCATTCCTGACGGCACTGTCGAATGCAGCCCGCGGCGAAGAAGAAGCGCGGGTCGACTTCCGTCTGCGCCGCGATCTGTCACGCATCGCCGATCCCGTGCATCCGGCATCCGGCGATTTCATCTGGGTGGAAATGCGCTGCCGGCTGATGGAGCGTGCGCCCGGACAGGCGATGGGACGCAAGCCCGAGGTCGTCGCGGTGATGCGCGATGTCACCGAGCGGAAGGCGCAGGAGCAGGCCCTCGACGCCGCCCGCATCGAGACCGAGCGCGCCAATGCCGCCAAGACGCAATTCCTGGCCACCATGAGCCATGAGCTGCGCACGCCGCTCAACGCCATCATCGGTTTCTCCGAGATGATCGTGCACGAGCAGGATCTGATGCTCGATGCGGCGAAGCGTCGTGAGTATGCGAAGCTGATCAATGAATCCGGCCAGCATCTGTTGTCGGTGGTCAACGGCATCCTCGACATGTCGAAGATGGAGAGCGGCACGTTCGAGGTCGTCCCCGAGGCGTTCGCGCCGCGCGAGTCGCTTCTGAGCTGCTGCAATATTCTCGCGCTGAAGGCGCGCGACGGCGGCGTCGAACTCGCCGTGCGTACGCCGGACAATCTCCCCGAGATGACCGGCGACCCGCGGGCATTCAAGCAGATCGTTCTCAACCTCGTCTCGAACGCGGTGAAGTTCACCGAACACGGCGGCACGGTGACCGTGTCCGCGCAGGTCGAAGGCGCACGCCTTGTGATGCGCGTGGCCGACACCGGCGTCGGCATCGGCGCGGAAGATCTCAAGCGCATCGGCGACCCGTTCTTCCAGGCCGGAAAGACCTATCAGCGGCGTCACGAGGGTACGGGCCTCGGCCTGTCGATCGTGAAGAGCCTCGTCGGGCTGCACAGCGGCGAAATGACGGTCGACAGCAAGATCGGCGAGGGCACGACGGTCACCGTTTCGCTGCCGCTGGCGTACACCGCGCCCGTCGAAGCCGCCGAACAAAGCAACATTCGTCAGATCGCTCCGGCGCTGCGCTCCGGACAGCACACCTATCAAGTGAGGAAACGTGCCTAAGGCCAAAGCCAAAGCTGAAGCGGCCCGCAACCGGTTCGAGGATGAGGAGAGCAGGGGCGTGATGTCGTTCCTGATCCGGCCGCTCCTGAACAATCCGAAGGATGCGCTGGCGATTCTGGTTGCGGCGGCGATGGTCGCAGCGATCCTCGGCAATGCGCTGTTTATGCAGGCAGGACGGCATCCGTCGCCCATGTTCGGCCGCGCTGTGCCTGTCGCGTTTCCGACGCCTGTCGCAGCCGCGCCGGTCAATCCACTGCCGAAGGCACGTCCGATTGAGGCCGATGTGAAGCCGGCCGAGGTGCGTGCCGTCGAAGCAAAGCCGCAATCTCAACCTGAGCCGCGCGCCAGCGACCCGATGGGCCAGCTCGTTGCGAGAACCACGGCGCCGTCGTCCGCGCCTACCGCTTCAGCTGCTCCCGTGATGCGTCCGCCCGCGCCGATCCCGGCGGCGAGCAAGACCGATCCGGCGGCCTCACAGCGCCGTGTGGCGGCCGTTCAGCGGGCTCTGACCGAATTCGGCTACGGCCAGCTCAAGCCGACGGGCGTTGCCGGCACGGACACCCAGGCCGCGATTTCGAAGTTCGAGAAGGAGCGCAAGCTCCCCGTCACCGGCCAAGTCTCGGACCGGATGGTTCGTGAACTCGCCGCCGTCACCGGCCGGCCGATCGAGTAAGCACCAAGCCTTTCCCTTTTCGGCGTCATGCCATAGAGCAGGTCCGGTCACTCACCGGAGCCGCCGCCATCTCATGCGTCTGAAATCGAGCATCTGGGTCGCCGCGTATCTGCGCCGCTGTGAAATCGAGGGCGCATTCGGCGCCGTGCGCCGGCGCGGCGCGGAAGAGGCGGGCGCGGTGTTCGTCAAGGTTAGCCGGATGGATGGGACGGCGACGCTGTACGCGCCTGCGCCGCAAAGCGAGTACGACGAGAGCCGGCCGCTCGATCGCGTGTTCGTACCGACAACGCGGGAGCCGGTGGCCGAGCCGTCGATCGAGGAACGCCTGACCAAGGAGATCAGGTTCGATCCCGACGCATGGATCGTCGAGATCGAGGATCGGCAGGGCCGGCACTTTCTGGATATAGCAGGCGAGAGCCGCTAGCGGCGGACGGAGCTCTTGTCCGACTGGATGCTGCGCGGCTGCGCCGGGCGGACCTGGCCGAACGCCGGACGTGCGCGCTGGCGCTCGTCGTCGTGCAGTGACGGGCGGAAGCGGGCCCGCGTCATCGCGGCCGAGGCATTGCGCCAGACCCCGAGCATGGTCAGCGCCGACTGTTCGCTGATCCGGTCGTACAGACGTGCCAGCGTGAACACCGCCACGACCGACGATCCGACCTGCGGATCGAGGAACAATAGGACGCGCTGATAGCTCTCGCTCGGCATGCCGAGCGCCTTCATGGCGACCGCAAGCGGCTCGCCGCCGGCATCGCCGACGATACGTTCGGCGAGCTGTTGCGGCAGCAGCAGGGCGTCGCCAACCTCGCGGGTGAAGTTTTCGGCATCGACAGCGAAGGCGGCCATCTCGAGCGTTTCGATCGAACGCTGACGCCGCTTTGCGTCGGTGCGTCCGGCCTGCTTGAGCGAAGAGTCGGCCAAGCCGTTGAGGATCGCGATGCGCTCGCGCGAGCCTGCGGTGAAAAATCTCTCGTGCAGCGAGGCGGTATCGCTGACGTCGGGCGAAATGAACGGAGCGGGGGTTTCGGGGGCCGCGGTGATGGGCGTGGCAACTGGTGCAGCCATCGGCGTAGACTGAGGCGCAAGCGGAGCGCGCGTCACGGTCGACAGGTTCAGCTTCTCGCGAATTGGTTCGGGCGTGTACTGGTAGATCGCAAGCCGCGCGCGCACGGCGGCACGGGTGGCGTCGTCGACCTCGTCGATCAGGCGCGAGGTAAGTTCGACGAATTGGCTTTCTTCGTCCTTGGTATGCGATCCGGCCTGCACGTAAAGGTCGGTCAGCACGCGCAGCAAAGTCGGCCGGATATCGACACCCTCACGGCGTGAGAGCGTCATCAATCCATCAAAGCCTGGAAACAGCGAATCCTTGGTCATGCCACATACGCAACGAGGTCGAGGTCCGCCCCGATGCTAGCGAGAGTGACTTAAGGGTCCGTTAAGGAAAACACCGGGTAAACGGTCTCTCAATTCGCACGCATAAAAAAGGACCGGCAGTTCAGCCGGTCCTTTCCAACTTGGCAGGATGGAGGATATCAGAAGCGATAATTCACACCCGCACGAAGAATATGATCCGTGAACTTCGACCTCACGCCGGGAAAATTGACCGTGGTTTGCGTGCTGAACCCTTGAAGGGGTACGTTCGCAACTGTGGTCGTGGTGCTCGCGCCCGCGACGCCGTTGAATCGGCCAAGATCAATGTAGAGGTATTCGAGTTTCAACGACCATTTTCGGTCGAACGCCCACTCGCCGCCGGCGCCTGCGGTCCAGCCCACGCGTGTTGAGCTGGCAGATCCGACAAGAGCTGCACCGCCAATAATTCCGGCTGTTGCGTTTGACTTAAGTTCGCCGTAGGCCGCACCGCCGGTGGCGTAGAGCAGCAGTTCCGGTGTGACCAGATAGCCTGCTCTAGCGCGCGTCGTTCCAAACCATTCAAGTTTGATAGACTCGTTCACGAACAACGAGCCGGCAGGACAACCCGCGGTGACGCAACTCAGCTGCGATCCTCGTTGCCCGCTGCCCTGAAAATCGCTCTCAAGACCCCAAACCCAAGCGCTGATCTGCCAATTGTAGCCGATTTGTCCGCCGCCGATGATGCCATCGACGTTGATGCGACGGCCCGGAAAAGCCAGCGGAGTTGTCGTGATGACGGCAGTCGGATCGGCCGGACCCGATGCCGTTCTGAAGACGTTGGTCACGATGGACCCGGCGCCTGCACTGTCGTTGGCGCGGCCCCAGCTGTGACCAACGTTGCCGCCAATGTAGAAACCGGTCCAGCTGTACACTGGTACTGGCGGCGGCGCCTTGACCGGCATGCGGGCTGGCAAATCTGCGGCCATTGCCGGTGCAGCCAGCAGAGCGAATCCCAATGCCCCGATAAAAATCTTGCTCATGACAACCCCCGAGAAAACAAACTTACGAGAACGAGGTATTTCCGGATGCCATTGGAGGTATTATGGGACAAGTTCACAGCGTCTGGTGTGATCCGAATACAACATCACGGGGAATAATCGCGCCGCCGTCGCTGGCTCATGCCCGGAATGTCCGAGCGAAAGTGCGGTCCGGGCGATTTGGCCCGGATCAATACCGACCACCTCTAACTATTGCGGCGGCCGAGCTTTTCGCCTTAACAGCCCATTAACCATGACGGGTCTCAAATAAAGACTGCGCCGATCAATTGTGATCGGCGAGGAGAGACTGCCATGGGCACAGTCATCGATTTTCCGGCCAGTTCGGCATCGCGCCGTTTGGGGTCGGAGTTTGACAGCATGCCGCGCGAGGGGCTCGGGACGCTGCTTATTCTGCCAGTGATCCGTGTCGAGCGTTTGATCGACGAACCGACAGGCAATGGTCCCGAGCAGGGCACCACGCCGGGCGGACGTCGCCGCCGCCGCGCCCGTACCTGAGACGGAGTTTTTCGGAAATGCCGGCCCTGAGCGCGCCGCGCCCAGCGAGGCCTCGGCGTTTCAGATCGCTCTTCACGATTGCGATCACCATCGCCGCCGCGACACTCGGCGGCTGCGCCAGCGGCGATTTCGGCCGCACCCGCGATTCAGCCAAAAGCGACGATATGCACCGCTGGCTCGGTGCGGAGGCCAATGCAAGCCGCGGGCTTGCGCCGTCGCAATTCCAGCTGACCGAGCTTGAGCGGCAGCTCCGCGATCAAGCCTATTTCTTCATCGAACCGCCGCGCTCGCGTCCGGCCTGGAAAAGCGTGTTCGGTGATTATCAGCCGAGCCCCGCGCCCTGGCGGCAGCAGGTGGCGTTCGACCGCACCGGCTACGGACGGCTGCTGATCGACGAGCCGCATCGTTCGCACATGTCGCGCTACAACGTGCTGATGGACGACGTGCGCAACGATCTCACGCGGTTCGAGCCGTTCTTCATCACCGCAGCGCGCGTCAGCGATCTCGACAAGAAGCGCCACGAAGCCTTCAAGCTGGTGTCGGGAATGACGCCGCGAGAAAGGGACGATGCGCTGGCGCGAATGAAAGAGAATGCAGCGATCGTGCAGTGGGCCGAGATTGCACTCGAGCAGCGCGTCGCGCTGTATCAGTGGGCGTTGCAGCGGCTGGTGCTGCAAACGCCCGACAACATGGCCGCGGATGCGGACCGGTTGATTGCCGAGCTCGCTTCGCGTCTCAAGCGCCGTGGCGTCGGTGTGCCGCTTTCCGATGCGGAGCCTGCCGTTGTCAGCAAGGGTTAGCGTCAGCGCTTCGCCGGTGGCGCCGCCGGCTCGGTCTGAATCCGGCAGTTCGCGGCGAGGAGGGTGGCCTGCGCCTGCGACATCAGGCTCGGCTCCGGCGCCAGCGCTTTCATCACGATCAACCCCTTCGGGGTCGGTGACTCGATGATGAGCCGGTCGGCCGCGGTGATTTCCTCATCTTCCGGCAATTCGGCTTTCTGCTCCGGCGTCATCAGATCGAGTTCGATGACGCGGCGGCCGGCGGAGCGATCGTTGATCGCGTAGTAGGCGACTTCGTTGCGAGTATAGAATGTCACCGACGTGTACGCCTGACTGACCGGCACCGTCAGCTTGATCGAACCGCCCGCCAAATCGTAGCGGCAGATCGCCGTCGCAAACGCCGGGTCCATGAACGGCATCGGCGCGTTGCCGGGGTCGGTGGACGGCAGTTGCGTCACGGCATTGAGTTTGGTCAGCGGTTCGAGACGCGCATAGGCATCCTGCGAGGCGATGCGCGGCAGCGCCAACACGCTGACGAGATGCACGATCACACCAAGCACCACACCGGCCACGAGCGCGAAAACGATCCGGATCATGGGCAACCCACCGTGGTCACCGACGGCATCGGAGCGTCCTTCTGCGTACGCGTCGCGACCCCGACCGGCGTATCGTAGAGGCGCAGCGCCAGAACGTATTTATCAAGACCGCCGGTCGGCAGCCAGTTGCCGGCGCGCGAACGCGATGCGATGCGCACCTCGAAACTGCCGTCCGAGCCGCGCACGATCTCCTGGCTGGTGAAACCGTAGCGTTGCAGCGCATTGGCGACGAGGCGGCCCTTCGTGTCGTACAACGTCATGGTCCAGAAGCGCGCGGCGGGCGTCACACCACTCACCACAACATCGCAACGGCCGTCGAGCGCGCGCTTGTTGTCGTCGGCGGATGCGATGAAGGTGACGCCGTCGCCGCTGCCGACCGGCAGTTCGCCGCTGCGCGCGATCGAGGCGCGGGAATAGGGATCGATGTCGCTGGTGCCGGTGCGCGGGCGTGCGGTCCAGGCGCCGATGGTGACAGTGCCGACGTCGGTGCCGCGCGTCGCCGTCGTCCAGGTCAGTCCCAGACCGACCAACGTCGCGAGCAACAGAACGACAAGGGTGACGACAATCAGCCGCACGATTCCGCCGCCATCATGTGTGCATCAATTTTTACGCGCGGTCGCGGGTTCGACAGGCGCGGCCGCTGCGAAACTTCCCGAAGCGGGGAGGCTGCTCGATGACGACGGCCGCGACGGCTTCTCCGGTTCGCCTGAGAGAACCTTGCTCGACTTGCCGGCATCGTCCATCAGCTTTTCGACGCGTACCAGAATGTCGGCGCCGCGCTTGGTCAGCACCGGCGGTGCGCCGGACTTGGTCTCGCCGCTGTTCGGCTTCGCCGACGCGTTGGCAACGGCCTGACCCGGCGCGGTCTTCGCCGCCGGACCGACGCCCGGGATGTCCTTGATCTCGACGCCCTGATGCGCTGCGACCATGATCTCGCGCCACGTCTGCGCCGGCAGCGAACCGCCAGTCATGCGGTTGGTCGAGGAATAATCGTCGTTGCCGTACCAGACCGCGGCGGTGAAGTTTCCGGTGAAGCCGGCGAACCACGCGTCGCGGAAGGCGTTGGTGGTGCCGGTCTTGCCGGCCGCCGGAATGCCGTCCATACGCGCGCGCTTGGCGGTGCCCTCGGTGACGACGTGACTCATCATCTCCGACATGTCAGCGGCGACGTTCGCGGGGATCGCTTGCACCGGCTTCTTGCCGTCGCGGTCCCAGCGCCAGACCAGTTCGCCGGCGCCGGTTCGCACCTCAAGCACCGCATGCGGCTTCACCGAGCGGCCCCGGTTGGGGAAAGTGCCGTAGGCGACCGCATGTTCGAGCACATTCACTTCGCCCGAACCGATCGGCAATGACGGGGTGTCGATCAGCGGCGCGGTGATGCCGAACTTGCGCGCAGTCTCGACGATCTTGGCGCGGCCGCGCTTGGCGGCTTCCCACTGGTTGTTGCTGCGGGGGATCATGCCGATTGCGACCGACAGCTTGACTGGAATGACGTTGATCGAACGGGTGATCGCGGTGGTCAGCGTCATCGTGCCGGAGTAGGAGCGGCCGTAGTTCTGCGGACACCAGTTGCCAAGGCAGACCGGGCCGTCGACCACCTTCGAATCCGGCTTGAAGCCGTTCATCAGCGCGGTGGCGTAGACGTAGGGTTTGAACGACGAACCGGGCTGACGCATGGCGTCGACCGCGCGGTTGAACTGGCTTGCGCCGTAGTCGCGGCCGCCGACCATCGCGCGCACGCCGCCGTCGAGATCGGCGAGCACGGCCGCCGCCTGCGTCGCATGATAGTCGCGGCCGAACTGGCGCAGCTGGCTTTCGACCGTTTCCTCGGCGACCTTCTGCACGTTCATGTCGATTGCGGTGCGAACGACGAACACGCGCTCGGTGTAGGACTTCGGGAACGTGAGGACGAGCTTGCGCATCTCGTCGAAGGCATAGTCGAGATAGTAGTTCGGCGAATTTTCGTCGCGGCGGTCAACCGCGTTGGCGGGATTGCGCCGCGCGCCGAACACCTGACCCTCAGTCATGAAGCCGGCATCGACGAGGTTGTCGAGCACGACGTTGGCGCGGGCGCGCGCGGCTGGCAGGTTGATGTGCGGCGCGTAACGCGTCGGCGCCTTGAACAGGCCCGCGAGCATCGCCGATTCCGCAAGGTTTACGTCGCGCGCGGATTTGTTGAAGTAGAAGTGCGCGGCGCCGTCGACGCCGAAGGTGCCGCCGCCCATGTAGGCGCGGTCGAGATAAAGCTTCAGAATCTCGCTCTTGGTCAGACGCGTCTCGAGCCAGATGGCGAGGAAGGCTTCCTTCACCTTGCGCTCGATGGTGCGCTCGTTGTTGAGGAAGAGGTTCTTTGCGAGCTGCTGCGAAATCGACGAACCGCCCTGACGCACGCCGCCGGCCTGCGCGTTGGTCATCAGCGCGCGCGCGGTGCCGGCGAAGTCGATGCCGAAGTGATCGTAGAAGCGGCGGTCTTCGGTCGCGAGCGTCGCCTTGATCAGATGATCGGGAAAGTCCTCGAGCGGAATCGCATCGTTGTGCTTGATGCCGCGATTGCCGATCGGATTGCCGTAGCGGTCGAGGAAGGAGACAGCGAGATCGGATTTCTTCAGCCAGTCGTCATCGGCGGTTTCGCGAAACGCCGGCACGGCGAGCGCGAGCATCAGGACGAGGCCGGCCGAACCGATGGTTGCGCCTTCGGAGAGCGGTTCGATGAAAACCCAGCGCTTCCAGTGACCGACATGGAAGCGGTCCATGAAGGCGGTGTAGCGCTCGAACAGCTCGCGTGCGCCGGCGCCGGACGAGAACAGCGTCGAATCGATGCGGGCGTCGACATCCAGCAGGAAGTGCCGGATTCGCTTCATCCATTCCGATGGCAGCCAATTGCGCACCGAAGTCCCGTTTCAATTGCGACGTGAAAGCGGCTTGATCGCGCGCTGCCAAGCGTCTTGCGTGAAGGTTGCGGCAATCCCAAGGCGCGCCGATCCGGGCCTTGGGTGACTCGTTCCTTGTATCTGAGACGCTGCCGCAAACCAATGGTTCAACAGGCATTTTCGATCCAAAGGGCTAATATGGATCGCGCCCGGTGCGGAGTGTGATGTTCTGTCCACAACCGGTAGCAGGACGGGGCGCGGAATCGGCGCTACAAGGCCGACAGTTGCAGGCATTCACGGATCGCTTCAGGCATGACGGACACCCCCGGCAAGGCGCCGGATCAGAGCAATTCTTTCTGGAAAACCAAGGCGTTGGAGGAGATGACCGACGCCGAGTGGGAGAGCCTGTGCGACGGCTGCGCCCGCTGCTGCCTGGAAAAGCTCGAGGACGAGGATACGGGGAAGATCTATTTCACCCACATTTCCTGCACCTTGCTGGATGCGGGGCTCTGCACCTGCAAGGACTACCCGAACCGTTCCGCCAAGGTATCGGACTGCGTGCGCCTCACTCCCGAGAATGTGAGGACGCTGAACTGGCTGCCGCCGAGCTGCGGCTACAAGCTCGCGGCCGAAAGGCGCGATCTCTACTGGTGGCATCCGCTGATCTCCGGCGATCCGAACACGGTGCATGAGGCGGGTGTGTCGGTGCGCGGACGCGTGTGGGGCAGCGAGGATGAGGTCGAGGAAGCCGACCTCGAAGATCACATCGTGCAGTGGCCGGGACTGCTGCCGAAGAAGGCGCGGCTGAAGAAGCGGCCGGCGAAGTAGGACCTGCGCAGCTGATCGCGCGCCGTTGCCTCAGGACATCTCGCCGAGCTCCCCGATCTTGGACAGCAGCCGCTTCAGGACCTGCGATTTGTTGGCCTTGTGATAGGCAAGCACCAGATCGAGCGCGGGGGCGTCTCCCTTCACGGGCCGCGTGGTGATCGATTCCGGCAGATAGCGTTTCGTGTAGGCCGGCAGCAGCATGACGGCGCGCGTCGACGTGATCATCGAGATCGCATGCACGACGTTGTGCACCTCGTGCTCGGCCTTGATGTCGACGCCGGCGCGGCTGAAATAGTCGAGAACGACGCGGCGTACGGCGGGCGCGGCCTTCGACGGAAAGTAGAACGTTTCTTTCGCAACCTCGTGCGGCGCGATCGCGGCTTGCGATGCCAAGCGATGATCGCTCGGGAAAGCGAAGACCAGCGGGTCCGTGCGCACGCGCCGGTAGACAAGGTTTTCCGTGTGCTCTTCCGGCCGTATGAACGCCGCATCAAGCTTGCGCCGCATCAGGGCTTTGGCGAGCACCGGCGAGTAGTCGCTGGAGAGACGGATATCGATATCGGGAAACGCGTCGCGCAGGAGCCGCTCCACCTCGGGCAACAAGCCGATTTCGGCCCCCGACAAAAAGCCGAGCGCGAACACCGGACGCGCCGGTTGCGCGGCGCGCAGCGCGGCTTCCTTGGCAGCCTCGGCCTGAACCAGCGCCATGCGCGCGTGATCGAGAAAGGCCTTGCCGGCTGACGTCAGCTCGATGCCGTGGGCGCTGCGGCTCATCAGCGACACGCCGACCTCCTGTTCGAGATCGCGGATCTGCCGGCTCAGTGAGGGCTGCGATGTGTGGAGTTTCTGCTCGGCGGCAACCGTCAGGCTGCCGGCTTCGGCGACGGCAACGAAGTAGCGCAGATGCCGGAGCTCCATCACATCATCCCATATCTCACAGGCATGGGCCCAGCTTACAAAGTCTTTTCCGTGCCTGCCAGTGGCTCCTATAGCACGGCAAGCCATCAGCGCGGGTTCTGCCCAGCGGGCAGGGCCTCGGTTCACGAACACAGCATGAGGACGCGGCATGGTCAAAGGTATTGGAGCGCCGCTTCTGCTTTGTCTGGTGTTAACGGCAGGCATTGGCGGAGCCGAAGCGCAAACAGCGAGCGGTCAACCGAAGGCGAGCGTCATGACAACAGATGTTGCGAAGATCAAGGATGCGATGCTCGGAAACTGGGAAAGCATCGCGCCGGAGGTGCGGCCGAGCGCTGCGAAGAATGCGGACGGTACGCTGAAGCCGTTTTATCTCAAGCGGACGTTCAAATATCTCCCGGCGGACCGGTTTGAACTTGAGATCATCAACTCGGCCGATCCCTACGGTGCCGTGCCGCTCGCGCGCATCAAGATCGGCGGGCACATGACGTGGCAAGGCGCGCATCCGATTGCGCCGGGCGCGCAGAAGGTCGATTTTATCGCCGATGAAAGCTACGAGGTGACGCCGCTCTTGCAGGGGTTCGCCGACGTGCTGAACAAGGTTGCGACCACCGGCTACACCACATGGGCGGTCAACGCGCCGCAAAGCATTTTCGGCAAGACGTTCATCCCCTTCGGCCTGAAGGAGGGAACGAACTTCATGGAGTACGACCTCGTCTGTCTTCGCGGCGACCTGCTGTTCTGGGGCGCGCGCAATATCGATGGGCGCGGCTTCGACACCGAGCAGAACCGCCCGACCAACCTTCAGATCCCGATGGTCCGGAAATAACGCGGGCATCGCCGGGCCATTCCGATTAGTCTTGCGATGATGATTTGATCGCGGGCAAGCACTGCAATGGCGCACGCGCAGAACGACCTTCCTTCACAGCTCGGTAAAACCGCTGTTGTGACAGGTGCCACCGGCGGTCTCGGTTACGAGACCGCGCTGGCATTGGCCAAGGCGGGAGCCGACGTCATTCTGACCGGCCGCGACGACCAGAAGGGAGCGGCGGCGCTGGCGAACATCAGCCAGGACGTGCTCGGCGCCAAGGTCACCTACGAGCGCCTCGATCTCGCAAGTTTAGCATCGATCACCGATTTCGCGCAGCGCATGCAGGCGCGTCCGTCGCTCGATCTTCTCGTCAACAATGCAGGTGTGATGGCGCTGCCCAGCCGGCAAACGACGGCGGACGGCTTCGAGATGCAGTTCGGTACCAACTATCTCGGGCACTTCGCGCTGACAGCGCAGCTGATGTCGCTGCTGCGCAAGGCGGCCGCGCCGCGCGTGGTCAATGTCAGCAGTCTGGCGCACCGCACCGGCTTCATCGACTTCAGCGATCTTCAGGGCACGCGCTGGTACTCTCCGTGGAAGGCGTACGGACAATCGAAGCTCGCGTGCCTGATGTTCGCGCTCGAACTGCAACGGCGAAGCGATGCAGCGGGGTGGAACGTGATCAGCACCGCGGCGCATCCGGGATTTGCGCAGACCAACCTGTTCGCCGGCGGGCCGGGTGGTTTCGTGTCGCTCGCCAGCAATTTTGCGGCTCCGTTCCTCGGTCACTCGGCGGCAGGCGGTGCACGGCCGATCCTGTTTGCGGCGACGAGCCCGGATGCAAAGCCCGGCGGCTACTACGGCCCCGGCGGGTTAGGCGAGCTGCGCGGCGCGCCATCGCGTGCGCTGATCATGCCGCAGGCGCGCAACGCCGCGAATGCAGCAAAGCTTTGGGATGAGTCCGAGAAGCTGACGGGTGTGTCGTTCGCGTAGCGGCAGAAACGCTACTTCACCCGCGCCAGATAATACGCGAGGTCGTCGATCTGCTCGACGCTGACAGCTCCCAGCAGGTCGGTCATCGTCGCTTCGTAGCCGCGGCGCGTGCTGTCCTTGTATTCGCGCATGGTGCGCGCGAGATAATCCTCGCGCTGGCCGCCGATCGCCGGAATGCTGTCGCGTCCGGCATAGTTGTCGTTGTGACATGAGGCGCAGCGGTTCTGCGCCGCGATGGCCTGACCGCGCTGCATGCGCGCCGGATCGGCGTCGGTGACTGCAACCGGCTTCGGCAGTTTCGAGATGAAGTCCGAGAACGCGCGCAGATCGTCGTCGGTGAGATCCTTGGCCATCTCGTTCATCAGTTCGACGTTCCGCATTTTCTCGCGGAACATGTAGAGCTGGATCACGACATACGCTGACTGCTGCGCGCCGAGCGACGGCGTCTGCTCGGTCTGCGAGGTGCCGTTCTCGCCATGGCAGGCGAGGCAGACGTCCATCCGTTCCTTGAACGATTGCGCCTGCGCCTGGCCGGCGAACAGCGCAACGATTAGTGCAAGCAGCGGACGCGACGGCCACAAGATCATATGACGGCATTCCAAAGTTTAACGAGCGTGAAAATAGATAAGCCGGGAGCGGGGGACCGCTCCCGGCTTATGCGGTCGTGTCTTAGCGGCCGGCGACCTTCTGCTTGCCGTAGGTGATGCGATAGATCGCGCCGTTGTAGTCGTCGGAGACGAGCAGCGAACCATCCTTCAACTGCAGCACGTCGACCGGGCGGCCGAGGTAGCTGTTGTTCTCGATGAAGCCGGTCAGGAACGGCTCGATCGACTTCACGGTGCCGTCCTTGTTCAGCTTGGCGATGACGACGTCACCGCCGAGCTTCACGGTCTTGTTCCACGAGCCGCGGCGCGCGATGAACGCGACGTTCTGATATTCCTTCGGGAACATCTTGCCCGTGTAGAAGCGCATGCCGAGCGCCGCGGTGTGCGCACCGAGCAAGCCGACCGGCGCCACGAACTCCTTGCAGGAGCGGCCCCAGCCGAATTCCGGATCGGGGAAGTTGCCCTGATGGCAGAACGGCGAACCGAAATGCTCACCCTGCTTGGTGACGCGGTTGAGCTCGTCCTCCGGCAGATCTTCCGACACCCAGTCGCGGCCGTTGTCGGTGAAGTAGAGCTGCTTCGATGTCGGATGCCAGTCGAAGCCGACGGTGTTGCGGACGCCGCGCACGTAGACTTCGGCGTTCTTGCCGTCGAGGTCCATGCGCCGGATCTGCGCGTGGTTCTCGCTCGCCGCCACGTTGTTGCCGGGGAGGCCGACCGGAACGTAGAGCTTGTTGTCCGGACCGACGCCGATGAACTTCCAGCCGTGGGCTTCGTCCTTCGGCAGGTCGTCGTAGATCAAGGTCAGCTTCGGATTGGTGAGGTTGTCCTCGATCTTGTCGATCTTGTGCACCTTCGACAGCTCGGCGATGTAGAGCGTGCCGTTGTGGACAGCGATGCCGTTCGGACGATGCAAGCCGGACACCAGCGTCTTGATCTCACGCTTGCCGTCCTTGTTGGTGATGGCGATCACCTTGTCGACGAAGCGGCTGCCGACGAAGATCGTACCCTTGTCGCCTTCGCGCATGGTGCGCGCGGTCGGAATGCCCGACGCATAGACCTCGATGTTGAAGCCCGGCGGCAGCTTGAGCTTGGCGGTCGGCAGCTTGTCGGCCGGAGCAGGAAGCGGCGGCGCCGGGATCGGCGCGAGCTTTACGGCATTCGGATTATCCGGACGGCCGATCAGCGGCGAACCGGGCGGAAGCGGCTGGGCGGCGGGGGCTTGCGCGGTCGTGGTCGGCGCAGGTGCGGCCGCGGCGGGCGCCGGCGGTGCTGGGGTGTTGGTTGATGGTTGTTGTGCGGATGCATTCACCGCGAGCAGGCCGGTGAAAACGCTCGCGAGCAAAATGCTGCGCGAGGTAGCGAAGAAGGGCTTCATGACGTCCTCCGTAAAACGAAGCCCTTTGCGAGGCCGCTGAGACGGCGCGGCTGGGCCTCTTGTATGCCAGTCTCCACCAATTCTCGTGCGTCGCGCAATCGAAACATCCGCTGCACTGCGAGAGGCGCATGGGGCCACGCGGGCTACCGTCATTGGCGGGTCATGATGTCGTTGCCGAAGCCACGAAGCGGTGCGGCGGCAAAACGCGCCGGTCACTTTTAAGTCTCTTAGCGGTGACCGCGGCGGCGTTATGAAGCGGTTGGCGCGTCGGTTCGCGAATAGGAAAACATACCTTGACAGCGTGACGCTGCCAAGCTATGGTTCGGTCATGCTCCAGAATTGCGATTGAACGAAACGCCGGTTCCTTCGCGAAACAGCATTCTCCATGCATCATTCTGTCGTTGTTGCTGCGCTTTTCGGAACGCCGCCGCTGACCACGCGTTGCCTCTGTCAACGGACATGATCCGGTGGAGGACGCGATGGCAAAAACCGAACATGGCCAGATCGTGGAGACGGCGCGAGACGCGCGGCAGGCGGAGCCTGGCCCGTCGATTCTGATGGTGCTGACGGTCAGCGTTACCGCGGTGATCTTCATCCTTGCGGTGGTGTGGCTGATTTTCTTCAAGACCTGACGCGCGGTCTCCCGCGCCAGCGCGGGATTGTTGTCATGCCGGCAGCCAGGACATCCGCATCGGCCGCGCGGCCGGCGCGGAAAGCGGCCGCGCGGCATCGGCGTGTGGTCGTCACGACACCCGAAGAAGCCGATCAACTCAAGACCGACGCCGCAGACGAGGCGGCGCAGCGCGCGGTCAAGCGCGTCAAGGCGCGCGCCACGCGCGGCAAGAGTCCAACACGCCGCACGGCCGTCGATCGCCTCGACGATCCGCCGCCGGTGACAGGCGCGGTGCTGATCGAACGGGTCAGCCGGGCGGTCGAGCGCGAGCTGTTGCAGATCGAAGTCATTGTCGGCGGGCACCATGTGCCGCCACGCCAGCGCAGCGAAGCCGAGCGGCGCGCACGAACGCTCGCGAGCCTCGCCCGGACGCTGGGCGAACTGAAGCGCCTGCGCGCGAAGGAGCAAAGGGTGAAGCCGGACCATGACGACATGCCCCGCGACCTCGACGACTTCCGCCGAGAGCTTTCGCGCCGACTGGAGCAGGTGGTCCGCGGACGAGAAACGGTTTCTGCTGGCGGGGATGAGTGAAGCCGAGCTCGGCTTCCTGCTGTCGCAATGGAGTCTTTTCGCTCACGATCATCAGGTGCCGCCATCGCTGGCGCCGAATGGCGAACCGTGGCTGACCTGGCTGCTGATCGGCGGGCGCGGGGCGGGCAAGACCCGCGCCGGCGCGGAATGGGTGCGCGCGCAGGCGCTTGGCCTTGCGCCGGTCGCTGATACGAAAGCTGCGCAGATCGCGCTGATTGGCGAGAGCGAACACGATGTGCGCGAGGTGATGGTCGAGGGCCTGTCCGGCATCCTCGCGGTTCACACGCGCGCCGAGCGGCCGGTCTGGGCGCCGTCGCGGCGGCGGCTTGAGTGGAACAACGGCGCGGTCGCTTACGCGTTCTCGGCGGAAGATCCCGAAAGTTTACGCGGACCGCAATTCGACTGCGCCTGGGCCGATGAGCTGGCCAAGTGGCGATATGCGGACGCGACGTTCGACATGCTGCAGTTCGGTTTGCGATTGGGCAGCCGGCCGCGGCAACTGATCACGACGACGCCACGGCCGATGCCGCTGATCAAACGGCTGATGGCCGATCCGTCGACGGCGGTGACGCACGCGCCGACGACGGCGAATGCTTTTCATCTGTCGCCCGCGTTTCTGAAGAACGTGATGGCACGCTACGCCGGGACGCGGCTTGGACGGCAGGAGCTGGACGGCGAGATCATCGAGGATCGGCCGGACGCGCTGTGGTCGCGGGCGCTGATCGAGAAGTGCCGCGTGCGCGAGGCCCCGCCGCTCGCGCGGATTGTCGTTGCGGTCGATCCACCGGCGTCATCGGGCAAGCGTGCCGATGCCTGCGGCATTGTCGCCGCCGGATTAAGCGGTGAGGGCGGCGTCTACGTCATCGCCGACGACACGGTCGCGGGCGCAACGCCGGCGGTGTGGGCGGCGAAGGCGATCGCGCTCTACCAGCGCCTTGAGGCCGATGCGATTGTCGCGGAAGTCAACCAGGGCGGGGAAATGGCAACCACCGTGATCAAGCAGATCGATGCGAGCGTGCCGGTGAAGCCGGTGCGCGCGACGCGGGCGAAGTGGCTGCGCGCCGAACCGGTCGCGGCGCTCTACGAACAAGGACGCGTGCGGCACGCGGGCTGCTTCGCGCAGCTCGAAGACGAGATGTGCGACTTCGGCGTCGGCGGATTGTCATCGGGCCGTTCGCCGGACCGGCTCGATGCGCTGGTGTGGGCGATCTCGTCGCTGGCGTTGACGCCGCGCGGCGAGCCGCGGGTGAGGGGGTTGTAGGTATCGAGGTCATTGGTGGCCGACCACACTCCCGACACATGTTGTCTCGACGATGCGCGCACAGGTTCGGGAGCCGGTTGCGATCATGTTGAGTGTACGCTCTGTTGTGGCTGGTGCGCTTTGCTTTGCGCTTTGTGATCCATCAAGCGCATTGGAAGCGGAGGCGTCAGCAACACCCAAAACCTGGAACAAAGTCTGCATCAACGACAAATGTTACGTCGGAGCCGACAATCGGAAGAAACCGCTCTGCTCGCCAGACGGAGGCGCGTCGGTCGTTCACGAGAATGGCGCGCTCAAGGCGCTTAGCGTGTCCGTGCGGTCGGGTACGCATCCGCATCAGGGCGTCAAGATCAGGATCGACGAAGACGATCCGATCATATCAGTCTCGCCTATTCGATGTGTGCACGCCATTTGCTATGCGAACATCGAAGTTCCTGATCATTTCATCAACCGGCTAAGGCAGGGCGGGACGCTTTTTGTTGAAGCAATCGATCTGGAGGGACGGGAGATTCGATTCCAGCTACCGCTCGTCGATTTCTCCCAAGGCTATGATGAGCCCGGCGACACAATCAAAGTGACGGTGAAATTCGGGGGGCTCAAACCGGAAGTGCAACGCACGCCCGAAGAAGAAGCGCAACGCAAGGCCGAAGCAAAGGCCAGGCATGACGAGTGCTACGTCATCAACAACAAGCCTGCGTCTGATTGATCCATCCCGTTTTGATCGCAACCTTAGGAGGCCCGCTTGAAGCGGGCTTTTTTTATGGCTCATCCGTTGATCGAGAATCTGCTGACCATGTTTCGGCCGCCCGAAACCAAAGCCAGCCGCACCGCGCAGGTGCTGGCATTCGAGAGCGGCGGGCGGGCGCGGTGGACGCCGCGCGATTATGCGGCGCTTGCCCGCGAGGGCTATCTCGCCAACGCCATCGTGCATCGCGCCGTGCGGCTCGTCGCCGAGAACGCGGCGTCGTGCAGCTTTCTCGTCTATGAGGGTGCGCAGGAGCAGCCGGCGCATCCGCTGCTGCAACTAATCGCGCGGCCCAATCCGCGTCAGGACGGCGCGAGCTTTTTCGAGGCGCTGGTTTCGCATCTCCTGCTGGCTGGCAATGCCTATGTCGAGGCCGTCTCGCTCGGCGACGAGGTGCGCGAACTCTACGCGCTGCGGCCAGATCGCATGAAGGTCGTGCCCGGACCTGACGGCTGGGCGGAGGCTTATGAATATGGCGTCGCCGGGCGCAGCGTGCGCTTCGATCAGACGGCATCGGCGATCCCGCCGATCCTGCATCTGACGTTCTTCCATCCGCTCGACGATCACTACGGCCTCGCGCCGGTCGAGCCGGCGGCGGTCGCGATCGACACCCACAACGCCGCGGCGAAGTGGAACAAGGCGTTGCTCGACAACGCAGCGCGGCCCTCCGGCGCGCTGGTTTACGCCGGGCCGGAAGGGGCGGTGCTGTCGGACTCGCAGTTCGACCGGCTGAAGCGCGAACTCACCGACACGTATCAGGGTGCAGTCAACGCGGGGCGGCCGCTGTTGCTTGAAGGCGGGCTCGACTGGAAGGCGATGTCGCTGACGCCAAAGGACATGGATTTTCTCGAAGCCAAGCAGAGCGCGGCGCGCGAGATCGCGCTGGCCTTTGGCGTGCCGCCGATGCTGCTCGGCATTCCCGGCGACAACACCTACGCGAACTTTCAGGAAGCCAACCGCGTGTTCTGGCGGCAGACGGTGCTGCCGCTGGCCTCGCGGATCGGGTCGTCGATCGGGCGCTGGCTGTCGCCGCAAGCCGGCGAGGAGCTGCGCATTGTCGTTGACACCGATCGCATCGACGCGCTGGCCTCCGATCGCACGGCGCTGTGGGAGCGTGTGGCTGCCGCACCGTTCCTGACGCTCAACGAGAAGCGCGAGGCGACCGGCTACGCACCGATTGAGGGCGGCGATCGTCTTTAATTGAACCTTCAACGACAGAAGAAAAACATGACCGACCTGATCCGCACCTTCACCGAGCGCGGCGACCTCGCGCATCTGGCGCTGTTCCTGTGGGCGGCCGCGGCGAGCGCCGCGCTGTTTCTGGTGCTGCGCGAGCAATCGGCGGCCGCGCGCCGCTTCGACGATTTCGTCCGTGAACTTTCGCTGTTCAACCGGCGCGCCCGCAAACGCGAATAGCGCGCGATCTTTAGGGCATTTGATGGACACATTGCATACGGTTATCCGCACGATCAGCACCGAGACCAAGTCGCGGCGCGATCATCTCAGCGTCTTCCGCGAATTTTTAGCGCATCTCGACCGCATCAAGCGTGAGGCGCCGGCCGCTTCACCGCGCCGCAAGGCCGCGCCAATCAAGCGGCGCACCGGCAAGTAGCGCTCGGCCCATCGCTTCAAGACGACTGACGACCCTTCACTTGCACCGTTTGCGAGAACGCCCATGCACGCCCCGGTTTTGCCTGTCTCGCGCGTCGCGCTGCATGGCGACGGCACGGTCGAGGGCTACGCCAGCCTGTTCGGCGAAGTCGATCAGGCGCGCGACATGGTAATGCCCGGCGCATTCACGCAGACGCTGCAGACGCGCGGTCTGCGCCGCATCCCGATGCTGTTTCAGCACGATCCGGCGGAGCCGATCGGTGTCTGGCACGAGCTCGTGGAAGATTTTCGCGGACTGCGCGCGCGGGGCAAGCTGATCCCCGACGTGGCGCGGGCGCGCGAGCTCCTGGCGCTGCTCGACGCCGGCGCCATCGACGGATTGTCGATCGGTTACAAGACCGTGCGCGGGCAGATCGATCCGAAGACGCGCGTGCGCAAGCTCTACCAGGTCGATCTCTGGGAAATTTCCATCGTCACGTTCCCGCTGCTCGCGGGCGCGCGCGTTCGCAGCGTGAAGCACCAAAGCAAGGCGTCCTCCCGGCCTGCGGTCTCACGTGCGCGGACGCGCGCGGAGCAAGCGTGGCGCGGGCTTGGCGAAGTGAGGTGATCCGATGATGCGATCGCTTTCGCCTTGCGAGATGTACCAGCACCAACGCTTTCTGCGGCCGGATGCGTATCGCTGGGTGCGTCCTGATGCGGTCCGATACCTCGACTTGTCCCGGAGAAACGTTCCCGAAGCTTTCAAGTATGCTGAAGACCAGCCACGCGATGACAGGGGAAGATGGACTGATGTCGGAGGCGGACAGGATACCGATGAAGCCCGAAGCGACGAAACGTTGGTCCAGGATATTCTGGCAAAAGCCGAGAACTTGATCCTTGCCGGAAATCCCGCCGATTACAAGAAATGCCTTGACCTTTGCTATCCGGTTTTAGAGCGTTTCTCCCCGCGCTGGAGCGATCGCAACACTTGGGACTTCCACAAGTGCATGAATGCTTGTCTCGGGCTGAACCGGTGATTGGAGCGCTGACATGAATATCGATCTCGCGCGGCACATGGTCCGAACATCCTTTCATGTGTGTCGAGAACTTCAGGATCTTCAAGGCTTCCTGAAAAACCACTGTGACGCCAGCGAGTACAAGGACCACGCTGCCGGAATCGCGCGCGCAATAGATGCAGTGCAAGCAAGTTTGCTGAGCAAGGCGATTACCGCCTATCCCGAACTTGCGATGGAAATTGATGCTGCGATATCACGCTACGGCCGCTATCCCTGAAGCCGCGCGGGGAGGGCTCAGATTGAAGAAGGAAACATACTTCGATCGCTTGAGAGGGCGGGGATGGCCTCAGCTGAGCCAACTTGAGCCTTTCTTCCTTTCGCCCCCCGAGAAGTGCTGGTCCTATCTCGGAGGCAACGACAACTGGGGCCTGAGCGCAAAGGGTGTGCATGACACCGAGCATTTGCCGTTCGGGCGCGGCCGCATCGATATCGAACTCGAAATGTGGGGGAATCCACAACTCGGCGTTCTGATCATCTATTCGAAGATGGGTGGCGGCTACAAGGACGTGTTCACCTCTAAGGGAGACTTGAATCGTCTTGGCGAGTTGGTGCGCGGGCTTCAGGACACGCCGTTGCCGGTCGGTCTCTTCATTCCGTTCGACGAAGCCTGGAAGGCGGTCAAGGAATTCATTGAGACTAACGGCGAACTGCCGAAGGGCATTGCGTGGGTGGCCAACCGCGATCTTCCGCCCAACACGTTTCCCGACCCGTAACCGATCAGGCGTGGTAGATGGCCGCCGCTGCGCGGCCAATCACCTGAAGCGGGGATCGTAAGCTTTCAGTCCGAACGGCGGACGATACGGATGCAGCTCGTTCTCGCCGGCGTACGGTTTGCACACGGTGACGGTCCGGTTCATGCGGCCCGGCAGGCGAGGGTGCTCATTCTTGATTCCCGCGAGAACCATCCTGACGCGCTCTTTCCACCGGGGCGGCTTGTACGTCACCATGAACGACTGCGACTTCGGCTCGAGATAGGCGGCCTTCAGCAGCATCAGCAGGTTGTCGTTGCCGGGAACGTAGATCGGCAGACCGGGATCGGTGAAATCCATATAGGAGCTGTTCGGCCGCAGTCCGTCGGTGGTGTCGCCTTCGAACACCACGATCGTGTTCTCGTGACAGAGGTGACGGACCTGCGCGAACGCATAGTACGGATCGACGAGGTGATAGTAGACGCCCATGCAGAGAATGATGTCGAAGCGCGTCTGCAGCTTTTCCAGTTCGTAGATCGAGACGGCGAGATTGGTCTCGACCTTGGACTTGAGCAGCTCCCGTGCCAGCATCAGGCCCTTGCTGCCGGCCCAGTTCTGGCTGGCGTCGTCGGTTGCCAGCACATGCTTGGCGCCGCGCCGCTCCGAATAGAAGCTCCAGTAGCCGTCCCAGCAGCCGATATCGAGAACGGTCTTGCCCGTGAAATCGATCTGATCGAGGTTCTTCTGGATATGCTTCCAGATCGCGTGATGGTCGGCCACGTCCGGCGTGTTGGCGCGCGCCTTGTAGCCGCCGGGGAAATCGAACTCGTGATACCAGGTAACCTCGTCGATCCGCTTCTGGATGTCGTCGACCATTGAAAAATTCAACCCTGCGTCGTGTCAAAACGACCGGCACAATAAGGGATTTGCCGGTCGCCGCAACCTTTGATCCTGCTCAGCACAGCGGATGCAAGGGCGCGCGATGCCCCGCTTGCGCCGGTTTCGTAAGGACTACTGGATGCTGCAGCTCGACGAGGTCACCTGCGGCTGGGTGTAAAACGACCACGACGAGGCATCCTTGATATCCTTGAGCTTGTACTCTTTGAAGCCCGATTTCAGCGTCCAGGTCGGCTTGATGGTGCAGGAGCTGCCGCTGGTGGTGATGGTGACCACAAGCGTGCTCTGCGGCTGATCGATCGTGCGCACGATCTGATTGGGGCCGGCCACACGCCAGCCGCCACCGAGCTTCATGCTGTTGTTAAATTTGTCGCTAGCCGGGCCGGAATTTCGCTGGATCCGTTCGCTGACGCTACCGCCTTCATTCAGTGTGACATCGAAGTTTGCGGTCACGTTCACGGGGCGGGGGTCCGGACGGATGCGTTCGAAGGCCATTGTATAGCTGGCCTTGATTTGAGCGGCGACAGCGGCATCGGTGGCGGTGAGGCTGGCAAGGGCAACGATGGCTGCGGCAGCAACAGAACGTGAGGTCAAGGTTCTCTCCTCAAAGTGTTTTTGGCGGATCGGCAATGCGGCGTGATCCATCTTTTGAGTATTCATATACCGCGTGTGTTTGACAAGCGCGCACACGCGCCGCGCGGCTGACAGCGCTCTTCATCGACATCGAAATTCGAGTTCCCTAGGCGACCGGCGCGGTGCCGTCCGCATGGAACCGCACGTCCAAACATAAGGAGATCTGGATGGACATCGAACTGCACGACCATGCGCCGGAGCAGAAGGCCGGCATCGCTTCAGGCGGTCACGTCACGCACGACGAGCTGATGCGCACCTTCACGGCGTTCAAGGACGCCAACGACGAGCGGCTCGCCGAGATCGCGCGCCGCGGCGACGTGCTGCTGGAAGAGAAGGTCGACCGCATCAACGGCGCGCTCGACGCGCAGCAGCGGCGTCTCGACGAGGCGGCGCTGAAGAGCGCGCGGCCGGCGCTCGAAACGAGTCTCAAGCCGCGCAGCTTCGCCGCGCGCGAGCACAAGAGCGCGTTCGAGTCCTACGTCCGCGCCGGCGAGACCACGGCGCTGCGTGCGCTCGAGACGAAAGCGATGTCGGTGGCGTCGAATGCCGACGGCGGCTATCTCGTGCCGGTCGAACTCGAACGGGAAATCGGTCAGCGCCTGGCAACGATTTCGCCGATCCGCTCGATTGCCTCGGTGCGCGAGATTTCCGGCAACGTCTACAAGAAGCCGTTCATGCTGACCGGGCCCGCGACCGGGTGGGTGGGCGAGACTGACGCGCGGCCACAGACGGCTTCTCCAACGCTCGACGCGCTGTCGTTCCCGGCGATGGAGCTTTACGCCATGCCGGCGGCGACCGCGGCGCTGCTCGACGACAGCGCGGTCAACATCGACGAGTGGATCGCCTCCGAAGTCGAGCTCACATTCGCGGTGCAGGAGGGCGCGGCCTTCGTCAACGGCGACGGCGTCAACAAGCCGAAGGGCTTCCTCAACTACACGGCCGTCGCCAACGCGTCGTGGACCTGGGGCAACCTCGGCTATATCGCCAGCGGCGCAGCGGGTGCGTTCGCGTCGAGCGATCCCTCCGACAAGCTCGTCGATCTGATCTACGCGCTGAAGGCCGGCTACCGGCAGAACGCCGCGTTCGTGATGAACCGCAAGACGCAGGCCGCGATCCGCAAGTTCAAGGACTCGGGCGGCGCGTATCTCTGGCAGCCGCCGGAGACCGCCGGCGCGCGGGCGTCTCTCATGACGTTCCCATTGGTTGAGGCCGAGGATGTGCCGGATGCGGTGATTCAAGTCGCGGTGCTTGATGCCAATCGAACGGCGCCTCCGGCTAGTCCGGCCGAGGGCGATCGCCATATCGTGGCGGCGTCGCCGACGGGGGCATGGTCGGGGCACGCCTTTGCCATCGCCACGCGGGAAGACGGCGCATGGCGCTTTCTCGTCCCGAGTACCGGCTGGATCGCCTGGTCGGCCGATGACGACATTCTGCTCGTGTTCGACGGCAGTGTATGGCGCAGCCTGAGCGATCTGCCTTCGGATGTCGCAATGTTCGGCGTCAACACCACCGCCGATTCGACGAACAAATTCACCGTCCGCTCCAACGCGGTGTTGCTCACCGATCTTGCCACCGCCGACGGCGGCAGCGGCGACGTTCGCCTTCAATTGTCCAAACAGGCGTCGGGCAATACGGCTTCGGTCGTGTTTTCGAATGCGTTCTCGGGCCGGGCCGAATTCGGGCTCGTCGGTTCGGACGCGTTCAGGCTGAAGGTGTCGCCCGACGGATCGAGCTTCGTCGATGGCTTCACGATCGATCAGGCGTCCGGAAATCTCACCTTGCCGCGCGGGCTGGCGCTGAGTGGTGTGATCTCGCCGGCGCAGATCACCGCGAACCAGAACGACTACGCGCCGGCGGGGCTTGCCAATGCGAGCGTGCTGCGGATTTCAACCGATGCGGCGCGGGACGTCACCGGATTAGCCAGCGGCGCAGACGGTCGCGTGGTGATGGTCTGCAATTGCGGTGCGTTCAATGCCGTGCTGAAGGCGGAGAGCGCATCCTCGGCAGCCGCCAATCGCTTCGGCTTCGGCAGCGATCTGACGCTGGCTGCCAAGCAGGGGACGCTGCTGATCTACGACGCGGCGGCCTCGCGCTGGCGCCAGATCGGCGCCGCTTCGGGCGCCGGCGGTGCAGGCACGGTGACCAGCGTTACAATCGGCAACGGATTGACCGGCACGGCCAATCCACTGGTCGCGAGCGGCGACATCCGGATCGATGCAACGTTTCTGCGCGGTTACATCGCTGGACTGACGCTCGCCAACAACGCGTCCGATGCAGTTAATGACATTGACATCGCACCTGGCGTTGCCACCGCAGACAATCTGAGCGCAATCATCAAGCTCGCGGCGGTGATGACCAAACGCCTTGACGCTGCCTGGTCGGTCGGAACCGGCAATGGCGGTCTGGATACGGGGAGCATTGCGAACACGACCTACCACGTCTGGCTGATCCAGCGGTCCGATACGGGTGTGGTGGATGTGCTCTTCTCGGCGAGCGCCAGCTCTCCGACGATGCCGGCGAACTACGATCGCAAGCGCCGTATCGGCTCGATCGTCAGGGCCTCTGGTGCGATCCTGGCCTTCTCGCAACAGGGCGATCAATTTCTGTGGAAGTCGCCCCCGATGGATTGGAATGCGACCAATCCCGGAACGTCGAGCGTCACCCGCACGCTCACGGTGCCGACGGGCATTCAGGTCGCCGCAACCATCACGTCCTGGATGTTTTCGAGCATCAACGTCGCAGTCGCCGTCTATCTGAGCTCGTTCGAACAGACCGATCTCGCGGCAGCAACCGCCGGTCCGTTCAGCCATGCGTCGATCGCTCCGGGCGACAGCACGAGCCACAGCGATTCTGCTGTGGTCGTCGTGAGGACGAATACGTCGGGGCAGGTCAGGATGAATATCTCGGCCAGCGACGCGTCGACCCAGGTGCGCGGCATTACGCATGGCTATCAGGATGCACGCGGACGCTTCGACTAGGGCGAAGCCTAACAATGCGGCTGCAGCCGCCGTGACCTGTCGGATCCCATCTGCGGCTTGCGAGCAAGACATGACGAACACCGTGAGCCGGCTCGTCTCCGACGAGACGCTGTCGCGCATGATCCAGATCGAGAGCGCGGGCCGGGCCGATGCACGTGCGCGAACGTCGAGCGCAACGGGGCTTGCCCAGTTCGTCAATGCAACGTGGCTTGCGACGGTGCGCAGGCATCGGCCCGATTGGTTGAAGGATCGCACGACGGCCGAGGTGTTGAGGCTGCGGCTCGATCCCCGATGCGCCATCGAAATGCTGGCGCGCTTTAGCGAGGACAATACGGCGGTCATCGGTGCGGGCTGGAGCGACGGCGATCTTTATCTCGCGCATTTCGCGGGTGCCGGGACTGCGCGCAATCTATGCCGCGCGCCTCTCTCCGCGCCGGCGTCGTCCATTTTCAGCCAATCCGCGATTGCCGCCAACGCCTCGATCCTGTCCGGCCGGACGTGCGGACAGGTGCGAGCGTGGGCCGCGCGGAAGATGGCCGCTGCCGCCGGCCGCAACTGGATCGCTGTCCACCTGAACAATGCGAAGCCGATGACGCCGCCCGCGGTCAAACGCATCGCGAAGGCGGCGGCTGCCGGCGCTGCGACGACGGCCACCGTCGGCGCGCAGCAGGGTTGGTACGTCTCGCGCTGGTTCATCGCGGCGGGCGTGATCTTGGTCGTCACGGGCCTTGCCGGTGCGATCTGGTGGTTTCGGTCGCGTCGCGCAACGAACAAACTCGAACATGTCGAGGATGCCAATGGATTGGTCTGACATTGCGAAGCAAGTGATCTCGCTCGGCGCGCCGGTGCTGGGGACGGCCCTCGGCGGGCCGCTCGGCGGTGCGGCCGGTAAGATTCTAGCCGATGTGATCGGCGCTGCGTCGGCGACGCCGAGGGATGTCGAGGCGGCGCTGCCGTCATTGTCGGCGGAGCGATTGGCCGAGGCGGAGAGCCGCTGGGCAGAAGTCATTCGCGCTGAAGCCGACGCGCAGCGCGTGGCGATCTCTGAAACGCAAGCGACGATTCGCGCCGAGCTCGCGAGCGACGATCTCATGCAACGCTGGTGGCGTCCGTTCTACGCACTCGAGCTTATTTTTGAGTGCGCCGCATTATGGGCCGTTCTCGTGCACGAGTTCTGGACCCGCGATCTGCAGACCATCAACGCGCTGATCGGCGCAAGCGGGCTCCTGATCGCTTATTGGGGATTCCGCTTCGGCGTGCTTGGGGTCTATGTCAGCGGCAGGACGCGCGAGAAGGTGAGCGCGCTGACCGGCGCCGACGCGCCCGGACCGCTCGGCCAGATCGCCAAATCCCTCATGAAGAAAAAGTAACCTTGGGCAAAACGCTCCGTTCATTTCGCATTCACGCCGCACCATATGAAATTGGCATGCCTTGGAAACCAGCGGTATGATCGCCGCAGTTCCGAGACCTGAGTCGGCTGTACGCCGGCGTGTACTTCGCGGAGACCGGATTTGCGCCTTCTTGTCGTGGAAGACGACCCCGACCTCAACCGTCAGCTTGCCACGGCGTTGTCGGACGCCGGTTATGTGGTCGACCGCGCATTCGATGGCGAGGAGGGGCACTTTCTCGGCGACAGTGAGCCCTACGACGCGGTCGTGCTCGACATCGGCCTGCCGAAGATGGACGGCATCTCGGTGCTGGAAGCCTGGCGGCGGAGCGGGCGCTCGATGCCGGTGCTGATCCTGACCGCGCGGGATCGCTGGAGCGACAAGGTGCAGGGCTTCGATGCCGGCGCCGATGATTATGTCGCAAAGCCCTTTCATCTCGAAGAAGTGCTCGCACGCATCCGTGCGCTGTTGCGCCGCGCTGCGGGACACGCGCAGAGCGAACTGGTCTGCGGGCCGGTGACGCTGGATACGCGCACCAACCGCGTGAGCGTCAGCGGTAACCCGGTCAAGATGACGTCGCACGAATACCGGCTGCTGGCCTATCTGATGCACCATTCCGGACGCGTGGTGTCGCGCACCGAACTGGTCGAGCATCTTTACGATCAGGATTTCGATCGCGACAGCAACACCATCGAGGTGTTCGTCGGCCGTATCCGCAAGAAGCTGGACGTCGACATTATCCAGACCGTGCGCGGGCTGGGTTATCTGCTCGCGCCTCCGGCCGATGCGCGGTAGCTCGCTCGCCACCCGTCTGTTCCTGTCGGCGACCGCCTGGGTGGTAATCATCCTTGTCGTGACGGGTATCGCGCTGTCGTCGGTGTACCGGCAGGCGTCCGAGCGCGCCTTCGATCGCCGCCTCAATCTCTACCTGCGCACGCTGATCGCCGAAATCGCCACGCCCGACGATTCGAACGACAAAGATAATCAGGCGCTGGGCGAGCCGCTGTTCGAACTGCCGCTCTCGGGCTGGTACTGGCAGATCACGCGGATCGACGGCACCAAGCAGGAGGTGCGCGCCTCACGCTCGCTGTGGGACAAGAAGCTGCCGCGCCTCGAAGACGAAGCCATCGAGCTCAACACCGCAGGCCTGCGCATCGGCTACATCACGGGCCCCGAAGATCAGCGGCTGCGTGCTGCGGAGCGGCCGGTCGATCTTGGCAGCGATGGGCGCTTCCTCGCCGCCGTCGCGGGCGACGCGACCGAGATTTTCGAGGAGACGCGCGCGTTCGACTTCTATCTTGGCGGCACGTTCCTCGCGCTCTCCATCGGCCTCATCCTCACCACCATCTTCCAGGTGCGCTACGGCCTCGCGCCGCTGAAGCGCATTTCGCAATCGCTTGCGGATATTCGTTCCGGCCGCGCCGAACGCCTCGAAGGGCAGTTCCCGCGCGAGATCGCGCCGCTGGCCAGCGAAACCAACGCGCTGATCGACGCCAACCGCGAGATTGTCGAACGCGCCCGCACGCACGTCGGCAATCTGGCGCATGCGATTAAGACGCCGCTTTCCGTCATCGTCAACGAAGCGAACAGCCATGGCAGCGATCCGTTCGCCTCGAAGGTCCTCGAGCAGGCGGACGTGATGCGCAACCAGGTTGCACATCATCTTGAGCGCGCCCGCATCGCCGCGCGTGTGACGACGGTGGTGAGCATCACCGATGTTGCGCCGGTGATCGAGGCGTTGCGGCGGACCATGGAGAAGATCCATCGCGACCGGAACATTGTTGTCGAGGCCATGGTGCCGCCTGACCTGAAGTTCCGCGGCGAGAAGCAGGACCTCGAGGAGATGGCCGGCAACCTTGTCGACAACGCCTGCAAATGGGCGCGCGAGAAGGTGCTGATCGAGGTGTTGTCCGAGCGCGTTCCCAACAGCGACCTCGATCCGGCGCTCAAGATCATAGTCGACGACGATGGCAAGGGGCTGTCGGCGGAGGAGCGCGATCAGGTCGCCCGGCGTGGCCAGCGGCTCGACGAATCCAAGCCCGGTTCGGGTCTCGGTCTCTCGATCGTGGTCGAGCTGGCCGGCCTCTACCGCGGCAAGCTCGACCTCGCCACGGCCCCGACCGGCGGGCTGCGGGCCGTTCTGACCCTGCCGGGGGTGTAGGCTAAAAACTGACCAAGCTAGGAGACAGTTTCTTTCGCAAGTACCGACTCTCTTGTAATGGTTGTACTCAGGGGTTGGGAACAATTTGCGATGTTGCGAAGCTTTTTGACCTATTGGTTTAGTTTCTCATTGGCGGGCCCGGCCGGTTTGGCAGCGGCATTTGGGCTCGTCGAGGGGTCTCAAAAGATCGGTTTCGACAAAAAGTACAGCCGAACTCACCAAAAATTAGTGAATTTTCTCAATGATTTGGTATATTACAGCATTGAACATTGGTTTTGGTACCTATCTATTACTGCGCTTGCAGCATTCATGTGGGCGCTTATAGTTGCGGAACCTAAGGCAGTGTCGAAGTGTAAGTATCACGATCGGATACGTAGGATTGGGAGGTAGCAATGGACTACGATCTCCTGAAGTCCTCAATGTTCATACTCGCGGTGATTGTAGTGTATGCGGCGATGGCTCGCGGTCTTTTCAAGGCCACTGAGCAGCCGCGTTGGCGTGCTTTAGAAATCGCTGAACGCATGCTGGTCGAACCGGGTTTTCCTGAAGACCACCGGCGGGCGATGTTTACGAGCCTAAAGGAAATGCATAGTCCGCTGATGGCTTGGAAAGTCGCTGGCGTAATGCTGTTGATTACAATCCAGTCGCCATTCAAGAAGAAACAGGAAATAGAGGCATCTGACGTTCAACGTGGAATCGCTGGCGAGTTGAGACGCGACCACTCTCGTTTCATGAACTATTGGATGATCGCGGTCTTGGGGAACAGTCCGGCTGCTGCGCTGCTATTCGTCATGCTGGGACTAGTGTCTGCGGCTTTTTCGTTATCCATTTCGATGGTAGCTAAGCTAGTGGTTTCCCATTTGGATCGTCATACTCCAGTACGCCCTGCCTAGTGCTTCGTAGAAGTCTAGGAGGCCGCAGGGCGCAATCTCAATCATTGCGATTTCCTGCCCCAACTCCCTGTTCCTAAACGGCTTCTTAACGCGGGTCTTGCTAATACACCCGATGGGTGCGTGCGCGCCCCAACAGGTCGTGAGCAAATGGGGCCACAGGCGATTGATCGCTTAAGGGAATTTCTTGCACAGCTGCCGCCGCAATCGCAGGCGCTGCTGATGCGGGAGTTCGAGCGCGCGGTCGAGAGCGGTCAAGACGTCGCAGTCGCCAATCTGGTCCTCGAACAGCTCCGCAAGGTCGTGCGGCGGGACAGCGACAACGAGCGGCCGCGGATCGCCGACGCCTCGCGGCTCATTCTGGAGCCGCTCGAACCGTTCCTCTCCGAGACGAGCCATGCTGGTCCGGGCCAGGTGCGCCGCGCCTCGCTGCTGCCGATCTGGCAGTGGCTGCAGCGCGAGGCGATCCCGGACGAAGCGCGCAAGCTCGAAGCGGCGATCAACAGCGATCGCGATATCGACAAGGCCATCCGCGCCTTTCAGCTTGCCGCCTCCGAGACGATCGCCAAGGCCGTATCGCCGAATGGCGGTCCTGACAGCCGTTCCATCGGCCGCATCGGCGCGCCGAGTGTTGTCGAGGATCTAGGACCTGTCGGAGCCATACTCGGCGCGCGCGAAGCGCTCGAGACGCTCGGCAACCGCCTGCCGCTGACGTTGCGCACCTTTGCCGAGTCCCATATCGCGTCGACCTTGGACGCGCTGAACGTGCCATCGCTGCAGACGCCAACGGTTCTGCCGTTCGCGCTGGCGCTGGTGATGCAGCGCCTCGGTTCCTCGTGGCATATCGTCCGGCTCGCCATCAAGGTGGTCGCCTCCGACGACGAAATCCGCGTGGCGAGCACGCCGTTCGGCGTCGCCGTCAGCATGGCGCTGCATGACCTTGCCCGCGTCGCCCTGACGCTGCGGTCCGATATCAAGCGCGGCCGCTTCGACGATATCTCCAGCCATCTCAAGACCGTGCATGACGGCATTCGCGGCCTGCGCACCGAACTCGACATTCGCAGCGATTCCGCCTGGGGCCGTCAGCTCGCCTCGATCCGCGTCGAAATCTCCAGCGCCTTGCAGTCGGAAATCGAGAGCGTGCCGGGCAAGGTGCGCCGCCTGCTGCGTCAGCGGCCCGACAAGGAAATTACCGCCGCGTCCAAGATCGACACTATGGATGTGGATGAGACCGTTGCGCTCATCGACTTCGTCGCCACTTGCCGCAACTACGCCAGTGAACTCGCCATCAACGAGGTGACGCTGCGCACCTATTCCGAGCTGCAGCACTACGTCGAGCGATCGACCGAGGCAATTGTCGCTTCGCTGCGCACGCCCGACCAGCGCGTTCGCGCGTTCCGCAAGGCGCAGGCCGATGCGGCGGTGCGGTTCTGCGAAATCCTGTTCGGCTTCGACTATGCGTCGCTGATGAGCAAGGCGGCGGACAACGCCGTTTATGTCGAGCGCAAAGCCGCACCCAAGGCCGGCTGATCCGTCCCCAACCCTCTCTTAAAAGTCATTCTAATCTGCCTTGCAGCGACCGTGCCGCCATGGTGTAAGGCTGTGGACTTGCGCGTTTTTTAGGCCGCGCCGGCACCTCTGGAACCCTGCGGACAGCCGCCCGATGGCGCTTTGGTTTGTGCTTGGATTGATGACGGTGGCCGCGGCGTTTGCCGTGCTCTGGCCGCTCAGCCGTGGCCGCAGCGAAGCCACCGCCAACAACGAACTTGCCGTCTACCGCCATCAGCTCGCGGAGGTCGACCGCGATACGGCGGCGGGGCTTGTTTCCGAACGGGATGCGGAGGCGGCGCGCGTGGAGATCAGCCGGCGGATGATCGCGGCATCCGAGACCGCGCCGGTCGTTTCGTCCTCCATCAACATGCGCGCGCGGCGCGCGGTCGCCATTGTCGCGCTTGCCGGCCTGCCACTGGTCGCCGCCGGCGTCTATCTCGCCATCGGCTCGCCATCGCTCGGCGACTTTCCCCTGGCGGAGCGGCAGCGGGCGACGGATGTCGCAACGGCGTCGCTGGAGCGGCTGGTGGCGCAGGTCGAAGCCCATCTTGAGAAGAATCCATCCGACGCGCGCGGATGGGAAGTGCTGGCGCCGGTGCTGTTCAAACAGGGGCGCTTCGACGACGCGGCGCGTGCCTTCCGCAACATCATCACCCATAAAGGCGAGAATGCCGCACGCCGCGCCGATCTCGGCGAGGCATTGTCGGCAGCTGCCGGCGGCGTGATCAGCACGGATGCGAAGAACGAATTCGAACGCGCGGTGGCGCTCGATCCGACGGAGGTCAAATCGCGCTACTTCCTCGGCGTCGCCGCCGATCAGGACGGCCGTCCCGCCGATGCGCGCAAGATCTGGCAGGACATGCTTGCATCCGCGCCGGCCGATGCGCCGTGGCGGCCGCTGGTGCAAGCGGCGCTGGAACAGACCGGTGGCGCGGTTGCGGCCAACAACAATTCCGGCGTCGCACCGGGCCCGACGGCTGAAGATGTTGCTGCTGCCAGGGACCTGAACGAGACCGATCGCAACGCGATGGTGCGGGGCATGGTCGATCGTCTCGCGACGCGCTTGAAGCAGGACGGCAACGACGTGCAGGGATGGCTGCGGCTGGTGCGCGCCTATATGGTGCTGGGCGAGGCCGACACGGCGCGGCAGGCGATCAGCGATGCGCGGCGAGTGTTCGAGAAAGACGACGCGCGGTTGCGCGAACTCAACGACGGCGTGAAGCAGCTCGGAATCGGCGGATAGACATGACGCGGAAGCAGCGGCGATTGACGATGATTGGCGGCGCGATGATCGTGCTGGCGATTGCAGCCGGTCTCGTTCTCAATGCGCTGCGCGACTCGATCCTGTTCTTCACGACGCCTGCGGCCGCGGCCGAGAAGCAAATTCCGCCGGGCAAGCGCTTTCGCCTCGGCGGCCTCGTGGAATCCGGGTCGCTGGTGCGCGGCGACAATCTCGCCGTCAGCTTCAAAGTTACCGATGGCGCCGCGACCTTGCCAGTGACTTACAAGGGAATCCTGCCGGACCTGTTCCGCGAAGGGCAGGGCGTGATCTCTGAAGGCTCGCTCGATGCGGCCGGCGTGTTCCGGGCCGACACCGTGCTCGCCAAGCATGACGAAACCTACATGCCGAAGGAAGTCGCCGATGCCCTGAAGAAGCAGGGGCACTGGAAGGACGACTACGGCAATAAGCCGGGAGCTGCGAAGTGACCGCCGAAGCCGGACACTATGCGCTCGTTCTCGCCTTTGCGCTGGCGCTGATCCAGTCGATCGTGCCGATGCTCGGCGCGCGCTGGGGCGATGCCGGACTGATGAATGTCGGCCGCTCGGCGGCACTGGCGCAACTGCTGTTCGTTGCGCTGTCATTCGCGGCGCTGACGGCGCTGCATGTGTCGTCGGATTTCTCGGTGACGAACGTCTTCGAGAATTCGCATTCGCTGAAGCCGCTCATCTACAAATTCACCGGCGTGTGGGGCAATCACGAAGGCTCGATGCTGCTGTGGGTCTTGATCCTGGCGCTGTTCGGCGCGCTGGTTGCCGCATTCGGCAACAACCTGCCGCTGACGTTGCGTGCGCATGTGCTGGCGGTGCAGGCGTGGGTGGCGGCCGCGTTCTATCTCTTCATTCTTGCCACCTCGAACCCGTTTCTGCGTATCGCCTCGCCGCCGATCGAGGGCCGCGACCTCAATCCGATCCTGCAGGACGTCGGTCTCGCGATTCATCCGCCGCTGCTCTATCTCGGCTATGTCGGCTTCTCGATTTCGTTCTCGTTCGCCGTCGCGGCGCTGATCGAAGGCCGCATCGACGCGGCGTGGGCGCGCTGGGTGCGGCCGTGGACGCTGATGGCGTGGGTGTTCCTCACGCTCGGCATCGCCATGGGCTCGTACTGGGCCTACTACGAACTCGGCTGGGGCGGCTGGTGGTTCTGGGATCCGGTCGAGAATGCGTCGCTGATGCCGTGGCTTTCTGGAACGGCGCTACTGCACTCGGCAGTGGTCATGGAGAAGCGCAACGCGCTGAAGGTCTGGACGGTGCTGCTTGCGATCGTCACCTTCTCGCTGTCGCTGCTCGGCACGTTCCTGGTGCGCTCCGGCGTGCTGACCTCGGTACACACGTTCGCAACCGACCCGAGCCGCGGCGTCTTCATTCTCCTCATTCTCTGCTTCTTCATCGGCGGCAGCCTCGCGCTCTACGCCTGGCGCGCGACCTCGCTGCGGCAGGGTGGACTGTTCGCGCCGATCTCGCGCGAGGGCGCGCTGGTGCTGAACAACCTGTTCCTGACGACAGCCTGCGTCACCGTGCTGGTCGGCACGCTGTATCCGCTCGGACTTGAAGTGCTCACCGGCGACAAGATTTCGGTCGGCGCGCCGTTCTTCAATCTGACGTTCGGTCCGCTGTTCGTGCCGCTCCTGATCGCGGTGCCGTTCGGTCCGCTGCTGGCGTGGAAGCGCGGCGATCTGCTCGGCGCGGCGCAGCGATTGTACGCCGCTGGCATCGCGGCGTTATTTGCGGTTGCTGTTGCCTGGGCCTGGGCGAGGGGCGGCGCGGCACTGGCACCGCTCGCCATTGGTCTCGCGGTGTTCGTAATCGTGGGTGCAGCGGTTGAGCTCTTCGAACGCATCGGTTTGTTCCGCGTGCCGTTTGGCACGGCCGTGCAGCGTGCGATCGGTTTGCCGCGGTCGAACTGGGGCACCGCCTTCGCGCATGCGGGCTTGGGCGTCGCGCTGATCGGCATCGTCTGCGAGACCACCTGGAACGCCGAACACATCGCGACGATGAAGCCGAACGACGTGGCGACGATCGCCGGTTATTCGGTGAAGCTCGACAATATCGTCCAGCGGCAGGGGCCGAACTATCGCGAGCAGGTAACCAGGTTCGTCATCTCGCACGACGGCGAAACCATCGGCGTGATGACGCCCTCAAAGCGCAATTTCTCCACCCGCGGCATGTCGACCACCGAGGCGGCACTGCTGACGCGCGGGGCGAGCCAGCTCTACATCTCGCTCGGCGACGCTGGTGCGGACGGTTCGATCGCTGCGCGCATCTACTACAAGCCGCTGGTGCTCCTGATCTGGTTCGGTCCCGTGCTGATGGCATTCGGTGGCCTGCTGTCGCTGTCGGATCGCCGGCTGCGCGTCGGCGCGCCGAAACCGGCCAAGTCCGCGCGCGGCCTTCAGCCGGCGGAGTAGGGTGAATGACGCGCGTCCTCCACGCTCTCTTGATTGCAGCTGCCGTGCTGGTGTCTCCGGCTTATGCGGTTCAGCCCGACGAAGTGATGAGCGACCCGGCGAAGGAAGCGCGGGCGCGGGCCCTGTCGCGCGAATATCGCTGCATGGTCTGCCAGAATCAGTCGATCGACGATTCCGACGCGCCGCTCGCGCGCGACTTGCGTCTGCTGGTGCGGGAACGCATCGCAGCTGGCGATACGGATTCGCAGGTCACCGATTTCCTCGTCGCGCGCTACGGCGAATTCGTTCTGCTGAAGCCGCGCGTCAGCCGTGAAACCTTGCTGCTGTGGCTGCTGCCACCGGCCGTACTCGCCGGCGGAATGCTGGCGCTTTGGCTGCATCTGCGCCGCCGCAGTTCCACTCCGCGGGACGAGATGCTGACCCTCACGCCGGATGAGGAAGCCAAGATCGAACGGCTGCTCGCCGCCGAGCGCCCGCCGGGACAGCCGAAGGCCTGAAAAACGGGCCGATTTTGTCGGACTTGCGCGCGCCTGCGTTCAAGACCGTAGTCTTTGTTACGAAAGATTAATTCCCCCGTCAGTGCGCGGTAAGGCTGCGCCCCCCATCTTCCGGACCACAAGGTGCGCAACAGCACCGCGAGATTTTTCGGTCCCTGGAGATGTTGATGACTGATCGCCCCGAATTTCCCCCCGCACACCGGTCCGAGTCCGGATCGCTGCTTTCCCTCCGCAAGTTCGCATTGATGGCTTCCGTCGTCGCCGGTCTCGGCGTTGCCGGTTATGCCTTCAGCCCCACCTTCGATAACGCCGATCTGCTCACGACCCGCGCGCAGGCGCAGGTCAGCAAGGACGTGCGCAAGGCCGAGCAGCCGACCGGCTTCGCCGACATTGTCGAGCGCGTGAAGCCGTCGGTGATCTCGGTTCGCGTCCGCCTCGCGGAGAAGTCGTCGTCAGGCGATGCGAAGAACAACGAGGACTCGCCGTTCCCGCCGGGTTCTCCGATGGAGCGCTTCTTCCGCCGCTTCGGCGGTCCGGATGGAATGCCTCCGGGCATGCAGGGTCCGCGCGGTGGCCGTGGCGGTCCTGCGATGACCGGCCAAGGCTCGGGCTTCTTCATTTCGGCTGACGGTTTTGCCGTCACCAACAATCACGTGGTCGATGGCGCCGACAAGGTCGAAGTGACGACCGACGACGGCAAAACCTACACCGCGAAGGTGATCGGCGCCGATCCGCGCACCGACCTCGCGCTGATCAAGGTCGATGGCCGCTCCGACTTCCCGTTCGCGACGCTGTCGGATGGCGCGCCCCGCATCGGCGACTGGGTGCTCGCGGTCGGCAATCCGTTCGGCCTCGGTGGTACCGTGACCGCCGGCATCGTCTCGGCCCGTGGCCGTGATATCGGCAACGGTCCGTATGACGACTTCATCCAGATCGACGCGCCGGTGAACAAGGGCAACTCCGGTGGCCCGACGTTCAACACGGGTGGCGAGGTGATGGGCGTCAACACCGCGATCTATTCGCCGTCGGGCGGCAGCGTCGGCATCGCGTTCGCGATTCCGTCGTCGACCGTGAAGACAGTGGTGAAGCAGTTGCAGGAGAAGGGCACCGTCAGCCGCGGCTGGATCGGCGTCCAGATCCAGCCGATTACGCCCGAGATCGCCGACAGCCTTGGCCTGAAGAAGGTCGGTGGCGCGCTCGTGGCCGAGCCGCAGGCGAACAGCCCGGCGGAGAAGGCGGGTATCGGTTCGGGTGACGTCATCACCTCGGTCAACGACCGCCCGGTGCGCGACGCGCGCGAGCTGGCTCGCACCATCGGCGGCATGGCGCCTGGCGACTCGGTCAAGCTCAACGTGCTGCAGAAGGGTCAGGACAAGACCGTCACCGTCACGCTCGGCGAACTGCCGAACGCGAAGGAGGCGAAAGCCATCGACCGCAGCGATCGTTCGCAGCCGCGTGGCAGCGACATTCCGCGTCTCGGCCTCTCGCTCGCTCCGGCCAACACCGTTGCCGGCGCCGGCAAGGACGGCGTGGTCGTGACCGGCGTCGATCCGCGCAGCCCCGCGGCTGAGCGCGGCTTCAAGGAAGGCGATGTCATTCTTGAAGTCGGCGGCAAGGCCGTTGCCGATGCAGGCGAAGTGCGCTCGGCGCTCGAAGCCGCCCGCAACGACAAGAAGAACAGCGTTCTGATCCGCGTCCGGTCTGGCGATACGTCGCGCTTCGTCGCGATCCCGCTCGAGCGCGGCTGAGGACTTGTTTGAGCATGATCCGATCCGAAAACCGGATTCCACTTTTCAGGATCATGCATGAGATGGGGAGAGTCGCCGGCAAACGTCGCCCCCGCTGACGGCTCTTTCCGGGGGCGGGCTTTAGGCCCGTCCCCTCTGTTTCCTTCCGATGGAAAACGCCCCCCTCCGTCGGAAGGTGTTGCGGGCGATGGAGTTCCCCCAGCTCCATCGCCCGTTTTTCTGCCTCCGGGGTGCTCGGTTCGCGGCTTGCGCAGGAGCGGGCCACGCGCCATGGTGACACAATGTGGGTTCGCCCTTGATCTTGCCAGACAGTGAAATGCGACTGCTCATTATCGAAGACGATCGTGACTCGGCCGACTATCTGGTGAAGGCATTTCGGGAAGCCGGGCATGTCGCCGATCATGCTGCAGACGGTGAAGAAGGACTGTCGCTCGCCGAGGGCGGCGGTTACGACGTGCTGGTGGTCGACCGTATGCTGCCGAAGCGCGACGGACTGTCGCTGATCGGCGCATTGCGCGACAAGGGCGACCGCACGCCGGCGCTGATCCTGTCCGCGCTTGGCCAGGTCGATGACCGCATCCGCGGCCTGCGGGCCGGCGGCGACGACTATCTCCCCAAACCCTACGCGTTTGCCGAACTGCTCGCACGCGTCGAAGTGCTGTCGCGCCGGCAGGGCGGTCCTGCCGAAGAAACCGTCTATCGCGTCGGCGATCTCGAACTCGACCGGCTCTCGCATCGGGTGATGCGCGGTCAGGAGGAACTGACGCTGCAGCCGCGCGAATTCCGGTTGCTCGAGTATTTGATGAAGCATGCCGGCCAGGTGGTGACCCGGACGATGCTCCTGGAAAATGTCTGGGACTATCATTTCGATCCGCAGACCAACGTGATCGACGTGCACATCTCGCGGCTGCGTTCCAAGATCGACAAGGGGCACGGCCGCCCGCTGCTGCACACGATCCGTGGCGCCGGATACATGATCCGTGACGGCATTCGGTAAACTGTTCCGCACAACGGCGTTTCGGCTGACGCTGGCGTACCTGCTGCTGTTCGCGCTGTTCGCAGCGTTTCTGCTCGGCTTCTTCGCGTGGAACACGCGCCGCCTTGTCACTGAGCAAATCACCGAGACTGTGAACGCCGAAATCGCCGAACTCGGCGGCGAGTTCGCGCGCGGCGGCTTGCGCGGGCTGGTTTACGCCATCGAGAGCCGGGCGCTGCGCCCCGGCGCCAATCTCTATCTCGTCACGTCATCGGCCGGGCAGGCGATTGCCGGCAATGTCGGATCGCTGGCGCCCGGCGTGATGGGGCAATCCGGCTGGAGCGAGACCGTCTACCGTCGTCTCGACGACCAGGATACCGTCGATCATCGTGCGCTGGTGCGGGTATCGGATGTGCCCGGCGGATTGCGGCTCCTGGTCGGCCGCGATCTCGAAGAGCGGCGGCGTCTGTTTTTGATTGTCGCGTCGGCAGCGCAATTCTCCGTGCTCGTGGTGGTCGTGCTCGGTCTTGCCGGCGGCATTTTCGTTTCGCGCCGGGTGTTGCGCCGGATCGACGCGATGACCGGAACGACGCAGCGGATCATGGCGGGCAATCTCAGTGAACGCCTTCAGGTCGGCCGCAGCGGTGACGAACTCGACCGTCTCGCGGACAATCTCAACGCGATGCTGGAGCGCATCGAGGCGCTGATGTCGGGGCTCAAGGAGGTCTCCGACAACATCGCGCACGATCTCAAGACGCCGCTGACGCGCTTACGCAACCGTTCCGAAGAGGCTCTGGCCAACGCCAAGACCGAAGCGGAGTATCGCTCGGCGCTTGAAAAGACGATCGAAGAATCGGACGGCCTGATCCGCACCTTCAATGCGCTGCTGATGATCGCACGCGCGGAGTCCGGGCAGGCGCGCGACAACATGACCGGGTTCGACGCAGCCGACGTGGCGGCTGGCATCCACGAACTCTACGAACCGCTGGCCGAGGACAAGGGGCTGAGGCTTGAGCTCAAGACCGACGCCGCGCCGGTGCATGGCAATCGCGAGCTGATCAGCCAGGCGCTCGCCAATCTTGTCGAGAACGCCATCAAGTACGGCCAGCCGGCCGTTTCCGCCAATTCGTCGGCCAAACCGGAAATCCTGATCGAAGCCAGGCGCGAGGGCGATCGCGTCTTGCTGAGCGTGGCCGACCATGGGCCTGGCATTCCAGAAGCGGATCGTCAGCGCGCAGTGGAACGCTTTGTCCGCCTGGAGGCCAGCCGCACGCTGCCGGGATCGGGTTTGGGATTAAGTCTGGCGTCGGCGGTTGCGACCTTGCATGACGGAAGCCTGCAGCTTTCCGACAATCATCCCGGATTGCGGGTGACGCTCTCGCTTCTTGCCGCACCGGTGGTCAGCAGCTCGGCGGCGCGCGCCAAGGATACGGGGCTTGTCAACGAAGCGTCTGCCGTGGAACACAGGATGGCATGAGCCCATCCGACAAGGAACCAGCGGATTCGCGTTCGCTGGCCGCCCGATTTGCCACAGCGCCCGTCCTTCATCTGCCGGCCGAGGCGCGGCAGCGACTTGCCGATTGGCTCGATGACGTTTCCCCCAGCGACGCGGACGCGCTGCGAGCCATTCTCGCACAGCATCCGACCGCTGCGGCAATTTTCGAAGCCATTGCGGAAGCGTCGCCCTACCTTTTCGACCTGATGCGGGCCGATGCGGCGCGCGTTGTTCGATTGTTGCAGACCGATCCGGATCCGCACATCGCCGATCTGATCGACGCGACGGCGCGGACGGTTGCCGCGACATCGGACGAGAGCGATGTGATGCGGGCGCTGCGGCTGATGAAATCGGAGGCCGCGCTCTTTATCGCGCTGTGCGATATCGGCGGCGTCTGGCCGGTGATGCAGGTGACGCAGGCGCTGACCGATATCGCTGGTGAAGCGGCGCAAATGACGCTGCGCTATCTCCTGACCCAGGAAGCCGAGCGCGAACGTTTCAAGCCGGTCGATCCGGCAAAGCCCGAAACCGGCAGCGGGCTCGTGATCTTCGCCATGGGCAAGATGGGCGCGGGCGAACTCAACTACTCCAGCGATATCGATCTGATCGTCTTCTACAATCTCGATTGTCCGCTGCTGGATGACGTCGAACCGCAGCGCTTCTTCGTCAAGGTGACGCAGGGGCTCGCGCGCATTCTGCAGCAGCGCACCAGCGACGGATATGTGTTCCGCGTCGATTTGCGCCTGCGGCCGGACCCTGCGTCGACGCCGGTTGCCATCTCGACCGCTGCCGCGCTCGACTACTACGAGCGGGAAGGGCGCACCTGGGAACGCGCGGCCATGATCAAGGCACGGCCGTGCGCCGGCGATCTCGTCGCGGGCGACGTGCTGCTCGGCGAGATCGCGCCGTTCGTCTGGCGCAAGCACCTCGACTTTGCCGCGCTCAACGACGTGCACGACATGAAGCGGCAGATGCAGTCGTTCAAGGGCCACGGCGAAATCGCCGTGGAAGGCCATAACGTCAAGGTCGGCCGCGGCGGCATTCGCGAGATCGAGTTCTTCGCACAGACCCAGCAACTGATCGCGGGCGGCCGCCACCCGGAGCTGCGGGTACGGCCGACGCTTGAGGCGCTCGACACTCTTGCCGGCAGCAACTGGATCACCTTCGAGGCACGGGACGAACTGGCGACGGCTTATCATTTCTTGCGCAAGGTCGAGCATCGGCTGCAGATGATCGCCGACGAACAGACCCATACGCTGCCTGACGATGTCGAAGCGATGGAGCGGTTCGCCAAATTCCTTGGTTATGCCGACCGCGCGGCTTTCGCGGAGGAGTTGCTCGGCTACCTCAACCGGGTGCAGCGTCATTACAGCAAGCTGTTCGAAGGCGATCCGACAGGAACCGCCAGGCTGCCGGACGTCAATCTCGGCGGCGGCCCCGGCGACATGCGTCTGCTCGAGCATCTGCTGAGCCTTGGCTTCAAACAGCCGAAGACGGTGTCAGAAGCGCTGCAGCACTGGATCGCGGGCGACTATCGCGTCCTCAAACTGGAAACCACGCGCAAGGCGCTCGAAGATTTCCTGCCGCAGCTGATTGCGCGATTAGCGCTCGCGGAAGAACCGGACGCCGCGGTGACGGCGTTCGATCGCTTCCTGCAAGCATTGCAGCGTGGCGGACGTCTGATCTCGTTGCTGTCGCAGAACAGCGATCTGGTCGGCCTCGTCGCGCTGATGCTGGGAGCCGCGCCGCGGCTCGGCGACATGCTGGCGCGGCAGCCGCAGTTGATGGACGGGTTGATCGATCCCCGCTTCTTCGGCGCGATGCCGGATCAAGCCGAGCTGTCGCAGAGGCTCACGGCAACGCTCGCCGATGCCAACTCCTACGAAGAATTCCTCGACCGGCTACGGCTGTTCGGACAAGAGAGCCTCGTGCTTATCGGCGCGCGCATTCTCTCCGGAACGGTTTCGGCGGCACAGGCGGGCGTCGCCTTTGCGGACGTCGCCGAGGGCATCGTCGACACGATGCATGGTCTCGCCGCCGATCAGTTCGCGACGCAATACGGGCGGATCAGCGGGCAGGAAACCGCCATTCTGGCGATGGGTAAACTCGGCAGCCGCGAGATGACCGCGTCGTCCGACCTTGACCTGATCCTGATCTACGATTTCGACGACGACAAACCCGATTCAGACGGTGTGCGTTCGCTGCAGGGCGCGCAGTATTTCGCGCGGTTCACCCAGCGGCTGATCAGCGCGTTCACCACGCGCACGAACTACGGCGTGCTGTACGAGGTTGATATGCGGTTGCGGCCGTCCGGCCGTGCGGGGCCTGTCGCGTCGCGCATCGATGCGTTCGCGTCGTATCAGGAAATGGAAGCGTGGACCTGGGAGCACATGGCGCTGACGCGCGCGCGCGTCATCTCGGCGTCTCCGGCGTTCAAGGAAAAGATCGAGGCGGTGATCCGCGAGGTGCTGACCCGCCCGCGCGAACGTTCGATCATCGCCAACGATGTCGCCGAGATGCGCAGCGCCATCGCGCAGGAGAAGGGCGATCAGGATATCTGGGATATCAAGTACGCCGCCGGCGGCATGATCGATATCGAGTTCATCGCCCAGTATCTGCAACTCGTGCACGCCCACGAAAAGCCGGACATCCTCGCGACCGGAACGCTGCAGGTCCTCGACAATGCGGCGCGGCTGGGGCTGTTGCCGCACGCTTCTGCCGAAACGCTGCGCCGCGCCGAGCGGCTCTATCACGATCTCACGCAAATTCTCCGGCTCTGCGTGAGCGCCGGCTTCAAGCCGGAGACGGCCGGTGACGATCTGCTACGGATTCTGGCGCGCGCCGCCGACGAGCCTGATTTCTCGTCGCTCGAGGCGCGTGTCAGAGACACGCAGGCGGAGGTGCGGCAGGTCTTCCTTGAAGTGCTGCAGGTGGGGGCTTAGGCGGCTGCGGCACGCGACGGCGGTTTGATCGGGAGGGTGACGAGGACGACGGTTCCGGCGCCCGGCTTCGAGCGCAGCTTCATGGAGCCGCCGTGCAGCGCCGCGAGCGACTTGGCGATGGCAAGGCCAAGTCCCGATCCCGGATGAACCTTGGTGAGCTGGCTTTCGACCTGCTCGAACGGGCGTCCCAGTTTCTTCAGCGAGTTGCGTTCGATGCCGATGCCAGTGTCGGCGATCGCCAGATTGATCGTGTCGCCGATGATGTGGCTGCGCACGACGATGCGGCCGTTGTCCGGCGTGAACTTGACGGCATTCGACAGCAGGTTGACGACGATCTGCTTGATGGCGCGGCGGTCGGCGGTGAGCGGGATGTCGTCGGCAAACTCGGCAACCAGCCGCAGCCGCTTGTCTTCGGCGCGGCCGGAGACCACGCGCAGCGACTCGGAGAGCGTCTGTGCAAGATTCAGAGGCTCCGGATCAAGCGTCATGCGGCCGGCCTCGATCTTCGACATGTCGAGGATGTCGTTGATGACGTCGAGCAGGTACTTGCCGCTGGTGAGAATGTCGCTGCAGTACTCGGTGTACTTGTCGGAGCCCAGCGATCCGAACATGCCGCTGCCCATCACTTCGGAGAAGCCGATAATGGCGTTGAGCGGCGTGCGCAACTCGTGGCTCATATTGGCGAGGAACTTCGACTTGGTCTGGTTGGCTTCCTCGGCGCGGGTCTTTTCCTCGGCGTGCTTCTCCGCGAGGTCTGCAAGTTCGTGGGTCTGGCGTTCCAGCATCATCTGCGTGCGCTTGAGGTCGACGACGTTGGCGCGCAGGCGGATGTCGTTTTCGACGAGCTTCTGCTCGTGCAATTTGATCTGAGTGATGTCGGTGCCGACCGACACGTAGCCGCCGTCCTTGGTGCGGCGCTCGCTGATATGCAGCCAGCTTCCGTCATCGAGCTGCGCTTCGAAGATCTTGGCGCCGGGAATGGCATTCGCGTTTTCCGCCAGCCGGGTGCGGACCTGCGGCATCCGGCCGACCTCGATCACGGTCTCGTAGGAGGTGCCGGGTGTTACGGCGCTGTCGGGCAGCTTGTGCAGGCGCTGAAAATGCGAGTTGCAGAGGACGAGGCGATTTTCCGCGTCCCATAGCACGAAGGCTTCGGGGATGGTCTCGATGGCGTCGCGCAGCCGCATGTCGGCCTCGACACTCTTCTCGGCCAGGCTTTGCTGCTCGGTGATATCGACGGCGATGCCAATCAGATGCAGACCCTCGTCCGCCACCTGGCTCAGCTCGCAGCGGACACGTAGCCAAATCCAGTGACCGTCGGTGTGGCGCATGCGGAAGGTGTGATCGATGTGATCGAGCCGTGAAGAGATCAGTTGGTTTGCGATTTCGAACAGGTCGATATCGTCGGAGTTCACCAGCGAGTTGACCTCGCCGAAGGTCAGGAGATCGCTACGGCTGTCGAGGCCGAGCAGGGTGAACATCGATTGCGACCAGAAAATCCGGCCGCGCGACAAATCCCAGTCCCACAGGCCGCAGCGGCCGCGATTGAGCGCGGTGTCGATGCGTCCGCGAACCGTGTCATTGATAAGATCGCCTTCGCGGGCGCGGCTCGATTGCCAGTGAAAGGCGAAGCCGAGGATGAGAACGACGAAGCCGGTGGTGGCGGAGAGGGTGATCTGCAGCGCGGCGTCGGAACGCCAGATGGAATCGACGTGCTCTTGAATGATGAGAACTTGGCCTGGCAGCGACTTGACGATGCGCTGCGTGGCCATGGCCGAGCCGCCGTTGGGCAGGGTGATGTCGGTCACCGCCGTCTGACCGGCGCCGGCGGTCAATGGTTGCGCTGCGCTGAGGATGTCGAGGATACGGCCGGCGTTGTTCTGTGGCGTGTCGATCGGGATGCGCGCCAGCACGCGCTGTTCGGCGTTGACGACGATGATGTGCCGTCCGTTGGCGATGCCCCATGATGGGATCAGGCCGGGTAACAGATTCTGCAAACGCTCGGGCGAGATGGTGCGATCGAACGATGCGCGGCTGTCGCGCGTGACGGCTGCGCGATCGATCCGTTCGGCGAGCAGATCGGCGAGAGCGAGCACGTCGCGCTTCATTGCTGCGCGCTTCTGGCGATGCTGATCGATGACCTGGACGAAGGCGCCGATGAAGATGGTGACGAGGAAGGCGATGATCAGGGTGGGAACTGCGCGCCGCAGTGCAGGTTCAGCCGTGAGCAGGCGATGGTAGGCCGGTTTAGCGATCGATTGCGCCAATCCTTTGATCGAATCGGATTGAACGCTCCCGCTCGCCGCGGTCGCGCGCGCCATGCCTGTTCCCCCTGGAAGTGTCTTTCTGCCACCCGTTCAGAGCGAGACCCCATCGCTCCGAATCATCAACATTTGAATCCACTTTCCCGCACCTGTCGAGAGTCAACGATTCGTTAACGCGAAATAATTCTTGTCCTCTGAAGAATCGAAGCGGCTTCGCGTTCAGAAAACGAGTCCGAAGCGAGAACGCGACGCGTTCTATTACCGCGCAGGCTCGGCGTGACTGATCACGCGCTTGATCGATGGAAAAGTGCGCCGCAGCGCACGCTCGATCTCGTCGACATGTTCATGCACGTCGATCACGCTCATGTCCGGGTTAGCCCGGCAATGGAAATTGACGATTTCGCCGGCGTCGGTATCGCGTACCCGCACATTATGGATGTCGTGAACGAAGCCGTGTTCGGACGCCAGGCGAACAAGCGACGCGCGAACCTCATCGATGCGTTGAGGCGAGGCGTCTGATCCGTGCGGCAGCTCCGGCTCCAGCGGCTCGATATGGATATCGACCTCAAGGTCGGTGCCGAAGTCGTTGCGAATGGCGCGCTCCAGATCGTGGGTGACGTCGTGCGCCGCATGCAGCGGCATGTCGCCATCGACCTCGAGATCGATGCTGACCGTCAGCCGTCCGCCGAGATCGTGGACGGTGATGTGGTGAACGGCGAGGCCGCTGTTGCGGGCAATCACCATGATGCGTTCGCGAATGCCTTCGTTGTCGAGGGCGACGGGGATCGCGGTGAAGGTGAGATCGGCATCCTTGAGCGCCGCCGTAACCGAGCGCTCGGCGCTGCGCTTGATGTCCTCGATACGGTCGATCGGCAAGGTGCGCGGCACCTTGACTGCAGCATCGATGAAATGCGTCGGCCCAACCATGCGCACCCGCAGCCGCTCGACACCAACGACGCCTGGGAGCGCACTGATCGCTGCGCGCGCCTTGTCGGCCACACCTTCCGGCGCCTGATCGAGCAGCGTCTCGACGGTCGAACGCGCGAGCCTGAGCCCCAGCAGTGCGATGACGACGGCAACGAGAAGGGCGGCTGCAGCGTCGCCCCAGGCATACCCATAGGCCGTCAGCGCAAGGCCGGCGATGACCGCGAATGAGCCGTAGACGTCGGATGCGAAGTGCAGCGCGTCGGCGGCCAGCGCCTGGCTGTTCGTTTCCTTCGCGGTCTTGTGCAGGGCGCGTGCCCGCCAATAATTCACCGCGATATCGACAATCATGACGATGAACGGCACGGCGGTGATGGTGGAGGGCGCCACACCTTCGCGCAGCCGCCCGAAGGCTTCGACCGCGATGCCGCCGGCCAGCACGTAAAGCAAGGCGATGACGCCGAGCGCCGACAGGCTCTCAAGCTTGCCGTGTCCGTAGTGATGTTCCGCATCCGCCGGCTTGTCCGAGACGCGGACGACAATCCACGTCACCACCGTTGCCAGCAGATCGGTGGTGCTGTGCAGGGCATCGGAAATCAGCGCGATGCTGCCGATCGCAAGGCCGACGGCGAACTTGATCGCCGCCATGCTTGCGCTGGCGATGACGGAGATGGCCGCGACGCGTTGCTTGATTGCGCTCAATTTGATCGGACTCTGGATGCCTCGTGAGGCACCCCTTAGAGCATTCCAGTGCGTAGCGAAACCGGAATGATGCGATGCAAATGCAAGCAAGACGCAACTAAAGTTAGTGGCGTCTCTTGCGTATTAATCGCAACAACCGTGACGCACGATCAGAGCGTCACGACGATCTTGCCGAGGTGCTGATTGGCTTCCATGCGCGCGAATGCGGCGCCGATCTCCGCGAACGGATACACCTTGTCGATCGGCAGTTTAAGCTTGCCGGATTCGACCGCGGGCCAGATATCGGCGCGCACGCGCGCGAAGATATCGCGGATTTCCTCGATCGTGCGGGTACGGAACGTCACGCCGATGTAATTGATCCGGCGCGCCGCATGCAGGTCGAAGTTGAAGTCGCCATGCGAACCGCCGAGGCGGCCGACATTGACGATGCGGCCCTTGACCTTGGTGGCGGCGAGGTTGCCGTTGGCGGTCGGCCCCGACACCTGATCGACGATCAGGTCGACGCCTTTTCCGTCGGTGGCCTTCAGCACCTGATCGACCCAGCCGCTGTCTTTCGAGTCGATTGCGAGATCGGCACCGAATTCTTTCAGCCGTCCGCGGCGTTCCGCGTTGGTCGACGATCCAATCACCAGCTTGGCACCTTTGTGCTTGGCAATCTGCAACGCCATCAGCCCGACACCCGAACTCGCGCCCTGGATCAGCGCCGACTGTCCCGTCTGCAGTGCGCCGTTGGTGACAACGGCATCGTGCATGGTCGCAAGCGCGATCGGCAACGTGGCTGCGGTCTCGTAGGACATGCTGCCCGGGACTGGGAACGTGCGCGCATGGTCGGTGATGGCGAATTCGGCGAACGCGCCGCCGCCGGAGCCCATCACACGATCGCCGACCTTCGCCTGCGTCGCGGCGGGGCCAACCTCGACGACTTCACCGGCCCATTCCATGCCGACGATCGTGCCGGCGCCGCCGATGGCGCCGTGCGCGTGCCCCTTCGAGATGCCGATATCGGCGCGATTGAGTCCGCAGGCATGGACTTTGACCAGAATCTGGCTGCCGGTGGGCGAGGGCTTCGGCGCATCCGCAATGGCTGCGCCCATGTCGCCAACAACATACGCTTTCATGTAAGCACCTGCCTCAAGCCGCCACGTTGCGTGCGGAGCCCGCCGTAAAGCGATTGAGCCGTTCATGAATGATCGCTTCTGCTTCGCGCACGATCTTTGAAACGAGCTCGGCGCAGCTCGGGATGTCGTGGATCAATCCCTGCACCTGACCGGCCGACCAGATGCCGGCGTCCGGATCGCCTTTCTCGTACACGGTGCGCCCGCGCGAACCGGCCACGAGGTCCTTGATCTGTTCGAAGGTGACGCCGTCCTTCTCCATGCCGACGACTTTGGTGCTGACCATGTTCTTCGCCACGCGTGAGGTGTTGCGCATGGTGCGGAAGATCAGCTCGGTTGCGCGTTCGTCATTGGCGACGATCTGCTCCTTGATGTGCTGATGGATCGGGCTCTCCTTGGTGCACATGAAGCGCGTGCCCATGTTGACGCCCTCGGCGCCGAGCGCGAGCGCTGCCACAAGTCCGCGCGCATCGCCGAAGCCGCCGGAGGCAATCATCGGAATCTTGATCTTGTCGGCGGCGCAGGGGATCAGGATCAGTCCCGGAACGTCGTCCTCACCCGGATGACCGGCGCATTCGAAGCCGTCGATCGAAATCGCGTCGACGCCCATGCGCTCAGCCGAGAGCGCGTGGCGGACGCTGGTGCATTTGTGCACGACCTTGACGCCATGCTTCTTGAACTCGTCGACATGCTCCTGCGGCTTGTTGCCGGCGGTCTCGACGATCTTGATGCCGCTGTCGATGATCGCCTGCCGGTACTCTGCATAAGGCGGCGGCTTGATTGCTGGAAGAATGGTCAGGTTCACACCGAACGGCTTGTCGGTCATCTCGCGGCAGCGCTTGATTTCCTTGGCGAGGTCCTCCGGCGTCGGCTGCGTCAACGCCGTGATGAAGCCGAGTGCGCCTGCGTTGGCGACGGCCGCCACGAGTTCGGCGCGGCCGACCCACTGCATGCCGCCTTGCACGATCGGGTGCTCCACGCCGGCCATTTCGGTAAATCGCGTCTTCAACATCGGTCCTCCCGGATATTTTGATCGTTTTTCAGAAAGAACTTTGCCGGTCGAAACCGGCCTTGTCTATCGGATTGAAATGGCTTTTCTGAAGGGGCGGCATGCGAATGACGGGATAGCTCGCGTTCACGATTTTGGCCGTGCGGCGGCCTTGATCGTTCTCTATGCTGCGGCCACAGATTCGAACGGTATTTGCAATTGTAAGGAGAGGCAAAGTGCGGCAGTTTCACCCGATGCGCGTTGCGACCGTATTGACGCTTGCGACGTTATCCATTGCCGCAATCGCGGCGATCGTTCCGGTCGCGGCCGTTGCCCAGACTCAAGGAGCCAAAGTGACGACACTCTCAGGTTTGCAGATCATCGACGGTCAGGTGGGAACGGGCGCATCGCCCAAGACCGGGCAGACCTGCGTGATGCATTACACCGGGTGGCTCTACGAGAACGGCCAGAAGACAAAGAAATTCGACAGCTCCGTCGATCGCGGCCAGCCGTTCGAATTTCCCATCGGCACCGGGCGTGTGATCAAGGGTTGGGACGAAGGCGTTGCAACCATGAAGGTCGGCGGCAAGCGCACGCTGATTATTCCGCCGGATCTCGGCTACGGTTCGCGCGGCGCCGGCGGCGTCATTCCGCCGAACGCCACGCTGATCTTCGACGTCGAACTGCTTGGCGTGAAGTAAGCCGCAGATCGGCAGCCCGCCTCACGCCGTGTCTTCTCACACAACGTCGGCGACGGGCTGCATGTCGATGGCGAAGATTTCCAGAAACTTCGACGTCATGATGTAAAAGCCGACCGATATCTGGAGCTCCACGAGGGCTCCAGGTGTCAACCGTCCGGCGATATCGTTGAAGGTTTGGTCGCTCGGCTTCTGCTGAGTGACGATTTCGTCGGTGAACGCAAGTGCTGCGCGCTGCGTCTCGTTGAAGCACGACGCAGCCCGCCAGTTCTCCAGCGCGTCGTTCTGCTCGTCGGTCACGCCGACGCCTTTGCCAATGCGCTTGTGTGCGACGATCTCGTACGGCGCCTTGCACAGGATGCCGGTGCGGGTGATCGCGAGTTCGCGCACGATCGGATCGAGCTCGCCTTTGAAGCGGATGGCGTTGCCGAGCCGGCAGTATTGCTCGAAGTAGGACGGCGAGTGCGCCAGCATACGGAAGATGTTGGCATTGCGGTTCTTGCCCAGAATCTCGCGTGTCCATTCGTTCGCCTGAGCCGGGTCGCAATAGTCGATCCGCGCCATACGTTTCTCCCTCAACTCTTTTGCTTGTTTCCAATCGCTAGCTGCTCGCTTCTTAGCCCGATCCAGCGAACGCGACAAAACAGCCTCCAGCGGGATTGAATCAGTTTCGTCGGCTGGACGTCTTGCCCTGAGATGCCATCCCTGGCTACCTTCCTGGAACTTGATAGCGCGCTTGTTGTTAAAGCTCATTGCGTTGCGATGCAGCACGCCGTCATGCGGCTGCGGGGCAAATGTTTGACAGTAGGGAGGAAGCCGTTTGACGCTGGACAATCCTTCAATCAATCCGCACGACAGCTACGGGCTCGGCCGCCGTATCTTCCGCAAGCTGGTCCATTTCTTTTCCTATCATTTCATCATCGACCGTAATCGTACGACGTCGACCGAGGCCGCAGGGCTGCATCTGAAAGTGGGGCCGGGGGTCTTCCATCCGAAAATCTTCCTGACCAGCGAGTTCTTCGCGAAGTTCTTACAGGCGCAGGATCTCACCGGCCGCAGCGTCGTCGAGGTCGGTACCGGTTCGGGTATCCTTGCGCTGTCCGCCGCCAAGGCCGGCGCTGCGCCGGTGCTTGCGCTCGACATCAATCCGCAAGCCGTGGCGACCGCTGCCGCGAACGCCGAACTCAACGGCTTGCCGCAGGTCGAAGCGCGGCACTCCAATCTGTTCTCCGCCGTCAGCGAGAGCGAGAAGTTCGACATCGTTCTATCGAGTCCGCCGTCTTTCGGCGGTGAGCCGAAGTCGATGGCCGATCGTGCCTGGCATGCAGGCCCAGGTTATCGGGACATTCTGCCGTTGTTCGATCAGGCCGCCGCGCGTCTCAAACCGGGCGGGGTCATGTATCTTCTGATTTCGTCCGACACCAATGCGGCGCTGTTCGATCATTTGATCGAGAAGGCGGGCTTCACCTCGACGCGGATTGCAACCCAGTCGATCGTCATCGAAGAGTTCTATCTCTACGAATTGCGTCAGAGGACGGTGGCTGCCATCGCCGCGGAGTAGTTCGCGCTGGGCATCGTTATGCGAGCGGCGAGCGGTTAACCGCATCGCCGCCGCGAGGCCTCGTGACCTGTGAATCCCGAGGCTGATGCGCTACAAGCTTGCGCAACGCAGGCCGATGGCCGTACGCCTTTCGTGGCTAAGATATTGAAAAAACAGGATTATATCTTCTCCGTCGCTCCCATGATGGACTGGACCGACCGGCATTGCCGAGTGTTCCACCGTCTGCTGTCGCGGCGCGCGCGGCTCTACACCGAGATGGTGACGACTGGTGCCGTCATTCACGGCGATCGCGCGCGGCTGCTTGGCTTCGATCCGAGCGAACAGCCGGTGGCGCTGCAACTCGGCGGATCGGCCCCGGCCGACCTCGCGACGAGTGCGCGCATCGGCGAGGATTACGGCTACGCGGAAATCAATCTCAACGTCGGCTGTCCGTCGGATCGCGTGCAGAACGGACGCTTCGGTGCCTGTCTGATGGCCGAGCCGCAGCTTGTGGCGGAGTGCGTTCGCGCGATGAAGCGCGCGGTGCAAATTCCCGTCACCGTGAAGTGCCGCATCGGCATCGACGATCAGGACCCTGAAGTCGCACTCAATACGCTGGCACGCGCGGTGGTCGATGCGGGCGCGGACGTTCTGATCGTGCATGCGCGCAAGGCCTGGCTGAACGGTTTGTCGCCCAAGGAAAACCGCACCATTCCGCCGCTCGACTACGATCGCGTCTATCGCCTGAAGCAGGCGATGCCGCAGGTGCCTGTGATCATCAACGGCGGCGTTCCGGGCATTGCCGAAGCCAAACAGCATCTCGCGCATGTCGACGGCGTCATGCTCGGACGCGCCGCTTATCAGGAGCCGTGGCGTCTCCTGGCTGCGGATTCCGAACTGTTCGGTGAAGCGCCGCCGCACGCGACGATGAAGCAGGCGATGGCCGCGATGATCCCCTACATCGAGGATGAGCTCTCACGCGGCACACGGCTGCACGCCATCACGCGCCATTTCGTCGGCGCATTCCACAGTGTTCCGGGTGCGCGCGCGTTCCGCCGCCATTTGTCGGAACACGGCACCAAGGCCGATGCCGGCGTCAGCGTCCTGCGCGATGCGGTCGCGATGGTGAGCGAAGCTGCAGCGATCCCGGTTGCGGCGTAGGAGCATGATCCGGAAAAGTGTGAAGCGGTTTTCCGAAAAGATCATGCTCAAAAATAAAAGAGCTTACGGATAACCGCGCAGCTTCAGCTTGTCGGCGCGCACTTCCCAACTTTCCAGCCGGTCGAGGAAGCTCATGCCGAGCAGGTTGGTCTTCATCTGACCCTTCGGCACCACCAGCGCTGGCACTGCATGCTCGACGAGTTTGCCGACGGCGAGTTTGTCGATCGTCAGCTTCGCCGCGCGGGTGCGGCCGCCTGCGGTTTCCAGATCGACGTTGAAGTCGAGCAGTTCGAGCGGCAGTCCGGCCGCTTTCGCCGTCTCATAGGTGAGAACCACCGACGTTGCGCCGGTGTCGATCACCATCGATGCATTGGCGCCGTTAATACTGGCCTTCAGCTTGAATTCGCCGTTGTCGCGCCGCTGAATTTCGACGGTGCGTAACGGCGGATGATCCGGGTTACTCAGCGCAAAGCTGACGGTCTTCGCAGCTTTGGCGAGCTGGTTCGGGTCGCCATAGGCGAGGACGGCGCCCACAGGCGCAGCGATGACGAGCAGGGCGAGGATGATGCGGATCATGCCGCACCTGTCAGGGCGAGGTGGCTTTCCGCGCGCGGCTCGAGACCGGCGGCATGCCGGCGTCGGCCATGCGTTGCGGCAGCGTCGCCATGACGGCGAGGCGCTCGGCCGTATCCATGCGATGCCACTTGGCGATCTCCGGCAGCGTGCGGCCGCAGCCGGCGCACAGGTCGGTCTGCGGATCGATAAAGCAAACCGCGATGCAGGGAGTGTCGTTCGCCATGGCCGGTATTGAGGTCAATTTCTGCCGTTGTGCAAGCCCGGATGGCGGCTCGCCCGATAACTGATGCGCGATTTGCTGGCATGCTCATTTGCGAACGTCAGATACTTGCGGCTACTGGTTGTTATTGTTCAGAGACCTGTCCCGGCATTCATGATCGGTTTCGGCCGTTGCGATCTGGTGGCCGCCTGGTCTTCGGGCCATTCCGGCTGCAGCGCCGGAGCAGGCTCCTCGACCGGGGCGAGCGCCGACATCACACGCTCTGGCGGGAAGGTGACGATGACCTCCGTGCCGATGCGCAGTTTCGACTTCAGCGTGAACGTACCGCCGTGCATGTCGATCAGGCTCTTGGCGATCGGCAGGCCGAGGCCCGCGCCTTGTTCGGCGGACTTGATCGAGTTCGAGCCCTGGCCGAACGAGGCCAGCACCACCGGAATTTCGTCTTCGGGAATGCCGGAGCCGTTGTCCTTGCAGCTCAGGTATTGTCCACCGGATGCGGTCCAGCCGACCTTCAGCCAGATCTCGCCGCCGCGCGGCGTGAACTTGATCGAGTTCGACAGCAGGTTGAGGACGATCTGGCGCGTGGCGCGCTCGTCGGCCCAGACGCGCGGCATGCCCTGCTCGAACACTTCGTGGATGGTGATATCGCGGCTCGATGCGCGCAGCTTCAGCAGGTGGTTGCAGTCGGCGACGACATGGGCGATCGAAACGGCCTCTTCGTTCAATTCGTAGCGGCCGGCCTCGATGCGCGAGAGATCGAGAATCTCGTTGATGAGATTCAACAGATGTACGCCCGAATTGTGGATGTCGCTCGAGTAGTCCTTGTAGACCGGCACGATATGCGCGCCGAAAATCTCGCTCTTCATGACTTCCGAGAAGCCGAGGATGGCATTGAGCGGTGTGCGCAACTCGTGGCTCATCTGAGCGAGAAAGCGCGATTTCGAGACGTTGGCGGCTTCAGCTCGGAAGCGGGCTTCGTCCGAGATGGCTTTCGCCTGTTCCAGTTCGCCGATGAGGGCGTCCTTTTCGGCGCGCGCTTCGAGGGTTGCCAGTGTCGTCGAGTGCAGGCGGTGCGCGAGCAACGCGAAGTAGCCTTCGGCGGCGACCGCGAGCAGCGCAAGAATGTAATTGTCGATCGAGGCGCGCAGCGCGAACGTCAGCGCAATGGCCGACGTCACCGGCACGGTCGCGGCGAAGGCGGCCATCGGCAGGTTGGCGGCGACCATGCTGGAGAGCGCGACGACCAGCAGCATCACGAACATCAGGAGCGTATTCGAGATGATGTCGGTGTTGGCCGGCAGCACCAGAATTCCCGCCCAGGCCAGACCATAGAGCAGGTCGAGCAGGATGAAGCGCTGCCGCCACCTGCGCGTCGAGGCCGGCGTCGGCGTTTCGGCAAGGTAGGTCTTGCAGGAGCGGACGATGATCAGGTGGAGGACGAAAACCGTGCAGGTCCAGCCGGCGGCATGGAACGGCTCGATCCAGAAGCTGAACAGAACGCCGTTGGCCGCAGCCAGCAGCAGAATGACGAGCGATGCCGAAATGCGAGTCTGCGCATATTGCCGCAGCAACTCGTGGTCGAAAGCCGGCCGTGTTCCACTCGTCGAGGTGATGCGGTCGCGCGCTTCACGGACGCGCTGCGCCGCCGTCCGCCGGCGCACAGCCGGGGTCGCGGCAGCGTCGTCGGAAACGTCAACGACTTCGGGCCTTTCGGCAGGTTCATTCATCGACTGGGCACGCGCACGCAACTGGATTTTTCGCCGGTTCCTATCTCTGGCGCGAAATCATTAAGGGCTGACTTAAACCCCAAGATAATCGCGTTAACGGGGGGTTAATCCGGCCTTGAGCAGCGGGCCAAAGTGGGGTGTTTGAGGCCGTTTTGCACCTGTTTTACGCGTCTTGAACCCCGAACGATCGGGCCGCGACCAACTTGCGAGGAGAAATCTTTTAACAGGGGAAGACCATGTGCGGACTGAAGCGAGTGTTGGTGTCATGCGGACTGGCGCTTAGCCTTGCCGTTCTGACGGCGGCCGGTCCGGTCTATGCGCAGGGTGAGAGCCGTACGATCGAGGTCGTGCCGGCGGAGGGTGGTTCCACGGCCGGCGCCCAGCCGGCCGCCCGCGACAATCCCGCGCCGCACCCGGCTAATATCGGCAATCCGCAGAGCAAGGGGCCGGAGCAGCGCGTCGCGCTTGTCATCGGCAACGGCGCCTATGCCGCAGCGACGCCGCTCGTCAATCCGGTCAACGATGCCAAGCACGTCGCCGAACTTCTGACCGCGGCCGGCTTCGAGGTCATCTCGGGCACGGATCTCGACCACGACGAGATGATCCAGGCGGTCCAGGATTTCGCCGGCCGTATCGCCAAGCGCGGTCCGAACACCGTCGCCTTCATCTATTATGCGGGTCACGGCCTGCAGGTCGCGGGCGACAACTTCCTGATCCCGACCGATGCGAAGATCGCGCGTGAGTCCGACGTCGAAGCAACCTCGATCCGTCTCGTCGATATCATGGCGACGCTCGAGGCGGTGCCGAGCCGGATGCGTATCGTCGTGCTCGATGCCTGCCGCAACGATCCGTTCGATGCGTTGAACGACGACGGCAACGGCCTTGCCATCGTCGATGCGCCGAACGGCTCGATCGTGGCTTATTCCACGGCACCGGGTTCGCAGGCGTATGACGGCTCGGGCAAGCACAGCCCTTACACCGCGGCGTTCCTGCGTCTCGCGCGCCAGCCCAACGTGCCGATCGAGCAGTTCTTCAAGCGCGTCCGCCTGCTGGTGAACGACACCACCGACGGCCGTCAGACGCCGTGGGAAAGCTCGTCGCTGACCAGCGACTTCTATTTCTTCGGCGACACGGTTGCGGCATCCGCCAAGCCGGCGCCGGTCAGGGTCGCGTATGCACCGCAGGCGCTGCGCTCGCGTTCGCCGCGCGACGCCTATGAGTACGTGATCGCGGAAGACTCGATCGAGTACTACGAGGAGTACATCCGGCTCTATCCGGCCGATCCGCTGCTGATCCGCATTCGCGCGCTGCTGGCTGCGAAGCTGATGTCGATCGCCTGGTACAACGCGGTGCTGGCCAACTCGCCGGTGGCCTACCAGTCGTTCTACAGCAAGTACTCGAACAGCTCGTACGCGCAGGCCGCCTTGAAGCTCCAGGCGCAGCCGAAGCTGAAGCCGCTCTATCAGCCGAACAACATCATCGTGCCGGCGCAGCTCGCGCCGCAGGTCAAGCTGACCTCGTTGCCCGCGCCGCAGCCGAAGCCGCTGCCGAACGTGCCGGCCGACGTGATCAAGCAGCTCGACTTCTCGAAGCAGTCGAACGTCAAGGGCCCGCAGATCGATACGCCGAAGGGTCCGCACGCCGAACTGCCGAAGGGACCTGCAGTCACCTTGCCGCCGGGCAAGAGCCTGCTCGACGTCAAACTGCCCGGTAAGGACAACGACCGCATCCCGCCGTCGACGACCGGACGTCCGGGTGACGGCAAGATCGTCACGCTGCCGCCGCGGCCCGACACCGACGTGAAGCGTCCGGATGTTGTCGGCAAGCGCCCGGACCTGGTCGTCAACCCGAACATCCGCATCGTCACGCTGCCGAACGGCGGGACCGTGAAGGTGGGCCCGAAAGTGGACGACGATGCTCGCCGTCCGCCGCGCGTGGTCGATCTGCCGCCGCGCCCGGCGCCGCAGATTCAGGGCGGCCTCCGTCCGCAGCCCCAAGTTAATCCGTCGCTGCGCTTCCAGCCCGGCGCTCGGTTTGCAACCAATCAGGCCGTCAACCAGGGTCCGCGCGGGCCGGCACAAGTCCAGTTCCGCGGGCCGACATCGAAGCCGATCGCGCAGGGTGGCCGCCGTTGCGCCATGATCGACGGACACCCGGTGTGCCGCTGATCGCGCCACACTGATCGCGCTGAGATGAGTTGACCGGACCGATGCGGAGCGTCATGACAGCGGCGCGGGCATCCGGTCCGGGAGGCGTTTTGGCGGTGACGAAAGATCAGGTTCTGGCGGCTCTGGCCGCGGTGGCAACGCCTAGAGGCGTGCCGCTCACCAAAGCCAATGTGCTGTCGGACATCATCGCGAACGACGGCAAGGTCTTCTTCTCGATTAACGTCGATGCGAAGGAAGCGCAGGCATGGGACAGCGTCCGTGCTGCCGCTGAAGCCGCCGTCCGCAACATCGCCGGCGTGACCACCGCACTCGTTGCGCTGACCGCTGAACGTCAGGGTGGCGCCGCACCTCGGCAGGGCGTACCGCCGGCCGGCGCACCGCGCGGCGCGCACCAGCATCAGCACGCGCATTCTACATCCGGCAAACCGGCGCCGATACACGGCGTCGAATCCGTGATCGCAGTCGCGTCCGGCAAAGGCGGTGTCGGCAAATCGACGACCGCGCTCAACCTCGCACTCGGCCTGCGCGATCTCGGTTTGCGCGTCGGTCTGCTCGACGCGGACATTTACGGACCTTCGGTGCCGCGCCTGATAGGTGTGCAGGAGAAGCCGCAGCTTGATGACGACCGCCGGATGATTCCAATCTCGCGGTTCGGCCTTTCGATCATGTCGATCGGTTTCCTCGTCGCGGACGACATGCCGATGATCTGGCGCGGGCCGATGATCATGTCGGCGATCACGCAGATGCTGCGCGAGGTCGCGTGGGGAAAGCTTGATGTGCTTGTCATCGATCTGCCGCCGGGTACGGGAGATGCGCAGCTTACGCTGTCGCAGCAGGCACCGCTGAATGGTGCGGTGATCGTATCGACGCCGCAGGATCTGGCGCTGATGGACGCGCGGCGCGGCGTCACCATGTTCCGGCAGGTCAACGTGCCGGTGCTCGGTGTGATCGAGAACATGAGCTACTTCCAGTGCCCGGAATGCGGGACGCGTTCGGATATTTTCGGCCACGGCGGCGCGCGCAGCGAGGCGGAGCGGCTCGGTGTACCATTCCTCGGCGAAATTCCGCTCGATCTTGCGATCCGCACCAATTCCGACCAAGGCACACCGGTGGTCGACAGCGTTCCGAATGGGCCGCACGCCGCGATCTATCGGGCGATCGCCGGGCAGGTGAGGGATGTGCTCCGCCCGGTCGCCGCATCGGCCTAGGAACCCAGATTCAGTCCTTAAAACAAACGCATACGACTTTGGTTGGAAAGCGGTTCTCGACGTCTGTCCATGCGTCTGACGCATGCATTTCCGTGTTACAGACCCCGTTACCAGAGTGATTTGCAGCGAACAAAAGCCCACGTTTGCTGGTCCGCTCGAGGCGCAAAATAAAACAGTTCAAAGAAGGAGATGCCTTTATGAAGCGTCGTGATTTTCTCAAGGTGACCGCAGCCGGCGCAGCCGCGACCGCTGTCGCAGCACCGGCCATTGCCCAGTCTTCGCCCGAAGTGAAGTGGCGTTTGACCTCGAGCTTCCCGAAGTCGCTCGATACGATTTACGGCGGCGGCGAATATCTTGCGAAGCAAGTCGCCGAGATGACCGACAACAAATTCCAGATCCAGGTGTTTGCTGCGGGTGAAATCGTCCCCGGCCTGCAAGCGCTCGACGCCACCACCAATGGCACGGTCGAGATGTCGCACACCGTCTCGTACTACTATGTCGGCAAGGACCCGACGTTTGCGATCTTCGCGTCGGTGCCGTTCGGCCTCAACGCGCGCCAGCAGAACTCGTGGCTCTATCAGGGCGGCGGCAACGAACTCGCGAACGATTTCTACAAGAAGTACAACGTCATCGGCTTCCCGTGCGGCAACACCGGCACGCAGATGGGCGGCTGGTTCCGCAAGGAAATCAAGACACCGGCCGATCTTCAGGGTCTGAAATTCCGCATCGGCGGCATCGCCGGTCAGGTGCTGCAGAAGCTCGGCGTCGTGCCGCAGCAGATCGCCGGCGGCGATATCTATCCGTCGCTGGAGAAGGGCACCATCGACGCCGCCGAGTGGGTCGGTCCGTACGACGACGAGAAGCTCGGCTTCAACAAGGTCGCGCAGTACTACTACTATCCCGGCTTCTGGGAAGGCGGTCCGACCGTGCATGCGTTCGCGAACCTTGAGAAGTTCAACGCGCTGCCGAAGCAGTATCAGGCGGTTCTCACCAACGCAGCCGCGAACACCAACGCGTGGATGGCCGCGCGCTACGACATGCAGAACCCGACCGCGCTGAAGCGGCTCGTGGGTGCGGGCGTGCAGTTGCGTCCGTTCTCGCCGGACGTGCTCGACGCCTGCCTCAAGGCGACCAACGAACTCTGGAAGGAAATCTCGGACAAGAACGCCGAGTTCAAGAAGGTGATCGACGCCATGCAGGCGTATCGCTCCGACCAGTATCTGTGGTGGCAGGTGGCGGAATACACCTTCGACACCTTCATGATCCGCTCGCGTACCCGCAGCTGATCATCGAGCACTGCCTATGATTTAGCCCGGCCCCTTAAGTGGGGCCGGGCTTTTTTGTGCCCTTGGCCGTTTGGCCCATAGATTCTTGCCGACGTTTGTTCCATTCTCCGGAAAAAGCCCCGCCAAAGAAGGGCATCCAATCAATAAGCCATCCACCAGGAGGAAACTTTTCATGAAGAGACGTGAGTTCATCAAGGCTGCCGGATTGGGCGTCGCGGGCGCAGCCGTTGCCGCCCCGGCGATCGCCCAGTCGATGCCGGAAGTCAAATGGCGCCTTGCCTCGAGCTTCCCGAAGTCGCTCGATACGATCTATGGCGCGAGCGAAGTCTTCGCCAAGGCGGTTGCTGAAGCGACCGACAACAAGTTCCAGATTCAGGTGTTTGCGGCCGGCGAAATCGTTCCCGGTCTGCAAGTGGCCGATGCGGTGTCGAACGGCACCGTCGAGATGGGTCACACCGCGTCGTACTACTACATCGGCAAGGACCCGACCTTCGCGTTCGGCACGGCCGTTCCGTTCGGTCTCAACAGCCGCATGCAGACTGCATGGCTGCAGACCGGCGGCGGCGCCGAGCTGATGAACGACTTCTATAAGAAATACAACATCATTGCGTTCCTCGCCGGCAACACCGGCTGCCAGATGGGCGGCTGGTATCGCAAGGAGATCAAGGAGCCGTCCGATCTCAGCGGCCTCAAGATGCGTATCGGCGGTTTCGCCGGCCGCGTTCTGACCAAGCTCGGCGTCGTGCCGCAGCAGATCGCCGGCGGTGATATTTATCCGGCGCTGGAGAAGGGCACGATCGACGCGGCTGAGTGGGTCGGTCCGTACGACGACGAGAAGCTCGGCTTCAACAAGGTCGCACCGTTCTACTACTACCCCGGTTGGTGGGAAGGCGGACCGTCGCTGCACAACTTCGTCAACATCGCCAAGTGGGAGACGTTGCCGCCAGCATACAAGTCGCTGCTGAAGACCGCTTCGTCGCTCGCGAACGAAACCATGCAGGCGCGTTACGACAACCTCAACCCGCCGGCGCTAAAGCGGCTGGTCGGCAGCGGCACGCAGCTGAAGCCATTCTCGCCCTCGGTCATGGATGCGTGCTTGAAGGCGGCGAACGAGGTTTATGCCGAGACCTCGGCCACCAACCCGGACTTCAAGAAGGTCTACGAGAGCATGGCCGCCTACCGCAGCGATCAGTATCTGATGTGGCAGGTCGCCGAATATTCGTTCGACACCTTCCAGATCCGCTCGCGCACGCGCAGCTGATCTCGCTGCTTCACAGCGAAGCTTAAACAAGAAACCCGGCCCTCATCGAGGGCCGGGTTTTTCTTTTTTGCGTGCTTCAGGTCAGCCGCGCCGGCTACTTGATGTTCAAATCGAGCGGCGGCAATTCGATCTGCGGAATCTCGATCTTGACCTTGGACGTATCGACCTTGGTGGTGCTGATCCAGTAGGTCACCGCGCCCGGCCAGTAGATGACGATCACGACCAGAATGATCTGCATCGCCACCCACGGAATCGCACCCCAATAGATGTCGGAGCTCTTCACTTCCGGCGGCGCGATGCCGCGCAGGTAGAACAGCGCGAAGCCGAATGGCGGATGCATGAACGACGTCTGCATGTTCACGCAGAGCAGAACGCCGAACCAGACGAGATCGATGCCGAGCTTGCTCGCGACCGGCGCCAGCAGCGGAATGATGATGAAGGCGATCTCGAAGAAGTCGAGGAAGAACGCCAGGAAGAAGACGAAGATGTTGACGAAGATCAGGAAGCCGACCACGCCGCCCGGCAGTCCGGTCAGCAGATGTTCGATCCAGCGCGCACCGTCCATGCCCTGGAACACGAGGCTGAAGCAGGTCGAACCGACGAGAATGAAAACGACCATCGCCGTGAGACGCATTGTCGAAGCCATCGCCTGCTCGACCAGCGGCCACGTCAGGCGCCGGTGCAGCGCCGCGAGTACCATCGCGCCGACCGCGCCCATCGCGCCGGCTTCGGTCGGTGTTGCGAGACCGAGACCGATGGTGCCGAGGACGAGGAAGATCAGCACGATCGAGGGGATCATGCCCCACAGCACGCGGCTGATCAGCTTCCAGCCCATCGGTTCGCGCGCTTCCGGCGGCAGCGGCGGCATGGCGTTCGGACGAATGAACGACAGGAACACGATGTAGAGCAGGAAGATGATGACCTGCAGGATCGAGGGGCCGATGGCGCCGAGATACATGTCGCCGACCGAGCGGCCGAGCTGGTCGGCGAGAACGATCAGCACGAGCGAGGGCGGAATCAACTGCGTGATCGTGCCGGATGCCGCGATCACGCCGGTGGCCAGCTTCATGTCGTAGCCGTAGCGCATCATGATCGGCAGCGAGATCACGCCCATGGCGATCACCGACGCCGCGACCGTTCCGGTGATCGCGCCGAGCACGGCGCCGACGAGAATCACCGCATAGGCGAGACCGCCGGGAATCTTGCCGAACAGCTGTCCGGTGCCTTCGAGCAAGTCCTCTGCAAGGCCGCAGCGCTCGAGGATCGCACCCATGAAGGTGAAGAACGGAATTGAAAGCAGGAGATCGTTAGAGACGATGCCGAAGAAGCGGAACGGCAGCGCCTGCAGGAAGGCGGGATCGAAGTGTCCGGTGTTGACACCGAGGATGCCGAAGAAGAGGCCGACCGCCGCGAGCGAGAATGCTACCGGAAATCCGAATAGCATAAACGTAACCATGGTGCCGAACATCAGCGGGGGAAATATGCCGTAATCAAACATCGTGTAACGTCCCGCCGGTCCAGATCGCCGTTACTGCAACGGAGCTTCGTAATGCGTGTCGACACGCATCGTGCCCGTCAGCGCTCCGATGCGTTTGAGAAGTTCAGCAAAGCCCTGCAGGAACAGCAGTGCGAAGCCGATCGGCAGCACAGCTTTGATCGGCCACAGGATCAAACCGCCGGCATTGCTCGATCCTTCCCCCGATTTGAACGAGACGAGGAAGAAGGGCCAGCTGAGATAGACCAGGTAAGCAGTCACGGGCAGCAGGAAGATCGTGAAGCCGATGATGTCGATCCACAGCCGCGCGCGATCGGAGACCGCCGAATAGAGCAGGTCGACGCGCACGTGCTCGTTCTTCTGCAGCGTTTGCGCCGCGCCAAAGAACACGATCGCGCCGAACATGTACNNACTGGATTTCGAGCAGGCCGTTCGAGCTGAAGCTGAACAGGTAGCGGACAGCGGCGTTGCCGGCGCTGATCAGACAGGACAGCAACACCAGCCACTTTGCGATGAAGCCGAACGCATCACCAAGCTTGTCGATCGCACGCGTAATTTTTTCGACGTCCAACGCACTGTCCCCCTGACCGCGCCTCCATGCACTTGCTTCTTGTCCATCCCGCCAAGGAGGAAGCTTTTTCAGCTTGGGCAATGCGATGCGCTGGCACCATTCCAGCGTGATGTGCCCTCGTCAATTAAAAAATGGGAAATGTGACGCACCGCGCGCCGGCCCCGATAAGCCGGGCAGAAGGCCGCTCCGGATCAACCGCCGGTGACGCTCATGTGCCGGTTTACGCTCGGCCGGTTGTGGCGGCGGTCGATGATAAAGTCGTGGCCTTTGGGCTTGAGGCCGATGGCGCGGTCGATCGCCTCCGCGAGCAGTTCATTGTCGCTGGAGGCGCGCAGCGGCCTGCGCAAATCCGATGCATCTTCGTGGCCGAGGCACGTGTGCAACGTTCCGGTGCAGGTGATCCGCACGCGGTTGCACGCCTCGCAGAAGTTATGGGTCATCGGTGTGATGAAACCGAGCTTGCCGCCCGTTTCAGTGACACGAACGTAGCGCGCCGGGCCGCCGCTCGTCTCATCGAGGTCCGTGAGCGTGAATTGTTCCGCAAGCCGCGCACGCACCATCGAGAGCGGAAGATACTGATCGGCGCGCATCGTGCCGATGTCGCCCATCGGCATCACCTCGATCAGCGTCAGGTCCATGCCGTTGCCGTGCGCCCACGACAGCAGGGAGGGGATCTCGGCTTCGTTGATGCCCTTCAGCGCAACCGCATTGATCTTGATCTTCAGCCCGGCCGCGCGCGCCGCGTCGATGCCGTCCATCACCTTCGCCAGATCGCCCCAGCGCGTGATGGTGCGGAACTTGTCCGCATCGAGCGTATCGAGCGACACGTTGATCCGGCGCACGCCGCAGTCTGTAAGTTCGTGCGCAAAGCGCGCCAGCTGCGAACCGTTGGTGGTCAGTGTCAGTTCGTCCAGTGCGCCGGTGTCGAGGTGGCGCGAGAGCGAGCGCACCAGCGACATCACATTGCGGCGGACCAGCGGTTCGCCGCCGGTGAGGCGGAGCTTGCGTACGCCCTTGGCGATGAATGCGGAACACAGCCGATCGAGCTCTTCGAGCGTCAGCAGGTCGACCTTCGGCAGGAATGTCATGTCCTCCGACATGCAGTAGAAGCAGCGCAGATCGCAGCGATCCGTCACCGACACGCGCAGATAACTGATCGTCCGGCCGAACGGATCGACCATCGCTGCGGAACGGGATGTCGTGGATATGAGATCGAGCACTCTGCTCACTGCCTCGTCAGGGACGTCCATCGACGCCCCACGCTTCACTACGCCGGAGATCATCGTCGCGACGCCTGTATACCAGGCAATCTAGGTGCATAACGGCCCGTGCACAATCGGGCCGCCGCACACCATCAGACCAACTCAGCGTGAGGGATTGGGGAACGGCGAACCGCCCGGGGGCGGGCTCACCGCTGCTTGCGGTGCAGCACGCCGTGCAGGGCGCTTGGCGGGCTGGCGCTTGACGGGTTTGGCAGGCTGCAGTTCGACGACCACCGGATTCGGATCGGCAACGATCACCGGAGGACCTGCGAAATCGCCCGGCTGCCGGACGATTTGTACCGGCACGGTCGCGGGGAGGAACTTGTTCAGGGTGAACGTCACCGTGAGGCTGTCGGTCGAGGACGGCACCGGCACGGCCACGGAGCAGGGGGTCTTGCAGCCCGGTCCGCTGCCGGTCGTCGCATCAGCGCCCGGCGGCACGGATTCCAGTTGCAGATTCACGGTCTGCGGCGCCGGCTTGAAGATTTCGAAGGAGGAAAACGAGGAACATCCGCCGAGGCTCAAACCTGCGAACGCAATCGCGAGATACCGGTACATGGTCGATCCGTCTACTGTTGCGGCGAGACGCCACAGGCCCCGGCCGCGACCATAGGGAGATGGTCTGGCCAGTGCAACCGCCGCGCCCGCGCGATTAGCCTTAATGGTTAATTAATCCGCCAGCGGGAACCCCGAGAATACCTCTGATTATCAGGGGTTTATCCCGCACCGCGGCGAGCCTGGGCAAGCTGGACGGCGCTCGGAAGCTCGTTCAGATGCGAAATCACAATGTCGGGGGAGAGGTCCCGGATCGGAACCTCGGTGTAGCCGTAGTCGACCCCGATCACTGGCACTCCGGCCCTTCTGGCCACCCCGACATCGGGGCCGGCATCGCCCACCATGATCGTCGACGACATGTCGCCGCCGGCGCGCGCCACGGTTTGCCGCAGGATGGTGGGGTCGGGTTTGGAGACGCCGAACGTATCCGCCCCGCAGATTGCCGCAAACCGCTTGCTGAGATCGAGTTCGTCCAGCAGCCGCTTCGATAGCCATTCGAGCTTGTTGGTGCAGACGGCGAAGCGGCAGCCGCGTTCAGCGAGAATATCGAGCGCCGCAATCAATCCGTCGAATGGCTTCGAACGGACCGCGATGTTGTCGGCGTAATACGCGATGAAGTCCTGCACCATGCGATTGAGCGTGTCCGCATCGACAGCCCGGCCGTCGCGTTCGAGGCCGCGTTCGAGCAGTGCCCGCGCGCCGGCGCCGATCAATTTCCGCGCCGCCTGCGGAGGGACCGGGGGAATGCCATTGCGTTCGAGAATCGCATTCAGCGCACCGACAAGATCGGGCGCCGTGTCGACGAGCGTGCCGTCGAGGTCGAAAACCACAAGCGGGGGAGAAGGCATGCGGGATCGCTAGCCTTGAACAGCCTGTGGGGCAAGGGTTTTTCGCGTCCCAACCGGATCGGCATACCCTATTCCCGCGCACCGATCGGCGTTAGAAAGACGTCGGAAAAATGAGGGCAGCCACCGTGACGCTCGATCAACTGAAACGCCAAGCGGCCGCGCAAGCTGTCGAGCATGTGCGCGACGGCATGAAACTCGGCCTCGGCACCGGATCGACGGCGAAGCATTTCGTCGAACTGCTGGGCGAACGCGTCAAGGGCGGCTTGAATGTGATCGGCGTGCCGACGTCCGAGACGACGCTGCGTGATGCGCAACGTTGCGGCATTCCCGTGACGACGCTCGACCAGATCGACCGGCTCGATCTGACCGTCGACGGCGCCGATGAGATCGACGGTGCGCTGAATGCGATCAAGGGCGGCGGTGGTGCGCTGCTACGGGAGAAGATCGTCGCCGCCGCCTCGGATCGCATGATTGTGATCGCCGACGACACCAAAGCGGTCGAAACACTCGGCCGTTTCCCGTTGCCGATCGAAGTCATCCCATTCGGGCTCGCGGCCACCCAGCGGGCGATCACGAAAGCCTTTGCGGAAGCGGGCGTTTCCGGGCAAATGAAGGTCCGGCAGGCGGCCGGTGGCCATGCTTTCGTCACCGATGGCGGTCACTGGATCGTCGACGCCGATCTGGGCCGGATTGCAGACGCGCCTCGGCTCGCTCGCGCACTGGCGGCGGTGCCGGGAGTGGTTGAACACGGATTATTTATCGGTCTAGCCAGCCTCGCGTTGCTGGCCAGCCCTGGCGGAATTCGAACGATCGAACGGCGTTCCTGATTCAAGGACCTGCGCCGAACTGTAAGGAGAACGATGATGAACGGATTGTCTCGCGCGCTGTGCGCCGCTGGTCTTGTGCTGGGTGTTGCGCTTGCAGGCGCGGCTTATGCCCAGGCGCCGAAGCCGCCGTCCGCGGCTGCGATCGCCACCGCCAAGGAAATCCTGGTGATCAAGCGGGCGGTCAGCATGTACGAGAATGCCGTGCCCGGCCTCGTGCAGCAGGCGAAGAACGTGCTTCTGCAGTCGAACCTGAACTACCAGAAGGACCTCAACGAGGTCGCGACCAAGATCGCCAAGGATCTCGCGGGCCGCGAGAAGGAAATCGGCGAGGAGATGGCGAAGCAATACGCCACCGACTTCACCGAGCAGGAGCTGAAGGATCTGCTGGTGTTCCTGAAGTCGCCGATCGGCAAGAAGATGCTCGAGCAGGAGCCGAAGACCATCGACACCTCGATTGCGTTCATGAACCGCTGGGCGCAGACGTTCGCCGAGGAGATCAACGGTAAGTTCCGGGCGGAGATGAAGGCGCGCGGCAAGGACATCTGACGCGCTCACGCTTTCCGTCATCAAGAACCTTCAAGGCAGACAATGGCCAGCTTCGACGTCGACCTGTTCGTGATCGGGGGCGGCTCGGGCGGCGTCCGCGCTGCGCGGATCGCCGCCGAGTACGGCGCCAAAGTCATGGTCGCCGAGGAGCACCGGATGGGCGGCACCTGCGTCATCCGCGGGTGCGTGCCGAAGAAGCTGATGGTCTATGCCTCGCACGTCCGTCACGAGTTGAAGGATGCCGCCGGTTTCGGCTGGACCATTCCGACCGCCGAGTTCGACTGGCCGACGTTCATTCGCGCCAAGGACAAGGAAATCGCGCGGCTCGAGGCGGCCTACGGCACCAACGTCGAGAAGGCAGGTGCGAAGATTGTCAAGACCCGCGCCGTGTTCGAGGATGCGCATACGCTTTCGCTCGGCACTGGTGAGCGCGTTACCGCGAAACACGTTCTGATCGCCACCGGCGGCGCGCCGAACCACGGCGCGGTCATTCCCGGCATCGAGCATGTGATCTCGTCGAATGAGGTCTTCCATCTGCCCGAGCAGCCGAAGCGCATCCTGATTCAGGGCGGCGGCTATATCGCGCTCGAGTTCGCCTGCATCTTCGCCGGCCTCGGCTCGGCGGTGACGGTCGTCTATCGCGGCGACAATATCCTGCGCGGCTTTGACGAGGACGTGCGCAAGCATGTCCGCACCGAGATGGAAAAGGCGGGCATCACGATCATCACCGGCTGCACGGTGACCAAGGTCGACAAGCACGGCAGCGAATTCACATCGCATCTGTCGAGCGGCGCGAGCGTTGGCTCCGACCAGGTGATGTTCGCGATCGGGCGGCACCCGAATGTCGCCAACCTTGGTCTCGAGAAGGCCGGCGTCGCGGTCAGTCCGAAAGCCGGCGGCATCGTCGTTGACGGTTTCTCGCAGACATCCGTTTCGCACATCTACGCCGTCGGTGACGTCACCAATCGCGTCAACCTGACGCCGGTGGCGATCCGCGAGGGCCATGCCTTCGCCGATACTGTGTTCGGCAAGCGGTCGATCCGTGTCGACCATGCCGATATTCCGACCGCGGTGTTCACGCAGCCCGAGGTCGGCACGGTCGGTCTGACCGAAGCGCAGGCGCGCGCGCAATTCACCCACGTTGACATCTACAAGGCCGAGTTCCGGCCGATGAAGGCGACGATCTCCGGCAGCGAAATGCGCGTGATGATGAAGCTGATCGTCGACGCGTCGACCGATCGCGTCATCGGCTGCCACATCGTCGGGCCGGAAGCCGGTGAGATCATCCAGGTGATCGGCATCGCGGTGAAGATGAAGGCGACGAAGGCCGACTTCGACGCGACCATGGCGGTGCATCCGACCGCGGCCGAAGAGCTAGTGACGATGCGCAAGCCGTTCGCGCGTTACGTCCGCGAGGCGGCGGAGTAACGCGCGTCACTGACGCAGCAGGTCCTGAAGCACCCGGATCACGAGGGCTCTTTTCCGGATCTGATCCGTCAGCTCGGGGTCGTTCGACCCGCGCAGCCGGTCGCGGCACCAGTTCGCAACGTCGCTCTTCTGTTGCTCGCAGATCTTGATGAAGCGCCGCATGTCGGCCGGTTTGTAAATAGGTGGGAAAGCGCGGCTGCAGTCCTCGATATAGTCGAACGGCTTGTCGATCAGCGATGTTTGCGACGTGCATTCTTTCAGCCATGTTGGATCGACGATCTTGCGGTCGGATGCCTCGCTGAGGAAAGGCCATAGGCTGAGGGCAAGAGACGCCAGCAACACAGCGCGCATCGATGTCGGACTCCCAGCGGTTCAGAAGAGCCAACCAGCCGAAACCTTGCGGCGCTTTGACGGCGGTGGCTCGACGGTTAGGTCGGAGGACTTACCGAACTTCCGGCGGCTGCCGGGCGCTGCGCCTTCAATTCATGAAAACGCGTCAGCAGCCGCTCCACATCGGACGTATCGACGCTCGCGGGCTGCGCGGCGGCGATCACGGGCTTGTCCGCGGGCGCAACTTCGGCGGCAGGCACTGCGGCTGCAGGCGCTGGTGCCTCGGTTGAGGCAGGCGTCGCCGCAGCGGCGCTATCCGGCTCCGCGACTTCAATTGTCGCATCGGGTTTGGCCGCCGCCGGCTCAGCGGGCGTGATCGGTGCAGTAGCAGCTTCTTCGGGCTTCGTTTCCGGCACCGGTTCGGAAACAACCTCCACCTCATCGAACAGCCAGTCGCCAGCTTTGCGCCAGAGCGTCTTGCGATGCTGCGGCCGGAAGAAGCCGAAGTGGCCGATCTGGCCGGCGTCGTTTTCCTTCGGTGTGATCTCGACGATCTGCGGTTCGATGGCGGTGAATCCCGAACAGAGCATGTCGACCGCGGGCCGCGTCGCCCAAGGATCGTCAGCGATGCAGAAGGCGCGCAGTTCGCCGCGATACTTTTCGAAATTGGCACGGCCTTCGAGCGCCTCGTCGGTGAAGAAGTAGCGCGGGTTCATCACCCACGACGACCACTGCAGGAACACGTCCTTCGGCATGTCCTCGCCGATGCCGAGCCGGCCCGGCACATAGCCCAGCGTGTGGGCGAGCGGCGGGCCGAGATATTTCAGCATCGCGTAGACGCGGTAGCGCTCGGGCGAGGTGAACAAGCGCCAGTGCGCCGCGAGCGCCGCGATGAACAGCGTGCGCTGAATCTCGGTGTTGTTGCGCAGCAGGCCGACGGCCTGGCCGCCGAACGAATGTCCGACGACGTTGAGCGGCTGATCCTTGTAGCGCGTGCGCATCCAGTCGACGGCGGCGGTCGCGTCGAGCCGCGCCCAGTCGCTCATCTTTGCCGGAAAACCCTTCAGCGATTTCGGCCGCGAGCCGCCGATGCCGCGATAGTCGTAAGTCAGAACCGCAGCGCCGCGGCCCGCGAGATAGCTCGCGAAGCCCTTGTAGATTTTGCGGGGAACGGCAGCGGCGGAATTGATCAGGATCGCCTGCTTGCGTTTGGCCCGGCGCGGCAAGAACAGCGTCGCCGCAAGCGTGAAGCCATCGGCTGCCTGCAGCTTGATATCGTCGATGAAAACGTCGTCGGTCTCGGCCTCAGCCACCGCAAATCCCGCCTTTTTGCCCCGCCGGGTGCTTGGCGCATTAATTTTGCGCGTAAGATGTTGAGGCGCAAGGGCGAATTGCAACTGGCGGCGGCGGCGGAGCCTGTGTATAACCCGGCTCTCCTGGTCCTCCGGTCGCGAGGGCAGGGATTTCTCAGGAGTTTCAACAATGTCCGAGCGGTGGACACCCGATAGCTGGCGCAACAAGCCGGCGATGCAGATTCCGGACTATCCGGACGCGAAAGCTTTGACCGATGTCGAGGCGCAACTCGCGACGTTTCCGCCGCTGGTATTTGCAGGTGAAGCGCGCAACCTGAAGAAGGCGCTCGGCCGCGTGGCGGCCGGCGAAGCCTTCCTGCTTCAGGGCGGCGACTGCGCCGAGAGTTTCGCCGAGCACGGCGCCAACAACATCCGCGACTTCT
>LWDM01000011.1 GCA_002083525.1 Proteobacteria bacterium SG_bin9 | reverse complement strand
GCCTCGGCAAGACCACGCTGGCGCAGATCGTCGCGCGCGAGCTCGGCGTCGGCTTCCGTGCGACGTCAGGGCCGGTGATCGCGAAAGCCGGCGATCTCGCGGCGCTGCTCACCAATCTCGAAGAGCGAGATGTGCTCTTCATCGACGAAATCCATCGCCTCAATCCGGCGGTCGAGGAAGTGCTCTATCCGGCGATGGAGGACTTTCAGCTCGATCTCATCATCGGCGAGGGCCCGGCGGCGCGCTCGGTGAAGATCGACCTGTCGAAGTTCACGCTGGTCGGCGCAACGACGCGGGCGGGCCTGCTCACCAATCCGCTGCGCGATCGCTTCGGCATTCCGGTGCGGTTGAATTTCTACACCGAGGATGAGCTGGAGAAGATCGTGACGCGCGGCGCGCGCGTACTCGAGATCGGCATGACGCCGGATGGCGCCAACGAGATCGCCCGCCGCGCCCGCGGCACGCCGCGCATCGCCGGGCGTCTATTGCGCCGGGTGCGCGACTTTGCGTCGGCGGCGGATGCGACATCGATCGACCGCAAGATTGCCGATCACGCGCTCAGCGCGCTCGAGGTCGACGCCGCCGGGCTCGATGCGATGGATCGCCGTTACCTGACGACGATCGCGCTGAACTACGGCGGCGGCCCTGTCGGCGTCGAGACCATGGCGGCGGCACTGTCCGAGCCGCGCGACGCGATCGAGGACATCATCGAGCCCTATCTGATCCAGTGCGGCTATCTGCAGCGCACGCCGCGGGGGCGATTGCTGACGAGCCATGCCTTTCGCCATCTCGGGCTCGCCGAACCATCGCGCGATCCTTCACAGTTTGGGCTTTTTGGCGGCGGCGACGGCGACGAATAAACGTCCGGAAGCCCCGGAGATTCGTTAATCGTCTTCATCAATCGTGCACCCCAATTCTGCTTCAATCGTAGCTTAGACAGAGCGGGCATCACGATTAACCATCAATGATTTCACGTCGCCACTTTCTGCGTCTTGCCGCCGGTCTCGGCGCCTTCGGGGCATCCACCGTCGCATACGGATTTGGAATCGAGCCGACGCATCGGCTGCGAGTGACGCGCTACGACCTGTCGCCGCCGCAGTGGCCGAAAGACCTCCCGCTCAAGATCGCCGCTATCGCCGATCTGCATGCCTGCGATCCGTGGATGTCGCTCGCGCGCATCGAAGAGATCGTCGAGCGGACGAATGCGCTGGGTGCCGATATCGTCGTGTTGCTCGGCGACTATGTCGCGGGCACGCGCTACGTCTCCAGTTACATTCCAGCGAGCGACTGGGCGCCGGTTCTCGGCAAACTGAAAGCGCCGCTCGGCGTGCATGCGGTGCTCGGCAATCACGACTGGTGGGAAGACAAAACCGTGCAGCGTGAAGGGCAGGGCCACACCATCGCGCGGCGCGCGCTCGAAGCAGCCGGCATTCCGGTTTACGACAACGACGCCGTGCGGCTGGTGAAAGACGGCCGTCCGTTCTGGCTCGCGGGACTGGGCGATCAACTTGCCTATCTGCCGGCGCTGCGGTTGCGCACGCTCAAGCGGGTCGGCGTCGACGATCTCTCAGCGACGCTGGCGAAGGTCACCGACGATGCGCCGCTGATCATGCTCGCGCACGAGCCTGACGTAGCGGTACGGATGCCGGAACGCGTAGCGCTGCAATTGTCCGGCCACACCCATGGCGGACAGGTTCGTCTGTTCGGCTGGTCGCCGGTGGTGCCGTCGCGTTACGGCGGCAAGTTCGCCTACGGTCATTCCCGCACAAAATGCGATGTGGTCGTCTCCGGCGGGCTCGGCTGCAGCATCATGCCGTTCCGCCTCGGCGTGCCGCCGGAAATCGTGCTGGTCACACTCGGCGGCGCATCCGCATAATCGTCTCTTATCGACTTTGTCCGCTATCGAGGCTTGCTCTACCGCGTCCTGCGCGGCAAAAACGACCCGATAATAAGAAGAGGTCCCGGTGACGGAAAACAGTCTCGACGGCGCGGTGCGCGGCGGCCGCCATCACATGCAGGTCCGGGTCTATTACGAGGACACGGATTTTTCCGGTATCGTCTATCACGCCAACTATCTGAAGTTCATGGAGCGCGGGCGCACAAACTATCTGCGGCTGCTCGGCGCCGATCAGCATGCGCTGTTCGCGGAGGCCGAGGCGGAAGCACCGGGGTTCTCGTTCGTCGTGCGGTCGATGCAAATCGAGTTTGTCAAACCGGCCCGCATGGACGATTTGCTCGAGGTCACGACGTGGCCGGTCGAGGTGCGCGGCGCATCGATGACGCTCGGCCAGAAGGTTGCGCGCGGCGATGTCGCGCTGGTCGAGGCCAAGGTGAAGGTTGCCTTCGTCTCCGAGGGCAAGGCGAAGCCGATCCCGAAGGCGCTGCGCGTCCTGATGGGCGCCGATTTCCAGACGCTCTCCGTGCGCTAGTGTGGCGGTTCAGAAGTCCGCGTCATCCTTGCCGCGCGCTCGCCATGCGGACTTCTGAACCAAAACCACACTAGGCTCGTTAATTGCCAGTGTCCTTTCGATTCCGAAGTTCGCACTAGGGGTGACGCAAGGTCATGCGAACTTCGGAATCAGGACACTGGTTAGTTCGGCGCAGCCGCGGCTTGAGGCTGGCTGGGAAGCTTGGCGCGGTCGAGATTGAGCCATCGCAGGACCTTGCGCCCCGCGGCCATGAACGGCGCTTCGATCAGGTGGAAGCCGAGCAGCGCGAATGGGAACATCAGCAGCATCGCCAGCGGAAAGACGACGAAGCAGACGAGTTGCGGCACGTGGATGCTCGGCCACAACGGAAATATCAGGCTCAGCCCGGCCACGATGTACGGAAGCAGCGCCATATGCAGGACGTAGTAGCTTCCCGATGCCATCCCAAGCTTGCGCCAGAACGCCCGGTCGAGAAATCCGACGCCGCGTAGATCGGGACAGTACGTCACGAGACTGAGCAGCACGAACGCCGATATCGTTTCGATCAGTGCCGTGAACTGCGAAAAGAACGGGAGGATCTGCCCGGTCAGTACGAGGAACGCGACGCTGATCGCAAGCAAGCGGTTGGCCGATTGCAGCGACAGGCGTTCCACCATCTGTCTGCCGAGCGAAGGGATCAGCATTCCAACAGCGAATGCGTAGAAGAAATGAACGAACGGAGGATAGATATAATTCTGCTTCGCGAATGAAGCCGCCGCCATGACGATCACAACGGCCACCAACACGCGTGTGCCGAATGCGCGCTCGGCGAAGAACAGCAGCAAAATGCAGGGCACCATCATGGCTTCAACCTTGATGGCCCACAGTGTGCTGTTAATGCTCGTGTCGATCAGCAGAAGATTGAGGATGAACGAATCCCAGGTGACCGGCTCCGGGACACCCTCCATGGTTTTCCAGCCGTACGCGATCGCCGTCAGCACGACGCTGACCGTCACGATGGGGTAGATTCGAAAAACTCGTGCGATCACGAAGCGCAACGAAGCGGTTGCAATGTTGCGCGGCGCATATTGCAGCGAGGTATGCAGCACCAGCCCGCTGATCGCAAAAAACATCATCAATGCAGCGTGTCCGGGGATCAGCGCATACCCGATGCGGTTGACGATGGTCCACATGTCGCCGAAATCAATGGCGGCCCGCGGGGCGAGCAGCGTCGCGCCGTTAAAACTCCAGCCGGTCATATGGTAACCGGCGACGGTCAGCGCACCGAGGCCGCGCAACGATTCCACACGCGTGAAGAACGGCCGCGCTTTTGCGGCGGCAGGATTTCCAGTCGAAGCAGCAGTTGTCACCGGCGTGTCGCCATCATTGTTCCGAAAGCGGGCGACGCTAGCCCGTCAGGGGGCAAAAATCAAAAGGCTTGCAAAAGTCTTGACGGATTGTACCGATCGGTACAGTGTGTGCCTTGCCGGACCAACCTTGAGGATGCGCTGCCATGTCACGCCCGCCATTTCCGCCGTTCACCAAAGAGACCGCCGCGCAGAAGGCGCGCATGGCGGAAGACGCCTGGAATTCCCGCGATCCCGAGCGGGTCTCGCTCGCCTATACGGAGGATAGCGTCTGGCGCAATCGCGGCGAGTTTTTCCAAGGGCGGCCGGCGATCGTGGAATTTCTCAAGCGGAAGTGGGACAAGGAACAGGACTACCGCCTGATCAAGGACCTCTGGGCCTTTCACGATAACCGCATTGCCGTGCGCTTTCAGTACGAGTGGCACGACGCGGACGGCCAGTGGCACCGCTCCTACGGCAACGAACAGTGGGAATTCACCGAGACCGGCTTGATGAAGCGTCGCGAGGCGAGCATCAATGACATCACGATCAAGGAAAGCGAGCGGCGGTTCACCTGGCCCGCGCCGGGACCGCGGCCCGCGGATTTTCCGGGATTGACCGAGAGCCCCAAATAGCCGGCGAAGCGATTTGGCCAAAGCAGCGCGCGCAATCACGAAAGATACTTCGCCGCGAGACGAGTTGCTCGGCGCACTCGGCGAGGTCTTTCGCGCGCACGGCTACGAGGGTGCATCGCTGGCGTTGATCACCGAGGCCACCGGCCTCGGCAAGGGCAGTCTCTACCATGCCTTTCCTGGCGGGAAGGAACAGATGGCGGAGGAGGTTCTGGCCTCGATCGATGCGTGGTTCGTGCGCGAGATTTACGAACCGCTGCGTGCCGCGGCCGATCCGCGTCAGGGCATCGCCGAGATGTTTCGCGGCGTCGATACCTATTTCCATTCCGGCCGGCGCGTCTGCCTGATCGGCGTCGTCGCGCTTGGCAGCGCGCGCGATCTCTTTGCCGAACGGGTGAAGACCTACTTCGTTGCATGGGTGGATGCGCTGGCGGCGGCGCTGCGCAAGTTCGGATATGCGCAGGCCGAGGCGCGGCATCTGGCCGAGCAGGTGGTGCTCGAAATTCAGGGTGCGTTGGTGCTGGCGCGCGCCGTCAACGATCCGAAGCTGTTCACCCGCGCGCTCGAGCGTTCGCAGGAACGGCTGCTTGAAAAGCAGGACGGCGGCGTCAAACAACGCCGCCGTCCGCATATTGCAAATCGCTGAGGCTTACGCCGCCTTGTGGCGGGCGATCTCGGCCTGGAACAGCTTCACTTCTTCGCCCAGCGCCTTGGCGACGCTCGGCCGCTTGCGCATCCGGTCGAGATAGGCGGTGACCGCGGGATACTTGCTGAAGTCGATCTGTGGCGTCGCCTGGCTCCAGTTCAGCACGGTGGTGAGATACGCATCCGCCACACTGAAGTGGTCGAGCAGGAATTCGCGGCCCTCGAGATGCTTGTTGAGGTGTTCGAGGCGCGAGAGATTCTTCTCGAGCGTATAGGCCTTCACCTCCGGCGGCGCCTTGCGGTCGAGCAGCGGCGTGAACAGGCTCTTGTGCAGTTCGGTGCCGATGAAGCAGAGCCACTGCTGCAGTCGCGTCCGCTCGAGGCCCGACTTGGCGCCGATCCCGGACTCGGGGAACGTCTCGGCGACGTACTGGAGAATGGCGGCGTTCTCGGTAAGCACCACGCCTTCGTCGGTGCGCACGACGGGGACAAGGCCGAGCGGATTGACGACGCGATAGTCCGAATCGTCGAGCAGCACGCGCTTGGTCTTCGGATCGACTTCGATGAAGTTCGCGGTTTCGCCGATCTCATTCAGCGCAATCCGGGTGGCCATCGAGCAGGCGAGGGGCGAGAAATAGAGGTCCATGGGGCATCTCCTGAAGCTTATGCAACGCCCCGGAAACGAGCGTTGATTTATGTACCGTTCTGTATAAATTAGGAGCGGTCAAGGAATTTCTTTCGAAATGGTACAAAAATCTGGCAGGAGCGATCCGTCCAAAGGACTGGCCGGCGGAAAGTCATCCAAGGCTGCGGCGAAGGCGGCGGAATCGGGCAAGGCAGCGGTCGCGCCGCCGCCCGGCGCTCCGCCGCGCAAGCGCGGCCGGCCGCGTGCCTTCGAACCGGAAGTCGCGCTGAAGAAGGCGCTCGCCGCATTCCGGAAGTCCGGCTTCAGCGCGACGTCGCTCGACGATCTCAGCGCCGCGATGGGCATCAACCGGCCGAGCCTCTACGGCACGTTCGGCGACAAGCGCGAATTGTTCCTCAAGGCCTACCAGCGCTATCGCGCGGAGACGAATGCGCTGTTCGCGCCGGCCCTCGATCCGAAACTGACGCTGCGGCAGATGCTGGAGATGGTCTACGCGACGGCGATCAACATCTATCTGTCAGGCGATCACGGGCCGTCCGGTTGCTTCACCGTGATGACGGCGGCGTCGGAAGCGATGTCCGATCCGGAGATCCGCGCGATCGTTCAGAAGGCCATCGAAAACTCGGACCGTACAATCGCCGGCCGTTTTCGCGCAGCGATGGAACAGGGCGAGTTGCCGCCAAAAACCGACTGCGATGCGCTGGCCAGGATCGTGTCTGCATCGATCCAGTCGATCGCCATTCGCTCGCGCGCGCATGTTCCGCGCGCGGAACTGGAAGCGATGGCCCGCAGCACGATCGATCTCGTGGCTGGTCCGGCGCGGCGTTAATCCAGGCTTCTCAATGCGCTGATCGCTGTTCCGGCGCGGAATATTTCCGTCATCGACAATCCAACAACGGCTCGCTTGACAGGCGGGCCGGTCGCGAGTACTGAACCAAACAGTTAAATAACCATTCGGTTAAATATATGACCCCGGCCGACCCGCTCAGCGCGACCTTTGCAGCCCTTGCCGATCCGACGCGTCGCGCGATCCTCGCGCGCCTCGCGCTCGGCGAGACCACGGTCAACGAATTGTCAAAGCCGTTCGATATCTCGGGACCGGCGATATCGAAGCACCTCAAGGTGCTTGAAAATGCCGGCCTGATCACCCGCGGCCGCGAGGCGCAGTGGCGGCCGTGCAAGATCGAGCCGCTGGCGCTGAAGAACCTCGACGAGTGGCTCGATCAGTATCGCCAGTTCTGGGAGCAGCGGCTCGACCGTCTCGAGGATTATCTGCGCGAACTGCAGGGGCTGCCGCCGAAGGGGCCGAAGGATCCGAAAAACCGCAAGCCGCCGAAAGACAAGAAGCGGAAGGGCGGGAAATAGAAACGCCCGTCAAGTGACCAAGCAAGAAGACTGGAGACTGCCATGACCGAGAAACTGCAAGTCGTTACGCCTCACCTTGTCGTCGATGACGCCGCTGCGGCGCTCGAATTCTACAAGAAGGGGCTCGGCGCCACCGAGACATTCCGTCTGCCGTATGAAGACGGCAAGCGCCTGATGCATTCCGAAATCAATCTCATGGGCGCGCGAATCTTCGTCGTCGATTCATTTCCGGAGTTTCGCGGCCCTGAACATGGCGGCGATCACTACCGCACGCCGAAGGAACTGAAGGGAACGTCGGTGACGATCCATCTGGAAGTCCCGAACTGCGACGAGGCGGTCAAGCGCATGGCCGATGCCGGCGCGACCGTGACGCAGCCACCGTGGGATGCCTTCTGGGGCGCGCGGTACGGGCGCGTCCGCGATCCGTTCGGTCACGAATGGAGCTTCGCGCATCCGAAGCCCGAAGCGATGAACATGCCGAAGGGCTGAGATTCACAACGACAAGAAACTGCATGTTGCCACGTTCTGACAACTGCGGGCGCTACTGAGGTAGCGCCCGCCGTTTCCCGATCCAAATAAGAAGAAAGCTCAATTCATGACAATCCTTACCCAAACTCCGCCGGCATCCTCGCGCGGGATGATCTGGACCGGCCGTGTCTTCACAACGATTGTTGTCCTGTTTCTGATCATGGATTCCGTGATCAAGCTGATCCCGATCCCGGAAGTGACGGCAAGCCTGCGCGAACTGGGCTATCCGCCGACCGTGGAACTGGCGCGCTTCCTGGGCCTTCTGCTGCTGGTTTGCACGGCGCTCTACGTCTGGCCGCGCACATCGCTGCTGGGCGCAGTCCTGTTGACCGGCTATCTTGGCGGCGCCATCGCAACGCATGTGCGCATCGGCCATCCGCTGTTCACGCATACGTTCTTCGGCATCTATCTCGGTCTCTTCATCTGGGGCGGCCTGTATCTGCGCGACGCCGAATTCCGTGCGCTGTTTCCGTTCCGCCGCTATTGATGAAGCGACACTCGCCCGGAGACTTGTCATGCTGACCGCTGTTGCGATCATTGCCCTCATTCTTGCCGTCGCGATCGCGGCGGTTCTGATCCGCGCGGCCACCGCGCCGGCCGATTTCCGCATTGCGCGCACCGCCACCATCAACGCACCGGCGGAGAAGATTTTTCCGCTGATCAACGACCTGCAGAGCTTCAAGCTGTGGTCGCCGTTCGAGAAGGACCCGGCGATGCGCCGCGATATCTCGACGCCGTCGGCCGGCAAGGGCGCGACCTATGCCTGGGACGGAGACAAGACCGTCGGCTCGGGCCACATGCGGATCACCGAGTCGCATGCGCCGTCGCAAGTGAAGCTCGATCTCGAAATGCTCACGCCGTTCGCGGCCAGCAACAAGGTCGCGTTCACGCTGGCGCCGCGCGGCAGCGGCACCGATCTGACCTGGGCGATGGAAGGCTCCTCCCCCTTCATGATGCGGGTGATGGGTGTATTCTTCAGCCCGGACAAGATGGTCGGCGGTGAATTCGAGAAGGGGCTCGCCAACCTCAAGCGCATCACCGAGACATAAGCGAGGCCGCATGGCGACAGCCCGGCAGTTCCGCACCATCGCGCTTGCGCTTGAGGGCACCACCGAGGCGCCGCATTTCGATCGCGCGGCGTTCCGGGTCAATCGCATCTACGCGACGCTTGCAGCCGACGGCCGTTCGGCCAACCTCAAGTTCACGCCGGATGAGCAGGAGCTGAAGTGCCTGACCGCGCCCGATGCGTTCGAGCGCATACCGAACGGCTGGGGCGCGCAGGGCTGGACCACGGCGACGCTCGCAGCGTTGGGCGTGGCCGAGCTGAAGGCCGCACTTGAAACGGCGTGGCGTCACGCGCTGCCGAAATCGCCGCGCAAGCCCGCACCGCGCAAATCCACACGACGGAAGGGATGAGAATGAACATGCAAACCAAAGTGCTGCCCAACCGCGTCGTGATGACGATCACGCGCATCCTCAACGCGCCGCGCGAGGTCGTTTTCCGGGCCTGGGTTGATCCGAAGCAGCTGATGCAATGGTGGGGGCCTTCGCACTTCACCAATCCGGTGTGCGAGATCGATGTCCGGCCCGGCGGCAAGATGCTCATCCACATGCAGGCGCCGGACGGTTCGGTCTATCCGATGACCGGCACGTATCTGGAAATCGTCGAACCGCATCGGCTGGTGTTCAACTGCGAAGCGGTCGATCTCGACGGCGGCGTCCAGATCGAGGAGCTAGCGGTGATCGCGTTCGAGGAGTTGGGCGAGAAGACGCGGCTGACCGTGTTTGCCGATGCGATCGGCAAAGCGCCGATCGCGCCACAGATGCTGAGCGGCATGGAGATGGGCTGGGCGCAGAGCCTCGACCGTCTCGGCCAAAACGTCGAGAGCTGAGCGATTTGAAAGGAAGCGATATGGAGCGCCTGCTGCCCGCGGTGACTTTCATCTCCGTGCTCGGCACGGGACTGATTGCCGGTGTCTTCTTCGCGTTCTCGTCCTTTGTGATGGGCGCGCTGGGACGGCTGCCGGCGGCGAACGGCATTTCGGCGATGCAGTCGATCAACGTCGTCGTGCTCAATCCGGCGTTCCTGGGCGTGTTCATGGGAACGGCCGTGCTGTGCCTCGTGCTCGCGTTGTCGGCGATCATGCGCTGGTCGGAGCCCGGTGCGGCGTATCTCTTGATCGGCAGCACGATCTATGTGCTCGGCACGTTCGCCGTCACCATCGCGCTGAACGTGCCGCTCAACGACGAACTCGCCGCCGTCAACGCGCAGAGCGGCAACGCAGCGAACGTCTGGGCGCGTTATCTCACCGACTGGACGATGTGGAACCACGTCCGCACCGGCGCGTCGGTGATCGCATCCGCATGCCTGATCAAGGCGCTCCCATAAGGGCGCGACGCTGAGGCGCATCTGACTGTCGCCTCGGTGCCACTAACGTTTGCTACCCCCGCCTTTGCGCCTACCTCAACCCTGCTCACCCCTGACATGGAGAAGAAGAATGCAAGCTGAACCGCAGAAGGAACATGCCTGGCTTGAACAGCTCGTCGGCAACTGGGCGTCCGAGTGCGAATTTTCGATGACGCCCGATGAGCCGCCGGTCACGATCAAAGGCAAGGAGAGCGTCCGCTCCCTCGGCGGGCTTTGGACGATCGGCGACGGCGAAGGGGACATGCCCACCGGCGGCGTTGGCCGCACCGTAATGACTCTCGGTTACGATCCGCAGAAGGGGACCTATATCGGCACCTTCGTCGGATCGATGATGACGCACCTCTGGAACTACACCAGCGGTTCGGTCGATGCTGCGGGGCGGGTGCTCACGCTCGATGCCGAGGGCCCGAACATGAGCGGCGACGGCACCGCCAAATACAAGGACGCGATCGAATTCGTGTCGAAGGATCATCGCACCCTGACGTCGCGTATCCAGGGCGAGGATGGCGCGTGGACCGAGATCATGACGGTGCACTACCGCCGGACCGGCTAGGGCGATCGGGGCGCTGGAGGCCGCGCTTACGCGACGCGCGGAATGCCGCTGCTCACGAGCCAGTTCTGCTGGTTCTTGCTGCGGCGGTAGTAGGCGATGAAATCGAACGCGGGAAGCGCTTTCGAGAACAGCCATCCCTGCGCGTAGTCGACATCGCGTCCAAGCAGGTAGTCGGCCTGGATTTGCGTCTCGACGCCTTCGGCGACGATCTTGAGATTCAGCGACTTGGCCATGCCGATGATGTGCGGCGTGACCGAGCTCGTCGCCGAATCCATGCCGATGGTGTCGATGAACGACTTGTCGATCTTCAGTGTGTCGAGCGGCAGGCTCTGCAGGTTGGACAGGCTGGAGTAGCCCGTGCCGAAGTCGTCGATCGCGACGGTATGGCCAAGCTCGCGCGCCTTGGCCAGCGTCGAGCGCGCCGAGGCGACGTCCATGAAGCCGCGTTCGGTCGTCTCGAGCGAAATCTGCTGCGGCTCGATGCCCGTGTGTTCGAGCAGCTGCCCGATCACTGGCAGGATGCGCGCGGTCTTGATATCGAGCGCGCTGAGGTTGATGGCGATGTGCAGCGAGCGATCGGCGACCAGCAACGCATTGAGATCGCGAACCACCGACTCCACCACCTGATCGGTGATCGGCAGGATCAGGCCGCTTTCCTCGGCGAGCGGAATGAAAAGATCCGGCCGCACCAGCGTGCCGTCGGGCCGGCGCCAGCGCACCAGCGCTTCGGCGCCCACGCATTGGCCGGTCTTCAGCTCGACGATCGGCTGGTAGTGGACGATGAATTCGCGGTTCTGCACGGCGATGGAGAGTTCGCCGAGCGGCGAGAGACGCCGGCGCGAGAACCACACGACGAGGCCGACGATCGCGGCGGCGATCAACAGGCCCAGCGGCAGCATCCACATTTGTTCGTTGCGCAGCTTGCCGAGCAACACCGTGCGCGGCGCGATCGCAACCGCGATCCAGTTGCCTTCGCGGGTGCTCGCAACGAGGTGATCCTCGCTGATGCTGTTGCCGGGCTTGGCCACCGCGGCTGCGGTCAATGCAAGATCGGGATTGTTGAGGGTCGCGAGCAGCGCGCCTTTGTCATTGGCAATCGCAAGCTGGACGCTCGGATCGGCGACGATGTCGACGAGGCGGACCGGATCGACGAGCACGTTATGCGATTTGAAGTGCATCGCCATCATCGGTTCGCTCATGCTCACCTTCGGCTTCATCCGGATGGCGATCTGAACGCCCTCCGGCGTCGTGAAGTCGACCGGCACCTGCCGGATCGTGCCTTCGGTGACGCCCCAGGAGGTGCACTTGAGGAAGCCGTTCTCGAAATAGCCGACTTCTTCCACCGAGCGGGTGTTGACGGCGAGCTTGCGCATTTCCAGCACATGCTCCTTCGAGCACGGCGCGACGTTGAACTTGTCAGCGATCTGCAGCGCTTCCGTCGCCTGCTTCAGCGAATGATTGGCGCGCATGATGGTGTGGCGAGCGAACAGCTCGAGCCGCTTCTGCTCCTGATGGACGGTCCGCATCCACGAGAAGTAGAACATGGCAGCCATCGGCAGTGCTGTCCCGAGCACCGCGAGTACGACGGCAACCGCAATCACTCTCCGCCGGTTCATTTTTTAACGCATCCCCATTCGCGCACCTTTTCTGGGCGCACCAGCGGCTGAAGCTAGGGGAATTGCACGTACGGATTGCTACCGAAGACGGTTAACGGTTCCTTCACGGATGTGACCGCGCGAAGGCGCGCCAAAGAAAAAGCCCCGGCATTGCCGGGGCTTGAGTATCGATGTCGATCGTGCCGTTTACTTCTTGTTGACCATCGGGCATTCGCTGGATTCCAGCGGACGGGCCGCGTCTTCGGCCGGGATGGTCGCAACAACCTTGTAGTAGTCCCACGGATACTTGGATTCTTCCGGCTTCTTCACTTCGAAGAGATATGCCGGATGAATCTTGCGGCCGTCGGCGCGGATGATGCCTTTGCCGAACAGATCGTCCTCGACCGGCATCTCCTTCATCTTGGCGACGACCTTGGCGCCATCCTTCGGATTGCCGCCGAGCGCTTCCATCACCTTGAGATAGTGACGAACGCCGGAGTAGACGCCGGCGACCGTCATCGACGGCATGGCGTTGTTCTTCGATTCCGCCGCGAAGCGCTTCGACCAGGCGCGGGTCTTGTCGTTCAGATCCCAGTAGAAGGACTCGGTGAACGACAGGCCTTGCGCAGTCTTCAGGCCGAGCGAGTGCACGTCGTTGACGAACAACAGCAGTGCCGCGAGCTTCTGGCCGCCTTGCACGATGCCGAATTCGGCCGCCTGCTTGATGGAGTTGGTGGTGTCGCCGCCCGCATTAGCAAGGCCGATGACCTTGGCCTTCGACGACTGCGCCTGCAGCAGGAACGACGAGAAGTCCGAGGTGTTGATCGGATGGCGCACGCCGCCGACGGACTTGCCGCCGGTCGCGGTGACGACTGCGCTGGTGTCGCGCTCGAGCGCGTGACCGAACGCATAGTCCGACGTCAGGAAGAACCAGGTGTCGCCGCCGGCCTTGGTCAGCGCCTTGCCGGTGCCGTTGGCGAGCATATAGGTGTCGTAGGTCACGGTCACCGAGTTCGGGTTGCACGCCTTGCCGGTGAGATCGGCGGACGCAGCGCCCGAGTTGATCATCACGATGTTCTTTTCTTTCGCGAGGTTCGCAACCGCAAGCGCGACGCCCGAGTTCGGCACGTCGACGATCATGTCGGCCTTCTCGACGTCGATCCATTGCCGGCCGATGTTGACGCCGACGTCCGGCTTGTTCTGGTGATCGCCCGAGAGCACGTCGATCTTCCAGCCCTTCTCGAGCAAGCCGGAATCCTGCACGGCCATCCTTGCGGCGCGGAGCGAGTTCGGTCCGCCGATGTCGGCGTACAGACTCGTCATATCGTTGAGCACGCCGAGCTTGACGGTCTTGTCTTGCGCGGATGCGGGCACAGCAAAGGCGACGCTTGCGAGCGCAAGCGCGGTGACCGCCGACCGCGAGGTCAGTTTCTGCATTGGGTAGTCCTCCCTTTTTTGTTGCGGCGTCCGGCTGCGCCATCGACATGATGGTCGGCCTGCGCTCTGTTATTGGTGCATTGATACCGCATCGCAGGGAGAACGCGATACCGATTTTGCAGTCAGAAAGTATGACGCAGGAGACGTGCATGGTTCGGGCTGGGGGCGCATATGCGCTCGGTGGGGCTGCGGCGCTTTACGCCGTCCTCGCCATCGGGCTTCTGGCGGGCGCGGGGATCGTCGCGGTCACGCAACCTGCAACCTGGGTCAACGTGCTGATGACGGTCGTGCTCGCCGGCAGCGGCATCGGGTTCGCGTATGTGGCGCTGCTGTATGTGCGGGCGCTTCAGCGGCGGGAACCGTTCTCGATCAGTCACGAGGGATCGGAACTCATCATCAACGATCACCTCGGCGCGTTCAAACTGAAGGCTGACGATATCGAGGCCTATGCGGTTGCGAGCCGGGTGAAGATTCAACTCAAGTCGGATCTGGGCCTCAGAGACGGCGGGCCGTTCACTGCGCTCAAGCACAAGCGGCTGACGATTGCGCCGATGTTCATCGAGGGCGATGTGCCGGCGCTGCTGAAGCAGTTCGACCCGCAATTCGAGCAGAAGCACACGTTTACAATCGAGGGCTTTCTCGACCGCTTTCACTGAAGCGAGGTTGTGCAACCCTGCCTTCACCTTGTCCCGAAAGAGACATGACGCGGCTGCCCGAGTCATGTAAATGTCGTTTACATGGGCTGGCGAAAAGACACCCGCCGTGAGGGCTATCATCACGGCAATCTGAAAGAGGCGCTGCAGGAGGCCGCGATGCGGCTGATCGCGGAGAAGGGGCCGGGCGGCTTCTCCTTCGCCGATGCCGCGCGTCTTGTCGGCGTCAGTCCAGCCGCTCCGTACCGTCATTTCCGCGATCGCGACGAGTTGCTCGCGAGCATCGCGCAGCGCGGCTTCGAGCAATTCGAAGCAACGCTCAACGCGGCATGGGACGAAGGCAGGCCGGATACGCCGACCGCATTCGGGCGTCTCGGTCCCGCGTATCTCGCCTTCGCGCGCAACGAACCGGCTCTCTATTCGGCGATGTTCGAGTCGGGTGTGCCGGTGCACTTAAACCCGCATTTGACGGCCGCAAGTGAGCGCGCTTTCAGCATCATTCGCGCAGCATCGGAGCGGCTTGTGGCCATCACGCCGCCGGGCGTGACGAAGCCGCCGGCCTTGATGATGGCGCTGCATATCTGGTCCCTGTCGCACGGCATCGCGTCGCTGTTCAGCCGCGGCGATTCAGCGCGGCGGCCGCTGCCGATGTCGGCGGAAGACCTGCTCGAAGCCGGCGTGCTGATCTACCTCAAGGGCCTTGGATTCCCGACGGATTTCCATCGCCACGACCCGCCGAAGAGCGGCAAGTCAGGCTGAGGACATTTTGCCGGAACAGACTTGCGGGTTCCGTCCGGCACGCCATTTCCCAGGAAAGCGATCTTGGTCCCGCTTGACAAAAGTGGGGAACAGTTTAGGTATGTGAATGTTATTTACATTCACGGCGGCAGTCGCCGGACAATGGAGAAACGCATGTCCAACACCGCAGACTTCGATCGCTGGGGCCGCCCGCACTTCGAGGAGCGGCAGCACCCGGGCTTCATGAATTCACCGTGGCATCCGGGTTGGATCGCGCTCACGGTGCTGGGCTTCATTCTCTGGTGGCCGATCGGCCTCGCACTTCTCTTCTACACACTCGGGAGCAGAAAAATGGGTTGCTGGAGCTCTGACCGTTTCGCGCACAAAATGGAGCGCATGCAGTACAAGATGGACCGGATGCGCGATCGCTTCGATCGCCGCGGCTTCTACGCGCCGTCGAGCGGCAACCGCGCCTTCGACGAATACCGCGTCGAGACGCTGCGCCGCCTCGAAGAAGAGCAGACCGAGTTCAAGGATTTCCTCGACCGCCTGCGTCACGCCAAGGACAAGGCCGAGTTCGACCAGTTCATGGCCGAGCACAAGTCGCGCCCGACACCGCCAGCCAATCCGCCCGCCCAGGGCTGAGGTCCGGCGTAGCCAGACACTGAATTCAGGCCGCCCGTCTGCTCCCGCAGGCGGGCGGTTTGCCGTTCGGGCCGCGAAATCCGGTCGAAACAGGCCGCGGAAAGCCTTATTTAAGGCGCATCAGGGAGCGTCCGGGCTGGAAGGCCCTGGGCGCGGGTGAGAGGATCTTACGACTCAAGGTATGCCGAGCCGGTGAGACGAACGGTCCAAATCGTGCTGGTGTTGCTGACGGTCTGCGCCGCGGCCGCGGGTGTCGTCGCTGCGCATACCGGGGGCTATTTGCAGTCGACCTTCGATCTGCTGCTGGCCGAGCCCGAGCGTCCGAAAACCGGCCCGGTGCCGAATACGGAGAGCAAGCGCGACATGCTGGCGCCGGAGCTGCGGCTGCGTTTCCCGGAACGGCCGGCGGGCGAACTGGTGACGCACAGTCTCGAGACGGCGCAGTATTATCTCGCGTTCCCCAAGACCATTCGCCCGGCCTATGTGGCGCCAACGCTGAAGCCCCTGCCCAAGACGTCGAATGTCCTGATCAGCGACCAGACGTTCGCCGGCATGAAATCGCGGCTGCGTTTGACGCGATCGCAGGAGCGCTACTGGCCGCCGGTCGAGAGCGCGCTGCGCGTCGTCGTTGGCAAGCTCTACGAAGGGCACAGGCGCAATCCGTCGTCCGGCCTGCCGATCGATCTCGACGGCGATGACATGCAGCAGCTGAAGAAGGTCGTCGGCCCCTTCCTCCGGCAGCTCAACGAGGCGCAGAAGAACGAGGTCCGCGCCCTGGCCCGGATCGTCGGTCTGGAGAAGGCGATCTTCAGCCTCTGACCGCCGGCCGCTGCGACGGCGAATCGCTGGCATTTGAAGGGTTTGGTAACCCCTCCTTAACCATGTTCAGCGTTTGGTTAAGGGGCGTAAACACCGCTTCCAGGCCCTCGTTTTGACATGTTGGCAGGGGAAGCCTCCCGCAAGCTCAGGGACGGGCTTTCCCAAGCGACATGAAGGGGTTGGCGGCGTGCGGACGGCACGATGCGCCGCACGGCGTCCGGGCCGGACGGCAGCTTCGGAATTTTGATGGGTTACAGAGGACGAGAGCCATGACTCCAGCCGACTTGCCGGCGGTTTCCACCGACGTGTCGCTGATTGCGCTGTTTTGGCAGGCTCATTTCGTCGTCAAAGCCGTGATGCTCGGTCTGCTCGCCTGCTCGGTATGGGTCTGGGCGATCGCCATCGACAAGTTCTTCCTCTACGCGCGCACCCGCCGTTCGATGGACCGCTTCGAACAGGCCTTCTGGTCGGGGGAATCGATCGAGGAGCTGTACCGCGCGCTGGCCAGCAAGCCGACGCAATCGATGGCGGCGCTGTTTGTTGCGGCCATGCGGGAGTGGAAACGCTCGTTCGAAAGCCAGACCCGCTCGGTCGCGGGCCTTCAGATGCGCATCGAAAAGGTGATGAGCGTGTCGATCGCCCGCGAGGTCGAGCGGCTGGAACGGCGGCTGCTGGTGCTGGCGACCGTCGGCTCCGCGGGCCCCTTCGTCGGCCTGTTCGGAACCGTCTGGGGCATCATGTCGAGCTTCCAGTCGATCGCCGCCTCCAAGAATACCTCGCTGGCGGTGGTCGCCCCGGGTATCGCGGAGGCGCTTTTTGCGACCGCGATCGGCCTTATCGCTGCCATTCCTGCGACTATTTTCTACAATAAGTTCACATCCGAGGTGAACCGGCAGGCCCAGCGGCTGGAGGGGTTTGCCGACGAGTTTTCCGCGATTCTGTCGCGGCAGATCGATGAGCGTGGCTGAGGGGATCTTCTGATGGGGATGAGCGCACCGGGAGCAGCAGGCGGCGGCGGACGCCGCGGCCGCCGGCGTGCCGCACCGATGGCCGAGATCAACGTGACGCCGATGGTCGACGTCATGCTGGTGTTGCTCATCATCTTCATGGTGTCGGCGCCGCTGTTGACGGTCGGCGTGCCGCTCGACCTGCCGCAGACCCAAGCCAAGAGCATCGAGCAGGACAAGCAGCCGCTGCAACTGTCGGTCGACATCAAGGGCAAGATTTTCATCAACGACACCGAAGTCGACGTGAAGGATCTGGTGCCGAAATTGAAGGCGATTACGGACGCGCGCGGCGGCCTCGATGAGCGTATATTCATGCGCGCCGACAAGAAGGCGGATTACGGCACCGTTGCGCGGGTGATGGGGCAGCTGTCGGGGGCGGGCTTCAAACGGCTCGCGCTGGTGACGGAGGTCGAGCAGGGGTCATGACGCGAATCTGGGACAGGCTGAAGCAGGTCGATCGGAGCATGTTCGCTTCGATCTTTCTGCATGTGCTTGTCATCGGCTGGGGCCTCGTGACGTTCGCGACCCGTCCGCTCGAAGCGACGCCGGTCGAGTCGATGCCGGTCGATATCATCTCCGCCGATCAGCTCTCGAAGATCACCGCCGGCATGAAGACCGGGCAGAAAGAAAATCCGAAGCCGCTGGTCGAGAAGGTCGCCGACGCGAAACCAATCGATGAGGCCGTCGGCAAGGTCGCCGAGAAGAAGCCGCCGGTGCAGACTGCGGCCTCCGAGCCCGAGCAGCCGAAGCCGGTCGAGAAGCCCGCCGAGAAGAAGCCCGACCCGCCGAAGCAGGTCGCCGAGGAAAAGCCGAAGGACGAACCGAAGCCGCTCGAGAAGAAAGAGCCGCCGCCGAAGACCGATCCGATCGCCGAGGCGCTGAAGAAGGACGAGAGCAAGAAGCCGCCGCCGAAGCCGCAGGCCAAAGCCGCGCCGCCGCCTCCGCCGAAGCCGAAACAGGAATACACCTTCGATCGCAGCAAGATCGCCGCGCTGATCGACAAGCGCGAGCCGACGCGGCAAGCCGCGACCGGCGCGCAGCTGAACTCGCAGGCCTCGCTCGGCTCGTCACGCGGTAACGCCGCGACGCTGTCGCAGTCCGAACTCGACGCGCTGCGTGCGCGGCTGACCAAGCTCTGGAATCTGCAGGCCGGCACCGAGAAGCCGGAAGAGCTGATCGTCGATATCCGCATCCGGCTGACGCCGGAGAAGCGCCTCGCGGCGCCGCCGGAGATCGTCTCGCGCGGCACCTCGCCGCGCTATCAGGCCGCCGCCGATGCGGCGCTGCGCGCGGTGTTGCAGGCTCAGCCGTTCGACATGCTGCAGCCGGCGACCTACGAGCAGTGGAAGGACATGATCGTCACGTTCGATCCGCGCCAGATGTTCCAAGGCTAGGTTCAAGGCGAAGCACATTTGACTGCCCAAGTGATTATCGACGCGATTTCCCAAGTGAGACCCCGATGTCCGTGACGTTCGATCGTCTGCCTCCGTTGCCGCTCTCCCGCCGCGACGCCCTTCTCGGCGGCGCAGGCGCTGCCGCCAGCCTTCTCGTGCCGACGCGCGCGTTTGCGCAAACCCGCCTGCAGGTGACCGAAGGCAACGTCGCGCCGCTCGTGATCGCGATTCCGAACTTCGTCGCAGGTACGCCGGAAGACGGCCAGGTCGGCGCCAACGTTTCGCAGGTGATTACCAACAATCTCAAGCGCAGCGGCCTGTTCGCGCCGATCGATCCGGCCGCGTTCATCGAGCGCATCAACAACATCGACGTCGCGCCGCAGTTCGCGAACTGGCGCACCATCAATGCGCAGGCGCTGGTCACCGGCCGCATGACGCGTCAGGGCGACGGGCGCCTGAAGGCGGAATTCCGCCTGTGGGACGTGCCCGCCGGCCAGCAGCTCACCGGCCAGCAATACTTCACCTCGCCGGAATACTGGCGGCGCATCGCCCACATCATTTCGGATCAGATTTACGAGCGCCTCACCGGCGAGAAGGGCTACTTCGACAGCCGCGTCGTCTATGTCGACGAGAGCGGTCCGAAGGACCGCCGCGTCAAGCGTCTCGCGATCATGGATCAGGACGGCGCCAACGTCCGCTACCTCACGCGCGGCGTCGACATCGTGCTGACGCCGCGCTTCTCGCCGACCACGCAGGAAATCACCTACATGGAATTCGGCCAGGGCGATCCGCGCGTCTACTTGTTCAACGTCGAGACCGGTCAGCGCGAGATCGTCGGTAATTTCCCGGGCATGTCGTTTGCGCCGCGCTTCTCGCCGGATGGCCAGCGCGTGATCATGAGCTTGCAGCAGGGCGGCAATTCGAACCTGTTCGTGATGGACTTGCGTTCCAAATCGGCGACGCGCCTTACCGACACGCCGGCGATCGACACCTCGCCGTCGTACTCGCCGGACGGGCAGCGCATCTGTTTCGAGTCCGATCGCGGCGGCCGGCCGCAGGTCTACATCATGCCGGCAGGCGGCGGCGCAGCGCAGCGCATCTCCTTCGGTGAAGGCAGCTACTCGACGCCGGTGTGGTCGCCGCGCGGCGATTACATCGCTTTCACCAAGCAGGGCGGCGGACAATTTGCGATCGGCATCATGAAGCCGGATGGCTCGGGCGAGCGCATTCTCACCTCGGGCTATCATAATGAAGGCCCGACGTTCGCGCCGAACGGCCGGGTGCTGATGTTCTTCCGCGATCCGCCCGGTAACACGGGGCCGTCGCTCTACACGGTCGACATCTCCGGCCGCAACGAACAGCGCGTGCCGACGCCGGGCTTCGCATCCGATCCTGCGTGGTCGCCGCTGCTATCGTAAACGCAACGTTTAAAATGCGGCCGGGGTGCGGCATCCCGACACTCGGCAAGCTTTGCCTACATTGCTGAAATCATGAGCAATTTGGCGTTTTTGCAACGCCAAAAGAAGGTCTTGCTAACGATATTCCCTCAGAAAACTTTCACGACCTCCATGCAAGAGTGCGCGCTGAAAACGTCCGAAAGTGACGCGCACAGATGCAACTGATTAATCTCGACAGGGGCCGCAAGACTGAAAAGCTGACGCCGCAGACTTACGCGGCGCTGGTCGATTCCCTGTTCCAGAATTTTGCCCCGGTCTTCGCCGGCAACCTCGCCGCGACGGTGGGTTCGTTCCTGACGGCGTTGAAGACCGGCCATTGGATTCTCTGGCCGTGCGCGATCTGGATTCTGGTGGTCGGCACCGGCCGCGCCTGGCAGATGTATATCTACGAGAAGGAGCGCCGCACGACGCCGCTGACGCCGGAGCGCGCAGCCTACTGGGAGCCGCGCTACAAGATCGGCGCCGACCTCTACGCAAGCTCGCTCGGCATCTGGTGCTTCGCGGTGCTCTTTTGCACCAGCGACCCGGTGGCGCACATGCTCTGCACCTCCGTGACCATCGGCTACATCGCGGCGAGCGTCGGCCGCAACTACGGCCGCCCGAAGATCATCCAGTCGCACATCCTGCTCGCCTGCGCACCGACGTCGCTCGCGCTCGCGCTCTATGCCGACCCGTACTACGTCGGGCTCGCGGTGTTGCTCTGCCTGTTCTTCCTCGGGCTGAAGTTCATCAATCTGAACCTGAACCGTATCTTCGTGAAGGCGCTGACTGCGACCGAGCGCGTTGCGTCGATCGCACGCCAGTTCGACACGGCGCTGAACAACATGCCGCACGGCTTGAGCATGTACGGCACCGACGGCCAGCTTGCGGTGGTCAATCGCTCATTCATCGGCATGATGAACCTCGACACCTCGCGCAACTTCGTCGGCATGACCCTGGCAGAAGTGCTGGCGGCATGCGTCGAGGCCGGTTCGCTGTCGGCGGAGGGCGCGAAGTCAGTGACCGGCGCGACGGACGGAGCGCAGGCGGCCGAGATCATCACCATCGACCAGAGCCATGCCGGCGAGCGGGCGTTGTCGTGGACGTTCCAGCCGATGGCGGCGGGCGGCGTCGTCATGCTGGTCGAAGACATCACCGAGCGCCGCAATTCCGAAGCGAAGATCAGCCACATGGCGCGCTTCGACGAACTCACCGGCCTGCCGAACCGCGTCAACTTCCGCAACGAGATCGACCGCATCCTGGCGACGACCGGCGAGACGTCGAAGTCGGCGCTGCTGTTCATCGACCTCGACCAGTTCAAGCAGGTCAACGATACGCTCGGGCATCCGTGCGGCGACCAGTTGCTGTGCATGGTCGCCGATCGCCTCTGCACGATGCTGCGCCCGGACGATTTCGTCGCGCGCTTCGGCGGCGATGAGTTCGTGATCTTCCAAAAGGACGTTCGCTCGAACGAGGACGCCGCCAACCTGGCGCGCCGCATCGTCGAGGAACTGAGCGAGACCTATCGCATCGATCATCATCTGGTCGAGATCGGCGCCAGCGTCGGCATCGCCATCACCTCGCCGGGCATCAGTGCCGACAATCTTCTCAAGAATGCCGACCTTGCGCTCTACCGCGCCAAGGCCGATGGCCGCGGCACGTTCTGCTTCTTCCGCCCGGAAATGGCGAAGGCGGTCGAGACCCGCCGGATGCTCGAACTCGACATTCGGCAGGCGCTCGCCAACGACGGTTTCGAGCTGTATTACCAGCCGCTAGTCAACATCAAGACCGGGCGCATCACCACGTGCGAAGCGCTGCTGCGCTGGAATCATCCGGAGCGCGGCATGGTCTCGCCGGCCGATATCATTCCGGTCGTCGAGGACATGGGCCTGATCGTCGATCTCGGCCGCTGGATTCTGCGCAAGGCCTGCATGGAGTGCATGAAGTGGCCGGAGCAGGTCTCGGTCGCGGTCAACTTCTCGACCCAGCAGTTCCATCAGCGCGACGTGCTGAACGAAGTGCGTTACGCGCTCGAAGTGTCGGGGCTGCCGGCGAAGCGCCTCGAGATCGAAATCACCGAGTCGTCGCTGTTGCGGAACACGCAGCTCACGCACGAGGTGCTGACCAAGCTTGGCGCCGCCGGCATCCGCATCTCGCTCGACGATTTCGGCACCGGTTATTCGAGCCTCAGCTACCTGCACAATTTCCCGCTGCACAAGGTGAAGATCGATCGTTCGTTCCTCGAAGGCATCGGCACCGAACGCCCGCTGACGTTGCTGCGCGGCGTCGCGCGGCTCAGCGCCGATCTCGGCATGTCGGTCGTGGTCGAAGGCATCGAGACCAATGAGCAGCTGGAACTCGTCGGTGCGGAAGGCACCGTCAACGAGGCCCAGGGTTACCTCTTCAGCAAGCCGGTGCCGGCTTCGCAAATCCGCGAGCTGCTCGTGGCATCCCACGCGCGTCCGGCTGAGATCGAAAAGGTACGCCCGGCGAAGGCACGCACGATTGCGTAACGCATTCTCGCGTAATCGTGACCGGGTTCCATCGTGAGCAGACCAACAGATCGCTCTCGTCACGCCGGTAATTTCAGCCGGATCACACTCACACCGCACGTTCTGCGGGATTAACCGTAAAACGCAATCTGCTTTGCGGCCGCATTAAGAAACCGTTAACTTGTGGACGTTCGCCAAGCGTACCTGGCTAGTTCTGGGGATTGAAAATGGCTCCGTCCATCGGACCAATAACAACAATGACCCCTCCAGATCGAGGAATGGAACTGCTCAACCGCGTCGAGTACCGTCTGGCCAAGACGGATGCCGAGAAGGAAGCAGTGTATCGGTTGCGGTATCGCGCGTACCTCCACGAAGGCGCCATTTTGCCGCGCGCCGATCAGCGCCTCACCGATCGCTTCGACGAAGCCGCGAACTCCTGGATCTTCGGAATCTTCATCGACGGCATGCTGTGCAGCTCGCTGCGCATCTCGGTCGCGACGCCGGACATGCCGGACACGCCCGCGGTCGAGGCATTTCCTGATTTGCTGAAGCCGGAACTTGCGCACGGCAAGACCATTGTCGATCCGAACCGGTTCGTCGCCGATCCGGCGCGTGAAGTGAAGTTCCCGCAGCTGCCGTATGTGACGCTGCGTCTCGCTTACGTCGCCTGCACGCACTTCAAGGCGGACATCGGCACGGCGACCGTGCGCCGTGAGCATCAGGCGTTCTACAAGCGCGTCTTCCTGCACAAGCCGCTCTGCGAGCCGCGGCCGTATCCGACGCTCACCAAGCCGCTGAGCTTGATGGCGGTGCATTACCCGAGCATGCGCGAGAAGGTGTTCGCGCGCTATCCGATGTTCCGCTCGACGCCGCTCGAGCGCGCGCATCTGTTCGAGCACAAGAGCACGACGCTCGCTCCGACCGACCTTCCGGTCTTCCCGATGGCCCGCAAGCTGGCCACGAGCTGACGTCTGCCGTGCGTTGACGTTCTGCAGTCCGCGGCCGGGCTGCAGATTTGCGATCCAAATTTCGGCTCCAAATCGCGCCATCGATGGCATACGGTTTGCTTGGATTGATGTGATCCTTCGCGAGGACGCAACGCCATGTCGACCACCGCCATCGCCGCCCCCAAAGCCTCCGCACCATCCGGGCCGATTTACAAGTCGCTCTTCTTTCAGGTGCTTGTCGCGCTCGTCCTCGGCATTCTGATCGGCATGATCTGGCCTGAGTTCGCGGTCGGTCTGAAGATTTTCAGCGACGCCTTTCTCAAGCTGATCACGATGATCGTGGCGCCGATCGTCTTTTGCGTCGTCGTGCATGGCATTGCCGGCGCGGGCGACCTGAAGAAAGTCGGCCGCGTCGGCGTCAAGGCTCTGATCTATTTCGAGGTCATGACCACGATCGCGCTCGTGCTCGGCATCGTGCTGGCTTACGCGTTCGGCCCCGGCCACGGCATGAACATCGACACCGCGACGCTCGATCCCAAGGCGATGAGCACCGCGGCGTCGAACGCGCAGAAGCTGCAGGGCGGTGGCCTCGGCGGCTTCCTGCTCAACGTCATCCCGACGACGTCCTTCGATGCGCTGGCGCGCAACGACGTGTTGCAGGTCTTGTTCTTCGCGGTGCTGTTCGGCGTCAGTCTCGCGCTCGTCGGCGAGAAGGGCGAGAAGGTGACGGCGATGATCGATGCGATCGCCGCCGTCCTGTTCAAGGCGATGGGTCTGATCGTGCGCCTCGCGCCGCTCGGCGTATTGGGCGCGGTCGCCTACACCGTCGGCCGCTACGGCGTCGGTTCGCTGAAGCAACTGCTGTCGCTGGTGGTGCTGTTCTATGCCGCCGTCGCGTTTTTCGTGTTCGTGATCCTCGGCCTCGTGATGCGGATGGCGGGGCTGAACATCTTCAAGTTTCTCGCCTACCTGCGCGAGGAACTGATGATCGTGCTGGCGACGGCATCCTCGGACTCGGTGCTGCCGCAGGTGATGCGCAAGCTCGAGCGGCTCGGCGCCAAGGACTCGGTCGTCGGGCTCGTGATCCCGACCGGCTATTCCTTCAACCTCGACGCGTTCTCGATCTATCTGACACTGGCCGTGGTCTTCATCGCCCAGGCCACCGGCACGCCGCTCTCGTTCGGCGACCTGTTGCTGATCCTCGGCATTTCGCTCGTGACCTCGAAGGGCGCGCACGGCGTGCCGGGTTCCGCCATCGTGATCCTGGCGGCAACGCTGAATGCCGTGCCGACGATTCCGGCCATCGGCCTTGTCCTGGTTCTGTCGGTCGACTGGTTCGTCGGGATGGCCCGGGCGCTCGGTAATCTGATCGGCAACTGCGTCGCCACCGTCGTCATCGCGGCCTGGGAAAAGGACCTGGATATGGAGCGGGCGCAGGCAGTGCTGGACGGCAAGGTCGAGGTCGATCTGACGGCGGGGTAGGCGGTTTCGGGGTATTCGGGACAGTTTCAGGATACGGTGGCAATAGCTTCACCCTCGTGCCACATTTAGACCCCATTAACCATTACGCAGGCTTTATGCGGTTTGGGGACATTTGAGCGAGCTGCGCAACCCTGCATCAAGGTTGACGGAAGGTTCGCTTAACCTAAGCGCGGTAGACCGGACTGTAGTCCGAGAACGTGAGCGTGGAGGCTCCGGTAATGATCAATCAGATGCGTTTCCTCCAGGGGATCAAGCTGGCGGCCGTGGTGGCTGTGGCGCTGTCGATGGGCGCCTGCGCCAACAAGAACCCGCTTGGAGCCGATGGAGCGATGGCCAGCGCGGCGACGCCGGGCAGCCAGCAGGATTTCGTGGTCAACGTCGGTGACCGCGTATTCTTCGAAAGCGACCAGACCGAGCTGTCGCCGCAGGCGGTTGCCACCCTCGACAAGCAGGCCCAGTGGCTGCAGCAGTACAACCGCTACGCCTTCACCATCGAAGGCCATGCGGACGAGCGCGGCACCCGCGAGTACAACATCGCGCTCGGCGCGCGCCGTGCTCAGGCGGTCCGCAGCTACCTCGCTTCGCGCGGCATCGATCCGTCGCGCATGCGCACCATCTCCTACGGCAAGGAGCGCCCGGTGGCGGTGTGTAACGACATCTCCTGCTGGTCGCAGAACCGCCGCGCGGTGACTGTGCTCAACGCCAGCTCGTAACTTCCGCAAGCACATTGGCTGTCGACAATCGACCGGCGTCCTCAGGGCGCCGGTTTTGTTTTAGGCCTTGGCAAACCCGGTTTTCCGCCGCTGACCCGCCAAAAGCCGTTTTGTCAAAGTCACATTTTCGGCGTACTCACACTCACATTGGAACGGGCGCTGACGGCGCGCCGGCGGCAATGCCGGTGCTTAAGGGTGTGGATGCCCAGGACGCCTTAAGCGATGCAGCCGCCAGGCAACTTCATCAGGTTATCATGAGCTTCAGACTGCCGACCCTTCTCGCTCCGCTGCTGATGGCAGCGGCCGTGTCCACTGTCGCGGTGCCCGCGCAGGCCCAGCTCTTCGGCCGCGACGGCCTGTTCTCGCGCGACCGCGACAACCCGCCGCCCACGAACAATCGCGACGTCGATGACGATCCGCAACGCATCGAGCGGCTGGAGAACATGGTCCGCCAGCTCACCGGCCAGAACGAGCAGCTGCAGTTCCGTATCCGTCAGCTCGAGGATCAGCTTCGCGCCGCGCAAGGCGGTGCGCCCGCGGCGGCCCCGCCGCAGGCGCCGGTCGCGCAGCTTCCGCCGGTTCAGCCGCCGCAACAGCAAACGTATCAGCAGCCCGCGCAGCCCAATTATCAGCAGCCGACCTATCAGCAGCCGCAGCAGCAGGCCGCGACCCAGCCGGCACAAGGTCAATCAGTGCAGATCGATCAGCCCCCGGCAGGGCCGCGCAGGCCCGGACGCGGCGACGCGTTCGATCCGTCCCAGAATCCCAATGCGCCGGGCGTGCCGAAGGCGCTCGGTGGCGGACAGATGACGATCCCGGCGGACAGTTCCGTCGGCGCACCCGGCGGCCGCAACGCCGGCGAGCCGCTCGATCTCGCCAACACGGCGCCGCGCGGGCAGGGCGTTCCTCCGCCGCAGCAGCAAATTCTGCCGGGCCCGCAGGCCGGGCTGAACACCGCGCCGCCAACTCAGACACCGCGCGACGAGTACGACCTCGGCATCGGCTACATGCAGCGCAAGGACTACGCGCTCGCCGAAGAGACCATGCGCAACTTCATGCAGAAGTATCCGAGCGACCGCCTCGTCGCCGATGCGCAGTATTGGCTCGGCGAGAGCCAGTATCAGCGCCAGCAGTATCGCGACGCGGCCGAGTCGTTCCTTGCGGTGACCAGCAAGTACGACAAGTCGGCGAAAGCGCCGGACTCGCTGCTGCGCCTCGGCCAATCGCTGGCGGCGCTGAAGCAGAAGGAAGCCGCTTGTGCAGCGCTCGGCGAGGTCAATCGCAAGTATCCGAAGGCGTCGAACGGCGTGAAGCAGGGCGTCGAGCGCGAACAGAAGCGCGTCGGCTGCTGAGAAGGATATGGCGAAGCGCAGCCGCACAGCGAAGTCCGGCGGCGCCTCACCCATCACCGCTGCGGAAGCGCGAACGCTCTTCGCTGATTTTAAAACTACGCCGGCGCTCGTGCTTGCCGTGTCGGGGNNCCGGACTCGACCGCGCTGCTCTGGCTCGCCGCGCAATGGCGCGCCAGACTGAAACGCGGGCCGCGGCTTGTCGCTGTCACCGTCGATCATGGTTTGCGCGCGGAGAGCGCGCGCGAGGCCAAGGACGTGAAGGCGTTCGCGGCCTCGCTCGATGTCGAGCATCGCACGCTGAAGTGGACCGGCGCGAAGCCCGCGAAAGGATTACCAGCCGCGGCGCGCGATGCGCGCTATGATTTGCTCGCGAAAGCCGCGAAAGCGGCGAAGGCGACGCACATCGTCACCGCGCATACCTCCGACGATCAGGCCGAAACCCTGCTGATGCGGTTGGCGCGCGGCAGCGGCGTCGCCGGATTGGCCGCGATGGCGCGGCAATCGCCACGCGACGGCCTCGTCCTGGCGCGGCCGCTGCTCGAGGTCGCGAAGGCGCGACTCATCGCGACCTTGGACAAGGCGCGCGTCGGCTTCATCAACGACCCGACCAATCACGATCTCGCGTTCACCCGTCCGCGGTTGCGCGCGCTGATGCCGGTATTGGCGGCGGAGGGCATCGATGCGCGCAATCTGTTGCGCCTGTCGAGCCGGCTCGCCCGCGCCAATGCCGCGCTGGATGCGGTGGCCGATTACGCGATGCGGGCGATGGTGGCGATCGAGCAGAAGCCTCAGCGTTGGACCATTGAGGCGCGGGCCTACGCGTCGCTCCCCGCCGAAATCCGCCTGCGGACGTTGCTGCGGGCGATCAATGCGGTGGGGCACGAGGGGCCGGCCGAACTCGGCAAGGCCGAGACACTGGCAGACACCCTCGACCGGGCGCTGCTGTCGCTACCGGCAGCCCGGTTCAAAGGGCACCTCGCCGGAGCCATTGTCACACTAGATCGCGGGTCCGTGAGTATCGGCCCGGCACCTCGGCGCCGGGCGCATGGCCGAGGTGCTTAACCACCGTGAAAAAACCCTGATTCCGGTTGAGATTTTCAGGCGTATCCCGGCGAATATGCGTTAAATAGTCCCAAGTGTTTCCCTTGGATCGGCCGGGTGCTGTACCTAAGTTAGGTCCGGATTAAATCCATGAGACATCTCAAGGCTTCAAGCGCGTCCAGCGCTCGGGGAATCAACGACGACTAAGGCCGCCCAGCGCGACCACTAGGGAAGTTCAATGAACTCGAATCTGCGCAATTTCGCACTCTGGGTCATCATCATCCTTCTGGTGCTGGCGCTGTTCACACTTTTCCAGAACCCGGGCCAGCGCTCGTCGTCGCAGGACATCACCTTCTCGCAGCTCCTGAACGAGGTCGATCAGGGCAAGGTGCGCGACGTGGTGATTCAGGGGCCGGAGATCCACGGCACCTTCACCAACGGTTCGAGCTTCGCGACCTACGCGCCGAGTGATCCGACGCTGGTCAAGCGCCTCTATGACGGCAAGGTCTCGATCACGGCGAAGCCGCCGGGCGACAACGTGCCGTGGTTCGTCTCGCTGCTCGTGTCGTGGCTGCCGTTCCTCGCGCTGATCGGCGTGTGGGTGTTCATGTCGCGCCAGATGCAGGGCGGCGCCGGCAAGGCGATGGGCTTCGGCAAGTCGCGCGCCAAGATGCTGACCGAAGCGCACGGCCGCGTGACGTTCGAAGACGTCGCCGGCGTGGACGAGGCCAAGCAGGACCTCACCGAGATCGTCGAATTCCTCCGCGACCCGGGTAAGTATCAGCGCCTCGGTGGGCGCATTCCGCG
>LWDM01000010.1 GCA_002083525.1 Proteobacteria bacterium SG_bin9 | reverse complement strand
GCGCCGAACGACTTGTCGATCACGACGTTGCGGCCCTTCGGACCGAGGGTGACCTTTACGGCGTTGGCGAGAATGTCGACGCCGCGCAGCATGCGGTCGCGCGCGTCGCCCGAGAATTTAACGTCCTTGGCAGCCATGTAACTTACTCCGATGAGAACTGAATGTGATTGTCACGTCCCGTCAGAAGACGTGTGCCCGAGTGGCCGGGCAGGGACGAGAACGGATGGGGCTTACGAGAGCACGCCCATGATGTCGGACTCCTTCATGATCAGGAGATCCTCGCCGTCGAGCTTTACTTCGGTGCCCGACCACTTGCCGAACAGCACGGTGTCGCCCGCCTTGACGTCGAGCGGCACGAGCTTGCCGGACTCGTCGCGTCCACCAGGGCCGACCGCGACGATCTTGCCCTGCGACGGCTTTTCCTGAGCGGTATCCGGGATGATGATGCCGCCCTTGGTCTTTTCGTCGGCTTCGATGCGCTTGACGACAACGCGGTCGTGCAGCGGGCGGAACTTCGCTTTGGCCATGGGATCCTCGTGACTGGGTTTGGCTTGGGTGGCGGTATCTGGAATGTGGCGCGGCGCAGCGACCGATGGCCGCCTTAGCAATCACATTCAGAGAGTGCTAATTTGCGGCCCGGAGATATGGCCTGGCGCTGCAAGTGTCAAGCAAATCGGGGTCTTAAGGCCTTGGTGAGGCCAATATGAGATGGTTTGGAAACCATGACTGGCGGCGTGGCGTAATTAGAACGGATGCACGCCAGAGCAGGTAACCGGACACACGGCGTTACAGATTGGCGCTTGTCAGGGTTACAGGCGCAGTGCAAGTTTTTGCCGGGGAACAGAGAAATGTTGAGTTCATCCAACGCGCGCACCGCTTTCCGCCTGAGCGCAGGCCTAGCGATGGTCGCTCTGCTCGGCGGCTGCGGCTCCACGATGTCGATGAGCAACTTCTCTTTCGGCGGCGGATCGAGCCAATCTGCCGCAGTCGAGCCGCCCCCGGCTCCGTCCATTCCGGCCACCATCCGAGCCGACGAGATTGTCGGCCGCTGGGGCCTCGCCTCCTATCAGAACCCGAACGATCGCGCCCGCACCGAGGCGGCCGCCCGCGGCCAATGCCGTCAGCCCTACGTGATCGGCGCCGGTACGTCCGGCGGCGTGGTGATGCACCTCGCCGACGAAGCGACGCCGCAGGAGCTGCGCCTCAAGGGCAGCCAGGGCGGCAAGAACTACATCGGACCCGAGGGCCCGACGCCCGGCGAAAAGGACCGTGAAATCGTTTCGTTCGATGGCCGCGTGCTGGTGACGCGCTTCATTGAGAAGGATGCGGCCACCCGCTACGGCAACATGGTCTATGTGCGCTGCGCACCGCGCGCTTAATCCTCAAGGACTTCAGCCAACAAAAAAGCCGGGGCAGGGCCCCGGCTTTTGATTTTTCCGCTTCCGTTCGGCTCAGCCGAACATCGCGTCGATGTCGTCCTGCGAGGCGTGGCCGTCGTCGCCGTCGAGCTTCGGGCCGTTGAGCAGGCGCGCGTCGCCGACGCGGTCGTCGACGATGCCCGGCGAGTGGACCTTGATGGCGTCCACGCCGCCCCAGATGTCCATCATGACGTTGATGTGCTTCTCGATGAACTTCATCGTGTTCATCACTTTGCTGATGCGCTGGCCGGTGAGGTCCTGGAAGTTGCAGGCCTCGAAGATCGACACGACCTTCTCGAGGATGTCCTCGCTGAGGCGGGCCTGCTGGTCGGCGGAGACCTTGGTCATCGCGGAGGCGGCCTGATCGATCGCTTCGGCGGCTTCGAGGATCTGCTGGGTGGCCTGTTCAGTGCCGCCGACGACCGCGCCGAGTTCGCCGGTCACCTTCGACATTTCCTCGCCGTTGAAGCTCTTGCCGTGAAGGACGGCGATTTCCTGCTTCGTGCGGTTGATCGCTTCGTGGATCAGGTCGAGCTCGATCTTCAGCTTCTCGCACTGCTCGATCTGCGCGCGGTAGGTTTCCAACGTCGCCTGCATCTCGGAAATCTCCTGCGTAATCGCGGCATCGCCATCAACTGCAGCCGCAGCCGGTGCGGTTGCGGCAGGGCGCTGACCGCCCATCTGGGCGCGGATCGCACGCAGCTCGTTCATGATTTCGCGATGTTGCGGCATCGGCTCGCCACCCTGGTGCTCGAACTCTTCGATCACCGGCGCGCCGTTACTGATTTCCTCGACGCGAAAACGCTTGCGTTGAACAGGCATCGTCTCCCCCAGACCCATTTACACCTCTGTTTTTAGAGCAACGTGTTTTAACGCGAAGTTTCACGCGCCCTGCTCCGGTAAAAAAAGGCGGAAACAGCGCAAACCGCGCGTTAACCATGACGGGTGCGTCTTCACCGAAAATAAACGCTACTCGCAGGAATGGCCGCCAATTGACGACGTGGTGAATCGCAAACGCGATTCCGTTTACCAAACCGATGCGTTTCGAATCTTAAATCGTCCGCGTGACGACATTCCGCGTCCGACGAAACAGTGCAGAGTACGTCGATGTTCAAAACCGCTTCGCTTGCGTTGCTCGCCAGCGCATCCATCCTTGCGATCGATCCTCACACCGCCAGCGCGCAGGTTGCGCCTTCCGATCCGCGCGTCGCGCAGGCCGAGCAGCCGCCGGTGCCGATCCGCGTTGCCTACGCCGAACGCCGCTCCGGCGGCGGGCTTCTTGAAGTTCTCTTCAACGGCGGCCAGCCGTATCAAGCGCCGTCCTATTACGAGCAGCAGCCGCGCGGCTATCAACAGCAGCAGGGCTACCAGCAGCAGTACGAGCCGCGCTACGAATTGCGTCAGCAGCAGATCCTGCCGCAGATGGACGGCGATCCCGTCTATCGGCGCGAGGCCGCGATCGATCCGGCGCGTCCGGCCGTCGATCCGAAGTTCGACAAACAGATCGTCGAGTACAGCGGCGGTCATGCGGCCGGCACCATCGTCATCGATACGCCGAACCGCTTCCTCTATCTCGTGCAGAGCAACGGACGCGCACTGCGTTACGGCATCGGCGTCGGACGCCCGGGCTTCACCTGGGCCGGCGTGAAGACGGTGTCGGCGAAGAAGGAATGGCCGGCGTGGACGCCGCCGCCGGAAATGCTGAAGCGCCGTCCGGACCTGCCGCGCCACATGGAAGGCGGCCCGGACAACCCGCTCGGCGCGCGCGCCATGTATCTCGGCTCGTCGCTCTACCGCATTCACGGTTCGAACGAGCCGTGGACGATCGGCACCGCCGTGTCGTCCGGCTGTATCCGCATGCGCAACGAGGACGTGATCGATCTCTACGGCCGCGTCAATGTCGGCGCCAGAGTGGTCGTGATCTGAACCGAGTGAACGTGGCTGTTCATGCAAAACGCCCGGAGCTTGCTCCGGGCGTCCGGTTTTGGGCGATGCTTGCGCGGCGATCAGGCGTAGTCGCTGTCGCCGCCGCCGTCGAAGTCATCCGAGTCGAAATCGTCGTCATCGTCGTCGGAATCGTGGCCGCTGTCGTTCGACGCCTGATCGAACAGGCCCTGCCGCGAATAGTTGTTGTCACTGCCGCCGGCATTCGATTTGCCGATGTCATTGAGGCCGGCATCGCGGGCAAGGTCGCCGCCCGAGTTGCTGCTGCCGCCCCACGGATTGCCTGAATCCCGGCCGAGCGAGGCTTGATCGCCGAAGCCGTGCTGCTGGCCGCTGCCGCCGAACATGCCGCGCATGCTGTTCATCAACAGCGAACCGCCGATCACGCCGGCCGCGGCCGCAGCCGCCGTACCGAGGAACGATCCGCCGCCACCGCCGGCAGGCGCTGGCGGAGGCGCGGCCTGTGCCCCGCTGCCGTAGCCATAACCGCCGCCATTACCTTGACCCTGGCCGAGCACCTGGCCGGAATTCCACATCGGGCCCCGGCTTTCGCCTGTGCGCGGCACGGAGCCGCGGCCGCCGCTCTGCGGCTGGCCACCGCCGAACAGCGTATCGCGCATGTTGTCGAGGAAGCCGCCCTGCGGCTGCGGCGCCTGGCCGGCCTCCAATTGCTGGATGCGCTCGTCGGCGCGCTTCAAGGCTTCGTCCTGGAGCAGCACGGTCTGCACCAGCGCGTAGATCGCGTTCGGCGCGCGGCGCTGACCGTCGGCAATCGCCTTGCCGGCGTCCGGGTCGCGTGGCGCGTTTTCGAGGCTTGCGAGCTTGTCGAACAGTTCGTCGACCAGTTGGCGTTCCTGCGGCGTCATCGGCATGGTGCATCTCCGATTTCATTTGGGCGCGATCTTTTCGAGACGTGCCCTGCACGTTCGATACGTGCGGGCGGGAATGTAGGGCGGGATTGAGTCCGCAGAAGTGCCGTCGCGGATTAAATTTGCGCAATTCAATGAACGCGGTGCGACAAATCGACCGTTGCATCGATCAAAGCGACCCCGCTCGCGGCCAAAAGCTGCGGGAACTCCGCCCCGATCAGGTATTCATATTCGCGCTCGCGCTGGTCGGTGAGCGGATCGAGGTCGCGTAGCGTATCGTCGACGAAGCCGGGGTGGCACATGATCAGCCCGCCGTCCGGCAGGCCGTCGAGAAAATCCGCCATCAGGCTGCAGAATTCCGGCCGCCGCGAGAAATCATAGGCGCCGGCAAATCCGGGATTGAACGCGATACCCTCGCGCCGCGCGGCGCGCCGGAAACCCGCGCTCAGCAGATCGAGCAGCGCCGCCTTCAGGTTGGTGAGATTGTCGGTCCATGGATGAACCGAACCGCACTGGCGGACCCATGCGTGCGGCGCGGCGCGCTTCGTTGCACCGAGAAACGCATCACGCACCTGCGGGAATGTCTGCACGTGCTGATGCCCATCCGCATAAGCAGGTGGCGTGCCGAAGGATTTTGCGAACGCGGCGAACTGCGCCTCGAACTCGGTTTGCATCATGTCGCGGTCGAGCCGCCGCAACAAACTGTCGCGCAGCATCGCGCCGAGCGGCAGGAAGGCGCTGCCGTCGGTTGGCCTGAAATGCATCGTCATCGGCTGAAACGGCGCGGTCATGGTGGCATGCAGACCGATGGCGCAGCCGGGGTTTTCGCTCACCGCGGCTTTCAGCGCGTCGACCTCGGTGCGGTCGATCGCCGGCCCCACCATCATGACCGACGTGGCATTGATCCGCCGCAGCTTGATCAGCTCGCGGATGGCGCGGTTGACGCCGGGGCTCATGCCGTAGTCATCGGCGCAGAGCCAGATGCGTCTAGTACCCTGTTTCCGAAGTTCGTCAGTCATCGCGGTAGGCCCAGTAACGAACTTCGGAAACAAAGGGGTACTAGCGATCCAATCTTGCTAGTGCCGCTTTTCGATCTGAAGTTTCTGTTATGAATTTGCAGCATCCATTGCAGAAACTTCAGATCGGCGGCACTAGGCGGAGTCATTCCGCCGCGGTCCGGTTGGGTTCGGCCGGCGTTGTCGTCGCGGTGCTGCCGCGCTTGATGCTGTGGTCGGCGACGAAGTAGATCGGCCGCCGCTTCAGTTCGGAGAGAATCTTGCCGATGTACTCGCCGACGACGCCAATCATGATCAGCTGCACGCCGCCGATCGTCATCATGCCGACCATCAGCGACGGATAGCCGGGGACGGATTTGCCGTCGACGATTGTCTCCCAGAGAATCGTCAATCCGAAGATGAAGGCGATCACCGCGAACAGCGCGCCGAACAGGCTCGCCAGCCGCAGCGGCGCCACCGAGAACGATGTCAGCCCCTCGATCGACAGGCCGATCAGCGCGCGCGGGTTGAACGAGCTCGTGCCATGCGCGCGCGGCTCCGGTTCGTAGTCGACGCGCTTCTGGCGGAAGCCGATCCAGCTCGCCAGACCCTTGAAAAAGCGGTTGCGCTCCGGCAGTTGCCGCAGCGCCGCGGCTGCGCGCGGCGACAGCAGGCGGAAGTCGCCGGCATCTTCCGGAATCTTGTGCCGTGCGCCCCAGTTGATCATCGCGTAGAAACCGCGGCCGAGCATGCGCTTGGTCGCCGATTCGTTGTCGCGATGCGCTTTCGCGGTGAACACCACGTCATAGCCGTCGTCGACCCAGTGCCTGACGAGTGTCTCGGCCATGTCCGGCGAATGCTGTCCGTCGCCGTCCATGAACATCACCGCGCCGGGCTTGGCATAGTCGAGGCCCGCCATCAGCGCGGCCTCCTTGCCGAAGTTACGCGAGAGCGAGACGACCTGGACGTCGACCTGATCGGCGGGCAGGGTCTGGGCGATCCGCAACGTGTCGTCGCGGCTGCCGTCGTCGACGTAGACGATTTCGGTCGAGACGCCGAAACGCTGTTTCAGCGTGGCCGCGAGCGCGCACAGCCGCTCATGCAGCCGCGCGAGGCCGCTGGCTTCGTTATATGCGGGAACGACAATGGACAACGCGCGCGCGGCGGGTTCGGACATGTTCTGGATCGTGATCGGCGTCATGGATCGAATCCTGCGGAGCGATCATGAACAGTATATGAACCGGCGAGGACCTTCGCCACAGCGTTGGTCATCCTATCGGCTAAGAAAGCTCTCCAGCCGGGCGAACAGCGGATTGTCGCGGTCGAACACATAGTCGAGCGAACCGACCGAAACCGTGTCCGCGCCGTGGTCGCGCAGGAAGCTGCCGAGCGCGTAGAGCTGCGCCGGCGGGCAGTGCAGGGTGATCATGCCGGACGAGGTCGGCCCGCCGAACGGCAGCACCACGCCGAACGAACGCTCGGCCTGCGCCAGCAGGTCCGCCGTCGCGCCGGTGAAGCGCGTGCGGACCTCGCGATACTTGGTCGCGCGCGCCCGGGCCGCGATGTGATCGAGGATGACGCGGGCGCTTTCGCGCGCCTGCGGCGACCAGTCGGCATTTTTTGACGCGACGAGGTTGGCCTGGCTGCGCAGTATCACGCCGTCGTCGAGCACCTTCAGCCCGTTGGCGGCGAGCGTCGCGCCGGTGGTGGTGATGTCGACGATCAGTTCGGCCGCGCCGGTTGCCGGTGCGCCCTCGGTTGCGCCCGCGCTTTCGACGATCCGGTAATCGACGACATTGTGGGCCGCGAAGAATGCGCGCGTCAGGTTGATGTACTTGGTAGCGACGCGCATGCGGTGATTGTGCTGGGCGCGGAAGCCGGTGGTGACGTCGTCGAGATCGGCCATGGTGCGGACATCGATCCACGCTTGCGGCACGGCGACCACCACATTGGCGTAGCCGAAGCCGAGCGGTTCGATCATGGCGACGCGCTTGTCCGCGTCGACGATGCTCTCGCGCACCAGATCCTCGCCGGTGACGCCGAGGTGCACGCTGCCGCGCGCGAGGTTGGCTGCGATCTCGCTGGCCGAGAGATAAGCGATCTCGACATTGTCGATGTTGACCATCGCGCCGCGATAGTCGCGAGCGCCGCCCGACTTTGCGAGCGTCAATCCGGCGCGGGCGAAGAACGCTTCGGCGTTTTCCTGTAGCCGCCCCTTCGAGGGAACGGCGACGATCAGCGTGCTCATGCTGCGCCTCCGCGAACCTGCGCAAGCGCATCGACCCAGATGGAGAAACCGACAGCCGGAATGGGCTCGGGCGAGCCGAGCCGCGTCATCAACCCGTCGTAGCGGCCGCCGGCGACCAGCGGTTCGGGGCCGTTGCCGTGGGCGTGCAGTTCGAACTCGAAGCCGGTGTAGTAATCGATGCCGCGGCCGAACGCGGTCGAGAAGCGGATGGCCGAGGTGTCGATGCCATGCGCAGCCATGAAGCCGATGCGGCTCTCGAGCTGATCGATCGGCGCGCCAATGTCGATGCGGGCATCGCTGGCCAGCGCGCGTAGTTCGGCAAGCGCCTGATCCGGTTCGCCGCTGATGGCGAGGAAACGCTGGATCGCGCGTAGCGCATCCGCCGGGAAGGCGCCGCCCTTCAGCGTCGATTGTTCGAGGAAGCGGTCGGCGATTTCCGGCACCGAACGGCCGCCGAGGCTGGTCGCACCGGCGATCGACATGAGGTCGGACACGAGCGCCAGCGCCGCCTTGCGATCGGAGCCGGCAAGCGCGGCGACGACGCCGGCGTACTCATGCGGGCGCGCGACGCTCGCGAGCGCCATCTGCTCGATGTCCTGCGCGAGGTTGGCCTTGCGGTTGAAGTCCTTCAGCAGCCGCCGCTTCCAGACCGGCGGCAGATCGAAGGCGTTGATGAGTGCTGCGAACAGCGCCACGTCACCGGTGCGGATTTCGATATCGCTGATGCCGACGGCGCCGAGCGCACTGAGCGCCAGCGCCAGCATCTCCGCATCCGCCGCCGCCTTGTCGTCGCGGCCGAAGGATTCGGCGCCGGCTTGCAGGAATTCGCTCGGCCGCGCGCCGCGATAACGGAACACCGGGGCGAGATAGTAGAATCCCGCAGGGCGGCCAGCGTTCGGCGACTTCAGGTAGTCGCTCGCCACGGGAATCGTGAGGTCGGGACGCAGGCAGAGTTCCTCGCCGCCCGCATCGGTCGTCAGGTAGAGGCTCTTGCGGATGTCCTCGCCCGAGAGATCGAGAAACGGTTCGGCCGGCTGCAGCACCGGCGGCTCGGCATGGACGTAGCCGGCCTGCACGAAAGACGACAGCAGGGCCTCCGCCGAAACGGCGGATGCTGGCGCGCGCGGGGCGGCGGGTCGGTCCATGGTTTTGTCCAGAGTCTTGGGTCCAGAGGTCAGGTCTTCAAAAGGGACTGCGCTCTACCACGCGGCAGGTCCGGTTTCGACCTCGATCCGCGAGCGGGCTTAACGAACCGGGGTATTGCAACCGGGGCGTGTATATCAGCTTTGATTCCAGTCGCCGAGGGCGCTCTGGACCGCCGCCAGGGCGGCAACCGCGGCCGTGTCGGCCCGCAGGATACGCGGGCCGAGCGACAGACGCCGGACATGGGATTGCCGCAGGAGCTGCTCGCGCTCGTCGGGAGCAAATCCGCCCTCGGGGCCGATCAGCACATCGATGCCGTTTCCGCCGGGAGCCGAGCGCAGCGCCTCGACCGGGTTCGCCACATCGGCCTCCTCGTCGCAGAAGATCAGCAGGCGCTTGCCGTCGCGTGAGGTGAGAAAACGTTCCAGCGCCAGCGGTTCGGCGACCTCTGCGATGCTGAGAATACCGCACTGTTCAGCGGCTTCGATGACATTGGCGCGCATGCGCTCGATGTTGACGCGGTTCACCTGCGTATATCGCGTCAGCACCGGCACGAGGCGAGATGCGCCCATTTCGACGGCCTTCTGCACCATGTAGTCGAGCCGGGCGTGCTTCAGCGGCGCAAAGACGTAATGCAGATCGGCCGCCGGCGTTTGGTCGCGCGTACGCGCCACGAGACGCAGCGCCGACGGCCGCTTCGTTCCTTCGATGACGCCCTGCCATTCACCGTCGCGGCCGTTGAAGACCAGCACGGTATTGCCGGCCGCGAGCCGCAGCACGTTGCCGAGATAGTTGCTGCGGTCGCGATCGAGCGGAACCGAGGTATTTGCGGCGAGGGGGGCGTCGATATACAGCCGCGGACTCTTGAAATCGGAGCGTGCCATTTGCTAACGGGCTTTCGGCCATCACGTTGCGGTGTTCTTAGCCGAACGGGCCCGGATTGCCACGCAATCCGGCGGTAAACCGCCGCGTTGCCGCCAAAATCCAAAGGTTCAACACGGGTTGTTAGGGCCTTTCAGGAATCGTACAAACGTCCCAGGGATTTCGGATCCGGCTGGAGGAGAACCCTTGAATTTCCCTCGTCTCGTTGCGACCAAGATCTGGATGGCGCCGCTCGCGGTGGCGGCACTTGCCGCCTATGCCGCTGATGTTCGCGCGCAAGGTGCGTTTCCGGCGCCGCTGCCGAACAGCGCTTCGCCGGCTCAGCCGACCAATGCGAATTCCCCGTTCCCGCCGGTCAACGGCGCCAGCAATTCGCAGCAGCCGGCCGCATCCGGTCAGCGCAGCGCGTCACCGTTCCCGCCGGTGAATGGCGGCGGCGGTGGAGGTGGTGCTTCGTCGCCGTTCCCGCCTGCGGGTGGTGCGTCGGCATCGCCGACCGCGTTCCCGTCCGGCGGTGCCGCGCCGATCGCCGGAACGGGCGGCGGATTGCCTCAGCCTCCGTCGGCGGGCGGTGGAGGTGGCGATCCAGGCGCCGCGTGTGTGCGCGAGTTCCAGCCGTTGCGCGACGAAACCGAAAAGCGCGGCAAGGCCATCAAGGCGGCCAGCGATCGCAAGGCGTCGGCGCAGGAAGCCTGCGGTCTGATCAAGAATTTCTCGGCCGCCGAACTGAAGCTGATGAAGTACGTCAGCGCCAATTCCGCGCGCTGCGGAATTCCGCCGCAGATTCTGGACCAGATGAAGCAGGGCCGTGCGACCACCGATAAGCTGCTCGCTCAGGTCTGTAATGCCGCGAAACAGCAGCAGGCAGGCCCGGCTGCGCCGGCAGGTCCGAGTCTGAGCGAAGCGCTCGGCTCGGTCGCGTTGCCCGAAGCCAACACCAGCCCCAGGCGCAGCGGCGGCACCACCTTCGATACGCTGAGCGGCAACGTGCTCGCCCGGTGACGGGCGGGTCATGACCGACACCACCGGCCGCGTCGCCGACTCGACCCACAACTGGGTCGACACCCGCGCGCCCTCCTGGCTTCGCCCTTATCTGCGTCTTTCGCGGTTCGACCGCCCCATCGGCGCGTGGTTGCTGCTGTTGCCATGCTGGTGGTCGGCGGCGCTCGCCTGCGGCATGGCGCGCGATCTCAAACAGCTGCCGGCGATGCTGGCGCTGTTCTTCATCGGCGCGTTCGTGATGCGCGGCGCCGGCTGTACCTGGAACGACATCACCGACCGCAATCTCGACGGCAGCGTCGAACGCACGCGCTCGCGGCCGATCCCGTCCGGGCAAGTCAGCGTCCGGCAGGCGCTTGCGTTCGCGGTGCTGCAGAGCCTCGTCGGGCTCGCGGTGCTGCTGCAATTCAACGGCTTCGCGGTGATGACCGGGATCGCCTCATTGCTGGTGGTTGCGATCTATCCGTTCATGAAGCGCATTACCTACTGGCCGCAGGTCGTGCTCGGGCTCGCCTTCTCGTGGGGGGCGCTGATGGGTTTCGCCGCAGTGTTCGCCCGGCTCGATGCGACAGCGCTGTTGCTCTATGCCGGATCGATCGCGTGGGTGATTGCCTACGATACGATTTATGCGCATCAGGATCGCGAGGACGACGCGTTGATCGGCATCAAGTCGACGGCACTGATGTTTGCCGAGCGCACCAAACCGGCGCTGATTTTCTTTTACGGACTGGCGGTGATGCTGATCGGCGCGGCGCTGTGGCGCGCGGGTGCGGGCTGGGCGGCATTTGCCGGTCTCGCCGCGTTCGCTGTGCATCTCGGCTGGCAGGTGGCGCGGCTCGACATTGGCAATCCCGCGCTGTGTCTGCGGCTGTTCAAGTCGAACCGCGATGCCGGGCTGCTGCTGTTCGCAGGGCTGCTGGCCGACGCGCTGTTGCGCGGCTAGTGGAGTGGATTTGACATTCGCTGGTTACCTTGCCGCGACTTCGCGATGCGAATGTCAAATCCAAAACTCCACTAGAATTTATATTTGCTAGTGGTCCTTCGATTCTAACATTCGCCTAAGCGCCTGCCTCGACGGGATGCGAATGTTAGAATCGGACCACTAGCTAAACCTTAGTTGCGGGCAATAATCTCGCGCGCGTCGCGGTAAACGGCCATGCCGTCGACCGAATGACCGGCGCGGCGGCGCACCAGAAACTTCGGACGGCGGGCACGGATCGCATTGCGGCGGCGGCGGCGGGGGGCCGGCTCCGCGAAAATCTTGTGTCCACGCGCGGCGGCTTCTTCCTCGCGCGTGATCTTCGGCAGCTTCAAGCAATCGCTCCAGAGCTGCCACAGGCCGTCGATCTCCTCCGGTTCGGCGGTGATCAGAAGCGGCAGCGTCAGCGACGGGTCGCGATGCACCAGCACCAGCGCTTGCTCATCGCCGGCGTCGCGCAGCGCGATGCCGATGAAGTCGCTGACACGAATGTTGACGGCCATGCGCACGCCGCTGACAGCGCGGCGGACGGTGATGCGCTCGCGATCGAGCTCGACGTGGCGGATGCCGCCATCGGCGCGCGTATCGCGTGCGTCGAATTGCAACGGAAGAGAGAGAGGGTCGAGCCGCAGGACGCGGCTCGACCCGACGGGTGCAACCCCGCTTGATGATGTTTGACGCCTCACGGCTTTATCTCCCCGCCGGGATTATGTTCCCGGTCGATGCGTGAGACTGTGCCAGAGCCGTGTCCGGATTCGCTTAAAAAGGCTGGTTAACCCGCGGTAGCGCGGGTCGCTTCGATTCTCATGATTGACGAGAGCTTGGCCGGGATGATTGACAAGTTCTTGCGAGGGCCCGGAAAATTCGTTGATCTTGCGCCCCGCAAGTGCTTGAAGTCCTTGCGCCACGGGCACATCTGATGATTCCGCCCCGCAATCGCAAATTGTCAGGAACCCCGTTCGTGAACTCTTCACCAAACGCCGCGACACCCAACGTCACGTCAAAGGCTCCCGCCGCCGATTTGCTCGATCAATCCGCACTCTCGGCGCTGGCGCAGCGCCTCGTCGAGGCCGCCAAGCGCGCCGGCGCCGATGCCGCCGACGCGGTTGCGGTGCGCGGCATGTCGCAGGGCGTCGATATCCGCGACGGACAGGTCGAGGAATCCGAGCGCTCCGAAGGCGATGATGTCGGCTTGCGCGTGTTCGTCGGCCGGCGGCAGGCGGTGGTCTCGACCAACGACATTGCGGCCGATGTTGCCAAGCTCGCCGAGCGTGCGGTGGCGATGGCGAAGATCGCGCCGGACGATCCGTATGTCGGGCTCGCCGATCCTGACTTGCTCGCAAAGAATTTTGCCAACCTTGACCTGATCGATGCGGCGATGCCGTCGACCGCCGAACTCGAACGCCGGGCCCGCGCAGCCGAAGCCGCCGCGCTTGCGGTGAAAGGCGTCACCAAGTCGAACGGCGCGTCGGCCTCGTGCGGCATCGGCGGCATGGTGCTGGTGACCTCGACCGGCTTCCACGGATCCTACCTGCGCTCGAGCCAGAGCATCTCGATGACGGCGATCGCCGGCGAGGGCACCGGCATGGAGCGCGACTACGATTTCACCTCGGCGCTGCATGCGAGCGATCTGCTCGCGCCGGAAGTGGTCGGCAAGGGCGCGGGCGAGCGCACCGTGGCGCGGCTCAACCCGAAGAAGGTTTCGACGCAGAAGGCTCAGGTCGTGTTCGATCCGCGTGTCGCGGGATCGCTGGTCGGTTATCTCGTCGGTGCGGCGAACGGTGCGTCGATCGCACGCAAGGCAAGCTTCCTGAAGGACAAGCTCGGCCAGCAGCTGTTCGATGCGGGCGTGCAGATCATCGACGATCCGCTGCGCGTGCGCGGCTTGCGCTCGCAGGCGTTCGATGCGGAGGGCGTCGCCACGAAGAAAACGGCAATCGTCGAGAACGGGGTGCTGTCGACCTGGCTCCTGGATTGCGCGACCGCGCGCGAGCTTGGCCTCAAGACCACCGGCCACGCGCATCGCGGCGTGTCGTCGTCGCCGTCGCCCGGCGCGTACAATCTGCATCTCGCAGCCGGACGCATGACGCCGAAGGAGCTGATGTCGGACATCAAGCAAGGCTTCTATGTCACCGATCTGATCGGCTCGGGTGTCAACGGTGTCACCGGCGATTACAGCCGCGGCGCGGCCGGTTTCTGGATCGAGAACGGTGAGCTGACTTACGCAGTCAGCGAAGTGACCATCGCCGGCCACCTGCTCGATATCTTTAAATCGATGGCGCCGGCGAACGATCTGACGTTCCGCTACGGCGTCAACGCACCGACGGTAAGGCTCGGAGAGATGACGGTTGCCGGGCGCTGATCGATCCATCGCTTCGGAAGCGCTTACGCGCGACGGCGACATTCTTGCCAGCGCCGTTAAAGAGGCGGGCGAACTGGCGCTGGGGATGTTCCGCACCGAGTTGCGAAGCTGGGTCAAGGGCGGATCGTCGCCGGTCTCGGAAGCAGATATCGCGGCGAACGATCTGTTGCATGATCGCTTGCAGAAAGCTGCGCCGGACTATGGCTGGCTGTCGGAAGAAAGCGCCGATGAAGCCGCGCGTCTCGACAAAGCCAACGTCTGGATCGTCGATCCGATCGACGGCACCCGTTCGTTTCTCGCCGGCCGCGATGACTGGTGCGTCAGCGCGGCACTGGTGACGCAGGGTAATCCTGTGGCTGCGGCGGTGTTCGCTCCGGCCAGCGGCGAGTTCTTTTTAGCGGTGAAGGGGTGTGGTGCGACCCTCAACGGGGCGCCGGTGACCGCGACGGAAGGGACAGATATCAATCTGCCCAGGCTGGCAGGGCCGAAGCCTCTGCTGGAGCGACTTGTCCCGCCATCAGAAAATGTCCTTCCGCACCCGCGGATCGGCTCGCTGGCGCTGCGGCTGTGCCGGGTCGCCGAGGGGCGGATTGACGCGGCTTTTGCGGGCGGCGCGAGCAAGGACTGGGACCTTGCGGCGGCCGATCTGATCGTCCAAGAAGCGGGTGGCCGAATCACCTCGCTCGCGGGCGAGCCGTTGGTCTACAATTTGCAGGATGTGACACACGGCGTTCTGGTGGCCGCAGGACGCGAGCGCCACGCGCGCATAGTCGAGCACTTCCGCAAACGGGCCACGTCTTGAAATGGACGTCTTGAGGAAAGATGACGATGTCCGATAGTCCGCAGCAGCAACTTCTTCATCTCGTGATCGGCGGCGAACTCCACGATCTCGACCACGCGACCTTCAAGGATCTCGATCAGGTGGACATCGTCGGCCTTTATCCGAACTATGCGTCGGCCTACGCCGCATGGAAGGCGAAGGCGCAGATGACGGTCGACAGCGCGCAGACACGTTACTTCATCGTGCACCTGCATCGGCTGCTCGATCCCGAGACCGACACCCACCGCTAACGATGCTGCGCAATCTGACGAGGAGCGGCTGGTTTCTTCACAGCGCCGGCGTTCTGGCGGCTGAGTTCTTGCGGCTCGTCTGGCTGACCAATCGCTTCACCTATGATCCGCCTGATCTTTATGACCGGGTCGAGCGCGAGATGCCGGCGATCTTCGCCTTCTGGCACGGTCATCACTTTATGATGTCGTTTGCCAAGAAGAGGCATCACCGCGCCAAGGTCCTGATCTCGCGGCACCGCGATGGCGAAATCAACGCAGTTGCAGCACGACGCCTCGGGGCCGATGCCATTCGCGGTTCCGGCGATCATGGCAACGAATTCCGCCGCAAAGGCGGCGTTTCAGCGTTCATGAGCATGCTGCGTGCGCTCAAGGAAGAGAATTGCAGTATCGCGGTGACCGCAGACGTGCCGAAGGTGGCGCGCATCGCGGGCCTCGGTGTCATCATGCTGGCGCGCGAGTCGGGCCGGCCAATTATTCCGGTTGCCATCGCAACCAGCCGCTTCAAGCGGCTCGACAACTGGGACCGTTCGGTGGTTCATTTGCCCTTCGGGCGCGGTATCATTATGGCGGGAGATGTCATCTCCGTGCCGTCCGATGCGGATGATCAGGTCATGGAAGCGTGTCGCGTGCAGCTCGAGACGAGCCTCAATGAACTGACGCGCCGCGCCTACGCCCGCATCGGCAGGCCCGGGGAGGCGTAATGTCGAGCGATTTGCCGCTCACGCTGCGCGCCTACCGGAAGCTGTCGGCCGCCGCCGTACCGTTCTCCGCCGCGCTGATCCGCCGTCGCCTGAAGCAGGGCAAAGAGGATCCGGCGCGCTTCAATGAACGCCGCGGCGTCACCAGCGCGACGCGCCCGCCCGGGCCGCTGATCTGGATTCATGGCGCGAGTGTCGGCGAAGTGCTCGCAGCGGCGGCGCTGGTCGATCGATTGCGCGCGCTGAATATCCGCATCCTGATGACATCGGGGACCGTCACGTCAGCCGAAATCATCACCGGACGTTTTCCTCCGGATGTGCTGCATCAGTATCTGCCGTACGACGCGCCGCGCTATGTCGATCGCTTTCTCGACACCTGGCAGCCGACGATGGCGTTGTTCGTCGAATCCGATCTCTGGCCCAACCTGATCCTGTCGTGTTCCGAGCGGCGCATTCCGATGGTGGTTGTCAACGGCCGCATGTCGCAGCGCTCGTATCCGCGCTGGAGGAAGGCGCAGGCGACCATCGGCGCGTTGCTCGGCCGGCTGGACTTCGTGCTTGCGCAATCGGATGCGGACGCCGAGCGTTTCTCGTCGCTCGGTGCGCGCGATGTCATGACCACGGGCAATCTGAAGCTCGATGTGCCGGCGCCGCCCGCCGATCGCACCAAGCTCGACCGGTTGATGGCGGTGACGCGCGGCCGTCCGGTCATCGCCGCGGCCTCCACCCATGCGGGCGAGGAGGAACTGGTGGTCGCTGCGCACCGCAAACTCGCAGCCTATCTTCCCGCGCTTGTGAGCGTCATCATCCCGCGTCATCCCAAGCGCGGCAGCGAGATCGCGGGGATGGTTGCCAACGCTGGCCTGCAGGTGGCGCTGCGTTCACGCGAGCAACTGCCGTCGGCGCAGACCGATGTCTACGTAGCCGACACCATCGGCGAGATGGGTGTGTTCTATCGCTTTGCGCCGATCGTGTTCATGGGCGGCTCGCTGGTCGAACACGGCGGACAGAATCCGATCGAGGCGATCAAGCTCGGCGCTGCGATTTTGCATGGACCGCACGTTCACAATTTTACCGAGGTCTACGGCGCGCTCGATCGCACCGGCGGCGCGCGGCAGGTCGACAGCGTTGAAATGCTGGTGCGGCAGTTTGGGCAGTGGCTGTCCGACTCGGCGCTGCGGCAACAGTCGAGCGATGCCGCGATGGCGGTTGTCGATCGGCTCGGCGGCGCGCTCGAACGCACGCTCGCAGCGCTCGAACCCTACCTGTTGCAATTGCGGCTCGAGGCGGGTGCCGGCGATGCATGAGCCGGCCTTCTGGCATCGGCCCCGCGCGTTGATGTCAGATATGCTCGCGCCGGTCGCTGCGATTTACGGCGCCATCAGCGGCGCCCGCATGCAGCGGCCGGGGACATCCGCCGGCATTCCCGTGATCTGCGTCGGCAACTATCACGCCGGTGGCGCCGGCAAGACGCCGACCGTGCTGGCGCTGCTCGGCATGCTGCGTGCCTCCGGCGAAATACCGGTCGTGCTGAGCCGCGGCTATGGCGGGCAGCTTTCCGGCCCGGTTCAGGTCGATCTCGCGCGCCACACCGCAGGTGATGTCGGCGACGAGCCGCTGATGATGGCGGCGCACGCGCCGGTCGTCGTGGCGCGCGATCGTGTGGCCGGCGCGGAACTCGCGAAGGCGAATGGTGCGAGCATCATCGTCATGGACGATGGTTTTCAGAATCCGTCGTTGAATAAAGATGCCAGCATCATCGTTATCGATAGCGTGCGCGGTCTCGGCAACGCTTGCGTGTTTCCCGCCGGCCCCTTGCGTGCGCCGCTCGAACTGCAGCTTGCGCGCACCGATGCGCTGATCGTGATCGGTGAGGGATCGGCCGCAGACAATATTGCGGTAGAGGTTGAGGCGAGGGGAGGGCTGGTGGTGCGCGCGCGTATAGTGCCGGAGCCAGCGTCACTCGTGGCATTGCATGGCCAGCGCGTACTGGCGTTTGCCGGCATCGGCGATCCGGAGCGTTTCTTCAGCACGCTGCGTGCCCATGGTGTCGATGTCGCGGCGACGGAAATATTTCCGGATCACCATCCATTCACCATGCGTGATATCGATGGGCTCGCCGCACGCGCGCGTTCGCAGGGACTGCTGCTGGTGACGACGGAGAAGGATCAGACGCGGCTGCGCGGCATGGCACATTTGCCGCCGCTCGCAACGTTCAAGGTCGGATTGGAATTCGGGCAGCGCGAGCGGCTTGTGCAGTTCGTGGCGAGCCGGCTGGCGAAGGCCAGAACCTAGTCCCTACTTCACCTCGTCGGACTTCATCACGTCCGGATAGTGGCGCTGAAGCACGGCCTGCGGCGTCGCGTACGCTTCCTGACGATCGACGCTCCAGTACTTCAGCTCTTCCAGCGGAATGCGTGCGCCCGTGATGGCGCAATGCACGTACGATCCCGGCGACGTCACCCGGAAATCGCCGTCGAGATATTGCACCTGCGCTTCGCCGTGGCCCGATGAGCCGAACTTGTTGAGCAACCTAGTCTCCTTGCGTGCATCCCGCAGACCTGACTACCACAAATCGGTGTGCGCGGTCCCCTGTCAAGCCCACACATTCGTGATGTTTTATGCGAATCGGGCCGTGATACTTTATTGTCAATGAGAGTCTCCCGGCAGATCGGCTAACCGGACAAGACCCATGCTTTTTCGTCTCATGAGAGCGCGTTCCTTTGCGCTGGCTGCGTCGTTTGCGGCCGCGTCGTTGGCATTGGCGATGTCTCCTGCTCCGGCTGCGCCTTCGGAACAACAGGTCGATATCCGCCATCAGGGCGGGTTGCTGCATGCCGTCGTCGCCAAGCCGGACGGCGCGGGTCCGTTTCCGGTTGTGATCGCCGCGCATGATTGTGGCGGGCTGCAGGGCCGCGCGGCGCAGGTTCGTTCGCGCTATCGCGACTGGACCGACTATCTGGTCAAGGCGGGTTATGCAGTGGTTCTGTCGGACAGCTACGGCTCGCGCGATCTCGGTCCGCAGTGCCGGATGAAAGCATCGCCGGTGCGCGCATCGCACGAGCGCGTCGCCGACCTTCAGGCATCGCGGCAATGGGCTGCCGAACAGCCATGGGTGCAGGCAAGCCGTATCAGCCTGATCGGCTGGGGTGAGGGCGCGGAAGCCTTGCTATGGGCTGTGCGGCAGCATCGCGGCGAGCGCGGCAACGATCTGCGGTCCGCCATCGCGTTCTATCCGGATTGTAAGCCATCGTCGGCGCTGGCGTGGAGCGCGCGGGTGCCGACCTTGGTGCTGATGGGCGCCGATGACGATGTGAATTCGCCGTCCGCCTGCCGCCAGATGGTCGATGACGCCAAGGGCCGCAGCGCCTTCGCGCGCTTCGTTGCGTATCCGCGCGCGATGCATGCCTTCGATCAGGCGAATATCGCGGTGCAGTCGGTCGATGGCCGCAGCGATGCGGACCTGCCGGAGCGCGGCCATATCGGCACCAACGTCAAGGCGCGCAGCGATGCGTTGAAGCGCGTCGTCAAGTGGCTGGCGCGCTGATCGTCATACAAGCCTCGTCTGCGACAATCAGCGCGACTTGCTTCACCCGGAAATCCATAACCTGCATTTTTAATGAGCGCGACGTGTGGCCGTCGCCACGTTTATAATTCTGATATCTCGACCGACTATTGGATCTAGACATTGGATTGCGGCAGGAGTTTTCACGGATGACCAAGAAGATTCTTTTCATTGTATCGAACGCTTACTCCATCGGTCCCTACAAGAGGCGAACCGGCAACTTCCTGCCGGAGGTCGCGCATCCTTATGCGGAATTCACCAGAGCAAAATACGAGATCGATTTTGCGAGCCTGTCCGGAGATACGCCGTTCCTCGACGCGCTCAATCTGGCCGATGATCCCGACAATCTCGCCTTCCTGGTGGGAAAGGGATGGGCGTCGATGCAGAAGGCCAAAAAGCTGTCGGATGTGAACGTCAGTCCGTATGACGCCATCTTCATGCCGGGCGGTCTGGCGCCGATGGTCGACATGCCCGAGCATCCGTTGCTCAAGCAAGTGATCAAGGAAACGTACGAGCGAAAGGCAGTCGTCGGCGCCGTTTGTCATGGTCCGGTGTCGCTGCTGAACGTCAAGCTGAGCAACGGCAGCTATCTGCTTGCCGGAAAGAACGTCAGCTCGTTCACGAACGAAGAGGAAGACAACTACGCCAAGGTCGACGTCCCGTTTGAACTGGAAACGGCGCTGACCGGGCAGGGCGCGATCTTCCACAAGACCGGGCCGTGGCAGGCCTTCAGCATTGCAGACGGACTCCTCGTCACCGGCCAGAACCCGGCCTCGGCGAAAGGCGTGGCCGAGAAGATGATCGTGCTTCTGGAAAAGGCTTAGAACGGATCAGCCTAGAACAGATCGCCCTGGCGATCGTCCGGCGCGCGCTTGCGCTTCGGGCGCGGCGCCGCCTTGATACGCTCGGTGCCGGCGGTGGCGCTCACCGTTCCGTCCGCGAACTCGATCCGCAGCGCCGCGCCATCCTTGATCGAGGCGGCTGCGTGCAGCGGTGCGCCCTTGTCGTCGCGTACCAGCGCAAAGCCGCGATCCAGCACGCTCTTGTAGGAGAACGCGTCGAGCAGCTGCTCGAGATGTTCGAGGCGGACACGGCGCTTTTCGATCAGAAGTTTGGCATTGCGATTTGCCAGCGTGCCGAGGCGCGTCACGCGCTCGCTGTATTGCCCGATCCGCGTCTTCAGCGTGCCGACGGTGAATCGGCCGCGCAGCATCGTCAGCCGGCGGTCGTGCTGATGCGTATTGGCGCGGAGCGCGCGGGGCAGGCGTTCGGCGGAGCGGTCGAAGCGCTGACGCGGGATCGCCAGCAATTCCGACACGCTCGGCAGCGCGCGGGCGGCGCTGCGCAATTCGTTGCGGCGATGCTCGTGGCTGCGCCGCCATGAGCCAAACATCCGCCGCGCCAAGGTCGATATTTCGACCGCGAGCTCGGCGCGCACCGGCACGGCCATTTCGGCGGCGGCCGTCGGCGTCGGCGCGCGCTTGTCGGCAACGAAGTCGATCAGCGTCACGTCGGTCTCGTGGCCGACGGCGGAGATCAGCGGGATCATGCTCTCGGCCGCGGCGCGCACGACGATTTCCTCGTTGAACGACCACAGGTCCTCCAGCGATCCGCCGCCACGCGCGACGATCAGGAGATCGGGGCGGGGAATCTTGCCGCCCTCGGGCAGCGCGTTGAAGCCCTGGATCGCGGCCGCGATCTGCTCGGCCGAACCTTCGCCCTGCACGCGCACCGGCCACACCAGCACGCGGCGGGGAAAGCGATCCTCCAGCCGATGCAGGATGTCGCGGATGACAGCGCCGGTCGGCGAGGTGACGACGCCGATCACCTCCGGCAGCCAGGGCAGAAGCTGCTTGCGCGCCTCGTCGAACAGGCCTTCGGCAGCGAGCTTCTTCTTGCGCTCCTCCATCAGCGCCATCAGCGCGCCGACGCCGGCGGGCTCGATCGCTTCGATAACGATCTGGTACTTCGACGAACCCGGATAGGTTGTGAGCTTGCCGGTGGCGATGACCTCGAGGCCTTCCTGGGGCTTGAAGCGCATGCGCCCGTGCACGCCCTTCCAGATCACCGCCTCGATCTTGGCGTTCTCGTCCTTCAGCGCGAAGTAGCAGTGGCCCGACGAATGCGGCCCGCGAAAGCCGGAGATTTCGCCGCGCACCCGCACATGGCCATAGGTATCCTCGACCGTCCGCTTGAGCGCGTTGGACAGTTCCGAGACTGTGAATTCCGGCGAGTTTGACAGGACTTCTGTGGCGGCCTGAGGCATCAAGGGTCGAATCTGTTGCAGCGGAAGCGCCGCATGCTAAACCGTTTCAGCACCGCTATAAACCTGCATTTCCAGTACTTTCAGGAATCCTGGGCTTTCACGGATGAATATTCTCGTTCTCGGCTCGGGTGGACGCGAGCACGCGCTGGCCTGGAAGATCGCGGCCTCGCCGCTGGTGACCAAGCTCTGGTGCGCGCCGGGGAACGCCGGCATCGCGCAGGATGCCGAGTGCGCGGCGCTGGATATCGCCGATCACCCGGCGGTGATTGCGTTCTGCAAGGCCAATCAGGTGGACTTCGTCGTCGTCGGTCCCGATGCGGCGATTGCGGCCGGCGTGGTCGACGATCTCAATGCCGCGGGCTTCAAGGCCTTTGGCCCGACCAAGGCGGCAGGCCAGCTTGAAAGCTCGAAGAACTTCACCAAGGCGCTCTGCCGCGACAACAACATCCCGACCGCGGCCTACGAGCACTTCAAGAGTGCCGAGGCCGCGAAGACGTACATCAGGAAGCAGGGCGCGCCGATTGTCGTGAAGGCGGACGGCCTCGCTGCGGGGAAGGGCGTCGTCGTTGCGATGTCGCTCGATGAAGCGCTCGCAGCCGTCGACATGATGTTCGGCGGCGGCTTCGGCGACGCGGGCGCAGAAGTTGTGGTCGAGGAGTTCATGGAGGGCGAGGAGGCGTCGTTCTTCGTGCTGTGCGATGGCGACAACGCGTTGCGGCTGGCGACCGCGCAGGATCACAAGCGCGCGTTCGACGGCGACAAGGGCCCGAACACCGGCGGCATGGGTGCGTACTCGCCGGCGCCGGTGATGACGGACGCCATGTGTCAGCGCGTGATGGACGAGATGATCACCCCGACCTTGCGCGCGATGAAGGCCAAGGGCATGCCTTACAAGGGTGTGCTCTACGCGGGCGTGATGATCACCAAGGACGGGCCGAAGCTCGTCGAATACAACGCACGCTTCGGCGATCCGGAATGCCAGGTGCTGATGCTGCGAATGATGTCGGACGTCGTTCCGGCGTTGATCGCTGCAGCCGACGGGCAACTGAAGAATTTCTCGCTGCGCTGGTACGACGATGTCGCAATCACCGTCATCATGGCCACCAAGGGTTATCCGGGCGACTACGGCAAGGGCTCGGTGATCGAAGGGCTCGATGAGGCGGCCAAGATCGACGGCGTGCAGATTTTCCACGCGGGCACCAAGGACGGCGGCGGCAAGATTGTCGCGAGCGGCGGGCGCGTGCTGAACGTCTGCGCGCTCGGCAAGACGGTGAGCGAGGCGCGCGACCGTGCGTATCAGGCGGTGAGCAAGATCAAGTGGCCTGAGGGTTTCTACCGCAGCGACATCGGCTGGCGCGCGATTGAGCGCGAGGCCCGCAAATAATAACCTCCCCCCGCGAGCGGGGAGAGGCGTCGTTCATCGCAATCGAATCAAAGCAAATCGCCACCTGCGGCCGACGCCGTGGTGCCGTACTGCTTGTAGGCCTTCACCACATTGCGGCCGACCTTCCAGCGATGCACTTCGTCCGGACCGTCGACGAGGCGCTGCGAGCGCACCTGCGTGTACCACTTGGCGAGCGGCGTATCGAGGCTGAAGCCGAGCGCGCCGTGCAGCTGAATGGCGGTGTCGATCACATGGTGCACCATGTGCGCGAGATAGACCTTCGCCATGGAGTTTTCCTGACGCATGTCGAGGCCCTTCTCGGCCTTGTAGGCGATATGCATCAGCATCAGGCGGCCGATGTAGAGCTGTGTCGCGCACTCGGCGAGCATAAACTGCACCGCCTGCCGGTCGGCGATCGGCTGACCGAAGGTCGAGCGCTTGGTGATGTGCGCGACCGCCATATCGAGCGCGCGCTGTGCCTTGGCGACGTTGTGCATGCCGTGACGCAGACGGCCGTAGGCGAGGCGATGCTGGCCCATGTTGAAGCCGTTGCCTTCGCCGCCGAGCAGGTTGGCTTCCGGCACGACAAGATTCTTCAGCTCGATTTCCGAATGGCCGCCCTTGAGCACGTCGTCATGCGCGCCCTCGATCGCCATGTTGTGGACGTTGCGCTTGATGTTGTAGCCGGGGTTCGGCAGCTCGACGATGAAGGTCGAGAACTGGCGGTGGCGCGGCGCATCCGGGCTGGTCTTGGCCATCACCAGCGCCATGTTGGCGACGCTCGCCGATGACGAGAACCACTTCTCGCCGTTCAGCACGTAGTTGCCCTTGCCGTCCTTCACGGCGGTGGTCTGCATGCCGGTCGCATCTGCGCCGGCCGCCTTCTCGGTCATCGAGAAGCAGATGCGCTTGTCGCCATTGAGCAGCGGCTTGAGGAATTTCTCTTTCTGGAAGTCATTGCCGTGCGTGAGGATCGTCAGCATCGACGCGTCGTCGGGGCCCTGCGTGTTCATCGACAGCGGACCGAGCGCGCTCTCGCCAAGCTCCATCTGCACCAGCGCATTCGCCAGCGGGCCGAGGCCCATACCGCCGTAGGCTTCCGGCACGAACGGGCACCACAGGCCCTGCGCGCGCGCCTTCTTGCGCAGCGGGCCGAGCACCTCGGCAAGCGGCTTGGAGTCCAGTTCCTTCTCGGCGGGAATGCACTCGTCGTGCACCCAGCGGCGCACGCGCTCGCGGACTTCCTTGGCTTCGGGCGGAATTTCGAAATCGATCGCCATGACGTTTCCTCTTTCTCTTTTTGAATGAGGCAGTCATAGCGCGAACCGCACGCGCACGTACAGGCGTGACCGCGCCTGCGGTTCATCAGGTGAAACGGAAAGTGCGCTGCGTCAGATTTTTTTGACCATCGCCGAGACTTCGGCGATCAGCGCCTTTTCGTTCGGCTGGTCGAGGATGCCGGCGGTATAGAGCGATATTGCGCCGTAGAGAATAATGTAGACCTTCATCACGGTGCGGCGGCGCTCTTCGGACGATGTGATGTCCGCACAAAAGATGCGCATCGCCTCGGTGATGACCTTGTGCGCGGCGGCCTGCAGCGGCGGGGTGTATTTCATCGTGCCGTGCGGGCGGCTGGTGATCAGCGCGTAGAGGGTTCGGTTGGCGAGCGCGAAGCGGATGTACTTCGCAACGTAATCCTCGGGCGTCTGCGCCTTGGCGACGATGGCGGCGAGCTTCAGATACGCCTCGGTCGCCACCGCATCGAGCAGCGCCTCGCGATCCTTGAAGTGATTGTAGAGCGAGCGGTGCGCGACGCCGACCTCGTCCGCGACCTGCCGCAGGCTGAGCGCGACATAGCCGCCGTCGGCGACGAGTCGATAGGCAACCTTCAGCGCGTCTGCGCGCAGGTTGCCGTGGCGATAGGTGTCACGGGCCGGTTTGGCGGTCATTCCGCCTTCATAGCGGCCCGCGTCCATCGTGGCTACGGGCTCAGGCTGGTTCGTGTGTGGCGGCCCGCGCGTTCGAATTACCCATGGTGATGTCCTCGTCGATCACCTGGCGGATCAGCCTGGCCGCCGCGCCGCGGGTGCGCGACTTTGCCAGCGTGTGGCAGGCGAAGTTGATCTTACAAAGCGCCTCCGCGGCTTGCGTTGCCGTGCTCTGAAGGTCGGCGGCAAAGACGACGCGATCGAAGAACCCGGCCGCGCAGGCTTCCTGCGGCTCGAACATCTCGCCGAGAATGGCGGTACGGTTGAGATAGGCCGGCGTCAGCCGCTGCCGTGCGAGTTCGACGGCAAAACGGGGCGGCGTGATGCCGATGGCGACCTCGTTCAGGCCGATCTTGTAATTGCCGTCGGCAGCGATCCGGTAGTCGCTCGCCAGAATAAGAAACGCGCCCATCGGGAACGCATTGCCGTGACAGGCTGCGACGACAGGCATCGGGAACGAGAGGATGCGCAGCGCCAGTTCCGCTCCGGCCCGCACCATCCTGTAATGGTCTTCAGGCGTACCCGTGGCAATGATCTTGGTGTCGAACCCGGCCGAGAAGTGTTTGCCGGTCGCGCTCAGGATGACGACGGTCTTGTCGCGCTCGGCCTGATCGAAGGCGTCGTGGATCGCCGTCAGCATCGCCGTCGACATGAGATTCACTTTGCCGTCACCGAAGGTGATCCGGCTGATTTCGCCGTCGCGCTCGTATGTCACCAATCCGCTCATTGCTCTTCTCCAAGATATCCACTGGATGCATCCATTGGATGCTTTCAGTGAAATTCTGAAAACGCAAGCTCGGGTCGTCTCAATGGGTGGCATGCGGATTTGGCGGCGCTGTTCCGCAGTGGCGGGAAACGTTTGGCCGGTCTATGAGTTGGTCCCCGTCATTTCGCAGACCGGAATGAAAACATGTCCGACCTCGCCGATCTTTTTCCCGGTTTTGGCTCCGAGTGGATCAACACGCGCCACGGCCGCATCTTCGCCCGCACCGGCGGCAAGGGTTCGCCGCTGCTTTTGCTCCACGGCTTTTCGCAGACGCATGTGATGTGGCATCGCGTGGCGCCGAAGCTCGCGGAAAAGTTCTCGCTCGTGATCGCGGACCTGCCCGGATACGGCTGGTCCGATGTGCCGAAGAGCGATCCCGAGCACATGATGTATTCGAAGCGGACGATGGCGAAGACGATGGTCGATGCCATGGAGCAACTCGGCCACGTACACTTCGCGCTCGCCGGTCACGATCGCGGCGGCCGCGTGTCGTATCGCCTCGCGCTCGATCATCCCGGGCGGCTGTCGAAACTCGCGACGCTCGATATCATGCCGACCTACGATTACTGGCTGAAGATGGATCACCAGTTTTCGCTCAAGGTCTATCACTGGCCGTTCCTGGCGCAGGCCGCGCCATTGCCGGAAACGCTGCTCGGCGCCAATCCGGACTTCTATCTGAAGAACAAGCTCGCGAGCTGGTCGCACACGAAGGACTTGAGCGTCTTCGATCCGCGCGCGCTGGAGCATTACCTCGCGGGGTTCCGCGATCCTCTGCGCATCCATGCGATGTGCGAGGATTACCGTGCCGGCGCGACGCGCGACTTCGAGCACGACAAGGCTGACAAGGACGCCGGCAAGAAGATCACGATTCCGATGCTGGCGCTGTGGGGGCAGGTCGGCATCGCGCAATCTGCGGCGACGCCGCTCGATGTGTGGAAGACCTGGGCGACCAATGTGCGCGGTCAGCCGGTGAAGTCGGGCCACTTCCTGACGGAAGAAGACGTCGAGGGGACGTCGGAGGCGCTGCTAGAGTTTTTCGGCGGTTAAAGATGTGAACGAGGTCGCTTGTCCTACTCGGTCGTCATCACCGGGCTTGACCCGGTGATCCATCTTCAAAATTGTTGACGCGGAAAGATGGATTGCCGGGTCAAGCCCGGCAATGACGAAGAATATTACCGCCTCACCCGGAAAAACTCGCGCAGCATCGCCGCCGACTCTGCCTCGCCGACGGAGGGATAGACCTCCGGCGCGTGGTGGCAGGTCGGCTGGCTGAAGAAGCGTCCACCGTGATCGACGCCGCCGCCCTTCGGATCGCCAGCGCCGTAATAGAGCCGCCGGATGCGGGCGAACGAGATCGCGCCGGCGCACATGGCGCACGGTTCCAGCGTCACGTAAAGATCGCAGCCTGCCAGCCGTTCGCTTCCGAGCATGGTGGCGGCCTTGCGGATCGCCAGAACTTCCGCATGGGCGGTCGGATCGCGGTCGGCGATAGTCCGGTTACCGGCGGCGGCGATGACCTCGCCGTCGCGGACAATCACGCAGCCGATCGGCACTTCGCCGTTCTGAGCGGCTTTTTCGGCCTCTTTCAGCGCGATTTCCATGAAAGAGGGGGCTGTCATGCGTAGTCTCGCCCGCGTTTCTCTGTTATCAGGCCCGCAACCCATTAAGCCGCGATCCGTCACATAAGGCCGTTTCCGGCCGGATCGGCGCTTCAATTCAAGCGAGACCTACATGCCCCGCGATAACGACAAAGACAACGGCCGTCCGCGCGGTCCGCGCAGCGGCCCGCCGCGTGGCGGCAAGGGCGGCTTCGGCGGAGGCGGCAAGGGCCGTTCCGAGGGTCGCTCCGGCAGTGGGCGCTCGCGCGACGACCGTCCGGCGCGCTCATCCGCACCGCGCGGGGATCGCAAGTTCGGTGACAAGCCGTTCGGCGAGAAGCGCCCCTACAAGCCGCGCGAAGATCGCGGCGATCGTCCGTTCAAGCCGCGCGAGGATCGCGGCGAGCGTTCGTTCAAGCCCCGTGAGGATCGTGGCGACCGGCCCTTTAAGCCTCGCGATCGTGACGATCGCGCTCCGCGCCGCGAGTATGGCGATCGCCCGGCGCGTTCGTCGGCGCCACGCGGGGATCGCAAGTTCGGTGACAAGCCGTTCGGCGACAAGCGCCCCTACAAGCCGCGCGAGGATCGCGGCGATCGTTCGTTCAAGCCCCGTGAGGATCGTGGTGACCGGCCCTTTAAGCCTCGCGATCGTGACGATCGCGCTCCGCGCCGCGAGTATGGCGATCGCCCGGCGCGTTCGTCGGCGCCACGCGGGGATCGCAAGTTCGGCGACAAGCCGTTCGGCGAGAAGCGCCCCTACAAGCCGCGTGAAGACCGTGGTGACCGTCCGTTCAAACCGCGCGAAGATCGTGGCGATCGCCCGTTCAAACCGCGCCGCGACTTCGCCGCCGGCGATGATCGCAGCAACGAGAAGCCCTGGGAGCGGAAAGATCGCGACGATCGTCCGCGTTTCAGTCGCGATCGCGACGAACGCCCGGCACGTTCTGATCGCGGCCCGCGCAAGTTCGACCGTCCGCGCGAGGATCGCGACGACCGCGAACGTCCGCGCTTCAGCCGCCCGCGTGAAGACCGCGCCCCGCGCGGGCGTAGCGACTGGCAGGAGCATCCGCGCAATGAGGGTGAAGAGCGCCCGCGCCGCGAGAATGAAGACGACAGCAAGATTTTCACCAAGCGCCCGGCGTTCGGTGGTCGCGGTGCCTACCGCGAGCGTCCGCCCGAGTTCGATCGCCGCCGTTCGCGCGACGAAGCGCCGCCGAAGAAAAAGACCGGTGAGCGCATCGCGAAGCTGATGGCGCGTGCGGGCCTCGCCTCGCGTCGCGATGCCGAGGAGTGGGTGACGCAAGGCCGCGTGACGGTGAACGGACGCGTCATCAATTCGCCTGCGCTCGACATCACCGAGAACGACAAGGTTCTGGTCGACGGCAAGCCATTGCCGGAGCGCGAGCGCACGCGGCTGTTTCTCTATCACAAGCCGAAAGGCCTGATGACGACGCACGACGACCCGGAAGGCCGGCCGACGGTGTTCGACAATCTGCCGGAAGGCCTGCCGCGCCTGATCAGCGTCGGCCGCCTCGACTACAACACCGAGGGCCTGCTGCTGCTGACCAACGACGGCGGCCTCGCGCGGACGCTCGAACTGCCGGACACCGGCTGGCTGCGGCGCTATCGCGTGCGTGCCCATGGCGAGGTGACGCAGGCACAGCTCGACGAACTCAAGAACGGCGTCGAGGTCGACGGCGTCAAGTACGGCTCAATCGAGGCGGAGCTGGAGCGCGATCAGGGCTCGAACGTCTGGATCACGTTTGCCATTCGTGAAGGCAAGAACCGTGAAGTGCGCAACGTGATGGCGCATCTCGGCCTTGAGGTGAACCGGCTGATCCGCATCTCCTACGGCCCGTTCCAACTGGCCGAGATTGCGGAAGGTCAGGTCGAAGAGGTGAAGACGCGCGTGCTGCGCGAGCAGCTCGGCGAACGCATCGCCACTCGCTCCGGCGCCGATTTCAAGATCGCCGAGAAGTCGACGGACGCCGAGGACGATGGCGCGCCGCGCGGCAAGAAGCCGTTCAAGCCGAAAGGCAAATCGGGCCTCGTCGCCGATCGCAAGGGCCGCAAGGTGCTGGTGACCCGCAGCGGCAGCGAGGAGTCGCGCCGCCGGAATGAGGACGAGGCCGGGTTCGGTCCGCCGAAGCGGCCGAAGCGCGGCTATCACGGCAAGCGCGATCTGACGCCACGGGACGATTTGGATTGAGCATGATCTGGTCCGAGAACCGGTTTCCACTTTTCGGGATCATGCTCTAATGCGCGTTGTCGGCGGGCGCCTGCGCGGGCGTAGCATCGCCGGTCCGTCGTCGCAGGCGATCCGGCCGACCGCCGATCGTCTGCGCGAGTCGCTGTTCAACATCCTGATGCATGCGTATGAGAACCCGCTCGACGGCGCGCGGGTGCTCGACCTGTTTGCCGGCACCGGCGCGCTCGGCATCGAGGCAATCTCGCGCGGCGCCGCGTTCACCCTGTTCGTCGACAACGGCGCGGAAGCGCGGGCGCTCCTGCGCAACAATGTCGAGGCGCTGGGGCTCGGCGGTGTCACGCGTGTGTTCCGCCGCGATGCCACCAATTTGGGGCCGTGCTATCCGGTCGAGCCGTTTTCGCTGGTGTTTCTTGATCCGCCTTATGGCAAGGGTCTCGGCGAACTGGCGCTGGTCTCGCTGATCGAAGGCAAATGGCTGACGCCCGGTGCGTTGATCGTGGCCGAAGAGGCGACCTCCGCGGCGTTGACGGCGCCTGCGGGCTTTGAGGAACTTGAACGCCGTGCCTATGATGACACGGAGTTTGTGTTTATGCGCGTGAGATCGTCATGAACCCGACTGTGAAAACGGCGCTGCTGCTCGTTCTCGGGCCAGCGCTCGTCGCAGTGCTGCCGACCATTCTTCTGATGATTGCTGTGCTCTGGTCGATGGAGTTCGATGTCAGGGATCTTCCGTACTACTTCGTCAAGACGGTCGTCGACATCGGCCCGATCCCGTTCTACATCACCTATGGCCTGACGTTTTTCTTCTTCGGTCTGAAGAAACTGATCGCGTATTCATCGCGTTGACGGCTATCGGCGTCCGAACAGTTTCTCGATGTCCGCGAGCTTGAGTTCGACATAGGTCGGCCGGCCGTGATTGCACTGGCCGGAGTTCGGCGTCTCTTCCATCTCGCGCAACAGCGCGTTCATCTCCTCGGGCTTGAGGATGCGCCCGGCGCGCACCGAGCCATGGCAGGCCATGGTCGCCGCCACATGCATCAGCCGCCGCTCCAGCGGCAGCGCCTCGTCCCATTCGGCCATATGCTCGGCGAGATCGCGCAGCAGGGCAGCCGCATTGGTCTTCCCGAGCAGCGACGGCGTTTCGCGCACGGCGATCGCCCCAGGCCCGAAGGATTCGATCGCGAGGCCGAACTTCTCCAGTTCATCGGACTGTGCCAGCAGTTTTTCGACCGTTGCCTCGTCCATCTCGACGATGTCGGGGATCAGCAGGATCTGACGCTGCACGCCGTTCTGCTCAAGCGAGGCTTTCAGCCGTTCGTAGACGATGCGCTCGTGCGCGGCATGCTGATCAACCACCACGAGCCCGTCGCGGGTTTGGGCGACGATGTAGGTCTCATGAATCTGCGTGCGCGCCGCGCCGAGCGGGCGGTCGAGCAGATCGGCCGTAGGCGTGGCTTCGTAACGCACGTCCGCCGCCGGCGCGCCGACATCGAAGCCCGCCTGCACCGTTTCGCGGAAGCCCTGCATGAACTCGTCGCGTGCCACGGCGGGTGCGGCGGCGGCAGCGGGAAATGCCGGCGACGTGCGCCAGTCATAGCCCGTGCGCGGTGGCGGCATGGTGTTCGGGCGGAACGCGGTCAGCACCGCGCCGCCGCTGTTGGCGGCCGTTCGGCGGCCTTCGCGCGCAAGGCCCTCCTTCAGTGCGTGCACGATCAGCGCGCGCACGAGACCGGCATTGCGGAAACGCACCTCGGTCTTGGCGGGATGCACGTTGGCGTCGACCTCCTGCGCATCGAGCGTGACGAACAGTGCCACCACCGGATGCCGGTCGCGCGGCAAATAGTCGGAGTAGGCAGCGCGCACTGCGCCGAGGATCAGCTTGTCGCGCACCGGCCGTCCGTTGACGAACAGATACTGCCCGAGCGCGTTGGCGCGCGTCAGTGAGGGTGAGGCGGCGTAGCCCTCGACCGTCACGCCGTCGCGCTCGGCGCGGACTTCGATCGCGGCGGCACGGAAATCGCTACCCAGAATATCGCCGAGCCGCGTCAGTTGTCCCGGCGCACCGGGTAGCGCTGCGGCCCAGGTCACCGGCGCGCGTTCTTCGCCGGCGAGTGTAAAGGCGATATCCGGCCGCGCCATGGCGAGACGGCGCACGACTTCGCGGATGGCCTCGCCTTCGGTGCGGTCGGTCTTGAGAAACTTCAACCGCGCGGGCGTCGCGTAAAACAGATCGCTGACCTCGACACGGGTGCCATGCGTCAGCGCGGCAGGCGCGATGTCGGATTTCGCGCCGGCGTCGACATTCAGCGCCCACGCATGCGGCTCGCTGGCGTGGCGCGTGGTGATGTTGAGGCGTGCGACCGAGCCGATCGAGGGCAGGGCCTCACCGCGAAAGCCGAGCGTGCGGATGCGCAGCAGATCCTCGTCGTCGAGCTTCGACGTCGCGTGCCGTTCGACCGCGAGCGCGAGGTCGTCGCGCGTCATGCCCTGACCGTCGTCGGTGATGGCGATGCGCCGCCGTCCGCCGCCGTCGGTGAAGATGTCGATGCGATGCGCGCCCGCGTCGATGGCATTCTCGACCAGCTCCTTCACCGCGCTCGCAGGCCGCTCCACCACCTCGCCGGCGGCGATGCGGTTGACGACGGTTTCGGGCAATTGGCGGACGGGCATGGATGCTGGTTCGGAGCCGATTCGTGAGCGCAGTTATCTTAAGCGAGGCGGCGCAGGGAATGTGGCGCTGCGGCCCAGAAACGCAAGATTCGCGAAGGATTTCCTCGTTTTCCCTAGGGCGGCCGGGCAACCGGGGTACGTAAATCTCCTTGCCCGCGAACCGAAACCGGCTGGGGCCGCCTCTTGAGCATTGAGGGACAACCTCGTCCCGATCACGGAGGCTGCTATGATCTATCAGAAGAACTTGCCGGGCTGGGAGCGCGCGATGCGCGTGGTTGCAGGAGCCATCATGGGCGGCTGCGGGCTTTACATGTTTCCCGGCGCACCGCTGGGCTATCTGATCGCCGCCGCCGGGGTGACGACCGCGCTGACCGGCTTCTTCGGCTTCTGCCCGATGTGCGCCGTCGCCGGCCGCAGGCTCCCCTCGTCATGAGCGCAGCCCGGATCAGCCGCTACGATCTCGCCGTCGTGGAGGCTGCACGTCTCGGCGACGAGCGGGCGCTGATCAAGCTGATCGCCGCCGCTCAGCCGGATATCCGCCGTTATGCCGCGCGCAACTGCCGGATGGCCGACGCCGACGACGTGGTGCAGGAAACGATGCTCCTGCTCTACCGGCGGCTCGGCACGTTGCGGGCGGTGACGTCGTTTGCGAGCTGGCTGTTCATGGTGGCACACCGTGCCTGCTTGCGGCTGCTGCGCATGGGCACCGGAATGCCGGAGGCGCCGGCGGATGATTTCGAGACGCGGTTCGCACATCTGCGTCCCGAAGATCTGCGGATCGATCTCAGCCGCGCCATCCAGTCGCTGCCGGAGCACTACCGCGAGGTGATCCTGCTGCGCGATGTCGAGGAAATGTCGGTCGACGAGATTTGTGCGACGCTTGATCTGACGCGCGAAAGCGCCAAGGCGCGATTGCATCGCGCCCGCGCGATGATCCGTGAGTATCTGATCAACGATTGATGGAGGGCCGTATGGCCGAGGATACGATCTTCTTCGCCAGCCGAAGCATCATCGAGCATGTGCTGCGCGGTGTGATCGGGGTCGGCGCGCTGTGGGCGGCCATCGCCATTGCCGCGAATTATCCATGGGCGTCCTTGGCGCTCGGTGTCGTCATGCTGATTGCGTTCCGCGGTTGCCCGATGTGCTGGACCATCGGGCTCGTCGAGACGGTGCGTGCGAGGTTGCGCGCCTAGTCGTCGAAGCGTTTACCGCGCCCGGACTTGATGTCGGCGCGGCGTTTCTTGCCGTCGAGCCGCCGCTGCTTCGAGCCGAGCGTCGGCCGCGTGGCGCGGCGCGGCTTCGGGCGGATCAAGGCTTCGCGCAGCAATTCGACGAGCCGGTCGATGGCGTCGGCGCGGTTGCGCTCCTGCGTGCGGAAGCGCTGCGCGTGGATCACGATCACGCCGTCCTTGGTCATGCGCTGACCGGCGAGCGTCACAAGCCGCGCCTGCGCATCTTCCGGCAACATCGCCTTGCTGACCGGGTAGCGCAGTTGCGCCGCGGTCGAGAGCTTGTTGACGTTCTGACCGCCGGGACCGGACGCGCGAACGAAATCGATGTCGATATCGTTTTCGTCGAGGTGGATGGAGTGCGAGATACGGATCATGCCGTCAGTTTAGCCGTCATTCCGGGGCGCGAGCAACGCGAGCGAGCCGGAATCCATAACCCCGGTGTTGGCTGGGTTCGCAGAGCCATGCCAATCCGTCGTCACGCTGCTGCTGCGGCGTATGGATTCCGGGTTCGCGCCAAACGGCGCGCCCCGGAATGACGACCTCAGCCTTCCGCAACGTAGCGCTTCGCGAGGATTTTGCCTTCCTCGACGGCCGGCTGGTCGAACGCATCCACACCGAGCAGGTGTGCGCCGACGATCGTCTCCAGCATGTAGTGCATCAGCATCTCGCCGAGCGAGAGTTCGTCCAGCGTTTCGATGTGGAAGGTGCGCACCGGGCAGCCGTTCTTCGCCAGCGTCTCGGCGGTGGCGCGGCCCTGTGCGGCGACGAGATCGCCGATGGTCCGGCCGCCCAGGCCAGCTTCGTTGCCGAGTTTCGCCAGATCGTCCGGCATGCGCGGGCCCTTGCCCTTGATGCCGGTGGTGATGACTGTGAAGAGTTTGTCGCGCGGCCCGCCGATGAAGAGCTGCAGCTGGCTGTGCTGATCCACCGGGCCGAGCGCCGCCAGCGGCGTCGTGCCTTTGCCGTCCTTGCCGACGCTTTCGGCCCAGAGTTGCACGTACCACTTGGCAAAGCGCTCGAGCCGGTCCGAATACGACATCAGCACGGTGATCGGCTTGCCCTTGCTTTCGGCCAGCGCAATCGACAGTGCGGCGCCGAGTGCCGACGGCACTTCGGCCGCGGGCTTGCTCGCAAGCACCGGCGCCAGCGCTTTCGCTGCGCCCTCGCGGATGCGTTTGATATCAAGGCCAGCGACAGCCGCAGGCAGCAGGCCGACATTGGTCAGCACCGAGAAGCGGCCGCCGACGCCGGTGTGATGCTCCAGCATCTCGACCTTGTGGGTCTCGAGCAGTTGCCGAAGTCCGTTGACCTTGCCCGGTTTGCTCGGCTCGGAGAGGCCCATGAACAGCGACGGAATTTTTGCCTCAAGGCCTGCGCGCTTCACGGCATCGAGCGCGGCCATGGTCTGCATCAGCGTCTCGCCGGTGCCGCCGGACTTCGACACCGCGACGAATTTCGTTGTCGCGAGCGGCAGCTTGCCGAGCAATTCGGCGTAAGTCTGCGGATCGAGGTTATCGAGGAAGTGCAGACGCGGGCCTTTCCGGAAAAGCGAAAGGCCGGGGACGTTGTAATCGGCGAGCTGCAGCAGCGCCTGTGCACCGAGGCTCGAGCCGCCGGTGCCGAGGAAGACGACGTCAGTAGCGTTGTCACGCAGCTTCGTCGCCGCCGCTTCGATGCCGGCGATGTCCTTGCGCTCTTCGGGAAGGCGCAGCAACGGCAGTTCGCCGTCGGCGTGGCGTCCGCGCAGCCACTGCAGGGCCGGTTCGGCGCGCTTCAGCGCGGCGTCGAGCGTCTCGCGGGAAATGCCGTGCTCGCCGATTGTGTCGGCGCGCGCGAGATCGATCGATTGGACAACGGACATGCCTTGCTCCGATTGGGATTTGACGATGGTCCCGGCGTGCCGATCGAACAGGATTTTGAAGACCAAGGAGTGGCTCCGGGAGGGTTTTTCGGTGGTTACCACAAACGCCCAGCGCCGTCATTCCGGACAGCGCCAACGGCGCTGATCCGGAATCCATGCTTCCGCAAACTCTGAATTCGCGGTGACTTGGATTCCGGGTTCGACCTTCGGTCGCCCCGGAATGACAGGTAGGCTTAAGCCGAGCGGCCGACGATGACAGTCAGAAGACCGTTGCCCCACAGGCGCTTGGAGACGCGCTTGACGTCGGCGAGCGTGACCGCGTCGATCAGCGAATTGCGCTTTTCGATGTAGTCGATGCCGAGCTTGTCGAGCTGAAACAGCAAGAGCGCCGAGGCGATCTTGCTGTTGGTGTCGAGCGCCAGCATCTGCGAGCCCTTGAGATACGACTTCGCGTCGTCGAGCTCCTGCTGGGTGGGGCCTTCGTCGGCCATGCGGCGGGCTTCGCTGGTGATGGTCTCGACCGTCTCGTTGGCGCGGTCGGAGCGGGTGGCGGTCGCGCCGGTGAAGATCGCCGACTGCTTCATCCACAACAGTTGCTCGTAGACCGAGTAGGCAAGGCCGCGCTTCTCGCGCACCTCGCGATAGAGCCGCGACGAAAACGAACCGCCGCCGAGAATGTGGTTGGCGACGAACGCCGCCATGAAGTCCGGATCGTCGCGCTTGATGCCCGGGCCGCCGAACATCACGACGGTTTGCGGCACGTCCAGCGTCACGAGCGAGCGCTGCGGCGGCTTCGCGGGTTCGATCGCCGGCACCGGCGTAAGATCGCTCTTGGCGGGGAGCGCGCCGAAGGTCGTGTCGAGCAGCTTGCCGAGGGTGGCCGTGTCGATGTCGCCGACGACGGAGATCTTCAGCGTGTCGCGGGCGAACACCCGGCCGACATATTGCTTGAGATCGGCCGCGGTGATGGTGGGGACACTTTCCAGCGTGCCGCCGCTCGGGCGGCCGTACGGATGGCTGGTGCCGAACAGCGCTTCGAAGAAGCGGCGGCCGGCCAGCGAATTCGGGTTGGACGTCTCGCGGCGCAGGCCGGAGATCATCTGCGCGCGCTCGCGCTCCAGCGGCTCGGCCTCGAAGCGCGGCGCGGCCAGCGCCAGCTTGAGCAGGCCGAACGCTTCGTCCTGATTTTCCTTCAACGTCCGCAGCGAGCCGCGGAAGTGGTCGCGCGCCGAGCTCCAGCTCAGCGAGATTGCCTTGCGGTCGAGCCGGTCTTGATAGGTCTTGGAGTCGATCTCGCCCGCACCCTCATTGAGCATGGCGGAGACGAGCGAACCGACGCCCGGTTTGTCGGCCGGATCCTGCGCCGCGCCGCCATCGAACGAATACTCCATCGCGATGATGGGGACGGTGGCGTCCTGCACGAACCAGGCTTCGATGCCGCCGGGTGAGACATAGCGCTGGATTTTCGACGACGCGGCGGCCGCGGTGGCGGACACCGCGAGCGCGCAGGCCGCAGTAACGGCGAGCGTGAAGGTGCGAATACGAGCCTGCATGACGATCACGACCGCTTCTCCTCGCGCTTCGGCGCTGTGTCCTTGATGAGATAGCCGGTCACCGATCGCCGCTTGTCGAGCCACGCACGGGCGGCATCGCGCACCTGATCCGAGGTGACGGCGCGTACGCGGGTCGGCCAGCTCTGCACGTCGTCCGGCGACAATCCGATCACCATGGCCGATCCGTACCAGCGCGCCAGCGTCGCCTGATTGTCCTGCGCGTAGATGGTGTCGGCGATAAGCTGGTTCTTGACCCGCTCGAGATCTTCCGCGCGCACACCGTTCTGGGCGATGTCGGCGATGACGCTGTCGAACACCTGTTCGATCTGGGCGAAGTCGACGCCCGGCTTCGGCGTCGCCGACACGCCGAACTGGGTCGAGTCGAGCGCGAGGCCCGAATACCAGGCGCTGGCCGAGATCGCGATTTGCTTGTCGAGCACCAGCGCACGGTGGAGATAGGAACTCGTGCCCGAGCCCATCACCTGGGCCAGCACCTGCAGCGCCGCGCTTTCACCGGCTGCGCCGGTGATCGCGGAGGGCGCAACGTAATAGCGGCGCACGCTCGCCTGCTCGACGCGCGGATCGGCAAGCGTCACCGTGCGTGCAGCGTATGGCGGCGGCGGTTCCTGTGCCCGCACGCGCTGCGCCGGGATCGCCGGCTGCGCTGGAACTTGTCCGTACGTGCGCTCGGCGAGAGGACGGACTTCGTCGCCCGAAACGTCGCCGGCGATGATCAGGATGGCGTTGTTCGGCGCGTAGTGCAGCTTGTAGAACGCAAGCGCGTCCTCGCGGTTGAGCTTCTCGATCTCCTGCTTCCAGCCGATCACCGGCCGTCCGTAGGGATGGTTGAGATAGAGCGCCGCCATCATCTGCTGGCCGAGCTGTGCGTCGGGGCTGTTGGCGACGCGCTGGTTGAACTCTTCGAGCACCACGTCGCGCTCGGGCAGCACCACGTCGTCCTTCAGCACGAGGCCGGTCATGCGATCGGCTTCCATCTCCATCATCACCGGAAGCTTGTCCTTGGTGACGCGCTGGAAGTAGCCGGTGTAGTCGCTGGAGGTGAATGCGTTCTCGCTGCCGCCGAACAGCGTGACCTGCTTCGAGAAGGCGCCGGCCGGATGCTTCGCCGTGCCCTTGAACATCAGGTGTTCGAGGAAATGCGCGAGCCCGGACTTGCCCGGCACTTCATCGGCCGAGCCGACCTTGTACCAGAGCATGTGCGTCACCACCGGCGTGCGCCGATCGCTGATCACCACCACCTGCATGCCGTTGGCGAGCGTGAAGGTTGCGGGCTTCTGAGCAGGCGTCTGTGCGGTAGCGGCTGTCGCTGTCCACGACAGGCACAGCGCTGCGATCGCAGGGGTTGCGAGGGCAGCGTAACGTCGCAATGACATCATGATGGGTTCCGGTTCGCTCTGAACAATGGCGGCGTCGCGCGGGCAACCGGGCACGCAGCAGCGCCGCTGCGGCTGGTGTCGTTAAACTGACACGAATACTGATCCGATCTGCGGCTGGCCGCAAATCACGTTGCGATCAAATCTGCGAAAATAAATCAGTATTTGGCCGCGTTTATCGGGGACGCCCGTCGATCGGATTCGGCGGCGGCTGATAGTTCGGCGTGAACGCGCCGGGCGGGCCGCCCGTTCCGTAGGCAAAGTTCGGCGACGGCGTCTGATAGCCGACCGGCGGTTGCGTGAGGCTCTCGCGCGTCGGCTCGCCCTTGAACTTCTCCGCTTCCAGATCCTTCTTCGACGAGAACATGCCGAACAGGCCGCCCTTGTAGCCGAGTTCGGACGGGCTCAGGATCGGATTGGCGTTGGTCGCGCCGGGGATGACCGAGTCGCGGCTCGAGGAGCGAGACACCGGCTGACCCGCGAGTTCGCTCGGCGCGAGAATGCGGCTCGCTTCGACCGACTCCAGCGTGGCGTCGCGCGTCGTGCCGCCGCGCTTCTTCTGCGCTTCGCGGCGCGCCTGCCGCTCGGCGACATCCGGATCCTTCGGCCAGTTCGGCGAGGTGTTCGGCCGCTGCTGTTCGGGCGCGCGCAACTCGACCTTCGGCGGGATCACCAGCGGCGAACGCTCGCGATACTCAATGTTGCTGTTATCGATCGTGGTGCCGCCGATCCCGCGCATGATGTTGCCGATGATCTTTTGCCCGAACGACTGGTTGTCCGGTTCATCGTCATCGTCGGCGGCCTTCGCGGCGCCGCTGAAGGCCACGAGCACTGCGACGCTGCACAGCGTGAGCCGCAGGCTGCGGTCAAGGCCACGGAAGCTGGCAAGGACGCTGGAACGGGTGTTGGCGCGCATCGGTCTCGTCCGTCACGGTTAAGTCGCGAAATTTCCGGCGATATTGCCGGGGATCACGGCGCTTTTGCGGCGTCTGGAGCCCGGAAGGAGTCATACAACAGGGCCAAAACCCCGGCAACAATGGCTGCATCCGCAAGGTTAAACACGTACCAGTTATACCGCTGGCCCCCGAATTGGGCGTGGAACAGGGCAAAATCGACCACGGCGCCATGCAGGAACCGGTCGATGGCGTTGCCGATCGCCCCGCCGATGATCAGGCCGAGCCCGGTGGTCGCCACAACCGTTTGTGATCGCGCCATCCAGATCGCGAGCAGGACGATCGCGCCAGCCTTGATCACAAGCAGGATCGTCTGGGCAAACGCGTTCTCGCTCTGGAACCAGCCGTAGCTGATGCCGGTATTCCAGGCGAGCACGAGGTCGAAGAAGGGCGTGATCGCCACCATGCCGCGTTTGCCGAGTTCGTAGCCGTAGACGAGCCACAGCTTCAGCGCCTGATCGAGCACAAGCGTGATCAGCGCGGCAATCAATCCCGGACGCAAGACGGGCTTCATGCCGTGCTCCGCATCACACGCTCACACCAAGGGCTTTCCACTCGCGCAAGGCATCGGCGTCGCGCGGCGAGACATCGGGATATTCGGAATCGTCGCCGACGGTCGGGAGAATTTTCCACGAGCGCGCACACTTTTTGCCCTGCGCCTGTTCGACCACGACCGCGACGTTCGTCACGTCCGGCAGCCGGAAGGCGTCAGCCGGTGCGTCGGCGTTGGTCAGCTCGGCGCTCGAGGTGATGCACACCTCGGCAATGTCGGTGCCGGCCATGATCGCGAACAGTTCCGGATCGGCGACATAAACGCGCGGCGCGGCTTCGAGCGACGAGCCGATGCGCTTGGCCGCACGCTCGACTTCCAGCGCGCCGGTGACGACGCGGCGTACCTCGCGGATGGCATCCCATTTCGCCGCGAGCTCATCGTCGCGATAACGGCCGAGCCGTTCGGGGAACGTCAGCAGATGCACCGACGCCGCGCCCTGCGGACGATACTGCACCCACGCCTCGTCGGCGGTGAAGCTCAAGACCGGCGCCAGCCACTTCAGGATCGCGTCGCAGAGGATATCGACGGTCGTGAGCGCGGCCTTGCGAACCGGCGAAGAGGGCGGTTCGCAGTAGAGCGTGTCCTTGCGGATATCGAAGTAGAACGCCGACAGCTCGGTGTTCATGAACGACGTCAGCGCGGCGATCACCGTCTTGTAGTCGAATTCCTCATACGCCTTGCGCACGACGGCATCGACTTCGCTCAACCGATGCAGCATCAGCCGCTCGAGCTCGGGCATATCCATGGGCTCGATCGCGTCGCCCGGCTTGAAATGCGCCAGCGTGCCGAGCATCCAGCGCACGCTGTTGCGCAGCTTGCGATAGGTCTCGACCATGGTCTTGAGGATTTCCGGGCCGATGCGCTGATCGTCCGAATAATCCGACGCCGCGACCCACAGGCGCAGAATGTCGGCGCCGGAATCCTTGATCACCTTCTGCGGCTCGACCGTGTTGCCGATCGACTTCGACATCTTGCGGCCCTGCTCGTCGAGCGTGAAGCCGTGCGTGAGCACCACGTCGTAGGGCGCGCGGCCGCGCGTGCCGCAGCTCTCGAGCAGCGAGGAATGGAACCAGCCACGATGCTGATCGCTGCCCTCCAGATACATCACCGTATCCTTGCCGCCGTCGATCTTGCGCTTGATGGCGCCCAGCGTCGGGAAGTTCTGCCGGTCTTCCAGCACGAAGGCGTGCGTCGAGCCGGAGTCGAACCAGACGTCGAGGATGTCGTCGACCTTCTGCCAGCCTTCGCCCGCGCGCGACCCGAGGAAACGCTCGCGTGCGCCTTGTGCGTACCACGCGTCCGCGCCCTCAGACATGAACGCTTCTGTGATGCGCTGGTTGGTGGTCTCGTCCTGCAAGATCTCGACCGAGCCGTCGCCCTTTTCCTTGATAAAGACGGCAATCGGCACGCCCCAGGCGCGCTGGCGCGACACCACCCAGTCCGGGCGGTTGGCGATCATGCCGTTGATGCGGTTCTGGCCTGACTGTGGCACCCACTGGGTGTTTGCAATCGCGGTGAGTGCGCGAGCACGCAGCGTGTCGCCGCTCTTCGCCTTGCCGTCATCGCTGATCGGCTTGTCCATCGCGATAAACCACTGCGGCGTGTTGCGGTAGATCACCGGCTTCTTCGAACGCCACGAGTGCGGATACTGATGCTTCAACCGCGAGCGGGCGATGATCATGCCCGCATCCGCGAGCGCCTTGATTACGGCCTCGTTGGCGTCGCCCTTTTCGCCCTTGTCAGTGATAACGCGCTTGCCGGTGAATCCCGGTGCTTGTTCGGTCAGTGCACCGTTTTCATCGACTGTGTATGGGATAGCGGTATTAACTGATGGAATAGCTTTGTTGGTACTAATTTCCATCCACTCTTTGCTATCGAGTTTTGTTTTATTTCCTGTCCAGATATCGAAGTCTTCGCGCCCGTGTCCGGGAGCCGTGTGGACAAAGCCCGTACCTGCGTCGTCTGTAACGTGATCGCCGTCAAGCAATGGAATTGTTCGAGCATACCCCTCGTTGAATCCTGCGAGTGGATGCCGACATCCAATTCCTGAAAGCTCATCGGACGTAACGTCGCCTAGTCGTTCGAACTTTGATACTTTGGCTTGTTGCATCAATGCAGCCGCCAGATTGTCGGCGACAACATACCTGTCTCCGACTTTCGCCCAGTTTCCTTCGGGCGCTTCCACGACCTTGTAGAGCCCATACGTAATCTTTGATGAATACGAAATGGCGCGGTTTGCAGGTAACGTCCAAGGTGTTGTTGTCCAGATCAGAACCGAAGCGTTAAGCAATTCTGGCCGCATTGCTGGTCCGTTCCGAACAACGAACCAGACCGGAAACTTCACCCACACCGCGTCGGACGTGTAGTCCTCGTACTCGACCTCGGCTTCGGCAAGCGCGGTCTTCTCGACCACGCTCCACATCACCGGCTTCGAGCCGCGATAGAGCGTGCCGTTTGCTGCGAATTTCATGATCTCGCGTGCGATCTGCGCTTCCGCCGGATACGCCATCGTCGAGTAGGGATGTGCCCAGTCGCCGATGATGCCGAGGCGCTTGAATTCCTCGCGCTGCACGCCGAGCCAGTGCGTCGCATAGGCGCGGCACTCCTGACGGAATGCGATCATCGCCGCCGCGTCGTCCTTGAGGTTCGGCTTCTGCTTGCCCTTGGAGCGGTAGTTCTCTTCCTCGATCTTCCACTCGATCGGCAGGCCGTGGCAGTCCCAGCCCGGCACGTAGTTCGAGTCGTAGCCGAGCATCTGCTGGCTCTTGGTCACAAGGTCCTTCAGGATCTTGTTAAGCGCGTGCCCGATGTGGATGTTGCCGTTGGCGTAGGGCGGGC
>LWDM01000009.1:35278-39505 GCA_002083525.1 Proteobacteria bacterium SG_bin9 | reverse complement strand
CGACGATGTTGCCGCGGCGGCGATCCATCTTGAGAATCTGGAACGGCTGCGAGTTGTTCATCAGCGGGCCGACGTCGCGGATCGGACGGATGTCCACCTGCGAGCGCGGCAGGAAGGCGACTGCGCCATCCAGATCGACGGTGAAGCCACCCTTGACCTGGTTGAAAATGACGCCGTTGACCTTCTCGTTGTTCTGGAACGCCTTCTCGAGCTTGCCCCAGCTTTCCTCGCGGCGCGCCTTGTCGCGCGAGAGCACGGCTTCACCGAGCGCGTTTTCGATGCGGTCGAGGAACACCTCGACTTCGTCACCGACCTTGAGCGTGCTGTCACGGCCCGGGCCGGAAAATTCGCGAAGGGCGACGCGGCCCTCGGTCTTCAGGCCGACGTCGATGACGGCCATGTCTTTCTCGATAGCTACAACCTTGCCCTTGATAACCGAGCTTTCCTGAAGGTTGCCGCCAGCAAACGATTCATCGAGCATTGCCGCGAAATCATCGCGGGTTGGATTGTAGGAATTCGCAGTCGAAGCCATTTGTTCTCCAGATGCGGGATCTTGCCGGCCATTCGGGTTGATGAACGCCTCAAACGCTCAGGGCCAAAGGTCCGCAACCCTTGGCGACCGTCCTCGCAAAACGCGAAAACGGGCCGGCAGCATGCCTGCGCGATTGAAACGATGATGATGCCCGGAGCCGGAACGAGGCAGGGAGCGGGCTTTCCTCCAATGACACCAGAGGCTTAGACCCTGGCGGCCCGCTCGGGCGGCCTCGACAACGTCGAAGTCGGCCCGGACGCGCGGGGTATAGCCTCCGGGCTGCAATGGGGCAAGGCTGAATCCGCAGGGAAATTCGCCCGCGAATGGCTGACAAAGCCTGAACCGCCAATTCGTTAAGCGCGATCCTCAAGCTGCTGTTGACCGCGCGCCGTGAAAGACCTGATCGGAGTTCCACGATGCAACCGGGCTTTAAGTACCTCCACGCATCCTGACGGCATTACAAAAACAGGGGGGACTACCAATGCTCAAGGTTGTGTTTCTGGCTGCGTTCATCGTTCTGACCGGCGGACTCGTCTCTGCACTGACGTCGCCCGCGACGTCGCAGAGCCGTATCGAGTCGCGTGAGACCATCGTGCCGCTCGCGATGCCGATCCCGGCGAACCTGCCGATCGAGACCTATCAGGCCGTCTGATCGGCTGCTCAACAGCAATTCATTCGTGCGGGGCTTCATCGCCCCGCACGAATTTTTTTGATCATCGCGATCACGGGCAAGACGCGTTCAAATCGGCCGCGATCAAAGTTCGTTAAGGGCAATTCTCAAGCGGTTATTGACTCTGCGGCTGCAAATGGAACCGCTACCGCTTCACTGGAACCCCGGCTTAAGTGATTTACCTTAAGCGTGAACCTCGCCTGATTGCAGAGGGGGAAGTCATGGCCAGGATCGTTTTCTTTTTGTCGTTCGTGATCATCGGTGGCGAACTGGTTCACGTAATGGTACCGGTTGCTCCGAAACATCAGCGCGACTTCAGCAACATCACCGCACCCGCCAATCCGCGCGCGGCCATCGCAGCCCACAAGGCCTGACCTGCGCTTGCGGCGCTTGGCCTAGCGTCCACCACGAACTTTTTCCACGATGGCGATGGCGGCCTGCACGCCGCCTTCGATATCCAGATCTGAATTGTCGAGTTCAAAAGCATCGTCCGCGCGTTTTAATGGCGCGGCGGAGCGATTGCGATCGCGCTCATCGCGTTTGAGGATATCGGCCAGTACCACGGCTTCATCCGCCGTTTCGCCGCGCCCCTGCATTTCCAGCGTGCGGCGGCGCGCCCGCACTTCCGGCGCGGCCACCACGAAAATCTTCACATCCGCATCCGGACAAATCACCGTGCCGATATCGCGTCCGTCGAGCACCGCGCCGGGCGGCCCTGCGGCGAACGTCCGCTGGAACGTCACGAGCGCTGCGCGCACCTTCGGCAGCGCCGACACGATCGAAGCGGCGTCACCGACGGCCTGGCTCTTCAGCGCCGGGTCGCCGAACAAGCCGGGATCGAGCGCCTCGGCCAGCGCAGCCGCGCGCGCTTCGTCGGTCAGCGTTGCGCCGGCGTCGAGCATCGCCTTTGCGACCGCGCGATAGATCAGTCCCGTATCCAGGTGTCGATATCCGTAGTGCGCGGCGAGCCGCTTGCCGAGTGTGCCCTTGCCCGATGCGGCGGGGCCGTCGATCGCGATGATCATGCGTACTCGGCTCCAAGCCTGCGCATCATCGGAATGAAGTCCGGAAAACTCGTCGCGATAAAAGCCGTGTCGTCAACGCCGACAGCTTTATCGGCGGCGAGCCCCATCACCAGCGCCGACATAGCGATGCGATGATCCATGTGGGTTGCGACCACGCCGCCGCCCGGGACATGGCCGCGGCCCTCGACGATCATGTCGTCGCCGGAGATTTCGACCTTCACACCGTTGACGCGCAGCATCGCAGCGGTCGCCTCGAGACGATCGGATTCCTTGACGCGCAACTCCTGCAGGCCGCGCATGATCGTCGTGCCTTCGGCGAACGCGGCAGCGACGGCGAGTACGAGATACTCGTCGATCATCGACGGCGCACGCTCCGGCGGCACCTCGACGCCGCGCAGTTGCGAGGCACGAATGCGGAAGTCCGCCATCGGCTCGCCGTTCTCGCCGCGGCGTTCCATCTCGTCGATCGCTCCGCCCATCTCGCGCAGCGTGGTGATGAGCCCGGTGCGCAGCGGATTGGTCATCACGTCGGTCAGCGTGATTTCCGAGCCGGGAACGACAAGCGCGGCCACCATCGGAAACGCAGCCGACGACGGATCGGCGGGCACGACGACATCGGCGCCGTGCAGTTCAGGCTGGCCCCTCAAATCGATGCGGCGGCCGTGCACGCCTTCCGGCGTTGTCGTGACTGACGCGCCGAATTGCTTGAGCATGAGTTCGGTGTGATCGCGGCTCGCCTCGTTCTCGATCACCGTGGTGACGCCCGGTGCGGACAGGCCTGCCAGCAGCACCGCCGATTTGATCTGCGCCGACGCAACCGGCGTACGGTAGACGATCGGCACCGGATTGCGCGCGCCAGCGATCGCAAGCGGCAGCTTGCCGCCAGCCGCGCTGTCTTGCGCACGCGCGCCCATCAGCTCCAGCGGATCGAGAATGCGCCGCATCGGCCGCGAGCGCAGGCTTGCATCGCCGTCGAATGTCGCCGTGATCGGGCAGCCAGCAACTGCGCCCATGGCGAGCCGGCAGCCGGTTCCGGAATTACCGAAGTCGAGCGGGCCCTTCGGTTGGGCGAAACCAGCGACGCCGACTCCATGCACCTGCCAGACCGTCTCGCCCGTGCGCTCGACCTTGGCGCCGAGGGCAGCCATGGCCTTGGCGGTGTTGAGCACGTCCTCGCCCTCGAGCAGGCCCGAAATCGAGGTCCGGCCGACGGCGAGAGCGCCCAGAATGAGGGCACGGTGGGAAATCGACTTGTCGCCAGGCACCCGCGCCGACCCGGTCAGGGCCGGGCTTTGGCGCGCCTGAAGCGGCGTCGGGGTCGCAGATTGTGTCAAGAAAACGGTCCTTTACGCGGATGGGGCTCTACCATGCGGAAAGCGGCTGGTCACGCAGGCTAACTGCCTGCAATGCGCTATTGACACCGGCGTCGCAACTAGCCAAGTGAAGCACCGTTTTTCCAGAAATCCCCAGGATTCTACCGTGGCCAAATCCGATCTCGGAACCAAACGAATTTGCCCGACCACTGGCAAGAAGTTTTACGACCTGAACAAGAACCCGGTGATCTCTCCGTACACCGGTGAGGTCGTGCCGATCGCACCGGTTGCGCCGCCACGCGGCCGCGCCGAGCAGCGCGCCGCGGCTCAGGCCGCGACCGAGGAGACGACACCGGAGCCCGCGGAGAACGAAGAGTTGGTGTCGCTCGAGGAAGCCGATGCCGAGGAGAACACCGGCAAGGTCACCGCGAACGTTCCAGAGTCCGAGGACGATATCGAGGTCGATGAGACGCTCGATGACGACGATGACGATGATTCGACCTTCATCGCCGAGGATGAAGATGAAGACGAGGACGTGACCGACATCATCGGCGACGTCTCCGGCGACGAAGAGGCTTGAGATAACCCCGGAAGTGTGATTTTTCACCGGGAATCGCGCGGCGGTTGCGCCGCGCAAGTCAGTTCCAGAAGTTCGGGGCCATAGCTCAGCTGGGAGAGCGCTTGCAT
>LWDM01000009.1:0-35264 GCA_002083525.1 Proteobacteria bacterium SG_bin9 | reverse complement strand
GGTCGGCGGTTCGATCCCGCCTGGCTCCACCAACTTCCCGATACCGCCTCGGCGGTCTGCCAACCCTCCCCAACCGTCGCTGAAAATGTTGCGGCAAACCTGTGGCTGCAGAATTTGTAGCGGCGAAGTTGCGGCAGCGCACGCCTCAACTTTGCCGTGACATTTCACGCGCCCGAATGCGGTGTCATTCGCGCAGGCCACCCGGCCCTGCGCGGCATCCGCTTGCTCAGGTCCGGCGCGCGTGCTCACAGTGAGTTCCGACGCGCCACCGGCGCCAACAACAAGACGTAGCCGACAGAACGAACCCAAGGTTGAACCAATGACTCTCCCAGCGACCGGAGCCATCGCAGGCCTGCGCGTGATCGATCTCTCGCGCGTCCTCGGCGGCCCTTACTGCACGCAGATCCTCGCCGACCACGGCGCCAACGTCATCAAGGTGGAGCCGCCGGCCGGCGACGAGACGCGCGACTGGGGCCCTCCGTTCCACGACGACGACGCGGCGTACTTCATCGGCACCAACCGCAACAAGCGCTCGATCGGTCTCGACCTCGCCTCCGAGGGCGGCCGCGCCGTGCTGATGAAGATGCTCGAAGATGCCGACGTGCTGATCGAGAACTTCAAGCCGGGCACGCTCGACAAGTGGGGCATCGGCAACGATGTGATCCGCGGAAGATTCCCGCAGCTCATTCACTGCCGCATCTCCGGCTTCGGCGGCGATGGTCCGCATGGCGGCCATCCGGGTTACGACGCGATCATTCAGTCGATGGTCGGCCTGATGGCCTCGACCGGCTCGCAGGAGAGCGGCCCGACGCGCATCGGCGTCGCGCTGGTCGACATGACCACCGGTCTCTACGCCTGCGTCGGCATCCTGATGGCGCTTGCGGAACGGCAGAAGTCGGGCCTCGGCCAGTTCGTCGAAGCGACGCTGTTCGAGACCGGCTTGGCGATCATGCATCCGCACACGGCAAACTTCTTCATGCATGGCAAACCGCCGGCGCTCACCGGCAATGAACATCCGAACCTCTATCCGTATTCGGTGTTCGCCGCGCGCGACGGCAACATCTTCATGGGCGTCGGCAATGACGGCACCTTCCGCAAGCTGTGCAAGGAGCTCGGCAAGCCGGAGCTCGGCACCGACCCGCGCTTCGCGCGCAATCGCGATCGCGTCGTCAACCGCAATGACCTGCGCGCCGAACTCGAGGCGATCCTGAAGCAGCACGATGCGGCGGCGATCTGTCAGCGCCTGCTCGCCGCCGGTCTCCCCGCCGGTCCTGTGCAGTCGATCGACAAGGTGCTGGCCAATCCGCATGTCGCTCATCGCGGCGATGTGATCGGCAAGGATTGGTACAAAGGCATCGCCTCGCCGATCCGCTTCGACCGCACCAAAGCGAGCCTGCGTCATGTGCCGCCGAAATTCGCCCAGCACACCGACGAAATCCTCGGCGAATTCGGCTACTCGCAGGACGATATCGGCAAGCTGGTCTCGTCCGGCGTCGTTGCGCGCCAGCGCGTTCGTTAAAATGTTACGGCCGGTTGTCATTCAACCGGCCGTAACCTTCTTCCGCATTGAACCGAGCTATGGCACTTTCGCGACCAACCAACCGGTTGGATCACGGAGCCGCGCCATGGCGCGAAACAAGCTGCAACGAACCTCTCGGCTCAATCTGAGCGCGGCCGTTCGCGCGCTCGCAACCGTTGCGTTGTTTTGTATTGGCCTCGCCCATTCGGCCTTCGCCGCCGACAAGCGCGTCGCGCTCGTGATCGGCAATTCCGACTACAGGAACGTCAGCCAGCTCCCCAATCCATCCCGCGATGCCGATGCGATCGGCGCCCTGCTCAAGAAGGCCGGGTTCGACGTGGTCGACGCGCGCACCAATCTGAACGGATCGGACATGCGCCGCCTGATCCGCGATTTCTCCGATAAGGTCGCCAGCGCCGACATTGCCGTCGTATTCTATGCGGGGCACGGCATCGAGGTCGACGGCAACAACTATCTGCTGCCCGTCGATACGCGCCTCGAACGCGACATCGATGTCGAGGACGAGGCCGTGTCGCTCGATCGCGTCGTTCGTATCATCGAGCCCGCGAAGAAACTGCGCCTCGTCATTCTCGACGCCTGCCGCGACAACCCCTTCGCTAAGACGATGAAGCGCTCGCTGTCGACGCGCAGCGTCGAGCGTGGGCTTGGCAAGGTGGAACCCACCAGCCCCAACACGCTGATCGCGTATGCGGCGAAGGCCGGCTCGACCGCCGCGGACGGCGACGGCGCCAACAGCCCGTTCACCACGGCGCTGCTGACGCAGCTTGCGGTGCCGGGACAAGACGTGCGCCGCTCATTCGGTTTCGTACGCGATGCCGTGCTGAAGGCGACAAACAACAAACAGGAACCGTTCGTTTACGGCTCGCTTGGCGGCGAGGACGTCACGCTGGTCCCGGCCGCGGCAAAGCCGGCGAACGTTCCAGCGCAGGTATCCGCACTCGATCCCAACTCGCAGCTGCGCCGCGATTACGAGCTGGCCGCACAGGTCAACACCAAGCAAGGCTGGGATGCCTTTATCGCCGCGCATCCGACCGGCTTCTATGCGGACCTGGCCAAGGCCGCCCGCAGCAAAATCGATACCGGTACCAAGACCGCGGCGGCCACGCCCGAGACGCGGACACCGACGCCTAACACCAATCCTTATTCGGGGCTGGAGAACTATCTCGGGCGCTCATTCCAGCTCACATTCTTCGAGCTGGTGCAGGAGCAGGAGCCAGTCCCCGGCTTGCACCGCTGGAAGCGGGAATTTGCAGCCTTCCTCAAATCGGCGGACGACGTGTCCACGCGCCTCACCTACGTGCAGCCGGACCCGACCAAGAATACCTTTCGCTGGGCCCAAGGCGCGCTGGGAGACTTCAATCGCGGCATCCAGTGGACCTATGCCGACAACAAGCTGACCCAGACGATCCTGACCAACAGCTATCGAATCAAGATCACCATTTCGGCCAACGGCAACGTCTGCCAGGCGCAAATGGCCTACGAGCGCTTCCCGAACAAGGATTTCTATGAATTGCGCAAGAGCACCGGCGAGACGCTGAAGGCCAGCAGCGTCACCGCCGACAACATTGCCTGCCGGTCCGTCAGGGATAACGTCGTGGGACAGGTGCCGGTCGCCCAGACCAAGCAGTAACCGCGCTCAGCCTTTTGGCTCTTCCAACCCTCTTTCCGCACCGATACGATTGCAGTCAACGGACCGTCATACGGCGCTGCTATCGCCCAAAGATTAGATTTGGCGGCCTTTAGGGAGGAGCTTTCATGAATATCCGGCGGATCGGCCTCGGCCTGACGACGTCCACACTGATGGCGCTGGCGGCGCCAGCGTATGCCGTCACTGAAATTCAGTGGTGGCACGCGATGACGGGCGGCAACAACGATATCGTCAACAAGCTGGCCGCGGAATTCAACGAAAGCCAGTCCGATTACAAGGTTGTTCCGACCTTCAAGGGCAGTTACCCGGATACCATGAACGCCGGCATTGCCGCGTTCCGCGCCGGCAACGCGCCGCATATCATCCAGGTCTTCGAAGTCGGCACCGCGACCATGATGAGCGCCACCGGCGCGATCAAGCCGGTGCACGTGCTGATGAAGGAAGCCGGCGAGGCGTTCGATCCGCAGGCCTATCTTCCCGCGATCACCGGCTACTACTCGACCTCGAAGGGCGACATGCTGTCGTTCCCGTTCAACTCGTCGTCGACTGTGATGTGGGTCAACCTCGAGGCGCTGAAGAAGGCGGGCGTTGCCGACATTCCGAAGACCTGGCCCGAGGTGTTCGACGCCGCGAAGAAACTGCGGGCGTCGGGCAGCCATGACACCTGCGGCTTCTCCAATGCCTGGGCAAGCTGGGTGCACATCGAGCAGTTCTCTGCCTGGCACAACGTGTCGATCGGCACCAAGGCGAACGGCCTTGACGGCTTCGACACCGAATTGAAGTTCAACTCACCGCTGCATGTGAAGCATCTGCAGAACCTGATCGATCTGCAGAAGGACAAGACCTACGACTATTCGGGCCGCGCCAGCGCCAGCGAGAGCCGCTTTGCCAAGGGCGAGTGCGCGATCTTCCTGACCTCGTCGGGCTACTACGCCACCGCCAAGGGCACGGCGAAGTTCGAATTCACCTCGGTGCCGATGCCATACTATCCGGATGTCGCCGGCGCACCGCAGAATTCGATCATCGGCGGCGCGTCGCTGTGGGTGATGGGTGGCAAGAAGGCCGATGAGTACAAGGGCGTCGCCAAGTTCTTCAGCTTCCTCTCCGACACCAACCGTCAGGCCAAGCTGCATCAGGAATCCGGCTACCTGCCGATTACCAAGGCGGCGTACGAGAAGACCAAGGCCGACGGCTTCTACGAGAAGAACCCGACGCTGCAGACGCCGCTGAAGGAACTGACCAACAAGGAGCCGACCGAGAACTCGCGCGGTCTGCGCTTCGGCAACATGGTGCAGATGCGCGACCTGTGGGCCGAGGAGATCGAGGCGGCGCTCTCGGGCCAGAAGACGGCGCAGCAGGCGCTCGATGCGGCGGTCTCGCGCGGCAACGCCATGTTGCGGACGTTCGAGAAGACAGCGAAGTAAAAGTAACGAAACGGCCCCTCATCGAGGGGCCGTTCTCATATCGAGACCACCTGCGGCATTCATGGAAAAGACAGTCGTCTTCAAGCACAAGCTGCTTCCCTATCTCCTGCTGCTGCCGCAGCTCGTGATCATCCTCGTTTTCTTCTATTGGCCGGCCAGCCAGGCTGTGTGGCAGTCGTTCCTGCGCGAAGACGCGTTCGGGCTGACGCGCCAGTTCGTCGGGTTTGAGAACTATCAAGCGCTGTTCGCCCAGCCCGAGTACTACAAGGCGATCGGAACGACGGTGATCTTCTCGTCGCTGGTCGCTGCGCTCTCGCTGTCGATCGCATTGCTGTTCGCGACGCAGGCGGACAAGAACCTGAAGGCGGCGTCCACCTTCAAGACGTTTCTGATCTGGCCGTATGCGGTCGCGCCCGCGATCGCCGGCGTGCTCTGGATCTTCATGTTCCATCCCTCGCTCGGCACGCTGGCGCAGCCGCTGCGGCTGATGGGCATCGACTGGAATCCGCTGCTGAACGGCCGGCACGCCCTGATCCTCGTGGTGATGGCCGCCGTGTGGAAGCAGATTTCCTACAACTTCCTGTTCTTCCTCGCCGGCCTGCAGTCGATTCCGAAAAGCGTGATCGAAGCCAGCGCCATCGACGGCGCGGGCCCGATGCGCCGCTTCTGGACCATCATCTTCCCGCTGCTGTCGCCGACGACCTTCTTCCTCTTGGTCGTCAATGTCGTTTACGTGTTCTTCGACACCTTCGGTATCATCGATGCCGTCACCGGCGGCGGCCCGGCGGGCGCAACAACGACCATGGTCTACAAAGTTTACTCCGACGGACGCCTTGGCGGCGATCTCGGCGGCTCCGCCGTGCAGTCGGTGGTGCTGATGGTGATCGTGATCGCGCTGACCGCAATTCAGTTCCGCTACATCGAGCGCAAGGTGCAGTACTGAGCATGATCCGGAAAAGTGGATACCGGTTTTCCGGCGAGATCATGCTCCAAGGAGAGATTCTTTGATGGTCGAGCACAGGCCACTCAGCGCCATCATCGCCTACGCCATCCTGGCGCTTGGCGTGGTGATGGTCGCGTTCCCGGTCTATCTCGCGATCATCGGCTCGACGCACGACGCGGCGACGGTTGTCCGAGGAAACATGCCGCTCTCGCCCGGCGATCACACGCTGGAGAATTACTACCGGGCCATCTTCGTCGGCGGCTCGCGGCTGGCGAAAGAGCCCGTCGGCACGATGCTGATGAATTCGTTCATCTCGGCCATCGGCATTGCGGTCGGCAAAATCCTGATCTCCATCCTGTCCGCTTACGCCATCGTCTACTATCGCTTTCCGTTCCGGATGACGGCGTTCTGGATCATCTTCATCACGCTGATGCTGCCGGTCGAAGTGCGTATCTACCCGACGTACAAGGTCGTCGCCGATCTGCGGCTGCTCGACACCTATGGCGGACTGATCCTGCCGCTGATTGCATCGGCCACCGGCACGCTGTTGTTCCGGCAATTCTTCATGACCGTCCCGGAAGAGTTGCTGGAAGCGTCGCGCATTGACGGTGCCGGTCCGTTCCGCTTCTTCAAGGATACGCTGTTGCCGCTGTCGGTCACGACGATGGCGGCGCTGTTCGTGATCCAGTTCATCTACGGCTGGAACCAGTATCTGTGGCCGCTGCTGATCACCACGCAGGACTCGATGCAGACCATCGTCACCGGCATCAAGAAGATGTTGACGACGACGGACGAACTCGCCGAGTGGCAGATCGCGATGGCGACCGCCGTGCTGGCGATGCTGCCGCCGGTCGCGGTCGTGATCTTCATGCAGCGCCTGTTCGTGCGCGGACTGGTCGAGACGGAGAAGTAAGTCGGATGGCGAACGTCACGTTGCGTAACGTAAAGAAGGTCTATCCGGGCGGCGTCGAGGCCATCAAGGGCATCGACCTCGAAATCGGCGATGGCCAGTTCTGCGTGCTGGTCGGCCCGTCCGGCTGCGGCAAGTCGACCTTGCTGCGCATGGTGGCGGGCCTGGAGACGATCACCGGCGGCGAGATCGACATTGGCGGACGCATCGTCAACGAGGTCGAGCCGGCCGATCGTGACATCGCGATGGTGTTTCAGAACTACGCGCTCTATCCGCACATGACCGTCTACAACAACATGGCCTACGGCCTGCGCAACCGCGGCATGGCCAAGCCCGACATCGAGACGCGCGTGCGCGAGGCCGCGCAGATTCTCGAAATCGGCCACCTGCTCGAACGCAAGCCGAAACAGCTCTCCGGCGGCCAGCGTCAGCGTGTCGCGATGGGCCGCGCCATCGTGCGGCATCCGAAAGCGTTCCTCTTCGACGAGCCGCTGTCGAACCTCGATGCAAAATTGCGCATCGCCATGCGCGTCGAAATCCGCCGCCTGCAGCGCCGGCTCAAGACCACATCGATCTACGTGACGCACGATCAGCTCGAGGCAATGACCCTCGCCGATATTCTCGTCGTGATGAACGGCGGCGTGGTCGAGCAGATGGGCAATCCGCTCGACATCTACCGCAAGCCGATGACGACGTTCGTCGCCTCCTTCATCGGCGCGCCGCCGATGAATCTGCTGCCGCTCGCGCGCGCCGGCATCGTCGGCGGCAACGGATCGCTGCCGCCGGACACGACGGTCGGCATTCGCCCTGAGGATCTGGTGGTGATGGCGCACGAGCCCGGCGCGGGCGGCGTCGCGCTCGATCTCACCGTCGATGCGGCCGAGCATGTCGGCGCCGAGACGTTCGTCTACGGACACCTGCAGGGCGGCGGCGATGCCATCGTCCGTGTGCAAGGGGATACCGCTCCGCCGCTCGGATCGAAAATCCGCGCCGGCGCGCCGTCCGAAAAGCTGCATCTGTTCGGCGCCGACGGGCGGAGGCTTCCCGGACGTTAATATTCCGTAAGGCTGTGTGGCGGCGAAAACGCCGCTGGGACAGGGCTTTGCGCTCCCTTGAACCGATCTTCGAACATCGCCATATTCTGATTCGGCGGAGGGCCTAAACAACCACCGCTCCGGGTGCCGCAAGGGCCCGAACTCCAAAGTCGCTTCGAGAGGGCTTTGTAAACTATGAGCCGTGTTCCTTCGTTATCCAGTCCGTTCCTTCTGGGGTTCGACGAGATCGAGCGTGTGCTCGACCGCGTCGTCAAAGGTGCCGACGGCTATCCTCCCTACAACATCGAGCGCTGCGACCGCAGCGACGGGCATCCCGAGCGCCTGCGAATCACCCTCGCAGTCGCTGGCTTCACCCGTGACCAACTCGATGTGACGATTGAGGAAAACCAGCTCGTCATCCGCGGCCGCCAGCAGGACGACAAGTCCCGGCAATACATCCATCGCGGCATCGCCGCGCGCCACTTCCAGCGCACGTTCGTGCTGGCGGAGGGGATGCACGTGCTGGGAGCGGATTTGAAGAACGGGCTGTTGTCGATCGACCTCGCAAGGCCAGAACCCGAGCGGATCGTTAAGACAATCGCTATCAATGAACACGAATAATGGAACGATGGCGGACTCGACCGCTTTGTACTGATGAGGAGTCGAGACCATGACTGAAGGTAATGCCGTTCTGACCAAAACCCCCGTCTCGCTGGAGACGCTGGCGACCATGGGCGAAGGCCACATCGCCTACGTGAAACAAATTCGCTCAGAGGACGTTCCGGGCCTGTTTCCGCAGGCGCCGAAGATCGCGCCGGGCCTGAAGCTGTTCGCACTGCATGCGGCTGACGGAACGCCGATCATGCTGACCGACAGCCGCGAGGCTGCGATCGCGAACGCCTGGAGCCAGGAGCTCGAGACGCTCAGCGTTCACTGAGCGCGTGGCATTTCAAGGCGTCCGCGACAACGCGGACGCTCACGCCCGGCGGATGACGCCGGCGCGGACAAACACAATCATCGATCAGCCTGGAAATTTAACGAGCAGCGTCACCCGAAACGATGACGCGCGCCGGCACGCGTTATGCGGCGGATGCCGGCGGCAGCGCAAGCACCGAATAGATCGCCTGCGCATCGCGCGAGGCGCGCAGCTTCTTCGCCACATCCTGATCGCGCAGCAGCCGTGCGATCCGCGCGAGCGCTTTCAGGTGATCGGCGCCCGCACCTTCCGGTGCCAGCAGCAAGAAAACCAGATCGACCGGCTGCGCATCGAGCGCGTCGAAATCGATCGGGCGTTCCAGGCGCGCGAACAACCCGAACAGCTTGTCGAACTTCGGCAGCTTGCCGTGCGGAATCGCGACACCATAGCCGACAGCCGTCGTGCCTAGCTTCTCCCGTTGCAGCAGCACTTCGAAGATCGCGCGGTCGCTCTGCCCGGTCAGCTCGGCGGCGCGCGCCGACAGCTCCTGAAGCGCCTGCTTCTTGCTGGTGACCTTTAACGCCGGAAGGATCGCCTCTGGAGCGACCAGATCGGTAATCATCATGGATCGTTCCGGAATAAGTTGGACCGTGGTGTTTGTTGGACCGGAATTCGGCTCGGTTTCAAAGTAGCTGCGTTACGCGCAAAGTTGGGTCCGGCGGCGTCAACGGCGCCGGACCATATGCACACGGTCCGGCGGCCCGTCAATGGCGATCCGGGGGGTTAACCACCGGGGGGTCGACCCAGCCGACATTGCCGTCCGGACGCCTGTAAATGACGTTGACCCGCCCGCTGGAGCCGTGCCGGAAAACCAGCACCGGCGCACCGGACAGGTCCAATTCCATCACCGCTTCGCTGACCGACAACAGCTTCAGCGACGTCGTCGCCTCGGCAATGATCACCGGGTTGTAGGCCGTGATCTCGTCCTCATGATCGTCCGCAATGGACTCGATGATATAGCTCGGTGCGTCGATCGATCCGCCATTGAGATTGGCCATCGCGGCGGCGCTCGCCGCCTGCTTGCGCTCCGAGCGATCCTTCAGCCGGCTCTTGTAACGCCGCAAACGCTTCTCGATCTGCATCAGCGCCTGATCGGCGCTTGCATAGGCGTCCGACGCAACAGCGTCCGCCTCCAGCGTGATTCCGGAATCGAGATGCAGCGCGCAGTCGGTGCGAAAGCCGACGCCGTCCTTGCTGAGCGTGATGTGGCCTGAGTAATTGCCGTCGAAATATTTCCGCAGCACCTCGTCGGTGCGATCGTTGACGCGCCCGCGAAGCGCTTCGCCGACGCTGATGCTTTTCCCCGAGACTCGAATTGTCATATCGGACCTCGCTCGGTCATGTGGGAGCTGACAGGATTTAGATAGGGACCGGCCGCGTCAAGCGGAAGCGGTGTCGCGGGAACGGTCTGCCTGGGTGGAAAGCGCATTGCCGATCATGCTCTGCTTATTGCGACGCCGTTGCACGGACGACGGAATGCGCATGGCCTCGCGGTACTTGGCGACGGTACGCCGGGCGATATCAATTCCCGCCTCGCGTAACCGTTCCACGATCGTATCGTCGGACAGGATCGCCGACGGGCTCTCGGCGTCGATCAGGTTTTTGATGCGGTGCCGCACAGCTTCTGCGGAATGAGCGTCGCCGCCATCGGCCGCGGCGATCGAGGCCGTGAAAAAATATTTCAATTCGAAAATGCCGCGATTCGTCGCCATGTACTTGTTGGCGGTGACGCGCGACACGGTCGATTCGTGCATCTGGATGGCGTCGGCGACCGCCTTCAGATTGAGCGGCCGCAGATGCGCGACGCCGTGGGTGAAGAAACCGTCCTGCTGGCGGACGATCTCGGTCGCGACCTTCAGGATCGTACGCGCGCGCTGATCGAGTGCGCGCACCAGCCAGGTTGCGTTCTGCAGACAATCGGCGAAGTACGTCTTGTCGCCGTCCTTGCGGATCGTCTTCGACAGCTCGGAGTAGTACGTCTGATTGACCAGCACGCGCGGCAGCGTGTCGCTGTTGAGCTCGACCAGCCAGCCGCCGTCGGGACCCGGACGCACGTACACGTCCGGCACGACCGTCTGCGCCTTCACCGAATTGAACTTCAATCCCGGCTTCGGATCGAGGTGGCGGATTTCGCTGATCATGTCGGCGATGTCTTCGTCGTCGACGCCGCAGATCTTGCGGAGCGCTGCGATATCGCGGCGGGCGAGCAGGTCGAGATGCTCGACCAGCGCCTGCATGGCCGGATCGTAGCGATCCTTCTCGCGCAGCTGGATCGCCAGACATTCGGCGAGATTGCGCGCGCAGACGCCGGGCGGATCGAAGGTCTGCAACGTTGCCAGCACGGCATCGACATCCGCCTGCGGCGCACCGAGCCGCTCGCTCGCTTGACCGAGATCGGCGGGCAGATAACCGGCCTCATCGACAAGATCGATCAGGTACTGGCCGATCATCCGCTGCGCCGGCGCGGTGAACGCGACTGCAAGCTGCTCGGCGAGGTGATCGCCGAGCGACGTCTCGGCGGCGACGAAGGCTTCGAGATTGTAGTCGTCGTCGTTGGATGCGCCGCCGCCCCACTCGGTGTAGGCGGTGGGAGCTGCATCCTGCGCGGTGCGCGCGGCTGCCTCGGATGGCTCCTCGGGAAATACGTTGTCGAGGCCGGTGTCGAACGTCTGCTCCATCTCGGCGCGGCTGCCGAGATCGCGGTTGATCCATTCTTCGGAGGAGCCGGCGTCAAAGCTCTCGGCCGCGCCACTGGCGCTGCCCGCGTCGTCGCTGCCCGTATAATCGCTGCCTGAATCGTCGCTGCCGCCCTGGTCCGCGCCCGAATATTCCGCGGCCGGCCCAGCCGCCTCGGCGGGTTCGGGACCTTCGCTGGCGCGTTCCAGCAGGGGGTTGCGTTCGAGCTCGTCCTCGACGAAGGCGACCAGGTCGAGATTCGACAGCTGCAGCAGCTTGATCGCCTGCATCAACTGCGGCGTCATCACCAGCGACTGGCTTTGCCGAAACTCTAATCGTTGGGTCAGTGCCATGACGGCAAGAACGGCTCCGAAATTTGGTCCGATTCTTGCTTATCCTCTTCCGAGGACGTTGTACACGTCTTGACGCAGCGCAAAAAACAGTTAGAGGCGGAATTCTTCGCCAAGGTAAAGACGGCGGACGTCGGGATCGTTGACGATCTCGTCCGGGTCACCCTCGGTCAGTACCTCACCCGCATAGACGATGTAGGCCCGGTCGGTGAGGCCGAGCGTTTCGCGCACATTATGGTCGGTGATCAACACGCCGATACCGCGATTGGTGAGATGCCGCACCAGATCCTGAATGTCGCCGACCGCGATCGGATCGATGCCGGCGAACGGTTCGTCGAGCAGCATGTAATTTGGACGCGTCGCCAGCGCGCGCGCGATTTCAACGCGCCGCCGCTCACCGCCTGACAGCGCGATCGACGGCGACTTGCGCAGGCGCGTGATGTTGAATTCTTCGAGCAGCGAGTTGAGTTCGGCTTCGCGCTTCTTCTTGTTCGGCTCGACCACTTCGAGCACAGCGCGAATGTTGTCCTCGACGTTGAGGCCCCGGAAAATCGAGGCTTCCTGCGGCAAATAGCCGATGCCGAGCCGCGCGCGCTGATACATCGGCAGGGTCGTCACATCGTGACCGTCGAGTTCGATGCGGCCTTTGTCAGCCTTGATCAGGCCGGTAATCATGTAGAACACCGTCGTCTTGCCGGCACCGTTCGGACCGAGAATGCCGACCGCCTCGCCGCGCCTGACGTAAAGACTCACACCGCGAACAACCTTGCGCGTGCCGAAGGTTTTCTCGACGCCATGCACCGCGAGATAGCCCGCGCGCGGCGGCAACCGCACCGGTGTCACCCCTCCTGAAGCTGCACGGACCGCGCTGGCATCGTCGCGGCGCACGGCGGCTTTTGCCGGCGCCGAACTGCGGAACGGACTCTTCAGAAGATCGCCGATGCGCTCGCTGATCGCGGTGATGTCACGGCGCGGCTGCGGACGCGCAAAGCCCTGTGGACCTCGCGGCGGGCCACGCCGCCGGAACATGCGCAAGAAGTCCATCATCAAGGCTTCGATCGTCTCTTCGCTCGGACGTGGCCAAATCCGCGAACCAGAATCTGCGAGCAACACACTCGCACAAAAAGGATATCGGACGGTGAAAAGCTCGGGGCGATAAGGTTCAGGACCGTAGCGTGCGGGGTTGATAGCGATTCGCCGCGCCGCCAGCAACCTCAGCGTCGGGAACCCCCAGACAAGCCATTGATATCAAGAGGTTTTCCCGCAGCGGATGGCGCATTGTCTCGGCTCGACGAGGCGTTCGAGTTCGCCGCGCCCTTCGACGCTGCGCCAAGGCCCATCGGAGTGGCCAGGCCTCCAGGACTGTCCTTGGAGTTCGAGGTATTGATCAGAGCCGAAACGCCCTTGCCGCCCGGTGAGTCGACCTTGGACACACCGGTGGTCATGTCGACGACGAGCTTCTCGCCCTTCAGCACATTCTGATTCTGCGTCAGCACGACATTGCCGGTCACGGTGACCAGATTGGTCTTGGTGTCGAAGATGCCGAGGTCACCCGTGACGACCTGATCCTTCTGTTCGACGCGTACACCGCCTCTGGCTTCGAGACGCTTGACCGACGAGCTGCCCGCGGGACCCGGCGTTGCCGTCTTCATGGCCGCCTTCGATTGATCGCCACCCGACTGCCCGCCGCTCTGTTCGTAGAAGACCACCAGCACCTTGCAGTACATGGTGGTGTCGCCTTGCACGACCTTGACGTTGCCCGTGAACGTCGCCGCCTTGTCCTTGTCGCGCACCTCAAGCGAGGTTGCATCGATGCGGATCGGTTTGTCACGGTTCTGCGAAAAACCTTGCACGGCATTCGGAACGCCGGTCACGGTCGAACCGCCCTGCTGCTTCGGTTGCTGCGCAAGCGCGATCGATGGAGACAGCGCGCCCAGCAACAGCGCCATAGCGCCGATCGCCGCACCTCTCCGCATATGGGCTGGACCGCAAGAAACCATGATTATTTGCTGCTCACCGGCGCCGAGGCGGACGCTGAGGTCCCCGAGGCTGGGCCGTTCTGTCCATCGAGATGCATCACCACGCCGCCATCGAAGCGCAGCACTGCGCCGCGCTCGGTGATCCGCAACTGCTGGCCGTCAATGGTGCCGTTCGGCAGCTTCACCGCAACCGGCGTATCGGACGAGACCGTTCCCTTGCCGAGATCGACAAAAGCTTGCGACATCCGCGCTTCGTAACCGAGCGAATTCTGGACGAACACATCGTCGCGCAGATCGAGCAGTTGCGCCTTGCTGTCGAACAGACCGGTGCGCGAGCGCAGCCGCACGGTGGACTTGTCTTCCATCTCGAGTGTCGAATCGAGAACGTTGAGTTCGACGAACTTCGGATTCTTGATGTCCTGCGTCGCGGTCTGCGCGCGCAGTTCGTAAGGCCGCTGGTCCGGCATGAAACCGGCGAGCCGCGGCGACTCCATGGTCACCTTGGTTCCCGACACGACGAGGTTGCCGACTTCGAGCGGCAGCTTGGTCAGGATCCGGAATGGATTGAAGAGCGACGCGCCGACGATCACCAGCATCGCAACGGTGACGACCGCCGGAACAGCAACGCGCAGGAACCGCACGCGCCGGCTATGGCGGGCCGCGACCTTGAATCGCGCCTCCATGCTGGCCTCGTAGGTCTGCCCGTGCAGGGTCGACAATCGACTGCTCCAATGCGTTCGGTAACAAGCTTACTGTACGCCGAAAGCGGCAATTATGCAGCCCTCGATGGCGCGGCAAGTGCGGCCATTGGCCCATAATATCATTAATGAATGGGCCTTCGGAGTGTGACCGAAACGGGGCGGCAACGCCTTACGAATGCGAGAAGATGTCCTCGGCTTCCCAGCCGTTGAGATCGAGCGCTGCCCGCGACGGTAAGAAGTTAAAGCAGGCCTGGGCCAACGCCTCGCGATTCTCGCGCTTGAGCATCACGTCGAGCTTCTCTTTCAGCGCATGCAGATGCAGCACGTCTGACGCAGCGTAAGCGAGCTGCGCTTCGCTCAGCGAGTCGGAGCCCCAGTCGCTCGACTGCTGCTGCTTCGACAGATCGATGTTGAGAATCTCGCGCACCAGATCCTTCAGGCCGTGACGGTCGGTGTAGGTGCGTGTCAGCCGCGACACGATCTTGGTGCAATAGACCGGCTGCGGCATCACGCCGAAGGCATGCGAGAGCACCGCGAGATCGAAACGCGCGAAGTGGAAAATCTTCAGCACCTTCGGATCGCCGAGGAGCTTCTTCAGGTTCGGCGCATCCTTCTGGCCGGCGGCAATCTGTACCACGTCGGCGGTGCCGTCGCCGTTCGACAGCTGCACCACACAGAGCCGGTCGCGGTGCGGATTGAGCCCGAGCGTCTCGGTGTCGATCGCAACCGAATCCTTGTAGCGGGACAGATCGGGCAGGTCGCCACGATGCAGGCGGATGGTCATGCGTCCAGCGTTCCCTATGCGAACGGGCGGGTTAGATCAGCCGAATCGGCGCGGGTAAAGTAGCTTGACGCGGTCGAACAGGCGAGAGCGCTGTCCGTCCCCGCGCGTCATTCCGCTGCGGTATCGCTGCGAATCCCCAGCGCGCGACGGTTGGCCTCGAAGGCCCTGCCGTACTCGATGACCTCGGCGACCTCGTCGCGGAGGTCCGAGCCGTAGAGACGGCCGATCAAATAGAGCGTCCCGTCGATGGCAAGCGAGACGCCGCCGCTGGTCACGACACCCTCGTCCTCCGCAACCTGACACGCCTGCGAATTAACATCGGCACCGAACGTGTTGAGCAACGCGAGCGGCGATTCGGTTTCCTGGCCAACAGCCGTACGGCGCGTGGTGGCCAGAAGCCCATCCAGCGTGCCGGCGGCAGCCAGAATCAGAGCGCCGGTGCAGACCGACGCGACCTGCTCGCGCCGGCGCGACCGGATGAAATCCAGGATCGCAGCGCTCTTCACCTGATCGCGCCACCCGGGTCCGCCGCAGACGATGTACTGGTCGCAGGGCGGCGCCGTCCGGAAGTCGGCATCGGCGATCACCGTCACATCACCGGCGAGACGAACCGCGCCGGCGCGCTCCGCGATAAGCACGGAGGAGATGCCGGGCAATACCCGCTTGGCCATCGAAATGACGCCCGCGGTACCGCCGACGTCGATGGGCTCGACGCCGTCGTAGACGATCACGCCAAATCGCGACGGCTCGGATCGCTGCTTCATCGGAGTTCTCCACTATCGGGGGTTGCGGGCTTTTGTCTTGCGACAAACCATCGGTTAAATGGGCGTCGGAGCCCGCAACTGATTTGGGACGGCAGTTTCTCATGGCGAACGAATTCAGGTCCGGCGAGAGTCCTGGCGAGCCGAGCGCGATCCAGCAGGAAGCTCAGCAGCTGACCGTGCTTGCGACGGAACTCAAGCGGCACCGGCGCGCGCGCGACCTGTCGCTGGAGCGACTCGCGAGCCTTGCGGGCGTCAGCAAGTCGATGATCTCGAAGATCGAGCGCGGTGAATCCGCGCCGTCGACCGTCGTGCTCTCGAAACTCGCCGAAGCCCTGGGTGTGACCTTCTCGCGGCTGATGGCCTCTCCCGTGGAACGCGAAATTCTGTTGATCCCGGCTGCGCGGCAGCCGGTACTGCGCGACGAAGCATCGGGCTTCACGCGCCGCTGCCTGTCTCCTGTGCTGCCGGGACGCGGCATCGACTGGGTGCTCAACACCCTCCCAGCACGCGGCTCGACCGGCGAGTTCGTCGGGCATCGGCATGGCGTCGAAGAGTACATTTTTGTGCTGAAAGGCCGCCTGACCGCGCGCGTCGGCGATCGGTCGATCACGCTCGAAACCGGTGATTCCCTGTACTTTGAGGCAGATGCGGAGCACTCATTCACCAACGCCGGTTCTGGACCATGTGAGTATTTTTTAGTCATCGACAGCGCCAAACTGCGCTAATTTTAATCCCCTTGACGTGGAAAAATTCCACCATAGTGTACGCCCGAATGGCTTCCAAGCCAAGGTCATCGGGAGATTCATCGTTGGTCAGACAGGTCATTAAGACCGACGCCGCGCCTGCCGCCGTCGGACCCTACGCCCAGGGCGTGAGCGCCAACGGTTTCGTCTTCAGCGCCGGCCAGCTCCCGATCGATCCTAGCTCCGGCACGATCCCGGCCACTGTCGCCGGTCAAACCAAGCAGTCGCTGGACAATGTCGCAGCGGTGCTGGCGGCGGGCGGAGCGACCATGAACACGGTGGTCAAAACCACGGTCTTTCTGAAGAACATGAACGATTTTTCGGCCATGAACGCGGTCTACGAAAAGTATTTCGAAGCCGGCAACGCGCCGGCGCGTTCGACCGTCGAAGTCGCCCGCTTGCCACGCGACGTGCTTGTCGAAATCGAAGCCATCGCATTGGTCGAAAAAGCCTGAGGCCACCGATGAGCGGGACGATAACAAACTGGTCGGGCGGACAACTTCTTCATATCCACACCGCCCCGGCTGCGTCCTACGAAATGGAAGAGCATCAGGAAGCGCGCCTGATCGCCGGCAAAGGCATCGAGGGCGACCGATACCTTCTCGGCACCGGGACCTATTCGCCGAAGCCCGACGTTCGCGACGTGACGCTGATCGAGATCGAAGCGCTCGAAGCCCTCGCGCGAAACGATCCGCCGCTGCAAGGCGGTCCGATCATCCTCAAGCCGATCGATCATCGGCGCAATCTGACGACGCGTGGCGTGCCGCTCAACCATCTCGTCGGCAAGCGCTTCCGGGTCGGCGACGTCATCCTCGAGGGCGGGCGGCTGAACTTCCCCTGCAAGTATCTCGAGGAGTTGCTGGGGCAGCCGCTCTATCTGCCCTTGTACAACAGGTCGGGATTGAACTGCCGGATCATCAACGGCGGCGTGATCCGGGTCGGCGATCCGATCGAGCCCGTCTGAGGATCGCGAGCCCATCATGACAGCCCGCATCATCATGAAGCTGGATGTCATCGGCCGCGAACCGGCCGGCGACGGCACGATCCGCCTGATTTTCAAGCATCCCTGGCGCGACACGCTGCCGGAGTGGACACCGGGCGCGCACGTCGATGTGCGGTTGCCCGATGGAAAAATCCGCCAGTATTCCTTGATCGGAGATCCGCGCCGCAAGGACGTTTACGTCGTTGCCGTGAAGCAGGAGACGGACGGCAGAGGCGGATCGCGCTGGATTCACGACGCGCTGACGCCGGGCACTCAGGCGCATGTCACGGCGCCGCGAAACAACTTTCCGCTCACCGCTCACAACGGCCGAACCGTTCTGATCGCCGGCGGCATCGGCGTGACGCCGTTGTTGTCGATGGCGCGCGCGCTCGCCGAACGTCATGCGGACTTCGTGCTGCATTACTGTTCGCGGACGGAGCACGCGCCGCTTCTCGATGAACTCCGCGCCATCTGCGGCGAAAAACTGCATCTGCACACCTCGGGCGGGTCACGCTTCGATGCGGCTGCAGTGCTCGGGCAGCAAGACCCGTCGTCGGCGCAGGTCTATTGCTGCGGACCGGACCGGCTGACGGCGTCCGTTCGCGCGGCGACCGAAGGCTGGAATCCGGACGCAGTCCACTTTGAAATCTTCCAGCCGACGCTCGACGAGAACTTCAAGGCCGAACCATTCGACGTGACGATCGCATCGTCCGGTCAGACCATCCGAATTCCCGCCGACCGCTCGGCGCTGGACGTACTCCGGGAGAACGGCTTCATCCTCCCCTCTTCCTGCGAACTCGGCGTCTGCGGCAGTTGCGAGTGCGGCTACCGCGACGGCATTGTTATTCATCGCGATTCTGTTCTGAAACTGAGCGCCAGGCAGGACCGGATGATGCTGTGCGTGTCGCGCGCCCGCGTGTCCGTCACCGTCGATCTTTGATCCGGGACGGCCTCGGGAGGGCCAGCCGCCCCCTCCATCGCCAACCGCCGTTTTCAGCATCACGCAGACGTGCTGCGACCTTTCGGCAGCCATGCGCCCCGAACGGGAAAAGCCGCCCTTACTGGCAAGCTCCTTGCATCCCGTTTAGTGGAAACCGTTCCACGGAGGGTGGACGGGTAAGAATGGCCTGAGGAGGCTTTCCATGAAACGCCGCATGTTCCTGAAGTCCGCCGTCGCCGCATCCACCGCCGCCATTGCCGCCCCCGCCATCGCCCAGACGCTCCCGCAAATCCGCTGGCGGATGACCTCCAGTTTCCCGAAAACCCTCGATCTGACCTACGGCTCGGCCGAGAAATTCTGCCGTTACGTCTCCGAGCTGACCGAGGGCAAATTCAAGATTGACCAGTTCGCGGCGGGAGAGGTCGTTCCGGGCCTTCAGGCGCTCGACGCGGTCCAGAACGCAACGGTGGAAGCGGCGTATACCGGGCTGCTGTTCTACGTCGGCAAGGACCCGACGTTCTCGCTGACGTCATCAGCGCCGTTCATGATGAACCCGCGTGCGCAGAACGCCTGGTACTACCACGGCGGCGGACTGGCGATCTCCAACGAGTTTCTCAAAAAGAAGGGCGTTGTCGCATTTCCCTGCGGCAACACCGGCATGCAGTGGGGCGGCTGGTTCAAGAAAGAAATCCGCAGCGTCGACGACCTGAAAGGTCTGAAAATGCGTATCGCCGGGTTAGCCGGCCAGATCGCCGCGCGCGTCGGCGTCATTCCGCAACAGCTCGCGCCCGGTGACACCTACCCCGCGCTCGAGCGCGGCACGATCGATGCGGTCGAATACATCGGTCCGTACGACGATGAAAAACTCGGCTTCCAGAAGATCGTGCAGCACTACTATTCGCCGGGCTGGCAGGAAGGCGGCACGCTGTTTCACGCGGTTTTCAACGACGCGAAGTTCGCCGAACTGCCGCCGCTCTACAAGAAAGCCATCGAGATTTCGGCTCAGGCCACGACGGCCGACATGCTCGCGCTCTACGATCAGAAAAATCCGGAAGCGCTGCTGCGTCTCGTCGGCGCGGGCGTGAAGCTCTCAGTGTTCCCGATCGAAGTGCTGACGCGTCTGCATGAGGAGACGGAAGCGTTCTATCAGGGCCTCAGCGCAACCAACGCCGACTTCGCGGCGATGCTCGATCACCAGCGCAAGTTCATGCGCGACAGCAACAAGTATTATCAGGTCGCCGACTTCCAGTACGACCTGATGATGCTCAAGCTGAAGCGCTGAGGCGTGCTGGCGACAGGGGCTGATCGAAGCGCTGCGCGGAGACTGACGATCTGGCGCCGCCCGCTCATTTCGAGCGGGCGCCTCGGCTTTCGCCTGACGAGAGGCGGTCGTCAGAATCGTCAAATCAGAAAGGGAGTGGTGCCCAGGAAAGGACTCGAACCTTCACGGTGTTACCCACTGGTACCTGAAACCAGCGCGTCTACCAATTCCGCCACCTGGGCCCGGGGGGATCACTAAGGACCGCGGGGGCGGTTGTCAAATAGCGTTGGTGCAGGCCAATTAGGCTGTACAGTCCAAGGCCGATGGCGTATCGCGATTTGGCCGAAACACAGCCGAAAATACCTGAGGAACAGACCTCCATGGCCTCGAATAGCGACACCCTCGTCACGATTTTCGGCGGCTCCGGCTTCCTCGGCCGGCATCTGGTCCGGGCGTTGGCCAAGCGCGACTACCGCATCCGGGTCGGCGTGCGCCGGCCGGATCTCGCAGGCCATCTGCAGCCGCTCGGCAAGGTCGGTCAGATCAACCCGGTGCAGGCGAACCTGCGCTATCCCGATTCGGTCCGCGCCGCGGCGCGCGACGCCAGCATCGTCATCAACCTGTGCGGAATCCTCGCCCCGAGCGGCGCGCAGACCTTCGACGCCGTGCAGGCGGAAGGCGCGGGCGCCGTGGCCGCAGCCGCCGCTGCAACCGGCGCGCGGATGATCCACGTCTCCGCGATCGGTGCGGCTAAAGATTCGCTCTCGCGCTATGCGCAGACCAAGGCTGCCGGCGAAGAAGCCGTCCGCGCCGCGGTGCCGGCCGCGACCATCTTCCGCCCGTCGATCGTGTTCGGGCCAGAGGATCAATTCACCAACCGCTTCGCCGCAATGGCGCGCATGATGCCGGTGCTACCGATTATCGGCGGCGCGACGAAACTCCAGCCGGTGTATGTCGGCGACGTTGCAAAGGCGATCGCGGATGCCGTCGACGGCAAGGCGAAAGCCGGCGTCACCTACGAACTCGGCGGGCCGGAAGTGATGACCATGCGCGCGGCGATCGAAGCGATTCTCGCGACCATCGAGCGCAACCGCATGCTGGCGCCGCTGCCGTTCTCGCTGGCGATGATGAAGTCGTATTTTCTGCAGTTCGCGCCCGGCATGCTGAAGCTGACGCCGGACCAGGTCGAGATGCTCAAGTCGGACAACGTCGTGTCGGGAGAAGCGAAGAGCGCTGGACTGACGCTCGAAGGTCTCGGCATTCAACCCGAGTCGCTGCAGTCGATCATGCCGGCCTATCTCTGGCGCTTCCGCAAGACCGGCCAGTTCAAGAGCAGCGCGGCGTAATTCTTCGTCATTGCCGGGCTTGACCCGGCAATCCAGCTTCCTTGTTTAGAATTTAGATGGATGCCCGGATCAAGTCCGGGCATGACGACTGAGGGAAGTCTACTTCCCGAGCGCCAGCGCGATCAGGCCGAGCGTGCCGACAATCACACGCCACCACGCAAATGGCGTGAAGCCGCGATTCGACACGAAGTCGAGGAAGCTGCGCACCACGATCAGCGCGACAAAGAATGACGTGACGAAGCCAACGCTGATCAGCAGGAAATTGTCCGTCGACAGCTGCTTGTAGCTCTTGAACAGCTCGTAACTGAACGCACCGGCCATAGTCGGGATGGCGAGGAAGAACGAGAACTCCGCTGCCGAACGTTTGTCGGACCCGAACAGCATCGCCGAGACGATCGTCGCACCCGAACGCGACACGCCGGGGATCATCGCCACGCACTGCGCGAGGCCGATGCCGAGATACATCGGCAACGAAAATGCGGTCGCATCATGATAGCGCGGCTTCATCTCGAGCTGATCGATCCAGAGCAGGATTGCGCCGCCGACAATCAGCGTGAAGCAGACCACCCACGGATTGAACAGCATTTCCTTGATGTATTTGCCCGCGATCAGGCCAATGATCACCGCCGGCAGAAACGCGACCAGCACGCCAATGATGAAGCGCCGCGCCGCAGGCTCGGTCAGCGCCGCGATTGCGATCCGCCACAACCGCATGAAGTAGACCGAGAGGATGGCGAGGATCGCGCCCAGCTGAATGAGGATGGCAAAGGTCTTGCCGAAGGCCTCGTCGTCGAAACCGAAGAACCGGTTGATCAGGAGCAGGTGACCAGTCGATGACACCGGCAGAAACTCGGTGAGCCCCTCGACAGTGCCGAGGAGAAGCGCTTTCAGAATATCGAAGATCATGGAGACGATCCGCCTTGAAGGTGGGCCACGCAGCGAACGCGCGTCCTTGTCGCCTATTCGCGAATCACCTGCAATCGTAAAAACCGCTTAACTTCCTTCGTGCATAGCTTTTCGGGACAAAGCACAAAAAAGCCGGTTTGCTTGGTCAGGCAGCTTGGCTAGTTTGCACGAGCCGATCGGGATGCCTGATCCGGCGCACTCAAGGTTCTCGATGTATACCCTCTATCACCACCCCTTCTGCCCGCACTCCCGCTTCATCCGCCTCGTGCTGGGCGAACAGGGCGTGGAGCTCAAGCTGGTGGAGGAGCGGGTGTGGGAGCGGCGCGAGGCGTTCCTCGCTTTCAACCCGGCCGGCACCACCCCGGTGATGATCGCCGAGGGCGCGCCGCCGATTCCGGGCGTGTCGGTCATCGCCGAATACCTCGACGAGAAGCACGGCGAAGCATCGGGCGAACGGCGGCTGCTGCCGACCTCGACCAACGAGCGCATCGAGGTGCGCCGGCTGCTGTCGTGGTTCAACGAGAAATTCTTTGAAGAGGCGACCGGGCTCCTCGTCAACGAGCGCATCTACAAGCGCTTCATGGACAACGGCAACGGCGCGCCGGTGGCCGAGATCATTCGCGCGGCGCAGACCAATGTGCGCTATCATCTGGCCTATATCGGCTGGCTGGCAAAGACACGAAACTATCTCGCCGGCGACCGTTTGACCTATGCCGACCTGGCCGCCGCGGCGCACCTGTCGGCGCTGGATTATCTGGGCGACGTGCCATGGAGCGAGGACGAGGCAGCAAAGGCGTGGTACGCGCGGGTGAAATCCCGTCCGTCGTTCCGTCCGCTGCTGGCGGACTGGCTGGCGGGGATGCCGCCGGCGAAGCACTACGGCGATCTCGACTTCTGACCACGCAGCCAAATTCGCACGACATCCGCCGCGCGCTCGCCGATGAAGCGCGCAAGCTCGGATTCGACGCGCTCGGCATCACTCATCCAGACGCGATTCCCGAAGCCGGCGAACGTTTCAAAGCGTTCATCGCCTCCGGCGGCCACGGCGACATGGACTGGCTCGCCGATCGCCCGGAGCGGCGCGCCCATCCAAAGAATTTGTGGAGCGACGTGCGCTCCATCATCATGCTCGGCTTCAACTACGGATCCGACGACGATCCGCTGGCGCTGCTGGAGCAGAGGACACGCGGCGCGATTTCGGTCTACGCGCGCGGCGACGACTATCACGACGTCATCAAGAGCCGCCTGAAGCAGCTCGCGCGCTGGCTGATCGCGCACGCAGGCGGCGACGTGAAGGTGTTCGTCGACACCGCCGCCGTAATGGAAAAGCCGTTATCGGAAGCCGCCGGCCTCGGCTGGCAGGGGAAGCACACCAACCTCGTCTCGCGCGAGTTCGGCTCGTGGCTGTTCCTCGGCTCGATCTTCACCACGCTTGATCTGCCGCACGACAATGCCGACACCGATCATTGCGGCTCGTGCCGCGCGTGTCTCGACATCTGCCCGACCGACGCGTTTCCGGCGCCCTATCGTCTCGATGCGCGGCGCTGCATCTCGTATCTGACCATCGAACACAAGGGACCGATCCCGCGCGAATTCCGCGCGAACATAGGCAATCGCATCTACGGGTGTGACGACTGTCTCGCCGCGTGCCCCTGGAACAAGTTCGCGCAAGAAGGCCGCGAGGCGAAGCTCGCCGCGCGCGACAACCTGCGTGCGCCAGCGCTTGACGAGCTGTCGCGTCTCGATGACGCATCGTTCCGCACGCGCTTCTCGAAATCACCGATCAAGCGGATCGGCCGCGATCGTTTCGTACGCAATGTCGCGATTGCGATCGGCAACTCGGGTGATGCTGAACTGATCCGCGAGGCACAGCGTCTCGTCACTGATGACAGCGCGCTGGTACGCGGCGCAGCCGTATGGGCGCTGTCGCAATTGTTGCCGCAAGAGCAGTTCGCGTCGCTGGCGAATGACAACGCATCGCGCGAGAGCGATGATGACGTTCGCGCCGAATGGACGGCTGAGCCTTCCGCCTAGCCGCGTTACGCCTTCACATGCCGCGCCATTTCGGGGCGCGCTTTCAGGGCCGCACCCTGCTTCGCGACGATCTTCGCGATCCGCTCCGGCGCGAAGTTCATGTCGACGAAGCCGGGCGCGGTGTTGGCGACCTCGTGATACTCGGCGATCAGTCCATCCTTCAGCGTCATGATGGACACGCCTTCGAACATGGCGCGCGCGCCGTTGGCTTCCGGCAATTTCGATTTGTAGCTGAAGGTGTAGCGCGCGTAGAGCGTCGTGCCGTTCGACACCGGATCGTGCATGTCCCAACGGAAGTCGGACGCGGTTCGGTAGAACCAGTCGTCGATCATCTCGGCGATCTTTGCACGGCCGGTGAAGGCGCCGTAGAATACATCGTGATAGGTGCCGTCCCCGGTGAACAGCGCTGCAAAGGCCTTGCCGTCGTGCTGCTCGACCGCGTCGCAGAACTTTTTCAGCAGCGTTTGCGGATCCATCCGACGCCTCCCATTGTTTCGTCATTGCCGGACTTGATCCGGCAATCCATCTTTTCAGCTAGTCGAAGGCAGATGGATCACCGGGTCAAGCCCGGTGATGACGCAGAAGATGCGGCAACGTTTGAGCGATCAAAATTCCTCCACCGCCGCGATGATGCGGGCGATGTCCTGCGGCCGCGACAGGCGATGATCGCCATCCTGGATCAGGGTCAGCACCACGTCGTCGCTTGGCAAACGGTGCGTCAGCGCAAACGCATGCTGCCACGGCACGTCCGGATCTTGCGCGCCCTGAAGGATGCGCACCGGGCAACCAGTGTTGATGCTGCTACCGAGCAGCAGGTGGTTGCGGCCCTCCTCGATCAGCGTCCTCGTGATCGGATACGGATCGCCGTAGTCGGACGGACGATGCCAGACGCCGCTGGTTTCGATCTCCGCCTTCACCTCCGCCGACATGTTTTTCCACATCAGCTCTTCGGTGAAGTCCGGCGCCGGCGCGATCAGCACGATGCCTGCAAGCGGCGCCAGTCCGCCCGGCGATGAATGGCGCGCGATTTCCCGCGCCAGCAGCAGCGCCATCCAGCCGCCCATGCTGGAGCCGATCAGGAGCTGCGGCCCCTGACAGAACTTGCGATAGACCGCGAGACTTTCCTCGAGCCACTGGCCGATGGTTCCGTCCTTGAAGGCGCCGGACGATTCGCCGTGGCCGGAATAGTCGAAGCGGACGTACGCGCGACCCTTAGCGAGGGCCCATTCATCCAGCGCCTGCGCCTTGGTGCCCTTCATGTCCGACTTGAAACCGCCGAGCCAGATCGCGCCCGGGCCGGTTCCGCTCCGCGGACGAACGGCGATGCGGCGAATGCCCGCGCCGGCTCCGACTTCGAGAAATACCGGCGGCTCGATCGTGCCGTTCATGTCCCAATTCCCTTAATCTTTTCAGCTTCAGACCCGTCTCGGCGGCCGGTGCGCGCTTGCGCAATACCGCCCGCCACTCTATGTCACTTGCCCAGCAGCTACAGGCATTTCCGGCGCTGCGGGAAGATCAGCGTGCTTGCCCGGATGCGCTGAATGCTTCAAAATCACCCCTATCCGAAACAACCTTGGAGAACGTCCCATTCGTCGTCCCAACCGAGCGCCTGCTCCCGTCGCGAAAGACGGTCCGCGCATCAATGATGAAATTCGCAACCTGCAGATTCAGCTGATCGACGCCGAAGGTGTCAACCAAGGCACCGTCGAAACCGCTCTGGCCGTGAAGATGGCCATGGAAGCCGGCATGGACCTCGTCGAGATCTCGCCGAACAACAATCCTCCCGTATGCAAGATCATGGACTACGGGAAGTACAAGTTTCAGGCGCAGAAGAAGGCCGCCGAGGCCCGCAAGAAACAGAAGGTCGTCGAGATCAAGGAGATCAAGCTCCGTCCGATGATCGACGATCACGACTACGACGTGAAGATGAAGGCGATGCAGCGCTTCTTCGAAGAAGGCGACAAGGTGAAGATCACTTTGCGCTACCGGGGACGCGAAATGGCGCACCAGGAAATCGGTACGCGGTTGCTCGACAAGGTGAAGAGCGATGTCGCGGAGATCGCCAAGGTCGAGCAGGACGCCCGCTTCGAAGGCCGCCAGGTGGTGATGATCCTCGCGCCGCGCTGAACCTTTTCGCAGTCCACCCGTTGTATTGAGGCCCATCCTATCGGATGGGCCTTTGTTTTTGTGCCTCGCCCGCGAGCGACCACACCTCGACCCCAATCATGCTGCAGGAGGCTTGCCATGCCCGCAGTCATCGCCTGTTTGCTCGATTCATCCTGGTTTGCGCTGTTCGCGCGCGTTGTACTGACATTTCCGTTCTGGGGCAGCGCATTCGGGAAACTGTTTAACTTCAATCAAGCCCTCGCCGAGATGGCGATGTTTGGATTGAATCCCGCCTGGGCTTTCGCGATAGCGACGATCGTCACGCAGCTTGGCGGCGCACTTCTGGTGATATCGAATCGCGGGGTTTGGTTAGGCGCGGGCGCACTCGGGATTTTCACCGCGCTGACGATCCCGATCGCACACCGGTTCTGGGAGATGAGCGGACAGATCGCGATGCTCGAGTTCTTCCTCGTCACTGAGCATGTCGCAATGATCGGCGGACTGATGATTGTCGCGATTCTGTCCCGACAAACACCCCGTCAGGGCGCCTGATTCAGCTGTTCCGGCAACCCGCCGCGTGCCGCGTTAAGCGTTGCCAAACCGGCCTTCCTCTGCCATAAGCCCAGCCTTCATCGCCCGGCTGAACAAGGGCTGCCGTGGCGGTGACCGTGCTGCTATTTCCATTTTTGGAGAAAGCTGAGCACTTTCAACGCTCTAACGAGCATTTTAACCCGGCCAGCCGCCCTCGCGGGCGGTTTTGCGTTGCCGGACCAGGAGAGCCAAATGCCCAAGTTGAAGACCAAATCGGGCGCCAAAAAGCGCTTCAAGGTGACCGCCTCAGGCAAGGTCAAACATGCTCAGCGCGGCAAGCGCCACGGCATGATCAAGCGGACGAAGAAGCAGATCCGCCAGCTGCGCGGGACGCGCGTGCTGTTCAAGACCGACGGCGACAACGTCAAGAAATACTGGCTGCCGAACGCCTGACGCATCGAACCGCTGCGCGTCGTTCGCGCGGCATTGTCATCCATTGAAGCAATTTTGAAGGAGATCAGTCATGGCTCGCGTCAAACGCGGTGTGACGGCTCACGCCAAGCACAAGAAAGTCTACAAGCAGACCAAGGGTTTCCAGGGTCGCCGCAAGAACACCATCCGCGCCGCGAAGGCGGCCGCCGACAAGGCCGGCCAGTACGCGTTCCGCGATCGCAAGCGCAAGAAGCGCACCTTCCGTGCGCTCTGGATCCAGCGCATCAACGCCGCGGTTCGTCCGTTCGGCATGACCTACAGCCGATTTATCGACGGCCTCGCCAAGTCGGGCATCGTTGTCGATCGCAAGGTGCTGTCGGATCTCGCCATCAACGAGCCGGCGGCGTTCCAGGCGATTGCCGAGAAGGCCAAGGCCGCGCTTCCCGCAGCGGCCTGAGGCTTTTCTCAGCCTGACTTGATACGAGGCTCTGACGACGTCGTGGCCGGACTTGGTCCGGTCATCCACGCCTGAAGGCCTGACCGGTCACAAGACGTGGATGCCCATCAGGGCGCGACGATGATGCTCCGGCAGACATTCGTTCTGCCTCATCGCCGGTGATCCATGTCTGATCTCTCTTCGCTGCAAGACTCCATCCTCGCCGATATCGCCGCCGCTTCCGATGAAGCGGCGCTCGAAGCCGTGCGTGTCGCAGCGCTCGGCAAGAAGGGCTCGATTTCGGCGCTGCTCGCGACGCTCGGCAAGATGTCGCCGGACGAGCGCAAGACCGAAGGCGCGAAGATCAACGTCGCCAAGGACAAGGTGACGGAAGCGCTGAGCGCCCGCCGCGACATTCTCAAGAACGCCGCGCTCGATGCGCGCCTTGCGTCCGAGACGATCGACGTCACCTTGCCGACGCGCGATGCGCCCGCCGAGCAGGGCCGCATCCACCCGCTCAGCCAGGTGATGGACGAGCTCACCGCGATCTTCGCCGACATGGGCTTCGCGATTGCCGAAGGCCCGGACGTCGAGACCGACGACTACAACTTCACCAAGCTGAACTTCCCGATCGGCCATCCCGCGCGCGAGATGCACGACACGTTCTTCTTCAATCCGAAGGACGACGGCTCGCGCCTGTTACTGCGCACGCATACCTCGCCGGTGCAGGTGCGCACCATGCTCAGCCAAAAGCCGCCGATCCGCGTCATCTGCCCGGGCCGCACCTATCGCATCGACTCGGACGCGACACACACGCCGCAATTCCATCAGGTCGAAGGCCTCGTCATCGACAAGGGCTCGCACCTCGGTCACCTGAAGTGGATTCTCGCGGAGTTCTGCAAGGCGTTCTTCGAGGTCGATAACGTCAACATGCGCTTCCGGCCGTCATTCTTCCCGTTCACCGAGCCGTCGCTGGAAGTCGATATCCAGTGCCGCCGCGACAAGGGCGAAATCCGTTTCGGCGAGGGCGAGGATTGGCTGGAGATTCTCGGCTGCGGCATGGTGCATCCGAACGTGCTGCGCGCCTGCGACATCGATCCTGACGTGTATCAAGGCTTTGCCTGGGGCATGGGCATCGATCGCATCGCCATGCTGAAGTACGGCATCCCCGATCTGCGCCAGATGTTCGAAGGCGACGTGCGCTGGCTTAATCACTACGGCTTCAAGCCGCTGGACGTGCCGACGCTGGCGGGAGGATTGAGCTCGTGAATCTGAGCGCCGTGCCCGAACAGTACCGCGGCTTGCGATCGTTCGCCTTCGGCGACGGGCCGGCGCTTGCCGACGAATTGCTCGATCTCGTCATCAAGGGCCTCAAGACCGCAACCTGCAGCACCGAGGACGAGCCCAATACCTCGTCACCGGGCGAAAAATGGATCGTGCTCGACGGCCGCGGCGAACCGCGCTGCGTGATCGAGACGACCGAGGTCAGCTACCGCCGCTATCCCGACGTCGATGCTCAGTTCGCATTCGAAGAGGGCGAAGGCGACCGCAGCCTCGCCTACTGGCGCGACGCGCACCGCAACTATTTTGGCCGGCAAGGCAAGTTTCGCGACGACATGATGTTGATGTGCGAACGCTTCCGACTGGTCGAGGTTTTCTAGGAACGACGTCATGAAATTCTCTCTCTCCTGGCTGAAAGAACACCTCGACACCGACGAGCCGCTGAACAAGCTCGCTGACAAGCTCACCATGATCGGGCTCGAGGTCGAAGCGATCGAGGACAAGGCAAAGGCGCTCAACGCCTTCACGATCGCGCGCGTGATCTCCGCCGAACAGCATCCGAACGCGGATCGTCTGCGTGTCTGCATGGTCGACACCGGCGACGGCGGTGCGCCGGTGCAGGTCGTCTGCGGCGCACCGAATGCGCGCGCAGGTCTGATCAGCGTGTTCTCGCCGCCCGGCACCTACATTCCGGGCAAGAACATCACGCTCGGCGTCGGCACCATTCGCGGCGTCGAAAGCCGGGGCATGCTTTGCTCGGCCGCTGAACTCGAACTGTCGAACGATCACGACGGCATCATGGAGCTGCCGGCGGATGCGCCGCTCGGCAAGCGCTACGTCGAGTTCGCCGGCTTCGGCGATCCGGTGATCGAGATCAACCTCACGCCGAACCGCGGCGACTGCACGTCGATCCACGGCATCGCGCGCGATCTCTCCGCCGCCGATATGGGCAAGTTCAAGGATCCCGGCATCAAGCCGATCAAGGGCACGTTCCCCTGTCCGGTGCAGGTAAAGGTCGAGGACGAGAAGCTATGCCCCGGTTTCGCGCTGCGGCTTGTGCGCGGCGTCAAGAACGGCCCGTCGCCCGAGTGGCTGCAGACGCGGCTGACCTCAATCGGCTTGCGTCCGATCAATGCGCTGGTCGATATCACCAACTTCATGACCTTCGATCGCGGCCGTCCGCTGCATGTGTTCGACGCAGCCAAGGTGAAGGGCAATCTGACGGTGCGCAACGCCAAGAGCGGCGAGACGATCCTGGCGCTCGACGGCAAGACCTACAATCTCGATCCGTCGATCCTCGTCATCGCCGACGAGCACAACGTCGAATCGCTCGCCGGCATCATGGGTGGCGAAACCTCCGGCTGCGACGAGACGACAACCGACGTGCTGATCGAATCGGCGCTGTGGAATCCGATCAACCTCGCGCAGACCGGCCGCAAGCTCGGCATCAACTCCGACGCGCGCTATCGTTTCGAGCGCGGCGTCGATCCGGCCTTCATGGTGCCGGGTCTCGAGATGGCGACGCAGATGGTGCTCGATCTCTGCGGCGGCACGCCGTCGGAAGCCGTCGTCACCGGCAAGCGTTTTGCCGACGACAAGATCATCGATTTCCCGCTCTCGGAAGTGAAGCGTCTCGCCGGCATCGAAGTGCCGCTGGTCGAGATGCGCCGCATCCTCACGCATCTGGGATTCACGGTTGCGGGCAGCGGCCCGGTGGTGAAGGTCGCGGTGCCATCGTGGCGCGGCGACGTCGAAGGCAAAGCCGACATCGTCGAAGAAATCGTACGTATCGTCGGCGTCGACAGCGTGCCGCTGACGCCGTTCGAGCGTGGCGACGACGCGCGCAAGCCTGTGCTGACGCCGATCCAGATTCGCACCCGCCGCGCGCGGCGCGCGCTGGCGGCGCGCGGCATGGTCGAGGCGGTGACGTGGTCGTTCATCACGAAAGATGCAGCCGATCTGTTCGGTGGTGGCAAGCCGGAGCTGAAGCTCGCCAACCCGATCGCGTCCGAACTCTCCGACATGCGCCCGAGCCTGTTGCCCGGTCTCGTCGCCGCCGCGCAACTGAACGCGGATCGCGGCTTCGGCGACGCGGCGCTGTTTGAGGTCGGTCAGGTGTTCGTCTCCGACAAACCAGAAGGCCAGCTGATGGCAGCAAGCGGCGTGCGGCGCGGACTGGCGTCCTCGCAGGGCACCGGCCGTCACTGGACCGGCAGCGCCAGTGCCAACGCTTTCGACGCCAAGGCCGATGCGTTCGCCGTGCTCGCTGCCGCGGGTGCGCCGGTGCAGGCGCTGCAGATCGTGGCCGGCGGCCCGGCATGGTTGCATCCCGGCCGCTCGGGCACGATCCAGATCGGCCCGCAGAACGTGCTCGGCTGGTTCGGCGAGCTGCATCCGCGCGCGCTCGAGGCTTTGAAGGCCGACGGTCCGCTGATGGTGTTCGAAGTCATCCTCGATCGCATTCCGGACGCGAAGGCCAAGGCGACCCGTGCGAAGCCGCTGCTCGACCTCTCCGCCTTCCAGCCGGTGTCGCGCGACTTCGCCTTCATCGTCGACCGCAAGGTCAAGGCGGTCGATATCGTTCGTACTGCGCAGGGCGTCGACAAGAAGCTGATCACCGGCGTGTCGGTGTTCGACGTTTACGAGGGCAAGGGTATCGATCCGGACAAGAAGTCGGTCGCGGTCGCCGTCACACTGCAGCCGCGCGAAAAGACGCTGACCGACCAGGAGATCGAGGCGGTCGCCGCCAAGATCGTCGCCGAGGTCACGAAGAAAACCGGCGGCACGCTGCGGGGATGAGCCTGTCCGTGCTCATTCCTGAGGGTGTGAGCGCGAACGCAGCGATTGCGGTCTGCGTCATCGCGTTCATCGCAGGTTTGGCGCGCGGCTTCTCCGGCTTCGGCTCGGCGTTGATCTTCATGCCGCTCGCGAGCAGCATCATCGCACCGAAGCTGACCGCTCCGGTCCTTCTCATCATCGACTTCGTCGCAGCCGCGCCGCTGATCCCGAACGCATGGAAGCACGCGGACCGCAAGGGCGTCGCGGTGATGGCGGCAGGCTCGCTGATCGGCATCCCGCTCGGGACTTATGCGCTGACTCAGCTGGATCCTGTCACGACGCGCTGGATCATCACCACCTTCGTGATCGCATTGCTGGTGCTGCTGATGTCCGGCTGGCGCTATCGCGGCGCCGAGCATCCGCCGCTGTCGGTCGGCGTTGGTGCGCTCTCCGGCTTTTGCAGCGGTTTGGCGCAAACCGGCGGCCCGCCGATCGTCGCCTACTGGCTCGGCCGGCCGATCTCGTCGGTCGTCGCCCGCGCCAACATCATGCTGTTCTTCGGCTTGTCCGATTTGTTCGGGGCCGCAAGCTATGCGGCCGCCGGACTCATCACGATCGATTCCGTGAAGTTCTCGCTGGTGGTGGGACCTGTCTATGCGCTCGGCGTCGCACTCGGTGCAATGATGTTCGGCCGCGCCAGCGAGCAGCTCTTCCGCGCGATGTGCTACGTCCTGATCGCGCTTGCGGCAATTGTTGGACTGCCGCTGCTCGACGGCATCATCCGCTGATCCGCCAGCACGATATCGCAATAGCCGAGACCATCGCGCTCAACCCGCTCGCCGAGCGTCACATCGAGCCGGCGCGAGAAGACCGGCGCATTGACGACGCAGGTGTGAAACTCGCCGTTCTCGCCGCACGGATCGACGCCCTCGGGCAGATCGTTGAGCAACGAGGCATCGAAGCGGCGGCCCGCAAACGACGCGGGTAGTTTCTTCAGGTCGACGGCAGCGAGATAGGTCTCGAACCCGGCGGCGATCATGTCCTGCGCGAGTTGCGGCGTCGGCCGTCCCCACAGCGGAAACACCGGCGTGATGCCGGTGCCCTTCAGTTTCTCCTCGCGATAAGCGCGCACGTCCGCCAGAAACAGATCGCCGAAGATGATGTGCGTGATGCCGTCTTGAACGGCGCACGCCACCACCTCACCCATCCGCGCTTCATAGACCTCGTTCGGGCACGGATAGGGAATTTCGACAATATGCGGCGGCAGGCCGGCGGCGGCGAGCTGCGCCAGCAAGACGTCGCGGCGCACGCCATGGATGGATACGCGATCGAATTCGCCTGTCACCGTGGTCAGCGCGCCAACCACATTGTACGCGCCGCTGCGGCGAACCTCATATAGCGTGAACGCGCTGTCCTTTCCGCTCGACCAGGCGATCAGCGCCTTCATTGCGAAAAGGTCGAACCGGTCGGACCGAGCAGATCGCGTGCGGTGGGCGCGACGCGCTGGCGCTGCGGACGCCGCTTCTTTACCTGTTGAGGTTGCGGATTGGCGTCGGGTTCCTTGACGCCGCCGAGCCGGCGCAACGCGGAGTCCGCGGCGCGCTCGCCGCTTTCCCACGCGCCACCGACGGTGCCGTATAAACTCTCGTGCGTGGCTTCGCCGGCGAAGAACAAGCCACCGAGCGGCTCAGCCAATACACGCCGCATCGGCTGCGCGCCCGGCAATGCGCCGGACATCGCACCCATGACATAAGGCGCCGCATCCCAGCGCGTCACCGCCGTGCGCTTGACCTGTGCGACCGCATCCCCACCGAACAGCTTCGTCAGCCATTCCTTTGCGAATGCAATCATCGCCGTCTCACCTTGTCCTGACAGTTCGCGGCCGAAAGCGCCCGCGACATCGACGGTGCAGAGTGAAGAGCCATTGACGTTGGCAAACAAAGCGGCCGTGCGATTGTTGGCGCTCTGCTCGATCAGCACGTCATCGCGGCCGAGACCGAACGGATTGCCTGGCACCTCCAGCGCGATGCGATCGGTGTTGCCGAGCGGCAGCCGCGAGGCGGCTTCCAGCTGACGCTTGGGCAGGTCGGGTGCGAACTTGATCTTGCCGGAACTCAGAACGGCCGTGGAGACGGTGACGATGATGGCGCGCGCCGCAACCTTGCCGGTCTGTGTCTCGACCTGAAGATCGCGTCCGCTCCAAACGATGCGCGTGACCGGCGACGACATAACCACCGGCACCGGCTCCGCGAGCTTCGCCACCAGTGCGCCGATGCCCTGCCGCGCCACGGCAACTGCATCGCGGTCCTGCGCGCGAAACTGATCCATCACCGACAGGTCTTTCAGATCGCGGCCCGTCGCCATCGGGCCGAGCACGAATTCGGATGCGCCTTGCCAGTCGCCGAGATCCTTCGGCAGCACGGCGGCGCAGGCGAGATCGATCCTGCCGACCATGCGCGCGTAATCGTCGATCGCGCGATTGGCGCGCACGAGGGTGGCGAGAAAATCTTCCGCCTCGCCGGCGCGCGCATTGCGGCGGCCGATCCGCATCTTCTGACCCGAGGTGACATTGGCAATGTCGACGCCGGCGCCACGCGCGAGCTTCGCCAGCGGATTGCTCTCCGGAATGTAGAGCCGCGCCGCGCCGCGATCGAACGGCACGCCGAAAGTCGCGGTATCGGTCTGGCAGCGGCCACCGATCTGACCCGTCGCCTCGATGACGACGACCTTGCGGCCGCCGGCGGCAATCTTCCGCGCTGCCGCGATGCCCGCAGCCCCCGCCCCGACCACCACCACATCCGCATCCCGCGGCAATGACGTCACCGCCGCGAAGGCATCGAGCGGCCGCGCGATCGCGGTGAGGGCTGATGCGGCCAGAAAGCCGCGGCGGGTCATTGTCATGTCATGGTTTCCGGGCGCTTATGAAGCACACACAAGAGAAGGTGAAGAAGGGGAACATCCGGCGAACTTGTGACACGAAATCGCGTGCGGCAACAGCCATGGTGAATCGATGATGAACCTTGGCCGAGACCCGGTGAACTAAATTGCAACGGCTTCCACGGATCATGGAAGCGAAAAGAAGACACGCGACAGAAGTCCGCGGGAGCGAAACATGGGGTTCGTTTTAGACACAGTCGGCAAACTGATTGCCCGCTACCTCCAGAAGGAAGTACCGGGCTACGAGCCGTTCACCCCGAGCGACCCGGCCCGCCTGCATGACCTGATCCAGCCCGGCGATGTGCTGCTGGTCGAGGGCAACAACCGCATCTCCGGCATCATCAAGTATCTGACCCAGTCGACCTGGTCGCACGCCGCGCTCTACGTCGGACCGATCGACGGCGCCAGCGAGCCCGATGGCGAACCGCATACGCTGATCGAGGCGAACGTCGGCGAAGGCGTCGTCACTGCGCCGCTGTCGAAGTACTTCACCTATCACACACGGCTGTGCCGCCCCGTCGGTCTGTCCTACGAGGACCGCACCACCGTCTGCCGCTACGCCATCAATCGCGTCGGCTTCGGCTACGACACCAAGAACATCGTCGACCTGATGCGTTTCCTGATCCCGCTGCCGATTCCGCAGCGCTGGCGGCGGCGCATGATCGCGCTCGGCTCGGGCGATCCGACCAAGATCATCCACTTCGAGCGGGTTCTTGCCGGGCGCGAGCCCCGTCCGGTTGCCAACGCGGAACAGATGCGTGTCCACCGCGATCGTCGGTTCACCGAACGCGATGTTGAGCACCACATTCGCGGTCTTGCGGC
>LWDM01000008.1:1422-8204 GCA_002083525.1 Proteobacteria bacterium SG_bin9 | reverse complement strand
CGATCTTCGGCCGCGCGACCCCGGTCGAACTCGAATTCGGCCAGGTCGAGAAGGTTTAACGAGTTTCGTCATTCCGGCACTGATCGGATGACGAAAAGGGAAGCAACGAGTTGCTTTCCGGAATGCCGTGGAAGGGGACGAGCGGGCGCCACCCGTTCTTGCAACCGAACCACGGTCCCTGAATGGTCCGCAATCGTGCGAGCCGGAAAGAGGAGTGACGAATGGCAAAGAAGATTACCGGATACCTGAAGCTTCAGGTGCCGGCGGGTGCGGCGAATCCGTCGCCTCCGATCGGCCCCGCGCTCGGTCAGCGCGGTCTCAACATCATGGAATTCTGCAAGGCGTTTAACGCCCAGACGCAGAAGGAAGAAAAGAACACCCCGATCCCGGTCGTGATCACGATCTATGCGGATCGTTCCTTCACCTTCGAAATGCGCACGCCGCCGATGTCGTTCTTCATCAAGAAGGCGGCAAAGATCGAGTCGGGCTCCAAGGCGCCTGGCCGCGACAAGGCCGGCAAGGTGACCTCGGCGCAGGTGCGTGAGATCGCAGAGAAGAAGATGAAAGATCTGAACTGCGACACGATCGAGTCGGCCATGCGCATGGTCGAGGGCTCCGCCCGTTCGATGGGCATCGAGGTGGTGGGGTAACGATCATGGCTGCAGGAAAGAAGATCACGAAGGCACGTGAAGGCATCGATCGCGAGAAGCTGTATCCGCTCGCCGACGCCGTGAAGCTGGTCAAGGAACGCGCCAAGGCGAAGTTCGACGAGACCATCGAAATCGCCATGAACCTCGGCGTCGATCCGCGTCACGCCGACCAGATGGTCCGTGGCGTCGTCACACTGCCGAACGGCACCGGCCGCACGCTGCGCGTCGGCGTGTTCGCGCGCGGCGCCAAAGCCGAAGAGGCGAAGGCTGCGGGTGCTGACGTTGTCGGCGCTGAAGACCTCGTCGAGAAGGTGCAGGGCGGTGCGATCGATTTCGATCGTTGTATCGCCACGCCCGACATGATGCCGCTGGTCGGCCGCCTCGGTAAGGTGCTCGGCCCGCGCGGCATGATGCCGAACCCGAAGATCGGCACGGTGACCATGGACGTCGCCGGTGCCGTGAAGGGCGCCAAGGGCGGCTCGGTGGAATTCCGCGTCGAGAAGGCCGGCATCATTCAGGCCGGTGTCGGCAAGGCATCGTTCAGCGAGGACAAGCTCGTCGAGAACATCAAGGCGCTCGCCGACGCAGTGTCGAAGGCGAAGCCGGCCGGTGCGAAGGGCACCTACATCCAGCGCGTCGCGGTCTCCTCGACCATGGGCCCTGGCGTGAAGGTTGAGCCGGGCTCGCTGCACTAAGCCGATACAATACGAAGCATGCAAAGGCGGAACAGGGCCATGCCCCGTTCCGCCTTTTGTTTTTGAATGTCATTTCCGATGATAGATATCACGCACGTCCGCACTCTCTTTTCCTGTACAGGTTCTCATGCCCGGTCCGGTCTTGATCTATTCGCGATTCCCGAAGGCGCTCATGAAGCGCATCAGCGAGAAATTCGACCTGATCGATGCGGCCGGCAAACCGCCGGTAACGGTGTTCTCCAAGGACGAACTTGCGAACGTTCGCGCGTTGATCACCGCGGGCGGGCAATCGCTGCGCGCGGACGTGATGGACACGCTGCCGAATCTCGGTGCGATCGTCTGCTACGGCACCGGCTATGACGGCGTCGATCTGGAGGCGGCAAAGGCCCGAAACATCGTTGTCGCCAACAGCCCGGCAGCGAATGCATCGGCGGTGGCCGATCTCGCAATGATGTTGATGCTGACGGCGACGCGAAAAATCATTCCCGCGGATCAGTATGTGCGCTCCGGCGGCTGGGCGGCGGCAACGCCGTCGCCACTGATGACGGCACCGGCAGGTCTGCCGGGCGCGAAGATCGGCGTCTATGGCATGGGCGCGATCGGCCGCAAGATTGCGTCACGCGCTGCCGCGTTCGAGATGGACGTCGGCTACTTCAACCGGACGAACTACGCCGATCTGCCGTACACATATTTTCCGACGCTCGAAGGGCTCGTTGACTGGTGCGACATTCTGATGGTCGCGGTGCGTGCGGGCGCCGACACGCAGCACATCATCAATGCCGACATGCTGAAGCGGCTCGGGCCGAACGGCACGGTCGTCAATATTTCGCGCGGCTCGACCATCGACGAGAAAGCGCTGGTTGCAGCGTTGCGTGACAAGACGATCGCGGCCGCGGCGCTCGATGTCTTCGAAACCGAGCCGCACAAGCCGGACGCGCTGACGGAATTCCCGAATGTGGTGGTGACGCCGCACATCGGCGGTCACACGCTCGAGTCTCATGCGGGCATGCAGGGCTGCGTGATCCAGAACCTCACCGCGTTCTACGCCGGGAAGGGCGTCGCGCATCCGGTGACCTGAGTAAGGCCTCGGCCGGCCGGCGGCTAAGGCAGCCGAAAGGGCCGGAACCCGGCAACCCAGCATCCCCTATGCAAAATTTGGGCAATTTTGCCCTTGGCAAGCCCGGTATGACCCGTTAAAGAACCCTTTCCGGGCGTGCTGGCTCTTGCTGGCGCGTCCTTGCGCGTTTTCCAAAAACCAGACCGTTAGGAGAGCTTTCCTCTTTGGACATCCGCTTGGATCGAAAAACGAGGAAGGGAGAGCCGTAACTGTCTGAATTTCATGGAATTCGTGTGGCAGTCGCCTTTCGGGGCGGCTGGGATCCTGTCCAAGACTGCAGGTGCGCTGAGGGCTTCGGCCTGACGCGCTTAATCTCCTGCATAGACGGGTGAAGACCAGATTTTTCTGTGACCGCCTCGCGCGGCTCGCAGCGTATCGGGTTCGAACCTCGACACCCCGCGGTCCTTCTGGGACTTCGGGAGGGCAGGCTAACTGAGATGTCGTCCTGCCCGACGCGAAGACCGGCTTTGCCGGACTTTGGGAGAGGTTGGACGGCGGGTGCAACCCGGCGGTCCAGCTTCGTGCGACGACCGCCAACCGGAGAGAGCTTGCTGTGGAACGAGCGGCAAAAAAAGAGGCGGTTGAGTCGCTGAATTCGGTCTTCAAGACCACCAGCGTCGCGATCGTTGCTCAGTATTCCGGCCTGACCGTTGCCCAGATGCAGACCCTGCGCAAGCAGATGAAGCAGGCTGGTGCCTCGGTGAAGGTCTCGAAGAACCGTCTCGCCAAAATTGCTCTTGAAGGCACCGACGTTGTTGCCATCGGCCCCATGCTGAAGGGGCCGACCGTGATCGCGACTTCCAACGATCCGGTGGCGGCGCCGAAGGTTGCCGTCGAATTCGCCAAGGCGAACGAGAAGTTCGTCATCGTCGGCGGTTCGATGGGCAAAACTGTCCTGAACGTCGACGGTGTGAAGGCGCTTGCCTCGCTGCCGTCGCTCGACGAACTGCGTGCGAAACTGCTCGGGCTCCTCGTGGCGCCCGCGACCAAGATCGCCCAGCTCACCACCGCGCCGGCCGCGAAGGTCGCCCGTGTGGTTCAGGCGTATGCCTCAAAGAGCGAAGCGGCCTGACGCCCTTCGCATCATCTAACTGGTTCGAACCCAATACGCTTAAGGAACTGATCAAATGGCTGACTTGCAGAAGATTGTAGACGACCTCTCGAGCCTGACCGTGCTCGAAGCTGCCGAACTCGCGAAGCTTCTCGAAGAGAAGTGGGGCGTGTCGGCTGCTGCGGCAGTGGCTGTCGCCGCTGCTCCGGGCGCTGGCGGCGGTGCCGCTCCGGCGGAAGAGAAGACCGAGTTCACTGTCGTTCTGGCTGCTGCCGGCGACAAGAAGATCGAGGTCATCAAGGAAGTGCGTGCGATCACCGGTCTTGGCCTCAAGGAAGCCAAGGACCTGGTCGAAGGCGCTCCGAAGCCGCTCAAGGAAGGCGTCAACAAGGAAGAGGGCGACAAGATCAAGGCTCAGCTCGAGAAGGCTGGCGCCAAGGTCGAGCTCAAGTAAGCGCGACTACGCTTTCGGTAGCGGCCGGGCCTTGGTCCGGCCGCCGCCAAACACAGGAATGTGTGACGGTTTTGGGTTTGCGGGACCTCGAATCGTTGCAAAAGCCGCCTATATGGGCGGAAGGCACGAAATCGCGGACCGAGGGAATCGGGTAGGTTTCCAACGGGCCGGCAGGAGAGCGGCAATTTCGGGCTCTAACAGGCTGTAAGACGAGTTTCGACGGGCAGGGCGCTTCGCGTCTCGCGCGTCATTTTGCGTTGTGGAGCCGCGTTTCGGTTTCCAGCGCGTCAGATTTCAACCCGGATGCGATGGGCGTCGCATTTCGGAAGGTCCGCTCTCTCGGGCGGCGCAAATGAGAGGCCAAGATGGCGCAGCAGACGTTCACCGGTCGCAAACGTGTTCGCAAGTTCTTCGGACACATCAAGGAAGTTGCAGAGATGCCAAACCTCATCGAGGTTCAGAAGGCATCCTACGACCAGTTCCTGATGGTTGACGAGCCGGCCGGTGGCCGTCTCGACGAAGGCCTGCAGGCCGTGTTCCGGTCGGTGTTTCCGATCTCGGATTTCTCCAACACCTCGATGCTCGAATTCGTGCGCTACGAGTTTGAACCGCCGAAGTATGACGTCGACGAGTGCCGCCAGCGCGGCATGACGTTCGCGGCGCCGCTCAAGGTGACGCTGCGCCTGATCGTGTTCGATATCGACGAGGAAACCGGCGCGCGCTCAGTCAAGGACATCAAGGAGCAGGACGTCTACATGGGCGACATCCCGCTCATGACCATGAACGGCACCTTCATCGTCAACGGCACCGAGCGCGTCATCGTCTCGCAGATGCACCGTTCGCCGGGCGTGTTCTTCGACCACGACAAGGGCAAGACCCATTCGTCGGGCAAGCTGCTGTTCGCCGCGCGCGTGATTCCGTATCGCGGTTCGTGGCTCGACATCGAATTCGACGCCAAGGACATCGTGTTCGCGCGCATCGACCGCCGCCGCAAGATTCCGGTGACGTCGCTGATGTTCGCTCTCGGTCTCGATGGCGAAGAGATCCTGTCCACGTTCTACAAGAAGATCGCCTACAAGCGCGCCAAGGAAGGCTGGCGCGTGCCGTTCGACGCCAACCGTTTCCGCGGCTACTCGACGATCAACGACCTCGTTGACGCCGACAGCGGCAAGGTCGTGCTCGAAGCCGGCAAGAAGCTCACGGTGCGTGCAGCCCGCCTGCTGCAAGAAAAAGGCCTCAAGGCGCTGCGCATGTCGGACGAGGATCTCGTCGGCATGTTCCTCGCCGAGGACCTCGTCAATCCGAAGACCGGCGAAATCCATGCGGAAGCCGGTGACGAACTGACCGAGAAGTCGCTGAAGGCGCTGATCGAGCACGGCTACAAGGAACTGCCGATCCTCGACATCGACCACGTCAACGTTGGGCCGTACATCCGCAACACGCTTTCGGCTGACAAGAACATGACGCGTGAAGACGCGCTGTTCGACATCTACCGCGTGATGCGTCCGGGTGAGCCGCCGACGCTCGACTCCGCGCAGAACATGTTCCAGTCGCTGTTCTTCGACGCCGAGCGCTACGACCTCTCGGCGGTCGGCCGCGTCAAGATGAACATGCGCCTCGACCTCGATGCGCCGGACACCCATCGCACGCTGCGCAAGGAAGACATCCTCTCGGTCATCAAGACGCTGGTGGACCTGCGCGACGGCAAGGGCGAGATCGACGACATCGACCACCTCGGCAACCGCCGTGTGCGCTCGGTCGGCGAGCTCATGGAGAACCAGTACCGCATCGGTCTGCTGCGCATGGAACGCGCGATCAAGGAGCGCATGTCGAGCGTCGATATCGACACCGTCATGCCGCAGGACCTGATCAACGCAAAGCCGGCGGCTGCCGCCGTGCGCGAATTCTTCGGTTCGTCGCAGCTCTCGCAGTTCATGGACCAGACCAATCCGCTGTCGGAGATCACCCACAAGCGCCGTCTCTCGGCGCTTGGCCCGGGCGGTCTGACCCGCGAGCGTGCTGGCTTCGAAGTGCGCGACGTGCACCCGACGCACTACGGCCGCATCTGCCCCATTGAGACGCCGGAAGGCCCGAACATCGGTCTGATCAACTCGCTCGCCACCTTCGCGCGTGTGAACAAGTACGGCTTCGTCGAGACGCCGTACCGCAAGGTGAAGGACGGCCGCGTCACCGACGAAGTGATCTATCTCTCGGCGATGGAAGAGGGCCGCTACCACGTCGCGCAGGCGAACGTGCCGCTCGATAACCGCGGCCGCTTCACCGACGATCTCGTTGTCTGCCGTCATGCCGGCGAAGTGATGCAGATCACGCCGGACAAGGTCGACTACATGGACGTGTCGCCGAAGCAGCTCGTGTCGGTCGCCGCGGCGCTGATCCCGTTCCTCGAGAACGACGACGCCAACCGCGCACTGATGGGCTCGAACATGCAGCGTCAGGCCGTGCCGCTCGTCCGCGCCGAGGCGCCGTTCGTCGGCACCGGCATGGAAGGCGTCGTTGCGCGTGACTCGGGTGCTGCAATCGCGGCCCGCCGCACCGGCGTGGTCGACCAGATCGACGCGACCCGCGTCGTTATCCGCGCGACCGAAGATCTCGATCCGACCAAGTCGGGCGTCGATATCTACCGCCTGATGAAGTACCAGCGCTCGAACCAGTCGACTTGCATCAACCAGCGTCCGCTGGTGAAGGTCGGCGACACCGTGCGTAAGGGCGACATCATCGCCGACGGTCCGTCGACCGATCTCGGCGAACTCGCGCTCGGCCGCAACGTGCTCGTCGCGTTCATGCCGTGGAACGG
>LWDM01000008.1:1250-1371 GCA_002083525.1 Proteobacteria bacterium SG_bin9 | reverse complement strand
CCTCGATCCATATCGAGGAATTCGAAGTCATGGCCCGCGACACCAAGCTGGGTCCTGAGGAAATCACGCGCGACATTCCGAATGTCTCGGAAGAAGCGCTGAAGAACCTCGACGAAGCCGG
>LWDM01000008.1:0-1203 GCA_002083525.1 Proteobacteria bacterium SG_bin9 | reverse complement strand
CGCCGAAGGGCGAAAGCCCGATGACGCCGGAAGAAAAGCTTCTGCGCGCCATCTTCGGTGAAAAGGCGTCGGACGTTCGCGACACCTCGCTGCGCGTACCGCCGGGCGTGCAGGGCACGATCGTCGAAGTGCGGGTATTCAACCGCCACGGCGTCGACAAGGACGAACGTGCGCTGGCGATCGAGCGCGAGGAAATCGAGCGTCTCGCCAAGGACCGCGACGACGAACAGGCGATCCTCGACCGCAACGTCTACAGCCGTCTCGGCGATCTGCTCGACGGCCGCCAGGGCATTGCCGGTCCGAAGGGCTTCAAGAAGGACTCGAAGATCACCCGTGCGGTGCTCGAAGAGTATCCGAAGTCGCAGTGGTGGCTGTTCGCTTCGCCGAACGACAAGCTGATGGCTGAAATCGAAGCCATGCGGAAGCAGTACGACGAATCGAAGAAGGGCCTCGAACAGCGCTTCCTCGACAAGGTCGAGAAGCTGCAGCGCGGCGACGAACTTCCGCCGGGCGTGATGAAGATGGTCAAGGTCTTCGTCGCGGTGAAGCGCAAGATCCAGCCGGGCGACAAGATGGCCGGCCGTCACGGCAACAAGGGCGTCGTGTCGAAGATCGTTCCGATCGAAGACATGCCGTTCCTCGAGGACGGTACGCATGCGGATATCGTGCTCAATCCGCTCGGCGTGCCGTCGCGTATGAACGTCGGTCAGATTCTCGAAACGCACCTGGGCTGGGCTTGCGCCGGTCTTGGCAAGCGGATCGGGCAGGCGGTCGATGCTTATCTCGCGAAGAGCGACACCAAGCAGCTGAAGACCACGCTGAAGGAAGTCTACGGCGACGACGAGACCATCAAGTCGCTCGGGGAGGGCGAACTGATCGAACTCGGCCGTAACCTCAGCCACGGCGTGCCGATCGCGACGCCGGTGTTCGACGGCGCCAAGGAAACCGACATCGAGCAGATGCTCGAACTGGCGGGCATGGACAAGTCGGGGCAGTCGACCGTGTATGACGGCCGCACCGGCGACGCGTTCGATCGTAAGGTGACGGTGGGCTACATCTACATGCTCAAGCTCCACCATTTGGTCGACGACAAGATCCACGCGCGTTCGATCGGCCCGTACTCGCTCGTCACCCAGCAGCCGCTGAGCGGCAAGGCGCAGTTCGGCGGCCAGCGCTTCGGCGAAATGGAGGTCTGGGCGCTCG
>LWDM01000007.1:51700-51858 GCA_002083525.1 Proteobacteria bacterium SG_bin9 | reverse complement strand
AGCGGTGGTATTCCGGATGGGCGCGGAGCACGTTCGCCACCAGGTGCTCGAGCGGCGAAAGCGGCTCGTCGGTGGTGAGCTTGCGCCACAGATCAAAGAAAAACTGGCGGGACTGGTCGCGCGATTCGACGAACATGGCGACACTCTACCAGCGCCGC
>LWDM01000007.1:0-51618 GCA_002083525.1 Proteobacteria bacterium SG_bin9 | reverse complement strand
AGACATAGCGCCCGTGCAGGATCAGCCAGTGATGGGCGTGCAGGCGGTACTCGGGCGGCGTGGCGCGCAGCAGCGCCTGCTCCACCGCGAGCGGCGTCTTGCCGCGCGCGAGCGTGGTGCGGTTGCAGACGCGAAAGATGTGCGTGTCGACCGCGATGGTCGGCTCGCCGAAGGCGATGTTGAGCACCACATTCGCGGTCTTGCGGCCGACGCCGGGTAACGTCTCCAGCGCCTCGCGGCTGCGCGGTACTTTGCCACCGTGCTCGGCGAGCAGCTTCTCCGAGAGCGCAATAACGTTCTTCGCCTTGTTGCGGTAAAGCCCGATGGTCTTGATCAGCTCACGCACGCGCTCTTCGCCAAGCGCGATCATCTTCTCTGGCGTGTCGGCGAGCGGAAACAGGTTGCGCGTTGCCTTGTTGACGCCGACGTCGGTCGCCTGCGCCGACAGCGCCACCGCGACCAGCAGCGTGTAGGGGTTGATGTGTTCGAGTTCGCCCTTCGGCTCCGGATTGGCCTTGCGGAAGCGGCTGAACGCCTGAACGACTTCAGCTTCGGTCCAGGATTTGGGGGCTTTCGCCTTGGCTGCTTTCGCAGCGGCTGGCTTGGCCGTCGCAACGGCCTTGCTCGCGGGCTTTTGTTTCGCCTTCGCCCGCGCCGCCGATTTTGCCGTCACTTTCGCCATGATCCACGATATACTGAAACGCCATGACCGACCGCAACGACATTGATCCGTCGGAGCCGGTGCTCCTGTCCGCACTTCTGACACCGCACCGCTCGCTGAACCGCACCGGCTTCATCGTGCTGATGTGCGTCTTCGGCGGCATGAGCTTCGCCACCGGCATCGTCTTCCTGATCATGGGCGCGTGGCCGGTGCTCGGCTTCCTCGGCCTCGACCTGCTGATCGTCTATTGGGCCTTCCGGATCAATTTCCGCCGCGCACGTGCGTACGAGGAAATCCGGGTGACGCCGAGCGAACTCAACATCCGCCGGGTCAGTCATCGCGGGCATCGCATGGAATGGACGCTCAACCCGCTGTGGGTGAGACTTGAGACGGTCGAGCACGAGGAATACGGCACCGAGCGGCTTTATCTGGTGTCGCGCGGCAACCGCATTTCCGTCGGCCGGTTCCTTGGACCCGATGAAAAGGCAAGTTTTTACAAGGTGTTATTGGCTGCCCTGAATGCCGCCAAACGCGGACCGACGCTCAATCCGGTGTCTTGATTTGAAATCAGGAATCGGGTGGGTGCGGCCGGTGGATGGGGTTAGGTTCGCACCATGACAAACCTCGCCAAGGTTCAGATCAATCCCGCCGACCAGCGCCTCACAAAACCGGGCCCGCTGAACGCCGAGTTGCGCGACTACGATTCCGTGCGCCGCGCGATCGCCTTCATCTCCGACAAATGGCGCGCGCAGCCCTCGATCGAATCCATTGCGGACGCCGCATCGGTGACGCCCGACGAGCTGCATCATCTGTTCCGCCGCTGGGCCGGACTGACGCCGAAGGCTTTCATGCAGGCGCTGACGCTCGATCATGCCAAGAGTCTGTTGCGTGACTCGGCCAGCATTCTCGATGCGGCTTACGACTCAGGGCTCTCCGGACCGGGCCGGCTGCACGATCTGTTCGTCACGCACGAAGCAATGTCGCCGGGCGAATGGAAGGCCGGCGGCCAGGGCATCACCTTGAGCTACGGCTTTCATCCGTCGCCATTCGGAACGGCGATCGTGATCGCAACGCCGCGCGGCCTCGCCGGCCTCGCGTTCGCCGATCCGGGCGATGAGCAAGCGGCGCTGGAGGATATGACCCGGCGCTGGCCGCTCGCGACCTATGTCCAGGATCAGGAAATCACCGCGCCGCTGGCGCAGCGCATCTTCGATCCGAAGAAGTGGCAGCAGGACCGGCCGCTGCGCGTTGTGCTGATCGGCACCGACTTCGAAGTGCGTGTCTGGGAAACGCTGCTGAAAATTCCGATGGGCTGCGCGACCACCTATTCGACCATCGCTTCGAAGATCGGCAACGACAAGGCGTCACGCGCGGTCGGCACCGCCGTCGGCAAGAACCCGATCTCGTTCGTGGTGCCGTGTCATCGCGTGCTCGGCAAGAGCGGCGCCCTTACCGGCTATCACTGGGGCATCACCCGCAAGCAGGCGATGCTCGGCTGGGAAGCGGGACGCGTGCAGTAAGACGCTTGCAGTGATCAGGCGCCGAGTTGCTTCCAGAAAATCGTGGTGTCGCAGAAACCACCCTGCGGCCACAGCGCATAATCCGGGATGACGCCGGCGCGGATCCAGCCGCTGCGGGCGTAGAGGCGCTCGGCATCACCGCTCGCGGTATCGAGCACCAGCAGCGTACGCCCACGCTTGGCGGCCTCGGCCTCGATGAGCTTCATCAATGCGGCGCCGATCCCGCGCTTGCGCGCCGAGCGATGCACCAGCATCTTCATGACGTCCGCGCGATGCGGCTGGTTGGGCGGCGTGTTGAGATTGAGCTGCACAGTGCCGACGATTTTGTCACCGAGCTTTGCGGCCGCGAGGACGGTATGCCCGTCGGCGACGCCGACCGCCGCATTCCAGAAGAACGCGAAGGCTTCACGGTGGGTGAACGACGCCATGAAGCTGACGCTGGCACCGCCGGCGATGCAATCGAGCAGCACGTCGGCAAGCTGATCGGCGGCCGCCTCGACCTCGCGCGGGCCGAGAACGACGATCTCGGCCGCCTCGCTCATGCCGCGAGATCGAGCTTCGACGCCACCGTCGCATCCGCGTTGAGGCGATAGATCACCGGCGCGCCGGTGCCGAGCTCGCGCGCGAGAATGCCCTCGGGCGACAGCTTCTCCAGCACCATGATCAGCGCCCGGAGCGAGTTGCCATGCGCCGCTACGATCGTGCGCTGACCGCGCAGCACGCACGGCAGAATTTCCTGCACGAAGTACGGCAGGGTGCGCGCCAGCGTATCCTTCAGGCTCTCGCCGCCCGGCGGCGGCACATCGAACGAACGGCGCCAGACGTGCACCTGCTCCTCGCCCCACTTGGCGCGCGCATCGTCCTTGTTGAGGCCGGAGAGATCGCCGTAGTCACGCTCGTTCAGCGCGAGATGCTTGGTCACCGGAATGCCGGTCTGGCCCATTTCGGTCAGCATCAGATCGAGCGTGCGTTGCGCGCGCGTCAGCGCCGAGGTGAACGCAACGTCGAAGACAAAGCCCTGCGCCTTCAGCTTGCGGCCGGCCTCGATCGCTTCCTTGACGCCTTGATCGGTGAGGTTCGGGTCTTTCCAGCCGGTGAACAGGTTCTTGAGATTCCATTCGCTCTGGCCATGACGCACCAGCACTAGCAGTCGTTCGCTCATTCGTTCCGTATCCGTGGATGAAGTTAGATTTCGCCGAGGCCGAGCACGTCGGCCATGGTGTAGAAGCCCGGCGTCTTGCCGCGCGCCCACAGCGCCGCTTTCAGCGCGCCGTGCGCGAAGATCATGCGATCTTCCGACTTGTGCGCGAGCTCGATGCGCTCGTAGGGACCCGCGAAGATCACCGTGTGATCGCCGGTCGCGGTGCCGCCGCGAATCGTCGCAAAGCCGATATCGCCGGGATTGCGTGCGCCGGTATGGCCGTCGCGCGAGCGCACGGAGCGTTCGGCGAGATCGACCTTGCGGCCCTGAGCGGCGGCGCGGCCGAGCATGTAGGCGGTGCCGGACGGCGCATCGATCTTCTGCCGGTGATGCATCTCGACAATCTCGATGTCGAAATCCTCGTCGAGCGAGCGCGCCACGCGCTTCACCAGCGCCGCCAGCAGATTGACGCCGAGGCTCATGTTACCGGACTGCACGACGATGGCCTGCTTGGTGACGCTCTTGATCACGGCATCGTCCGAGATCGACAGGCCGGTGGTGCCGATGACGTGCACGATCCCGCGCTGGGCGGCGATCGCCACATTGGCGATCGTTGCCGCGGGGACAGTGAAGTCGAGAATGCCGTCGGCCTTGCCGGACATCGGCCAGAGGTCGCCGGAGACGAGGATGCCGTTGGCGGGCAGGCCCGCGAGCACGCCGGAATCTTTACCCAGCAGCTCCGATCCGGGCGCCTCCAGCGCTCCGGCCAGCACGGCTCCCTCGGTCTCGGCAATAGTGCGGATCAGCGCCCGGCCCATCCGGCCGCCGGCCCCCGCAACGATCAAACGCATATCCGACATGGCGCGATCTCCCGATCTGCACGCTTACGGGCGGTATAACGGGCGGATGACAGTCCGGCAACCTGCGCCGATCATGGTGATTTGACCCGCGCGGGCCGCCGCGCGATACCCTTAAGGCCTCAGGCGCAAGCCTCCGCCAGCGCATCAGCCTCTCACACACCAGGACCCCCGCCATGCGCCAGTTCATTGCCGCCGCAGCCATTGCACTTCTGGCCGCAAGCCCGGCGATCTCCGCTGAGAGCGTCGGCGGCGACAAGGCGTTCTCGTTCGTGGCACTCGGCGACATGCCCTACAATATTCCGGGCGACTACCAGAAGTTCGACCGGCTGATCGCCGCAATCAACAAGATGAAGCCCGCCTTCAGTATCCATGTCGGCGACATCAAGTCCGGCAGCCAGCCGTGCAGCGACGAGATGTTCCAGAAGACACTGGATCAATTCCAGACCTTCGACGGCGCGCTGGTCTACACCATCGGCGATAACGAATGGACGGACTGCCATCGCAAGGCGGCAGGCAGCTATGACCCGCGCGAGCGGCTGAAGCGCGTGCGGCAGATGTTCTTCCCGGATCCGAACAAATCGCTCGGCAAAACGCCGATGGCCGTCGAGAGCCAGGGCAAGCTGATGCCGGAGTTCGCGACCTACGTCGAAAACTCACGCTTCGAGAAAAACGGCGTGCTGTTCATTGGCGTTCATATCGTCGGCTCGAACAACGGCTTCGAGACCGTCGACGTGGAGGCGGCGAAGGAATTCTTCGAACGCGACAAGGCCAACATCGCCTGGATCGACGCCGGCTTCAAACGCGCGCAGGAGCTCGGTGCAAAAGCCGTTGTCGTGTTCACGCAAGCGGAGTTCGACCAGGCCCGCTTCCCGAACGGATCGATGCCGCGGCAATCCGGTTTCACCAATGTGCTCGACGCCATCGAGAAGGGCGCAACCGCGTTCGGCAAGCCGGTGCTGGTCGTCAACGGCGACGAGCACTTCATCGAGTTGAAGCCGCTGAAGAACAGCCGCGGCAAGCCGATCCCGAATGTGCTGAAGCTGATGGTTTACGGCGAGGACGACGTGCACGCGGTGCGCGTCATCGTCGATCCGGACAGCGCCGGTGTGTTCGGTTTCGTGCCGCTGATCGTTCCCGAAAATCTCGGGAAGTAGCTTTGTGAGCATGATCTGATCCGAAAACCGGTGCCCACTTTTCGGGATCATGCTGTCGGGATCATGCCGAAGGCTGAGGGCCGTCGTAACCGTCGATGATGACAAGGTCGCCTTGCGAGAACGGCGCGCGCGCCTTCACCAGTGCCTGATATTCCGGCGAGTTGTAGCAGGCCAGCGCCGTCGCGTAGTCCTTGAACTCGAGCACGACATTGCGTGAGCGCGAGCTGCCTTCCGGCGACTTGAACTCGCCGCCACGGACGAGAAACTTCGCGCCGTACTTGGCGAAGACAGCGCCGTTGTGCGCAACGTAATTCGCCTTGTAGCTGTCGAGATCGTGCACATCGATCCGAGCGATCCAGTAAGCCTTCGGCATTCGACACTCCTTATTTCGCGGCCGCTTCGATTTCGGCGACGATTTCTTCGGCTGCATTCTTGGGGTGGGCGGCTTCGACCACCGGCCGCCCGACAACCAGATAATCGGCGCCTGCGGCGATCGCTTTCGCCGGCGTCATGATGCGCTTCTGGTCGCCAGCGGCGGAGCCTGCGGGACGAATGCCCGGCGTCACCAGCCGCATTTGCGCACCGGTGATGCCGCGCAGTTTGCCGACTTCTTCCGCCGACGACACGAGGCCATCGACACCCAGCGCCTGCGCCTGCCGGGCGCGCGCTTCAACGAGATCGCCGACATTGAGCCGGTATCCCGCCGCATGCAGATCGTCGTCGTCGTACGACGTGAGCACGGTGACCGCGAGCACCTGCAACGACGAGCCTTTGCGCGCATCGACCGCCGCCTGCATGGTCTGCGGATAGGCGTGCACGGTGAGAAACGTCGCGCCGAGCTTGGCGACGCTCTCGACGCCCTTGGCGACCGTATTTCCGATGTCATGCAGCTTGAGGTCGGCGAAGACCTTCTTGCCGGAATTCGCCAGCTCGCGGATCAGCGGCAGGCCACCGGCGTAACCGAGCTGATAGCCGATCTTGTAGAACACCACGCTGTCGCCGAGCTTCTTGATCAGGGCCCGTGCCACATCCACATCGGGCACGTCGAGTGCAACGATCAGGCGTTCGCGCGGCGGAATGGATGCTGTCATCGGTTCACATCATGTGCTGGGCAACATCGATCAACTGCTTCACCATCGCTTGCAGCAGAGCGACATCGCCCGGATTTTTCAGATGATCGGCGTCGTCGTACGCCTGATCGGCGAACGACAGCGCCAGCTGATTGGGGATCACGAGCGCGCGGCAGCCGGACAGAATCAGCCGGAACGCCGCGAGACCGCGCGCGCCGCCGAGTTTGCCTTCGGACGCCGACGCCAGCGCGAATGCGCGCTCGCGAAACACCTGCCCCTGCGTCTCGCCGCGATCTTCCACCCGCGTCACCCAATCGACCGCGTTCTTCACCAACGCGGGCAGCGAGGAGTTGTACTCCGGCGTCACGAACACCACACCGTGGTGCGAACCGATCATGCGCTTGAGATTGACCGCATTTGCCGGAACGCCGGATTTGGCTTCGAAGTCGCCGTCGTAGATCGGCAGCGGATAGTCGCCGAGCGAGATGCGAGTGACATCGGCATCGGCCTTGGCGAATTCGCGCGCAATCACGCCGGCCAGGCGCGCGTTCAGCGAGCCGGTGCGCAACGAGCCGGGAATGATGAGGATTTTGATGGCGGACATGTGACTCGGACGACAGAACCGCGGAACAGATGCCGCTTACGCCGAGCGAAAACGGTCAGCCCTTGCGATACACCCAGACGCGTGCCGGGGGAAGGTTCATCCAGATGCGCTCGGAGGCTTCGGTGACGACGCCCGGCAGCGACTTTGGAATCGGCGGCGCGACGGAGTAGGTGAACTGGATGAACGGTGCACGCGGACCAAGCGCCCCGAACGCATCGCGGATCAACTTCAGCCGCATCAGCATCGGCTTGGTCACCAGCGGCAGACCGGAGACAACAGCCGAGGCCGGCTCGGTCAGAACGTCACGCAGAGATTTTTCCAGCGCATAGGCGTCGCCCTGCACCACCGTCGCCTGCGGGTAGCGATCGCGTAGCAGCGCGCAGAAGCTTGGGTTGTACTCGACCAGCACCAGCCGCTTCTGATCGATGCCGCGCTCGACCAGCGCATTGGTGATCGCACCGGTGCCGGGACCAAGTTCAATGACGGGGCCGGAGGAATTGTTGTCGACGTAACTTGCCATGGTGCGAGCAAGAACGCGGCCAGAGGGCATCACCGCCCCCATATGCAGCGGCTTCTCGATCCATGAGCGAAGGAATCGGACCTCGTCGTCGAGGCGAAGGGGTTTTTTTAACGCGCGCGCAGAGGATTGCGAGGGCATGTCTCTACCAAGCGGGACCGGTACTCAACGGCCTGTCAGGAAACCGTCATAAATCCGTATAGATACGACTGGACACGGTCAAGCTTGACAACCCCATCGAAGTTCCATCAGCAGCGGCCAGTCAGCGCACGCGGTTAACGCGTCAGACGCCGTCAGTCCGGCTCGCGAAGAACTCTTTCACCCGCGAAAAGAAGCCCACGGCCTCCGGCTGGGTTGCGCCGGAGGACAATTTTTCGAACTCCGCCAGCAGTTCCTGCTGCTTCTTGGTGAGATTCTGGGGCGTTTCGACCACGACCTGGACGTACATGTCGCCCTTCTGGCGCGACCGCAGGACCGGCATGCCTTTTCCCGCAACGCGAAAGCGCTGTCCCGACTGGGTGCCGGCAGGCACCTTGACCTTGGTCTTGGACTTGTCGATCGCGGGCACTTCGAACTCGCCGCCGAGTGCAGCGGACACCATCGACACCGGCACGCGGCAGTAGAGATCGGCGCCGTCGCGCTGAAACAGAGGATGGGCCGTCAGCGCCAGGAAAATATAGAGGTCGCCGGGCGGTCCGCCGCGAACGCCCGCTTCACCCTCGCCCGCGAGGCGGATGCGGGTGCCGTCCTCGACACCTGGCGGAATATTGACCGAGAGATTGCGCTCCTTGGTGACGCGACCGGTCCCCGAGCACGATCCGCACGGATCCTCGATCACCTGACCGCGACCCTGACAGGCGTGACAGGTGCGCTCGAGCGTGAAGAAGCCTTGCGCATGCCGCAGGCGGCCGGCGCCGTTGCAGGTGGCGCAGGTCTTCGGCTTGGAGCCGGCCTTGGCGCCGGTGCCCGAGCAGGACTCGCAAGTGACAGACACCGGAATCTGGATTTGCGCGGTCTTGCCGGCAAATGCTTCTTCCAGCGAAATTTCCATGTTGTAGCGCAGGTCAGCGCCGCGCTCGCGGCCGCCACGGCCGCGCTGGCCGGTCATGCCGAACAGATCTTCGAAGATGTCCGCGAAGCCCTGACCGAAGCCCTGACCGAAGCCATGGCCACCGCCCATGCCGCCCTGCTCGAACGCGGCGTGGCCATAGCGATCGTAAGCGGCGCGCTTGTCGCCGTCCTTAAGGATCTCGTAGGCCTCGTTGATTTCCTTGAATTTGACCTCGCTCGCCTGGTCGCCCGGATTCTTGTCCGGATGCCATTTCATCGCGAGTTTGCGGAACGCGGTCTTCAACCCCGCATCGTTGACCGAGCGTTCGACCTCGAGGGTCTCGTAATAGCAGCGCTTGGCGGACATCGGCCGGGCTCTCAGCGGTCGCGCACGCGCCTCGTCTGCGAACAAGCGCAGGCGGCGACACGGCTATCCATGTGGGGTTGGAACAAAGCCCCCGGAATATCTCCGGGGGCAATCTTTTGTGAAAGATCGATCGGCATCACGACCGTCCTCGATCGCGTCAGGCGGACTTCTTCTTGTCCTTGTCGTCGTCGACTTCGGTGAACTCCGCGTCGACGACATCGTCCTTCTTCGCAGCGCCGGCGGCGGCATCGCCTTCCGCCTGCTGCTTGTACATCGCCTCGCCGAGCTTCATCGACGCCTGCGCCAAGGTATTGGTCTTGGCCTTGATCGCTTCGGCGTCGTCGCCCTTCAGCGCTTCCTTGAGATCGCTGACGGCGTCCTCGATCGCGCGGCGCTCGGGCTCACCGACCTTCGAGCCATGCTCGGCCAGCGCCTTCTCGGTGGAATGCACCAGCGCGTCCGCATGGTTCTTGGCGTCGACCGACTCGCGGCGCTTCTTGTCCTCGGCCGCGTTCGCTTCCGCGTCCTTGACCATCTTCTCGATGTCGCTCTCGGACAGACCGCCCGATGCCTGAATGCGGATCTGCTGCTCCTTGTTCGTCGCCTTGTCCTTGGCGGACACGTTGACGATGCCGTTGGCGTCGATGTCGAACGTCACCTCGATCTGCGGCATGCCTCGCGGAGCCGGCGGAATACCCATCAGGTCGAACTGGCCCAGAATCTTGTTATCGGCCGCCATCTCGCGTTCGCCCTGGAACACGCGAATGGTCACCGCATTCTGGTTGTCCTCGGCGGTCGAGAACACCTGGCTCTTCTTGGTCGGGATCGTGGTGTTGCGATCGATGATACGCGTGAACACGCCACCCAGCGTTTCGATGCCGAGCGAGAGCGGCGTCACGTCGAGCAGCAGCACGTCCTTCACGTCGCCCTGCAGCACGCCCGCCTGAATGGCGGCGCCGATGGCCACGACTTCGTCCGGGTTGACGCCCTTGTGCGGCTCCTTGCCGAACAGCTGCTTCACCACTTCCTGGACCTTCGGCATACGGGTCATGCCGCCGACGAGAACGACCTCGTTGATCTCGGCAGCTGAGAGACCGGCGTCCTTCAGTGCCTTGCGGCACGGCTCGATCGTCTTCTGCACGAGGTCATCGACCAGCGCCTCGAACTTGGCGCGGGTGAGTTTCATGGTCAGATGCTTCGGGCCCGACTGGTCGGCCGTGATGAACGGCAGATTGATTTCGGTCTGCGTCGTCGACGACAGCTCGATCTTCGCCTTTTCAGCGGCTTCCTTCAGTCGCTGCAGCGCGAGCTTGTCATTACGCAGGTTGATGCCCTGCTCCTTCTGGAACTCGTCCGCGAGGTAGCCGACGAGACGCATGTCGAAGTCTTCACCGCCGAGGAAGGTATCGCCGTTGGTGGACTTCACTTCGAACACGCCGTCGCCGATCTCGAGAATCGAGACGTCGAAGGTGCCGCCGCCGAGATCGTACACGGCAATCGTGCCCTGCTTGGCCTTGTCGAGACCATAGGCGAGCGCGGCCGCGGTCGGCTCGTTGATGATGCGCAGCACCTCGAGACCGGCGATCTTGCCGGCGTCCTTGGTGGCCTGACGTTGCGCGTCGTTGAAGTAGGCAGGAACGGTAATGACCGCCTGTTCGACCTTCTGGCCGAGATGCGCTTCAGCGGTCTCCTTCATCTTCTGAAGGATGAAAGCGGACACTTGCGAGGGCGAATAGGTCTGGCCGTCGGCCTCGACCCACGCGTCGCCGTTCGACGCCTTCACGATCTTGTAGGGGACGAGCTTCTTGTCCTTCTCGACCATCGGGTCGTCGTAGCGGCGGCCGATCAGGCGCTTCACTGCGAAGAAGGTACGCTCCGGATTGGTAACGGCCTGGCGCTTGGCCGGCTGGCCGACGAGGCGCTCGCCATCATCCGTGACCGCAACGATCGACGGCGTGGTGCGCATGCCTTCGGCATTCTCGATAACTTTCGGTGATTTTCCATCCATCACGGCGACGCACGAATTCGTGGTGCCGAGGTCGATCCCGATGACCTTACCCATGGTCTTGAATCCTTTGCTTGCGGCAGGCTGGCCGGGCCCTCAAAAGGCATCCCGATCCGAACCCCCATTGTTCATGTGTTCAGTTAGGCGGTTCAATTGTTCGCGATAGGCGACGGTGAGCCTCATATAGGAGGGGGGGTCTGCGCCGCAAGACTTACTGGCATGCAAGACCCACGAAAAACGCCGCTGGCAGAGCGGTTTCCCTCACTGACGACTGACGGACAATATCATGCATTTGCATGTTCAGCCGAGGCAACGGCGCGACGGTTCGGTGATAGGGTTAATCCAGCTATCCCACCCGCCGAACGGAAATCTCCGATCATTGAACCGCCGTATTGCGGTCCGAGTAGAGCGCCCATGACCCTGATCAGCCGCTTCGCCGCCGTTTTCGCCCTCGCTCTCGCCCTGCTGACAGCGCAGGGGGCAAGCGCCAATCCCGTCTACCCGCCGGGCGTCCGCGTCGGACTTGTTCCGTCTGACGGACTAAGCCCGGCTAAAAGCTTCTCCGGTTTTCAGTCGGCGGACGAGGGCGTGAAGGTCATCGTCGGCGAATTGCCCCTGGCGGCTTTCACCGCGGTTGAGGCGGCGCAGAAGGCCGGGCCGCAACCGAACACGCCGAAGATCGAGCCGCTGCAGACGACCGCCGGCCGCGCTTTCATCACTTCGGAAAGCGGCAAGAGCGCCGACGCCAGCGTGCGGCTCTACTCGTTGATTGTCGCGGGTGGAACGTTCTCCGGCTACGTGGCCGTACAAGTGACGGAAGCAGCAAGCAAGGCGTTCCCGGAAGCGACCATCCGCAAATTCCTGTCGACGGCGTCGCTGCGCAAAACGGTGCCGACCGAGGAGCAGCTTGCGCTGCTGCCGTTCAAGATGACCGATCTCGCGGGATTCAAAAGCGTGCGCACTGTCGTGATCGGCTCGGCAATCCTGTTGTCCGACGATGCCGACGAGAGAGAGACCGAGAACGGCGGACCCTATGTGCTGGTGTCGGTGATCCCGTCGGCGCCGGGCGCGCCGGACGAACGCGATCGCTTCGCACGCCAGGCCGTTGCGGTTGCTCCGGGCCTGAACAACGGCCGCATCACCTCATCTGAACCGGTGCGCATCGACGGCGGCGCCGGTTTCGAGACGCGCGTCGATGCGACCATGGGCAAGGACGAACGGCCCGTGCAGCTCGTGCAATGGCTCCGCTTCGGCAGCGGCGCGACGCTGCGTATTCTGGCCATTGCGAAGAAAGACGACTGGGCCACCGCCTTCACGCGTTTTCGCGCCGTGCGCGACGGAATTCAGTCACGCTGATCATGAAACCCGATACCGGTTCCGTCCTGATCGTTGTTGACGTGCAGAACAGCTTTCTGCCCGGCGGTAGCCTCGCGGTAACCGATGGCGATCAGGTGATCCCGGTCATCAACCGGCTGTCGAAACGATTTGCCAACGTCATCCTGACGCAGGACTGGCACGCGGCGGATCACATCTCGTTCGCATCGAACCATTCCGGCAAAGCGCCGTTCGACGTGATCGATCTGCCTTACGGCATGCAGGTGCTCTGGCCCGACCACTGCATCCAGGGCAGCGACGGTGCGGCGCTGGCGCAGGATCTCGACGTTCCGCACGCGCAGCTGGTGATCCGCAAGGGCTTCCACCAGCACATCGACAGCTACTCGGCCTTCATGGAGGCCGACCGCAAGACGTCGACGGGACTCGCGAGCTATCTGCGCGAGCGCGGCATCGCACGCGTCTTCGTCGTGGGGCTGGCCACGGACTTCTGTGTGGCGTGGACGGCGCTCGATGCGCGCAAGGCCGGCTTCGAGACTTACGTGATCGAAGACGCCTGCCGCGGCATCAATGCGGACGGCTCGCTCGACAGGGCGCTCCAGAACATGGAGAACGCCGGCATCAAGCGCATCCAGTCGACGGACGTGAACTGAGTTCGCGCGTTACGCCTTCTTGGCGACGCCGACCAGCGCCGGGCGCAGCACGCGCTCGCCGATCATGTATCCGGCCTGCACCACCTGCACCACCGTACCCGGCGGCACCGATGCATCGGGCATCTCGAACATGGCCTGCTGAAAGTTCGGATCGAACTTCTCGCCAACTGGATCGAATTTCTTGACGCCGTTCTTCTCGAGCGTGTTGAGCAACGAGCGCTCGGTGAGCTCGACGCCCTCGATCAGCGCCTTCAAGCCCGGATCGGCCGCAGCTTTCGCTTCCGCCGACACAGCATCGAGCGTGCGCTGCAGATTGTCGGCAATATCGAGCACGTCACGCGCGAAGCCGGTAATGCCGTAGGTGCGCGCGTCGGACACTTCCTTCGCGGTGCGCTTGCGCAGGTTCTCCATCTCGGCGAGCGTACGCAGCGTGCGATCCTTCGCCTCGCCGAGTTCCTTCGCCAAAGCTTCCGCCGATCCTTCTTCCGGATCGTCAGGCATGATGTAGGGCTTGGACACTTTCGGCTCGTTGCTCTGGGCCGCCTCAGGGCTGTCCTTCTGCCCGTTTGGTTCGGTCATTGGTTAGTCCGTCGTTTTGCTGAAATGTCTGTTGGCCGGGATATCAGGGTTTCCGGGCCGAAAATCAAGGTTTCACTGGCGCTTGGCGGGACGATTTCCGCCCGGTCCGGCAGCCAGCGGCGCACGATCGCTGATGTTCCTTGCGAGAAAGTCGATGACGCAGCGGGTTTTCGCCGGCACATGGTCGCGCGCCGGATAAACCAGCCACACAGCCGTATCGAACGAAATCGCGGCGACCTCATAATCCGGAAAAAGTTTAACGAGTGCGCCCGCCGCAACCGCATCGTCGCTGATCCAGTCGGCAAGCAGCGCCGGACCGAGGCCGGCCTCTGCCGATTGCCGCGCCGCATAGGCGTTCGAAACCATCAGGTTGCCCTTGACCGGCACGACCGGGAGCGTGCGGCCGTTTTTGCGAAACGTCCACGCCGACTTGTAGCCGGGCAACCCGATCAGGATGCAGTCGCGACTGGAGAGATCGGCGGGATGCTTGAGCGCACCGTGCTGCGCGAGATAGCCAGGGCTTGCGTAGACCGAATATCGCGTGCGCATCAGGCGGCGCACGATCAGATCGCCTTCGCGCATCTGCGGCCCAAGCCTGATCGCAAGATCGATGTTGCGGCTCGCGAGGTCGAGATTGCTGTCGTCGAGAACCAGATCGAGCACGATCTTCGGATGCGCTTTTCGGAACGCATCCATCAGTGGAACGATGAAGACCTTTCCAAACGACATCGACGTGGTGAGCCGCACCACACCCGACGGAGCGCCTGCGGTTTCAGCAGCCGCCACTGCCGCATCATCGAGGTCGCGCAGAACTTTTCCGATCCGGTCGAAATAGATTTTGCCGGCGTCCGTGGGCGCGAGCCGGCGCGTCGAGCGCACGAACAGACGCACGCCGATTTCATCTTCGAGATTGGCGATTGCCCGCGAGATCAGCGACGGATCGACATCGCGCGCACGCGCCACGGCAGCGAGGCTGCCGGCGCGATAGACGTCCGCGAAAATTTCAAGAGCCGTGAGGTTCATTGGTGACATTTTTGCACGAGTAGGATGCTACTGACAATCTTTCCCTTCCTTACTGCATGAGTTCTTCTCCCGCCGAACCGGAGTCAAACCCATGCCCCAACTGCTGAAAATCGATTCCTCGTCGCGCAACGGCGGCTCGCACTCCCGCGCCCTCGCCGACGCCTTCACGGCCGAATGGCAAGCCGCCAATCCGGCCGGCAAGGTCGTGATTCGCGACGTCGTCGCAAAGCCGATCCCGCACATTTCCGATGACACGATCGCCGGTTTCTACACACCCGCCGATCAACTCGATGCGAAGCTCAAGGCTGCGCTCGCGTTGTCGGACGAGCTGATCGCCGAGCTGTTCGCGTCCGACGTCATTCTGATTTCGGCGCCGATCTACAACTTCAGTGTCCCGTCGGCGCTGAAGGCGTACATCGATCACGTTTCGCGCATCGGCAAAACGTTCGCCTTCGACGGCCAGAACTTCGAGGGCCTCGTGAAAGGCAAGAAGCTCTACTGCGCACTCGCCTACGGTCTACCAGCGAACGAAACCGACATGCTGAAGCCGTACCTCAATCTGCTGTTCGGCTTCCTCGGCATCGCCGACATCACCTTTCTCAAGGTGGAAGGCACCGTGTTCGACGCCGACAGCGTCGCCAAGGCGAAGGCCAGCGCCGCCGCCACTGCCGTTGCCGCTGCGAAGGCCGCGTGATGAGCACCCCCTCCCACACCATCGCCGTTCTCGGCCTCGGCCGCATGGGCACGATCTTCGCATCGAAGCTTGCCGACACCGGTCATCACGTCACCGTCTGGAATCGCACGCGCGCACATGCGATTCCGCTTGAAGCCAAAGGCGTGACCGTTGCGGCCTCACCGAAGGATGCAGCCACAGGCGCAAATGTTGTCGTCGCCATGCTGCGCGATGACGATGCCTCGCGCGATGTCTGGCTGCGGCCAGGCGATGGCGCCATCGAAGGCCTTTCGCCGGATGCTCTTGCGATCGAGTTGAGCACCTTGCAACCGCGCTGGGTCACGGCGCTTGCAGATGAAATCGCCAAGCGGGGCGCGCACTTCATCGAAGCCCCCGTCATTGGCTCAACGCCGCAAGCCAATGCCGGTCAGGCGATTCACTTCACCGGCGGCGACCCAGCTCTGGCGGATCGCGCGAAGCCGATCCTCTCGGCGTGGTCGGGAGCGATTCATCACGTCGGCCCGATCGGCAGCGCCGCGGTGGCAAAACTTGCCGTGAACGCGCTGTTTGCCGTGCAGGTGATCGGCGTCGCGCAGTATCACGCCATGCTCGGTGCGGCAGGACTCGGGGCTGCGCAGGCGACCGAGCTTCTGAACCATCTGCCGGTCGCGAGCCCGGCAGCGAAAGGCGCGGCGGCACTGATGACGGCCCAGCGCGACGACGCGCTGTTTCCGATCGAGCTGGTTGCCAAGGACCTTCGCTACGCCGGCGCGCTGGCGTGCAAGCACGGAGCATTGCTGGAAGCGGCGACCTCAACCTTCGAGGAAGCCAATTCGAACGGTCTCGGCGGCGAAAATATCACCGCGATCCGCAAGCTGTTCGCGGCCTGAGCCTGGATCATCCACCCAGCATCTGGCTGACGATGCGCGCGGCGTAATCCACCGTCGGGATCACGCGCGCATAGTTCAGCCGGGTCGGGCCGATGACACCGAGCACGCCGACGATATGGCCGGCGCCATCGCGGTACGGCGCGATGATCGTCGATGATCCGGAGAGCGAGAACAGCTTGTTCTCCGAACCGATGAAGATACGCACGCCGTCCGCCTGTTCGGCTCGCCCGAGCAGGTCGATCACGCCCTTCTTGGTTTCGAGATCTTCGAACAGCAGCCGCACGCGTTCGAGATCTTCGAGCGCGTGCAGGTCTTCCAAGAGATTGGCGTGACCGCGGACGATGAGCTGACGCTCCTCGCTGGCGCCGCCGGACCAGCTGGCGAGACCCGCCGACACAACTTTCTGCGTCAGCTGATCGAGCTGTGCGCGATTCTGCGTGATGACGGTTTCGAGTTCGAGCCGCGCTTCGGCGAGCGTGCGGCCGCGAATGCGTGAGTTGAGGAAGTTCGAGGCCTCGACCAGCGCCGACGATGGCACGCCGGGTTGTAACGGCAGCACGCGGTTCTCGACCTGGCCGTCTTCCGCGACCAGCACCACCAGCGCCTTCTCCGGCTCCAGCCGCACGAACTCGATGTGCTTCAGCCGTACGTTCGCTTTCGCCGTGGTCACCACAGCGGCGGCGCGCGTAAGACCCGAGAGCCGCGCCAGCGCTTCGCTCAGCGCCTGCTCGACCGACTGCGCCTTGCCGACGGTTGCAAGCTGACCTTCGATCGCCTGCCGCTGCGCCTCGGTGAGTTCGCCGACCTGCATCAGCGAATCGACGAAGAAGCGCAGACCCAATTCGGTCGGGAGCCGGCCGGCGGAGGTATGCGGCGCGTAGATCAGTCCGAGCTGTTCGAGGTCCGACATCACGTTGCGGACCGAGGCCGGCGACAGCGGCACCGTGATCAGCCGCGAGATGTTACGCGAGCCGACCGGTTCGCCGGTTGCAAGATAGCTGTCGACGATCTGCCGGAAGATGTCGCGCGTGCGCTCGTTGAGCTGGGCCAGCCCGGTCGGCGGCGTGATCAGATGACCGGTCGGTTCGTGATGGGCCAACGGATGCTCCTGCGCGGGTTAACTTGCCCGCTTCACGCCAGATTTGGCCATCTTGGCCGCAGAGACAAGCGCCTTTGTGGCGTTCCGTTCCGCCCCTTGCCGGGATGAGCGCCGCCCCCTAAAAGCACCACGGAATTGACCGATCCCCTGACTTTCCCGGAGTTTTCGCCATGCGGCCCAGCCGTCGCGCGCCAGATGAACTGCGTCCCGTGTCGCTCGAGCGCGGCGTCGTCAAATACGCCGAAGGCTCATGCCTTGTGAAATTCGGCGATACCCATGTGCTTGTCACCGCGACGCTCGAAGAGCGGCTGCCGCCGTGGCTGAAGGGACAGGGGCGCGGCTGGGTCACCGCTGAGTACGGCATGCTGCCGCGCGCAACCCATGAGCGGACCCGCCGTGAAGCGTCGTCAGGCAAGCAGGGCGGCCGCACGGTCGAAATTCAGCGCCTCATCGGCCGTTCGCTGCGATCGACCGTCAACCTCGAAGCGCTCGGCGAGCGTCAGATCACCGTCGACTGCGACGTGCTGCAGGCCGACGGCGGCACGCGCACGGCGTCGATCACCGGTGCGTGGGTCGCACTCGCCGACTGCCTCAACTGGATGAAGGCGCGCAACATGGTGCGTAATCCGAGTGAAATCCTGCGCGACAACGTCGCCGCTGTGTCCTGCGGCATCTACAACGGCACGCCGGTTCTCGATCTCGACTACGCGGAAGACTCCGAAGCGGAGACCGACGCGAATTTCGTGATGACCGGCGACGGCCGCATCGTCGAAGTGCAGGGAACCGCCGAGAAGGAGCCGTTCACGCAGGATGAGTTCCTGGCGCTGGTGGCGCTCGCGAAGAAGGGCGTCAGCCGCCTGGTCGAACTGCAGAAGATCGCTGTCGGCTGACAACCGCGTTTCACCGCGCATCGTGATCGAATAGGCTTGGACATGCACCGCCGAATCACGGAGCGACTCGTGATCGCAACCCATAACCCCGGCAAGCTCGCGGAAATGCGCGAACTGCTGGCGCCGTACGGGATCGAGGCCGTGTCGGCCGGCGAACTCGGTCTTGCCGAGCCGGATGAAACAGGCACGACCTTTCAAGCCAACGCACGCATCAAGGCGATCGCGGCCGCGCAAGTCGCAAAACTGCCCGCGTTCGCCGACGACTCCGGCCTTGCGGTCGATGCGCTCAATGGACAGCCCGGCATCTACTCGGCGCGCTGGGCCGGCGAGAAAAAAGATTTCCACGGCGCGATGGCGCGCATCGAACGCCTGCTGCAGGAGCACGGCGCGACTGCTCCTGACCAGCGCAAGGCACACTTCGTCTCGGCGCTATGCGTGGCGTGGCCCGACGGCCACCTCGAAGAGGTCGAGGCGCGCGTCGATGGCACGCTGGTGTGGCCACCGCGCGGCACGGCTGGCTTCGGTTACGACCCGGCGTTTTTACCGGACGGCCACACGCGCACCTTCGGCGAGATGACGAGCGACGAGAAGCACGGCCTGCCGCCGCGCGGCATGGGCCTCTCGCATCGGGCCAAGGCCTTCGTGAAGCTTGCGGAGATGTGCCTTGAGCGCTGAGCACCTCTCGAACACCTCGCCCTTCGGCGTTTACGTCCACTGGCCGTTCTGCTTGTCGAAGTGTCCGTACTGCGACTTCAACAGCCATGTGCGGCATGCGGCGATCGACGAAGAGCGCTACGTCGCGGCATTCACCCGCGAGATCGCGCATTCGGCGTCGCTGACATTCGATCGCACCGTCTCCACTGTGTTTCTCGGCGGCGGCACACCATCGCTGATGAAGCCGCAAACCGTCGGCGCCATTCTCGATGCGATCGGCAAGCACTGGAACGTCGCGCGCGATGTCGAGGTGACGCTCGAAGCCAATCCGACCAGCGTCGAGGCCGAACGGTTCCACGGCTATCGCGCCGCCGGCGTCAATCGCGTCTCGCTTGGCGTGCAGGCGCTCGACGATGCCTCGCTGAAAGCGCTGGGACGGCTGCACACCGCACAGGAAGCGCTCGATGCAGTTGCGATCGCACGCAGCGCATTCGACCGCTACTCGTTCGATCTGATCTATGCACGGCCGGACCAGACGCCGCAGATGTGGGCCGACGAACTCACGCAGGCGATCGATTACGCGGCCGAGCACCTGTCGCTTTATCAGCTCACCATCGAGCCGGAGACGCCGTTCTTCGGACTACATGCAGCGGGCAAGCTCGTGATTCCGGACGAAGCGAATGCGCGCGCGCTTTATGACGTGACGCAGGAGGTCTGTGCCAAGCGCGGCTTGCCATCCTACGAGATTTCGAACCACGCGCGGCCCGGTGCGGAATGCCGGCACAATCTCATCTACTGGCGCGGCGACGAGTACGCAGGCATCGGCCCCGGCGCGCATGCGCGGCTTGATGTGGATGGTGAGCGCCATGCGCTCGTCACCGAGAAGCGGCCGGAAGCGTGGCTGATGCGCGTCGAGGCGAATGGACACGGCATCGTCGGCGACGAGACGCTCAACAGCGAGCAGCGCGCCGATGAATTCCTGCTGATGGGACTGCGGCTTGCGGAAGGCATCGATCCGCAGCGCTATCAGACACTGTCAGGACGCGCGCTCGATCCGGATCGCATTGCGCTCCTGCGCGATGAAGGCGTGATCGCCACCGACGCCAGCGGACGCCTGCGCGTGACGCAAGACGGGTTCCCCGTGCTCGACGCGGTCGTCGCCGATCTGGCTGCCTAGGAAGATTTACGCGCCAAAGCTCTTCGGCGAGCCGGCGACCACCTGGCCGCCGCCTTGCGCCACCCGCAGCACGGCCAGGCCGCGATCGTTGGTGCCGTCGGCCTTGAAGCGAAACAGGCCATCGATCCCGGCAAAGCCCGACGGATTCGTCAGTGTCTCCGGCGCGAAGCGCTGACCGCCTTGCGTCTTGGCGAGCGCGGCAACCAGCGCAACCGCATCGTATGCGAGTGTGGCGGTGCGAACTGGATCGCGCCCGAACTTCGCGCGATAGCGATTGGCGAACGCACGATAGCCTGCAGCGTCGGGCGCTGCGTACAGGCCGCCCTGCAACTGCGCGTAGTTAAACACGGCGGGACTATCCCAGAGTCCCGTACCGATCAGCTGCAAGCGCTTCAGGTTGGCGCCCGTCGCCGCGATCGACTCTGCCGTGACGACAAGCTGCTCGCCATCGTCGGCAAGAAAGAGCGCATCGGCACTCGGGAGCGCCGGCGCGAGAGCACGCGACGCGTTTGCGCGGTCGCCGCTATAACGCTCGAACGCAACGATGCGGCCGCCGCGGCGGCTCACCGCCTGCTTGAACGCGGCTTCGACGACATTGCCGTAAGCGTTCTCCGGCAGCATCGCCGCGAACGATCGCTTGCCGGTGCTCGATGCGTAATCGACGATGCGGTTAACGTCAGACTCCGGCAGAAAGCTCAAGAGATACACGCCGCGGCCGGCGACGCTCGAGTCCGTCGAGAACGCAATCACCGGAATGCCGCGCGTGCGCGCGACATTGGCCACAGCCGGGACCGCAGCTGCGAACAGCGGCCCGAGAATGATCTCCGCACCTTCGTCGACCGCCTGCTGCGCACCGGCCTGCGCGCCTTGCGGCGTACCGGCGTCGTCCTTGACCAGGAGTTGGATGTTCGGAGCCTGAAATTCCGCGAGCGCCATTTCGGCCGCGTTCTTCATCGACTGCGCGGCGACGCCGGCATTGCCTGCGCCGGAGAGCGGCAGGATAAGGCCGACGCGAACCTGGCCGCTACCGACGGCGGTCGGCTGCTGTGGCGGACCGGCCGAACCCGGCGTCGGTTCGGACGAGAAGATGCCGCCGAAATTCGGAAGATTGGACTGGAAGCCGGCGCAGCCCGCCATCAGCGGCGCACCAAGGATGAGCCCCACTGCCGTTCGCCGGGTTGACCCGGAACGGACGAACGCACTCAGATTGATCGGGGCCGTCATACTCACTGTTCCCATCACGCGGCGGGGCAATACTCGCCCTGCGCGTCCCTCCGCGCCCAACATCTGGGCATGGATTCAAGGCATATTGTCGGCGAATAGTTAACCAAGACAAAAGGATTCCAGCACGCAAGACCCCGAAAGATAAAAAGAAAAGGCCTGCCCCGACAACCCGCAAACCGCCAAGACGGACCCATTCCGAGCCGCTAGATTGATCGCTATGCCGCCGAAAACCTTAACCCCGCACCACAACCCGGACACCGCCTCGGCGGAGCCGCGCCAATTCGCGATCGGCAGTCATGTGGTGGCGGCGGCGAAGGCAAAGCCCGGCCTCTATCTGGTGGCAACGCCGATCGGCAATCTCGGCGACATCACGCTGCGCGCGCTGGAAACGCTGGCGGGCGCTGATGTCGTGGCGTGCGAGGACACGCGTATCACCCACCGGCTGATGGAGCGCTTCGCAATCAAGACGCCGCTGACGCCATATCATGAGCACAATGCTGCTGCCACACGGCCGAAACTCCTCGCACGGCTGGCGCAAGGCGAAGCGATCGCGCTCGTGTCAGATGCAGGAACGCCGCTGATTTCCGATCCCGGATTCAAGCTCGTGCGTGAGGCTAGTGCGGCCGGTCACGCCATCATCGCGCTGCCGGGACCATCGTCGGTGCTGGCTGCGCTTGCGGTTGGCGCGTTGCCGACCGATCGGTTCTTCTTCGAAGGCTTCCTGCCGCCGAAACAAAACGCCCGTCGGACAAGGCTGGCCGAGCTTGCACACATCGACGCGACGCTGGTGCTGTTTGAAGCCGGTACACGGGTGCAGGAAACGCTGAAAGATGTTGCGGCAATCCTGGGGCAACGCGACGGCGCGGTCTGCCGCGAGCTGACCAAGCTTCACGAAGAGGTGAACCGCGGCCCGCTGCCCGATTTGGCCGCGCAAGCAGACGCGCTGGAGACCCGCGGCGAGTTCGTTCTCGTGATCGGGCCGCCGACGAAGGATGCCGAGCGCATGAGCGCAGACGCGCTCGACGAGTTGCTGATCGCATCGCTCGCCCAGCACAGCGTCAAGGATGCGGTCGCGCATGCGGTGACCATGTCGGGCCGGCCGAAGCGCGAGGTCTATGCGCGTGCGCTCGAACTCTCGGCGCGCACGAAAGCGAACGGCGATGGCGACTGACAAATCCCGCGGCGATCATGACGGCCCCGCTGCGGAACGGATCGCGGCGTTTCAGACCGGCCTCTCCGCCGAGAGCCGGGCCGCGGCCTGGCTGATCGCGAAGGGCTACCGCATTCTGGCGCGGCGCTTCCGCACCCCGCATGGCGAGATCGACATCGTCGCGCGCCGGCGCAATCTCCTGGCTTTCGTCGAGGTGAAGGCCCGCGCCAGACTGGACGATGCGGCCTATGCGGTGACGCCGAAGCAGCAGCAGCGCATTGTCGCCGCGGCCGAGGTCTGGCTGGTGACCCACCCCGAGCATGCGAATTTCGAGTTGCGTTTCGATGTTGTTCTTGTTGCACCCAAGCGGCTGCCGACCCATCTCATAGCAGCCTTCGACGCCAGCGCCTGATGCGGAAAGCGGCTACCCGTTTCCCCCGTCATGCTCTAAGTAACCCTCAAGTCTCCCTGATACCGGATCACCAGACATGAAGCTGAAAGTCGCCGTCCAGATGGACCCGATCGCGCGTATCAACATCCGCGGCGATTCCACCTTCGCGCTGCTTCTGGAGGCGCAAAAGCGCGGCCATCAGCTGTCTTATTATACACCCGACAAGCTGAGCCAGCGCGGCAAAGATATTGTCGCCCCGGTTCAGGCGCTCGCCGTGCGCGACGAGGAAGGCAATCACTTCACCCTCGGTGAACCCACGCGCACCAACCTTGCGTCATTCGATGTGGTGCTGTTGCGGCAGGACCCGCCGTTCGACATGGCCTACATCACCTCCACGCATCTGCTCGAACAGATTCATCCGAAGACGCTGGTGGTGAACGATCCGGTGAGCGTGCGCAACGCGCCGGAAAAGATGTTCGTGCTGAACTTTCCCGAGCTGATGCCGCCGACCCTGATCTCGCGCGACCGCGCCGAGATCGATTCCTTCCGCGCCGAATACGGCGACGTGGTGATGAAGCCGCTGCACGGCCACGGCGGCTCGGCCGTTTTTCGCATCACCAGGAACGACATGAACTACGGCTCGCTGTTCGACATGTTCTCGGTCACTTTCCGCGAGCCGTGGGTGATCCAGCGCTTCCTTCCCGAAGTGAAACACGGCGATAAGCGCATCATTCTCGTCGACGGCGAATTCGCGGGCGCGGTCAACCGTGTTCCTGCGCCCGACGATCTGCGCTCGAACATGGTGCGCGGGGGTGCGGCGCAATCGACGGAACTGTCGGTGCGCGAGCGTGAGATCTGCGAACGGATCGGGCCGAGCTTGCGCGAGCGCGGGCTGATTCTCGTCGGTATCGATGTGATCGACGGCAACCTCACGGAAATCAACGTGACCTCGCCGACGGGTATCCGCGCCGTCGCCCGCCTTGGCGGACCGGATATTGCCGCACGGGTGTGGGACCGGATCGAGGCCAAGCGCGCGCCTTAACCACCCGGTTAAGGCGCTGGTGACTACATTTCCTTAAAGGTTTTGCCTCACCCTCCAAAGTATCTAATTACGCCGCTGCGGCCGGCCTGACGATTCCCGCGTCAGCCGGATATTTCCATTCAACGGATTTCGGCATGGCACTGGAAGTCATCCTTGGCGCTTCGATTCCTCGCGAGCTCACAACGCCGACGATGGAATTCCTGTGGGCGAAGTGGAAGACGCTGAAGGCCACCAACCATCTCACGCTGCAGCGCCTGACCGAGGAATCGCGCCACTCGTTGCGGCCGAACCTCGCGTACCTGATGTCGAGCGGCGACAACTTCGCCTACCTGTATGTCGGCGAGGCTGTGCAAGCCGGCCATGGCAATGCGCAGTCCGGCAACATGGTGTCGGATAATACCGGCCCCCGCACATCCGATTTCATGCAGGTCTATCGCCAAGTGGCCTCCACCATGATGCCGGCGTTCGTCCGCTTCAGCGGCGAGAGCCTGCAGCCCGGCCAGCTTTGGATCCGCATCATTCTGCCGATCCAGATCGCAGAAGAGTCGTTGATGCTGGTTTGCTATTCCGAGGTCGCCAGCCACCAGAACGAAGTCTATGAGCAGCTTTTCCGCACGGCACCCGACGCCATGCTGATCGCCTGCCCGATCTGCAACGATGCCGGTCACACCACCGACGGATGGGTGACGATGATGAACGATCGGGCCTGCGAGATGCTCGGCCATACCACCGGCATCGCCAACCTCCGCCTGAGCGAAATTCCGCAGTTCAAGAACATCGACCTCTGGGGCCGGCTCTACGCACCGCGGCCCGGCGGCGGACCGCAGATTCTCAAGACCGATGATTTCGATCTCGAAGTGCTGCGCTTCCCACATGCATTCGGCCTGCGGCTGAAGCAGCGCATGCTGGCCGAAGTGAACGAGGCCATTCCGCTCGCGCCCGCGAGCAGCAAACGCGAACGCGCCTCGTCTTAATCGGCGACATCCGTCGATCGCTGCATTCGCGGCGCAGCAATTTCGCGTCACGATACCTTCCGGGTAACTCAGCCTTGAAACCTCACGTTTCCAGGCGCAGCGTGCGCACGGCCGCAATCAAGAACAGGCCGGCCGCCGCAAGGCGGCGAGTGAAACTGGAGGACACCCATGACCCCCGATCTTTCGCGACGCTCCCTGCTAGCCCTCGGCGCCGGACTTGGTGCAACCGCTCTCTCCACGCCCGTTTTCGCACGCGCGCCGAAGCTCGGCACGCAAGCGCCCTACTTCCATCGCTTCAAACTCGGCGATGCGGAAGTGACCATCGTCTCCGACGGACCGTTGCCGCTCGGCGATCCGACCGGGACATTCACCGGCGTGCCGAAGGAAGAGGTCGCCAAGATGCTGACCGACAACTTCCTGTCGCCGACCAACGTCGTGCTCGAGCAGAACTCGCCGATCGTGAATTTCGGCGATCGCCTTGTGTTGTTCGACACCGGGATGGGCGCATCGAAAGCCTTCGGCCCAACCACCGGCCGTCTGACCAGGAGCATGGCGGAAGCCGGCATCAAGCCGGACGACATCGATGCCATCGTGTGCTCGCACGCGTACATCGATCATATCGGCGGCATCGTCGACGATGCCGGCAAGGTGCTGTTCCCGAACGCGCAGGTTTACCTCGCACAGTCGGATTTCGATTTCTGGACAGATGAGAGCAAACTCGGTTCACCGTTGAAGGACTTCGTCCTGCACGCGCGCAAGAACCTCATGCCGGTGCGCGACCGGATCAAGTTCTTCAAGGATGGCGAGCAGTTCCTGCCCGGCATCACCGCGATCTCGGCACCGGGACACACGGTCGGCCACACCATCTTCAACGTCGACTCGGGCGGCAAGTCGTTCGTCTTCCTCGGCGACCTGACGCACCATCAGATCCTGCTCCTCGAAAAGCCGCGCATGGAGTTCGCGTACGACAGCGATCCGAAGCAGGCGGCGGCGACGCGCGTCAAGCTGCTCGACACCATCGCCGCCAACAAGACGCCGGTGATGTCCTATCACTTCCCCTGGCCGGGCTTCGGCAACATCGCCAAGGCCGGTGACGGCTTCCGCTACTACGCCCAGCCGATGCAGATGCAGCTCTGACAACTGAGCTGGACCGATCCGAAACTCCGGTTCGCACCCTGCGGACCGGAGCTTTCGTTTGAACTCCCCCGGTCGCGCGAGTTGACAACGGCTGGCCGCTTCGCCAGCACTGTCGGACCATGAAACGCCCGACCTCTTTCGCTCAGCCCGCCCCCGGCCAGCAAGCGCTGGACCAGGCGATCATGGCGTTCCAGATGGGACGGCCAGAGGAAGCCGAGCGTATTGCGTCGGGCGTCCTGAAGGCCAACCGCGGCAACTTTCTCGCTGCCCAGATTCTCGGACAAGCACTGCTGATGCAGGACCGCGCAGTCGAAGCGCTCGAGCCGCTGCGGCGCGCCGCGAAGCGCAGCGAAGATCCCAGCATCGAAACGCTGCTTGCGGCGGCATTGACCGCCGCCGGCGAGCGCGATGAGGCGCTCGCGCAATTGCGCCGGACGGTTGCGCGGCGGCCGCCGTTCCTTCCCGCATTTGCCGAGCTCGGACGCGAACTCGGGCGGCGCGGTGAATTCGTCGAGGCTGTGTCCGTGCTTGAAGGCGGACTTGCGATAGCGCCGCATTCGCCCGACTTGCTGATGGCGCTCGGCCATCTGCAGATCAAACGTAACGATCGCGCCGCCGCGCGGCGGCACTTTACACAGGCGCGCGCCATTGCGCCGGATCGCTATGATGCACTCGTCGGCGTCGCACAGGTGATGGCGCTCGACGGCGAATATGCCGGTGCCGCCGATCTCTACAAGCGCGCGGTGGCGCTGCAGCCGGGCGATTCCGTCACGCGTATCAATCTGGCGAAATGCCTGCTCGAGCTCGGCGATCGCACGGCCGGCGAAACGGCCCTGCGCACCGCCGCGGTCGGTGTCCCGATGACCGGACGGGCGATGGTCGCACTCGCAGCTGCCGCACACGGCCGCTTTTTCATTAGGCCCGCAGCTGCGCTGAAATTCCTCAGCGGCAAAAAGAGCTGAAACGAGAAAAGCCGAGATACGAGCGGTCTTCGCCTAAGCCCGATACTGCTTGCGGTAGACGCCCTTTTCGCGATCGATCTCGTTGGTGAGGTCGTGGACACGCTGTGCATCTTCGTCGGTGAAGACAGCGGTCTGCGTGGTCCACTCGCCACGCTTGATCGGGAAACACTGCGCGACCGGCGTGCCTTTCGGCAACACGCCTGAGAAATTCATGTCGTGCCAGCGCGCCGGGAAATGCACCCACGCATCATGATAGCGATCGCTGTCGACGAGGCCGGTCAATGTCGTGAACGGCAGATCGAAGCGATTGACCGGATGCGTGAACAGCAGCGACCAGCCTTCCGGCGCTTCGATGGTCCACGGATTGTGAAACTTGATCATGAAGCGTTCGGCATCGAACAGCGGCGTTCCGGTCACCTGCCCCGGATCGTGAAAGCCGATCGGCGAACGCACGAAGCTGACCCGGCCGCCGGGCGGCGGCTCGTTATCCCAGGAGAACTCGCCGTTCTCGACCTTCACATCGCACATCAAAGGAATGAGAAAGCCGTGAGTCATGGCATCGACGAACGGCGGGCAACGCTTCACCGTGTCGGACTCGCCGCCGACCACAACGTTGAGCGCTTGCGGCGGCATCGCCCTGATCCAGCCGGGCAACCCTTGCGCCGCCGGAACCGGGAACGGAATCAGTCCATCCAGCTCCTTGGGGCAACGGAGAATGAGGGTCAGCTGATCGTCGGACATGGCGCTCCGGACAGGAAATCTGCGGTCCCAAAGCAAGATAGCCGGGGCCAGGCGGCGTGACGCTATCACCGGCTGCTCCCGTTTGGCCACACGCCTTCGCCGTTTGCCGAACCGGGATTGAGACACGCAATACCCAATTCTTGTTCCCGAAACGTTCTTGATGAAGTTTGCAGCCCGCGCTACCTTAGGTTGAAGGGCAGGCCTCCATGGTTCAGCGCGTCTCTGCCGTCGCCTTTGAGGGAATCGAGGCTCGCGCCGTCGACGTGCAGGTGCAGGTCGCGCCCGGCCTGCCGGCCTTCACCATCGTCGGTTTGCCGGACAAGGCGGTCTCGGAAGCGCGGGAGCGGGTACGATCGGCGCTGATCGCCTCGGGCCTCGCGCTGCCGGCGCGGCGAATCACCGTCAACCTCGCGCCCGCCGATCTGCCGAAGGAGGGCAGCCACTACGATCTGCCGATCGCGCTCGGTCTGATGGCGGCGATCGGCGCCATTCCCGCTGACGCATTGGCGAACGTCACCGTGCTCGGCGAGCTCGGCCTCGACGGATCGATCGCGCCGGTTGCGGGCGTGCTGCCGTCGGCGATCGCCGCGAATGCGCGCGAGGAAAGTCTGATCTGTCCGGCCGCATGCGGATCGGAAGCGGCGTGGGCATCGCCCGACCTTGAGATCATCGCCGCAAGTTCGCTGATCCAGCTCGCCAACCACTTCAAGGGCACGCAAGTGCTGAGCCGCCCGAAGCCGAAAGTGCAGGAGGCGGGCGCAACGCTGCTCGATCTGCGCGACATCAAGGGACAGGAGAGCGCCAAGCGTGCGCTTGAGATCGCGGCTGCCGGCGGACATCACCTGCTGATGATCGGCGCGCCGGGCTCGGGCAAGTCGATGCTCGCCGCGCGCCTGCCCTCGATCCTGCCGCCGCTTTCGCCCGCCGAGTTGCTGGAAGTGTCGATGATCGCCTCCGTCGCCGGCGAGCTCGACGGCGGTGCCCTCACCAACCAGCGGCCGTTCCGCTCGCCGCATCATTCCGCCAGCATGGCGGCGCTCACCGGCGGCGGCATCCGCGCCAAGCCCGGCGAGATTTCCCTCTCGCATAACGGCGTGCTGTTTCTCGACGAGTTGCCGGAGTTCGATCCGCGCGTGCTCGACTCGCTGCGGCAGCCGCTGGAAAACGGCGAGGTCGCGGTGTCGCGCGCCAACCACCGCGTCACCTATCCCGCGCGGGTGATGCTGATCGCGGCGATGAATCCCTGCCGTTGCGGCAGCGCGTACGAGCCTGGCTTCGCCTGCAAGCGCGGCCGCATCGACCGTTGCACCGCCGATTATCAATCGCGTATCTCCGGCCCGCTGCTCGATCGCATCGATCTGCGCATCGAGGTGCCGGCCGTCACCGCCGCCGATTTGATTTTGCCGCCACCGGCGGAAGGCTCGGCCGAAGTCGCGGCCCGCGTTGCGGCGGCACGCGATCTGCAACGTGCGCGCTTCGCAACGCTCGGCCTGCCGCATGTCAGAACAAACGCCGAGGCGCCGGCGGCGACGCTCGAAGACATCGCCCGCCCCGACAAGCCGGGCCTGACGCTGCTGCGCGACGCCGCCGAGCAGATGCGGCTGTCGGCGCGCGGCTATCACCGGGTGCTGCGGGTCGCTCGTACATTGGCCGACCTCGACGGCGCCAACGCCGTCGGCCGCCTGCACATCGCGGAGGCGTTGTCCTATCGCGTGCTCGCCGAGGACGTGCGCCGCGCCGCCTGACTGGGTCACTCACGACTAGGCCGTTGGCCCACTCCGCCTCGCGCATTCTTTCGGCACTGATTCTCCGAAACTTTTCAGCGCGCACGCCGGATGCAAACGCTCTGGTAACGAGTTTTATTTACGCTTCACCAACCATAAGGCGTGTGTTGCCCTTGTGCGGAGTGGTGTCATGTTGCGTTTGAAGTTCGTTGCGTCAGTGGTTCCTCTGATCGTTGTCGGCGTTCTTGCTCGCGACCGGCTGCTGCACGATTGGCGTCCCTGTATCGCATTCGGCGACACCAGCGTGCAGCTCGCTGCCGGGCCCTGGCAACGGCAGGTCAAGGTGAGCTTCGTCGACAATCCGGCAGCCGCCAGCGTCCGCGTTCAGCTCGTCGACAGCCTCGAGATGGCGGACTTCGTCATCGCCGACGACACGGCCAGCACCTCCACCGATGAAAACTCCTGCCAGGTCACGTCGGCGACGCAGTTCGTCGCGATCGGCGAGCGCGACGTCGATTCACGCCTGATCATCCATCTGTCGACCGAGCCGGGCGGCGACTACCGAATCTTCGTCAGCTCGCGGCATTACACCGCATGGGAAGCGGCGGCGCTGATCGCGACCGCGCGCGGCGGCCAGCAGCATCGTCTCGCCGCAGCATTCTGACGCGGGATCGCGTTCTTTTACTCCTGATTAACCAAGAGCAAACCGCGTCTTGTCGAGACGCGGTTCCTCAAGCACTTCGCAAGGTGCGTCCGCCATCGTGAGGCCGGGAACGGCGAACGAGGATGGCGATGAAACATCACGTGATTCAACTGCGGTCGGCCGTTCGCAAGCTGACGCGCCGCAGTCCCCGGATCACCGCCATCGTCCGATGGGCTCTCCTTTTCTCCGCGGCGTTCGGCGCCGCCTACGGATTGGTCCTGGGCGCCACCGCCGACGCGTCCAACTACAATCCGCACACCTTCGCTCTCGGCATCAGCTTCCTGTTCGCGATCGCCTGCGTCGCCATTGCCGCACTCAGCATGCGGCTGCGCTGGATGAAGAAGCAGATGCGCACCATCGTCCTGCAGAGCGAGGCGATGTCCGACCGGAACTGGGAGCTGAAGGAAGCCGAAGAGCGCGCCCGCAGCCTGTTCGAAACGCAAGGCGATCTGATCGTGCTGCGCGACGCATCCGGCCACATCACGTTCGTCAACGACGCCTACTGCACGCTGGCGCAGAAATCACGCAACGCGCTGATCGGCACCACCCTGACGCTCGATATCCTTGCCCAGGGCGAGATCGCCGTTGCCGCCGACGGCACCAAAATGCACGACCAGCAGATCGCCACCGCCTCCGGCCCGCGCTGGATCGCCTGGCGCGAAGGCCTCGTGCGCCACGATGCCGGCCAGCCCGCCGAATGGCAGAGCGTCGGCCGCGACGTCACCGACCGCGCCGAGACCGAACATGCGCTCGAAGATGCGCGCGATCAGGCGCATGCGGCGAGCCGCGCAAAGTCGCGCTTCCTGGCGATGGCCTCGCATGAAATCCGCACGCCGCTGAACGGCATCCTCGGCATGAGCGGCCTCCTGCTCGACACCCAGCTTACGCCGGAGCAGACGACCTACGTTAACGCCGTCAAATCGTCCGGCGACGCGCTGCTATCGCTGATCGAGGAGCTGCTCGACTACTCCAAGATCGAAGCCGGCAAGATCGATCTCGCGCAGCAGCCGTTCGGGCTGACGGCGATGATGGAAGACATCACCGAACTCTTGGCGCCGCGCGCGCATGCCAAGGGCATCGAGATCGCCTGCTATGTCGACGAACGGCTGCCGGTGATGGTCTCGGGCGACGCCGCGCGGTTGCGGCAGGTGCTGCTCAACCTCGCCGGCAACGCCATCAAGTTCACCGAACAGGGCGGCGTGGCACTGATCGCCGAGCCCGGCATCTGGGAAGGCGAAATCAGTTTCCTCGTGCGCGACACCGGCATCGGCATCGCACCCGATGCACAGGAACGCATCTTCCGCGAGTTCGAGCAGGCCAGCGAAGACACCGCACGCAACTATGGCGGCACGGGCCTTGGCCTCAGTATCAGCGATCGCATCGTCAAGCGCATGGGCGGCCGCATCGTGCTCGACAGCAAACCCGGACATAGCTCGACATTCGAAGTGGCGATCCCGCTTGCCGCCGCAACGAGCGACGTGATCGTCGCCGTGCAGCCGGAGACCTGGCCCGATCTCGCCGGCAAGCCGGTGATGATTGTTACCGCGCAGCCCGTCGAAGCCTCGCTGATCGAGAAGCGGTTGACGCGCTGGGGCGCACAGGTCTGCACTGTCTCCGATATTTCAGTTGCACAAGCACTGCTGCCGGAACGGCATTGGCACGCGCTCCTGATCGACGCCAACTTCGGCCGCACCGCGCCGTCGTTCGCTGACAGCGCATCCGCTCACACGCAACATCGCATCGTCATGCTGACGCCTGCGATGCGGCACGACTCCGGCATGATCTCCGCTCCGGGCTTCACCGGCTACCTGGTGAAGCCGCTGCGCGCCGCATCGCTGGCCGCACGTCTGATGCCGGCGGGCGCGAAAGCCGACGACATGCCGATGCTCGAGGCTGGCGATGCACCGTCGATCGCTGCGCAGGCGAGCGGCGGACTGTCGATCCTCGTTGCCGAGGACAACGAGATCAATGCGCTCCTGATGCGCTCGCTGCTCGGCAAGCTCGGCCATCGCGCGGTCATCGCGGTGAATGGCGAGCAGGCTTTGGAATCGTGGTTAATGGCGTCAGCGGCCGGCGCACCCTACGATGCGGTGCTGATGGACGTGCAGATGCCGCTCCTGAACGGGGTCGAGACCGCCAAGCGCATTCGTGCCGCGGAGGCCGGACAACACGCACGGCGCACGCCTATTCTCGCATTGACCGCCAACGCGCTGGTGGAAGACCGCTATGCGTGTTTCGAAGCCGGTATGGATGGCTTCCTCGTCAAGCCGCTCGATCGTGACAAACTTGCGACAGCGCTGGCCGGGATATCCACAGCCACCAACGCAGCCGCTTAAGCCCGCCGCGTTTAACCTTCGTACTGTCATAAATCTTTCGGCTGCCCGTGATTAATGGCTCCACCGTTTGCGTTGATGCGATTCGATGCAAACCTTGCGTGGGGCAAACCGATGCACGGCGACAATCAGACTCGCCCGAAGCTCAATCTCACTCAGATGTGGCGGCCCGAACAAGCCAAGATCGTCGCGGCCACCGCTGCGACCTGGCTGATGCCGGGCCTGCGCGACATCGAGGCGTTCCGTACGCTCACGTCGCCTGACGACGGCGCGACGCTGGGCCGGCTCGGCTCGCTCGAAGTGCGGCTCGCCCGTAAGAAGGGCGAGATCAAGCGCGCGCAAAAACTGCGCTACCGCGTGTTCTACAAGGACGGCAACGCTATCGCCGACGCCAAGACGATGCTGGCGCAGCGCGACAAGGACGCCTACGACAAGATCTGCGATCATATCCTTGTGATCGATCACGCCGCCAAGCCGTCGTTCAGCGGCAAGCTGCCGGTGGTTGGCACGTACCGTCTGCTGCGCCATGAAGTCGCGATGCGCAATGGCGGCTTCTACACGGAAAACGAATTCGACATCTCGGGCATGATTGCACGCCACCCCGGCCTGCGCTTCCTCGAGCTCGGCCGCTCCTGCGTGCTGCCGCCCTACCGTAACAAGCGCACAGTTGAACTGCTGTGGCACGGCATCTGGAGCTATGTGCGCCAGAACAATTTCGACGCGATGCTCGGCTGCGCCAGCTTCGACGGCACCGATCCGGAGCGTCTCGCTCAACCGCTGTCGTTCCTGCATCACTTCGCGCCGGCGCCGGACGCCTGGCAGGCGCGCGCGCATGCCTCGCGCCGCGTCGAGATGAACCGGATGCCGAAGGAAGCCATCGACAAGAAGGCGGCGTTACGCGAGCTGCCGCCGTTGATCAAGGCGTATCTGCGGCTTGGCGCCTATGTCGGCGATGGCGCGGTTGTCGATCATCAGTTCGGCACCACCGACGTGTTCATCGTGATGCCGGTGTCCGATATCAGCGAACGATATATCGGCTACTTCGGCGCCGACGCCTCGCGCCACGCGGCGTAACCCTTGTCCCGGACGCGATGCAGCGTGCAACGCTGCTTCGCAGAGCCGGAACCGTACCTACCTCACCATTTGGAATGACCCCGGATCAGCAGCGCGTCATAGCGCGTTTAAGACGCGCGTGAACGCGCTTGTGTCATGCCGCGCAGCGTCCGGGGAAAGTTACAGCCGCCGCAGCGCGACTTGCTCGACGACGTGCGACTGGCCCTTGGTCAAGATCAGCGTCGCGCGCGGCCGCGTCGGCAAGATATTTTCGCGCAGGTTGGCAAGGTTCGTCTTGCTCCAGATGTCGAGCGCGGTCTTGGTCGCTTCCTCGTCCGAAAACTTCGAATAACGATTGAAGTAGGAGCGCGGATCGGCGAACGCGGTCTGGCGCAGCGCCAGGAAGCGTTCGACATACCATTCGCGCAGCACGTTATCGTCGGCGTCGAGATAGACCGAGAAGTCGAAGAAGTCGGAGACGTAAGGCACGGCCTTGCCGTCGCGCGGCAGCCGTCCGGTCTGCAGCACGTTGATGCCTTCGAGAATCAGAATGTCCGGCTGATCGACGGTGATCCATTCGTTGGGAATCACGTCATAGGTGAGATGCGAGTAGACCGGCGCGCGGACGTTGCGGCGTCCGGCCTTGAGATCGGAAAGAAACTGCAACAGCGTCGGCAGATCGTAGCTCTCCGGAAAGCCCTTCTTGGTCATCAGGCCTTCGCGCTCGAGAATCGCATTCGGATAGAGGAAGCCGTCGGTGGTGACGAGATCGACCTTGGGCTTCGGCGACCAGCGCGCCAGCAGCGCCTGCAGCACACGCGCCGTGGTGGACTTGCCGACCGCGACCGAACCGGCCACGCCGATGATGTAGGGCATCTTGCGATCTTCGATGCCGAGGAAGCGCCGCTGCGCGACGAACAAGCCTTGCGTGGCGGCGACATAGATCGACAGCAGACGCGACAGCGGCAGGTAGATTTCCTCGACTTCCCTGATGTCGAGGCGATCGTGCATGGACTTGAGCTTGGCGACCTCGTCCGCCGTCAGCGTCATCGGCGTGTCGGCACGCCGGGCGGCCCATTCGGCACGCGTGAACAACCGGTACGGGTTGTAAAGCTGCTCGGTACGCACATCCATGTTACTCATCCCCGCCCGGCTCCCGCCAACCCCCCGTTGCTGGAGCAATCCCGGATTCTTTCAGCGTCTTGCCCGCGAAACCACCACCCTCATTCGGGAATACCTACCCGTGCGGCCGCGACGCCTTTTCCTCAAGCCCCGACATCTGTGTCCGCGCGCCGAGCGCTTCTTCGACCTCGGCCAGCGTAATCCCGCGCGCCTTCAAAAGCACGAGCAGATGAAACAGCAGATCGGCGCTTTCGGCGATGAGGTGCTGGCGATTGTTCTCGATCGTGGCGATCACGGCCTCGACCGCCTCCTCGCCAAGTTTCTTGGCGCAGTGCTCCGCGCCCTTGTCGAGCAGCTTTTTGGTGTACGACACGTCGCCGCTCGAGGCGGCGCGCGCCTCGATGATCTGAGCCAAGTCGTGAATCGTAAAGCGTGACATCGGCGGGGCCCCGTCTCCGTTCCGCCAGTTGAACTGATATTTCAGAAATCAGTAGCAGGTATCCGGCCGCCGGGGGAGCCTAAACTCCTGACAGGCTTAAGAAAATCAAGGGTCCAGGCGCATCGGCAGCCCGGCCCGGACCATATGTTCCTTGGCCTGCTGAATGGAAAACTCGCCGAAATGGAAGATCGAGGCGGCCAGCACCGCGCTGGCGTGCCCGTCACGGATGCCGGCGACGAGATGATCCAGATTGCCGACGCCGCCCGAGGCGATCACCGGCACACGGACGCTGTCGGCGATCGCCCGCGTCAGATCGATATCGAAGCCCTGGCGGGTGCCATCGCGATCCATGGAGGTCAGCAGGATTTCGCCGGCGCCGAGCGCGACCACCTCCTGCGCGTATTCGATGGCGTCGATGCCGGTTTCCTTGCGGCCGCCGTGGGTGAAGATCTCCCAGCGATCGGAGCCGCCGGGCCGCTTCACGCGCTTGGCGTCGATGGCGACGACGATGCACTGATCGCCGAACTTCTCCGCCGCTTCCTTCACGAACTCGCGGCGGCTGACGGCAGCACTGTTGATCGATACCTTGTCGGCGCCATACGTGAGCAGCGTGCGGATGTCATCGACGGTGCGCACGCCGCCGCCGACGGTGAGCGGCATGAAGCATGCCTGCGCGGTGCGGCGCACGACATCGAGGATCGTGCCACGGTTCTCGTGCGTCGCGGTGATGTCGAGGAAAGTGAGTTCGTCGGCACCCGCAGCATCGTAGGCGATCGCCGCTTCCACCGGGTCGCCGGCGTCGCGCAGATCGACGAAGTTGACGCCCTTGACGACACGGCCGTCCTTGACGTCGAGACAGGGAATGACGCGAACCTTGAACATAATCGTGATTATCCACGCTCGATCTTGTTGACCAGCAGATACAGATACGCGCAAACCGCAACGACAATCGGCAACGCGCCAAGTCCGATCAGCGCATCGGAGAAATCGCCGCGCTCGCGAAAGAACCAGGCTCCGGCCCAGCACAGTGGCGCCGCGACCGCGGCAAAGATCATGATCGGACGCAGCAGCTTGTCGAGATCGTACGCAGGGCCGCGCTTGCTCGGCGACATCATGCAGCGCTCTTTGCGGCGCGGATCAATGCCAGTGCCTCCGACGGATCGACGCGGCCATCGTAGAGGGCGCGGCCGGCAATCGCGCCGGCAAGCTTGCGCGCACGCGGCGACACCAGCGTGCGGATGTCCTCGATCGACGCGAGCCCGCCCGAGGCGATCACCGGAATCGAAATGTCTTCGGCCAGCGCGATGGTCGCGTCCCAGTTGATGCCTTTCAGCAGACCATCGCGGGCGATGTCGGTGAAGATGATCGCGGCGACGCCGGCATCCTCGAAGCGCTTGGCAATTTCGAGCGCGGTGACCTGCGAGGTCTCGGCCCAGCCTTCGACCGCAACCTTGCCGTCGCGCGCATCGAGCCCGACCGCCACGCGGCCGGGATGCTTCTTCGCGGCTTCCTTGACGAAGGCCGGATCGCGCACCGCCGCGGTGCCGATGATGACGCGGTCGATCCCCTTCGCGAGCCACGCTTCGAGCGTAGCGATGTCACGAATGCCGCCGCCGAGTTGCACCGGCATGGCGATGGCCTTCAGCATCGCCTCAACCGCCTGCGCATTCACCGGCCTGCCGGCGAACGCACCGTCGAGATCGACCACATGCAGATGCGAGAAGCCTTGCTCCTCGAACGAACGCGCTTGAGCTGCGGGATTCGTGTTGAACACGGTCGCGCGCGCCATGTCGCCCTGCTGCAGGCGAACGCACTCACCGTTCTTCAGATCGATCGCGGGAAAGAGGATCACGGCTTCCACTTCAGGAAATTGGAAATCAGCGCCAACCCGAAGCGCTGGCTCTTTTCGGGATGGAATTGCGTGCCGATGGCGGTGTCTTTCGCGACGATCGCGGTGACGGGCCCGCCGTAGTCGGCGCGCGCCAGCACATCCGCTTCGTTCGCCGGATTGAGATGATACGAGTGCACGAAATAGGCGTGACGGCCCTTCTCGCCGAGCGGCAGACGCTCCAGCACCGGATGCTCGCGCAACGGTGTGAGCGTGTTCCAGCCCATGTGCGGAATCTTCAGGCTCTCGTCGCGCGGCGCGATCTTCTCGACATCGCCGGCAATCCAGTCGAGGCCGGGCGTCGTCACGTATTCCTTGCCGCGCGTCGCCATCAGCTGCATGCCGACGCAGATGCCGAAGAACGGACGCGCCTTGTCGCGCACCGCTTCCGTCATCGCCTGTACCATGCCGTCGAGCGAGTCGAGGCCCTTGCGGCAATCGGCAAATGCGCCGACGCCGGGCAACACCACGCGATCGGCGCGGAACACCACATCCGGATCGCGCGTGACCACGACCTTCTCCGGATTTTCCATGCCGCGCGCGGCGCGCTCGAAGGCTTTCGCCGCCGAGTGCAGGTTACCCGAACCGTAATCGATGATCGCAACCGTCATCGCGGCGCTCCCGGCTGCGGAAACAGCCCGATGATATCGTTAGCGCTGCTCGCGGCCTGCGGCTGATACGGCGCAGACGACGGCTGCTGCGGGCCGCGGTCGGCCCATGATGTGGACGCCGCCGGCGCGAGCGATCCAGCATGACGATCGAAGAAGCGCCGCTCGGCCGCCTCCTCGTCGTCCGCGACGACGACATCGAGTTGACGCCACTTGCGGCCCGAAAACTTGCGGCGGCGCAGGCTCGCAGCCTCCAGCCCGATCAGCACCGAAACGAGGCCGAATGCGATCAGCACGATTCCCGCACCGACGCGGAGTTGCGCCAGAGCAATTCCCATCGCCACCGCGAGCACGATGTAGCCGAACAGCGCCAGCCACAGGCGGTGATAGAGCATCCAGATCACCGGCGCGATCATCGCCCAGAAATAGAAGCCGTCGCGCACGAACACGTACTTGTCCGTGGTCGCCTCCATGGTGCGCGCGCCGCCCTGTGCAACAACGGGAGCGTGAACGGTATAAACCGGCATGATCGTGTCTCCGGTAGCGGTTCGGCGAAATTAGCCGCCGAGCTGACCCTTGGTCGAGGGCACTTCGTTGGCCGCGCGGGGATCGATCGACGTTGCCGCACGCAGCGCCCGCGCCAGACCTTTGAAGCAGGATTCGGCGATATGATGGCTATTGTCGCCGTACAGCGTTTCGACATGCAGCGTGACGCCCGCGTTCATGGCGAAGGCATTGAACCACTCACGCACCAGCTCGGTGTCAAACTCGCCGATCTTGTCACGCGGAAATTCGACCTTGAACACCAGCACCGAGCGGCCGGAAATATCGATGACGACGCGCGACAGCGTCTCGTCCATCGGCATGTGCACGCCGGCGTAACGGACGATGCCCTTCATATCGCCAAGCGCCTGCTTCACCGCCTGACCGAGCGCGATGCCGACATCTTCCGTGGTGTGGTGATAATCGATGTGCAGATCGCCATCGGCCTTCACCGTGATGTCGATACGCGAGTGCCGCGCCAAGAGGTCGAGCATATGGTCGAAGAAGCCGATCCCGGTCGAGACGTTCGAAACCCCGGTGCCGTCGAGATTGACGGTCACCGAAATATCGGTCTCCTTGGTCTTGCGCTTGATGGTGGCGGTGCGCATCGGAAGTGGCTCTCCGGAGGGCTCAAATTGAGGCCTCCTCTTAACAGGGTCGCCTTGCCTTCGCTACCGCGAGATGGCCAATTTTCAGCCTTGGACGCCGATATGGTGACTGTTTTTAGGGGCATGATCTGGCCCGAAAACCGGTCCCCACTTTTCGGGATCATGCCCTTTGCACCGGGGTAGCCGAGCGCCTAGATCAGGAGTCAGCGAAAGGGTTTTCATGGACAGCAATTCTTCCCAGGCTTCGTCTCTGACCTGGCACGGCACCACCATCGTCACCGTCCGCAAGGGCAACAAGGTGGTGATCGGCGGCGACGGCCAGGTTTCGATCGGCCAGACCGTGATCAAGTCCAACGCCAAGAAGGTGCGCAAGCTCGGCAAATCCGGCGACGTGATCGGCGGCTTTGCCGGCGCCACCGCCGATGCCTTCACTCTGTTCGAGCGGCTGGAGAGCAAGCTCGAGCAGTATCCGGGACAACTGACCCGCGCCACGGTCGAGCTCGCCAAGGACTGGCGCACCGACCGTTATCTGCGGCGGCTCGAGGCGATGATGATCGTCGCCGACAAGGAAGTCTCGCTCGTGCTCACCGGCACCGGTGACGTGCTGGAGCCGGAAGGCGGCGTGATGGCGATCGGCTCCGGCGGCAACTACGCGCTCGCCGCCGCGCGTGCGCTTGCGGACTCGGAGAAGGATGCGGAGACGATCGTGCGGCGCGCGCTCGAAATCGCCGCCGACATCTGCGTTTACACCAATCGCAACGTTACCATCGAAACGCTCGCGGCGAGCTGACGCATGAACACTCCCCTCGCCGGCGGATCGGACACCTCGCGTCAAAGCGGATTCACCCTGACCCACGGCCTGATCGCCGCTGCCGGATTGATCGCCCTGCAAATCGTGCTGCTCTACAACATGGGCCGCTTGCCGATGTGCGCCTGCGGCACCATCAAGCTCTGGCATGGCGTGGTGCAAAGCTCCGAGAATTCCCAGCACATCACCGACTGGTACACGTTCTCGCACATCATCCACGGTTTCATCTTCTATGCGCTGACGCGCTTCCTGCTGCCGCGCGCACCATGGATCGTCCGGCTGCTGATCGCGATGGGAATCGAAATCGGCTGGGAGCTGGCGGAGAATTCGCCGATGATCATCGACCGCTACCGGACAGGTACAATTGCACTCGATTACTATGGCGACAGCATCGTCAATTCGGTGTCCGACATCTTCGCCATGATCGGCGGCTTCCTGCTGGCAAAGACCCTGCCAGTGGCGGCAACAATTGCACTCGCGATCATCTTCGAGATCGGTGTCGGGCTGCACATCCGCGACAATCTGACCCTCAATGTGATCATGCTGCTGTACCCGCTTGACGCTATCAAGCAGTGGCAGAGCGGGCCGCCGATTATCTGAGTCCGCTTGCGTCTGTTTCGTTTCGGCTTACCTAAGACCCATGACCGACTTCTCTCCCCGCGAAATCGTTTCCGAACTCGACCGCTTCATCGTCGGCCAGGCCGACGCCAAGCGCGCGGTCGCCATTGCGCTGCGTAACCGCTGGCGGCGGCTGCAGCTGACCGGCCCGCTGCGCGAAGAGGTGCTGCCGAAGAACATCCTGATGATCGGACCGACCGGCGTCGGCAAGACCGAGATCGCGCGGCGCCTGGCACGGCTGGCGGGGGCGCCGTTCCTCAAGGTCGAGGCCACGAAGTTCACCGAAGTCGGATATGTCGGCCGCGACGTCGAGCAGATCGTTCGCGATTTGATCGAGGTCGCGATCTTGCAGACGCGCGAACGCAAGCGCAAGGACGTTCAGGCGCGCGCGCAGCTCGCCGCCGAAGAGCGCGTGCTCGACGCGCTGGTCGGCCAGAACGCGAGCGCGGCGACGCGCGATTCGTTCAGGCGCAAGCTGCGTGCCGGCGAGCTCAACGACAAGGAAATCGAGATCGAGACGCAATCGTCCGGCGGTTCGCCGATGTTCGAAATCCCCGGCATGCCCGGCGCGCAGGTCGGCGCGATCTCGATCGGCGACATCTTCGGCAAGCTCGGCGGCAAGACCAGGACACGGCGGCTGAGCGTCGCCGACTCGCACGAGATTCTCGTCAACGAGGAATCCGACAAGCTGCTCGACACCGAGCAGGTGACGCAGGAGGCCATTCAGGCGGCCGAAAACAACGGCATCGTCTTCCTCGACGAGATCGACAAGATCTGTGTGCGCGAGGGACGGCTCGGCGGCGACGTGTCGCGTGAAGGCGTGCAGCGTGACCTGCTGCCGCTGATCGAAGGCACCACCGTCACCACCAAGCACGGGCCGGTGAAGACCGACCACATTCTCTTCATTGCCTCCGGCGCTTTCCACATTTCGAAGCCCGCGGATCTGCTGCCCGAATTGCAGGGCCGCCTGCCGATCCGCGTCGAGCTGCAGGCGCTGTCCCGCGACGACTTCCGCCGTATCCTGACCGAACCGGAAGCCTCGCTGATCAAGCAGTATGTGGCGCTGATGCAGACCGAAGGCGTGACGCTCGACATCAGCGACGACGCGATCGATGCACTCGCCGACATCGCCGTCAGCGTGAACTCGACCATCGAGAACATCGGCGCGCGCCGTTTGCAGACGGTGATGGAGCGGGTGCTGGATGAAATCTCATTCGCTGCGCCGGACCGCAACGGCGAGACCATCCGCATCGATGCTGATTATGTGAAGAGGCATGTCGGCGATCTGGCGAAGAACGCGGACCTCAGCCGGTTCATTCTCTGATCACCAAGCCACGCTTTAGGTCCTAGTTCTCGAGGCACTCACGCGCCGAGCGCTCGAGCGCGTCGGGAAGACCCTTCAGGGAGAAGGTGAACTCCAGCGGCTTACCGTTCTTGCCCGTGCCCTTCAGACGAAGGTCATCGGCGGAGCGCATCGCCGTGACGATGGTTTCATCGTCGTTTTCCTTCGGCCACGCAGAATCGCCGCGCACCCACATCAGAACGTCTCTGGTTTTCAGCCTCATGGTCAGCGCGGTGTCGTTGCGAAAATCGAGGTTAGCCATCGAAATCTCGTTCCTGATCCGTTTGGCCGGACGGTTGGAGATCATCAGCACCGGACCGCTCCAGCCCCGCGCAAGTTCGGATGCGGCAATCGCGTAGCACTCCCGCGAGCCGTCGCGCAGCACCGCGTAGGCCTTCCAAGCTCTGTATTGCCCGAGCTGCGTCGGCTCAGCACCAAGTGACGCCAGCGGAATGCGCTTGAAGCCGTCCGTTACGGAGGGGCCGCTTCCGGAGTGCTGCGGCAGTTTCGTCGCGCCCGATCCAGCCTGCAGTGCGGCGATGCTCGCTTTGGCACTGTCCACATATTTGCTGTTCGGAAAAGTCTCGATGAAGCGCGTGAGCTCCTCGACGCGAGGGCTGTTCCTGACAAAAAACCAGGCGATCTCGTCGACGGGTGGCGACGGTGTCTGTGAGATTGGTGGTGGCGGCGGAGACGGAGTCGCGACATTCGCATCACCCGCAGCCAGGGTCACATCGGAAATCAGCGAGGCATGCACCCAAGGCACCTGCGTGCCGCCGCTCGACTTCTCGACGTCGGCTGTCACGCGGCGCATGACGAAGGCGATGTCGAGGCCGGGCGTCTTGATGTGCTTCACCAGCGCCGCCGTGAACGGCGAGTTGCGACCCTGCCCGTCCAGCGCAACTTTATTCGGTGCAGTCGAGAACGCGATCATGGTGCCGCGTCCCGCTTCGATGGCGTTCAGGCCGGAGCCGACACTGGCGGCGCGCGTGTTCGGAAGATTGCGCGCGAAGGTGCGGGTCAGCGGATTGTCGCGGCAGGCATCAAGGAAGACGAGGTTCACGCGATTGGGATCGGACTCCATGATGGAGACGACCTGATCGATATCGACGGTCTCGACCGCGAGATCGGCCGCACCTTCAAGCTTCGCATCGATCGGGATCGCGTAGTTCTTGCCGGCGACCTGCATGCCGTGGCCGGCATAGAAGAAGGCAGCGACCTTGGCGGTGCGGACCGCGCGCGCAAACTCGCGCACCTTCTGATCGAACTCGACCTTGTTGGTGTTGGTGCCGGTGACGACAGTGAAGCCGAGTTCCTTCAGCACCGCGGCCATGTCGCCGGCGTCATTGATGGGATTGGGCAGCGCCTTGGCGTTGACATACGCGCCGTTGCCGACCACCAGCGCGACGCGATCTTGCGCCGCGGCCGGACCTGCGAGCAACACAAGCGCGGTGATGACAAACCCGAACAGTTTGGCCATGGCACACCCCGGCCAGCGCCTGCCAGCCCCTCAGCCTCATCATAATTTGGTGGCGACCGGCCGCAAGCCGGTTCAACGCGGCTCAGCGTGCCCGCTTCAACGTGATCTGCGCACCCGGACGTAGAGCGCGCCCTCGCCGCCATGGCCGATATGCGCGGCATCGTAACCGACGACGAGCGTGCGGAATTCCGGCAGCGCCAGCCACAGCGGCACCTGGCGGCGCAGAATGCCGCGCTCGGATTCAGGTCCGGTCGTCTTACCCTTTCCGGTGATCACCAGCACCAGCGCGAGCCCGTCGCGATGGGCGCGATGCAGGAAGTCATGCAACGCGCGATGGGCGCGCGCCTGCGTCATGCCATGCAGATCGATCCGCGCATCGATCTCCTTGCGCCCGCGCCCGATCTGCGACCGCTCGCGGCGGCCAAGTGTGACGAGCTTCGGCGGCGCCGGCGGTTGCGGCGCTGGTTTTGGCGTTGTGATAACCGGCGCGGGTTTGAGTTTGCGCGGCTTCGGCGACGTTGCGGCAACATCGGCTTCGGCGTCCGGTTCGATCGCGGTGAGCCGCGGCTTCTTGCGCAACGGCTTCACCTGACGCGCGACGCTGTCCCACAGCGCACGATCCTCTTCGCTGAGGCCGCGCCGGCGGCGCGGCGCAGGCGGATCGTTTGGAGGCGTTCGCTTCATCGCCACCAGCGATGGCCGCGATGGCGGCTCCCCACGCGGCGCTTCTTCTTGATCTGGGGAGCGGCTTTCGGCCGCGCTTCCGGCAACAGCGGCGCGACGGCAGGCAAGGCTGCTTCCTTTGCCACCGAGGCATCGGCAGGCTTGTCGCCCGGCTTGGCGTCCTTCTGATCTTTCGGCGTAACCGCGGCCTGAGGCGCGGGTGTCAGCTTGTCCGACTTGCCCGACTCCGGCTTTACGGCGTCTTTCGGCGGCTCCTTCGCTTGCTCTTTCTGCGGAAACAGTTTGGCGATTTTCGCCGACGGCCGGTCTTGCGGCAGCAGCATCGTCTTGCCGCGCGCCACCGGATCGAGACTTTTCGGAATCAGCATCACGAATCTGGCCGGATGCTTCAGGCGGCCGGACACCTTGCCCGCCTCAACACCCGCGCCGAAATAGATGTCGGCGCGCGCGGGCCCGACGATGGCCGAGCCCGTGTCCTGCGCCACCATCAGGCGACGGAATGCCGTCTGCGATTGTTCGGATTCGATCGGCAGCGTGCCCTCGATGAAGAACGGCGTACCGTAGACATGCAGCGCCTTGTCGACGGCGATGGAGCGGCCGGCGGTCAGCGGCACGCCCTGCGCACCGACCGCTTCGTCCTGATCGGAGAGCTTCACCTCGCGGAAGAAGATGTAGGAACGGTTCTGCCGGCGCAGCTCCTTCGCATTGTCCGGGCTTTCGTCCATGTACGCACGGATGCGCTGCATCGACATCTGCTCGCGCGGAACGATACCGCGGTCGATCAGCACACGGCCGACCGGCGTGTAGGGATAACCGTTATGCGCATCGTAATTGATGCGCACGGTCGAGCCGTCATCGAGCTTGATGCGCGCCGAGCCCTGGATCTGGATGAACAGGAGATCGGTGTGCGACTTCACATAACAGATCTCGAGCCCGCGGCCGGTGAGAATTCCGTCCTCGATCTCAGCCCGATCGTAATACGGCACGAGCTTGCGGCGGCCGATCTTGCGGAACACCTGCCCCCTGTTCGGCAGGCTGCCGGCCGATTGCTTGAAGCCGCGCACGAACAGGTTCGACGGACGGCGATAGATCGGCACGCTGTATTCGTCCGTCTGCGTGCGCGAGCCGTTCACCACCGGCTCGAAATAACCGGTAACGAAGCCGGCGTTGTCGCCGAGCTTCGAGATGCTCACGGGGAGGAAATGCTGTTCGAAGAACGCGCGCGCTTGCGCGGCGTCGCTGACGGTCGCCTTCTTCGCGGCAAGACAAGGATCGCGCAGCGAGGTGCCGAGCGCCTTGATCTCCGCCGGTGGCTTGGTCTGCAGCGTGATCGGATTGCAGCTGACGCGAAACGCCTTGAGGGCATGCAGATGATCATCCTCGGCCCAGCCGGGAATATCGCTCCACGTCAGCGGCGCGTATTGCGCGTTGTCGATTTCGAGCGGAAAGACGATCTTGCCGTGGTGACCGCCGGTATGATGACGGCCGCGGGCCGCAACTGCGTCGCTGAACGAGCCGAGCAAAATCGCTGCGGCACATGCCACGACAAGACGCGGCCGCCGAGTGATGGAGTGAGTTACCGCTGAATCAGTTGCCGCTGTCGGTCCCGACCAGCTTCCAGTTCGGATCGCGCGACGCCATATCGCGGGCGAATGTCCAGACGTCCGTGACATCGGTGACCTTGTCGGGGCTGCCATCGATCACATTGCCGTTCTTGTCGCGGATGGCCGAGATGATCTGCGAGACGAAGCGCACCGTGACATGCGCCGCGCGATCGCGAACGTCGGCGTTGACGATTTCCGCCCTGTCGATCGAGACGAAGCGCGTCTCCGCCTTCTGCTCGCTCTTCTCGCGATCGCGGATCACCGATTCGAAACCATCGTAAACTTCCGACGACAGCAAATCCTTGAGCGAACGGCGATCGCCATTGGCAAACGCCATCACGATCATCTCGTAGGCGCTGCGTGCACCGGAGATGAACTGCTGCGCATTGAACGAGGAATCCTTGTCGGCGATCGCATCGAGGCCGGCGGCCACCGGCGAGCCGGGTTCGGCTACGCCCTTCCAGCGCTCCTGCACTGGCGACGGCTCCTCCGTCGGCGCCAGCGGCGCATGATCGATGGTGCGCCCGGGCATCGGAACCACGTTATCCTGACCGGCGGGCATCACATCGCGGGCGGCGCGCGGCGGCTGCTCGCTGCCGGTGCGCTGGCCCAGCACATTGCGTAGCCGCAGGAAGATGAAGACCGCGAGGGCCAGGAAGATGATGGTGTAAATATCCACGTCGTATTCGCTTTCTGGTCGATGCCGCTCTATCGCCCGGCACAGCGCGGCCTGGGAACCGCGGGACCGCTCCGGCAGCAACTGGCTTCACGTGGTGACGCGCCGCCCGCTAGCCAAGGCTGCCCGCCGTATTGATTTCGTCACATCCAGAGCCGGTCAACGGACCTGCTAGAGGGCCGTTTTTGCCGCTGAATCCGCCGAATTCTAGACGATCCGGCTGCTCAGGCCAACCTCCGACATCCGCCTGCGGCCCATCGTCCTTGTGGAGTGGCGCGGGCCTATGTTAGCCACTCGCCCCGCAAGGCGCGCAATCAGGCAAGGCCGCTCGCGGGCGGCTGAAATACCCTTCACCGGGTCGCAACGGCACGGGCGTGACGGGTTTTTGACCAGTCTGATAACGGCGTGCCCTCGAGATTGATCCGAAATTGATCTGAAACGATCCTCTAAAACGATCCTTGGAGATACCTTTATGACCAATGGCAACGGCACGCCCCAAGAGGAAGCCCCGCCGCAACTGAACGTTCTGGCGCAGTACACCAAGGATCTCTCGTTCGAGAACCCGAACGCGCCGGCCTCGCTCGGCCAGCAGCAACAGCAGCCCGCCATCAACATCCAGATCAACGTCGGCGCCAACGCGCTCGCGGAGAACGATTTCGAGGTCGTGCTCTCGATCGAGGGCAAGGCCGAAACCGGTGGCCAGGTGATGTTTTCGTTCGAGCTGGCCTACGCCGGCGTCTTCCGCATCCAGAATGTGCCGAAGGAAAATCTGCATCCGCTGGTCATGATCGAGTGCCCGCGTCTCCTCTTCCCGTTCGCGCGCGAAATCATCGCGACCTCGGTGCGCGATGGCGGCTTCCCGCCGCTGATGCTCGATCCGGTGGATTTCGTCAGCCTCTATCGCCAGAACATGGCGCGCCAGGCCGAACAGCAGCTGGGCGCAAAGCCGAGCTGAGTTTGCTCAAAGCCGAAAAGCAAAATGCCCGCGATCGCCGCGGGCATTTTTGTTTCTGGCCGCTGGATGGCTCAGGCGAAATAATCGCTCCAGAGCTGCTTCTCGCCGAGCGTCGCGACGAAGGCGCGGTGCGCCTCGCGATCGGCGTCGGTGAGGCGCGGCACCAGTGGTATTTCGCGCTGACGGCGCGGCGCATCGGCCCGGCCGCGAATGCGGATTTCCTGAGTCTGCGACAGACCGAGCTGCGATTGCCGCGCACCGATGAGATCGATGTAGACCTCAGCCAGCAACTCTGCGTCGAGCAACGCACCGTGCTTGGTGCGGTGGGAGTTGTCGATGTTGTAGCGCGAGCAGAGATCGTCGAGCCGGTTCGAAACGCCTGGATGCTTGCGCCGTGCCAGCATCAGTGTATCGACGAGGCGCTCGCGCGGTACAATCGGATGCCCTGCCCGGTCGAGCTCGGCGTTGATAAAGCCGATGTCGAACGACGCGTTGTGGATCACCAGCGGCGAGTCGCCGATGAAGGCCAGGAAATCCGGGACGATCTCGGCAAACAGCGGCTTGTCGGCGAGAAACTCGGTCGAGAGGCCGTGCACCTCGAACGCCTCGCGCGCCATCGCGCGCTGCGGATTGATGTAGACGTGATACGTCTGTCCGGTCGGCATGCGATTGATCAGCTCGACGCAACCGATTTCGACCAGCCGATCGCCATTCAAGGCATCGAGGCCAGTGGTTTCGGTATCGAGAATGATTTCGCGCATGAGTTCTGAACTGGATTCAGCCGGGTTGGTCGGGCGAATCAGCTCCGCCGCTGCGGCAGTTTAGCAGCCTCGACGAGAATATCGCGGATGCGATCGCGAACCGGGTCAAGTCCGTGCGAGGTATCCACCACGAAATCCGCCCGCTTGCGCTTCTCGGCATCCGGCAACTGCCGCGCCAAGATCGCGTCGAGCTTCGCCTCATCCATGTTCTCGCGGGCGAGAATACGCGCGCGCTGGACCTCCGGCGACGTGGTGACCACCACCACCGCATCGACCCGCTTCTCGCCGCCGGTCTCATAAAGCAGCGGCACATCGACCACCGCCACCGGAGCACCGGAGCGTTCCGCGTCGTCGAGAAATTTCTGATGATGCGAGCGCAGCAGCGGATGCACGATGCCCTCAAGCTGCTTCATCGCCGCCGCGTCGTGCACCACCCGCGCCGACAGCTTTTGCCGGTCGACCTTGCCGCCGGCCGTCGTGCCGGGAAATGCTGCTTCGATGAGCGGCGTGGCTTCACCCTCGTAAATCTTATGGACGGTCGCATCGGCGTCGTAGACCGGCACGCCCGCCTCCATAAACAGTTTGGCGGTGGTCGACTTGCCCATCCCGATCGAACCCGTCAGTCCCAGCACAATCATCGCGACGTCCCGAAAACCCTTCTAGATCGCGAGCAAGCCGCGCCCGCGCAGAAAATCCAGCAGCGGCAGCAACGGTAGCCCGAGGATCGTGAAATGATCACCCTCGATTCGCTCGAACAGGTGAATACCTAACCCCTCGAGCTGATAGGCACCGACACTTGTCGTCACTTTATCTCCCGCTACATCAAGATAAGCGTCGATCTGCGATGCCGTCAGCGACCGCACGGTGAGACGCGCCGACGACACGTGGTCGAACAGGACCTTGCTGTCGCTCACGACGCAAACAGCGGAATGCAACTCATGGGTCTTGCCGGCAAGCGCTGCGAGCTGTTCAGCCGCCTGTGCCCGGCCCGCCGGCTTGTTAAACTGTCGCGATCCAAGTGCCAGCGTCTGATCGGCGCCGATCACAAACTGCCCAGCGCGCTGCTGCGAGACATGAATCGCTTTTTCTCGTGCGAGATGCCGGGCGATCGCGATCGGGTCGCTGAGCTTTGCAGACGCAACCACTCCGCGCTCGTCGATATCTGCCGGCAACGCTTCGAACGACAGGCCGGCATTGCCGAGCAGCATCTGGCGCGCACGGCTTTGCGAGGCCAGCACGAGCGGATTCTCTCCTCGCCAGATACTCATTCCGGTATCCGCTGCCTCTGACGGTCGGCAAACAGCTTCATGATCGCGGCGGATGTTTCCTCGATCGAGCGCCGTGTCACATCGAGCACCGCCCAGCCGTGTTTGGCGCATAGCCGGCGCGCAAACGCGACTTCGTCGGTCACGGACTGACGATCGACGTAAGTGTCGTCACCGACCGGTGCGCCCATGCTGAGGATGCGGTTCTGCCTGATCTGGATCAGGCGCTCCGGCGTCGCATGCAAACTCACGACCAGCGGTTTGGTTAGCGACTCAAGCTGATGCGGAACCGGAATACCTGGCACCAGCGGCACATTGGCGGTGCGGATACCGCGGTTGGCGAGATAGATCGATGTCGGAGTTTTTGAGGTGCGTGAGACGCCGACCAGAACCACGTCCGCGTCGTTGAGGCCTTCCACATGCTGCCCGTCGTCGTGCAGCATGGTGTAGTTCAACGCGTCGATGCGCTTGAAGTACTCGGCATTCAGCACATGCTGCGCACCGACCTTGTGATTGCTGTCGGCGCCGAGATAGGCGCGAAACAGCTGCAGCACCGGACCCAGCACCGAGAGGCTCGGAATGTTGAGGTCCTTGCACTTCTCTTCGAGCTTCGAGACCAGGTCCTCTTCAAGCAGTGTGAACAGAACGATGCCCGGCGATTCTTCGATCTCCGCCAATACGCGATCGAGCTGCTTTTGGCTGCGCACCAGCGGATAGACATGCTCCACCGGCGTCACGTTTGCGTATTGCGCGGCCACCGCGCGCGCCACCGTGATCAGCGTTTCGCCGGTCGAGTCCGAAATCAGATGCAGATGAAAGTAACTGCCGCTCGCCGGTGTCATCCGCACAGCCTGCTCTGTATGCGCTGTGAATCAATGTGGAGTATCACCGCGATCGATCCCCTCGCCTCATCGCCTCCGGGATAACCCGGTTTTCCATTCACAGGGCTCACCTTCGGGATGACAACGGCAAGCACTCATTATGATAGTGGGATAATCCCGGCCTGTCTCTTGATAATGCGTGGATGAATCGGCGCAAGTCACTGAGTCAGCAACCGCATCTGCCACCGTCGACGATTGCCTGACAGCAGGGATCACAGCACGGCGATGTGGATGAAAGTTGAGGCTGCAGCGAATAACGAGTCGTGAGTCAATTTCACGCTCACTCAGACTCAAACCTTAAGAATCTAAAGATGGATTAGAAGGAAGGCGTTTCGGGAAATCTCGCTGGCTCTGTGCCCCGATCAATGGCTTTATCCGCCAAACGTTCCTTGTCGGCAGTGAGATTTCGGCGCGCGCATGTACGAGTGGATCAAGGCCCTGCATGTGATCGCGGTCATCTCCTGGATGGCCGGCATGCTCTATCTGCCGCGGTTGTTTGTTTATCACTGCGATGCGCCACCGGGCTCGCCGCAGTCCGAGACCTTCAAAGTGATGGAGCGCCGGCTTCTCAAGGCGATCATCAATCCGGCTATGGCGGTCACCTGGCTGGCCGGGATTTGGTTGATCTGGAAGGGCGGCTGGATTTCCTCAGGCTGGATGCATGGAAAGTTGGCTCTGGTGATCGCGCTGTCGGCGGTCCATGGCTTTTTCAGCCGTTGGGTCAAGGACTTCGCCGCCGACCGGAATACCCGATCTGCCAAATTCTATCGTATTATCAATGAGGTACCGACTGTTTTAATGATCGGGATCGTCATTTTGGTGATTGTGAAGCCATTTTAGGCAGCTCTGCCGCTGTGTATTGCGGCGCAACATAACCTAAGGCTGTGAAAAAGCGGGAAAAACCCGTTTGTGCGCAACTCTGTCGCGCTGCGTTCTGCTTGCGGGATGTGAACCGATTTTCTATATTGTCCGTATCCCACCCAAAAGGCGGATGTGGTCCGTGTCCGGTCATCGAGCCGGAGACCGCATCGAGTTCAAGGCCTCCCGACGGGCACTTCCTCGCTACTGATTCTGCGGATTTTTGATTCGCGCATCGCCAGCAGCCTGACCCCCCTCTTCGTACTTCTACAGGACCACCCCAATGCGGGAAATGAAACTCCAGGACCTCAAGGCCAAGACTCCAGCCGAACTCGTGTCGTTCGCGGAAGAGCTTGGGGTCGAAAACGCTCCGACCATGCGCAAGCAGGAGCTGATGTTCGCGATTCTGAAACAGCTCGCGATCCAGGAAACCGACATCATCGGTGAAGGCGTCGTCGAAGTTCTCTCTGACGGCTTCGGCTTCTTGCGTTCGCCGGACGCGAACTACTTGCCCGGCCCCGACGACATCTATGTCTCGCCCTCGCAGATCCGCCGCTTCGGTTTGCGCACCGGCGATACCATCGAAGGCCATATTCGTAGCCCGAAGGAAGGCGAACGCTACTTCGCGCTGCTGAAGGTCAACACGCTGAACTTCGAAGACTCGGAAAAGGCCAAGCACAAGGTCAATTTCGACAACCTCACGCCGCTCTTCCCGGACGAACGCTTCCGCCTCGAGCTGGAAGACCCGACGAGAAAAGACCTGTCTGCAAGGGTTATCGACATTGTCGCGCCGATCGGCAAAGGCCAGCGCGCACTGATCGTGGCGCCGCCGCGCACCGGTAAGACCGTGCTGATGCAGAACATCGCGCACTCGATCACGGCGAATCATCCGGACTGCTATCTGATCGTGCTTCTGATCGACGAGCGTCCGGAAGAAGTCACCGACATGCAGCGCTCGGTGAAGGGCGAGGTGATCTCCTCGACCTTCGACGAGCCGGCGGTGCGTCACGTCCAGGTCGCCGAGATGGTGATCGAGAAGGCCAAGCGTCTGGTCGAACACGGCCGCGACGTCGTGATCCTTCTCGACTCGATCACGCGCCTCGGCCGCGCCTACAACACCGTCGT
>LWDM01000006.1 GCA_002083525.1 Proteobacteria bacterium SG_bin9 | reverse complement strand
GGTACTACCTGCCGTTCTACGCGATCCTGCGCGCCATCCCGAACAAGCTCGGCGGCGTGGTGGCGATGTTCGGCGCGATCCTCGTGCTGGCGTTCCTGCCGTGGCTCGACAGCGCCAAGACGCGCTCTTCGCGCTATCGTCCGCTCGCCAAGCAGTTCTTCTGGATCTTCGTAGCGGTCTGCGTGCTGCTCGGCTGGCTTGGCGGCAAGCCGGCGGAAGGCATCTACGTGATCGCGGCGCGTGTGCTGACGTTCTACTACTTCGCGCACTTCCTGATCATCCTGCCGATCCTCAGCCGCATCGAGACGCCGAAGCCGGTTCCGAATTCGATCGCCGACGACGTGCTGTCGAAGGGCAAGAAGGCCATGGCGTCGATCGCCGTGATGCTGGCCGTGGGTGGTGCGCTGTTCATTGGCAGCGCTCAGGACGCGCGCGCGGCCGAAGGCGGGCCGCCGCCGCCGTCGCTGAAGTGGACGTTCGCCGGTCCGCTCGGCAAGTTCAACCAGCCGCAGCTTCAGCGCGGCCTGAAGGTCTACAAGGAAGTCTGCGCCGCGTGCCACTCGCTGTCGTACGTCGCCTTCCGTAACCTCGCCGATCCGGGTGGTCCGGGCTACAACGCCGCGCAGGCCGCGGCGTTTGCCGAGGAGTACAAGGTCAAGGACGGCCCGAACGATGCGGGCGAGATGTTCGAGCGTCCCGGCCGCCCGGCTGATCGCTTCCCCGCGCCGTTCCCGAACGAGAATGCGGCGCGTGTCGCCAACGGCGGCGCCTATCCGCCGGATCTGTCGCTGATCGCCAAGGCGCGCTCCTACGACCGCGGTTTCCCGCTGTTCCTGTGGGACGTGGTGACCCAGTTCCAGGAGCAGGGCCCGAACTATCTGGTCGCGCTCTTGACCGGGTACGAGGACACGCCGCCGAAGGGCTTCGAGCTTCCGGCCGGTTCGAACTACAACAAGTACTTCCCCGGCCACGCGATCAAGATGCCGAAGCCGCTCTCGGATGGCCAGGTGACCTACGACGACGGCTCGCCGCAGACGGCCGAGCAGTACGCCAAGGACGTCACCGCGTTCCTGATGTGGACTGCGGAGCCGCACATGGAAGCGCGCAAGCGTCTCGGCCTGCAGGTGATGATCTTCCTGCTGGTGTTCGCAGGCCTGATGTACTTCACCAAGAAGAAGGTCTGGGCGAACGCGCACTGAGCGCGGCGCAGTTCCTGAAATGAAGAAGCCCCTGCGGGGGCTTTTTTGTTGCCGTTTTGCCGCGTGGAAGGCGATTGCGGTCATGGCGTCATCGCGCCATGGTAGTGGTCCGATTTTAACATTCGCCCCCATTTCGGCGAACTTTCCTTGCGAATGTTAAAATCAAAGGACCACTACGAAACCTAAGATTTCAGTGGAGTTTTGGATTTGACATTCGCTTTGTGAGCCCGCGGCAAGAGGGTAGCGAATGTCAAATCCACTCCACTGATGCCAGACAAAAAGCATTCAGCGGAGGACAGCATGGGCACCGTCATTACCTTCAGGCGCACCGACGGCAAGGACACCGGCGGCTATCTCGCCAACGCCGCCCAGGGCAATGCGCCGGGCGTGGTGGTGATCCAGGAGTGGTGGGGCCTGCAGGATCAGATCAAGGGCATCTGTGATCGTCTGGCGCTCGCCGGCTTCGATGCGCTGGCGCCCGATCTCTACAAGGGCGTGGTGGTGCCGTATCACGACACGGACGCCGCCAACAAACAGATGACATCGCTCGACTTCATGGACGCGACCGACAACGTCGTGCGCGGCGCGGCGCAGTTTCTTGCACGCAACGGCGGCAAGGTCGGGCTCACCGGCTTCTGCCTCGGCGGCGCGGTGACGGTGATCGGCTCGACCCGCATTCCGGAGCTTGCCGCGGGCGTCGCGTTCTACGGCATTCCGCCGGAGCAGGCGGCGAAGCCTGCCGACGTGAAGATTCCGCTGCAGGGCCATTTCGCCAACAAGGACGACTGGTGCACGCCGCAGGTGGTCGACGCGTTCGAGAACGGCATGAAGACCGCCGGCAAGGCGCACGAGTTCTTCCGCTACGACGCCGACCATGCGTTCGTGAACGAGCAGCGTGTGTCGGTGCATGACCGTCAGGCCGCCGAGCTCGCGTGGAGCCGCGCCACCGCGTTCTTCAAGAAACACCTCGCGTGACCATCGCGATTTGCGATCTCCGCGAGCGCCCCGAATTCGCGGGCGCCGTCGGGGACCGCATCTGGCGCGCGTGGTGGGAGCCGCAGGGCGTGCCGCTCTCATACATCGTTGGCCGCATCGAGACGGAGGACCTCGCCGAGGGCGCGATCCCGTTCGCCCTCGTCGCGCACGAAGGCGATACGTTCGCCGGAACGGCATCGGTGATCGTCGACGATCTCGAGGAGCGGCCGCAGTACACGCCGTGGATAGCGGCGGTGTGGGTCGATCCACAATTTCGCTCGCGCGGCATCGGCGGCGAATTGGTCAACCGGGCAGCGGCTGGCGCGTTCGCGGCCGGTTTTCAGCGCGTCTATCTGAATGCGCTGAAGCGCAGAACCTCGTTCTACGAGGGGCTCGGCTGGACGCGGATCGAGGAGGATGTCGGCAAGGCGGCCGTCAGTGTCTTTATCCGCGACGTCCCGGTCCGTTGAGCCGCCTTGACTCCGGCGCTGAGCGATGATGGATTGCCGCCCCATGAACACCGTCGCCCGCCAATCCCGTCTCTGGTGGCCCACCTCCTAAGGGTGGCCGGTGCGATTTGCTGAAAATTCAATCGTCAATCAGGCCGTCCGCGCAGAGCGACGGCCTTCTGTTCGTTTGCCCTGCGTGTTAGCCAGTCCCGCGAGGAACAGATGAACAGAGCGATATTCTCTCTCCCCCCGCACACCGCATTTCAGACCGCGGGCGGCATTGCCATCACGCGCACCGTCGAGGCCTTCACCGGAGGCGAGCGGCTGGATGCGCTGATCGATCTCTTGGATCGCCGCCGTGGCGTGGTGCTGTCTTCCGGCACGACCGTGCCGGGGCGTTATGAGAGCTTTGACTTCGGCTTTGCCGATCCGCCGCTGCGGTTCGAGTCGACCGGCACCAACTTCTTCATCGAGGCGCTGAATGCGCGCGGCAAGGTGCTGATCGCCTTCCTCGCCGAAACGCTCAATGAGCCGTGCGCGGTGATAACCGCGAAAACACCGACGCGGCTCACGGGCCACATCCTGCGCGGCGACGCGCCGGTCGAGGAAGAGCAGCGCACGCGCCGCGCCAGCGTCATGTCGCTGGTCCGCGAGATGATCGCGCGCCTGTCGTGCAAGGACGACGGCTTGCTCGGCTTCTACGGTGCGTTCGGCTACGATCTCGTGTTTCAGGTCGAGGACCTGGTGCAGAAGCGCGCGCGCGAGGCCGATCAGCGCGACATCGTTCTCTACATTCCCGACCAGCTGCTCGCCTACGATCGCGCCACTGGCCGCGGCGTGGTGATGAGCTATGACTTCGCCTGGAAGAACGAGTCGACGAAAGGCCTCGATCGCAGCACGCCCGAGAGCGTTTACGCCAAGTCGCCGCGGCAGGGCTTCTCCGATCACGGTCCGGGCGTCTATCAGGCGACGGTGCAGAAGGCGCGCGAGGCGTTCGCGCGCGGCGATTTGTTCGAGGCGGTGCCGGGGCAATTGTTCGCCGAGCCCTGCGGGCGCTCACCCGCGGAAGTGTTCCAGCGGCTTTGCAAGATCAATCCTTCGCCTTACGGCGGTCTGCTCAATCTCGGGGACGGCGAGTTTCTCGTCTCGGCTTCGCCGGAGATGTTCGTGCGCAGCGACGGACGCCGCGTCGAGACCTGTCCGATCTCCGGCACCATCGCGCGCGGCACCGACGCGATCAGCGACGCCGAGCAGATCCGCGAGCTGCTGAATTCGGAGAAGGACGAGTTCGAACTCAACATGTGTACCGACGTCGATCGCAACGACAAGGCGCGCGTCTGCGTGCCGGGTTCGATCAAGGTGCTGGCGCGGCGGCAGATCGAGACATACTCGAAGCTGTTCCACACGGTCGATCACGTCGAAGGCATGCTGCGGCCGGGCTTCGACTCGCTCGACGCGTTTCTCACCCACGCCTGGGCCGTGACCGTCACCGGCGCGCCGAAGCTCTGGGCGATGCAGTTCGTGGAAGATCACGAGCGTTCGCCGCGCCGCTGGTACGCCGGCGCGTTCGGCCTCGTCGGCTTCGACGGCAGCATCAACACCGGCCTGACGCTGCGCACCATCCGCATGAAGGATGGCCTTGCCGAGGTGCGCGTCGGCGCGACCTGCCTGTTCGATTCCGATCCCGCAGCCGAAGACCGCGAATGCCAGATCAAGGCGGCGGCGCTGTTTCAGGCGCTGCGTGGCGATCCGCCGAAGCCGCTCTCGGCGACGCAACCCGACGCGACCGGCTCTGGCAAGAAGGTGCTGCTGATCGACCACGAGGATTCCTTCGTGCACATGCTGGCGGACTATTTCCGTCAGGTCGGTGCCAGCGTCAGCGTCACCCGTCACACGCACGCGCTCGATGTGATCGCGAAGAATTCCTACGATCTCCTTGTGCTGTCGCCCGGCCCGGGGCGGCCGGAAGACTTCAACATTTCCAAGACGATCGACGCCGCGCTCGAAAAGAAGATGCCGGTGTTCGGCGTTTGCCTCGGCGTGCAGGCGATCGGCGAATACTTCGGCGGCGAACTCGGCCAGCTCACCCAGCCGGCGCACGGCCGTCCGTCGCGGGTGCAGGTGCGCGGCGGCACGCTGATGAAGAACTTGCCCGACGAAGTCACCGTCGGCCGCTATCACTCGCTGTTCGTCGAGCGCGACAGCATGCCCGATGTGCTGCAGGTCACGGCCGCGACCGACGACGGTGTGGCGATGGCGATCGAGCACAAGACGCTGCCGGTCGGTGGCGTGCAATTCCACCCGGAGTCGCTGATGTCGCTGGGCGGCGAGGTGGGCCTGCGGATCGTGGAGAACGCGTTCCGGATGGGCGAGCGCAGCAACACCTGACGAGATACTGCCGAAACATCTCAAGCATCACGTGAGACATTCATGAGCCTCGAAAGCGAATTGCACGCCGCCATCCGCACCATCCCGGATTATCCGAAGCCCGGCATCATGTTCCGCGACATCACAACCTTGCTCGGCAATGCACGCGCGTTCCGCCGTGCGGTGGACGAGATGGTGCAGCCATGGGCCGGCTCGAAGATCGACAAGGTCGCGGGCATGGAAGCGCGCGGCTTCATTCTCGGCGGCGCGGTGGCGCATCAGGTGTCGGCCGGCTTCGTGCCGATCCGCAAGAAGGGCAAGCTGCCGCATACCACCGTGCGCATCGCCTATTCGCTGGAATACGGCATCGACGAGATGGAGATGCATGCGGATGCGATCCAGCCGGGCGAGCGCGTCATTCTCGTCGATGACCTGATCGCGACCGGCGGCACGGCCGAGGGCGCTGTGAAGCTGATGCGCCAGATCGGTGCGGACGTGGTCGCCGCCTGCTTCGTCATCGATCTGCCGGACCTCGGCGGCGCCGACAAGATCCGCGCGCTCGGCGTGCCGGTGCGCACGCTGATCTCGTTCGGCGGGCACTGATCCCCAATAATTTACGGCCGGTGTGCGTCGAGGTTGGTCTCGAGTTCGCGGAACTGCATGTAGCTGTCGCGAATCCAGTCGTAGAGCTCGGACGACTTGTTCTGCTCCGCGCGCAGGAAGTCCGTGAACGAGAAGCTCTGCCGGCCGATGTAGCTTTTCAGGAACGGCTGCAGCGCCGCAATGCGCATGCGCCGTACGCTGCGGAAGGTTGGCGGAAGTTCGCCACGCAGGGTGTGTTCGTTCTCGACCGTGATAATGGCGGTCATGGGGTAACGCTTCCGAAGATCATCGAAGGCGCGCACCGACGTGCGGTCGATGTCGGCGACGAACAGGATGATCGGGTCGACGCCACGCCGCTCGGCCTCCTTTACGAAGCCGATTTCCGCACACATCTTGAAGAAGGCGTCATGGGCATGGAAGCCGAGGTCGATCACCTTGGCGAGGTTGTCGTTATGGATCAGCTTGTCCATCAGCTCCATCTGCCCGAACGTGTCGTCGATCGACGCGGTTTCGGTGATGCGCGGATGAAAATCGATCAGCGACGGTTCGTTGAGGTTGATATCGTAGGCTGCGACGATGCCGCGATGCGCGATCAGGAATTCGCACAGCATCCGCGCCACCAGCGTCTTGCCGACCTGGGGGCGGGGCGAGCAGATGATGTAAACGGGCGTTCGGCGCAACCGGCGTGATCCATCAGCGCCGCGAGGCGCGGCGCATCCGATATCGCCGCCGCGCGGCTGTTCGTCAAACGGAATGACGATAGAGAGAGATTATTTCTCGCCGCCGGTCAGCTTGTTGCTGGCGCGGGCATCCTTCGAGCCGACGATGTCGGTCAGCTTGATCCGGTCGAATTCGCTCCAGACGTTCGCCAGCCAGTGGCGGACATAGCCGCGCAGCACGAACGAGTTGTTGGCCGGCTCGTCATGCTGGCCCTTGTTGGCGACGAACTTCAGGAACGGCACGGAAGCCACTTCCACCTGCTCGTAGGCCATTTCGTTGAGCTTCGGGATGGTGATTTCCGTCGCGTCCTTGATGCGATGGAAATAGGTGTTGTAGGTCGCCTGATCCCACTCGAAGAAGCTGGTGTTGTTGATGAAGTTCTTCACCAGGAAGTACTTGGCGCCGGTCATGAAGTTGGCGGTCTCGGCGATTTCGTCGAGCGATGCGATCGACGGACCGAGGATGTGGAACACGGCAAAGGTGATCTGGCCCTGACGCGCGGCGTCGAGGAAGCCGATGTCGCGCAGCGAGGCGAGGGCGGGGGATAACAAGCCTGCGCGCACGTCGATCACGGTGACCGAGGCGTCGGCAGTGCTGAGCGTATCGAAGATCTTCATCTGGTCCGAGGTGGTCGTCATGTCGACGATCTCGGTGATGTCCGGATGGAAACGCTTGAGGGTGCCACGCGGCGACTCGGTATCGAACGCACGGATCGGCACGTTGTTGGCGCTGAAATAGTCGAGCACGGTCCGCGACACGGTGGTCTTGCCGACGCCGCCCTTGTCCGCGCCGACCACGATTACTGCTGGCTTCGCCATGAATTCCCCTTGAGCGCTTGCCGCCCCTGCCGTCGCGGCAAAGGTGTCCCGATCCCTGCTTCCGGCCGGAACATGGCAGAAACATGGGATATTTCAATTTGTTCGTCCCGTTTGGTGGCTGATTCCGGGAGAATTCGTTAACGGCAGCCGGGGGTAGCATAGCCGCGGTGGGAAATTCAGCGCCGTCCGCACGGGCTCAGAACCTTGCCCCAAGGTGATCGAGAGGGCGAGGGGCGGGCGGTGCCGGTCCCTGCTGGCACGGACGTGGGCTCTCGCTGGGGCGCCGGCGTCCCTGCCTCGCCGGAATCCGCCGCCTCGTCGCGCGAGGGCAGGCGCTTCATGCGGCCCGGGTCGCGCCCGCCTGCAAACTTCGTCAGCGCCTTGATGCGCGCGTCGATCGACGGATGCGTTGCGAACAGGTCGGCAAAGCCTTCGCGCGGATTGTCGATGCACATTTCCATGACGGCGGAGGTCGATCCTTCGAGCTCGCCGCGGTTCTCGATCTTGCGCAGGGCCGAGATCAGCGCATCGGGATTCTTGGTCAGCTCGACGGCACCGGCATCCGCCAGGAACTCGCGCGAACGCGATAGCGCGAACCGCACCACCAGCGACAGCGCCCATGCGACCATGATCAGCACGATTGCGAAGATGATGACCATGACGGCGCCGCCGCCGCCCTTGCTGCTGCTGTTGCTGTCCGACGACGAAGAGGATGAGGACGACGATGATGATGACGAGGAGCTCGACGACGAACTGCTGCTGCCGAAGCTCCAGTTGTTGTTGAAAAAGATGCGGAAGAACATCTCGCCGAAGAAGCCGACGACACCGGCGATGATGACGGCGACGACCATGAGCTGCACGTCGCCGTTGCGGATGTGCGTCAGCTCGTGGCCGAGCACCGCCTCCATCTCGTCGTCGTTCAACCCGCGCAGCAGGCCGGTGGTGACCGTGATCGCATACTGACGCTGATTGAGGCCGGTAGCGAAAGCATTGAGCGCATCCGTCTCGATCACCTTGAGCTGCGGCATCGGAATGCCGCGCGAGATGCACAGGTTCTCGAGCAGATTGTAGAGCCGCGGCTGCTCCTTGCGCGTGACGCTGTGACCGCCGGTCACCGCATCGATGATGTTCTGGTGGAAGAAGTAGGCGATGACGATCCAGATCGCCGAAGCGATCGTGGCATAGGGGAAAAACGTCACGAGATCGCGCGATGCCTGCACGATGTATTCGTCGAAGGGGCGTTTGCTGTTGAGGAAGACTTCGAGGAACAGCGATCCCGCGAACACGATCACATAGATCAGGACGAACAGCCCGGCGAGCAGCAGCATCGAACGAAACTTGTTCGATGCAATGTGGGTATAGAGACCGTAGGCGGCCATGATCTGCTCGCGGCTTGTTAGGCAACCGTCATTGCGAGGAGCGTTAGCGACGAAGCAATCCAGTTCTTGCTATTGGCTGGATTGCTTCGCTTCGCTCGCAATGACGGTGTCATCGGCAATTTCGTTAGAACTTCACCTGCGGAACCTGCTCGACTTGGCCGCGGGTCTCGCCAAGATCGAAGAATTCTTTTGGCGTGAAGCCGAACGAGGCGGCGAACAGCGCCGCCGGCAGCTGCTGGATGCCGGTGTTGTATTCCTGGACCGCGTTGTTGAAGAAGCGGCGGCTGGCCGCGATCTTGTTCTCGATGTCCGAGAGTTCGGTCTGCAGCTGCTGGAAGTTGGCGTTGGCCTTGAGGTCCGGGTAGGCCTCCGACAACGCGATCAGCTTGCCGAGCGAAGCGGTGAGCATGTTTTCGGCCGCTGCGACCTGGGCCGGGCCTTGGGCGGAGATAGCCGAGTTGCGCGCCTTCACCACATCTTCCAGCGTGCCGCGCTCGTGGCCGGCATAGCCCTTCACGGTCTCGACCAGGTTCGGGATCAGGTCATGGCGCTGCTTGAGTTGCACATCGACGTCGGCGAAGGCCTGACCGACGCGCTGACGCATGGCAACGAGGCCGTTGTAGACGCTGAAGACCCAGAACGCGATGACTGCGAGGACGCCGAGAACAATCCAGCCGGTCGACATGCAAGTGCTCCTGATGGGAGGTAAGGGAGGGGCAAACTAAACCAATTCGGTCATCCGGTGCATAGCTACCGGCAGGGACAGAGATCAATCCGCCTGTTGGTCGGTAAAGCTGGCCTTACGGTTCAACGAAGCGGCCGATTGCAACGGAAATATTTCAATTCTTCCAAGGCTCTTAAATGGCGGCCGCCGTCAAATAAATCCCTTTCCTCGCGCGCCGGATGGGGTCATGGTTCTGCCCGTGAGTGAAGCTCAGGCCCTGTTCGACGTTCTCACCAAATCCGCCGATCCCAAGGCGGTCGATGCGATTTCGCGCCTCGTCCGCGACGGCTCGGATCGCGATCTGTGCCGGGTCAACGTGATTGCGTTCGCCGAGACCCATAACATCGACACCGAGGCCTCGATCGCGGCGTTTCTGCATGCCGCGCGTCTCGGCATCTTCGACCTGTCGTGGAACATGCTGTGCCCCGGCTGCGGTGGGGTGCTCGATGCCGGCGAAACGCTGAAATCGTTCGACCGCAACGAGTATCACTGCTCGCTCTGTTCGGCCGGGTACGAGCCGACGCTCGACGAAATGGTCGAGGTCACCTTCACGGTCAATCCGCGCGTGCGCCGGATCGCCGCGCATAGCGCCGATACGCTGCCCTACATCGAGTATTGCCGGCAGGTGTTCTGGGGCTCGGGCGTCGATCTGCCGGAGGCGCTGTCCGAGACATTCGACACCTTCACGATGGAAGCGCTGGAGCTGCCACCGCGCGAGAAGGCGCTGGTGTCGATCCAGTTGCCGGCCGAATTCATCATCGTGTTCGATCCGGTGACCCACGGCACGCATTTCATCGACGTGCAGGGCGAGCCGACGAAGGAGCGTCAGGAACTGACGCTGGTGCTCAACAACGTGAAGGCGCCGACCGGCACCACCAAGATGCGGCCGGGCCCGTTGCGCGTCACCTTCGAGAACCGCACTGACCGCCGTGCGCTGCCCGGCATCTGGCGCGCCAACGACGCGTTGCATCACACGCTCGGCCATCGCCGGCCGTTCCTCACCGCGAAGCGCCTGCTGACCAATCAGACGTTTCGCGACATCTATCGTACCGACACGCTCGACGTGGACCAGAAGCTCAAGATCACGAGCCTCGTGTTCATGTTCACCGACCTCAAGGGATCGACGGCGCTCTACGAGCGTGTCGGCGATCTCGTCGCCTACGATCTCGTACGCCAGCACTTTCGTGTGCTGAACCAGATCGTCGCAACCGAAGCGGGCGCTGTGGTGAAGACGATCGGCGATGCGGTGATGGCGACGTTCCCGACCGCGGATCGCGCGGTCGCCGCGGCGCTGAAGATGCGCACCGCGATGGCGGCGATCAACGGCCAGAACGGGAACGAGGACCTGCTGCTGAAAATCGGTATTCATGAGGGGCCGTGCCTCGCCGTGACGCTGAACGACCGGCAGGATTACTTCGGCCAAACCGTCAACATGGCGGCGCGCGTGCAGTCGCTGGCGTCGTCGTTCTCGATCTATGCGTCGGCGCCGGTGGTCGAGGATGTAAAGGCCTCGCACATCCTGCAGGAGGCTGGTTTGCAGCCGGTGCAGCAGCGCGCCAGCTTGCGCGGCATCACCGAACAGATGCTGGTCTACGAGATTCCATAGAGCATGATCCCGAAAAGTGGATACCGGTTTTCGGATCGGATCATGCTCAGTAATTGAGTTCAAAACGATAGTGCGTCACCCCAACGCAGCCGCCGGTCGCGGGCGTAAGCCTCCTTGTCACGGCGTGGCGTGACCGTGAAGGCCGTACGGCCATCCGGTATGCAGAGCTTCATCATGATGCCCGCCTTGGACATCGACGGCGCCGCAAGAACGCGCGCGCGTGGTCCGGCATCGAGAGGTGCGCGCGAGAGCGCAACGTATGAGAACTTCTCGTCCTCGAAAGGTGCGTCGGCACTCTTGAGTTGCTTGTGATCGCGCGAACGGGCGAGGCGTTGCGCGAAATGGCACCAGTCGGGCTTTTCGAGCGGGCAGGGCATCTGGTGCGGACAGGGCGCGACGATGTGCGCTCCCGCCGCGATGAGTTGCGCGCGTGCCGCAATGACGCGATCGTAGCCCGCCGGCGTGCCGGGCTCGACGATGACAAGAAGCCCGCGCGTTTTCGCCCACATCGCCTCGACCAGCTTGCGCTGCCCGGTCTCTTCCATCTCGCCGATGGCGTAACTGGCGACGACGAGATCGGCCTCGGCGGCCACGCGTGTTTCGATCTGTGCGTCGGCCTGCCGGTAAGTCAGTTGCTTGAAGCGTTCGTTGCCGCGCGCGAGATCGAGCGCGAAGCTGCGCAGTGCCGCGTTGGCATCGATCATCGCGAACTGGCTTAGCGAGGGAAAAGCTTCGGCGGCGGCCCAGGTCGCCGTGCCCGGTCCCGCGCCGATATCGAGCAGGCTTGTTGGCGCGAAGTCGCCCGCGAGCTCGGCTGCGGCCTCCAGGCTCGCGCTGACGGCGGCGTAGGTCGCGGGCATCCGCGCCAGCGCGTAGGCGAGCGCATCGCGTGCGTCACGAATGGCGCCGGAGCCGCCGCCGTCGCGGTAGTTTCTGGAGATCGTCTCCGCCCGCCGCGCCATGTCTGTGCGCGCGACGCCTTCGGTCAGGCGTTCAAGGCTGCGTTTGAGGTGCGGCGGCAGATCGGAAGACATCACCGCTCATAGCGCAAAAAATATGCCCCGCGAAAGCGGGGCATATTCAAATCCGGAAGTGGAGTGCCGGCTACGCCACGTTCTGATCCATGATGCGTACCGCGTTCTCGAGGTCGACGGAGACGAGCTGCGACACGCCGCGCTCCGCCATGGTGACGCCGAACAGCCGGTTCATGCGCGCCATGGTGATCGGATTGTGGGTGATGATGATGAAGCGCGTCTCCGTGGACGACGTCATCTCATGCAGCAGGTCGCAGAACCGTTCGACGTTGTGGTCGTCGAGCGGCGCGTCGACTTCGTCCAGCACGCAGATCGGCGACGGGTTGGTGAGGAACACTGCGAAGATCAGGGCCAGCGCCGTCAGCGCCTGCTCGCCGCCCGAGAGCAGCGACAGCGACTGCGGCTTTTTGCCGGGCGGTTTGGCAATGATTTCGAGGCCGGCTTCCAGCGGATCGTCGTTCTCGATCAGGTGCAGCGCCGCTTCGCCGCCGCCGAACAGCTCGGTGAACAGCCGCTTGAAGTGGCCGTTGACCACGTCGAACGACGCCAGCAGGCGCTCGCGCGCTTCGCGGTTCAGGCTCTGGATGCCGGTGCGCAGCTTCTTGATCGCCTCGACCAGGTCGTCGCGCTCGGTGGTCAGCTTGGTGTGCTGGGCCTCGACTTCGCGCAGCTCTTCTTCCGCGCGCAGGTTGACGGCGCCGAGGCGTTCGCGATCGCGGCGCAGCTTCTCGAGTTCCGCCTCGGTCTCGGCGACCGGCGGCAGATCGGCGCCCGGCTCGATTTCGGCTAGCGCTGCGACGCCCTGCGGTTCGACTTCGAGGATGTCGTGGATCTCGCGGGCGATATCCTCGACGCGGCGCTTGCTGCCTTCCATCCGCTCTTCGGCGCGGGCGGTGGCCTCACGGGCGGACGACAGCGCTTCGAGCGAGGCGCGGGCGGCGCGATCGGTCGCCGCCATCACCTCTTCCGCAGCCGCGAGCGCGTCGGCGGCGGTGCGGCGGTTGGCTTCGGCGGTTTCGATTTCGGTGATCAGGCCGCGGCGCTTCTCCTCGAACGCAGCCGGGGCATTCTCGAGTTCGGCGCGCTCGGTCTTCACCTCGGTGACGCGGGTTTCGATGGTCGCGATCTGCGAGGTCGCGCTCTGCTTGCGCGCCTGCCACTCGTTGCTCTCGGCGAGAATGGCCTTGAGGCGGCGGTCGGCGAGTTCGGCTTCGCGGGCGAGCGCCTGCGCTTCGGCGCGAACGTCGGCAGCCTGCTTGCGATGGCCGTCGATCTCGCCGCGAACGGTGGCGAGTTTGGTTTCGGTGTCCGCGCTCGGCGGCAGTTCGCCGAGTGCAGCCACTGCGCCCTGATGGCCGGTACGGGCTTCGGTGACGTCAGCGTCGAGACGCGCCGCCGCTTCGGTCAGCGCTGAGCGGCGCGCGGCGTGGCGGTTGATCTCGCGCTCGGTCGTGGCGTGCTTCTCACGCGCGATATTGGCGTCGCGCTGGGCGTTGCGCGCGGCCTCGCGGGCGGTGGATTCCGCCGCCGCGGCAAACTTCACCTCGTGTTCGGCGGATTCAAGCGCCTGGCGCTTGGCAGCCGCATCGGTACGTGCGGTTTCGAGTTCGGCCTCGATATCGACGAGGCGGGCGCGCTCGGCGAGCCGGCGGGCCGCGCCGGTCGGTGCGTGAGCCGCCGCGACGAAACCGTCCCAGCGCCAGACGTCGCCCTCCGGCGACACCAGCCGCTGGCCGGTCTTGAGCTGCTTGGCGAGTTCGGTGCCGCGTTCCTTGGCGACGACGCCGATCTGCGCGAGACGGCGCGCCAGTTCGGCCGGCGCCTGCACATGCTGCGATAGCGGCTCGGAGCCTTCCGGCAGAGCTGGATCGCTCGACGAGTCACCGGCGAGCGTCCAGCGCATCGGCGCGGACGGATCGACTGGTGCGTCGAGATCGTCGCCCAGCACGGCGCCGATGGCCTTCTCGTAGCCCTTGGTCACCTTGATGCCGTCGATGATCGGCGGCCACAGATTCTTGGTTTCGCCGTTGACAATCTTTGAGATCGTCTTGGCCTCGGTTTCCAAACGCTGCACGCGGCGGTCGGCGTCTGAAAGCGGAGCGCGGGCGCCTTCGAGTTTGGCGCGTGCCGCGACATGTGCGGTTTCGCTGGCCTGCGCAGCGGCTTCGGCTTGCGTCACCGATCGGCCGGCAGACTCCACGGCGGCGGCCAGTGCGGCGAGATCGCCGAGGCTGCCAGTTTCGCCTTCGAGCTTCGCCGTCTCGGCCTTGACGTTGGCGATCTCCTGATCGAGCCGGTCGACGCGCGACTGCTGCGAGCGGACGTTGGCTTCGAGCTGGTTGCGCTTGGCGGTAAGGTCGGCGAGCACCGTGGTGAGTTCGGCAAACGTCCGCTCGGCGGCAGCCAGCGTTGCTTCGGCTGCGGAGACACGCTCGTCGGTGCCGCTGCGCTTCTCAACGTGGGTCTTGATCTCTTCCTTCAGCGTCGCGTCTTCGGCCGACAGACGCTCAAGCGCTGCGTCGGCATCCGATGACTGGCGCTGCTCGCGCTCGATATCGCCGGCGAACTGGGTGAGACGGCGATCAAGTTCCTCGACGCGCTCCTTGGCGCGCTGCTCTTCGCGGTCCAGCGTTTCGCGGGCGTTGGTGAGGCGCTGCAAACCGGCGGCGGCGCGGGCTTCGTTCTCGCGCAGGCCCGGCAGTTCGGATGCGCGGATCGCCTGCAGCTTGGCGGCTTCGGCCTGCTGACCGGTGCGCTCCGCCATCTCGCGGACGCTGAGGTCATGGGTGCGGGCGGCTTCGGTCACGTCCGCGTTGGCTTCGAGCCAGCGCAGGTGGAACAGCATCGCTTCGGCCTTGCGGACCTTGGCGGCGACTTCGCGGTAACGGATCGCCTGGCGGGCCTGACGCTTCAGCCCATCCATCTGGCCGGCGAACTGGCCGATCACGTCCTCGACGCGGGTGAGGTTGGTTTCGGCGGCGCGCAGGCGCAGTTCCGCTTCGTGACGGCGGGCATGCAGACCAGCAACGCCGGCGGCGTCTTCCAGCACGCGGCGGCGCTGCTCGGGCTTCGCCTGAATGATTTCGCCGATCTTGCCCTGGTGGACGAGCGCGGGCGAGCGTGCGCCGGTGGCGGCGTCGGCGAACAGCAACTGCACGTCTCGCGCGCGGACATCCTTGCCGTTGATGCGATAGACCGATCCGGCTTCGCGCTCGATGCGGCGGGAGATTTCCAGAATCTCGGCATCGTTGACGGCGGCGGGCGCGGTGCGCTCTGCGTTGTCGATGGTCATCACGACTTCGGCGTGATTGCGCGAGGGGCGATTGCCGGAACCGGCGAAGATCACCGCATCCATGTCGGCGGCGCGCAGCGATTTGTGCGAGGTCTCGCCCATCGCCCAGCGCAGGGCTTCGACCAGATTGGATTTGCCGCAACCGTTCGGACCGACGACACCGGTCAGACCGGGCTCGATCAGAAAGTCGGTGGGTTCGACGAAGGACTTGAAACCATGAAGGCGAAGGCGCGTGAGTTTCATCAACACTGCTCTGTTGGCAGGCTAAAATTGCTGCCGGGGCAAGGGCATACGAACATACCATCTTGCGGGGCGAGTCGCAGATTGGCGACCCAGTCGAGGCGGACAATGGCTGTGGGGTCGGCTCAGGGCAACCGCCGAAAGCCGCTTTTCCCAAGGGTTTTCAAGTGGATTACGGCCGTTTCGGCAAAGAACAATCTTGCAGTGCCCGAAACTTTCCGGCGCGGGTAACGCGGAACCCGAGACGTGCCCAGGCGGCTAGGTCAGCCTGGGCTGATTCGCAAGATTTGGGGGCTGGATAAGGTGTCGGCCGCTCAACTCTTGAGCAGCGGCTTGATCATCTTGTCGAAGGCGTCGAACGAGGTGTCGCCCTTCAACGGTGTGCCGTTGACGAAGAAGAACGGCGTCGAGTTCACCTTCAGCTTGGTGTTGGCGTAGTCGAGCGTTTGCACGATGCCGTCGAGCAGGCGCTTGCCGACTTCGGTCTTTTTGTCGAGGCAGGCTTCGACGCCTTCCTCGCTCAGCCCCGCCTGCTTGCCGATGCGCTTGAGCGTCGGCAGCGGCGTGCGGGCGAGATCGTTCTGCTGCTTGAACATCGCGTCGACCAGCGCGAAGTACATCTGCGAGTTGTCCTTGGCGATGCAGCGCGCCACGATCGAACCGGCGGCGGCGACTTCATCGAGCGGGAATTCGCGGAAGATGAAGCGCACCTTGCCGGTGTCGATGTATTCCGACTTGATCTTCGGGAACACGTTGGTGGTGAAGCTCGCGCAATGCGGGCAGGTCATCGATGCGTACTCGATGATCGTCACTGACGCATTCTCCGGGCCGAGCGCCATGTCGCCGAGCGGGCTCGGGGTCGCGATCTCGGCCGCGGTCTGCGCAGCCGCGTCGCCGATCAGCGCAAACGGCGACAGGCCGAGCAGGGCGGACACGCCCGTCATCGACATCAGGGCGGAAAACGTGCGGCGCGAGAGGATCACGGGACTGCTCCGATAAGGCATTAGCGCTCAAAATGACCGCTGTTCGCTAGCTTGAAACGAGGATTGTGGCAATGGCGGGCCGGAATGGCCCGCCCGCGTCATCCTGACGAAAACGTCACTTTCGCTTGATCGTTGCGCCCAGCCGGGCCAGCGCCCCGCGCAGGTTATCGTCCTCGACATTGCCGAGCGTGCTTTCGATCTTGGCCACCGCGGCAGGATCCGGCGGTGGCATGCGCTTGGGCGGTTCGCGGCGCGACAGCGGCGCCTGCCGGAGCGCGACCCGGCCGACCGCGTTCCAGCCGAAGAAGGTGTTCACCCGCTGCAGGATCGCATCGGACGAATGCTGGATTTCCAGCGCCATCGGCCCCTCGACGCGCAGCACCAGCGTCGCCGGCTCCGGCGGCTGATCCTCGACCGGGCGCGGCCACTGGATTTTCAGCGGCTCCGAATGCGCGGCAATCTCCGCGCCCGCGATTTCGGCCCAGCGCGTCACGAGTTCGCGCGAGGCGAAGCCCTGCCGCTTGAACACGTCGTTGATGGTGCTGCCGAGCAGCACCGACAACGGCTTTGCGGATATCGGACCGGGTTTGCTCATTCGAACTTGTGAAGCCGCGACCGCCTTGTCACCATGACCGCATGAGCCTATCAGGCGCCGCCGTGCGGCGAAAGAAATCAGACAGGGCGGAGACGGCCGACGCGCACCCCGATCGCGCGGCGTTGCTGCTCGCCTGGTACGATCGGCATCGCCGGCGGTTGCCCTGGCGCGCGCTGCCGGGCGAGCGTTCCGATCCATATGCCGTGTGGCTCTCCGAAATCATGCTGCAGCAGACGACCGTGAAAGCGGTCGGGCCGTATTTCGAGAAGTTTCTCACCCGCTGGCCGGATGTGACGGCGCTCGGCCGCGCGTCGCTCGACGACGTGCTGCGCATGTGGGCCGGGCTCGGCTATTACTCGCGTGCGCGCAACCTGCATGCGTGCGCGGTCGCGGTGATGCAGGAGCATGGCGGGCGTTTTCCGGATACGGAAGCAGACCTGCTGTCGCTGCCCGGCGTCGGGCCTTACACCGCGGCGGCGATCGCCGCGATCGCCTTCGACCGCCGCACCATGCCGGTCGACGGCAACATCGAGCGCGTGGTGTCGCGGCTGTTCGCGGTCGAAGAGGCGCTGCCCGGCGCGAAGCCGCGCATCAAGGCACTTGCCGAAACCTTGCTCGGTCCGTCGCGTGCAGGCGACAGCGCGCAGGCGCTGATGGATCTTGGCGCGACCATCTGCACCCCGAAGAAGCCGGCGTGTTCGCTGTGTCCGCTGAACGACAATTGCGCGGTACTCATGCGCGGCGATCAGGAGACGTTTCCGCGCAAGGCGCCGAAGAAAACCGGCGAGCTGCGCCGTGGCGCCGCGTTCGTCGTCACGCGCGGTGACGAGATCCTGCTGCGCACGCGTCCGGCGAAGGGATTGCTCGGCGGCATGACCGAAGTGCCGACGTCGGACTGGATCGCGGGCCAGGACGATAAGGCCGCGTTGAAGCAAGCGCCCGACCTGAGCGGTGCAAAATGGCATCGCAAGGCGGGCGTGGTGACTCATGTGTTCACGCACTTTCCGCTCGAGCTTGCGGTCTACACCGCGAAAGTGCCGGCACGCACGCGTGCGCCGGACGGCATGCGCTGGGTTACGATTGACGATGCCGAAGGCGAGGCGCTGCCGAACGTGATGCGCAAGGTCGTCACGCACGGGTTGGACGGCCGTTAATACGCTGCGGCTGCGACTATTCCCGGGCCGGTCGAACCTTGCCTCACCAGGCCCATCCGTGCTTACCTCTCGTCATACTGAGTTGCGTAAGTTTTTTCTGGGGGCGTTTTCATGCGTATTGTTGCTGTGGCCGGTTTCGGCCTTCTTCTCGCTGCGTGCAATCAGACATCGCAAACCGCCAGCACGGTCTCGCCGACCGCGACGGCGGCTGCATCGAATGCCGAGCTGCCGCCGATCTACGAGCCGCTTGTCGACATGCATCGGGTCAATCCGGACAAGTATCGCCGCGATCTCGCCGAGTGCCGTCAGCAGGCCGCGCCGCAAGAGGCTGCCGCGCGCAACGCGCGCCAGCAGCAGGTGGCGGGCACCGCGATCTCGGTCGCCGGCGCGGTGGCGTCGTTCATCCCGGTCTCGACGTTCCAGCAGGCGCGCACGGTTGCGGCTGCATCGGACGCCGCGCAGCGTGTCGGCGGCGATGTCGCCGTCGGCGGTGCGATCACGGCCGATCAGGCGACGGCCGACTACGCGCTCGTCGTCAACACGTGCCTGACGCACAAGCGCTATCGCATCCTGCGCTAACACTTTCTCGGAGATCGGACGCGATCATCGGCGTGCCGGCGATCGCTTCGTCGTGTTCAACCGAGCTTCGCCTCGCGCGCGAAGTCAATGAAGGCGCGTAGCGCGGCGGGTAACTGGCGGCGGCTCGGGTAGTAGAGAAAGAAACCCGGATAGGCCGGACACCAGTCCTCCAGCACGCGCACGAGCTTCTTCTGCTTGATGAGTTCTTTCGCCTGCTGCTCGAAGACGTAGGCGAGGCCGGTGCCGTCGAGCGCCGCCTGCAGCATCAAATCCTGATCGGTCAGCGTCAGCGGGCCGTCGGCCTCGATCTCGACCTCCATGCCGCCGCGTTCGAACTCCCAGCGATAGAAGTTGCCGCTGGCGAAGCGAAAGCGGATGCACGGCAGCTTGCTGAGATCGTGCGGCGTGACCGGCTTCTTCCGGTCCTTGAAATAGCCAGGCGAGCCGACGACGGCGAAGCGATGGCGAGGGCCGATCGGCACCGCGATCATGTCCGCTGCAATCGTTTCGCCGAAGCGCACACCCGCGTCGTACCCGCCCGACACCATGTCGACGAGCGCATCGTCGGTGGTGAGTTCGATCTTGATGTCCGGATAGGCGCGCAGGAACTGCGTGACGATCGGCAGCAGCACCAGCTGTGCCGATTGCTTCGCTGAGTTGAAGCGCAGCGTGCCCACAGGCTTGCCGCGAAACGTGTTGAGATCATCGAGCGCGTCGGTGATGTCGCGGAACGCTGGCGTGATCCGCGTGAACAGCCGCTCGCCGGCTTCCGTCAGCGCGACGCTGCGGGTGGTGCGGTTGAACAGCCGCACGTCGAGCCGTTCCTCGATGTTGCGCAGGGAATGACTGAGTGCCGACGCCGTCACCCCGAGCTCGGCCGCCGCCGCCCGGAAGCTTTTGTGCCGGGCGATGGCGAGAAACGTCGTCAGGTCAGCGGGGTTGATCAGCATTGATGAATAATACTCAGTAGTCCATCAAAAATACAGTGGATTAATTCATCGGCGGGCATGGCGTATTTCTCACCCCATCAGCTGCGGCGAGGCGCCGGGCTCAACCACAGGAGAGGAACATGCGTGTCTGGTTCATCACGGGAGCATCTCGCGGTTTCGGTGCGCGGATCACAGCGGAAGCGCTGGCCCAGGGCGACGCAGTGGTCGCCACCGCCCGCAACCCGCAGCAGATCGAACAGCAGTTCGGCAAGCACGAGCGCCTGCTCGCGGTGAAGCTCGACGTCACCAAGGAAGCCGAGGCGCACGAAGCCGCCGGTATCGCCGTGAAGCGCTTCGGCAGGATCGACGTGCTGGTCAACAACGCCGGCTACGGCCTGCTCGGCGGCATTGAGGAGGCGAGCGCCGAGGAAACCCAGCGCGTCTATGCGACCAACGTGTTTGGCCTGCTCAACGTCACCCGCGCCGTGCTGCCGCACATGCGCCGCCAGCGCTCGGGTCACGTCATCAACATCTCGTCGGTCGGCGGTTACACCGGCTATCCGGGCTGGGGCGTCTACGGTTCGACCAAGTTCGCGGTCGAAGGCATCAGCGAGGCGCTGCATGCGGAAGTCGCGCCGCTCGGCATCAAGGTGACGGTGGTGGAGCCCGGCTTCTTCCGCACCGACTTCCTCGATGACCAATCCGTCGTGCGCACGGCGCAGGTGATCGCGGACTATGCGGACACGGTCGGCAAGACCCGCTCGCATGCGGAAGGCGCCAACCACGCGCAGCCCGGCGATCCGAGCAAGCTTGCGAAGGCGTTCATGACGCTGGTCGCAGCGAAGAATCCGCCGAGCCGGCTGCAACTCGGCAGCGACACCATCGCCCGCGTCGAAGCCAAGCATGCGCATGTCGAACGCGAGCTGAACGAATGGCGCGGCCTCGCGCTCTCGACGGACTTTGATGCTAAGGCGGCGTAAGTCCCGCGATCAAAACGAAACGGCGGCCGCTCGGCCGCCGTTTGCGTTTGTTCTGATGTTTGCCCTCAACCCGCGCGCGGGTGCGGCATCGACACGATCGGCGGCTTGGCGTTGAGCGCCTCCACCTGGAAGCCGGCGACACGCTTGTAGTTGTTGGCGATGTCTTCCAGCTCCTGCTGCGACAGCACATCGGTGACGACGTTGAAGCCGCCTGGCGCGCGCTCCTCGACCAGCTGCATCACCTGCTCGGGGCCGTTCTTGCGGTTGAGCATCACGAGGTCGGTCGTCGCGGGCCGCCGCTCGGCCTCGTAGGCTTCGAGCGCGGCGATGGTTTCGCCGTGCTTGAGAATCTCGCGCGTGATCGTGCGCGCATCGAGGATCGCCTGCGATGCGCCGTTCGAGCCGATCGGATACATCGGATGCGCGGCGTCGCCCATCAGCGTCACCGGGCCGAACGTCCAGCGGTTGACCGGATCGCGGTCGACCAGCGGATATTCGTACGCATGCGGACAGTTCTTGATCAGGCCCGGCACATCGAGCCAATCGAAACGCCAGTCCTCGAACCACGGCAGGAACTCGTCGATCTTGGCCGCGCGGTTGTAGTCCTCGCGCCGCCACGCGTGCGTGCGGTCGAACTCGCGTTCGGCGATCCAGTTGATCTGGTATTGGCCGTTCGCATCCGGCTCCTTTGAAATCGGATAGCAGACGAACTTCAACACCTGATGCCCGGCCATGATCATGGTGCGGCCGGAGAGGAACGCGCTGCTCGGCGTGATGCCGCGCCAGAGAATGCGGCCGTTCCAGATCGGCGGACCTTCATCCGGATAGAGTTTGGTGCGGATGGCGGAGTGAATGCCGTCGGCGGCGATCAGAAGCTTGCCGTCATGAATGCCGGCATTGTTGCCGGTTGTCTTGTTGACGAAGTCCGCGCGCACGCCGCCATCGATCTCCTTGAAGTGCGTGAGATGATGGCTGGTGAGAATGTTGTCGCGGCCGAGCCGCTCGATCGCCGCGTCGAGCAGGATCTGCTGCAGGATGCCGCGATGGATCGAGAACTGCGGCCACTTGTAACCGGCATCGAGGCCGCGCGGTTCGTTCCAGATCGGTTTGCCGTGCTTTGAGAAGTAGGCAAGTTCCTTGGTGCGGACACCATGCTTGTCGAGTTCGTCATGCAGGCCGAGTTCGATCAGCTCGCGCACCGCATGCGGCAGCACGTTGATGCCGACGCCGAGCGGCTTTAGTTCCGGCACGCTTTCGAACACGCGGCAGGGAACGCCGATCTGATGAAGGCTGAGCGCGAGCGTGAGCCCGCCGATGCCGCCGCCTGCAATGAGAACAGTCATGATACGCCTCGCATGAGAGCGTCATGACACGGGACACCGTTTGGGGGCAACCGCGAACGCCTGCAAAAACAAAGGGGCGCCGCGCGGCGCCCCTTGTCCTTGAGCAGGTCTATCAGGTGAACAGCAAGCTCACGTCGGATGCATGCTGGGCGCCGAGCACCTTGATCGCCGCGTCGTTGACGAGGCCGCCGCTGCCGTTGTCGAAGGCGATGATCAGGTTGTTCTGACCGTCGACGGTTTCCTCGAAGTACCTGACGCTTGCCGGGGCAATGCCGTGCAGCTCGATCACGTCACCGTCGATCTTGCTGTAGTCGGTGATCAGGTCGACGCCGTCATAGACGCTGCCGACCTTGTTGTAGATGAACGTGTCCGGCGAACCGTCGCTGATCCCGACCTTGAAGTTTGGATCGTAGACGTTGGTGGTGCTCAGGCCGCCCGCGGGCAGCAGGCTTGCAGTCGAATTGCCGCCGGTGAGAATGTCGCCGGCGACGAAGGTGAACGAATCTTCTGTCTGATCCACGACGGCGTCGAAGTTCGAAAGCGGCCGTGCGTTGGTCTGGGCTGAATCTTCGGGGTCGTTCAGCTTCAGCGCATCGATCGAATTATTCTTGTCGAGGTGATTGAGGAAAACGTAGACCTTCGCGTTCGCGTAGTCGGCATTGTTCTTGATTTCGACCGCCAGCTGCGTGACGTAGCCGTCGTCGAGTTCGGTCGTGTAAATGTCGAGAAGGTCGTCGATGGTGGCGGCGCCGACGCCACCTTTGTACACCGCGACAGTCACCGGTATGTTCAGTGCGTGATCGGTGGCACCAACAGGCGCGACGTCGGTCAGCTTGATTTCCAGCACTTCGTAGAGCTTGCCCGCTTCGAGAATGTAGCTCGGCGGGCTGGTGTTGTGCAGCTGGTCGGCCGGACCTGTTTTGATGTCCAGATTGTTCGGTAAATCGGCAAGGGTGCCGACATAAGCCTTCTTGCCGTCCTTGAGCGCGAGGCTTCCGGCTGTGGCGCTGAAATCACCGTTGTCCGTGCCGCCGATGATCTTGTCCGGGCCGTTGCCGCCGAAGATCTGATCGTTGTCGGCATCGCCGAACGCCTGATCCGGGCCGTTCTCGGCAAAGATGATGTCGTCGCCCTTGCCGCCGTGAACGACATCGGCGCCGTTACCCGACATGACGATGTCGTCCCAGTTGCCGCCGGTGACGTTGTCCTTGCCGTTGCCGGTGACGATGATGCCGGAATGCTCCTGCCGGCCGACGACGGTCTCGTCCATGCCGCCGTTCACGCCAAAGAACACGTAGTCGTAGGTGTGAAGAACGCTGGAGGTCAGCCCCGTGTCGGTCAGATTCAGCTTCGCGAGCAGGCTGTCGAAGCCGGACGGATTGGTGTCGAGCGACGCGTAATAGGGATCGTTTTGATCGGCGGCGTTGTCCAGATTCCAGGATGTTTTCGGAGGTGTTGTCGGGGGACGAATATTCGTCACTGTCGGTTTTGCCATGGCAATACTCCGTTACAGGCAAAGGTGGTGATGCAGTCAGCGCGAAAAAATGCGCCTCAAAGTCAGGGACTTAAGTCCCTTTAAAACTCTTCTAAAATTGGAACAATGTTTCACCGGCCGTAACCGGGAGTCAATGGTCCGCAGAGCGAAATATGACGTCCGATGAAGGGAATAGCGGGTCAGGCCGCTTTCCGCTTGGGCTTGTCGAGCGCGCGGCCGGTTTCCAGCACCAGGTTGCGCAGCCAGATCGAGCCGGCGTCGACCTGCGCCCGCGTCGGGTAGAACATGAACTGCTTGTCCATGCCCGGATCGATCGGCGGATCGACGATCATTAGCGACAGCGGTGCGGCCAGCGCCGAGATCAGACGGCGCGGCACGAAGGCGACAAGATCGGTGTGCGAAGCCGCATGCAGCGCCGGAATGTAGCCGGGAATGGTCAGCGCCACCTGCCGCGTCAGGCGCTTGCTGCGCAGCCACTCGTCGATCATGTCCTCGCTCTGGCCGCGGCCGACCACGGCGATGTGCCGGGCCTTGAAGAACGTATCCGGATCGCTCAACCGCTTGCCGACCGGATGGCCCTTGCGCACGGCGAGCGCGTCGCTGTCGTCGTAGAGATGCACGCGGTGAAATCCGGGATAGGCGTCGCCGAGGCACGAGATGATCAGATCGAGCGAGCGCGAAAATTCTGCCGTCATCGTCTGCGGCGAGCGCCATGGCACGAAGTTGAGGCGCACGTTCGGCGCCTGCTCGCCGACCCGGATCGCCAGCATCGGCAACAGCAGCTCGGAGATGATGTCGCCCATCATGATGTGGAACACGCGCTGGCTGCGCGCCGCGTCGAAGCCGTCGGTGGTGAGCAGCCCGCGCACCTGCTCGAGCGTCTGTGTGAGCGGCGCGCGCAGCGCCTGCGCCCGCGGCGTCAATTCCATGCGCGAGCCGACGCGCACCAGCAGCGGATCGTCGAGCATCGTACGCAGCCGCTGCAGCGCGTGACTGGCCGCCGGCTGCGACAGGCCGATGCGCGTGGCGGCGCGGCTGACATTGGCCTCGAGCAGCAGCGCATCGAGGGCGACGAGGAGGTTCAGATCGAGGGATGCTAAATTCATAAGGCGAATATATATCATATCCCCTATTGATTGGAAGAATAACGTTCGGCGCGCGATAGTCGGCCCATCACTCATACCGATGGAGACCGCCATGAGCGCCGCCGCCAACAAGAAGCTCATTCAGGAGATTTACACACACGCCGGCAGCCGCACCGCCAGCCCGACATTCCGCAGCAATGTTGCCGACGACGTTCGCTGGGTCGTGACCGGCCAGTATTCCTGGTCGCATACGTTTGTCGGCCTCGACGTCATCGCCAACAACCTGCTCGGCCGCGTGCGCGAGCTCATGGCCGAAGGCACGCGCACCGTTGCGTTCAACTTCATCGCGGACGGCGATTACGTGGTGGTTGAGGCCAAGGGCGATAACGTCACCAAGACCGGCGTCCGCTACGACAACGACTACTGCATGATCTGGCGGTTCGAGAACGGCAAGATCAAGGAGATCAAGGAATACTGCGACTCCGCTCTGGTCGAGAGGGTGCTCGGACCGTTCCCCGCGTCGCGGCTGCCCGGCACGAAGGTGGCCGCGGAGGCTTGAGGAATGGCAACAAGCGTTCCGGTTATCCTGCTGCGGCCCGCATCGTCGGGCCGCAGGCTGCCTCATGCGATCGTTGCACGCGCAGCGATATGGTTTCGCCGCATGCGCGAGCGCTCACGGATGCGGCGTCAGGCCGTGGCGATGCTCGCCGTGATGAGCGAACGCGACCTCAACGACATGGCCGTGAGCTGGTCCGACATCGAGAACGAGATCAACAAGCCGTTCTGGCGGGAGTGATCCAACAACGGAACAATGTGAGTTCCCCGTCGGCCCTCTTGGCTGAAGGTATTTTTCTGCGGCAATCTGAACGGCGCGCGGGGCAGCTCGCGCGCTGCTTTTGCGAGTCCGTCTAAAACACTACGGAGGAAACATGCTCGCGCGATTGTCCTATTTTGTTTGCACGTTCTGTATTGCGTTAGCTGGTTTACCGATCGACGCCCGCGCGCAGAGTGACGGCGTTCGCATCCAGTTCGACTTTCAGGGACGTGTCGACTGCGATCAGCCGATCAAGATCAACAATTTTCCCTTCAGCGGCCGGGGCAGCGGTATCATCTTTGCCAACCGCAAAGCCTCTCTTGATGTGACGATCTCCGGCGCGACCACGAACCAGATGCGCTTCGACGCCAATCTGGGCGGCGCTCCAATGTCCGCGCCCGGCGGCACAGCGCAGTTGCGGGTTCTGGGCGCCAACCGTTTGCGCATGATTTGGTCGCTGCCGAACAACGACCTTGCGGTGGATGTGACCGTATCCGGCAGGAGTTGTACGACGACGATCGATAACCGGCTCAAGCGCGGCTCGCGTCAGTTTTCGATGTTCGATGGTGGCACGTTCCTGTTCTGCTCCAAGCCGCGCATCGAGCGCACAAGCTGCAATATTCGCTGAGGCCGGTTCGAGTTCCGGATGTTGACTTTGTCACGCTCTTGAAACAGATCGCGGCCTACACGGCGGCAATCTGTTTGGGGGCAAGACATCATGCGAGCAGCGGTCTGCACGGCCTATGGTGGTCCGGATGTCGTCGCCGTGCGTGACGTCGAGACGCCCGTCGCCGCCGACGACGAAGTTCTTGTTCGCGTCCGCGCGACGACGGTCTCCTCCGGCGATGCCCGTGTGCGCGGATCGAACTTCCCGCCAGGCTTCACATGGATGGCGCGGCTGATCTTCGGCGTATCGCGTCCGCGGCAGCCGATTCTCGGCGGCGAGTGCGCGGGCATCGTCGAAGCCGCCGGTGCGCAGGTGACGCAATTTCGCGCCGGCGATGCGGTGATCGCGCTCACCGGTGCCCGCTTCGGGTGCCATGCCGAGGTTGTGAAAGTTCGCGCCAGCGGCGCAGTGGTGCCGAAGCCGTCAGGTATCAGTTTCGAGCAGGCTGCAAGTCTCGCCTTCGGCGGAACGACGGCGCTGCATTTCCTGCGCGAGCCCGGGAAGCTGCAAGCAGGCGAACGCGTCTTAATCAACGGGGCGTCGGGCGCGGTCGGCATCGCCGCCGTGCAGCTTGCCAAACATTTCGGCGCACATGTCACCGGCGTCTGTTCGGCGGCGAACGCCGATCTCGTCCGTTCGTTCGGCGCGGATGCGGTGATCGACTACAAGGCGACCGATTTCACCGGCACTGGCGAGCGCTGGGATGTGATCATGGACACGGTCGGCAATCTGACGTTCGCGTTGTGCCGCGGTTCGCTGAACGCGAAGGGCCGGTTGCTGCTCGTCGCCGCCGGTCTCGGCGATCTGCTGAAAGCGCCGCTGCAATCGATGACCAGCGGATTATCGGTCGCGGGTGGTGCGGCGCCCGAGCGGGCCGAAGACCTCGCGCTCCTCGCACAGCTCTGCGAAGCGGGGACGGTGAAGCCCGTCATCGACAGCCGCTATGCCTTCACCGACATCGGCAAGGCGCACGCGCGTACGGACACGGGCCGCAAGGCCGGCAGTGTGGTCGTCGTTTTCGAATAAACCTTGATCGCTATGGCAATGACGTCGATGTGACGTCCGCGCGGAATATTGCGGCCGGTTGCACGAAAAACACGCATAGGTTGCAACTTTTCGTCAATTTTCTGATGCTCTTTTGGGACCCTCACAGAGAGGGTCCAATGCTTTCGCAAAGCAAGTTTCGGGTTCGCCGCTTCATCGCCACCGCTTCGGTGGCTGTCTGCATCGCCTATGCGTCCCCCGGTTTGGCGCAGCAGTCGCCGTCCTTCGGGGCGACGTCACTTTCGCCGAGCATTCAAATGTTGCTTGTGCGAATTCAGCCCGAAGTTCAACTCGCCCGATATCTGGACGGCCTGCGCGTCGATTTTGGCCAACTGGACGCGAATGCGGACGGGAAGCTGGATCAAGCCGACATCGAACTCCACGATGCTATGGACGCCCTTCAGCACCGGTCGTCGATGGCGTCGACGCTCATGCGGTACGATCTCGATGGCGATGGTGTCGTTACTGAGCCGGAAGTCCGCGCGGTGATGCAATATCAGCTGCGCGGCAACCTGCACGGTTCCGGCGCGAACGAGAGCGCAAAGGCGCAGCAGCTCCTCAATAATTATCGGCAAATCGACAGTACGCTGCAGAGCCTTGCCGCACTCGATGCGGACAAGGATGGCAAGTTGACTTACGCGGAGGCAAGCAGGGCGCCGCGCCCTCAACAGCGCCGAGGCGTTCCTGATCATACGCTCGTCGGCAGAGTACAGCAGGCGATGACGCTTGCCCCGCAATCGAAAGACAGCCTCACATTTGAAGAATATCTCGCTGTGGCGGAAGCGCTGTACAGAAGGATCGATACAAACAACGACGAAAGAATCTCGCAGCAGGAGCTTATCGACTATTGGCGCGGCCCGTCCGCCCCCGATGCTGCCGCGCAAGCGCAGGCGCTCAAGGACATGCTGGCACGTGCCCCGGGTGTAGCGGCTGCCTCTCCGTATGACCAGTCACGTTCCGGCTGCTCGATGCCGGCGCCGTCCGCCAAAGCGAAGATCGTCCTTCTCAGTACGTACGAGACGGAAGCGCTGTCGAGCGTCACCATCGGATCGCAGGACGCGGTTGTCCATGCCGGACGTATCGTCGTCGAAAAGGGCGATGAGCCGCTCTATGTTGTGGCCTCCACGTATTCCGCGATGGTCTGGCAATTTAGCGGCGCCGTCGAACGCGTCGAGCGCGTTGTCATGAGCAGCCTCATTACCGGGCCAAACGCAGGAGACGGCAATTCCGTGCCATTGGTGGGTGCGACAGGTTTGCCCAGCGACAAGATCGCATTCATTGCGAAATCGAGTTGCGTCAATTATTTTTCGGAAGCCCCTTCGGGTGAATCTGTTCGCGCGACTGCGGCTGTTCGCCAATCTCTCGGTCGCGAGCCTGCCGTTGTCGTTTCGGCATACTCGGTGTCGGGTTTCAGCGTGCCGTCGGGTAAGGTCGAGGCAATCGGAAACAACCGGGACCGGCGATTGATCATTCAGAAATCTGCCGGAACGCTGCGCATCGAAGGCGATCCCAGCAACTTTGTGCTGCAGGCAGGACCGAGCAACGCGCGAGACGATCTGTACATGTACTCGCCGGGAGGGCTTGTGCAGATCGACCCGAAAGCGGTCGTCTCGAGTCGGCCCGCAGCGACCTACGAAGTTTTTCCCCAGCAAGCAGGACTTGTGCAGCTGTTGGAAACAGGAGTGCTGAAACAGAACCGGTCGGGCGACTACGTCGTGCAGAAAAAGACCAGGTTTCCAGCTGGATTGGCTGGCGCTCATTCCGTGAAATTTCTGGTGCTGCGCGGTACGCCTGTTCCGGAAGGCGACCCGGGACATTCCTGCGTCACGGTTGAGGACCCTGCCGTCACGAGCAAGTTCGAGGCGTGCCGTTAATCGGCGGTTTCAACCGCCGCAAATCTCGCTGCGAATCCGTTCAACTCTCCCGGCTCTTCAGCAGCAGGGCCTCGATCTCGGAAAACGGCAGTTGGTAGCCGTTGTTGTCGATCTTCTTGGCGACCTGATCGGCGACCATGCGCAGCGCCACCAGATCCCGCGCGCGAAGGTCCGGCCGGGCGGTGAAGTTGAAGCAGCAGAACGTTCCGAACACCCTGCCGTCAGCGAGATGCAGCGGCACGCTCATATGCGCGCCGATGGGCATTGCGATCGTATCCGGAATGGCCATCGCTTCGGGTACATCGGCGGTATCGGCGACCAATTCCGGTATCCGGCCTTCGACGATGTGCCTGCAGTATCCGTCCTGCAACAGGATTTGATCACCGACGGAAATGGGATCACGATCCGGCCGCCGCAGATCGACGAAGTGCATGTATCGCCAATCGCCCATGAATTCGGAGATAAAGGCGACATCCATGTCGAGATGAGCCCGGATCAGCCGCAGGGCGCGGGCGATGTTATCGCGGGCTTCCATGTGAAAGGTGTGAAGAGCGGAAGTGCCTCGACCCTGAGGGCTTTCTAGGCTTGTCATTATTGTTTGCCCGCGTTCTCGACTCGCATTGAGAAAGCTAACAGTCCGTCGATTGAACTGTAAAGTATTACCCGTATCGCGCGCGTTGGGCACGGTGGGCCATACCCAAAAATGGCTAGTGATCCGTTCCGCGCGGTGCGACGGACGGTCCGGCCGGTGGTCGTGAGTGTGAGTGAGGCGCGGGCCGCGGTCTTAACCGGCGGCCGCCATTTCCTTGCGGATTTCCGCGCGAAGGTCGTCGATCAGCATGAGACCCTTCTTGGTCTCGACGTGCCAGAAGGTCCAGCCGTTGCAAGCTTCGGAACCTTGCGCCACCGCGCCCATGCGATGGATCGAACCGACCTTGTCGCCGAGCATGATCGCGCCGTCGGCACGCACCAATGCACCGTGCTTCTTCTTCGAGTCGACGAGCTTGGTTCCCGGCGGGATCATGCCGCGCTCGATCAGTTCGGAGAAGGCGACCCGCGGGGCGTCGCGGGCGGTCATGAACGGAGCAAGCGTCGCTTCCGGCAGCGGTTCGATCGACGCGATGCGCTCCTCGGCAGCCTTCGCATAAACCTTGTCGCGCTCGAAGCCGATGTAACTGCGGCCGAGGCGCTTGGCCACCGCGCCGGTCGTGCCGGTGCCGTTGAACGGATCGATGACGAGATCGCCCGGCTTCGACGACGACAGCAGCACGCGGGCGAGCAGGCCTTCCGGCTTCTGGGTCGGGTGAACTTTCTTGCCGTCGGCGCCCTTCAGGCGTTCGTCGCCGGTGCAGAGCGGGATCAGCCAGTCGGAGCGGGCCTGCACGTCTTCGTTGGCGGCTTTCAGGGCTTCGTAGTTGAACGTATAGCCCTTGGCGTTCTCATCGCGCGCGGCCCAAATCATGGTCTCGTGCGCGTTGGTGAAGCGGCGGCCGCGGAAATTCGGCATCGGGTTGGATTTGCGCCAGACGATATCGTTGAGCACCCAGAACCCGAGGTCCTGCATGATCGAACCGACGCGGAAGATGTTGTGATAGGAGCCGATCACCCAGATCGTCGCCGACGGTTTCATCACGCGGCGGCAGGCGAGCAGCCAGGCGCGGGTGAAGTCGTCGTAGGCGGTGAACGACGAGAACTTGTCCCAGTCGTTGTTGACCGCATCGACGTGCGATTCATCCGGGCGCTTCAGATCGCCCTTGAGCTGAAGGTTGTAAGGCGGATCGGCAAACACCACATCCACCGAACTGGCCGGAAGCTTCGACATTTCGGCGACGCAATCGCCAATGACGATGCGGCTCGAAACTTCGGACTCGAAATGACTGCGGGGCGCCTTTGCAGACGCCCCGCGACGCGACACACCCATGACTCAAACTCTGACTCAGGCGACGCAGCCGGCGACGCGGGACTAACTAAACCGACTGCGGCGATCATGAATGGGTGAGGTTAAAAAAGTGCGAGCCTCTGCACGTGGTTGCGGCAAAGTTTGCATACCGAGCACTAGGCAAAATTTGCCGGGCACGCTATTTGTTAAGAACTTGGAAATGCGCGAAACTGCTGCGCGAATGCAGCGTTGAATGCGACGCACATGCAGGGAATGAGGGATTTGCGCCATGCGCTACGATGATTTTCGCCGCAGCGACAACATCGACGACCGGCGCGATGACGATGGCGGCGGCTTCGGCGGCGGAGGCGGCGGCTTCGGCATTCCAATGGGCGGAGGCGGCGGCCTCGGCATCGGCACGATTATTGTTCTCGGACTGATCGGCTGGGCGGTCGGCATCGATCCGCGTCTCCTGATCGGCGGTGCGGAAATTCTCACCGGCGGTCAGCGCGAGCCGACCGTTCAGACCGAACGCCGCTCGGGGCCAACGAAGCCTGGAAGCGCGCCGAAGGACGAGATGGGCGATCTCGTCGCGGCAACGCTCGGCTCGATCGACGATCGCTGGACGGAAATCTTCCAGGGCAGCGGTCAGAATTATCAGGGCCCGCGCGTCGTTCTCTTCCGCAACGCCACCAATGGCGGCCGCTGCGGCATGGCGCAGTCAGCGATGGGCCCGTTCTACTGTCCGCCGGATCGCCTGATCTATCTCGACACCAATTTCTTCCGCGAGGTTGAGACGCGTTTCCGCGGCTGTTCGGGCAGCGCGTGCAAGTTCACCGCCGCCTACATCATCGCGCATGAAGCAGGCCACCATATCCAGAACCTGCTTGGCATTCTGCCGCGCGTGAACCGCATGCAGCAGCAGGCCGGCAGCAAGGCCGAATCCAACCGGCTCCAGGTAATGGTCGAACTGCAGGCCGACTGTCTGTCGGGTGTGTGGGTCAATCGTCAGGCGCAGAAAAGCCCGGGCTTCCTCGAGGCCGGCGACATCGATGCGGCGCTGCAGACGGCAACCGCGATCGGCGACGACACTTTGCAACGAAAAGCGCAGGGCCGCGTGGTGCCGGACTCGTTCACGCACGGCTCGGCCGAACAGCGCAAGCGCTGGTTCATGACCGGCTATCAGCAGGGCACCGTGCAGGCCTGCAATACGTTCGCGGCTGAACGTCTCTAACGATGGCTGACGCCGCTACGCCGCGCGAGTTCATCCCGCTCAACATCGCGGTGCTGACGATTTCCGATACGCGCTCGCTCGACGACGACAAGTCGGGCACGACGCTGGCGGATCGGTTGACGGCGGCCGGTCACAAGCTCGCGGCGCGCGACATCGTCACCGACGATATCGACGCGATCCGAGCTAAGGTGAAGATCTGGATCGCGGATGCCGGCATCGACGCGGTGATCACCACCGGCGGTACCGGCTTCACCGGCCGCGACGTGACGCCGGAGGCGCTCGAGCCGCTGTTCGAAAAGCGGATGGATGGTTTCTCGGTCGCCTTCCACATGCTGAGCCACGCCAAGATCGGCGTCTCGACCATCCAGAGCCGGGCGACCGCAGGCGTTGCGGGTGCGACCTACATCTTCTGTCTGCCGGGATCACCGGGTGCGTGCCGCGACGGCTGGGACGGCATTCTCGCGCATCAGCTCGATTATCGTTCGAAGCCATGTAATTTCGTCGAGATCATGCCGCGGCTCGACGAGCATCTGCGTCGCCCGAAGGCGAAGGGTGCAACCGTCTAGGTCTTTCGTCCGCGCGCGAACAGCTTTCGCCACATCACTCGAATTGCCATGCGTCGCAGCCGCCACACCTTCCTGCGGTGCGCGGCGATCAGTTCGGATGTGATGCGGCGCGGCGGTGGCTCGCGCCGCGGCGTCACAGATCGAGCTCCCAGGTTTCGCCGATCAGCTGCTGGCCGAAACTGGCATGCGGTTCGGTGCCGGTGTGAACAAAGCCTGCGTTCTTGTAGATGCCGCGCGCAGCGACGAGGATGCTCTGCGTCCACAGCGTGATTTTTGTGTAGCCGCATGCGCGCGCGAAGCTGACGCACTCGTTCACCAGCATCTTGCCGGCGCCACGCCCGCGTGCGGCGGGATCGACCAGAAACAGCCGCAGCTTGGCGATCTCGCGTGTGTGCTTGACCAGAAACACCGAACCGACCGGCTTGCCGTCGAGTTCGGCGATCCAGCAGCGCTCGCAGGTCTCGTCGTAATCGCTGAGAAACTTCGCGGTGATTTCCGCCGTCAGGCTCTCGAACGATGCATCGAAGCCGTACTGCTCGGCATATTGCCGGCCGTGCTCGGCAACGATCCAGCCCATGTCGCCCGGGCGATGCGTTCGCAGCGTCGGTTGGCTGCGCGGGCGATCCGGATCGAGCAACCGTTCGATCTCGGCCATCGCCGCGATCAACCGTTCCGTATTCTCCGGCGGCAGTTTGCCGAGCAGGCCGGCGACGCTGTCGTACTGCTTGCTGTTGAGCTTGCCAAAAACGGTGCGTCCCTTCGCCGTCAGCGCGAGGCGGAATTGCCGTTTGTCCTCGGGCGCAGGCGTTCGGGTGATCAGTTTCGCGTCGAGGAAGCTCTGCACGATGCGGCTGAGATAGCCGGGATCGAGCCCGAGCTCGGCGCCGATCTCCTTGGCGATGCAGGTTTCGCGCTGGGCCAGTTCGTAGAGCACGCGCGCTTCAGTCAGCGAGAACGGGCTGTTCAGCAGATGCTGGTCGAGCACGCCGATGGTGCGGGTGTAGAAGCGGTTGAAGTGGCGCAGCGCCGCGATGTCGGCGTTACGCACCGGCGTCGGAACGGATGGCATGGCAGGTCAGCCCCTGAACTTGTGCGAGCCGTATCCTGATCCTAATATTTGACTGAGTCAACTAATTGCCGGAGATGCTCACCGGCACGAAAATCCGGGTCCGCAGCAGCGCCCGGCCGGAGCGGCCGAGGTGCGAGAGCAGTTTCCGCTCGGAGCGGCGGGCCGTCGGCGAATAGCCGCCGAGCTTGTCGTAGTGGCTGCGGGAAATCAGCAGCCCCTGATCCGCCGATGGGCCGGTCAACAGCCGTGAGACCGTCTTCAGGCTCTCGCGCACGCCGTTCGGCGCATAAGGCGAGCGGGCATAGCGGAAGATCGCCGCCCGCGGCGCGCCGTGCACGGCAATGCCCTGGATGAATTGCGACGTTTCCTCGATCCAGCCCTGATCGAGCACCGCGCCGGGCTGCAGGAACATCAGCCACTGCGAGCGCGCTTGTTTGGCGCCGGCGGCGAGGGCCGCGGCGCGCGAACCGTCGATCGCGAGATAGGTGCATCCGGCAATGTCGGCGACGCGCTCGATCGCCGCCGATCCCGTGCGGTCGGCGAGCAGCACTTCGCTGACAAGACCTGCGGTGGCGCCCGGCACCAGCGCCGCGAGGGTGGCAACGACAGGCTGCTCCGCTGCATCTGTCGGGATGATAACGCTCAACATGATCCGGCTCTTGGGAAAACTCCCATCAACGCCGTACCGTTATCATCTTGTCACAATCAAAACAGCCCTCGCGGGTCGCCGGAACTGCAGCTTTTGCAGGCAGTCTTAATAGCCGGAACGCTGGCGGTGCGGAGGGGCTGCGGGGGGACCCTTGTAGTAAGGGTTGATGGCGCAGGTGTTGTTTCGGCCGTCGTTCAGAGCCTGGCACTGCGCGAATGTCTGGTACTCGCACCGCGAGATGATGTTGTCCGCCGTGTAGATCTGCACGCAGAACGGGGCGCTCCCCGAGAACTGCGCAAGGCTGTCGGACGGATGTGCGAACACAGCGGCCAGCGCGGCCGCCGTTGCGAGAATGAGCTTCATCTGGAAATCCTTGTTCAGGCTTTTCTGATCGTTGCCAGCCTGTTGCTGGAACGCGCAGTTTCGCATCCACACCGGTTCTGAACAAGCGGCTCGCAGATCTATTCCGCTCAGGAATTCCTGAGCGGAATTCTTCGGGTTTCCCTGAGCGTCAGCGGCGTTGAGCGTAATAGTTCGCGCTGCAGGTTCCGCCCAGGCCGCTGAGGAAGGCGCGGCACTGCTCGATGGTGTCGTAGTTGCAACGCACGATCAGGCCCGAGGAGGTGTAGTGCTCGGCGCAGAACGCGCGGTTGCCAATGTAGCCCTGCGCGTAACCGGAATTGGATGCCGCGATGGCGGCTGTTGCGGTCACTGCGGCAGCGATCAGAAATTTACGCATCTTCAATCTCCCTCGATGAATGCGGTTATTGCCGTTGGGTTTTCTTGGCCAGCGGTTTGCTGGCTGGCTTACGATTCGGATTCGCGAAACAGGATCCGCCCAGTCCCGAGATGTAGGCCTCGCATTGCGCGAGCGTTCTGTAGTTGCACATAGGGTCGGCCCCGCCCTTGAGATAGACCAGCGAGCAGAATTCCCAGCCGGCGTCCGACGCACGCGCAGGCGTGCCAAACGCAACGGCTGGCAACGCCAACGCAATTGCCAGCAATTGGGCTCGTGCGTGTGGCATCGTCAGGATCGCTGGCGGGGTTTTGTGCCGGCGCGCGGCGACGCCTGCTTGAGAGCGAGGTTATCGAAGCAGGTGCCGCCGATACCGGACACAGTCGCTTGGCACTGCTGGTAGTTGTAGAAGTCGCACTGGTCGATCGCGCCGTTGCCCGTATAGAGCCGCGCGCAGACCGGTGCATTGGCGTCGGCCCGTACCGGTGTCACGTTGCCGGCATAAAGGCTCGCGGCCGCGATTACCGCGGAAGCCATCAAGATCAAGTTGCGCATCGTACGTCTCCCCTTTGACCTGTCAGTTGGACTTGGCAGTTGGTGTGATCGGGGCGTCGCTCTTTTTTGCGATCCGGCGTTCCCTCGACGCGCGAGATACGGGGCACTCTCCAGTTTGGTTACCGGGGAAATCCGGTGGACACGCGAATGTGTGTTCTTGATTTGTTCTCACGAGGTGTTATCTTGCCCTTATGGGAAAAAGCTCAGCCGCCCGCAGCATTGCTCAGCCCGCCGCACCCAAAGCGGCGGGTGCGGACTTTCCGTCGCTCGATGTCGCCATCGATCAGGCGAAACGGCGCGGCCGCGGCGCGCAATCGAACAAGAGCGGCCGCTTCGAGGTGGAAGCGCGGGTCGCTTTCGACGATGGCTGGCAGAGCCTCGAGGACTTGCCGCCGTTCAAGACGACGGTCTCAGTCGACACCGCGCGCAAGGTCATCACTCGCAACGATTCTCCCGACGTCGGCTTCGACCGCTCGATCAATCCGTACCGTGGTTGCGAGCACGGCTGCGTCTACTGCTTCGCGCGGCCGACGCACGCCTATCTCGGACTGTCGCCCGGGCTCGATTTCGAGAGCCGGCTGTTCGTCAAACCGGATGCGCCGGCGCTGCTGGAGAAAGAACTCGCAGCGTCCGGCTACGAACCGCGCATGATCGCGATCGGCACCAATACCGATCCGTATCAGCCGATAGAGCGCGAGCATAAGATCATGCGCGGCATCCTCGAGGTGCTGGAGCGGGCCGGACATCCAGTCGGCATCGTCACCAAGTCGGCACTGGTGATGCGCGATATCGACATCCTGTCGCGGATGGCGAAGCGCAACCTCGTCAAGGTCGGCATCTCGGTGACGACCATGGATCCGAAGCTCGCCCGCAGCATGGAGCCGCGCGCCTCGACGCCGTCGAAGCGGCTCGAAGCGCTGAAGGCGCTGACCGACGCCGGCGTCCCGGCCAAAGTGATGGTGTCGCCGATCATTCCCGCGCTCAACGATCAGGAGATGGAGCGCATTCTCGACTCGGCGGCGCATATCGGTGTGCCGGAAGCGAGCTACATCATTCTGCGGCTGCCGCTCGAAGTGCGCGACCTGTTCCGCGAATGGCTGATGGCGAACTACCCGGATCGCTACCGCCATGTCTTCACGCTGATCCGCGACATGCGCGAGGGCCGCGATTACGACTCGCAATGGGGCGCTCGCATGAAGGGCACAGGTCCGATGGCCTGGATGATCGGCCGCCGCTTCGACATCGCCTGCGAGAAGCTCGGACTCAACAAGCGTCGCATCAAGCTGACCACGGATCACTTCATCCGCCCGAAGGCGAGCGGCGAGCAGCTCGCGCTGTTCTGAGAGCGAGACGTCTTTCAAGCCGCGCGGCTTTGCTCTAAACGCTGTGCATGGCCGCGAACTCATCATCCGTTATCATCGAAACGCCGCGCCTTGTGCTGCGTGCGGCGTCGGAGTCCGACATTCCGATCATGCATGCGCGGATCTTCGATGACACGGAGGTGATGCGTCATGTCTTTAACGGGCATGTCATGACGCAGGAGCACGTCGACGGCTTCATGCGCGAGCACTTCACCTTCGGCAAAACGCGCACTGGTATCGCGATCCTCACCGAGAAGGCGGATGGTAACGTCATCGGTTTCGCCGGACTGTTTCCATGCAACGCGCTCGGCGCCGGCGATTTCGAGATGGGCTTCGTGATGGCGAAGCAAGCCTGGGGCAGGGGCTATGCGTCGGAGATCGGCAAAGCGCAGCTCGCCATGGGATTTGCTGAGATCGGCTGCCGGCGGTTGCTCGGTCTCGTGCATCCGGATAACACGGCGTCGGTGCATGCGCTGACCAAACTCGGTATGCGCTACCATTCCGAGGTGACGTCTGAGACGCGGCCGCCGCGCAGCGTTTACGTGATTTCCGCCGAGGAGTGGCGCAGAGGACAGCGGGCATAGCTCGGGTTTTTGGTTGTGCGCGCCCGCGCACCTGCGCACCATCGCGGGATGATTCGATCCGCCAAACCCGCAGCCAAAAAAGCCAAGCCGCCGAGCTTCAAGCGCGAGCGTGCACTGATCAAGAACGGTGCTGGCCTTATCGCGGGATGCGACGAGGCGGGCCGCGGCCCGCTTGCGGGACCCGTGGTCGCCGCTGCCGTGGTGCTGGATCCGAAACGGATCCCAAAGGGCATCGACGATTCGAAGAAGCTGACGCGCGAGCGGCGCGAGGAGCTGTTCGACGAAATCTGCGCCTCCGCCGCCGTCTCGGTCACCGTCGCCTCGGTGGCGCGGATCGAGCGCGACAACATCCTGCGCGCCTCGCTGTGGGCGCTGGCCCGTTCGGTGAACGCGCTGCCGGAGCGGCCGACCCATGTGTTCGTCGACGGCCGCGACAAGATCGATGTCCGTTGCGAGTGCCAGGCGGTGATCGGCGGCGATGCGCTGGTGGTGTCGATCGCGGCCGCCTCGATCGTTGCGAAAGTGGCGCGTGACCGGCTGATGTGCCAGCTCGCGCTCGATCATCCGGGCTACGGCTTCGAAAGCCACATGGGCTACGGCGTGCCGGTGCATCTCGAGGCGTTGCGGCGGCTCGGGCCGACGGTGCATCATCGCCGCCTGTTCGCGCCCGTTGCCGCGCTGCTGCAACCTGCCGTACCGCCGCCCGAACTCGATCTGGGCTTGCCGCTTCCCTCGGTTGCCTGATCACGCCGGGCACATTACAGACGGGGTAGCGGTTTCATTGCCTGCCGGGCCTTCATGCGCTTCACGTCCCTGATTGTCGAACTCGTGCGCGCAAAACCGCGCCTGATGTTCTGGATCGTCGCGCTGCTGATGGCCGGGCTATGGCTCGTGGTGCCGCTGCTGCTCTACCGCAGCCCGCCGGGCGATGTGGCGCTGGCACTCGCCTACGGCCGCGAGTACCCGCTCGGCACGCCGTTCGGCCCGCCGCTGGCGTTCTGGCTCGCCGATATCGCCTTCCGCCTCTCCGGCAACAGCATCTTCGGCGTCTACCTGCTGTCGCAGGCGTGTCTCGTAATGATGCTGTGGGCGTTGTTCCTGTTGTCGCGCGCCATCGTCGGTGGTCAGCAGGCCGTCATCGTCATTTTGCTCACCGCGACGATTGCGGTGTTCAGCTTCCCCGGTGTCGAGTTCGGCCCGTCGGTGCTGGCGCAGCCGCTGTGGGCGCTGCTGCTGCTGCACGCCTGGCAGATCGCCGGACAGAATCGCCGCAACGCGTGGTTCGCGCTGTCGATCGAGGCGGGGCTGCTGCTGCTGACCTCGCCCGCCGCGGCGCTGTTGTTGCTTCTGCTGATGGCGTTCTTCCTGGCGACCGAGCGCGGACGCCGCGCCATCGCCTCGCTCGATCCGCTGTTCGCGCTGATGGTCGTCATCGTGCTGGCGTTGCCGTATCTGATCTGGCTGATGCGCAACGACTCCGTGCCTGCGCTGACGTTCCCGGCGGTCGCCGAACTCGCCGATCGCGGCCGTCTGTTCGCGACCTTGTTCGGCGGTCTCGTGCTGTCGCTCGCCGGCATCGCTCTGCTGTCGGTGCTGAATTCGCGTCAGCTTGCCCGCAAGCCCGAGGAAGCGCCGGCGATCTTCCGGCCGCCCGTTGATCGCTTCGGACGCGAATTCGTCTTCTATTTTGCGCTGGCGCCTGCGCTCGCCGGCAGCTTGATCTCCGCGCTGTTCGGTTTCGACCGGGTATTCGGCGGCGCCGGTGTGGCACTCGCGATGTCGGGACTGGCGGCGGTGATCGTCGCCGGCGACCTGATCTACCTGCGGCGGCAACGTTTCCTGCGCACGGTCTGGCTTCTGATCGTCATGGCGCCGGCGGCGGCGGTGCTCGGCCTTGCGCTGATTCAGCCATGGACCGAAGCCGGCGAGGTGAAAACCGCGATCCCCGCGCGCGACATGGGCAACTTCTTTGCCGAAAGCTATCAGCGCCGAACCAACCAGCCGCTGCGCGCCGTCGCCGGCGATCCGCAATTTGCGCTGCTGATCGGTTTCGCCGCGCCATCGCGTCCGCATGTGTTCTTCGATGCCGATCCGGCGCGCTCGCCGTGGATCGACGCGGCGCGTTTCAATTCGGGTGGCGGCATTGTCGTCTGGCGGGCTGCGGATACGGCGGGCACGCCGCCCGCCGACATCCTTCAGCGTTTCCCCGGCATCGTACCGGAGGTGCCGCGCGCCTTCGAGCGGCTCGTCAATGGCCGTCAGCCGCTGCTTCGCATCGGCTGGGCGATCGTCCGTCCGAAAGCGCCGTAGTCGCTTACGCCGCTGCGGTGGCGAGGTGCTTGAACATGTTCTTGCGCGCCTCGTCGTCCATCTCCGCCTTGAAGGTGAACTTGTCCTTCAACGCGATGGCGCGTGCGGCGGCCGGACGTGCTCCGACTTCATCATGCAGCCGCTTGAGGTTCGGAAACTTCGCCCATCCATCCTCACCGAGAATGAAGGGGATCATCCGCGCCCAGCCCCACACGTCCATGTCGACGATCGTATAGGTGTCGCCGACCATGTATTTCTTGCCGGCAAGGTGATCGTTGAGGATGCCGTAGTGGCGCTGCGCCTCGTAGAGGTAGCGGTTGACCGCGTAGGGCACTTTCTCCGGCGCGAAGTGCTTGAAGTGCACCGCCTGTCCCGAGAATGGTCCGACGCCGGTGGCGACGAACATCAGCCACGACAGCAACTGCGCGCGATTGGCGGGCGTGTTCGACGGCATGAACTTGCCGGTCTTCTCGCCGAGGTAGAGCAGGATCGCGTTGCTGTCGAAGACGATGATGCCGTCGTCCGAAATCGCGGGGACCTTGGCGTTCGGATTGACCGCGAGAAATTCCGGTTTGAACTGGTCGCCCTTGCGGGTGTCGACGGCGACCGGCTCGTAGGCGAGCCCGGCTTCTTCAAGAAAGAGCGCGACCTTGGTCGGGTTCGGTGAGCCGTTGAAATAGAACTTGAGCATGGCGTGGATCCTCGTGTGCGGCTGATCGAACCGGAAGCAGGGCCGGCCGATGCCATTGGCGCCTTGGGCGGCGGCATCTTTGACCGAGGCACGAAGCTCATGCAAGCGCATGAACGCGGTTTAGCTGCTCGCGTTTGCGTGAAGAGCTGTGCGGATCGCGCGCAGATCCTGCCAGGCAAGGCGCTTGTAGATCGGCGAGCGCAGAAGATAGGCGGGATGGAAGGTCGGCATCGCGCGAATGCTGCGTTTGCCTGTATCGTATTGTATCCACTTGCCGCGCGTTTTCATGATGCCTTCGCGCGTGTTCAGCAGCGTCTGCGATGACGGATTGCCGAGACACACCAGCACGTCGGGATCGACCAGTTCGATCTGCCGGCGGATGAAGGGCAGGCAGATTTGCGTTTCCTGCGGCGTGGGCGTGCGGTTGCCGGGCGGCCGCCACGGAATGACGTTCGCGATGTAAACCTTGGTGCGATCGAGGCCGATCGCCGCGAGCATGCGGTCGAGCAACTGGCCGGAGCGGCCGACGAACGGCAAGCCCTGAATGTCCTCGTCGCGGCCGGGCGCTTCGCCGACCAGCATGATCTTCGCTTCGGGATTGCCGTCGGCGAACACCAGCCGCGATGCGGTCGCTTTCAGCGCGCAGCCGTCGAACGCGTCGAGCAGGCCGCGCAACTCGTCGAGCGTCTTTGCGGTCGCCGCCGCATCGCGCGCCGATTGGGCTGCGATATCCGGCGGCGGCGCTGCGTCGGCGCGCGGAGCGGGCATGGGTGGCGGCGCGGCCGAGCCTTTCGGCGGCAGTGTGCGCAGTGCGGGCTCGGCGGGTGTGGTGCGCGGAGCGGGCGCTACCGGCGCGACGGGCTGCTGCGCTTCCGACAGACGATCCTGCGGTTCGTCGTCGAGCGCGCAGTCGACGCCCGCCTCCAGATAGAAGGCGAGCAGTTCGTGCGCCGTCGGCGGCCGGTCGGAAAATGGAGCAGGCATCGCTGATTGTATTCCGCAGTGCGGTTCTGAGTTCGAAGGTCAGGCCCGCGCGGGCATTGTAAGCCTTCGCGTGGATTGGCGAAATGGCTCCGACCTACTCATGCACTGGCATGCAACGGCGATTGGTCACCGGCGGGGTTGTCCTTCCATAAAAAATCGGAAACAACCACTTGGAACCGTTCTGAATTGATCCGCTTTATTGCCGGACCCGTTTGCCGAGAGAGCTGCCATGAGCACCGAACTGCCGCCCCGTGAATCCATGGAATTCGACGTCGTCATCGTCGGCGCGGGTCCGTCGGGGCTCGCGGCTGCGATCCGGCTGAAGCAGATCAATCCGGACCTCTCGGTCGTGGTGGTCGAGAAGGGCTCCGAGGTCGGCGCGCACATTCTGTCTGGCGCGGTAATCGATCCGGCCGGTCTCGACAAGCTGATCCCGGACTGGCGTGACGATGCGGATTGCCCGCTGAAGACGCAGGTAAAGGACGACCAGTTCTACTGGATGACGTCAGGCAGCGCGATCAAGTTGCCGAACTTCGCGATGCCGCCGCTGATGAACAATCATCACTGCTACATCGGTTCGCTCGGCGACGTCTGCCGTTGGCTTGGCCCGAAGGCGGAAGCGCTCGGTGTCGAAATCTATCCGGGCTTCGCTGCGGCCGAGGTGCTCTACGACGAGAGCGGCAGCGTGAAGGGCATCGCCACCGGCGATATGGGCATCGGCCGCGACGGCGAGCCGAAGGATTCGTTCACGCGCGGCATGGAGTTGCTCGGAAAGTACACGCTGTTTGCCGAAGGCGCGCGCGGCAGTCTCACCAAGACGCTGATCGCGAACTTCAAGCTCGACGCCAACAGCGAGCCGCCGAAGTTCGGCATCGGTCTCAAGGAAGTCTGGGAAATCGATCCGGCCAAGCACAAGAAGGGCACGATCCAGCATTCGTTCGGCTGGCCGCTCGGCAATTGGACCGGCGGCGGCTCGTTCCTCTATCACTACGGCGACAACCTCGTTGCCGTCGGCTTCGTCGTCCACCTCAACTACAACGATCCGTATCTGTCGCCGTTCGAGGAATTCCAGCGCTTCAAGACGCATCCCTCGGTCCGTGGCGTGTTCGAAGGCGGCAAGCGCATCTCGTACGGTGCGCGTGCGATCACCGAAGGCGGTTACCAATCGGTGCCGAAGCTGTCGTTCCCGGGCGGCGCGCTGATCGGCTGTGCCGCAGGCTTCGTCAACGTGCCGCGCATCAAGGGTGTCCACAACGCGATGGGCAGCGGCATGCTCGCCGCCGAACACGTCGCCGCCGCGCTCGCCGCCGGCCGCGCCAACGATGAGATCATCGATTACGAAAACGCCTGGCGCGGATCGGCCGTCGGCAAGGACCTGCACAAGGTCCGCAACGTCAAGCCGCTGTGGTCGAGGTTCGGCACCATCATCGGTGTCGCGCTCGGCGGCTTCGACATGTGGTGCAACACGCTCGGTTTCTCGCTGTTCGGCACGCTCAAGCACGGCAAGCGCGACGCCAAGACGCTCGACGCCGCGCAGAGCAAGGCGCCGCACAACTATCCGAAACCGGACGGCAAGATTTCCTTCGACAAGCTGTCGTCGGTATTTCTGTCAAATACCAACCATGAGGAGGATCAGCCGATCCATCTCAAGGTCGCCGACATGGTTCTGCAGAAGTCGTCGGAGCATGACGTCTTCGCCGGTCCGTCCAATCGTTACTGCCCGGCCGGCGTCTACGAATGGGTCGAGGACAGCGCCGGTCCCAAGTTCGTGATCAATGCCCAGAACTGCGTCCACTGCAAAACCTGCGATGTGAAGGACCCGAACGGAAACATCACCTGGGTGCCGCCCGAGGGTGGCGGCGGCCCGAATTATCAAGGCATGTGATTGAATTCGCGGGTATCCGGTCACGATGCCGCCACAGTGCGGTTCTGGAACCTGTGACACCGCGAACGTGCTGAGGGACCTGCATTTCCTTGCGGTTAGCCGCCAAACCGGCCATTGTGCGCATTGCTTGATGCGCCGGGCATGGCGGGGTGCCACGGCATCTGGCGGTCCGATTCTAACATTCGCACCCGGTTTCGGCTGGCGCTTTTGCGAATGTAAGAATCGAAGGACCGCCAGCAAATATCGTAGTCATTGGAGTTTGGGATTTGACATTCGCTAACGAGTTCGCGGCTGGGTATGTAGCGAATGTCAAATCCACTCCACTGATATCGAGCCAATCTGGAGCTTTCGAACCAAGATGCTGACCTCTTCCAAGCGGCGCGCCGCCATTGCCGGCCTTGCTACCGTCGCACTCGCGATGCCCACCATCTGGACCGGCGCCATCGCTCAGACCGCGGCGCCGAAGGTGAGGGAAGCGCGCAATCAGCCCGCGACCGTGAGTCCGCTGAAGGTCGAGTCGAGCTTCACCAAGTCCGGCAGCTACCTTGCCGCGCGCCATGCCAATGTGGAGCGCGATGCGTCGGCGGCGGCGGTGTTCTATCGCAACGCCCTGCGCCTCGATCCGAAGAACAACGAACTGCTTGACCGCGCCTTCATCTCCTCGCTTGCCGACGGCAACATCGACGAAGCCGTGAAGCTCGCCGAGAAGGTTCTCCTCATAGACAAGAACAACCGCGTCGCGCGGCTGGTCGTCGGCGTCAAGGCGCTGAAGCAGAAGCAATACGCTGCTGCACAGCAGAACATCAATCAGTCGGTGCGCGGTCCGATCACCGATCTTGTCGCCGTGCTGCTGTCGGGCTGGGCGAACGCCGGCGCAGGCGACTCGCGCGCCGCCGTCGCCAGCGTCGATCGGCTCGCGGGCCCCGAGTGGTATCCGCTGTTCAAGGATTTCCACACCGGACTGATCCTCGATCTCGCCAACCAGCAGAAAGAGGCGGGCGTCCGCTACGAGCGCGCCTACAGGCTCGATACCTCGGCGCTGCGCATGAACGATGCCTATGCGCGCTGGCTGTCGCGTAACAAGAGCCCGCAGCCGGGTGTCACCGCGATCTCGGTCTATGAGGATTTCGACAAGAAGCTGCCGCGCCATCCGCTGGTGATGGATGCGATGAGCGATCTGCGCGCCGGCAAGAAGCTGTCGCCGCTCGTCGCCACGCCGCAGGCCGGCGCGGCCGAAGCGCTCTACGGTATCGGCGCGTCGCTGACCCGCCGCGGCGGCGAAGACCTCGCACTCGTTTATCTGCAGCTCGCCCTCTACCTGCAGCCCGATCACGCGCTGGCGCTGCTCTCGCTCGCGGATCTGTATGAGACCGTGAAGAAGCCGGCGATGGCGATCAAGGTCTACGAGCGGATGCCGGCGAATTCGCCGCTGAAGCGCAACGCGCAGATCAATCTCGCGACCAACCTCGACAGCGTCGAGCGCAGCGACGAGGCGATCAAGATTTTGAAGGACCTCGTCACCGGCGATCCGCGCGATCAGGAATCGATCATGGCGCTCGGCAACGTCGAGCGCGCGCGCAAGAAGTTCTCCGAGTGCAGCGACACCTACGCGCAGGGCGTGAAGGAATTGCAGGGCACCGAAAAGAACGCCTGGGTGTTCTACTACTTCCGCGGCATCTGCGAGGAGCGCTCGAAGCAGTGGCCGAAGGCGGAAGCCTCGATGAAGAAGGCACTCGAGTTGCAGCCGGAACAGCCGCATGTGCTGAACTATCTCGGCTATTCCTGGATCGATCAGGGCGTGAATCTCGACGAGGGCATGAAGCTGATCCGCCGCGCCGTCGAACAGCGCCCGGATGATGGCTACATCGTCGACTCGCTCGGCTGGGCCTACTACCGCGTCGGCAATTTCGAGGATGCGGTGAAGCATCTCGAGCGTGCAGTCGATCTCAAGCCGGAAGACCCGACCATCAACGATCACCTCGGCGACGCCTATTGGCGCGTCGGGCGGACGCTGGAAGCGCGCTTCCAGTGGGCGCATGCGCGTGACCTCAAGCCCGAGGCCGACGAGCTGCCTAAGATCGAGGCCAAGCTGAAGGACGGCCTGCCGGAAGATACCTCGTCGGCCGCATCCGCCGATAAAGAGAAGAAGGACGGCAAGGGCGGCTAGAGCATGATCCGGAAAGTGTGAAACGGTTTTCCGAACAGATCATGCTCCAAGCATAAAGTCCGCCTTTGCTCCTTCTGCTGGTTGACGCCTGCGCGCGGGCAGCCCACAAACATCAAGGGTATTTTGGGGAGCAGGCGGACTGCGCGGGATCGCGCGGTCCATGTTGGGGCGATGGCACAACTCACCGAAAAGGCGCGGGCGAAGGTCAACCTGACCTTGCGGGTGCTCGGCCGCCGTACCGATGGCTACCACGATCTTGAAAGCCTGGTCGCGTTCGCCGACTGCGCCGACACGCTCACACTCGTGCCGGGCGATAAGCTCGGTCTGACCACGACAGGCCCCCGCGCGGCCGAGTGCGGCAGCCTCGACGATAATCTCGTCACGCGGATCGCGGCTGCGCTTGCCGAGCGCGTCGACGGTCTGCGCACCGGCCACTTCACTCTCGACAAGCACCTGCCGGTCGCGGCCGGCATCGGCGGCGGTTCGGCGGATGCTGCCGCGGCGCTGCGGCTGCTCGCTCGCGCCAACACCCTCGACCTTGCCGATCCGCGCATCGCCGAGGTCGCGCAGGAAACCGGCGCCGACATCCCGGTCTGCGTCGCGTCGCAGGCCTGTCTCATGGCCGGCATCGGCGAGGAGCTGACGCCGCTGCCGTTGCCGGCAATGCCGTGCGTGATGGTCAATCCGCGCGTCGGCGTCGCGACGCGTGACGTCTTCTCCGCGCTCGGCCTCAAGAATGGCGAGCTGCTGGTCGGCGCGACCGATGTGATTCAGGCGCTGCAGTGGCCGGAGGAAGGTGCAGACGCTCAAGCCTGGATCGAGGTCGTGGGCCACGGCATCAACGATCTGGAAAGACCCGCGATCGAAGTTCAGCCGATTATCAGCGATGTGCTGGATGCGCTGCGTGACGCGGAGGGTGCGCAGTTTGCGCGCATGTCCGGCTCAGGTGCGACGTGCTTTGCCATCTTCAAGACAAGCGCAGCCGCGCAGAAAGCCGCTGCCGTCATTCAGCAGGCGCACCCCGGCTGGTGGGTGCACGCGGGCGTGCTGAGTTAAGTTGAACGCATCAACCCGAAAAGTGGGAACCGGTTTTCGGATCAGTTGATGCGCATATCAGTACGAGCGCGCAAGGCAGAACGCGACGACTTCTTCCAATGCCGTGCGCATCGGTGAGGCCGGGAACAGCGCCAGCGCATCCTTCGCCATGTCGCCGTAGTGGTGCGCGCGATTGATGGTGTCTTCGAGCGCGCGATGCTTGCTCATCAGTCCGATCGCCTGATCGAGATCGTTCTCGCCGATCTCGCCCTTCTCCAGCGTCTTCACCCAGAACGCGCGCTCGCTGTCGCTGCCGCGGCGGAAGGCCAGCACCACGGGGAGCGTGATCTTACCCTCGCGGAAATCGTCGCCGACGTTCTTGCCGAGCTTCGCGGCCTTGCCGCCGTAGTCGAGCACGTCATCGACGAGCTGGAAGGCGATGCCGAGATTCATGCCGACCGAGCGGCAGGCGGTCTGTTCGGACTTCGGCCGGTTGGCAAGCACGGGGCCGACCTCGCAGGCGGCGGCGAACAATTCGGCCGTCTTGCCGCGGATCACCGCGAGGTATTCGTCTTCAGTCGTGGCGGTGTTCTTGGCCGCCGCGAGCTGCATCACTTCGCCCTCGGCGATCGTGGCTGCGGCGGACGAGAGAATGTCGAGCGCGCGCAGCGAGCCGACCTCGACCATCATCCGGAACGCCTGGCCGAGCAGGAAGTCACCGACCAGCACGCTCGCCTCGTTGCCCCAGAGCATCCGTGCGGAGAGCTTGCCGCGGCGCAGTTCGCTTTCATCGACGACGTCGTCATGCAGCAGCGTTGCCGTGTGCATGAACTCGACAGCAGCCGCGAGCTTGATATGTCCGTCGCCGGTGTAGCCGGTGAGGTTCGCCATCGCCAAGGTCAGCATCGGCCGCAGCCGTTTGCCACCCGACGAGATCAGGTGGTTGGCCACTTCCGGGATCATGGTGACTTCGGAGCCGGTCCGCGCAAGGATCGTGGCGTTGACGCGTTCCATGTCGGGCGCAACGAGCCCGACAAGGGCATCGATCGACGCTGCCGCGTGGCTTTCGAAAGGAACAATAACCGCCACGTCGGGCCTCCGGAATGCTATGCCAATCGACAATAGAAAGTGTGGCGGGGCCGGGCAAGGGCTTGCCGGACGCCCGGACGGGCTGCGACGAGGAGACGCCTGCGTGCGGGAATTGCTGCGAACCAACGATATCGTGCTGGTCTCGGCCGTCGGCGCCCTGCTCGATGGCGCCGATATCGGTCACATGGTTCTCGACCAGAACATGAGCATCATCGAAGGGTCGATCGGCATCCTGCCGCGCCGGATCCTTGTCGGCGAAGACGATATCGCGCAGGCGCGGCGCATCCTGACTGACGCAGGCCTCGCGCATGAGCTGCGCGGCGATGACTGAGGCGCTCGCCGGCACCACCACGGACGCATTTCTCGGCGGTAACCTCGTGCTGCGGCAGCCGAAGCGCGGCCATCGTGCCGGTCACGATGCGATCCTGCTCGCGGCCGCGACCGCCGCGCGCTCCGGCGATCGCGTGATCGAGTTCGGCGCTGGCGCCGGCGCGGCTGGTCTTGCGTTGGCGAGGAGGGTGACTGGACTCGACCTGACGCTCATCGAGCTCAATGAGCCGCTTGCGGCACTCGCGCGCGAGAATGCCGCGGCCAATGCCATCGCCGCGAACGTCATCACGCTCGATGTGGCGGCGCATGCGGCGGCATTCGATGCAGCTGGGCTTGGTGCCGATAGCGCCGACGTTGTATTGATGAATCCGCCGTTCAACGATCCCGGCCGTCATCGCGCGTCCAGCGATCCCGACAAGCGGCTCGCGCATGTGGCGTCACAGACCACGCTCGAGGACTGGGTTCACGCCGCGCGGCGGGTGCTGAAGTCAGGCGGCGCGCTGACCTTGATCTGGCGGGCCGATGGATTGGCGGAGGTACTTGCGGCGCTCAGCCGCGGTTTCGGCGGTCTGGCGATCGTGCCGGTTCATCCCGATTTGAGCAGTCCGGCGATTCGTGTGCTGGTCCGGGCGATCAAGGGAACACGCGCGCCGCTGGAAATGCTGCCGGCTCTGGCGCTGAACGATGCAGCCGGTGCGCCGGCGGTTGAGGTGCAGGAGGTTTTGTCGGGCCGCGCGGTGTTGTCGCTCGCGCTCCACAAATAGGCGCGATGACTGCGTACAATTACTGAGCGGAGGGCTTGCCCTGTTTGTCCGGCATCGACGTGAAGTGAATGGCGGTGAGCAGCACGCCCATCATGAGGATCAGGAGATACGTCTTCATCATTTTCTTGGCCTTTCACTCCGACCGGCGCGACCATAACCACCAGCCGACAGAAAGCGTTCCAGACGTTAAAGTCCCGTTAAGGCAAACAAATCGTGAAGTTCGAGGAACCTGAATGACCGACGCGAACGATAATGGTCAGACGCGACCGAATTGGGTCAGTTCGATCACAAAGCTGCTACCGCAACGCTTCAGGCGCGATCTTCCGGTGGTTCCGGTGGTGCGTCTGTCCGGCGTGATCGGCGCGGTGACGCCGCTGCGCCCCGGGATGACGTTGGCCGGTGTTGCGCGGCTGCTGGAACGCGCTTTCTCTATTCGCAACGCCAAGGCTGTTGCGCTGGTGATCAATTCGCCCGGCGGCTCGCCGGTGCAGTCGCGCCAGATTTATCTCCGCATCCGCCAGCTGGCGGACGAGAAGAATCTGCGGGTACTGGTGTTCGTCGAGGATGTTGCGGCTTCCGGCGGCTATATGCTGGCGTGCGCGGGCGACGAAATCTTCTGCGATCCGTCGTCGATCCTCGGGTCGATCGGTGTGGTCGGCGGCACGTTCGGCTTTCAGGACCTGATCAAGAAAATCGGCGTCGAACGGCGGCTTTATACGGCTGGCGAGCGCAAGGCGACGCTCGATCCGTTCCTGCCGGAAAATCCCGACGATGTCGCGCGGCTGAAGGACATCCAGCGCGAGATCCATCGCGTCTTCATCGATCTGGTGAAGGAGAGCCGCGGCAGCCGCCTGAAGGGTGCCGACGACTATCTGTTCACCGGCGAATACTGGGCCGGCGGCCGCTCCATCGAACTCGGTTTGGCGGATGCCATCGGCGACCTGCGATCGACCTTGCGCGCGCGGTTCGGCGACAAGGTCCGCACCCCGGTGATCGCCCAGCCGACCGGGCTTCTATCCAGCCTTTTCGGCCGCAAGTCCGCCGGGGCGGGGTTTTTTGCCGCAGGGATGGACCAGCCGGGCCTCGGCGACGAGCTTATTTCCGCCATGGAATCCAGGGCAGTCTGGGCGCGTTACGGGCTATAGTGCTGCAAACCGGAACGTTTCCGGCCCGTATCTGATTAAAGGTAGAGCGAGGAGCTTTCCATGCCACCTTTTCTGGCGGTTGTCGGCGGTGCGATCGGCGCGTTCGCGCTCGTGCGCTGGGCGATGAAAACCGCACGCCGCGTCAATGACGAACTCGAGGCTGCGCGCCAGGCGCATCTCTCCGAGACGGTCGCGCGCGAAAAAATCCCGACGCTCCGGCGTGACCCCGTCACCGGCGCCTATCGCCCGAGCTGACAATTTTTGCCGTCATTCCGGGCGCGAGCCATAAGCGCGTTCACGCGCGTCTTCGACGCGCTATGGCGAGCGAGCCCGGAATCCATACGCCGCAGCAGATGCGAGGCGGATGGCTTCAGTGATCAATAACCAACACAGGGGATATGGATTCCGGGCTCGCGCTACGCGCGCCCCGGAATGACGCAGAATGTGAAAACGCTTGCGCCATCCGTCACGGCGGGCATGCCTTGACGGATGGCTAAGCAAGCCTGGAGGTTATTCAGGCTTTTGCGTGGGCGTGCGCGCACGCAAACCGAGTGCGTCGTTAGCGGATTCTGCGCGTATCGGATTCCACCATCGCAAGCAGCGACAGCGTGATCAGAACCGCGCCGATGATTTCAGCAACGATCATTGTTTGAGCCCCCAATATGTCTCCCCATTCGCCACGCTTCTTCTGGAGCGTGTACGGACGGCGAGGCGCGTGCCGGTGTTTCCGGTTCTTCGTTCTGGCGCGTGAGCACTATGCGCCGGCATGTCCTAACAAAGCGCAAGGAAAGGCCATCGCTCTGCCGTAGCGGTTAGGAGAGCGTTACTGGATTTCCTTCGAGCTATTCACGTTCGATTCACGATGACCTCGCGCGCGCTTCTCCTCGCGCTGTGCGAACACGTAGGGCACGGCGGCGAGTGCGGTCAGTCCCACAGCGACAAAGCAGGTTGCGATCGTCTCGATCATCATGACGAGCGGCCTTTCGTTAGTGTTGGCTTCACGGGTGGAAGAGGGCGCGGGGGCCGGGCTGTATCGACAGCCGCGGAGATGTCGCCGTGTGTGTTTACGCCCGAACCCGGCGGTCAGTTTCCGCCTCCGCGGCTTGATTCCCGCTTTCCACACCGATACGGTCCGCGCACTCTCGGTTAGGTCAGCGAATCCTTAAAGCGATCATGGAATCTCTTCCCGAACACATGCGTCCGGAACGCTCCTTCCAGGGCCTCATCCTGACGTTGCAGCGCTACTGGGCGGATTACGGTTGCGTGATCCTGCAGCCCTACGACATGGAAGTCGGCGCGGGAACGTTCCATCCGGCGACGACATTGCGCGCGCTCGGCCCGAAGACGTGGAACGCAGCTTACGTGCAGCCATCGCGCCGTCCCAAAGACGGACGCTATGGCGAGAATCCGAACCGCTTGCAGCACTACTATCAGTTTCAGGTGATCCTGAAGCCGTCGCCGCCGGATTTGCAGGAGCTGTATCTGAAGTCGCTTGCGGCCATCGGCGTCGACTCGAAGCTGCACGACATCCGCTTTGTCGAGGACGACTGGGAGAGCCCGACGCTTGGCGCGTGGGGTCTCGGCTGGGAGTGCTGGTGCGACGGCATGGAAGTCTCGCAGTTCACCTACTTCCAGCAGGTCGCGGGCGTCGAGTGTTCGCCGGTCGCCGGCGAACTCACCTACGGTCTCGAGCGCCTTGCGATGTACGTGCAGGGCGTCGATCGCGTCTACGATCTTAACTTCAACGGCCGCGAGGGCGCCGAGAAGGTGACGTACGGCGACGTCTTCCTGCAGGCCGAGCAGGAATACTCGCGCCACAACTTCGAACACTCGGACACCGCGATGCTGTTCGAACAGTTCAAGATGGCGGAAGCCGCCTGCCGCAAGTATCTCGACGCGGGCTGGAAAGACGGCAGCAATCGCAAGGAGCATCTGATGGCGCTGCCGGCCTACGACCAGTGCATCAAGGCGAGTCACGTTTTCAACCTGCTCGATGCGCGCGGCGTGATCTCGGTCACCGAGCGGCAGAGCTACATCCTGCGCGTGCGCGAACTCGCCAAAGCCTGCGGCGAGGCGTGGGTGCATACCGAGGCCGGTGGCGCGTGATCCGGCTCGATCACGTCAACATCCGCGTCGACGACCAGGATGCCTTGCGTGATTTTCTGATTACAGCGGTCGGCCTGCGCGTCGGGCCGCGGCCGCCGTTCGCCTGGCATGGCTACTGGCTCTATCTCGGCGATCAGGCGGTGGTGCACACCGGACCGCGCCGAAACCTGATGCCGCGCGGCGAGGGCCACACCGATCATTTCGCGTTTCTGGGTTTCGACTACGAGGAGCGCAAGGCGGCGCTGACGAAGGCCGGCCTCACGTTCGAGGAACGCAATCTGCCTGGCAGCGACGTGCGCCAGATTTTCGTCTCGGGGCCGGAAGGCGTGGTGGTGGAGCTGCAGTGCCCGCCAAAAGCCGGAAGCGCGGCGTGAGCGCCGCCGAGCGCTATCAGGTCGGACAGGTCTGGACGTTTGCCGATGCGCCATTGCCGGATTCGAAGGTCATCATCGGCAGCCTCGATGACATCCCGCAATTCGGTCTTGTCGTCTCCATCAGCGTCATCAACGTGCCGGTCGATGGCGTTGCGCCCGGATCGACCGACATTATCGACATCGAGCACGCGCCGATGGCGCCGGAATTTCTTGACGAGTGCCTGATCGATCTCATCGGTTTTCACCCGCCGCCGCGCAACTTCGAGACCCTGCGCAACAACTGGCTGGAAGCGAATGCGAAGGAAGGCGCGGGGATTTTCACCATCGGCGTGCGCGACCTGATCTCGATCTATCAGGACGGCATCCGCCAGATGCGCTCCGGCGATTGACGTTCAGGCGCGCGCGGCGTCGGTGGTGTCGCAGAGCAGCCGCACCAGAAGATACAGCACCAGTGCATTCAGCACGTGCCAGAGGAAGTGCGTGCCGAGCGGCCACGCGCTGCACACCGCGTCGTCGATGGTGCGAAACGTCAGCGACACCAGAAACACGAAGCCGATGCCGAGCAGCCGCGGCACAGCGCGCGCGTGTTTCGCTGCGGCGCTGCTCGAGAAATACGTCGCTGCTGCCATGATCAGCAGTCCGATCACCGCCGGCGCGTAGCTGATCGAACCGTTGAGCTTGCCCTGTCCGGCCTGACCGATCGCCAGGCCGGCGACGAAGAACACGATGGTCGCCACGATCGATGTCAGCACCGGCAGCGACAGGAAGCGGCGCAGTCCCGCGTAGAAATAGAGGTGGATGAAGATCGCGATCGGGATCACGTCGAGCAGCACCGCGCCGCGTGTCGCCAGCGTGTGGAAGGCGAAGCTGCCGAACCCGATCAGCGCCAGCACCGCGATCAGCGTGCGCACCAGCGGATCGCGCTTCGCATCCGGCGTCGCCAGCATCCAGGCGGCCGCGGCGGCGACGAGAAAGGCCGCGTTCGTCAGCGCATTGGCAGGCTCGGCCCAGAACGCCGGTCCGAGCCGCTCACAGTAGATGTCGATGGGATCGCTGAAGGCCATGGCGGTTGCTCGGCTGGAAGGCAGGGCTTGGTAGCATCGTCCGCCGGCATTTGCGAGCAGGCGGCCGGGATGAAACCTATCCGGGCGTCATGACACGGGTGACAAGCGGCGCGGGGCTTGATACCCCCTTGCGTCTCGAAAACCCCCGCGACTCGTGTCCATGCCCGATCTTCTGCTTGAACTGTTTTCCGAGGAAATCCCCGCGCGCATGCAGGCGAAGGCGGCGGAAGACCTGCGCCGCATGGTCACCGACAAGCTGGTCGCCGAGGGCCTCGTCTATGAGGGCGCGAAGGCGTTCGTGACGCCGCGCCGCCTGGCGCTGACCGTGCATGGCATTCCCGCGCGCCAGCCGGATCTCAAGGAAGAACGCAAGGGCCCAAAGGTCGGCGCGCCCGATGCGGCCGTGCAGGGCTTCCTGAAAGCGGCGGGTCTGAAGTCGCTCGACGAGGCGACGCTGCAGAAGGACCCGAAGAAGGGCGACTTCTATGTGGCGCTGATCGAGAAGCCGGGCCGCGACGCGATCACGGTGATTGCGGAGATGCTGCCGGTGATCGTGCGCACATTCCCCTGGCCGAAGTCGATGCGCTGGGGCGAGCGCTCGAAGAAGCCGGGCGCGCTCTCATGGGTGCGGCCGCTGCACTCGATCATCGCCACCTTCGGTCCGGAGACCGAGGAGCCGGAGATCGTCAAGTTCGACGTCGACGGGCTCGTGCCCGGCAACGTCACGCGCGGCCATCGCTTCCTTAGCCCCGCCGATTTCAGCGTGCGCCGGTTCGACGACTACGTGTTGAAGTTGGAAGACGCGAAGGTCGTGCTCGATCCGCAGCGGCGCAAGGACATCATCCTTGCCGACGCCAAGCAGGCGGCGTTCGCGCAGGGCTTCGAACTTGTCGAGGATCAGGCGCTGCTCGATGAGGTCGCGGGCCTTGTCGAGTGGCCCGTGGTGCTGATGGGCTCGTTCGACGAAGCCTTCCTGAAAATTCCGGGCGAGGTGATCCGCGCCACCATCCGCAACAACCAGAAGTGCTTCGTGGTGCGCGACCCGAAGACAGGCAAGCTCGCCAACCGCTTCATTCTGATTTCCAACATCGAGGCGACCGACGGCGGCAAGGCCATCGTCGCCGGCAACGAGCGCGTCATCCGCGCGCGTCTGTCGGACGCGAAGTTTTTCTACGAAACCGATCTCAAGACCAAGCTGGAAGATCGTCTGCCGAAGTTCGAGCAGATCGTGTTCCACGAGAAGCTCGGCACGCAGGCCGCGCGCATCGCGCGTATCGAAAAGCTTGCCGCCGAACTGGCGCCGCTGGTTGGCGCCGACGTCGCCAAGGTGAAGCGCGCCGCAAAGCTAGCGAAGGCGGACCTGCAGACGGAAGTCGTCGGCGAGTTTCCGGAAGTGCAGGGCCTGATGGGCCGCTACTACGCGGAAGCGCAGGGCGAGGATAAGTCTGTCGCGACAGCCATCGAGGATCACTACAAGCCGCTCGGCCCCGGCGACCGCGTGCCGACCGATCCGGTGGCAGTGACGGTGGCGCTCGCCGATAAGCTCGACATTCTCACCGGCTTCTGGGCCATCGACGAGAAGCCGACCGGCTCGAAGGACCCGTTCGCGCTGCGCCGCGCGGCGCTTGGCGTGATCAGGCTTGTCGCCGACAACAAGATCCGCATGCCGCTGCTCGCGTCGTTTGCGAAGGCGCGTACGTTCGACGGCGGCAGCGATCTGCTCTCGTTCTTCGCTGATCGCCTGAAGGTCCAACTCCGCGATCAGGGCGCCCGGCACGATCTCGTCGACGCTGTGTTCGCGCTCGGCGGTCAGGACGATCTGTTGATGGTCGTGCGCCGCGTCGAGGCGCTCGGCAAATTCCTCGACACCGACGACGGCAAGAACCTGCTCGCTGGCACCAAGCGGGCCAGCAACATCCTCTCCATTGAGGAGAAAAAGGACAAACGTACCTTCGACGGCGCGCCCGATCCGGCGCTCTACAAGCTCGACGAAGAGAAAACACTCGCCGCTGCCATTGCACAGGTGAAGACGAACGCGGGGGCGGCCGTCGCCACGGAAGATTTCGCCGGTGCCATGAGCGCGATGGCGAAGCTGCGCCCCGCGGTCGATGCTTTCTTCGACAAGGTGAAGGTCAACGACGACGACAAGGCGGTGCGCGAAAATCGCCTGAAGCTGCTCAATGAAATCCGCGCCGCCACGCGTGCGGTCGCCGATTTCTCCAAGATCCAGGACTGACGGCAGAAAAAAGCCCCGCACGGATGTGCGGGGCAGTTGCTGGATATCGATCTTCGTTGCCAGGCGTTAGTCGATCGCGTCTTTAATCGATAACTTGCATGATCCGGCGCGAGCGCGGATCGACCAGCACGGTACGATCGTTGACCACCGTGTAGCGATAGGTGGTCGCGCCATACTGCTGCGGCACCTCGTAATAGGTCACACCGGTTTCCGGCAGCACGCTGCCGCGCGCGACCGGCACGCCGACTGCGTATGACGGCACGCGTTCGCGCACCACATACTCACGGAACGCCGGACGTTCGGTCTCGCTGATCACGTATTCGGCGGACGGCGCGAGGCCGACGGTGCCGCCGCGATCCTCGATGATGGTGGTTTGTGCCTGCGCCGCCAGCGGCGCGGCGAGCGCACCCGTCAGCACCGCGAGCGCGATGAATTTGGTGGGCTTCTGCATGCTCATCTCCTGTGCGCACATTTCATGGAAAAGAGGCCGGCCTGCGAAGCGGGGGCCGATCCGGCAAGCCAATGCGCGGCGATGCCGAGCGTTCCGCCTTGCACGTGATTTCATTGCGGCGATTTTGCAGCGCTGTGGAACCGGATGTTCAGCCCGCAGTCATCGTCGCATTGGTCTGTTAGGTTTCGCGCATCGTTTGCTCACCGGGGAGAACATTATGAGCATTGCCGTCGCCCACATTCAGCCTGTCGTCGCCCTCATCGCGGGCATCCTCATTCTGATCGTGCCGCGCTTGCTGAACTACATCGTCGCCATCTACCTGATCTTCGTCGGCATCGTCGGGCTTGAAATCATCAAGTAAAATCAGCGTCCCCGACGCAATTTTTGACATGGCTCTAGCCTTTGCGCGGCTTGCGCAAAGGCGCTTATCCGTGGTGTAACCCGGCCAGCCTTTCCCCCTCGCGAGTCCCTGGAAGCCATGGCTAAATCCTCAGCTAAGACCAAGCCTGCAAAGTCGAAATCCGCGAAAGCGAAGCCTGCTGCGCGCAAGCCCGTGAAGACTGCTCCAGCACGCAAATCCGTGACCAAGAGCGCGGCCAAGCCCGCTCCGGCCAAGGCGCCCGCCAAGGTTGTTGCGAAAGCCGCGCCGAAGGCTCCGGCTTCCAAAGCTCCGACCGCGAAGGCTGGCAAGCTGGTCTATACGTTCGGCGACGGCCGTGCCGAAGGCGCGACCAACATGCGCGATCTGCTTGGCGGCAAGGGCGCGAACCTCGCCGAGATGGCCAATCTTGGTTTGCCGGTGCCTCCGGGCTTCACCATCCCGACCTCGGTCTGCAATTACTTTCAGGACAACAGCAAGTCCTATCCGAAGGAGCTGAAGGCGCAGGTCGAAGCCGCGCTCGCTCACATCGGCAAGATCGCCGGCAAGACCTTCGGCGACGCGAAGAACCCGCTGCTCGTGTCCGTGCGCTCCGGCGCGCGCGCGTCGATGCCGGGCATGATGGACACCGTCCTCAATCTCGGCCTCAACGACAAGACGGTTGAGGCGCTGGCCGAACTCGCGGGCGACAAGCGCTTCGCCTACGACAGCTACCGCCGCTTCATCACCATGTACTCGGATGTGGTGCTCGGCTTCGATCACCATCACTTCGAGGAAATCCTCGACACCTACAAGGACGTGCAGGGCTACTCGCTCGACACCGATCTGAGCGCGGACGACTGGGTCGAGATCGTCGGCAAGTACAAGGACGCGCTCCGCCGCGAGACCGGCGAGGACTTCCCGCAGGATCCGCATGCGCAGCTGTGGGGCGCGATCGGCGCCGTGTTCTCATCGTGGATGAACGCGCGCGCGGTCACCTATCGCAAGCTGCACGACATTCCGGAATCGTGGGGCACTGCCGTCAACATCCAGGCGATGGTGTTCGGCAACATGGGTGAGACGTCGGCGACCGGCGTCGCCTTCACGCGCAACCCGTCGACCGGCGCCAAGCAGCTCTACGGCGAATTCCTGATCAACGCGCAGGGCGAGGACGTCGTCGCCGGCATCCGCACGCCGCAGGACATCACTGAGGCCGCGCGGCAGGAGTCCGGCTCCGACAAGCCGTCGATGGAAGCGGCGATGCCGGAAGCCTTCAAGGAGCTGACGCGCATCTACACGCTGCTCGAGCGGCATTACCGCGACATGCAGGACCTCGAGTTCACGGTCGAGGAAGGCAAGCTGTGGATGCTGCAGACCCGCAACGGCAAGCGCACGGCGAAAGCTGCGCTGCGCATCGCCGTCGAGCTTGCGAACGAGGGCCTGATCTCGAAGAAGGATGCGGTGGCGCGCATCGATCCGGCCTCGCTCGATCAGCTGTTGCATCCAACCATCGATCCGGACGCCAAGCGCGACGTGATCGCGACGGGCCTGCCGGCATCGCCGGGCGCGGCGTCGGGTGAGATCGTGTTCTCGTCGGACGAAGCCGCCAAACTCAAGAACGACGGCCGCAAGGTCATTCTGGTGCGCGTCGAGACGAGTCCGGAAGACATTCACGGCATGCACGCGGCCGAGGGCATCCTCACCACCCGCGGCGGCATGACCTCGCACGCGGCCGTGGTCGCGCGCGGCATGGGCAAGCCCTGCGTCTCCGGCTGCGGCGCGGTGCGCGTCGATTACGGCCGCGGCACCATGACCGTCGGCAATCGCACGTTCAAGGCGGGCGACATCATCACCATCGACGGCGGCACCGGCCAGGTGCTGGTCGGCCGGATGCCGATGATCGAGCCGGAGTTGTCCGGCGAGTTCGGCACGCTGATGGGCTGGGCCGACAAGGTGCGATCGCTCGGCGTGCGCGCCAATGCCGACACGCCGGCCGACGCGCGGCTGGCGGTGAAGTTCGGCGCGCAGGGCATCGGGCTCTGCCGCACCGAGCACATGTTCTTCGACGCCGAGCGCATCGGCGCCGTGCGGCAGATGATCATGAGCGAGACCGAGCGCGGCCGCCGCGAGGCGCTGGCCCGGCTGCTGCCCTTCCAGCGGCAGGATTTCGTCGAGCTCTTCCGCATCATGGCCGGGCTGCCGGTGACGATCC
>LWDM01000005.1:5144-7623 GCA_002083525.1 Proteobacteria bacterium SG_bin9 | reverse complement strand
TCGACCGGCTGATGCGTCGGGCCGTCCTCGCCGAGGCCGATTGAATCGTGCGTCAGCACGTGGATTGTGCGTTCGCCCATCAGCGCGCCGAGACGCAGCGACGGACGAAGATAGTCGGAAAACACGAGGAACGTGCCGGAGTAGGGAATGATGCCGCCGTGCAGCGCCATGCCGTTCATCGCCGCTGCCATGCCGTGCTCGCGAATACCATAGTGCACGAAGCGGCCGCCGTAGTTGTTGGCAGAGAATGCGACCATGCCCTTGGCGCGGGTGTTGTTTGAACCGGTGAGGTCGGCCGAGCCGCCGACCATTTCCGGCACGGCGGCGGTCAGCACATCGAGCACCTGCTCGGACGAAGTGCGGGTGGCGATTTCCTTCGGCGCGGCCGCGAGCGCTTCCTTCATCTTTGCGACAGCATCGGCCAGCGCACGCGCCGGCAATTCACCGGTGGCGCGACGGCTGAATTCCGAACGTGTCGTAGCTTCGCGCGCGAGCAGGCGGCGGCTCCACTCGTCGCGCTGCGCTGCGCCGCGCGAACCAGCCGCANNGCCATGCTTCGAGAATATCCGCGGGCACTTCGAACGGCGCCGCATCCCAACCGAGCTTCTTGCGGGTGCCGGCGATTTCCTCGGCGCCGAGCGGCGAGCCGTGCGATTTTTCTGAACCGGCCTTCGTCGGTGCGCCGTAAGCGATGATGGTCTTACAGGCGATCAGCGTCGGACGGTCGGCCTTCTGTGCGCGCGTAATCGCGTCGGCGATTGCCTTGGCGTCGTGGCCATCGATGCGCTCGGCGGCCCAGCCAGCCGACTTGAAGCGCGCGATTTGATCGACCGAGTCGGCGATCGACAGCGGACCGTCGATGGAAATGCCGTTGTCGTCGAACAGCACGATCAGCTTGTTGAGCTTGAGATGACCGGCGAGCGCGATCGCTTCCTGGCTGATGCCTTCCATCAGGTCGCCGTCGGAGGCGAGCACGTAGGTGTAGTGATCGACGAGGTCGCCGCCGAATTCGCTCGCGAGGTGACGCTCCGCCATCGCCATGCCGACAGCGGTGGCGATGCCCTGGCCGAGCGGACCGGTGGTGGTCTCGATGCCCGGTGTGACGAAGTTTTCCGGATGGCCCGGCGTGATCGATCCCAGCTGACGGAAGCGCTTGATCTCGTCGATCGTCATCGCCTTGTTGCCGGTGAGGTAAAGCAACGCGTAGAGCAGCATCGAGCCGTGACCGGCGGAGAGCACGAAACGGTCACGATCCGGCCAGGCCGGATCGGCAGCGTCGAATTTCAGGAACTGGGTGAACAGCACGGTCGCGATATCGGCGGCGCCCATCGGCAAACCGGGATGGCCCGACTTCGCCTGCTCGACGGCATCCATCGCCAGTGCGCGGATCGCGTTGGCGAGCTTCGAGGAATCGACGCGCAGTGTCATGAAAATTGTCCGCAACCGCAGGGATGGAAATCACACGCGCCGCTGAAAACGGGCGCGGGCTGCGCGACCGCACATCGCGCAAAAGGCGGGATAGCATCTGCTCCGGGTGAGTCCAAGGCCGCGAAAAGGCTCAAGTCCGGCTACCCACTGCTTAGCGGTGCATAGCTTCTGCCCGCCGTTGCGGAAGCCTCGCGGGTCACGTAAGTTTTCAGCCCTAAACGCTTGCTCAACGGAGACTTTTGTCCCGGCGCGGCACGCGTGTATTGGCATGAGGATGCCTGTCGCTTGGCTATGACCGATCGCCAGTCGAGACACTTCACCCATCCCGAACCCGGGACCAATCCCGCTGCCGATATCGAGGCGGCGACGAAGCGGCTTGTCTCCGCGCTGGATGCGCTCGAGGCGGCGGTGGAGCGGCGCGTCGAAGCGGATCGCGGCGAGGATGAACTGGCCGCGCGCATTCAGGCGCTCGGTGCGGATCGCTCGCGGTTGGCCCACGAACTCGACAACGCACTGGTGCAATCGCGTGCGCTGGAGCGGACCAATCGCGAGATCGCCGAGAAGCTCGATGCGGCCATCGCCACCATCCGCGAGGTGATCGATCCCGAGGAGACGCCGTGAGCCACATCAACGTCACCATCAACGGCCGGCAGTATCGCATGGCCTGCGAAGAGGGGCAGGAGGCGCGGCTGCTGCGGCTCGCCGAGAGCCTGGAATCGCGGATCGTCAGCCTGCGCGGCAAGTTCGGCGAAATCGGCGATCAACGTCTCACAGTAATGGCGGCGCTGATGGTTGCCGATGAGCTGACCGACGCGACGACGCGCATTCAGGCCATCGAGGAAGAGCTCGAGGCCCTGCGCGACGTACGCGTCATCGCCGCCGAGCGCGCGAAGGCGACACAGGTTGCGGTGGCGTCCGCGCTCAACTCGGCCGCCGAGCGGATCGAGAAGACCACGCAGGCGCTGAATCGCTCCATCGGCGGCGGCATCGCTATCGGATGAGAATCCCCTCTCCCCTTGCGGGAGAGGGTGCCCGAACACAGTGAGGGCGG
>LWDM01000005.1:0-5121 GCA_002083525.1 Proteobacteria bacterium SG_bin9 | reverse complement strand
CTCACCCGGCTCGAATTCGCATTCGCTCATTCTCGCCACTCTCTCCCACAAGGGGAGAGGGAAGAAAGAGCTGCGGTTTGATTGACAGTACGCGGGTGGCAAAAGGCTGTTCCGCACGCTACATTAGCTCTCGCGAGGCTGTGTCGCGCGTCAGAAGCCATAATATCCCCGGGGCCTTATCGATCCTTTAGGGAACTGTCCCTGGCCGGGTCCGTGGACCCGGGCATATGGTGCCCACCTACTTTCGTAGGGAACTCCGGGATCGAGCGCTTCAACGGCGTCTACGGCTTCGCACTTAGTTTTTAGTTCGTGTGTTTCGGTTCGCGTGGGTGATGTCCGTCGCCGATCTCTCCAAGACCGAACTTCGTGCCGCCGCGCTTGCGCGGCGTGACGCGGTGCCGCTGCCGCAGCGGATCGCGGCCGCGACCATCATCACCGCGCACAAGCTTCCGATCGAAATGCCGACAGGTGCGGTCGTTTCCGGCTACGCGCCGATCAAGAGCGAAGTCGATCCGTTGCCGCTGATGAAGACAATCGCGGCGCGCGGGCTGACGCTGGCGCTGCCGGTGATTGCCGGGCTTGACCGGCCGCTGGTGTTTCGCGCGTGGACCGCCGACACGGTACTGGTGCGCGGACCGCTCGGCATCATGCAGCCCGACGAGGATGCCGAGGAGGTCGAGCCCGACATCGTCATCGTGCCGCTCGCGGCGTTCGACCGGCAGGGCCATCGCATCGGCTACGGCGCGGGCCAGTACGACCGCACGCTGGAGCGGCTGCGCAAATCGAAGCACATCATCGCCATCGGCGTGGCGATGGCGGCGCAGGAAATCGCAGCGGTGCCGGCGGCGGTGCATGACGCGCGGCTCGATCTTGTGCTAACCGAGCGCGAGATCATCGACTGCCGAGGTAGTTAGTTTGAGAATTCTCTTCATTGGCGACGTTGTTGGACGCACCGGCCGCGCGGCGGTGAACGAACATCTGCCCGGCCTGATCCGCGACTGGTCGCTCGACCTCGTCGTGATCAATGGCGAGAACTCCGCCGGCGGCTTCGGCATCACCGAGGCGATCTACGAGGAATTTCTGGAAGCCGGCGCCGACGCCGTCACGCTCGGCAACCATGCCTGGGACCAGAAGGAAGCGCTGGTGTTCATCGAGCGCGCGCCGCGTCTGATCCGGCCGGCGAATTTCCCGAAAGGCACGCCGGGCCGCGGCGCAGCGCTGATCGATACCAAGAACGGCAAGCGTGCGCTGGTGATCAATTCCATCGGCCGCGTCTTCATGCAGCCGTTCGACGATCCGTTCGCCTCGCTCGAGAAGGAGCTCGGCGCGTGCCCGCTGCGCGAGGCTTGCGATGTAGTGCTGGTCGACTTCCACGGCGAGGCATCGAGCGAGAAACAGGCCATCGGCTATTTCTGCGATGGCCGCGCCTCGCTGGTCGTCGGTACGCACACGCATGTGCCGACCGCCGATCACCGCATCCTGCCGAACGGCACCGCCTACATGACCGATGCCGGCATGACCGGCGATTACGAATCGATCATCGGGATGGACCGGACCGAGCCGATCGGCCGGTTTCTGCGCGGATACCCGCAAGGACGTTTCGAGGCGGCGGAAGGCGTTGCGACGCTTGCAGGCGTCGCGGTTGAAACCGACGATACGACGGGACTTGCGACGCGTGTCGCGCCCGTGCGTGTCGGTCCGGGCTTGAGCGAGGCGCGCCCGGCGTTCTGGTGAAGCCGATCGGATGAGTCTCCGCGATCAACACACGTTGTGTTGAAGCGGAACGTCTTGCTCCTGACACGCGCTGCGACGATTGTGCGCGCCTCCATTCAGTCAGGGGCAGCCAATGACAAATCTCTCGTTCTCAAGAAGAAGCATGCTGATCGGCGCGGGTCTTGTCGGTTCGGGTCTCGCAGCCGGCGCGCCGCTCGCGTCTGCATTCGCCAAAGCGCCGCTGCAGAACGTGCAGGTGCCGAGCGTCTATCGCTTCAGGATCGGCGCGATCGAGGCGACGGCGATTTCGGACGGGCCGCTGATGCTCGGCCCGCCGCAGGACGCACTTTTCGTTGGCGCGTCGAAGGACGATTTCGTCAAAGCGCTCACCGACAACTATCTGCCGGCGGACAACGTCGCGCTCGAGCAGAACATCCTCGTCGTCAACACCGGCGACAAACTCGTGCTGTTCGATACGGGTCTCGGCTCTGCGAAGGTGTTGGGCCCGACCACGGGCAAGATGATTCCGAACATGCGCGCCGCGTGGATCGATCCGAAGGACATCGACGCAGTGGTGCTGACGCATGCACACTCCGATCACTGCTGGGGGCTGACGGCCGACGACGGCGGCCGCAACTTCCCGAACGCGCAGATCTACATGGCGCAGGCGGATTACGACTTCTGGACCAATGAAGCCAACGGCCGCGGCAGCGATCTGTTCAAGCAGCAGGTCGAGGGCGCGCGCAAGCATCTGATCCCGAATCGCGAGCGCATCGTCTTCATCAAGGATGGTCAGGAATTCCTGCCCAGCATTCAGGCGATCGCAACGCCGGGCCACACGGTCGGGCATCTGTCGTACATGATCACGTCGCAGGGCAAGTCGTTCTGCGTGATCGGCGATATCGCGCATCACCACATCATGTCGACGCAGACTCCGCAGTTTCCGATGGCGTTCGATACGGACGGGCAGCTCGGTGTGGCGTCACGGCGGCGGGTGTTCGACATGCTGGCGGCGCAACGCATCCCGCTGCTGGCGTATCACTTCCCGTGGCCGGGGGTGGGCTTCATGGCCAAGCAGGGCGACGCGTATCGCTACGTCGCCTCGCCGATGCAGACGGCGCTGTGAGGAGCGAAAGCTGGATTACAGTTTGTAGGCGGTGCGGAAGCCGCCCCAGTGGCGGTTGCCGACGCGGATCGGAACGTCGATCTCGCGCATCATGATCTTCTGGCCGTTGCCCATGTCGCGGGCGTAGGTCTGCACCAGATAGGCGCGGGTGTTGCGGCCGGCCGCCAGTCCGGCCGCGTCGTTGAAGATGCGGCGGTTGCGGGAGTTCGCGGTGTTCCAGGCGACATCGCCCGGCTTCTGCGGGTGCGAGTAGATCCTGTTGTGCACCGGAAGATAGCCGTTGCGATCGATGCAGGACGCGAACGCAACCCGGGTGTTCTTCGTCACGAACGCTTCCTGCAGCGCCGGCAGCGCGCGATCCGCCCAATCGAGAAATTTCGTGCGATGCTGCACCGGATTGGTGCCTTGGATCTCGACATAGTTCTCGTCGAACAGATCGTCGATCGTGATGTCGCCGCGGGCGACCGCATCGTTGAAAATCGTATTGAGCGCTTCGCCGGCGGCCATCGCCTGCATCACGTCCTCGGTGTTGGAATCCTGGATGGTCCACACCTTGTCTTCGATGCGATTGGCGAGGGCCTTGTCCGGAGATGCGAAGATCGCTTCGCTGCCGACCGCGTTGTGCGCGACGATGGTGATGCGGCAGTCGCCGATGTCGGCGAGCGACGCCTCGACGGTCTGCTTGGGCGCGATCGCGCTGACGCCGGCACCGACGATCAGGATGCTGTCCGGAGAAATTTCGAAAACCTCGGCGGCGATCGGCGCCTTGTGCTGCGGCTTGAGCTGAATCGGAAGCTTGCAAGGCAGGCGGGCCATCGCGGCGTTCGGGTCTTGCCGCATCAGCACCGCACAGCGCGCCTTCAGCTTGCCGGCGAACGTCGTCACAGCCTGACCGGCCTCCGCAACGGATGCGCCATGCGCCTCGGCTTCGCGGGTGGCGCTGTCGATCTGACCGGCTCCATCGCCGACGGAGGTGATGAAGTGTGAGGCGGCAGCGGCATTGGTCGCCATTTCGCCGGTGGTCGCGCCTTGCTCGGCAACCGCGCCGTTGACGGTCTCGAACACCGGGCGGATCGCGTCGATGGCTTTCGAGATACGGTGCACGGCCTCGATGGAGTTGGCGGCATCCTGTTGCAGGGCGTCGATCTTCTTGCGGATTTCCTCGGTGGCGTTCTGCGTCTGCACCGCCAGCGCCTTCACTTCCGATGCGACGACGGCGAAGCCTTTGCCGGCTTCGCCCGCGCGGGCCGCTTCGATGGTCGAGTTGAGGGCGAGCAGCGTCGTCTGCTTGGCGATCATCGCGATCAGGTTGACCACGTTGCCGATCGCGGCTGACGACTCGCGCAGGCGGTCCACGTTTGCACTGGCTTCGTGCGCGGCAGCACTGGCGTCATCGGCGAGCTTCGAGGCGTCGCGCACCTGCGAGCCGATGCCTTGGGCCGACTGGGTGAACTTGTCGGCAGCCTGCGAGAAGGTTTCGGCGGTCGATTGCGCTTCGCTGGAACGGCCGGTGAGGTTTCCGGTGCGAGTGCGGATGGTCGCGAGCGTCTCGGCGGCCGACTGCGCGCCGGTGACGACCGAATCAGCCGCGCGCTCGAGCTGGCGGATCATGGTGCCGAGTTCGAGCTGCAACAGATCGAGGATCGCCTTCGATGCATCGTCGCTGGCCGGCGCGTACGCGGGCGCCGCCGCGGCCTGATCGGCAGCGGCGGGCTGGGGGGCAGAAATGTTCTCAGGCGCAGGGCGGCGGAACAGGACAAAAGCCATGGGGGCGGTCCGGGCGGTGAGAGTGGAAATTCCGTGTTACGGGAGCATCCCACTACCGCGTAAACCGTTGGTTAACCCTGTCCCGGTTCTGCCTTAATCAATTGTCGCACCCGACCAAGCCTTTGATTTCGGCCGTATCCGGGCCTATAACCCCGCGCCGCAGGTCCCCCCAAAACCCTTACTCAAGAGCACCGCCATGGCCGGCCACTCCCAATTCAAGAACATCATGCACCGCAAGGGGCGGCAGGACGCCATGAAGTCCAAGGTGTTCGGCAAGCTGGCGCGTGAAATCACGGTGGCCGCCAAGCTCGGAACGCCGGACCCGGCAATGAATCCGCGGCTGCGCGCGGCGGTGATCGCGGCCCGGCAGGAAAACATGCCGCGCGACAATATCGAGCGGGCGATCAAGAAGGCGGTCGGCGGCGACACCGAGAACTACGATGAAATCCGCTACGAGGGGTATGGCCCCGGCGGCATCGCGGTGATCGTCGAGGCGCTGACCGACAACCGCAACC
>LWDM01000004.1 GCA_002083525.1 Proteobacteria bacterium SG_bin9 | reverse complement strand
TTTTTTGCCGGCATCGCGGGAGGCCGCTGCGGCGGCGGCAACACTGGCGGCATCGTAGGCATCGACGATGCGCGCGACCAGCGGATGGCGCACGACGTCGGCGCTGGTGAAGCGCGTGAAGGCGATGCCGCGCACCGAGTCGAGCACCTTCAGCGCGTCGACCAGGCCGCTCTTCTGGCCGCGCTGCAGGTCGATCTGGGTCACGTCGCCGGTCACCACCGCCTTGGCGCCAAAGCCGATGCGGGTGAGGAACATCTTCATCTGGTGGTGTTCTGCGCCTCGTCGAGGATGATGAACGCATGGTTCAGCGTGCGGCCGCGCATGTAGGCCAGCGGCGCGATCTCGATGGCCTGCTTCTCGAACATCTTCTGCGTGCGGTCGAAGCCGAGCAGGTCGTACAGCGCGTCGTACAGCGGGCGCAGGTAGGGGTCGACCTTCTGCGCCAGGTCGCCGGGCAGGAAGCCGAGCCGCTCGCCGGCCTCGACCGCGGGACGCGACAGGATGATGCGATCGACTTCCTTGCGCTCGAACAGCTGCGCGGCATAGGCGACTGCGAGCCAGGTCTTGCCGGTACCGGCAGGGCCGATGCCGAACGTCATCTCGTGACGCTTCAGCGCGCGGATGTAAGAATCCTGCGCGGCGGTGCGCGCCCGCACCGGGCGCTTGCGCAGATTGATTTCCTCGAACGCCGACTTCGCCGCCTTCGGATCGAAATCGAACAGCGAACCTTGCGCGATAATGGCGCGGATCGCGCCCTCGACTTCGCCTTGCGAGAGATCGCGGCCTTGCACGGCAAGCGCGTAGAGGCTTTCCAGCGTGCGCCGCGCGGCCTCGCAGCCGTCGCGCGAGCCGGCAATTGCAATGTGATTGCCGCGCTGGTCGATGACGACGCCGAGGCGCCGCTCGACCAGAGCAAGGTTTTGTCCGTAGGGCCCGACCAGCGCCGAGGCTGCGCGGTTATCGTCGAATGCGACGACCACCTGGGTTTCGGCTTGCGTGGACACGTCGGACTTGTCTGCCTTGCGGCCGGGAACGAGGGTCGGCGAGTCCGATGCGTTTTTTGCCAAGGGGGTTCAGGCTCCGGTTTGAACTTCAATGCGAGCTTGCATATCGCGTGCCGCGATCGTTGCAGCGGGCGCAACGAGCGTGCCGAGCAGACTGTAGCGCTCGAGGCTTTCAATCGCGACGGGCAGCGCGCGGCCGATAATGTCGTCGTTCGTGAAGACGTGAACCGGTTGCAGATAGGCGGTGCGGCCGACGAATTGTCCGTCGTGACGGGGCGCAGCGCGTTCGAACAGCACATCGACCGTCGTGCCGATGGTGGACTTGTTGAAGCCCAGCTGCTGGCTGTCGATCAGGTTCTGAAGCCGCGCCAATCGCTCGTCCATCACCGCCGCCGGCACCACGTCGGTCTCGTCTGCCGCGGGCGTGCCGGGCCGCGGCGAATACTTGAACGAATAGGCCGCAGCGTAGCCGATTTGCTCCACCAGAGCGAGGGTCGCGGCAAAATCCTGCTCGGTTTCACCAGGGAAGCCCACAATGAAATCCGACGAGAATGCAATGTCTTGCCGGGCGTCACGAAAGCGCTCGATGACGCGGCGGTATTCGTTGGCAGTGTGCTTGCGGTTCATCGCTGCGAGAATGCGGTCGGAACCGGACTGCACCGGCAGATGCACGAACGGCATCAGCGCCGGCAAATCGCGATGCGCTTCGATCAGCGACGCGTCGACATCGTTCGGGTGACTGGTCGAATAGCGCAGCCGCATCACGCCGGGGATTGCCGCGAGATGCGTGAGCAGCTTGCCGAGCGGCCACGATTTGCCGTCCGGACCTTCGCCATGGAATGCGTTGACGTTCTGGCCGATCAGCGTGAGCTCGCGCACGCCGTTGTCGACCAGCCGCTTCACGTCGTCGACGATCTTCGCGACCGGGCGTGAGACTTCGGCGCCGCGCGTATACGGCACGACACAGAACGTGCAGAACTTGTCGCAGCCTTCCTGCACGGTGACGAATGCGGAAATGCCGCGCGCCTTGATCTGTGCGGCCTGCGGCGGCGGCAGGAAGCCGAACTTGTCTTCGATCGGAAATTCGGTCTCGATCGCGCGGCCTTCGCTTTTCGCCTGCTTCAACAGCTGCGGCAGATGATGATAGCTCTGCGGGCCGACGACGACATCGACCACGGGCGCGCGGCGCACGATCTCGCTGCCTTCGGCCTGCGCAACGCAGCCCGCGACCGCGATGGTCATCTGCCGTCCGTTGCGTGCGGCGTCATCCTTGGCAACGCGCAGCCGGCCGAGCTCGGAATAGACTTTCTCGGAAGCCTTCTCACGGATGTGGCAGGTGTTGAGGATCACAAGATCGGCGTCGGCCGCGTCAGCGGTCTCGACGAATCCCTCGGGCGCCAGCGTGTCCACCATGCGCTGGGCATCGTAGACATTCATCTGACAGCCGTATGACTTGATGTGCAGCTTGCGCGGCGCGCTCATGGGCGCATGAAATATAGCCTAGGGACCGCAAAATCCAGCGCCGTGACGCGGCGGGCGGGCGGCTTATTTCGAAATTTCTTCAATAATTGCAGGCAATTGCCGCATATCGTCGAAAACGCGGACGGCACCCGCGTCCTGCAAAGCCTCAGGTGTCGGTGCGCGCGCGGGTTTTTCAAGGTAATGCGCGCCGCCGCGGAACCCGAGCACGGTCATGCCGGCGGCGGTTGCGCCTGTGATGCCGGGGATTGAGTCTTCGACGACGATGCAGCGGTTCGGCAGCGTCTTCATCTGCGCAGCGGCAAACAGAAACAGATCCGGCTCCGGCTTGCCGCGCTTCACCTGTGACGCCGAAAAGATATGCGGCGTGAAGCGGTCGTAGAGTTTCGCGCGTGTCAGGCACGTGCGGATCTTCTCATGGATGCCGCTCGACGCGACGCAGATGTTCTGGCGGATGTCGTCAAGCGCCGCTGCAACATGCGGCACGCTCTCTACGCTCAGCGCGAGTTCGTCGATCACCGCGCGCTTCAGCCGTGCATCGAAATCGTCCGGCAGCTTGCGGCCGAGTTCGGCCTCGACCTCGCGATTGGATTCCGCGCTGGAGCGGCCGAGGAATCGGTCGAACACCTGATCCGCCGTGATCGGATAGCCGATCCCGGTCAGCACTTTCGCATGCATGCGGCAGGAAATGATTTCGCTGTCGACGAGCACGCCGTCGCAATCGAAGATGATGAGATCGATGGGCATGCTGGCGCGAATCTTGAAGGCGACGACTCGCCGTTACTTTTCTGACTTGTCGTCGAGCGGGACGCAGTACAGTTCGAGCCGGTGGTCGACCAGTTTGTAGCCGAGCTTGCGCGCGATCTCGGTCTGCAGCTTCTCGATTTCTTCCGAGGTGAACTCGATCACCTTGCCGTCGCGCAGGTTGATCAGATGGTCGTGATGGCTGTCCGGCATCGGCTCATAGCGGGCGCGGCCTTCGCGGAAGTCATGGCGCTCGATGATGCCGGCGTCCTCGAACAGCTTCACCGTGCGATACACGGTCGAGATCGAAATCTTGTCGTCGACGGCGACACAGCGGCGATAAAGCTCTTCCACATCCGGATGATCGTCCGCCTGCGCCAGCACGCGCGCGATGACGCGGCGCTGCTCGGTCATGCGCATGCCGGTCTGGGCACAGCGCGTCTCGATCGAGGTGCGGCTCATGGAGGGCGAGGACTTCAGGGCGGTCATGTGGAATTTCCGGACTTGCTCTGATCGGACAAGTGTCGCATTGGCGCGGGCTTACGACAAGTCTCGCCGCAGCACCAGCGCATTCAAATCCTGGCCGCTGGAATCGCGATAATATCGCTCGCGGCGGCCGACCTGCTGGAATCCGGCACGCTGATAAAGCCGCCGGGCGGGCTGGTTGTTCTCCTCCACTTCGAGGAACACGGTACGGATACCGCGACCGGCAAGATGGCCGAGATGGATCGACAAAAGGTCGCGCGACAATCCGCGCCCGCGATATTTGCCGTCGACGGCAATCGACAACAGTTCCGCTTCGTCGGCCGCAAGCCGCGAGACCGCGAATCCGATGACGCGATGGCCGAGCCGCAGCCGATGCACGAGCGTGTTGCGCTCAGTGAGCATCTGCTCGAATTCGCCTTCGCCCCAACCGCGATGAAACGAGGCGCTGTGCAACTGCGCGAGACGATGCGCATCGCGCGGCGACGCCGATTCGATCGCGGGATGACCGGGTGCAAACAGACCTTTCAGCCAGGCGATCACGGAGCAGCCTGGGTTGCGCGTGCAACCGCGCCGGCCTGGGGCTTCGCATCGGGCGCGCGCAGATAATATGGCCGCGCCGGTGCGGTGTTCGGATTTGCGGCCGCTCCGAGCCACGCGACCCACATGATGTCAGGCGCCGGTTGCTGCTCGATCTTCACCGGCGGCAGCGCCTGCGCCGGCCAGCGTTCGGCCAAGAGCTTGGCCGCGTTGCCGACGAGACGCGGCGCGCCGAGCCGTGACGCGGCGAGTGCTTCCGCAACCGGCGCAATGCGCGGACGGATCAGGCTGTTGCCGTTGCCGCCGACAACCTGGAAGTAGACGTGGTCGTGGCGTGCATCGATGGCGGAGATGATCGGGTGTTCGCTGGCCTCGCTGACAAGCGGTGCAGCGTAGGCGCTGAGCGTGGTGACGCCGACCGCGGGCTTGCTGGCGGCGAGCGCGATGCCGCGCGCGGCGGAAAGGCCGACGCGCAGACCGGTGAAGCTGCCGGGGCCGGTGGTGACGGCGATGCGGTCGAGCCGGTCGAAACCGATGCCGGCATCCTTGATGACGCGTGCGATCAGCGGCATCAGCGCTTCCGCATGGCCGCGCGGCATCGGCAGCGATTCAAGCGCAACCGGCTTGCCGGCGGCAGTGTCGAGCACGCAGGCCGCGCAGGCTTCAAGCGCCGTATCGATGGCGAGGATCAGCATGGGAGAAGGTATAGCAGAGCCAGTTCCCGAGCGTCATGCCCCGCGCATGCGAGATCGCCCGCTTTCGCGGGCGATGGTTGCTGTCGGAAGGCGTTGATTGCGCCGATCACATCGGCCGGACTTCGACCACCTCGGGCACGAAGTGCTTCAGCAGGTTCTGGATGCCGTGCTTCAGCGTCGCGGTGGACGACGGGCAGCCGGCGCAGGAGCCCTTCATGTCGAGATAGACGACGCCTTCCTTGAAGCCGCGGAAGGTGATGTCGCCGCCGTCGTTGGCAACCGCCGGGCGCACGCGCGTCTCGATCAGGTCCTTGATGGTGGCGACGGTTTCCGCATCCGACTCGTTGAAGAACTCTTCCGCCTCGTCGTCGTCCTCGATTTCGCCGTCGGCGAGCAACGGCAAGCCGGACATGTAGTGCTCCATGATCGCGCCGAGCACGGCCGGCTTCAGATGCTGCCAGTCGCTGTCGTCCTTGGTCACGGTGACGAAATCGCTGCCGTAGAACACGCCGGTGACGCCCGGGATCGTGAACAGCTTCGCCGCCAGCGGCGAGCGGATGGACGTGTCGCGGCTGAATTCCATCGTGCCCGACGACAGCACGGTGCGGCCGGGGATGAACTTCAGGGTGGCAGGATTGGGCGTGGCTTCAGTCTGGATGAACATCGAGGTCTCCGGCGCATCGCCGGTTCAAGGCCGGCGCGTTCGGGTGAATGTGGGGCGCTTGTAGCAGATGGCGATCGAAAGTGCACCCATCAAGGGACGCAGGTCAGATTGGACCACCGCCAGATCAAGGGGTTAACGGCAGGCCGTCATGACAGGGCATCGATATCTTCGTCGGTGAGATTGCCCGGGACGACCGTGACCGGAATCGGGAACGAGCCGACACCCTTCGCCAGCGTCGCGATGATCGGCCCGGGGCCTTCGGGACCGATGCTGGCGGCAAGCACCAGCATCGAGATGTCGACGTCCTTGTCGATGACATCGAGCATCTGCTCGAGCGGAATGCCCTCGCGGATGACGCGTTCAGGCGTGATGGCGGCGATGCCGTTGGCGCGGCCGGACGCGCGGTCGAGCGCGGCGTTCGCACCCTCATGCGCTTCGGCGCGCATGATGTCGGCGACGCCGAGCCATTGCTGATTGCTGTCTTCGAGCTCGATCACCCGCAGCATCACCACGCCGCCACCGACGCGCACCGCCCAGCGGGCCGCGTAGTACACCGCGCGATCCCACTCGGCGGTGTCGTCAACGATGACAAGACATTTTGGCTTGTGACCGGATTCGTAGCTGCGCCGTTTGGTGCCCATGCAGGTCCCGATGCTTGCAGAGCCATGCTGCCATGGCGCGGCGGCCGCCGACAAGCGGCGAGAACGCGGGAACCCGTATCACGCCGGTTGTGGCGAAATGAAGAATCGCTCGTCAGCGCTTGCGAATAAAGCCGACGATGTCCTTCACCGAACTCATGGTTTCGGCTGCGATGGCGCGAGCGCGGGCCGATCCGTCGATCAGAACGGAATCGACATAACCCGGATCGGCGGCAAGCCGCTTCATCTCGGCACCCAGCGGCCCGAGCTTGGCGACAGCGAGATCGACCAGGTTGTTCTTGAAATTCGAGAACTGGCCGCCACCGAATTCGCGCAGCACATCCGCTTTCGGTGTGCCGGACAGCGCCGAATAGATGCCGACGAGGTTGTCGGCCTCGGGGCGCGCCTCGAGACCCTTTTCCTCGGTCGGCAACGGCTCCGGATCCGTCTTCGCTTTCTTAACCTTCTGCGCGATCGTGTCCGCATCGTCGTTGAGGTTGATGCGCGAGTAATCCGACGCATCCGACTTCGACATCTTCTTGGTGCCGTCGCGTAGCGACATCACGCGCGTCGCAGGGCCGGTGATCACCGGCTCCGGCAGCGGGAAGAACGTCGGATCGAGGCCGAGCGACTTGATCGAATCGGAGAAGTCGTTGTTGAACTTCTGCGCGATGTCGCGGGACAGTTCGAGGTGCTGCTTCTGGTCGTCGCCGACCGGAACGTGCGTCGCGCGATAGACGAGAATGTCCGACGCCATCAGCACCGGATAATCGTAGAGACCGACCGACGCGTTCTCGCGATCCTTGCCGGCCTTCTCCTTGAACTGGGTCATGCGGTTCAACCAGCCGAGGCGGGCGACGCAGTTGAAGATCCACGTCAGCTCGGAATGCTCCGCGACCTGGCTCTGGTTGAAGATGATGTTCTTCTTCGGGTCGATGCCGGCCGCAATGAACGCTGCCGTCACCTCACGCGTGCAGCGCGCGAGTTCGGCCGGGCCGCCCCACACATCGACGGGCACCGTGATCGCGTGCAGATCGACGACGCAGTAGATGCAGTTGTAGTTTTCCTGCATCTTCACGAAATTGACGATGGCGCCGAGGTAATTGCCGAGATGCAGATTGCCCGTCGGCTGGACGCCCGAAAAAACCCGTTCAGTGGCCGGCATAGTCGTGGTTCCCGTTCTGCGGCGTCGTTTGCCAGTGTGGGTGGTGGACCGTCAAGTCCAATCAGGTGCGCGATCCGCCGTCGCGCAGGTTGTCGATGGCCCTGCCCCAGCTGACGATCCCGAAGAGGTCGAGCAGCAGCCCGTAGAACGAGACGCAGGCCGCGATCAGCCCGCCGACGATGGTGACCTGGGCCATGAAGCCGGCCGCGGCCATCACCGGCATGACGAAGGTTGAGGCGAGGTACAGCATCGCGCCCATCGCTGCCGCGCACAGCACGATGCGGGGCAGGCGGCGGATGGCGAGTTCGTCGAGCGAGAAGCCGAAGGTCATCGCGCCGCGCACGAGCAGGATGATCGCGCAGACCCAGGCGCCGATGGCGATGCTCGCCGCGACGCCATTGGCGCCGGCCGCGCGGCCGATCACGAGGCCGGCGATCACCGCGGCGGCGAGGCCGCTCAGTGTCGCGACCAGCGGCGTCTTCGTGTCCTCGCGCGCGAAGAACGCCGGCGACAGCGTCTTGGTGAGCACATGCGCGGGCAGGCCGGCGGCGAGCAGCACTAGCGCCTGCGCCGTCGCGATCGTGTCGGCCGGCGTGAATGCGCCATGCTCGAACAGGATGCGGACAATCGGCTGCGACAGGATCATCAGGCCGAGCGTTGCCGGGAGCGCGAGTGCGACCGCGAGTTCGAGGCCGCGCGATTCGGCGCTGACCATCGCCGCGCGATCGTCGTTGCGGATCGCTCGCGAGAGTTCAGGCACCAGCACGGTGCCCATGGCCACGCCGACGACGCCGAGCGGCAATTCGATCAGGCGGTTGGCGAAGTAGAGCCACGACACGGCAGCGGGCGACGACGAGGCCATGATCGCGCCGGCGACGATGAGAAACTGCGGGCCGGAATTCGCCAGCATGCCGGGCGTCGCTTTGCGAAAGAAGGCGCGGATCTGCGGATCGAACGAGACGCGCACGGGTGTTGCGATGCCGTCGCGATAAGGGCGGCGTTGTATGAGGATCAGCATCTGCAGGCAGCCGGCGACGCCGACGGCGCCCGCCATCGCGGTCGCCGACCAGGATGGCTCGTGCTGCCACACCAGCAGCACGCCAATGGTGCAGATCATCACGATGTTGAACAGTACCGGCGAGAATGCGGTGAGCACGAAGCGATGGCCGGCATTGAGCACGCCCATCATCACGGTCGCCGGACCGACGAAAGCGAAGTAGGGCAGCATCAGCCGCGCGTTATCGATCGCCGCCTGCAACGACGGTCCCCTGAAGCCTGGCGCCAGCAGCGCGATCATCTGCGGCATGAACAATGCGAGCGCGAAGCCGATCACGATCAGCACCAGCGTCACGCTGCCGAGCACGCGGCCGGCGTAGGCTTTGGCGGCCGCTTCGCCTTCGGCATCGCGCACGCTGAGGAAGCCGGGCACCAGCGCCGCGTTCAGCGCGCCCTCGGTGAGCATGCGCCGCGCCACATTGATGAACTGAAACGCAACCAGAAAGGCGTCAGCGATCCAGCCCGCACCGAGCAACGCCGCGATCAGTGCATCGCGGACAAAGCCGAGAATGCGCGACGTCAGCGTGCCGGTCGAAACGGTGAGGATGTGGCGGATCATTGGGCAGCGAGTGGGCCGTGAACTTGCTGATAGCCGAGGGATCGTGTAGGTCGCGGCATCTTACACGAGGCTGGCCCTTGCAGGGGCGCGAAATGCCCGGCCGCCAAGCACATCCGCCGCCGTAACGGGATTATTGTTAATGACCACAGCCAAATACGACGTTCTGGGCATCGGCAACGCCATTCTCGACATTCTGGCCCGCACCGACGACGGCTTCCTCACTGCGCAGGGCATGGCGAAGGGCTCCATGAGCCTGATCGACGAGGCGCGGGCGAAGGCGATCTATGACGCTATGGGCCCCGCGACCGAATGCTCGGGCGGCTCGGCGGCAAATACCATCGTCGGCGTCGCGTCGTTCGGCGGGCGGGCAGCGTATGTGGGCAAGGTCAAGAACGACCAGATCGGCGATTTCTATGCGCACGACATTCGCGCGGCGAACGTGACGTTCACGACGCCGATCGCGACCGACGGCCCGGCGACCGCGTGCTCGTACATTCTGGTGACGCCGGACGGCGAGCGCACCATGAACACGTATCTCGGGGCGGCGCAGAATCTCTCGCCCGCCGACATCGACGAGACGCAGATCGCGGATGCGGCGGTGACATATCTCGAAGGTTATCTGTGGGATCCGAAGGACGCCAAGGAAGCCTTCGTCAAGGCCTCGAAGATCGCGCACGGCGCCAAGCGTCAGGTTGCACTGACGCTGTCGGACGCGTTCTGCATCGGCCGTTATCGCAGCGAGTTTCTCGATCTCATTCGCGGCGGCACGGTCGATATCGTGTTCGCGAACGAAGCCGAGCTGCTGTCGCTCTACGAGAGCAACGATTTCGACGCGGCGCTGAAGCAGCTGCGCAGCGACGCGAAGCTCGCGGCGGTGACGCGCAGCGAGAAGGGCTGTATCGTCGTCGACAAGGCGACGGTGACGGAAGTGGCGGCCTCGCCGATCAAGGAGCTGGTCGACACGACCGGCGCCGGCGATCTGTTCGCGGCCGGCTTCCTCTACGGCCTCGCGATCAACGCAGGCCACAAGCGCGCGGGCGAACTCGGTTGCCTTGCCGCTGCTGAAGTCATCCAGCACATCGGCGCGCGGCCGCAGGGGTCGCTGAATGCGCTGGCGAAGCAGAAGGGCCTGCTGGGTTAAGCAGCTTTGGTTGCGCCGATCATGTCGTACACGCCGCGCTCGAACGCGGCGTAGGTGTCGAGACACGCACGGTCTGCGAACGGCAGCACCTGCATCATGATCACACCCGACATATCGCGCGCGGGATCGATCCAGTAATAGGTGTTGGCGAGGCCTGCCCAGGCGAGGCTTCCGGCGCTGCGGCCCTCCGGCGTCGTTTCCGTGTTGATCAGGAAGCTGAGACCCCACTTCTTCGCCATCTGCGGATAGGGATCGAAGTCGTTGCTGAGCAGCGGCGCATAGGTCGACATCTTCGACGTGACGAGATCGCCGATGTGGTTCTGCGCCATCAGCGCGACCGTTTCGGGCTTCAGCACCTGCTCGCCGTTGGCGCGGCCTTTGTTGAGGATCATCTGCGTGAAGCGGATGTAGTCGCTGGCGGTGCCATAGAGCCCGCCGCCGCCCATGAAGCATTCCGGCGCCTGCTGCGTCTCGAAGTCGATTGGCGTCAGTGCTCCGTCATCACCGCGCCGGTGCACGCGCACCAGACGATTGCGTTGATCGTCGCGAATGCGGAAGCCCGTGTCGGTCATGCCGAGCGGCTCGAAGATGTGTTCGTGCAGATAGGTATCGAGACGCTGGCCACTCGCCTGCTCGACGGCGAAGCCGGCCCAGTCGATGCTGGTCGAGTATTCCCAGCGCGTGCCGGGATCGGTCACGAGTGGTGTGCGCAGCGCCGCATAAAGCGCACCGCCAAGCGCAGGCAAGCCGGCCTTTTCGCGATAGCGGCCGATGTCGGCATTCCACATGTCGTAGCAGAAGCCGGACGTGTGGGTGAGCAGTTGCCGCAGCGTGATCGGCCGCGTGGCGGGCCGCAATTTCGGCTCACCGTCGGCATCGAAACCATCCAGCACCTGCGGCTTGGCGAGGTCGGGCAGGATCTTGTCGATCGGATCGTCGAGGGAGAGCTTGCCCTGCTCGACAAGCTGCATCGCTGCCGCGCCAGTGACCGCTTTGGTCATGGAGGCGATCCAGAACACGCTATCGAGAGACATCGCCGCGTCTTTGCCGAGGTCGCGTTTACCCGCGCTGCCTTGGTAGACGACCTCGCTGCCGGTCGCGGCTATGGCGACCACGCCCGCCAAACGCTCCTCGCACGCCTGGCTCAAGACCGCATCAAGAGATGAATCGACGCTTCGCTGCGCAGACATCCGGAACCATCCCTGCCGATTTATCTTAACTGGTATTCGATTTGCGAAGTGTTGCGCAGGAAATGCTTGGCAGGCAATGGGGCATGATGGTGCCGTGCTACCCATTGTTTCGCGAGGCGTGATCGCGTTCTGCCTTGCAAAACGGGCTATTCACAGCCATATCCACAGCCAGATTTTGGAATGATCCAGCACCTCAGACACAATTTGCCACGAATCACTGGTGGTTTCGCCACAGTGACGGGCGGGCGCTGATTCAAGAACTGGTTTGAAGAGGGACACGAGATGATTTCCGGGTGGGGGGAGTGGAAGCGTTTTCCGAGCATCGCGCGCGGAGAAAATATCGAGGCGCCGATCGGGCCGGGGCTTTTCGAAGTCCGCTACGCGCAGTCGGGGCAGCTGTTCGCATTCGATGCGGTCGACAATATCGCGATCGCGCTGGCGCAGTTGCCGTCGCGCGCCGGCAAGCTGAGTTCGTGGTTCTCGCGCAAGGACGAGGCGCTGCCGGAGCTCGAGTATCGCACGTGCGCGACGCCGACCAAGGCTGACGCGAAGAACGCTGCTGAGCGCATGATCGGCCGCCGCGAGACCTATATGAGCGGCGCGGCCTGATACGTCGTCCGATCGTTGAAACGAAAAAGCCGCGCTGATGCGCGGCTTTTTGTTTGTGTGATGCGAGTGCTTACTTGCCAGTGAACTTCGCCGGGCGCTTTTCAAGGAACGCGGTGACGCCTTCCTTGAAATCGCTCGCCGCACCGGCGATGCGCTGGCACTGGTATTCCATGTTGAGCTGTTCTTCGAACGAATTGTCCGGGCTCTCCCAGTAGAGCTTGCGGATTTGCGTCAGCGCGATCGTTGGGCCGTTGGCGAGGTCCTTCGCGAGCTTCATCGCTTCATCCATCAGCGCCACGTCGTCATGGACCTTGTTGACGAGTCCCCAGGCGAGTGCCGTCTCGGCGGGGAGACGTTCGCCCATGAGTGATAGCTCGATCGCGCGCGCCTTGCCGATCATGCGCGGCAACAGCCAGGTCGATCCGCAATCCGGCACGAGGCCGATGCGGCGGAACGCCTGCAGGAAATACGACGATTTAGCGCAGAGGATCATGTCGCCCATCAGCGCGAAGCTCATGCCGGCGCCGGCTGCCGGGCCGTTGACGGCGGTGATCAACGGGCAGTGCAGGTTGCGCAGACGGCGCAGGAACGGATGGAAGCCGACCTCGAGCGCCTGGCCGGCGTTGCTGCGCTTCGAGGTCTGCTGGTTACGGCCCTGCAGGTTGGCCCCGGTGCAAAACGCGCGGCCCGCGCCGGTCAGCACCACGCAGCGCACCTCGTCGCGCTTGTCGTCGATGGCATCGAGCGCTTCGGCGAGACCGCCGAGCATGTCCATCGACACGGCGTTCATCACCTCCTGATGATCGAGCTTCAGCACGGCGACGAGATCGTTGATCTCCAGCGTGACGTGTTTGAACTGCATGGTTTCCTCTCGTTTCTTGCCGGGTTTTGCATGCATCCGCCGCGGTCAGTATCGCCTAGCGGAACTGGGTGCGGTTGCGTTTTCAGACGGCGTAACTGAATGTTTGCTAGTGGAGTGGATTTGACATTCGCAACACACGCATCCGCAAGTTCGCAATGCGAATGTCAAATCCAAGCTCCACTAGAAATATTGTTCGCTAGTGGTCCTTTAATTCTAACATTCGCATGAGCAATCGCTGCAACGGTGAGCGAATGTTAGAATTGGACCACTAGAGCGAAATGGCAAGAGATAAAACAAGCGATAAAAGACGAGCGTCATAAGAAAACAGGGAGTGTACTTGATGAGCATGTTCGATCTGAACGGCCGCGTCGCGGTCATCACCGGCGGTAACGGCGGCATCGGGCTCGGCATCGCGCAGGCGCTGGCAGCGCAAGGTTGCGCTGTCTCGATCTGGGGCCGCAACGCCGACAAGAACAAGGCGTCGGTCGAAGGCATCGTCAAGGCCGGCGGCAAGGCCGACAGCGTGATCTGCGATGTGACGGATGCAGCGTCGGTCAACGCTGCGATGGCGAAGACGCTCGACAAATTCGGCCGCGTCGACGGGTGCTTCGCGAACGCCGGTATCGGCGGCGGCGGCCGCCGCTCGTTCATCGAGCGCACCGAAGAAGAATGGCGCAAGATGTTCGCGACCAACCTCGACGGCGTCTTTCATGCATTTCAGGCGGCGGCGCGTCATATGACCGAGCGGTCGGCGAAGGGCGACAAGTTCGGACGGCTGGTCGCGACCTCAAGTCTCGCGTCGCTCTACGGCACCGCGCGCAACGAGCACTATGCCGCGACGAAAGCGTCGCTCAACGCACTGTGCCGCGCCCTCGGCGTCGAACTCGCGCGTCACGGCGTCACCGCGAATGCGATTCTGCCGGGCTGGATCAAGAGCGACATGACCGCGGGCATCATGGCGAATGAGAAGTTCGTCGACAACGTGATGCCGCGCATTCCGGTGCGGCGCTTCGGCGAGCCGTCGGACTTCGGCGGCATCGCGGTTTATCTGATGAGCGGCGCGTCGTCGTATCATACGACCGACTGCTTCGTGATCGACGGCGGGTATACCGCTTTCTAGTTACGCTGCGGGGCGTCCAAGTCCCGCGGCGAGCCGCACCTGATCGAGCTTGTCGATGCCGAGAATGGCTTCGGCAAAGCTCGCGGCGCGATGGCCGAGCACGGGCTTCGCGAGTTGCAGGAACTTCTGCTGCATCGCCGTGTTCGCCGGGAACGAGGCCGGCTCACCCGACGGATCGTCGTGCAGCCGCTCATGCGTACCGTCGAGCGTCTTCACTGTCACGCGCGCCCCGAAGGGATGCGTGCGGCCTTCGAGACGTTCGTCCTGCACCACCTCGATCTTGTCCGAGAGTGCGAGCAGGTCCGGATCGTTCAGTCGCTTGTAGTCGTCCCAGCCGAACGAGCCCTGATCGAGCGCGACCGCGCCGGTGAAGAACATCGAGAACTGACCGCCGACCACGTTTTTCGGCCGGCGCTTGGTCGAGGCGTCACCGGTGAGCGTGATGCCGTTGCGGTGCAGACCGATCTCGACCTTCTGGATATTCTCCGGCGTCAGGTTGTGATCGCGACGCATGGCGATCAGCGCGTCGATCGCCGCGTGGGTGTAGCGGCAGCTCGGATACGGCTTGATGCCGACCTTCAGCGTCTCATAGACGGTGCCGAGACCGGCGGTCGCTTTTTCCGGATGTGCGTTGTCGCTGTAGCCGACGAGGAGGCCGTGCTTGCCTTCGACCGCGTCGCTCGATCCGATAAAGCCATTCTTGGCGAGCGTTGCGGCGACGACGCCGTTCATTGCGGCTGCGCCGACCTGATAGCGCTTGTTCCAGGCGCCGTTGAGCAGGAACTGCAGCGAGCCGGCGGCCTGACTGCCGGAGACGCCGAACGCCGAGACGATTTGCTCCGCGGAGAGCTTGTAGAGTTTCGCGGCGGCGGCGGCGGCGCCGAACGTGCCGGCGGTCGCGGTCGGATGAAAGCCTTTGGCGTAGTGCGAGGTCGGATCGAGGGCATTGCCGAGACGGCAGCAGACTTCATAACCGGCGACAATGGCGGTGAGCACATCGCGGCCCGAGGCGTTGACGATCTCGCCGACGGCGAATGCGGCGGGGACCACGGGAGCGCTCGGATGCAGCGAGGAGTCCGCATGCGTGTCGTCGAAGTCGAGCGAGTGGCCGAGTGCGCCGTTGACCAGTGCGGCAACAGCCGGCGTGTAGGTTTTCGTATCGCCAAAGACGGTGGCCTCGCCCTTGCCGTCGAGGCCGAGCGCCGCGAGCATCGCCAGGATCGACGGCGTCGAGTCCGCTTCGCTGCGTGCCCGCACCGCGCTGCCGAGGAAATCGAGGGTCAGGACCTTGGCGCGCTCCAGAACTTCGGTCGGGATCGCGTCATAGGTGAGACCCGCCACATAGGCAGCAAGGGTTTCGGTTTCTTTGGCCATTGTTGGCTCCCAGTTGGCAGCTAGATTGCGTCAGGCCGGAGCGGCGGTGGAGGGCTTAGCGCCTCAATACACTGACCGTGCGATTTGAAAAGGCAAGACGCTCGGCCATGATGGAAACGAAATACATCAAGAGTTTATGGGCCAATTCGGGTCTGTCGGCCATGATCGTCTGAAATTCAGCCGCCGGCAGTTCATAGAGGACGCTTGCGGTCTCCGCCTCGATGGTGGCGCTGCGCGGGCGCTGGGTCAGAAGCCCCATCTCGCCGATCGTGGTCTTGGGACCGAGGCTGCGCAGCCGCGTCCGCCGTTCGTCGTTGATCGGGACGAGCACGTTGACGCGTCCGCTCAGGATGAAGTGCATGCGGTCGGCTTCCTCGCCGCTCTGCGCGATGACATCGCCCGCGGCCGCCTCGACACGATGGCAGCGGTCCATCAGTTCGCTCGCCATATCCTCGCTGCCGAGAATTTCCTCGAACCAGTCGCGCAGGCTGCTTTCCTCGTCCGCGTCCTGCCGGTGCTTCTCGATCACCTTGTTCTCGCACCGCTCCAGCGCGTGATCGAGTTCCGGCATCACGTGCACGCCGCCGGCGACGAACTGGCTCGAGCGGAACGATGTCTCGAGCTTGCGCGACAGGCCGACGAGGATGATCTCGACGTGGTGCTCGCTCGCAATCCGCTTGATCTGGGAGAAGCTGTACGCGGCTGACGAATCCGCGCCGGTCACCAGCGAGAAGTCGAAGACGAGAAAGCGGCATTCCGGATGATGGGCGATCAGGTCCTTGACGTGTCGGTAGAGCCGGTTCGCCGACCCGAAGAACAGGTAGCTTTGCAGGTTGAGGCCGCGGATCTCGCCGCCGTGCCGGTCGAGAATGTCCGTGTCGCCGCGCGAACGATCGAGCGAGCTGCGATATTCAAGGCCGCTGAAGCCGTACTTGATCGAGTTGATACGCGAGACGCTGAGCGCAAACGTGGCGCAGCCGATGATGGTTCCGATCAGGACGCCGGCGACGAAGCCCCACTGCATGATGATCACGACGATCGCGAGCAGCGAGATATAGTCGGTGACCGAGAGACGCCGGCGGGAATCGATAATCCAGCGCTTCAACTGGTCGACGCCCATGTAGATCAGCAGGCCGGCGAGTGCGAACTTCGGCACATAGGCGAGAAAGCCCGGATTGGCGAACGCCAGGATAGCCGATGTGACGGCGACGATCAGGCCGGTGAGCCGCGTGCGTGCGCCGACGCGATGGGTGAGGATCGAGCGGCTCAGCGAAATGCAGCCCGCATAGCCGCCAAGCGCGCCGGCGAACAGGTTGGCGACGCCAGCGGTCGTCAGCTCGCGATCGATGTCGGCTTCCCTGTGAGTCTCGACCTCGATGCCGGTCGTGTTGAAGAGCGTGGTGATCGCGGTGACGAAGATCACGGCGAACACGTTACCGAGCAGGGTGACAAGCGCGTCCCACGGGTAATGCTTGATCTCGCCGAGCTCCCACGGCAGATGCGGCGGGCTCGGCGTCGGCGGCCGGAACGTCCAGCCGAGTGCCTGCGTCTCGGCGAGTGACAGTCCGGACGCGGTACGGACGAGATGCGCAAGAACGGTTACGCCGATCAGCACGATCGGGATCGCGATGCTCCGGCGCAGCTTGAACAGCGCGATGGCGATGACCGCCGCGGTCAGGATTGCGGCGGCCAGTTGCGCAAGCGCATGCGGCGTGGCGAAGACGACGAGAAGATCGGTTCCGGGCAGGTCGCCGCGCATGACGCGCAGGGCGCCGACGATGATGAGACAGCCAGTCGCTCCCAGAAACCCGCCGATCACCGGATACGGCACATAGCGGGTGGCTCGGCCGATCCGGGCGATGCCGAAAACGCACAGCAGGATGCCGGTGAGCGCGGTCGTCGCCGACAGCGTCAGCAGGATCGGCGCCAGCAGCGGCGTGTCCGGATGCATGGCGAGCAGCCGCTCGGCCAGCGTCACCGAGAGAATGCCGGCGACCGCGGCGGTTGAGCTGTCGATGGCGCCGACGGCGAAGCGGAAGGACGAGCCGAGCGAGATCACCAGCGCAATCACGGCCGACGCCACGAAGGTCGTGGCGATGCCCGAGCCAAGCAGCGGCGTCAGCGGCCCGGAGAAGATCAGCGCCGCATAGGACAGGCCGAAGGCGATGGTGAGAATGCTGGCGAGGAGGCCCGCGATGATATCCGCGCCGACTTCTGAAGCCGACAACCGGTGAAGCACGGGCCGCGATGAGGGCCGAAATGATACGCCTGACAAATCGATGGCTTCCAAAATCTGCTGAATTGCCGCGCGTCAAAAAGGAGCGCACGGCGACCTAATCGCCGTGACGGAATTTTGACAAGACAATTCTATGCGCAGCAGTGCTGCGGCGAATGCGCCTACGACGTGACGGGCGCCAGCGGGACGACGTCGGCCTGTGGCCGCGCGATCAGCTGCTTGCGCACGGCACTCGAAGCCGCAACCTCGCGCTTCTCGGCGTAGGCCTCGTGGTTGCTCTCGATCTTGTCGAGGGCATAGAGGTAGTTGACCATCAGCCCGTGCGCCTGCTGCAGGCCTTTTTCGGAGCGATCGCCGAGGAAGTTGAGCCGCTCCAGCCGCGCGCCGTTGCCGAGGTGGAAGCGGGCGACCGGATCGATCAGGCCGCCGCGCGAGGTGCGGGCGGTGAGGAAATAGGCCGCAGCCGCGGACAGCAGTGCGGGTTCGACGCGCGCCGCGAGTACGGGATCGTCGGCCCAGCCGGGGACGTCGAGGTTCGTCAGCGTCGCGCGCTGATCCGAATCCAGGAGCGTCGAGGCTTCGTTCTTGCGCTCGGCATTCAGCCAGCCAGCGAAGCCCGGCACCGGCGACAGCGTGACGAAGGTCGAGAGGTTCGGCAGCTCGCGCTTGAGGTCTTCGACCACCTGCTTGATCAGGAAATTGCCGAACGAGATGCCGCCGAGCCCGCGCTGGGTGTTCGAGATCGAATAGAACACGGCAGTTGTGGCCTCGTCCGAACCGATCGCCTTGCGGTCGAGATCGAGCAGCGGCGCGATCGCCGGCGGAATGTCGCGGGTCAGCGCCACCTCGACGAAAATCAGCGGTTCATCGACGAGCTGTGGATGGAAGAAACCGTAACAACGGCGGTCCGGCGGCGCGAGGCGGTTGCGCAGATCGTCCCAGTTCTCGATCGCGTGCACGGCCTCGTAGCGGATGATCTTTTCAAGAATGTTGGCCGGCGTGGTCCAATCGATGCGCCTGAGCACGAGAAAACCCCTGTTGAACCACGAACTGAACAGATGCACGAAGTCGTCGTCGGTGTCTGCCAATTGGGGACGCTCGCGCAGCACCGCAAGCAGCTCCTCGCGCATCTTCACCAGCGATGCGGTGCCGCCGGGTGCGAGGTTGAGACGGCGGATCAGTTCCTGCCGCCGCGGCTCGGCCGCCTTGTGCAGGCGGGAGACGGCGCTGGCCTTGAAGTTGCCGTTGCGCACCGCTTCGATCGCCTTGGTCAGCTCGGCCTCGTCGGGGCCGAACTGCTCCGCCATGGCATCGAGAAAGGCGAGGCGATCCTCGCGTGAGGCGTTGGCGTAGGCTTCGAGCAGCGTCCGCGCCAGTGCGACGCCGGTGGCTTCGCCCCGGCGCGACAGCAGCGTTTCGCCGAGCTCGATCAGCTGGACGCGCGTCAACGGCGTATCAGAGTTGCCCCAGGAGAGCAGGCTGCGCCCGCGCTCGGTCAGCGTGTTGAGGAGATCGTTGAAGAACGTCGAGGCGCGCTCAGAGACAGGCGCAGTCTTGGGTCGGTTCATTGCATATCCATGGCTGGCGTCCGCAATCGCGAACGGATGCTAGCGCAGAATATGGCGGGAACACAGGCGGCGAAATGCGCAACCGAATAGACTTTGGAACATAGGCGACGGGAAAAATGACGGCCGCGCGACAGTCCGCCGCGCGGCAGAGTTGTGCTTCAGCCGAACAGCAGCGGCAGTTGCCGCGGTCCGCGCACCGTTCCCTCAGACCAAGAGACCTTGCCGGCCGGATCGAGACGGAAATCCGGGATGCGCTTCAGCCATTCCTCCAGCGCAACGACCATTTCCATGCGCGCGAGGTTCGAGCCGACGCAGCGGTGGATGCCGAGGCCGAACGCGGCGTGGCGGTTCTCCTTGCGGTCGATGATCACCTTGTCCGCATCCGGGAACATGGCCGGGTCGCGGTTGGCGGCTGGGAACGACAGCAGCACCATGTTGCCGGGCTTTACCGGGCATCCGGCGACGGTCGTCTCCTTCATCACCTCGCGCGCCATCGTCACAGGCGCGTACGCGCGCAGGAACTCCTCGATGGCGTAGGGCATCAACTCGGGCTCCTTGAGCAATCGCTCGCGGTCCGACGGGGTCTTGGCGAGATGCCACATCGACGAGCCGATCGCGCTCCAGGTGGTGTCGATGCCGGCGATCAGCAGCAGGCGCAGCGAGCCGAGCACGTGGGGATCGGAGAGCGGCTGCCCATCCGGACCCTTCGCCTTCATCAGATCCATGATGAGATCGTCGGTTGGATGCTTCTTGCGCGCCTCGATGTGCTCGGCGAAGTACGCGTTCATCTCGTGCACCGCCTTCATCAGCTCCGCATCGTCGTGAATGCCGAGCTCGAGGATCTGGTGAATCCAGCGAATGAAGAGATCGCCGTCCTTTTCGGGAATGCCGAGCATATGGGCGATGGCGCGCACCGGAATGTGCTTGGTGTAGCGCGCGGCGGCGTCGCACTTGCCGTCGTTGATGAACGCGTCGATCAGCTCGTTGCAGATCGCACGCACCCGCGGTTCGAGCCTCTTCATCGCGTCCGGTGTGAACGGCGGCAGCAGCAACTGCTTCGCCGGCTTGTGATGCGGCGGATCGGAGGTGATCGGCGGCGCCGGCATCACCGGTTCGGGGCGCACATTGCGCACCACCACGCGGCGCGACGAAAAATGCTCGGTGTCGTAGGAAATCTGCTTCACCGCTTCGTACGTCACCGGCAGATAGACGCCGAGGAAGCGTTTGGTATGTGCCACCGGGCACTTGTCGCGCAGCTCGTCCCAGATCGGGAATGGATTCTCGGTCCAGCGCGGGTCGGTATGATCGAAATCGTTGAGCCAGTCGGTGACGGGCGGCGGCGGCGCGGGCGTGTGCTGATTCATGGAAGCGTCCTCCGGATGCGGGCGTGACGTTGCAGCGTGCAGGAAGGAAAGGCTCAGTCCTCGATGATCTCGATGGCGAGCTCGGGACAGTTCGACTTGGCGAGATAGGCTTTCTCGACAAGCGCATCCGGAACGGTGCCGTCACCGATCTCGTGAGCATTGCCGTATTCGTCGAGATCGAACAGCTCGGGCGCGAGCGACTTGCAGCGGCTATGGCCCTGGCACTTGTCGGGATCGACGCGCAGCCTGATTTTCCCCGGCATCACAAACCTCCCCTGTCGGCCCGCGATAACCCGGTATCGTTGCCGGGTGTGCAGGCTGTTTGTTGCCGCGTCGAACGCGGTCTTTTGATTGTTTCCAAATTATAGTCATGACTATAATATTGCCGTCAACCCTAAATGGGAGGTCGTTTGACCGAAGCACCCGAAGTCGCCGGCTGGCCGCTGATCCAGGATTTACCGGGAATTCTCCCGACACGTCAGCGCCGTAGCCAGGAAACGACCGTCGCGCTGCTGGACGCGGGCGCGGAACTGCTGCGCGATTGCGCCTTCGATGAACTGCCGATCGACGAGTTGTGCGCGCGCGTCGGCGTCACGGTCGGTGCGTTCTACGGCCGCTTCGAAAGCAAGGATGCGTTCTTCGCGGCGCTGATGTCGCTGGTGTCGAAGCGGAGCCTGTCGGAGATCGAAGCGGCGGTTGCGGCCGATGTGCAAGCCGATGCGAGCCTCGAGGCCGCCTGTTATCACGTTGTGTCGGTGGTGACCGAGATCATCCGCAAGAACGAAGGCGTGCTGCGGGCGGCGATGCAGTACAAGGCCGTGCAGCCGGCGCGCTGGGTGACGGTGCGCGAAACCGGAACGGGGCTGGTCGAGCGCTCGATGCCGCTGCTGTTGCCGCTGATGGGCCGCGGACGCCGCGCGGCCAAGGAGCGCACCATCGGCTTTGCATTTCAGATGGTATTCGGAACGCTGATCAATGCGGTGCTGAACAAGCCGAAGCTGGTGCAACTCGACGAGCAGGAAATGATCGATCGCTTGGCGCTGGCGATGTTCCTGCAATTGCAGCACGAGGCGTCGAAGGACCGCGCGCCCAAGAAGCGCGGCGGCGGCGCGCGCCGCCGTTAGTTGCTGTCATTGCGAGGAGCGCAAGCGACGAAGCAATCCAAGTTTCGGATCGTGACTGGATTGCTTCGCTTCGCTCGCAATGACGATGGGGGGCGTTAGACGTCGACGTTGGCGCTGAGCGAGTTGTCCTGGATGAACTCGCGGCGTGGATCGACGATGTCGCCCATCAGCTTGGTGAAGATGTCGTCGGCCTCGTCGACCTCCTTGACCTTCACCTGCAGCAGCGAGCGCACGTTGGTGTCGAGCGTGGTCTCCCAGAGCTGCTCCGGGTTCATCTCGCCGAGGCCTTTGTAGCGCTGCAGCGCCACGCCCTTGCGGCCGCCGTCGGTCACCGCGTCGAACAGCGACACCGGGCCGTGGATGGCGATTTCCGTGTCCTTGCGGCGCAAGGTCGCTGCGCGCAGATAGGCTTCCTGAAGCCGCGCGCCAAACTCATCCAACTTGCGCGCATCGGCCGAGCCGAGGAGCGCATCATCGATGATTGCAACATCCTTGACGCCGCGCACGGTGCGCTCGAACGTGAAGCCTTCGCCTTCGGTGAAGCGGCCGGTCCAGCCACGTTCGACTTCGTCGGCGAGCGAATCGAGCCGGCGCGCGATATAGGCCGCAGCTTCATTGGCCTTGGCGACGTCGCCGGTCACGCTCGGTGTGAGCACGCATGCGATTGCCGCCTGTTCGACAACGCTGCGGTTGTAACGGCTGTGCAGATTATTCAGCGTGTTGCGGATGACACGTGCATCCTCGACCAGCGCGCGCAGATCACGGCCGGAGCGATCCTCGCCCGACGCGACCTTGAGCACGCAGTCGTCGAGGCCGGTGTCGATCAGATAGTCTTCCAGCGCGCGCTCGTCCTTCAGGTACTGCTCGGACTTGCCGCGCGTCACCTTGTAGAGCGGCGGCTGTGCGATATAGAGATGCCCGCCGTCGATCAGCGAGGGCATTTGGCGGAAGAAGAACGTCAGCAGCAGCGTGCGGATGTGCGCGCCGTCGACGTCGGCGTCCGTCATCACGATGATCTTGTGGTAGCGCAGCTTGCCGAGGTCGAAGTCCTCGCGGCCGATGCCGGTTCCGAGCGCGGTGATCAGCGTGCCGATCTGCTCGGACGACAGCATCTTGTCGAAGCGTGCGCGCTCGACGTTGAGGATCTTGCCGCGCAGCGGCAGCACCGCCTGGAATTCGCGATTGCGGCCCTGCTTGGCGGAGCCGCCGGCCGAGTCACCCTCGACGATGAAGAGTTCGGATTTTGCCGGATCGCGCTCCTGGCAATCCGCGAGCTTGCCGGGGAGGGAAGCGATATCGAGCGCGCCCTTGCGGCGAGTGAGCTCGCGCGCCTTGCGGGCGGCTTCGCGCGCGGCTGCGGCTTCCACCACCTTGCCGACGATGATCTTGGCTTCGGTCGGATGCTCTTCGAACCACGCCTGCAGCGCTTCGTTGAGCACGTTCTCGACCACGGGACGGACTTCCGACGAGACGAGCTTGTCTTTCGTCTGCGACGAGAATTTCGGGTCGGGCACCTTCACGGACAGAACCGCGGTGAGACCTTCGCGGCAGTCGTCGCCGGTGAGCGCGATCTTTTCCTTTTTCGCCATGATGTCGGCGTAGCCGGTCACCTGACGCGTCAACGCGCCGCGGAAGCCGGCCAAATGCGTGCCGCCGTCGCGCTGGGGAATGTTGTTGGTGAAGCAGAGCACGTTTTCGTGGTAGCTGTCGTTCCACCACAGTGCCGCTTCGACGGAGATGCCGTTCTGCTCGGCGCGCACGACGATGGCATCGCCGACCACGGGCTTCTTGTTGCGGTCGAGATACTTCACGAACGCTTCGATGCCGCCCTCGTAGCGCATCTCCTCGCGCTTCTCGACCGCGTGACGCATGTCGGACAGCACGATGTGCACGCCGGAATTGAGGAAGGCGAGCTCGCGCAGGCGATGCTCCAGCGTCGCAAAATCGAACTCGATGTTGGTGAAGGTGCCGGGAGAGGCGAAGAACGTCACTTCGGTGCCGCGCTTGCCGTTGGCGTCGCCGACGACCTTCAGCGGCGCCACCGCGTCGCCATGGGCGAACTCGATGTAGTGCTCCTTGCCGTCGCGCCAGATGCGCAGCTGCAGCTTGGTCGAAAGCGCGTTGACGACCGACACGCCGACGCCGTGCAGACCGCCGGAGACCTTGTAGGAGTTCTGGTCGAACTTACCGCCGGCGTGCAGCTGGGTCATGATGACCTCGGCCGCGGAGACGCCCTCGCCCTTGTGAATGTCGGTCGGAATGCCGCGGCCGTCGTCGCGCACGGTCACCGAGCCGTCGGCGTTGAGGACGACCGTCACGGCGCTGGCGTGGCCGGCAAGCGCTTCGTCGATCGCGTTGTCGACGACTTCGTAAACCATGTGATGGAGACCCGAGCCGTCGTCGGTGTCGCCGATGTACATGCCGGGACGCTTGCGAACCGCATCAAGCCCCTTCAGCACCCGGATCGATTCCGCGCCGTATTCGGCAGGCGCAGCAGCAGCAGAATCGGCGATCGGTTGCCGGGCAGGTTCAGTCATTTGGGGCTTTCGCAGCGGGTTTTCGAATCAGCGGAAAATCATGCGCAGAATCGTCATTTTGTGCCATGAATCGCGCATTGCGTACAGGGCAAACTCGCGCCTGCTAACGCTTTGAAGATGTGGTGATTTTAGGCGCTTTTTCAAGGCCGTAAAAGGCCGATTCCGGGAGCCTGAAAAAGTGCTCGTGACGGCTTGTGCGGAGTGCCCGTTTCCAGCACCGAATCCGGGCACAAAACAAGGCGCTACGGTCGTCCGAAATCACAAATGAAATATCGTTTCGCCGGTGTCGAGAGGCACTTGAGATGGAGCGAGTTTTGCGGTGTTCAGGTCCGCCGTTCGACCTTGCCCGCCTCGACGCGGAAGATCTCCGCGCTCTGCGTGACGCCTGCAAATGCGGCCGGATCGGCGCCGGTCATCCAGACCTGTGCACCGAGCTGCGCCAGTGCATCGAACAGCGCGGTACGTCGATCCGGATCGAGATGCGCCACCACCTCATCCAGCAGCAGCAGCGGTGTGATCCCGGTCATCTCGGTGACGAGACCGGCATGCGCGATGACGAGGCCGATCAGCAGCGCCTTCTGCTCGCCGGTGGACGCGTCACGCGCGGGTGAATTCTTCGGCGCGTAGATCACTTCAAGGTCCGTGAGATGCGGTCCGTCGAGCGTGCGGCCCGCGGCGGCGTCGCGCGCGCGGTTTTCGCGCAGCCGCTCGCGATAACGGTCCTCGACCTCGGTGGCGGACAGGGTCAGCAGCGCGTTTTCCATCCAGCCGTCGAGAGAGATGCGGGCGGTCGGAAACGGCGATGTCGCCTCGCGGGCCGCGAGCGTGGCCGACAAGCGCTTGACGGTTTCGCCGCGCATGGCAGCGACGGCGACCGCCAGTTCCGCCGTCTCGCGCTCAATGGCGTCGCACCAGTGCGTGTCGAAGTTGCGATCTTCCAGCAGGCGATTGCGTGAACGCAGCGATCGCTCCAGCGCCGAGACGCGGCCGTTGTGGTCGCTGTCGAGCGCGAGCACCAGCCGATCGAAGAAACGCCGCCGCTCCGATGCGGCTCCCATGAAGAGCCCGTCCATCGCCGGGGTCAGCCACACCATGCGCAGGTGATCGCCGAAATGCGCCGCCGAGCTCACCGGCTCGCGGTCGATGCGGCAGCGGCGCGTGTTCGTCGTGGCGTCGGGGGCGGGTGGATCGATGCCGGTGCCGAGGGTGGCGAGGCCGAGTGCGCCCTCGACTTCGGCCGAGACGGCCCACGAGCCGTCGCCCTCATTGTCGGCGACGTCGTCGAGCGTGGCGCGGCGCAGTCCGCGGCCGGGCGAGAGGAAGGAGATCGCTTCGAGGCAGTTGGTCTTGCCCGCACCGTTCGGGCCCGCCAGCACCACGAGATCCGCATCCGTGCGCACGCTCGCCGCGCGGTAGCTGCGGAAGTGCGTGAGCGACAGGCGCTGGATGCGGGAAACGGTCATGACTGCCGACAACCCTCTCCCCTTGTGGGAGAGGGTGGCGCTGAGCGCAGCGAGGCGCCGGGTGAGGGGTCAGATAGCTTTGCCAAGCCGGTGCAAGATGTCATCAAGAACTGCAGTTGGATTCTGCAATACCTCGTTGTTCCAATAACGGGCAACCTGAAATCCTTGGGAGCGTAAGCAAGCTGTCCGTGCCTCGTCTGACTTCGGTGCATGTTGGCTTCCGTCAACCTCGATGACGAGTTTTCGATCGAAGCAAACAAAATCTAGAATGTAACCCTGAAATGGCGCTTGCCGCCGAAACTTGAACTGAGATAGGCGGCGATTTCTGAGTAGCCGCCAGATTGCAGCTTCCGCATCTGTTGGCTGCTTTCGCATTGATTTTGCGAAAGCGCGCGTCTTAGTGCGAACGGATTGGTGATGCGCCATTGGGTTTATCAACCCCTCACCCGGCTCGGACTTCGTCCTCGCCACCCTCTCCCACAAGGGGAGAGGGTATCAATGGCGGATAATCGCCATTTCTACCGCGCCTCACACCCGCATCGGCATCAGCACGTAGAGCGCGCCCTTGGATTCCTTGTCCTGGATGAGCGTCGGCGACCCCGGGTCGGCGAGCTTCAGCACCGCCACTTCACCCTCGATCTGGGCTGCGATGTCGAGCAGGTAGCGTGAGTTGAAGCCGATATCGAGCGCGTCGGCGGCGTATTCGACCTCGAGCTCTTCGGTGGCGCTGCCGGAGTCCGGATTGGTGACCGAGAGCGTCAGCTTGCCGCCGGAGAGCGCGAGCTTCACGGCGCGGCCGCGCTCGCTCGAGATCGTCGAGACGCGGTCGACCGCGGCCTCGAAATCCTTCTTGTCGACGACGAGTTCCTTGTCGTTGTTCTGCGGAATGACGCGGCCGTAGTCCGGGAACGTGCCGTCGATGAGCTTCGAGGTCAGCACCACATTGCCGAGCGAGAAGCGGATCTTGCCGGTCGAGAGTTCGATGCCGATCTCGGCTTCGGTGTCCTCGATCAGGCGCTGCACTTCGCCGACCGTCTTGCGCGGCACGATCACGCCGGCCATGCCGGCAGCGCCCTTCGGAAGTGCGAGGTCGATCTGCGCCAGGCGATGGCCGTCGGTCGCGACCGCGCGCAAGGTTGCGGTTTTGCCGCTGCCGGCGTTGTGCAGATAGATGCCGTTCAGGTAGTAGCGCGTCTCTTCGGTCGAGATCGCAAACTGCGTGCGATCGATCATCCGCTTCATGTCGGCGGCGGAGAGCTTGAACGAATGGGTCATTTCGCCGGCGGCGAGATCGGGGAAGTCGCTTTCCGGCAGGGTCTGCAAGGTGAAGCGCGAGCGGCCGGCGCGGATCGCCATCACCGAGCGATCGCCGTCGCCCTCAAGAATGATCTGCGAGCCGTCCGGCAGCTTGCGCACGATGTCATAGAACATGTGCGCCGGAACGGTGGTGGAACCGCCGCCGCCAGACACCTCGGCCGCCAGCGTTTCGGTGACTTCGAGATCGAGGTCGGTCGCCTTCAGTGACAGCTTGCCGCTTTCGGCGCGGATCAGGACGTTGCCGAGAATGGGGATGGTGTTGCGGCGTTCCACCACGCGGTGGACATGGCCCAGCGACTTCAGAAGTTGCGCACGCTCGACGGTCACCTTCATTGCAAATCCGCCCGATCCCGAAACGACAGTCACAGAGTGAGGGCCGGGCAGCCTGGTCGGGCGCCGCGGCGTTGGACGCCCACCGGATCAGGATTTTGACCGCACCGATGGGGGACCGCAAGGTGGCGTGGAAGGGGGATCAGTGCAAGGGCAGAGCCGCCGGGAAAACCAACTTTTCCCGGCGTTTCTGGTGACTTAGGGCGCGGCGTAACAGCCCGTGGCGGGCCTCAATCCTGGAGCTGGCGCTTCAGGAGTTCGACCTCGTCGGCGAGCGAGTTGTCCTTGCCGACCAGAGCTTCGATCTTGCGCACGGCATGCAGCACCGTGGTGTGATCGCGGCCTCCAAAACGGCGGCCGATTTCCGGCAGCGAGCGCAGCGTCAGCACCTTCGACAGATACATCGCGACCTGACGCGGACGCACCACGTTGGCGGTGCGGCGCGACGACAAGAGGTCCGAGCGGCTGACATTGTACTGCCGCGCGATGACGCGCTGGATGTCCTCGATCTTGACGCGCTTCGGCTCCTGCGGCCGGACGAGATCGCGAACTTCGCGCTCCGCCATCTCCAGGGTCACCGGCTGGGCGTTGAGTTTCGAGTGGGCGAGCAGACGATTGACCGCACCTTCGAGATCGCGCCCGTTGTGGGTGATTGCTTTTGCGAGATAGTCGAGCACCGGTTCCGGAACCTCGAAGCCGGCGTGATGTACGCGCGCGGCGTTGACGCGCGAGCGCAGGATTTCGAGCCGCAGCTCTTCGCCGAGCGAGCCCATTTCCACCACGAGGCCACCGGCCAAGCGCGAGCGGACGCGGTCATCGAGCGCTTCGAGATCGGACGGCGGGCGGTCGGCCGCGACGACGACCTGACGGCCGGCGTCGATCAGCGCGTTCAGCGTGTGGCAGAACTCGCCCTGAATGGTCTTGCCCTGCAGGAACTGGAGGTCGTCGATGATCAGCACGTCGATGCCGCGCAACGCTTCCTTGAAGGCCAGCGAGTTTTGCGCCTTCAGCGCGGCGACGAAGCCGTACATGAACTTTTCGGCGGTGAGATACAGCACCTTGCGGTCCGGGCTGGAATTGCCGGCCCAGGTCACCGCTTGCAGCAGGTGGGTTTTGCCGAGGCCGACGCCGGCGTGAATGTAGAGCGGGTTGAACATCACCGGGTCGCCGCGGCGGCCTTCGGCCACCTGACGTGCGGCGGCGTGCGCCAGCGTGTTCGAACGGCCCATCACGAAGCTCGAGAAGGTGAGGCGCGGATCGAGCGGCGAGCCGCCAAGCGCGTCATGGCTCGCCGAGACCGGCGCCGAAGCTCCGACGCGCAGTTCCGCAGCCGGACGATCGGCGCGGCGCACTTCTGCCACCGGCGGGACTTCTTTCACGGGCGTCACGGCGCGCATCGCTGAACGCACGGCGACGTTGACGCGCTTGACCTCCGGCAGTTCCGCCTGCCAGCAGGACAGAACGCGATCGGTATAATGCGACTGAATCCAGCTGCGCAGGAAGACGGTCGGGACCGTCATGAAGACGCAGTCCTCATGAACGTTTTCGAGATCCATGCGCGCGAACCAGCTCGAATAGATGTCCTCGCCGACGCTCGTGCGCAGACGGCCCTTCACCCGCACCCACTGGTCCTGATGCGACGGGTCAACGCGATGTACCTGTTCCTGTTGCAAGCTTGCCATTGTTTTCGACTTTTCTCGTTATGTCGTTCCAGCGGGGCAATCACGAATGCAGAAACGCATATGCAATTCGATTGCCAGTTATGTCGGGACCGTCGCCGGACCTTGCGGGCGGCGAACACCTCGCGCGCTTGTCGCCAGACAAAAGCTCTCCGTTGCAACGCCCGAGCGTTGCCGGCAGTTCAGCTGATGTGTGGTCGAAGAAGGCGGCGCGAGGTCAGCGCGTACTGAAACTGGGCGGGTGCTGGTGCCCGTTGACGCGGGTGACCGCGCCGCGCGCGGCCTGAAAATCCAGAGACACACAAAGCGCTGCAAGTAATTGCCTGGATGTCAGTGTCAGCGCATCGTGTTGCAAGATGTTCGCTCCGTAAAACTGCATAAGTTCCCCCTGCCTGCTGCGGTAACCCGCAACAAGTTTCCTCGCACCGATCGAAAGTAATGTGGTCTTGATACGCGAGGCCGCCGCACTGGCGAGACTCGCTACGCTGGATACTTGATCGTGTTCGCCCGTCTCAGCCGCCGTCTGCTCGTTATCGTCGTATCGCTATCGTCGTAGTCTCGTTTCTTCTCTGAGCCATTGAAGGCTCTTGGCCTGTTCTGGCTCTTGTTGCTCGCGAGGCGCTCACTCCATGCGCTGTGCCGGATTTCGGATCATGTCCATCTGCTAGTCACCGCCGCGTTGCCGCCGGCGAGGTGTTGCATCCAGACGTGATGCCATCCAGACATGAGCCATCGTTCTCATAGACCTATGAGTTCGACCCTCATCATCGATTGGAAAGCGTCGCTAACGCGCCTATCATTACTGATCTGCGCGTGCGCCTCGGATCTTGAGCCGCTCTGATCTAAAGAGCCGGGGGCACCGCGAGTGGTTTAAGAAATACAGGAAGTTAAAAAACCCGCAACGAAATTGATTCTTCGAAATCGCAAATAAATCGCTTGGTGCGCGCGTTCAATGCGCAGCAATTCATGACAACGAGGCAACGGTTTGAAAACCCGCAGGGAATCGCGGCGTTGCGCGCGTGTCACACAGCGCGCCCCAAAACAAAAAAGATTCATCAATCTGTCGCATGCAATCGCGTCACACAGCCGTTTTGAAAGTACATGCGCGCGCTATGTTCTTAAGTGATTAGCGAAGCGCACGTTTTTGTGAGCGTTGACGCAGGGTAACTCCAGGTGCTGTTTCTCGGCAGCAACAGCGTGCGACTTGCAATTCGAACCTTCTTCGATCTCGCGCGACATCGCTCGATCATGCGTCTGCGATCTGCATCTCGTTCGCATCTGCGTACTGCGGGCGCGTAAAAGATCGCTGCGGCGCAGCGGTGTTTGTAAACGCTGTCACGATGCTCGATCGATACCGCGTTCTGCTGGCGGACAAAACGGTTTCCAACATTCGTCAGCGTCGCGTGTGACGCGTGCGCGGATTCCAGAGCGATGATCGGTGCTTGGCGATCGAACGATCGCGCGAACGACGACGCGGTCCGTGCGTGTTGTTACGCCCAGCGGAAGTTTTCGCGATGGAGTTACTTGGCGGGAACTTGCTGCTGCGATGAGGCCGGCAAAAAGAAAAAGCCCGGCAGTGGGCCGGGCTTCGTTCTATCCGGATGGATCGGAACTTTACTTTGCGAGCTTCGCGATCTGATGCGTCAGACGCGACACCTTCCGGCTCGCATTGTTCTTGTGAATGATGTTCTGCTGCGCGGCCTTCATCAGTTCCGGCTCGGCAGCCTTCAGCGCCTTCAGCGCGGCTTCGCGGTCACCCTTGGTGATCGCTTCTTCGACGGAGCGGACCGAACCGCGCATCTTGGTGCGGCGGGCCTTGTTGACGATGGTGCGGCGGGCAATCTTGCGCGTCGCTTTCTTGGCGGAGGTTGTATTGGCCATGCTCTCTTTGCCGCTTTGTCTATCCAGCCAGACGTCAAAATCCGTCCGGGCGATGGACGCCGGTGCAGCTCTCTGCCGCCGGCGGTTGAAATCCTGATTGTTCCAGAAAGAACAGCGGCGGCAGAATTGATCTGCCGCCAGTTGGCCGTCCTTATAGGGGCGGCGGCGCGGAGCGTCAACGCCCGGCAAGCGCGGATTTCAGCCAAAAACGGCTGGAAACGGCTCCTTCGGGCGCTCGTAACTGCCAAAGAGGCGCGAGACTGGCAAGTTTGCGTCCGGTCATTGAAATCGCCAAGGTCAGGCGGTATTGCCGGGCATTCGCTGCGGCAGTCATTAATAAGGTGCGGGTGGGACGATGATCCGGGGTTTTTTCCGTCTGATCGGGCTGTTGCTGCTGACGGGCGCCTTTATTTTCCTGGTCTACGACGGTGCCCGCTCGATCGCCGACCAGGGGCTGCGGCTTACTCAACTCGGCGAACTCTGGAATGACATCAACCAGGCGAGCCAGGTCGCTTTTCAGAAGGCGGTTGAAGGCCTGTCGCCCTGGCTTTGGAGCAGTGTGGTCAAGGTCATTCTCAATCAGCCAACCTGGGCGGTGCTGGGTGTCATCGGGTTGGTGCTGATGCTTTTGTTCCGTCCCAGCAAGCCTTTGATCGGCTACGCTCGCGACTGAGCGGCGGTGGTGCCGGATTAATGATCGGCAAGGTTCGGTAACGGCCTGACGGGCGATCCGTAGCTGCCTATATAAGAGTGCAACGGTGCACCCCGGTTTTTGAGGAGTTCACGATGCTTTTCATGCGCAAACCCCTTGCCCTTCCCTCCGCCGCAGAGGCGCTGCCCGGACGCGCGACGCCGATCCCGACCGCGCGCCAGCACTTCGTCAACGGCAATCCGCTGAAGGGGCCCTATCCCGAAGGCCTCGAGCAGGCCGTGTTCGCACTCGGTTGCTTCTGGGGCGCGGAGCGCAAGTTCTGGCAGCTCGGCGACGGCATCTACACGACGGCGGTCGGTTACGCCGGCGGTCATACGCCCAACCCGACCTATGAAGAGGCTTGCTCGGGCCGCACCGGCCACACCGAGGTGGTGCTGGTCGTGTTCGATCCGAAAAAGATTTCGTACGACAAGCTGCTGAAGGCGTTCTGGGAGAGCCACGATCCGACCCAGGGCATGCGTCAGGGCAACGACATCGGTACGCAGTATCGCTCGGCGATCTACACGTACAGCGACGAGCAGCTGAAGGCGGCGCAGGCGTCGAAAGCGATGTACGAGAAGGCGCTGGCGACCAAGCGCTACGGTGCGATCACGACCGAGATCAAGCCGGCCGGCGAGTTCTACTTCGCCGAGGATTATCACCAGCAGTATCTCGCCAAGAATCCCGGCGGCTACTGCGGCCTCGGCGGCACCGGCGTCTCTTGCCCGATCGGCGTCGGCGTTAGCGCCTGATCTGAACTGCCACAGAACAGCCCGGCGAGCCTCCGCTCGCCGGGCTTTTTTGTTGCCGTGACCTCTCCACCTGCGTCATGCGGACGTTCTGATCCGTCACACGCGCGGTGTGCTCAGGCGCAGCGTGCGAGGTTGGTCCTGACCACGAGGTGATGAAAAGGCCTGATCGCGTTGAGATAGGTGAAGCCCAAGGCATTGTGGACGTGCACGACGGTTGTCGCGATGAGCAACGTGCCTGTTGGAGAATGACGTCGGAGCAGCGATAGCCGGAAGTCCAGGTGCCGGTCATCCGTACCGAGCACAATTTCGTCCTTGCCCTCCCAATGCACCGGGAAGAAGTCCACCCGGTCATGGCTGTCCCGGGAGGTTCTGACCGTATCGGAGGTTTTGATGCCAAAGGGCGTGACCATGGCGTCGCGCAGCGCGATCAGCGCCTTCTGCCATGCGGGTGGATTGACGAGTGTCCGCGTCGCCAGCTCGCGCATGCTCGGCTGTTCCGATGACCTCAAGTCAATGCTGTAGCTGTCGAGTAAACTGGCGTTTGCGTACCAGCTCGCAACGACACTGTCCGGCGGCGGGGTGGTCCGGCGTGCCTGCGGTTTGCGGTCTAAACCCATGCTCATGATGATGTCACCTATTCAGGGGGCCATCAACTACGGGCGCGCAGACATGCAAGCGCCTGCGTCGTTTCGGCCGCGATTCAGCCGTGACATTTCAAAAAACGGGCATCAAAGCGGTACCCATGTCCGACGCCGGTTGCGGCACATTGAAGACTTCAAACAAACGCGAGAAGGACGACAGAGGGATGGGTACCAACGGTTTGCGCGGCATATTTACGGCTGCGCTGTTCATCGCGGCGATGGTCACTGCGAGCAACGTCGCGCAGGCACAGGCGAATTATCCGGACCGCCGCATCACCTTCGTGGTGCCGTATCCGCCGGGCGGCGCGACCGATGTCACCGCGCGTATGCTGGCGCAGAAACTCAGCGATGCATGGAAGCAGCCGGTGATCGTCGAGAACAAGCCGGGTGCCGGCGGCACCGTCGGCAACGACTTCGTCGCCAAGGCTGCGCCGGACGGCTACACCGTTCTGGTCGCGATCACGCAGATCATCCAGGCGCCGAGCCTGCAAGCATCGCTGCCGTTCGATGTCGCAAAGGATCTCGCGCCAATCGCCCATGTCTGCATTTCGACCGTTGCGCTGGTCGTGCCCGAGCAGCAGCCGTTCAAGACGCTGAAGGAGTACGTCGATTTCGCCAAGGCCAATCCCGGCAAACCCTATGGCTCCTTCGGAAACGCCACGACCTCGCATCTCTATGGCGAGCTGTTCAAGAAAGTCGCCGGGTTCGATATGACGCATGTGCCGTATCGCGGCTCGGCGCCGATGCTGAACGATCTGCTCGGCAACCAGGTGACGGGCGCATTCATCGATCTCACCACCGGCATGTCCCAGATCAAGGCCGGCAAGATCCGCGCGCTCGCCGTCGGTGGCGAAAAGCGGAACCCGTTCCTGCCTGACGTGCCGACCATGGCCGAGTCCGGCTACAAGGGCTTCGAGGCGGAAGGATGGGTCGGCCTTCTCGTGCCGGCCGCAACGCCGAAGCCGATCATCGACAAGCTGTCGGCCGAACTGGCGAAGATCATCGCCTCGCCTGAGGGCGTCGAGAAGATCCAGACGTTCAGCATGGTGCCGGTCGGCGGCGGCGCCGAGGTGTTTGCCAAGGCGCTCAAGGTCGACCAGCAGCGCTGGGCCGATGTCGTCAAGGCAACCGGCGTCAAGGGCGAGTAAGCCGCCTCACGCTTTCGCCGCCGGCCAGCCGAGACCGGCGGCGGCGAAGATGCGCGGCAGATCGGCCCGCATCACGTAGCGAATGTTGAACAGGCCGGGCCGCGCACCGCCGTCCGGCCGTTCTTCATGGCGCGTCTCTGCAACCGGAACGAACTTGTCGAGCATCCGGTTGACGCCGATGTTATCGGGCTTGGTCTGGTGGATCATCCGCTCGATCGGAAACAGATCGAAGTACATCTTCATGCGATGCGGATAGAGCAGGCTCGACAGGCCGCTTTTCCAGAGTTTCGGATCGATGATGTGCCAGTGCGAGAAATTCGTGTCAGGTGCGCTGCAGGTGAGAGTCGAGCAGCCGACCAGCCGCCCGTCCAGCCGGATCGCGAACGCGGTGTAGCGCTGCGCCGGATCGCCGCTCCGGCGCATCATTTCAAATCGCGCGGCGGCCTTTTCGATCGGCGGCAGTAACGAACGGTCCAGCAGCATGTCGAGATGCGGGTCGTCGCTGTAGAAATAGGCGGCGATCTGCGCCGCGTCGCCGTCACCGATATCCGTGAGCGAGGCTTCACCTGCGGGCGTCGTAATCGTGGCGTGGTCTAAGGGGCTGGCCGTCACCGCAGGTGCTTTGCGAAGAAGGCGAAGGTGCGCTGCCAGGCGAGATCGGCGCTCGGTTTGTCGTAGCTGGCGCGCTCGTCGCAGCTGAAGCCGTGCTGCGCGCCGGGATAGACGTGAATCTCGACATCCGGCCGCTTGCTGCGGATGGTGTCGACGTCGCTCAAGGGAATGCCGGTGTCCTTCTCGCCGAAATGCAGCATGGTCGGCACTTTCGGCGTCTTGTCGGCGAAGCGCACGACTGCGCCGCCGTAGTAGCCGACAGCCGCGGCCAGCCCCGACAGGTCGGTCGCAGCGGAGAACGACACGCTGCCGCCGAGACAAAAGCCGGTGATGCCGATCGGGCCATTGCCTTTAATGGAGTCGATCGCTGCCTGCGTGTCGCGCATGAACGCCGGCCAGTCGGGGCTGGCGACGAATTTGCGGGCGATTGCGATCTCGTCCGGCGAATAGCCGCTCTGGAAGTTGCGTTCGACCCGGTCGAAGATCGACGGCGCGACTGCGACATAGCCCTCCGCCGCCACGCGGTCGCAGACGCTGCGGATGTGATGGTTGACGCCGAAAATTTCCTGGACGACGACAATCGCGCCCTTCGCAGCCGACGCTGGCTCCGCACGATAACCGCCGAGCTGAAAGCCATCGGATGCAGTCAGGGTGATGTCGTGTCCCATGGCGTGGTCCTTGCAGCTTGATCTGACGATGTCGGGAGCAGGCGAGTGAGAGGGAAGAAAACTAGCGCCACATCCAGTTGCGGCTCCAGTCGCCCTTCCAGCCGGTGAGGCGGCCGTTGCGGAACTGAAGATAGAGCTGGCCGTCGCGTTCGAAGAACGGCGCGCCCCACTGCACGCGCTGCGCCACGAACATCTCGTTCCCCGGCTTGCCGCTCACATAGGTTAGCGGCGCCTGCAGCGCGGTCGCGGCATCGTTTGCACTCATGCCGAACGCCAGCGGCGTCGTGTTGGACAACGTCTGCGTGAATGGCACAGCGGTGACGAAGGGCTTCGGCTCTGGCAGCAGGACGATACCCTGCGCGGCGGCCGGACCGGCGAAAACACAGGCCGGTATAAGGAGGGTTAAACGCAAGGTCATGCGTGGATTTTCCGCCGGAACGGGCTCCAATTGCAAGGCGAAACCGGCTGTGTACGCCGCGCTGCGCTCAAGACCTTGTCAGGAAACGGGTGGAGCGGACACGCCCTCAGCGCCATTGATGGGACAACGCGAGGCGCGCCGTGCGCCGGCGCTATTTGAAAGGTGACGCCATGAGCGCCCAGATTCACGATATCCGGGAGTACTTGCCCGGCGGTGGACCGGCCGCCGAGACCAATCCGTCCCTGACTCGCGACCGGATTCAGTACGCGATCGGCCGTTGCTCACTGGGATTACTGCTGGTTGCCGAAAGCGCGAAGGGCCTTTGCGCCATTCTGCTCGGCGACGAAGAGGCGGCGATGATCGCCGATCTGCGCAGCCGTTTTCCGCATGCGACCGTGATGGTCGCGACCGGCGACATGCCCGATGTTCTGGCCGAGGTGGTGAAGCTGATCGAGACGCCGGGAACGCCGATCAACGCCGCGCTCGATCCACGCGGCACCTCGTTTCAGCGGAAGGTCTGGCAGGCCTTGCGCGATATCCCGGCCGGCCAGACGGCAAGCTACGCCGAAGTCGCTCAACGCATCGGCGCACCGGGTTCGGCGCGGCCGGTGGCGCAGGCCTGCGCCGCCAATCCGCTGGCGGTCGCCATTCCCTGTCATCGCGTGGTGCGCAACGACGGCAGCCTGTCCGGCTACCGCTGGGGCGTCGAGCGCAAGCGCACACTGCTGAAGCGGGAGAGCGAACAATGAGTACGAGTGCGCAACGCAAGCGAACCGAATCCAGCAACAGCATGATCGTATCGCGCGTTGCGGCGATCGATTGGGACCGTGTCGCGTCCGATCTCGATGCATCGGGCTGGGCGCGTTTCCCGAAGCTGCTCTCGCCGGCGGAGTGCCGGCAGATGGCCGAGCTTTATCCGGACGACACCCGCTTCCGCAGCAAGGTGATCATGTCGCGGCATGGCTTCGGCCGTGGCGAGTACAAGTATTTCTCCTACCCGCTGCCCGATCTGATCGCAGCCTTGCGGCCTGCGCTCTACGAGCGGCTGGCGCCGATCGCCAACCGCTGGAACGAGATCATGGGCATCGCCGTGCGCTATCCGGAAGAGCATGCCGAGTTTCTTGCGCGCTGCCACAAGGCGGGCCAGACCCGGCCGACGCCGCTGCTGCTGCAGTACGTTGAGGGCGACTACAACTGCCTGCACCAGGACCTCTACGGCGACCACGTGTTTCCGTTGCAGGTGGTGTTCCTGCTGTCGCAGCCGGGCGAGGATTTCTCCGGCGGCGAGCTGGTGCTCACCGAGCAGCGGCCGCGGATGCAGTCGCGCGCCGAGGTCACGAACCTCGAGCAGGGCGACGCGGCGGTGTTCGCGGTCCATCATCGCCCGGTGCAGGGAACCCGCGGAGCCTATCGGGTCAACATGCGCCACGGCGTCAGCCGGCTGCGGTCAGGCCGCCGCAACACGCTCGGCGTGATCTTTCACGATGCACGCTGAAAAATGATGCACCGGAAGTGAACGCAGCCTGCCTGGAACCCGGTTGCGCTTACCTTTCGTTTACCGATTGGCGACCTCTCGTTTACCAGCCCGTGACTTGTGACCCGCGCGCACGCGATCTTTATGCTGCTTTAACGTGCATTTGCTGAGGTTACTCACTCGATACCTGTCGTTGCACAGTGACGTGCGGCGCTCCGACGAGGGCGGTTCTCTCGCAGGCGTTTGCAGGCCCAATCATTCGCCGGCGCCTGCACGTGCCGGATTCCACGGAGCTGTGAGTGCGCAGCAAGTTTCGTCTCGTCCGGCTGATCTGGCCTTTCGTCGCCATCGTTGCCTTGCAAGCGGCAATCACGATCGTAAGCCTTGAATTTCTGTCGGGCGTTCGCGCGTATGTCGCCGGCGAAGCCTTGTGGTCGAAAGGGCAGAAGGACGCCATCCACGCGCTGCAGCGTTATGTGGTCAGCGGCGACGACGCCGACTACACGACTTACGAGATTTCGGTCGCGGCGCCGCTGGGCGATCGCGCCGCGCGCCTGGCGCTTGAGAGTGCAAGCCCTGACATCGATGCGGCAAGAGCCGGCTTCCTTCAGGGCGGCAATCACCCGGACGATGTGTCCGGACTGATCCTGATGTTCCGGTGCTGCCGAACGTTGCCGTTCGTCAGCGACGCGGTCCAGCGGTGGCGCGCAACCGATCCGTTGCTTACCGAACTGGTCACGCTCGCGTCGGATATTCGCGATGAGAAGCGCGCGAACATCATGTCGGCCGAGACGGCCGCGGTGCGCAGCACGCAGATTATCATGCTCGATGCGCGCCTTGCGCCGCTTGCCAACGCCTTCTCCCGCTCGCTCTCCGAACTGTCGCGGCTGACGGAGACGGTTCTGACCATCGTCAATCTGGTGATAGCGGGACTGCTGACGGTCCTGCTCGTCTGGTATGCCCGCAGCTACCTCGCCGAGATGCGCGCGCATCGGCACGCCCTGCGCGCCGAACAGGAGCGCGCCCGCGTCATTCTCAAATCGATCGGCGACGCCGTCATCGGAATCGACGTGCACGGACGTGTCGATTATCTCAACCCGGCTGCCGAAAAGCTGCTCGATACGAATGCCGCATCCGCACGCCAGCGCCCGGCCAAGGAACTGCTGCGGGTGATCGATTCGGTTACCGGCGAGAACAATCCCGCAGCGATTGACGAGGCGGTGCAGTCGCAGGCGTCGCATTCGGTGACGACGCGGCATCTCCTGGTGCGCGAGGATACGTCGACCGTTCCGGTCTCGCTGATCGGCGCGCCGCTGCGCAACGGCGGCGCAGGCGGTGCGGGCACGGTGGTCGTGCTGCGCGACATGACCAAGGAGATCGACTACATCAGCCGTCTGGCCTGGCAGGCGTCGCACGACACGCTGACCGGCCTCGCCAACCGCAACGAGTTCGAAAGCCGGCTCGCCGATGCACTGCATTCGTCAATCGAGTCAGGCGAACGTCATGCGGTGGCGATGCTCGATCTCGACCAGTTCAAGATCGTCAACGACACCTGCGGCCACGCAGCCGGTGATGAGTTGCTGCGCCAGCTCGCGGACTGCCTGCAACAGAACTTGCATCGCGACGAACTGGTTGCGCGCCTCGGCGGTGACGAGTTCGCGATCCTGCTGAAGTCGTGCCCGATCGACCGCGCCGCGCTGATCTCCGAGCGGCTGCGCGCAGCGGTAGAGGAAATGAACTTCAACTGGCAGGGCAGCTCATTCAACATCTCCGCCAGCATCGGCCTTGTTCAAGTCAATCGCGCCAGCCTCTCCATCGACGACATCATCCGCGCGGCGGACGTCGCCTGCTATCTCGCCAAGGACAAGGGCCGCAACCGCATCCAGCTGCACGACCCGAACGATGCGGAGTTGCGCAGCCGGTTCGGCGAGATGGTCTGGGTTCAGCGCATCCATGAGGCATTCGAGGAAAATCGCTTCTGCCTGTACGCGCAGCCGATCCTGTCGCTGAAGGGCGACGATGCCGAGGGACTCCATGCCGAAATCCTGATCCGCATGCGCGATCGCGAAGGGCAGCTGGTCGCGCCGGGCGAATTCATCGCGGCCGCCGAACGTTATGGCCTGATGCCGATGCTGGATCGCTGGGTGGTGAAAACCGCGCTCAAGACCGTCGCGGCCGCCGGCAATCCGTTCGCGATGTGCGCGATCAACCTGTCCGGCGCCACGTTCAATGACGAGGACTTCGTCGATTTCGTCCGCGAGCAGTTCCGCAGCAGCGGCGTCGAACCGGCCTCGATCTGCTTCGAAATCACCGAGACGGCGGCGATCTCCAATCTGTCCGCGGCCGGCCGCTTCATTCGCGCGCTGAAGGCGCTGGGCTGCAGTTTCGCGCTCGACGATTTCGGCGCCGGCATGTCGTCCTTCACCTATCTGAAGAACCTGCCCGTCGACTTCATCAAGATCGATGGCAGCTTCGTCAAGCAGATGCTCGACGACACCACCGATCATGCGATCGTCGATCTGATCGCGCGTCTCGGCAAGGTCATGGGCATGCGGACCATCGCCGAATTCGTCGAGAACGACACGATGATCGGGGTGCTGCGCCGGATCGGCGTCGACTATGCGCAGGGCTACGGCATCAGCAAGCCGAAGCCGATCGAGGAGATCGTCGGACCGCGCCCGGACACCAGAGCCGATGGTCTCGCTGTCGCGTAGCGCCGCCGCTCAAATTTGACATTTCATCCGCCGTTGTGACCCGCTGAGCCATTGCGCAACGGGTGACGATAGATGACGGCGGAACGCGACGCGGCCGGGCGGCTCAAGGGCGAGGGCTGGCAGACCCTCGACGACGAGGATGGCTTCATCGATCTGGTTGGGCCGATGTGGCACCGGCTCGCCGACAAACTCCACGAATATGCGATCGTGGCCCAGCCGAAACATCGCAATCGCCGTGGGCTCGTCCAGGGCGGATTGCTGATGACGCTGGCCGACCGTGCCTGCGGCATGACCGCGAGGTTCGAGACCGGGTCGCAGCTGCTCGCCACCATCCAGATGGATACGCAGTTCATCGATGCCGGAAAGATCGGCGACGTTCTGATCACGCGGCCGCGCGTGGTGCGCGCCACGCGCTCGCTGATCTTCATGAGCACGGAAGTTCACGCCGGCAGCCGCTGCGTCGCGATGGCCAGCGGCGTGTTCAAGGTGATGCGCGCCTGATTCATCGGACTTGAATCGAATTGCATCGCGCGCGTGAGTGCGAAGCTAACGCTGCGTACAGCATGGCGGAACTGGAGATAACTGCGGCGCGTAGTCGTGTCGTGGGCAACTTCCGGTGGAGTTCCATGATCCAACACCTGCTGCTCTATCCGCCGGTCTCGATTCGCGGGCGCGTGATCCGTTCGCTCGAGGAGGCCGCGTATGAGCTGCGCCAGTATGCGATCGAACATCGTGACGATGAAGCGCGGCGTCTGGTTCATCTGATCCGCGATGTGCGCACTGTGTTCGATGCGGAGGTCGCTGAGGGCCGCCTGCGGGCGTGGCTGATCGCAACCGACAACGAACGCGCACCGCCGAAGCCGGATTCGCCGAAGAAATCGGTAGCGTAGGCGTATCTTCCTCAGGAGCCGGATCGATTCGGCCGCAACTGCTATCCGCGCTGACGCGCTCTCGAAGCCGGGCGCTTCTCCTTCCGGAGCGCCGCCGGCCAGCTACGCATCGCGACCGCGACGATGTCGCGCAGTATCGCGGTGTCCTTGGTCGTCTTGTGTGTGACAGCCAGGCCCTGTGCCACGGCGCAGTAGAAACGCGCCAGTTGTCTTGGATCACTATCGGCGGGAATCTGAGCGCCGGCGCGCGCGCGCTTGATCGCTTCGACCAGCAAGACCTCCATTGCCTTCGCCTTGCCCGTGATAATCGCGTCGATCTCGGCTGAGCCGGCGCCGGCGGTCAGGCTCGTGTTGATCAGCAAGCATCCCGGCGGATTGGCGGGATCGTTCATGCGCTTGATGATCGCCTCGAGCATCAGGCGGATTCCCTTGCCCACATCATGATTGCCTAGATGCTCAAGCGGCGCCGAACTGTGCCGCGCCGCATAGTGCTCGATCGCGGCGATAAACAGCCCCTGCTTGTCACCGTATGCATTGTAGAGGCTGCCGCGGCCGAGGCCCGTCGCCGATTCCAGATCCTGGATCGTGACAACCTCATAGCCGAGCCGCCAGAACAGCTCGGCTGCGCGATCCAGCACCAGGTCATCTTCGAACTCTTTAGTCCGCGCCATGATGCGTCGTCACTTTCATTGGTAATCCGTTCCGGTGTTTTTGATTTTTGAACGGATATCACAAAATTCACTTGTGGTGCTTTTGAATAATCATTAGAGGATCGCCTCATTCTTGACTGATCGTTAAAGAAAGGCGCTCATGTCGATTACCTTCTATTACGGCTCCGGTTCGCCATTCGCATGGAAAGTCTGGCTTGCTCTCGAGCACAAGGAGCTGCCTTACGACACGAAGCTCCTGTCGTTTCAGGCCGGCGATCTGAAGAAGCCCGAGTACCTGGCCATGAATCCACGCGCCCAGGTTCCGGTGATCGTCGACGGCGATCTGCAGCTGTTCGAAGCGAGTGCGATCGTCGAGTACCTCGACGATCGATATCCCGGGCGGCCCGTGATCGGCCGCGATCCCATGCAGCGAGCGATCGGACGCCGGATTGCCGCTGAGGTGGATGCCTATCTCTTTCAGCCCAGCCGCAGGCTGTTTGCCCAGACCCTGTTTGTCCCACCCGGCACGGGCAATCCCGAGGAGATCGCGGCAGCGCGAGGCGAGATCGACAAAGAGTTGGCGCGGTTCGATGCTTACACGACCGGGGGCTACCTTGTCGGGGATGGACCGACGGTGGCCGACTATGCGCTCTATCCAATGCTGGCGCTCATCCGCCGTGTCGAAGTAAGAGCGCCGGGCCAGGGCGTCACCCTGCCACCGAAACTCGAAGCCTTCAGCAGAACGATTGAGGCGTTGCCCCATTTCGCCAAAACGATTCCGCCTCACTGGAAAAATTGAACGCTGCTGCGGCTGTTGGGATTCACTTGCTCGGCACATAGTCGAACTTGCCGGGCTGCACGATGAAGAACAGGCAGTCCTCCGTCGACAGGCACTGCGTCACGTGCGGTTCTTCACCCCTCTGAAACCAGTATGAGCCGGCAGCCAGCGGAATCACCTGGCCGCCGGGCTTCTGGTTGGCGCCGACGCCTTTGATGACGACGCCGTAGTAGTCTTCTGTATGGGTATGCACCGGGCTGACGAAACCGAACGGCATTCGGACGAAGGTACCGTGGCGTCCCTTCTGCAAATCGCCATAGGCGGGGCCGGCGAACAGCTCGCCTTTGTCGGTTTTCACGCCCGAACCGAAGAACTTGATTCCGTCCGCCGGCGTGCTGACGGACGGTCCCTCATGTTGCGGTGGCGCGGCGCTCTGCGCGCGTGCGCCGCCGCCTGCACTCATCATGGCGGCGAGCAGCAGAGCGGCGGCGATCGTGTCTGTTCGTCTCATCGGGATTTTCCTTCGTCGACGGGGTTGAGAAGAGGTCGTGACGCAAGCCGGAAGCCGCGGCGAAGACAGGTTCAGTCCGCGCGACCGGCAGAATACGTAACCTTTAAAACATAATTTTATTAGTGTCGCACAGGGACACTTGTCAAGCCATAAGTCAATGGTTACATAGATGTGATGAACCAGCCCGACGGCGAATTTCGCGACGGTATGCCGTTTCTCGGCGGCGCGATCTGGATCGACCTGCTCAATTCGACCTTGTCGCCTGATGGAGGCGCGACGATCGTCGATTTTCTTGAAGATGATCGCGCCTTCGCGCGCTGGTGTGCCAACGCGAACTTGGCAGCCAAGGGGCCGATCGCTTCCGAGCGGCGCACGGCCGCAGCCTTGCGCGACCTCCTGCGCCCCGTCTTCGATCAGTTAGCGGCCGGAAAGCCAGTCTCGGCGCAGCTGATCGCGCGCATCAACGCGCTTCTCGCCGACGCGCCGTTCATTCGTCAGATTGGCCGTGGTGCAGATCAACCCGGTTACCAGTTGATAGAGCAGCCCGCGGGCACGCCGCACCGTGTCGTGTCGCGGATAGCCGAGGATTTCGCGCAATTCGCGACAGAACACGAAGCCAACCGGCTCAAGCGTTGCGACAATCCGGCTTGCACCATGCTGTTCTACGACAGAGGCAAGAACAATCGCCGCCGCTGGTGCTCGGCGGCCGTCTGTGGCAATCGCGACAAGGTCGCGAACTACCGCGCCCGTAAATCGCGACGTGACAGGCCATAATCGACCCGCAAGCCTCGCCGGCCTCGCGCGTGTTGGCTGCTTTCACAAGGTCGATCGTGACATCCGCTCGATGCGTGTTTGCTATCGGCGCGACTTCGCGAACAGATCGTGTGAGGTCGACCGCAGCCAGCGATGCCCGGGGTCGCGCTGATAGCGCTCGTGCCAGTATTGCGCGATCTCGAATTGCGGCAGCGGAAACGGCGGCGGGATCGGGACGAGATCCAGCTGCTCCGCCAAAGCATTCGCCAGATTGGCCGGGATGGTTGCGACGCTGTCGGTTCGCGATGCGACGAGGGTTGCGACAATGAAGCTCGGCGCGCGGAGCATGATGTTGTCGGCCGCGATTTCGGCTTCCAGCGCCTGCTGCACCAATCGCTGCGCGGCATGCCCGGTATCCGAAGCCACGACGACGATATGGTGCGCGGCTTTGAAGCCTGTACGCTTGCTCAGGCTGCGAAGCGCGGGATGATCCTTGCGCGCTACGCTGACATACCTGTCGTAGAACAGGTGCTGACGCCGCAGTCCGCGCGGGGCCTTCGGATAAGTGCCGATCGCGAGATCGGCTTCGCCGGACTCAAGTTTCAATTCGAAATGTTTTGAATCGAGCGGCACGCCGTCGAGCGTAAGCTTCGGGCCTTCCTTTGCGATCCGGCCCAACAATGGCGGAAGCATGAGAGAGAATCCGGTATCGGTCATCAGCACCTTGAACATGCGGTCGGAGGTGCGCGGATCGAACGGCGGCGTCGGTGAGGAAAGCGTGCCGGCCGCGGTGAGCAAGGTGTGAAGCGGCGCCGCCAGCTCGAGCGTCTTCGCAGTCGGGTTCATCGCCTGACCGTTGCGCACGAACAGCGGGTCGCCGAAATGCGCGCGCAGCCGGGCCAGCACCTTGCTGACGGCGGGCTGCGTCGTGTCGAGCGCCTCCGCCGCGCGCGTCAGGCTGCGCTCGCGCAACACGGCGTTCAACACTTTCAATTCCCATAGCCTGAAGTCGGCATCATTCTGTTCTGTCATGATCACCATTCCCAGAGCGGAATGGCGTCACCTCAGCGTTTGTGAAACTCATAGTCAACGGTGTTTTGAACAATCTTTGCGAGAGGAAAACAAACGATGTCCAAGTTCGTGATCGAGCCGCATTTCCGTTTGCAGGAATGGGTTGCGGAGGAGAAGGGTTACTTCCGCGTCGCCGGCCTCGACTATGAGTTCAAGGAGTTCATTCGCTCGACGGATGGCGCCCATCACGACACCGTCGGCAAATCGGGGGCGTTCCAAAGCATCGAGAAGGGCCGCACATCCGACGTGACCTGCGCCTGTCACTGGACGGTGAACGTCGCCGCCTCCAAGGGGCTGACCAAACTCTATGCCGACGTCTATTCGGTGGCGCCGTCAGCCGTTTTCGTTCCGGCCAACTCGCCGATCAAGACGCCGGCCGACCTCGCCGGCGTGCCGATTTCGGTCGGATATCAGTCGGGAAGCCACTACTCGACCATCCAGGCGCTCGAACAGTACATCCCCGTCGATCAGATCAAACTGTCGTTCGACGAGGGACTTCTGTTCCATCGCATGGAAGCGTTCCTCGACGGCAAGGCGCAGGCAGCGACGCTGTTCAGCGGCCCGTACTACCTCGCCGAGCAACTGGGTTTCCGCAAGATCATCGACAACACGTTCATGATCGCGACCATGCTCAACGGCGATCCCGATCCCGAGGACGTGCGCAAGTACTTTCAGGCGCTCAAGCGTGCGCAGGCCGATATCGATCTACGCCCCGAACGCTACACCCATTTCTACAAGAATGAATTCCCGGAGCGCTTCCACAGCGTCATGGATACGCGGCGCTGGGGGCCGGGCGAGCGGATCGTGTTCGAGCCTTATTCCAAGGAGATCTTCGGCGAGTCGTTCTCGTGGATCGCATCGCACGAGATCTTCAAGCCGGGCGATATGGGGGCCGGCAACTATGAGCGTTCGGTCGTGAGCTTGACTGACGCATGATGCGGCCAGGGGCACGGTGGCGCCCCCTCTCCGGCAAAATCCGGGAGTGCATCGTCGGATCGAGAATCCTTGAAGTAGAGAGATCATGTCACGCATGAAGGCTTTGGGTATTCTCGTTCTCTGCATTGGTGCGCTCTCGATATCCTCGATGGGTCACGCCAAGGCCCAGGATGCGACAGTGCGACCCGTGCGCATCATCGTCGGATTCACGCCCGGCGGGCCGACGGATATTCTGGCCCGGCTGATAGGGCGGTGGTTGCAGGACCGGCTTGGTCAGCCGTTCATCATCGAGAACCGTCCCGGCGCGGGCGGCAACCTGGCGACGCAGGCGGTGGTCAACGCAGAGCCGGATGGCAGCACGCTGCTTTTGATCGCCCATAACAATGCCATCAATGCGACGCTTTACGAGAAGCTTCCCTTCAACTTCCTCACGGACATCGTGCCGGTCGCGGGTGTTGCGCAGCAGCCGAACATCATTGAGGTGCATCCGGCGGTGCCGGCCAAGACGATTGCCGAATTGATTGCTTATGCCAAAGCCAATCCGGGAAAACTGAACTATGCCTCGGCCGGCAACGGGACGTCGCCGCATCTCGCGGCCGAGCTGTTCAAGGCGATGACCGGCACCGATATCGTCCACGTGCCGTACCGGGGATCGGGTCCCGCGCTCAGTGACATGGTCGCGGGTCAGGTGCAGCTGATGTTTGATCCGATGGCGTCCTCGGTGGAGCTTGTCAGAAGCGGCAGGCTCCGCGCGCTTGCGGTGACCAGCGCGGAGCGGTCGGCCGCGTTGCCGGACGTTCCGGCGGCCGTCGAGACGGTGCCGGGTTACGTGTTTGTCGGCTGGTTCGGCATCGGCGCTCCGAAGGGGACGCCGGCTCCGCTTGTCGAAAAGCTCAACCGCGAAATCAATGCAGGCTTGGCAGACGCTGCGATGAAGCGGCGTCTTGCCGAATTCGGCGCGACGCCGCACGTGTTCGCGCCGGATCAGTACGCGAAATTCCTCGCCGCCGAGACGGAGCGATTTGCCCACGTTGTTCGGATATCCGGCGCCAAGGTCGAGTAGAGCCGATCAGACGGGACGTCTTTGGGGGAGTGGCGCACCCGACACGATTCGAACGTGTGACCTTTGCCTTCGGAGGGCAAGGGTGGCTGTTTCTCTGCTGCTTACCTCAAATTTCTTGAGTTTGCTCCTTCATACAAGTAGGCTATTTCCGGGCTTGACTCAGGGCTCGGGTCGTTTCCCGCACTTGCTTAAGTTCCCTCTCCGCTGCTTACCTGATGCTTACCTAAGTTGGTTCGAATGACAAGGCTCACTAAAAGGGTTGTAGAAGCCGCTAGGGCGACCGCTGGTGACGTTTTCCTCTGGGAGGCTGATACCCCTGGGTTCGCGCTTCGAGTGAAGCCCAGCGGCACCAAATCGTTTCTGGTGCAGTACCGAAACGCTAACGGGCAAAGCAAGCGACTGACGATCGGCAAGTTCGGCGTCTTCACGGTTGAAGAGGCACGCAAGGAAGCGCGATTGGCTCTCGCCGAGGTCGCGAAAGGTTCCGATCCAGCTGCAAATCGAAAGCTGGCGCGGGGCGCTATGTTGATCGCAGACCTTTGTCGGGAGTATCTCGATCAGGCGGTGCGAGGATTGATCCTTACGCGGGCCGGCGAGGCCAAAAGCGAAACTACCTTGTATTCGGATAAAGGACGGATTGAGCGCCACATCATTCCGCTCATTGGAAAGAAGACCGTCGAAGGCTTCACCACCGCAGATGCGGGCCGCTTCCAGCGCGATGTCATTGCTGGTAAGTCGGCGACAGATGTGAAGACCAAGCTGCGTGGCCGCGCGATCGTTAAAGGAGGGGCTGGAACCGCTGCGCGTACCATGGGCTTGCTCGGCGGGATATTCAGTTATGCCGTCGGAGAAGGTTATCGGCTCGACAATCCGGTCAAGGGCATTATTCGACCCAAAGATCGCACTCGCGAATGGCGACTAGATGACGCCGGTTACAGGCAACTCGGAAAGTGTCTGGCTGCCGCTGAGGCTGCCGGTGAATCATGGCAGAGGATTCTTGCGATTCGTGCTGCCGCGCTTACGGGGTGTCGTCTTGATGAAATCGAAGGACTGCTCAAGGCTGACGTTGATGCTGCAAACAGTGCATTGCGGTTAGGTGATACCAAGACCGGTAAGAGTGTGCGTCCGATCGGTTCCGCAGCTGTCGCTATACTCAATAAGGCCGCCGCGAAGTCCAACTCGAAGTTTGTTTTTCCTTCGATCACAGACGATAAAAAGCACCACACCGGACTGACACGCCGTCTCAAGAAAATAGCCGCTGAGGATGTGCCGGGGATCACATGCCATGGATTGCGTCACTCATTCAGTTCAACAGCAGAAGACCTCGCGTTTACGATCCCTACAATCAAAGCGCTAATCGGTCATTCGCGTTCAGGAGTGACCGAAGGTTACATTCACAAGCTCGATCCCGTGATGGTGTCGGCTGCTGATCGGATTTCGAAGCACATCCAAGCCGCAATGAGTGGAAAAAAGCCAAACAGTCCGCCGCTATGACGCCTCTGACGTTATTGCCAAGGGATGTTTTCTTAAGTTTTCTCTGATTTTCCGGGATACGCGAAACACCTGCGGGAGAGGAGCTTGAGCGATTCTTGTTAAAATAAAAAATGCCCTTTTTTGGGGCAGGCATCGAGCCGGCGCTAAAAGTCGGGAAACGGCTGCTGTCTCACTGTCTCACTTCCTAGGGCGAGAGACAGCGGGACAGTCAGATGAGATTGTTTAAGCGGCAGATTGCCTAGCTCGTTTCAAGATGCGTTCAACCTTTCCCTTTTTTACTTGCAGCTCGCTGGCGATAACACGGATGCTCTTCCCCGCCTTTGATCTCTCCATAACCTCTTCCTTTAGTTCCGAATCTTCTTCTCCAACTTCACAACATTCCCAGATGGCCTCGTTCTCTTCGGTCACCGTTAACTTGGCCTCGAACGGTTCAACGTCATCTCCAAAGAGTCCTCGCGCTTTGGTCAGATGGACTTCGAAGCGAGCTCCGTCAGAGGGCAGATAGTCGCTCGGACGTTTAAGCTGTACGATCGTGTCGAGAACGTCTTCGCGCTTTGATGTGCCCCGAGCATTGCCGCTCCGTCCAGCGTGGTGAACGATGAGTACCGTGATGCCACGCCGTCGGAGTTGAAGCAGCCATTCTTGCATTGCGTTCCAAGATTCCGCGTCATTCTCGGCGCCGCCGTTCGTTAGTGTCGACATGTTGTCGAGGATGAGAAAGTCAGTGTCTCGGAGTTCTGCCTCAATCGCCTTCTGATCGTCTGATACCGACAGGTTGATGCTCATTCCAAGTTCCTGCCGGTCCATGCAAAGCAATCGAAACGCGTCTTGTTCCGGAACGACTGACGACGCAGCCATGTGCTTTAGCAGACGATCCTGCAACATCTCCTGAGGCATCTCACCATCGACATACAACACATTCCGAGGTGCCTTCGCGTGCCACCGCAAAAATTCCCCGCCGGTGCTGACGGCATACCCGATACCCAAGGCAACGTGGGTTTTGCCGATGCCACGGCCGGCGAAGAGCATTCCCAAGCTGCGTTCAGGCAAAATGGGATGGAGGATCGTCTTGCGAGTCGGCAAATCTAGTTCAGCAAAGTCGCTGAGGCAGATGGTGTCTAACTCGGGTACGCGCCGTGAGCGGTGAGACGACCGAGAGTCATCTGTCTCTGGCCTATGCAACTCCTCGTCAAACCAGTCTGCTGGGCGATCGAAATCCAAAACTTCCGTCATTGATCGCTCCCGCGCGCCTGGGACGTGGATCGCACGAGGCCACTCAGTTTTGAACGAGCCCAGTTGTCGAGTTCAGACAAGGGATAAAGCGGGAAACGCCCTGCGTAACAGAAAGGCGGTCCCTCGGAATTTACGCAGGCGAGCTTGGCGAGAGTTTTTGCGGCACACGGGAAGTAATGTTCGGAAACGTAGGTCGCCGCCTCCGCTCGGCGAAGCAAACGGTCAACTTTCGTCTCTAAGGGCATGTTTACGAACTGGTGCATCCTATTCCTTTCAAAAAATCCACCGACGTAGTGGCCTCTCGAATAGGAGTTCTCTTTTTGTTCTCATTAGTCAAGCAGACGAGCTTTTTTGGACTAGAGTCCAAATTTTGCGATCAGTGATCTGATTTCGGTCAGCATGATCTGCTGGACCGCTGCGTTCGGGACGCAGGGGTCGCAGGTTCAAATTCTGTCACTCCGACACAAGCAGTTAACGAACGTCGTATCAAAATCGGAATGTTGACCCGTGTTACACCGCGTCCCGAAGGGGAGTTAGAGCGCCAACCGTCCCAAATTCGTGAACCTTAGGCGGCTTTCGCGGGAACCGCGTTCGTGCGAAACTCTGGGGATGAGGCTGATGTCAACCTTGCGCACGTTGCTAGCAGTAGTCGTGATGGCCGGACTGGTCGTTGCGCCTATGGCTGTGCCGGCTGCTGCCAAGAATGCGATGGCATCCGTGCATCAGATGTCCGGCGACATGCCCTGCTGTCCCGACGAGGCGATGCGGGATGGCTGTGATGGCTGCAAGAATTGCCCTTGCATGGCGATCTGCGTAGTGACCACGTTTCAGGCCGCGCCCGTCGCACCTCATAACTTCATGAACTCCCCTGCGTTCACTAACGAACGCACCTTCGCCAATGATCTTTTGGCGGACGGACTTGGACAGCCGCCTCCCGCACGTCCTCCCCGAGCCTGATTCTCAAACCGATCGACTCGTCTGTCGCTTTTGCGACCGGACGGCGTCGTGTCCGCGTTTACGGCCGCATCTGGTGGCCTGGAGAAATCAGGAGTGTAGCCATGTCGACCAAGGGAATTTGCCGAGCAACTATTGCTGTGCTCTGCGGATTAGGCGCATTTGCCGCGAGCAATCGCGGCGTGTCCGCCGCAGAGGCGCGGCCAAAGCCGACGGTTGAACAGTCGCAGCCGGGGGCGACAGTCGAGAGTGTCGTCGTGCTTGCGCGCCGCCTCAATCCTACAGTGGCTGCCGCTGCGCTGGAGTTCGATGCAGCGGTCCACAAGATAGGTGCGGCAGGCGTCCTCGCCGATCCGACGCTCGTTCTGGAAGCGTGGGATGTGAACCGTCAGGGCGTCGCGCAGCGCCGCTTCGGCATCGAGCAAGATATTAAGCTCGGCGGCAAGTATGAGCTTGAGCGCGGCATCGCGCGCTCGGAGGCCGATGCGGCACGATTCCAGGGGCGCGCCACCGTAACCGAGCTGGTCGCTCGCGTGATCGCGACCCACGGCGAATACAATGCGGCCTATGAAGCCGTCGGCGTCTCGCAAGAGATCAAGCGGCGCTTCGATGAAATACTCAGTCTGCTCCGATCGCGCTATGGAGCAACCTCGGTCGATCAGCAGGATGTCATCAAGGCGGAGATCGAAGCAGCGACCGCCGAAGGCGATGTGGTGCGCCGGCAAGGCGAAATGAGGTCCGCTGCCGCTCGCCTGAATGCCTTGATCGGGCGTCAACCGTTGGCGCCGCTCGCTGCCCCCGCCGGCTTTCGCGCCGTGAAGCAGATCAATCTCACTCAGGTTCTTGCGCAGGCCCGCGCCGCCAATCCTTTGCTGGCCCAGGCTGGAGCGCAAACGGATTCGGCTTCCCGCACCAAATCGCTCACCGATCTGAACTATGTTCCGGACCTCACCCTTGGCGCGAAATACGTTCAGCGTCCGCGCGTCGCGGATACCGGCGAGTTTCTGGTCGGGGTCAAGTTGCCCCTGCAATACGAAGCGAAGAACGCCGAGCAGCGCGCCGCGGGCGCAAAGCTTAATGCCGCTCAGGCGCGCACCGAAGCTCTTCGCTTGCGCATTGACGGCGAGATTGCTGACGCATGGTTTGGGTTCGATGCGCTGCGCAAGGTCATTCAGATCTATGTTGCGCGTCAACTGCCGCCGGCACGCTCTTCTGTCGATAACGCGCGCAATGGATTTGAGGCGGGTTCGACTGATCTCTCCGCGGTGTTCGAAGCCGAACGGCGTCTCCGCACGGTTCAATTGGAATTGCTCAAGCTCAAGGTCGAATTGCAGACGAAATACGCCGAGATGGAACGTCTCGCGGGAGGATCGCTATGAAGCTGTCGTTGAATATACCCGTCATGGTCGTGGCGATCGTTGCTGCCGGGGCCATCGGGCTGCTCGCCGGACGTTCCGGCTGGTTGGGGTCTCCGCAATCACCGGCCATGTCCGGCGATGCTTCCGCAAGCGCGATGGCCAAGGGAAGCGAAAAGCGCATCAAATATTATCGCAATCCGATGGGGCTTCCCGACACTTCACCGGTGCCTAAGCTGGACAACATGGGGATGGATTATCTCCCTGTCTATGAAGGCGACGATGCCGATGACGGCTCGGTCAAATTTAGTCCGGGCAAGATTCAAAAAACCGGCGTGCGCTCCGAACCGGTCGAGATGCAAGCGCTGAGTGTTCCGCTGCGCGTTCCCGGAACCGTGCAGCAAGATGAGCGCCGCGTATCGGTTGTGTCGCTGCGCTTCGATGGGTTTGTCGATGCGGTTGAGGATGTCACCACCGGCACACATGTCAAAAAGGGCCAGCCGCTGATGCGAGTCTATGGCCCAGGTCTGTCGAGTGCTGCGGCGGAATATCTCTCGGCGTTGAACGCGCGAGCGGACGGCGCGGTGCCGTCACAAGCTCTGAAGGGTGCGCGGCGGCGGCTTGAAAATTTAGGTGCTCCGGACGCGCTGATCGCGACAATCGAACGAACGCGTGAAGTGCCGGTGTCGATGACGTGGCCTGCACCACAGGACGGCGAGATCATTGAACGCAATGCCACAAACGGTATGCGGGCCGCATCGGGCGATGTGCTGTTCCGCGTCGTCGATCACGCCAATGTCTGGGTGATGGTTGATGTGGCGGAACGCGATCTGTCGATGGTGGCAGTCGGACAAAAGGCCAATGTTAAGCTGCGCGCCTATCCGGATCGGACTTTCAGCGGCGAAGTCACGCTGATCTATCCGCATCTCAAGGCGGAAACACGGACGGCGCGAATCAGAATCGAGCTGCCTAACCCGGAAAATCTGTTGCGTCCCGACATGTACGCAGAGGTCGAGATTGCCACCGGGACGGCGGCTCCGGTTTTGACCGTTGCCAACAGTGCGGTGATCGACAGCGGCAACCGGCAAGTCGTCATTATCGACAAGGGGGAGGGACGTTTTGAGCCGCGTGAGGTCAAGCTCGGTCGTCGCGGCGACGGCCGCGTGGAAATCATGGAGGGCGTTGCGGATGGCGACAAGGTCGTTGTGTCTGCCAACTTCCTCATCGATGCCGAAAGTAATCTGAAAGCGGCGCTGCAAGGTCTTGCTAATCAAGGCTCCGGCAATGCGGAGAAACCGCAATGATCGCCCGCCTCATTAACTGGTCAGCTCGCAACTTAGTCTTGGTTTTGATCGGCACGGCGTTCGCAGTGGCGGCAGGACTCTATGCGCTCAAGCATCTTCCGCTTGACGCGATACCGGACCTTTCTGACACACAGGTCATCGTTTACACCGAGTACAAGGGGCAAGCGCCGCAGGTGATCGAAGATCAGGTCACGTATCCGCTTTCGACGGCGATGCTGACGGTGCCGAAGTCGAAAGTGGTGCGCGGCTTCTCATTCTTCGGCGTGTCGTTCGTCTACATCATCTTCGAGGATGGGACCGATATCTACTGGGCGCGCTCGCGTGTGCTGGAGTATCTCAACGCCGCGGCGCGTAAACTCCCTGCCGGCGTGACACCTACGCTCGGTCCCGATGCGACCGGCGTCGGCTGGGTTTATCAATACGCCTTGCAGTCGAAGGATATGTCGCTGGCGGACCTGCGTTCATTGCAGGATTGGAACGTGCGTTTCGGCATCGCCAAGGCGGAGGGTGTCGCGGAGGTCGCGAGCGTCGGGGGCTTCGTCAAGCAATACAATGTCGTCGTCGATCCGAACCGGTTGCGCTCGCTCAACATCCCGCTGTCCAAGGTGCGTGACGTCATTCGCGGCAGCAACATGGATGTCGGCGGGCGGACAGTGGAATTGTCCGAGTTCGAGTTCATCGTGCGCGGGCGCGGCTATCTCAAAAATGTCGCAGACCTTTCCAGTGTTGTGCTCAAGGTCGATGGCGGAACGCCCGTGCTGCTCAAGGATGTCGCGCGCATCGAGCTTGGTCCGGATGAGCGGCGTGGCATCACCGAACTTAATGGAGAAGGTGAAGTCGCCAGCGGCATCGCTCTGCAGCGCTTCGGCCAGAATGCACTCGATGTTATCGACAACGTCAAGGCGCGCCTTGGCGAAATGGCGTCAAGCTTGCCGAAGGGCGTCGAGATCATTCCGGTCTATGATCGTTCCAGACTGATCCATGACGCCATCGAGACGCTGAAGGCCACGCTGATCGAGGAAAGCGTGATCGTCGCGCTGGTATGTTTCGTGTTCCTGCTGCATGTGCGCAGCGCGCTGGTCGCGATTCTGATGCTCCCCGTTGGCATCTTGATGGCGTTCGCAGCCATGAAGTTGCTCGGTCTCGGGTCCAATATCATGAGCCTCGGGGGCATTGCGATCGCCATTGGCGTCATGATCGACGCGGCCATTGTGATGATCGAGAACGCGCACAAGCATCTCGAACGCGCACCACCGGACAAGCCGCGTATCGAGGTGTTGATCGAAGCCGCCAGCGAAGTCGGACCCGCGCTATTCTTCAGCTTGTTGATCATCACCGTCTCGTTCCTCCCGATCTTCACCATGGAAGCGCAGGAAGGACGGCTGTTTAGCCCGCTGGCCTTCACCAAGACGTTTGCAATGGCAGCCGCCGCGATCCTCTCAGTGACGCTGGTGCCCGCGCTGATGGTCGTCTTCGTTCGCGGCAAGATCGTTCCGGA
>LWDM01000003.1:10256-10473 GCA_002083525.1 Proteobacteria bacterium SG_bin9 | reverse complement strand
GGCTCGCGCCAAGTGGCGCGCCCCGGAATGACGAAGAAAAGAGAGCCGCCAATTATGACTATGCACAGATAACAGCACGCTCGGCGCGCGAGCCGCTCGCCAAACCTTCGCACAAGCCTCATGATCGCCGGTCATATTGCAATCGACGCATCACACCAGCTTCAGGACAAACGACGTGGCCGACGACGACACCGCACCTTCACGACAGGGCAGAGCC
>LWDM01000003.1:404-10233 GCA_002083525.1 Proteobacteria bacterium SG_bin9 | reverse complement strand
GCCGGCGAACAAGGTCCGCGCGGCCGCGCCGGCGAGCCCGGCCGTCCCGGTCCGCAAGGCCATGCCGGCCGACCCGGACCGGAAGGTCCGCAGGGCAAGCCGGGCGCGCAAGGCAAACAGGGCGCGGCCGGCAAGGCCGGACCGCAGGGCGCACGCGGCATTCCGGGTCCGCAGGGCAAGGCCGGCGACCAGGGGCCGCGCGGCGAGCAAGGCCCGCCCGGCGCGATGCCCTCGATCGAGCAGGTGATGCCGTGGCTGCACCTGATCTTCGAGGCCTACGAGGACTACAAGGAGCAGCGCGAGAAGGAGCGGCGCGAGGCGAGCGAGCGCGAAGCCCAGCTTGCCGCAATGCAATCGTCCGCCGGCGCGGACGACGACGAGGCCGAGGGCGACGAGGACGGCGACGGCGGCAAGCGCGGCAAGAAGAAGCGCAAGGGCAAGAAGAAGTAGTTCGCTCTCCGAACAGCCGCGCCGCATCGAAGCGCAAGGCGCGGGCGGAACCAAACGGCGGGACGTGCGTTGTGGCCGAGCATCACACCGTCCCGTCCATGACACGCACCTTCATTCTCGCCCTTTTCATTGCCGCCGTGCTCGGCGGCGGCCTTCTCATCGGCGCAACCAACGTCCCCGGCGGCTGGTACGCGACGCTGAACAAGCCGCCGTTCAATCCGCCGAACTGGGTGTTCGCGCCGATCTGGTCGGTGCTCTACATCATGATCGCGATCGCCGGCTGGCGGGTGTGGATGCGCGAACGCGGCGGCACGCCGATGGCGATCTGGTTCGTGCAGCTCGGACTGAACTTTCTCTGGCCGCCGATCTTCTTCGGGCTGCAGCGGCCGGGCGCGGCGCTGATCGTGATCGCCGCACTGCTGGTGACGATCGCGATGTTCATCGTGCAGACGTGTGACAACGATCGCGTCAGCGCGTGGCTGTTTACGCCGTATGCGGCGTGGGTGGCGTTCGCCGCAGTGCTGAACATGTCGATCGTCATGCTCAACTGAATGTGACGAAACGCGCGTCCGGCTGTCACACGGTCACTGCCGCTTTCTGGTTCACACTGCCGCTACGCTTGGCTCCGGCCAAGTCACCCGGAGGAAACCAGTATGACCACAGCAGACATCGCGGCAAAGTTTACGGAGGCTTTGAAAGGCAACCGTTTAGCGGAAGCGGAAAATTTCTGGTCCGACGACGTCGTCAGCATCGAAGCGATGGACGGACCGGCCGGTCGCGAAGCGCGCGGACGTGCCGCCGTCCATGCCAAGGGCGAATGGTGGTTCTCGAACCATGACATCCATTCGTTCGAAACGATCGATCCTTACGTCAACGGCGACCAGTTCGCGCTGAAGTTCAAGATCGACGTCACTCCGAAGGCGACGGGCCAGCGTATGCAGATGGAGGAAGTCGGCCTCTACACTGTGCGCGACGGCAAGATTTCGGAAGAGCGCTTTTTCTATTGATGCTTCATCCGCCACCTCGCCGCGCGACCGGCATAAATACGCTCAGGCTCGCGCGGCGAGTATCCAACCCGTCAATAGTGTACGTAGATTTTCTTGAAGTCGGTCTTCATCTCCCAGACGCCGGCCCAGCCTTTCGGAATGACGAAGGTGTCGCCCGGCTTGAACTCGCGCCGCGTCTGGTTCTTGTCGATGGTCACAAGCTGGCCTTCCAGCACGTAGACGAATTCATCGCGGGGATAGTTTTCGACCTTCAACGCACCGGCCTTGCTTTGCCAGATCACGACACGGTTGCCGGAATGGACCTCGGATTTGGTGACGACGACGCGCTCGTGTTCACCGTTGAAATTGCCGATCAGCGCTTGCGGAGGATACGTTCCTTTCTCGGTCATGGCGAGACTGTGCGGAATGGGCAGGATGCCCGGCACATCATTTGCGGACACAGGTATTCCTCCCATCAACTGCGTCGCAGCGATCGTCGCTGCATAAATCCACCCCGACAACGAACCACGCATCGCTTTCCCCTCTCAATGTCACGCACGCAGCAAGACGCGCGCGCGCAAGGTGCGGCGTGCGAAAGGACCGACCAATTACCTGGGACGTAAAGCGGTGAGAGGGGTGATCAGAAACGCCTTATTGGCCGAACCGTACCCGGTTACGCTCTCGCGCCTTCTCCGCTTCGACCTCGCGATCGCGTGCCGGAGCGTGGGTGTGCAGCGAGGCGAGAAGTTTGTGGGCCGCGGCCGACACTTCTTCAACCGCGCGGTCGAACGCCTCGGCATTCGCCTGCGACGGCTTGTTGAAGCCGGAGAGTTTGCGCACGAACTGTAGCGCCGAGGCGTGAATTTCATCCTCGGTCGCCGGCGGCTCGAAGTTGAACAGCGTCTTGATGTTGCGGCACATGGTTGTCTCCGTTGCTCGCCTCGCCCGCGGTCAGCGCCGCGGACACTCCTTGTAGCCGAATTTATCGATGATATCGCGGCCGGATATGGTGTGGAACGCCAGCGTTTCCATGTAGCGCCCGTTCACGAGATATTGCCGCAGCGCCGAATTGTAGGCGTTCAGCATGCGCTGCGTGGATCCGGCGTTGATGACGTAGCGATTCTGTCCGCGGCCATGACCCGCATGAAACAAGAGCCGCGCGCTGCGCTCGACGCACACATTATTCAAGCCGAGAAACAGCGTGCAATTGGACTGGCAACTGCCCTGAATGCGCATCAGCTCGCCGGTCCGGTTGTGCTCGTCGATGACAGGCTGGAAGCGCTCGATCCAGCCGCCTCCGCCAAAGGGCGTCGAGGTGCCGGCAAAAGCCGCGGAAGCAAACAACGTCAGCAGCAGTGCGAGTGCGTATCTCATGGCCATCTCCCGGCAGAAAGCTGGGCAAGCCTAGTTGGCAATCATGTCACGAACAACACGCGCGACGGGACGTTAGCTCTGCCCGCCCGTGTTAAGGCCCGGCATCCACGTCGACGGCTTTCCTTCGAACGCGGATTTCGCCCGCTTGCCGAGCCAGTAGGAATAAGGAGAAGGCACGAGTGCGAAATTCGGATCGGCGCCGAGTTTCTGTGCGGCGTCCATCGGCCAGTTCGGATTGTACATGATCTCGCGCGCGAGCGCGGTGAGATCGGCACGCCCCTCCTGCAGGATCGCTTCCGCTTGATCCGCGTGAACGATGTGACCGACGGCCATGGTCAGGATGCCGGCCTCTTTTCGGATCTGTTCGGCATAAGGCACCTGATAGCCGTACTTCTTGGCGCGTTCGCTATCCATCGGCGAATGCGCCAGTGTGCCGCCGGACGAGCAGTCGATGACGTCGATGCCCTTCTCTTTCAGAAGCTTCGAGAGCCGTATGCTCTCGTCGGGCCCCCAGCCGGCATCGTCCTCACACGAGAGCCGCATGAACAAGGGTTTCTCGGACGGCCACACCGCGCGAACGCACTCGGCGACTTCCAGCGCAAAGCGCATGCGCTTGAGTTCGGAGCCGCCGTAGTCGTCGGTACGAACATTCGCGACCGGCGAGAGGAACTGATGGATGAGGTAGCCGTGCGCCGCGTGAATCTCGAGCATGTCGAAGCCCGCCTTGTCAGCGCGGGCAGCCGCCTCGCCCCACTTCACCGCGAGATCGCGAACTTCGTTGTGCGAGAGCGCACGCGGAACCGGTGAGTCCTTCGTATGTGGCACAGCGCTCGGCGCGACCAGCTCCCAACCCTCCCAATCGGTGATTTCGGGTTCATTGCCGGTGAGTGGCTTGCCGCCCTCCCACGGCCGCGAGAGCCGCGCCTTCCGTCCGGAATGGCCCAGCTGAATGCCGGCACTGGCGCCGTGCTGCTTGATGAAAGCGGCGCAACGCGCCAATGCCGGAATGAACTTGTCGTCCCACAGCGCCGTATCGCCGACGGTGCCGCAGCCGTTACGCGCGATCTTGGTCGACTCCATGATCACGAGCGCCGCACCGCCGGCGGCATAGCGCCCCGCATTGACCAGATGCCAGTCGGTCGCGAAGCCTTCGACCGCCGAATATTGGTGCATCGGCGCAACGACGACGCGGTTCTTCAGCCGCAGGCCGCGGATATCAAGCGGAGTGAACAGCATCGGTTGCGTCATCAGCGTCGGCTCCCTTTCGTCGACGATGTCATCGAGGCAAGGATCGCGCGAAATTGCAATCCGGGCATAAGCGATTGGCTGCGGGGTTCTAACGGATAACGTACGGCGTCAGCTTTTGCGGCAATGCAAACAAAGCGAACGTGACCGATCGGATTCGGTCGTCGTGGTATGACTGATGTGCCGACGTGCCACGAGAGCGTGCAGGTCAAAGGGAGCGGAATGATGAAACTGGTTCAAGCGGGCTTGTCTGTGATCTGCACCTTGATGTCGTTCGCCGCAGTCGCGGCGGACTATCCCGCGCCGAAACAGGGCGAGTGGATCGCCAAGGACTTCAAGTTCACCAACGGTGAGAGCTTGTCCGAACTCAAGCTCGGCTACACCACCGTCGGCGATCCGTCCGGTCAGCCTATCGTCGTTTTGCACGGCACCACGGGCTCTGCCGCCAGCATGCTGACGCCCGCCTTTGCCGGCGAGCTGTTCGGCGCGGGGCAACCGCTCGACGCCACCAAGTATTACGTCATCGTACCGGACTCGATCGGCCACGGCCGGTCCTCCAAGCCATCAAACGGGATGAAGGCCGCGTTCCCGAAATACAATTATGACGACATGGTCGTGGCACAGTATCGCCTGCTGACCGAAGGCCTCGGCATCAAGCGCGTGCGCTTGATCATCGGCAACTCGATGGGCGGCATGCACGCCTGGATCTGGGGTGTGAAGTATCCGACCTACACCGACGCCATCGTGCCGATGGCAGCGCAGCCGAGCGAGATGTCGGCACGCAACTGGATGCTGCGCCGTCTGCTCATTGAAACCGTCCGCAACGATCCGGACTACGCAGGCGGCAACTACACGGCGCAGCCGAAGGCGATGAAGATCGCCAACACGTTCTTCGGCGTCGCGACCGCCGGCGGCACCCTCGCCTATCAATCGCTCGCCCCGACCCGCGAAAAAGCGGACAAGCTGATCGACGATCGATTGAATGCGGCGTTCACTGCCGATGCCAACGATTACATCTATCAGTGGGAATCCTCGCGCGATTACAATCCCTCGCCCGGCCTCGAGAAGATCGAGGCCGCGGTGCTCGCGATCAACGCTGCCGACGACGAGCGCAATCCGCCGGAAACCGGTCTTATGGAGCGTGAACTGAAGCGGATCAAGAATGCGAAGCTGTATCTGATCCCAGCAAGCAACGACACGCGCGGACATCTCACGACCGGCGCAGCGAAATTCTACAAGCAGCAGCTCGCGGATTTCATCCAGAGCCTGCCGCCCTCACCCACGGTCGGATCGGCTCCAGCGAAGTGACGTGACGCGCGCCGCTTGTCGGCGCGCCCGCTCACCTCGCAATACCCATTTATCGCAGGAGCCGACCACGGCTCCTCACGATAGACTTCGATGCTGCCTGATCTTGTCGGGAGGGATGCGTCGTGCGTTGCGTATCGGTCCTCGTTGCATCGTTGATGCTGGGCGGATGTGCGCTCGATCCATTCGTGACCGTCTTCGGCGAGACCTATACGGGGTACGCAGGCAACTGGCTGATCGAGGACAACGTCGATCCGATTACAGGTATCGCGGTGCCGTCTGCCCGCATCCTGACCATTCGCTCGTCAAGCGCATCGCTCGACTTCTTTGCGAAGCCTGCCACCATGCAGCTGACCTGCTCCGGCAAGGACCCAGTGATCAAATTCGCCTACGACTTCAAGGTCGGCAGCAGCATCAATTCGATCTTCGGCTATCGCTTTGACGAGCGCCCGGGTCAGGACACGATCAACGCCCGCTTCCTGCAAGGCGCCAAGTCCGTTGTCATCGAAGACCGCGCCACCGTGGCGAAGTTCATCAAGGACATGGAGGGTGCAAACAAGCTGGTGGTGCGCACGCGCTCCTTCAATGCGGGCCGCTCGGTGACCGAGTTCGACGTCAGCGGCTCGGTGCAGCCGGTCCAGAGGGCGTTCGCCAGTTGCCCCTTCGAATTACCACCGGCGTAGTGAGTGACGGCTGCTGCTTCGCAGCAAGCACGTCTGGCGCAATCGCCGATCCACTTTACCGGAAGCCGACCCCATGCAATCGTGCAGCCCGCAACGATAAGGTTGTGCGCTGCAGGACGCCCGGTCACCGCAGACGAAAACATCANNCAATCACGGGAGGATTTCATGAAACGCTGGTCTCTGGCAGCCATGGCGCTGCTCGCTCTTGGTCTTGCTGCAACGCCGGTTATCCAGGGCGCGCGTGCCCAGTCCGAAGGCGGGTGGGTAACGCTGTTCGATGGCAAGAATCTCGACAACTTCACGCAGGTCGGTGATGCCAACTGGAAGCTGGCCAACGGCGAAGTTTCCGCCGATAACGGCAGCGGCTTCCTCGTGACCAAGCAGTCCTATGGCGACGTTCAGATCAGGATTGAGTTCTGGGCCGACGACGACACCAACAGCGGTATTTTCACCCGGCTGAGCGATCCGGCGAAGATCACCGCTGACAACTCGTACGAGATCAATATCTATGACAAGCGCCCCGACCCGAGTTACGGCACCGGCGCGATCGTGAACATTGCCAAGGTATCGCCGATGCCCAAGGCCGGCACCGGCAGCGGCGGCAAGTGGAGCACGTTCGACATCACGCTGAAAGGCAGCAAGCTGACCGTCATCATGAACGGTCAGAAGACGGTCGAAGCCGAGGATTCAAAATTTGCCAAGGGGCCGTTTGCGCTTCAGCGTTACCCAGGCATCTCGAAGGATCCGGGCGTCGGCCCGGTGAAGTTCCGCAAGGTCGAGGTCAAGCCGCTGTAATGGATCGCCTGGTTCCTCTTGCAGAAGTTATCGCCGCGCGCCTGGTTGCGCGCGGCGAAACCATTGGCGTTGCGGAATCCTCGACCGGAGGATTGATTTCGGCAGCGCTGCTCAGCGTCGCGGGAGCGTCGGCCTACTATCGCGGCGGTACAGTCATCTACACACCGCGCGCCCGCGCGGCGATCGCGCTCATCACCAAGGACGACATGGAGGGCCTTCGCTCGGCCTCCGAGCCCTACGCCGCGCTGCTGGCTGAGCGCGTGCGGAATCAACTCGGCTCGACTTGGGGCCTGAGCGAAACCGGCGCGACCGGACCGAGCGGCAATCGCTATGGCGATGCCGCCGGTCACTCCTGCATGGCTATCGCCGGACCGGTCACACGCGCTGTGACGGTCGAGACCGGACACGGCGATCGTCATGAGAACATGCGCACCTTCGCCGAGCGAGCGCTAGTGCTGTTGGCCGAAGCGCTCGAAGCGAAGAGCGGCTGAGCGCGCCTACAAACTCAACGCTTCAATCCAACGCATGGATTTGCGACACGTGCACGTTTGTGTGCGCCGATAAGTTTCTTCTCGAATCCTTCACGCTCTCTCTGTATTGTGTGCGGTTCATTGACACACGAACGTTGAACGGAGCGACATCAAGAAATGGCAGATGCAGAAATTCTGGCAGCGGGCGGCATCGTGGTGCGCGGAGGTCCGCAGCCGCAGATCGCGATCGTCCAGTTGCGGAAATGCGGCAGCTGGGTTCTTCCGAAGGGCAAACTGGACGACGGCGAAAGTTTTGAAGCTGCGGCCAAGCGCGAGGTCCTCGAGGAAACCGGGCATCACGTCGCGCTGCGTGAATTTCTCGGCACGCTCGCTTACGAGGTCGGCTCCCGTCAGAAGGTCGTGCAGTTCTGGAGCATGCAGCCGATCGGCGGCCGGCCGCGTGAGTTGATGCGGGATGTCCGTGCGGTCGAATGGCTGGCGGTGGAGGACGCCGTCGCGCGCCTCACCCACCCGCGCGAGCGGCATTTTCTCGCTCAGGTCGGACCACGGGCGCTGGCCCGGCCGGTGAAGACACATCAGCGGCGGCTGCGCGTGGTTTCTGTCGAGGAGGCCGAAGAAAGCAGTGCATTGAATGTGACGCCGGGTTTGCCGAGCGCAGACGATTTGCGCACGACCGAAACAGCGGTCCCTGCTCCGGTCATCCCGATGCCTGCCGGGCGCAAAGCAAGGGCGGCCGGGAAACTGCTCTCAAAAGCGCGCAGCTGGTTGCACCGGCGGTTCGCCGCGCGGCGGTAACCGCCTCAGTCGTGGTCGAGCTCGCCGATGTGCTTCTGCTGGTAGAGCTCGACACCGACCCGCTTGACGAGATCGATCTGAGTTTCGAGGAAGTCGATGTGCCCTTCCTCGTCCTTCATGAGCTGCTCGAAGATGTCGCGCGTCACGTAATCCTTGACCGAATGGCAGTGCGTCGCCGCCTTCTCGTAGAGCGCGCGCGCCGAGTACTCGGCCTTCAGGTCGCAATCGAGAATTTCCTTCATGTTCTGGCCGATGTGCAGCGGATCGAGAACCTGCATGTTCGGAAAACCGTCGAGGAAGAGGATGCGGTCGATCAGCTTGTCGGCGTGCTGCATCTCCTCGATGGATTCCTTGCGCCAGACCTTGGCGAGATCCTTCAGGCCCCAGTTCTCGAGCATGCGGTAATGCAGCCAGTACTGGTTGACCGCCGTCAGCTCGTGGCGAAGCGCCTTATTGAGGAAATCGATGACCTTCGGATCGCCTTTCATGACGCCGCTCCATACCTGTTGAGGCTTCCCAGCGAGCCTCATTTCTAATTTAGAAACGTTCTAAATCAGAAAAAGGCTGACGGCAAGCCCTCGCCCTGAGACCCAGGGACGCTTGTGGAACGTTCAAAAAATGCGTTTTCAGAGAATGGCTTGCGCGGGTTCCGCAAGCGGATCGAGCGCCCGGGCCAGCGCAGCAGCCTTGTCGTGCGAGCCTGTATGCGGGCAACCCGAGCAGCAGGACTTGGCACAGGCGCCGAGCGCCTCGTTCATGATCTTCTTGATGGTACGGGCGCAGCGGCCACACTCGGCGCTACACCCCAGGCAGCCATAGACCTGCCGCGCCGTGCGAGGCACGGGACCGCCCGAACTCACCGCATTGCGGATGTCGTGATCGGAAATGACGTTGCAGGAACAGACGATCATGAAGGCAGAGAAACCCCAAGCGACTGCATTCAGCGATATTTCAGGGCCGAGGCAGACGCAAAAGGAAATCCGGCAATTTCTAGCTATTCCAAACTGGCGGCTTGCTAGGCTAATAACTTTAGAATGAGTCTAATTTGATGAAATTTGGCTGGCTGGTTGAACCGGAGGACGCCTGCCCCGCCATACATTAACGCCACGCGAACAGGGGCAACTTCTGGCGCCGCGTAGCGTTGAGTTCAGGTCATAGGAGGACAGGCCATGAAGAAATCCATTATGGCAGCAGCCGTTGCAGTCGTGTTAGCNNCGTTCACACCGCAGCCCGCCGAAGCACGCGGCGGCCGTATCGCCGCCGGCGTCATTGGCGGACTTGCTGCGGGCGCCATCATTGGCGGCGCGCTCGGCGGCGGGTACTACGGCGGCTATTACGGCCCGCGATATTACGGCGGCGGATATGCTCCTGGGTACTACGGCTACGGTCCCGGCTATTACGGTTACGCACCTGCATACTATGGCGGCGGTTACGCACCGGCTTATGGCGGATATGGCGGCTGCTATCTGCGCCGGGAGCGGTTCTGGGACGGCTATGGCTGGCGCATCCGGCGCGTTCAGGTTTGCAGCTGAGCGCACGCTTCACAACATGAACGGCTTCCGGCGGTGTATCTCTACCCGCCGGGCGGCCGGAACGATGAATGTGCAGCTGTTTTCGCGGTGAAAGAGGCATTTTTGCCTTCAAAAACCCGTGTTTGTGCGGCTCATGAGCAACAGCATTTACGGCTCGTTTAGCCGATGCTTTC
>LWDM01000003.1:0-388 GCA_002083525.1 Proteobacteria bacterium SG_bin9 | reverse complement strand
CGGGATAACATCGCGTATTCGTTTGAACATTGGCTGACCGATTCCCAACGCCGGGATCTGGCGTGATCTGAGGAGAGATGATGATGAAGAAGACTGTTTCGGCGATCCTCGCGGTCGCGACCCTCGCCGGCTCGATCGTGACGGCCATTCCGGCTGCGCAGGCCGACGGCGGCCGGATCGCTGCTGGCGNNGCCTGATCGGCGGCGCAATCATTGGCGGCGCGATCGCCAACGCAAATCGCCCGGCCTACGGCTACGCCCCGGCCCCGGTTTATGTCGAAGAGCCGCAGTGCCGCATCGTTCGCGAGCGCTATTGGGATGGCTACGGCTGGCGCGTTCGCCGCGTCGAAGTGTGCTGATCGCACCTTCGCAACGACCTGAATACAAAA
>LWDM01000002.1:53520-75658 GCA_002083525.1 Proteobacteria bacterium SG_bin9 | reverse complement strand
CGATCTTGACGCCTTCCTTGGCTTCCACCGCCTGGTGCAAGCCGTCGCTCCAGCGGCGGCCCGGCATGAGGCGGCCGGTGAATTCGTCGACGATGATGACTTCGCCGTCTTTCACCACGTAGTCCACGTCCCGCTTGTACAAGGCATGGGCCTGCAGCGCCTTGACGACGTGGTGCACCATGTCCATGTTCGCCGGATCGTACAGGTTGTCCACACCGAGGAGTTTCTCGACGCGGGCGTTGCCTTCTTCCGTGAGCGAGGCGGTCTTGGTCTTTTCCTCGATCGTGTAGTCCTGCTCCGGCTTGAGCTGGGGGATGATCGCGTTGATCCGGTAGTAGAGATCCGTGGTCTGATCGGTCGGTCCCGAGATAATCAGCGGCGTCCGGGCCTCGTCGATCAAAATGCTGTCCACCTCGTCGACGATGGCGTAGTTCAGCTCGCGCTGCACGCACTGGCTGAGATCGCTCACGATCAGGTTGTCGCGCAGGTAGTCGAAGCCGTATTCGTTGTTGGTGCCGTAGGTGATGTCGCAGGCGTAGGACGCCTTGCGCTGGCCATCGTCGAGACCATGAACGATCACGCCGGTGGTCATGCCGAGGAAAGAATAAATTCGCCCCATCCATTCGGCGTCGCGCTTGGCGAGGTAATCGTTGACCGTCACCACATGCACGCCCTTGCCGGCGAGCGCGTTGAGATAGACCGGAAGCGTCGCGACCAGCGTCTTACCTTCACCGGTCTTCATTTCGGCGATATCGCCTTCGTGCAGCACCATGCCGCCGATCAGCTGCACGTCGAAGTGGCGCTGACCGAGTGTGCGTTTGGCGGCTTCGCGCACCGTCGCGAATGCGGGAATGAGAATATCGTCGAGCGTCTTGCCCTCAGTGAGTTGCTTGCGGAATTCGTCCGTCCGCGCTTTGAGCTGCTCATCGGTGAGCTTCACGAGCTCCGGCTCGAGCGCGTTGATCGCGTCGACACGGGGCTGATAGGACTTGATCCGGCGATCGTTGGAAGTGCCGAAAAACTTGCGGGCGAGCGCGCCGATCATCACAAACCTGTCCTTGCAATCCGGCGTTACCGCCGATCTTCATTGACCGCGAGCGGCCATCAACTCATCGTGAAACCGCGCAGTCCAAAAACGACAGCACCGCCCGGTCAGACCTCGCCCGCTCCGTGTTGGTCGGAAGGAACGGGAGAGGGTTCAGATGCCATCGGGCGGCCGCTCGCGCGAATGCCCTCATAGCGTGTTTTCCGCCGAAGCGGAATGCGGTTCTGCTCAAAGAAAACGCACCGAAATGGCCGGTTAACGCGCGTTCTGTCGCAGCCCTCGAAACCGCCTATGTCCGGCGCGTTCCAAGTCGTCGCGAGGCAGAAATATGGGCGGCCCCAACCCTTGTCAACGCAGCCGGACATGGCCGGAAATTCATGATTTTGACAGACTTTTCGCGTTGCCAAGCGTTAACGGTTGGGCGAGTGTCCTGCCGCCCAATAAGCGCGATTTGCAGGACTTTCGAAGAGCCGCATCGCAGACAAAGGATTTTTCATGACCGCTGTATCGACCGCTGTGACAACCCGTCTTCGCGCCGGCCTCCTTGCTGCAACTGCGGGCTGCTTCGCGGTCGCCCTGTTTGCCAGCCAGCCTGCAAGCGCCCAGGGCGCCGATCCGGTGGTCGCCAAGGTTGATGGCGCAGAGATTCGCCAGAGCGATATCGACACAGCGGCCGAGGAACTCGGATCGAGCCTGCAGCAGATGGACCCGGCGACGCGGCGCGACAATATCCTGTCGTTTCTGATCGACATGAAGATCGTCGCGAAAGCGGCTGCCGACAAGAAGGTCGCCGACAGCGAAGACTTCAAGAAGAAGCTCGCCTTCGCGCGCGATCGTCTTCTGATGGACCAACTCCTTGCCAACGAAGGCAAGACAGCCACGACGCCCGAGAACATGAAGAAGGTTTATGAGGAAGCCGCAAAGCAGATCACGGCCGAGCCGGAAGTGCGCGCGCGTCACATCCTCGTCGAGACCGAAGATGAAGCGAAGCAGGTCGCCGAGGAGTTGAAGAAGGGCGCCGACTTCGCCGAACTGGCGAAGAAGAAGTCGAAGGACCCCGGCGCATCGGATGGCGGCGATCTCGGCTACTTCACCAAGGACCAGATGGTGCCGGAATTCTCCAAGGTCGCGTTCGAGACCGACGCCGGCAAAATCTCCGCGCCGGTGAAATCGCAGTTCGGCTGGCACGTCATCAAGGTCGAGGACAAACGCAACCGTCAGGCGCCGGACTTCGAGCAGGTGAAGGCGCAGATCGAAACCTACGTCACGCGCAAAGCGCAGGCCGATTACGTCGCCAAGTTGCGTGAGGCCGCAAAGGTCGAGCGTCTCGACGCGAAGCCCGCCGATCCGGCGCCGGCCGCGACCCCGCCCGCCGCAAAAGCTCCTGGCGGCGCGATGGCTCCGGCGAAGAAGTAACATTCGCCGAAACATTTCGGTTCGATGACATTCGAAAACTTGATGGCCGGGCTCGCCCCGGCCATTTGCATGTCGGCCAGCAAAATTTCCACACACCACCGCGACAACGCGAAACGGAGCCGGTAAATAGCGGCGTCATCCTGCCGATTGTGGAAGTGATCCGATGTCCAGCACTGTCTCGCCCCTCGCCCCGAAATCCGTCCCCGACATGCCCGCGATCCGCGGCGTACGCCTCGGCACCGCAGCCGCCGGCATCCGCTATAAGGGGCGCACGGACGTGCTGCTGGCCCTGTTCGACAAGGGCACGACGGTTGCCGGTGTCTTCACCACATCGAAATGCCCGTCCGCGCCGGTTGAGTGGTGCCGCGCGAAACTGAAGGGCAAGACGGCGCGCGCGCTGGTCGTCAATTCCGGTAACGCCAACGCCTTCACCGGCAAGACCGGCAAGCAATCGACTGCGCTCACCGCCGACATCGCCGCGAAAGCCGCCGGCTGCAAGACCGGCGAAATCTTCCTGGCCTCCACGGGCGTGATCGGCGAGCCGCTCGACGCAACGAAATTCAACGGCGTGCTGGAAACACTCGCCGGCGAAGTGGCGCCCGATCGCTGGCTCGAAGCGGCCAAGGCGATCATGACCACCGACACGTTTCCGAAAGTCGCCACGGCAAAAGTGAAACTCGGCAAAGCAACGGTCACCATCAACGGCATGGCCAAGGGCGCTGGCATGATCGCGCCGGACATGGCGACCATGCTGTCGTTCGTCTTTACCGACGCACCGATTGCGGCGCCTGCGCTGCAGGCACTCCTGAAGGGCGGCGTCGCCGATACGTTCAACGCCGTCACCATCGACGGCGATACGTCCACCTCAGACACGCTGCTCGCATTCGCGACCGGCGCCGCTGCCGCCGACGGCGCACCGAAGATCACCCGCGCCAACGATCCGAAGCTGAAGGCCTTCGTGAAGGCCTTCAACGAGGTGCTTGCGAATCTCGCCGAGCAGGTCGCGCGTGACGGCGAAGGCGCGCGCAAGCTCGTCGAAGTCGTGGTCGAGGGCGCAACGACCAAAGCGTCCGCCCGCAAGGTCGCCATGTCGATCGCGAACTCGCCGCTGGTTAAAACCGCGATCGCCGGTGAGGACGCGAACTGGGGCCGCGTGGTGATGGCGGTGGGCAAGGCCGGCCAGCCTGCCAACCGCGACAAGCTCTCGATCTCGTTCAACGGCATCCGCGTTGCCAGCAAGGGCGCACGCGATCCGTCCTATAACGAGGCCGAAGTCTCCGAGGCGATGAAGAACGACACCATCCAGATCAAGGTCGCCATGGGCCTCGGCAAGGGCCGTGACCGCGTGCTGACCTGCGACCTCACCAAGGAATACGTCGCCATCAACGGCGACTATCGCTCGTGATGAAGCTGACCCTCGTCGTCGCTGTCGCGCTGATCGACGCAGACAACCGCGTGCTGATCGCGCAGCGGCCCGAGGGCAAGAACCTCGCCGGCCTCTGGGAGTTTCCCGGCGGCAAGGTCGATCCGGGCGAGCGGCCGGAACAGGCGCTGATCCGCGAACTCAAGGAAGAACTCGGCATCGACGTGACCGAGCCGTGCCTCGCGCCGCTCACCTTCGCGAGCCACGCCTATGACGATTTTCATCTCTTGATGCCGCTCTACATCTGCCGTCGCTGGAGCGGCACCGTCGCCTCGCGCGAGGGCCAGAACCTCGCCTGGGTGCGCGCCAACAAGCTCCGCGACTATCCGATGCCGCCGGCGGATCTGCCGCTGATCCCGCATCTGACGGGATTGCTGCTCTAGACTTGTTTGAACATGACCTGATCCGAAAACCGGCTCCCATTTTTTCGGGGCATGTTTCAGGTTTTCGGCTTGATCGCGTCGGCGAGCCGCATCTGCGCCGAGCCCGGCTTCAACGGCTTCTGCTGACTCTCATGCGGCGCCCAGCCCGACAGCCACACCACATCGAACGTCGCGCGGATCCGGCCGTCAGCATCGGCAAAGCGCTCGGCGTAGATATGCGCCATGCGCAGCAACGTCGAGCGCCGCGAGAACGACTTGCGCCGCTCAATGAGGACGTTGGTCGCTGCCATGCGCCGCAAATCCTGCATCAGCACAAACGCATTATCATAGCGCACGACGATGCGATCGACGTCGGCGACCGGCAACGCAAAGCCCGCCCGTTGCAGCAGCGCACCGAGATCGCGCAAGTCCGCGAACGGCGCGACACGCGGCGACACGCCGCCTTCGACTTCCGCCTCGGCTGCGGCGAACGATTGCCGCAACTCGGTCAGCGTATCGCCGCCGAGCAGCGCCGCGAGAAACAGGCCGTCCGGCTTCAGCGCACGGCGCACCTGCGCCATCACGCCCGGCAGATCGTTGACGAGATGCAGCGCCAGCACCGAGAGCGCGAGATCGAACGAATCGGGCGCGAGTCCCAGCGCGTCACCCGGCGCCTCGAGCAAATCGACAGGCGTGAGCTCGCCGACACGCGCAGCTTGCAAACCGGCAAGGGCGCCCGGTGCGCCGAGATCAACTGCATTAGGGAAATTACGTACCACCGCCGACAACCGCTCGGCCAGATCTTCCGATACACGGTCGCGCAAAAAGGTTGCCGCGCCAATGCGTTCGGCGCGCCGCCGCCGCTGGCGGAGCGCGCTCACATCAAACAGCAGAGGCGGCGTTGATGGTGTCATGTGGCTCCATCTAGCAGACATGGCCAATTCTGGCTCTAGCAAACGCACAGGATTGAGTCGCACAGTCCCGTGTCGAGACTCGCCATGCAACTGCACGCAATCTCCCAAAGCCGGACCGGTCAGCACCTGCTTGAAGCCGCAACAACCGCACGCGAGCTGTGGTCACGCCTTGCACGAGTGGCGCTCGACATCGCGCTGCCGACACTTTGCGTCGGCTGCCGCGTTCCGGTCGCAGGCGCTGGCGTCTGCGCGCAGTGCTGGGCGAAGCTGTCATTCATCGCGCCGCCCTGCTGCGAGCGGCTCGGCATTCCGTTCGTCTACGATCCGGGGCCGGGCTTACTGTCGATGGAGGCGATCGCCAACCCGCCGTCGTATCGCCGCGCCCGCGCCGCCGTGCGCTACGATGAAGTCGCCCGCGCGCTCGTGCATGCGCTGAAGTATCAGGATCGCGTCGATCTCGCGCCGACCATGGGGCGATGGATGGCGCGCGCCGGACATGAACTCGTCTCGCGCGCCGATGTGATCGTGCCGGTACCGCTGCATTGGCGGCGCGGCTGGAGCCGCCGTTACAATCAATCCGGCCATCTTGCCAAGGCGATCGCGCAAGCGGGTGGTTTGCCGCTCGAACCATGGCTCTTGAAACGCACCCGGCAAACCGCGCAACAGATCGGACTTTCGAAGTCCGAACGCGCGGCCAATGTCCAGGGCGCGGTCGCGGTGCCCGTCGAATATAAACCGCATGTGCGCGGTCGCCGCATTCTTCTGGTCGATGACGTGCTGACATCAGGCTCGACGGTCGACGCCTGTGCACGCGCCCTGCTGCGTGCGCACGCTGCTGAGGTCGAGGTGCTGGTGTTCGCCCGGGTTGTGGAGCCCTTTGGAAATCCTATATGATTGGAACCTTCATCGCCGTTGAGGACCCTATGTCTGTCGCCGTTGAAATCTACACTCGCCCCGGTTGCGGCTACTGCAGCGCCGCCAAATCGCTGCTGACGCGCAAACAGGTCGACTTCAAGGAGTTCGACGTGGCGGTCAATCCAGACTGGCGGCAGGAAATGGTGCAGCGCTCTTCGGGCGGCTCGACCTATCCGCAGATCTTCATTGGCGGCCAGCACATCGGCGGCTGCGACGATCTCTACGCGCTCGACCGCGACCGCAAGCTCGACAGCCTGTTGGCCGGAGCCACCGCGTGAGCGGCGCACCCGCGAGCGAGACCAAGCCGCCATTCAAGGCTGCAATGGTGCAGATGCGCACCTTTCTCTCGCCCGATGCCAGCCTCAAGCAAGGCACCGACCTGATCCGCGAGGCCGCGGCCAAGGGCGCGCAGTATGTGCAGACGCCCGAGATGACCAACGTGCTCGCCGCCAACGGCCAGCAGCTCTTCAGCGTCATCGAAGAAGAAGCCCAGGATAAATCGCTCGCCGCTTACCGGGCGCTCGCGAAAGAACTCGGCATCTATCTGCACATCGGCTCGCTCGCCATTCGCCTGACGGCGGAGCGCGCGGCCAATCGCGGCTTCCTGATCAATCCGGCAGGCGAGATCATCGCGCGCTACGACAAGATCCACATGTTCGACGTGCAGCTTGCGAACGGCGAGACCTATCGCGAGTCCGCGCGCTATCAGCCGGGCGAAGTTGCACCGGTTGCCGACACACCCTGGGGCAAGATCGGCGTCACCATCTGCTACGACATGCGCTTCCCCGCGCTCTATCGTGCATTGGCCGAGAGCGGCGCATCGTTCCTGACCATGCCGTCGGCGTTCACCAAGCCGACCGGCGAAGCGCACTGGAGCATCCTGCTTCGCTGCCGCGCCATCGAGAACGGCGCGTTCGTGTTTGCCGCCGCGCAGGCCGGCACGCACGAGAGCGGCCGCGTAAGTTACGGCCACTCGATCATCATCGATCCATGGGGTGTCGTGCTCGCCGAGGGCGGCATCGAGCCGGGCGTGATCATGGCCGACATCGATCCGAACAAGGTCGCAAGCGTGCGCGCGAGCATTCCGTCGCTGCAACACGGACGCCGTTTCACCATCAACGACGGCACACACGAGCCCGAGCATCTGCATCTCGTCAGGGGCTCGGCATGATCCGCTACACCCTGAAGTGCGATCGCGACCACGCGTTCGAAAGCTGGTTCCAGAGCTCGGCGGCGTTCGATACCCAGGTCAAGCGCAAGCTCGTGACCTGCCCGATCTGCGACTCGACCAACGTCGAGAAGGCGATCATGGCTCCGCAAATCACCAAAAAGGGCCGTGACCGCACGCTCAGTGAGCCGCAACAGTCGGCCGCGACGCAGAGCGAACCTTCATCGACGCCGCTGATGATGACGCAGGAGCAGGAACTGCGCGCCAAGCTGAAAGAGCTGCGCGATCACGTGACGAAGAACGCCGACAATGTCGGCAACCGTTTCCCGACCGAGGCGCGCAAGATGCACTACGGCGACGCCGAGCATCGCGCCATCTACGGTGAAGCGTCGGCGGAAGAAGCGAAAGCACTGTCTGATGAAGGCATCGACGTATTGCCGCTGCCGACGCTGCCGGAAGATCGCAACTAGAACCTGGTCTCTAGGCCGCGATCAGTAATCCCACGCCAATTACGATGAGCACAATCCCGGTCGCTTCGCGCGCTGTTGGGGTCTGCTTGAAGCTGAAATACGAGATGCCTTGCGCGAACAGGACCTCGACCAGCGCGAGCGTGCGCACATTCGCCGCCGCCGTCAGCGCAAATGCCAGAAACCAGAACTGCGACGCAACGGCGCCTGTGAAGCCCGCGAGCAGCGACGGCCGCCACAGCTTCAGAATCGCCACGAGAATCTGCGGCGCGCGGATCACGAGATAGACCGACAACACCAATGTCTGCACGAACAGTCCGGCCACGAGCGTCATCGACGCTTGCGTGATAAACGTCACATCCGGCACGCTGATAATCGCGCCACGAAAACCGACCGCCGACAGTGCGAAGAACGCGGCTGCGATCAGCCCGAGCAGGGTCGGCTTGAGGCCGGCGAAATCCTTGGCTCCGCCCGGACGCAGCGCCGTGATCACCACACCGGTGGTGGCAATGACGATCGCCAGCACCTTCAGCACACTCAACCCGTCGCCAAGAAACACGAAGCCGAAGATCGCGGTCTGGATCGCCTCGGTTTTCAGATAAGCGGTGGTGACGACGAACGAGCGATCCGCCATTGCCGCCAGCATGAGGCCGGTTGCTGCAATCTGGCTGAGTGCGCCAAGCAAAAGCCACGGCCAGAACGCCGCTACGGGCCACTGCAGCTTGTCGCCGGTCGCCGCCAGCACGATAGCGAGAAACATCAGCGAGAACGGAAATCCGAAAAAGAAACGGACGTTGGTCGCGCCGAGGGTGCCGAGCGGCCCGGTCAGATGCCGCTGCGTCGCGTTGCGGATCACCTGTCCGAAAGCGGCGGCAATGGTGAACGGAATCCAGAGAAGGCCGGTCGAGATCATCGACAGGCCATAGCAGAGCGCGGACGAAACGAGAAACGGCGACGAAGCATATGCGGGCTGCGCCGGACGGCGCTGCGATCAACCAGCGGCGGATTCCGCGATCAGCATGTAGTTCACGTCCATGTCGGACGCGACGCTCCAGCGGTCGGCGAATGGCGTGTAGATCACGCCGGCCTGATCGGTGATGCCAAAACGGTTGCGCTCAAGGTGATGCGCCAGCTCATTCGGCGTCACGAACTTGCTCCACTGGTGCGTGCCGCGCGGTAGCCAGCGCAGCACGTATTCGGCGCCGACGATCGCGAGCGCGAAGCTTTTCCAGGTGCGGTTGATGGTCGAGACCGTCATGAAGCCCGACGGCTTGGTCATCGCCGCGCAGCGATCGAGGAACGCGCCGACGTCGGTCACATGCTCGACCACTTCCATCGCCAGTACAATGTCGAAGCGCTCGTGGCGGCTCATCTCCTCAATGGTCGTGCAGCGATAGTCGATCAGAAGCTCCGACCGCGCGGCGTGCACCTTCGCAGCCGCGATATTGCTTTCCGACGGATCGACGCCGACGACCTCTGCGCCGAGCCGGGTCAGCGGCTCACACAGCAGGCCCGCGCCGCAACCGATATCGAGGATGCGCAGTCCGGACAGGCATTTCAGGCTGCGGGCGCTGCGGTCGAACTTCCGGCAAGCGGCGTCGCGAATGTAGGTCAGCCGCAGCGGATTGATCTTGTGCAGCGGCGCCATCTTGCCAGCCGGATCCCACCACTCCGCCGACAATTTGGAGAAGCGTGCGATTTCCGCCGGATCGACGGTGGAGGCTGGCGAGGACGCGACCTGGCTCATGTTTCCATGCTTGTTGTTTCCGCACGCCGCGTCAAGTCAGCGCGCGGTGATGTGGCTGCGGAAGTCGAGCGGTGACGAGATACACTTGATCGTCTTCTTACCTTCGCCAACGCCGAGGATCGTCACGTCGCCATAGCCGAAAATGCGGCCGAGTACGCTCTGCTCGACGTCGACACTCTCGACCTTGTCGATGTTCATCTCGAAGGTCGAACGCTGGATGAAGCCGGTCTTGTGCACCACCCGCTGCGTCGTCACGTCGGTCTCCGTGGTCCAGCGATGGAACCAGGCCTTCATCGAGTAGATCAGCGCGGCGCCGCCGACGATCGCGGCAATGCTGAGGCCGGTCAGGGTCACGCCCTCGTTGACGACCAGCCGCGTCGCAGCGAGCGCCAGCGCCGCCACAATCCAGCATGCGATGGCTTGCCAATAGACGATCCAGTGCGCGGTCGCGGAGTACAGCACCTTCTCCCCCGGCTGCAGGATATCGTCGATATATCTGCCCATCAGACGCCCCGTGGCTGGTCTTGTTTCAAGGGAGGCAATGCCCTTAAGGCCTTGCCGGAAATAGGAAAGCCGGTTCGCTTGCCCCGGCCCGCCCCAGTATGTATACGCGCGTCTCGGTCCTTGCAGCCTAAATCTGCGGGGCTGCGTCATCCCACCTGCCAGGGATTTTCCAGAAGGTTTCGCTTCGCGTCATGGGCCGGCTCGTTATGAAATTCGGCGGCACGTCCGTCGCCAACATCGAACGCATCCAGAACGTCGCGCGCCATGTCAAACGCGAGGTCGACGCGGGGCACGACGTGGCCGTGGTCGTCTCGGCTATGTCGGGCAAGACCAACGAGCTGGTGGACTGGTGCCGCGCCGCTTCGCCCATGCACGACGCGCGCGAATACGACGCCGTGGTGGCGTCGGGCGAGCAGGTCACCTCGGGGCTACTCGCCATCGCGCTGCAGGCGCTCGGCATCAATGCCCGCTCATGGCAGGGCTGGCAGATCCCGATCCTGACCAGCGAGGCCCACGCCTCCGCGCGCATTGCCGGCATCGACGGCAGCGAAATTTTGAAGCGCTTCAAGGAGCGCAAGGAAGTCGCGGTGATCGCCGGCTTCCAGGGCATCCATGAAGCGACCGGCCGTATCACCACGCTCGGCCGTGGCGGCTCGGATACCTCGGCGGTGGCAATCGCGGCTGCGATCCGCGCCGACCGCTGCGACATCTACACGGACGTCGACGGCGTCTACACCACCGATCCGCGCATCGTTCCCAAGGCGAAGCGGATGGACAAGGTCGCGTTCGAGGAAATGCTGGAACTGGCGTCGCAGGGCGCCAAGGTCTTGCAGGTGCGCTCGGTCGAACTCGGCATGGTGCAGAACATGCCGATTTTCGTGCGCTCGAGCTTCGACAAGCCAGAGGATATCGATCCGCACGGCACGCCGCCGGGTACGCTGATCTGCAGCGAGGAGGAAATCGTGGAAAGCCAGGTTGTCACCGGAATCGCATTCTCGAAGGACGAGGCGCAAATCTCGGTTCGCCAGATCGAGGACAAGCCCGGCGTCGCGGCGGCGATCTTCGGCCCGCTCGCCGAAGCGAACATCAACGTCGACATGATCGTTCAGAACGTGTCGGAGGACGGCAAAACCACCGACCTCACCTTCACCGTGCCGGCCGCGGACTACGCCCGCGCCAAGGACACCATCACCAAGTCGAAGGGCGCGATCGGCTATGCGCGCATCGATACCGCAACCGACGTAGCCAAGGTCTCGGTGATCGGCAGCGGCATGCGCAGCCACACCGGCGTGGCAGCACAGGCATTCCAGGCCCTGGCGGATCGGAAGATCAATATTCGCGCCATCAGCACCTCGGAGATCAAGTTTTCAGTGCTGATCGATACGGCTTATACCGAACTGGCCGTACGCACCCTGCACACGCTCTACGGCCTCGACCGCGACTAGCACCTCATCCGTCCGGCGGTCGTTTTGATCTGCCGGAATGACGATTGGGATTTATCCCAGCCTCTCCCGCGCTGCACGCGGTTGGCAGGTGTTTTGCTTGGCAAAACAAGCGTCAATTCGGTATAGGGCGAGACAGAGACCGGCCGCGAACCGCACCAGCGTTTTCCGGTAGGCCGACCATGAAAATCGGCCTTTGGACAGGGTGCGGCAAACCGCAAAATTGACGGTTTTATTGTTGATTTGGCGCTGCCGCGGCTCCCGCCCGTGGCGGCGGCAAAGCAGGTGAGGACATCGGCAGATGCGGAGCACGCTGGGAGGCCCCCGCGTCTTGTTGAGACGGCTCCGCGAAGTCATGGCCGAACCGGTCAGCGCGCAGGAGCGGCTGGACAAGATCGTGGTGATGATCGCCGCCAACATGGTGGCGGAGGTCTGCTCGACCTACGTGCTACGCGTCGACAACACGCTCGAACTGTATGCCACCGAAGGTCTGAACCGCGACGCCGTCCACCGCACGGTGCTGAACGCCCACGAAGGCCTCGTCGGCCTCGTTGCCAGTGAAGGCGCGCCGCTGAACCTGTCGGACGCGCAGAGCCATCCGGCGTTCTCCTATCGCCCGGAAACCGGCGAAGAAATCTATCACTCCTTCCTCGGCGTGCCGGTGCTGCGCGCGGGCAACACGCTCGGCGTGCTGGTGGTGCAGAATTGCGCCCACCGCACCTATGTCGAGGAAGAGGTCGAAGCGCTGCAAACCACGGCGATGGTTCTCGCCGAGATGATCGCCTCGGGCGAGTTGTCGGCGCTGGCGCAGCCCGGCGCCGAACCGGCAGCGCGGCACTCGGTCCACAAGACCGGCGCGGTCCTTTCCGACGGCATCGCGCTCGGCCATGTCGTGCTGCACGAGCCGCGCGTGGTCATCACGAACTACATCGCCGAAGATCTGCCGAAGGAAATCAAGCGGCTCGATGCGGCGCTGGCCAAGCTGCGCTCGGACCTCGACCGCATGCTGGAACGCGGCGACGTCGTCGAGGGCGGCGAGCATCGCGAGGTGCTCGAAGCCTACCGCATGTTCGCCAACGATCAGGGCTGGTCGCACAAGCTGCATGAGGCGGTCGCAACCGGCCTCACCGCGGAAGCCGCGGTCGAGCGCGTGCAGTCCGACACCCGCGCGCGCATGCTGCGCGCCGCCGACCCGTATCTGCGCGATCGCCTGCACGACCTCGAAGACCTCGATCATCGCCTGATGCGTCAGCTCGTCGGCCAGAATCATGCGCCGACGCGCGAACAGCTGCCCGACAACGCCATCCTGATCGCACGCTCGATGGGTCCGGCGGCGCTGCTCGACTATGACCGCAAGCGCCTGCGCGGCCTCGTGCTCGAGGAAGGCACCGCCAATTCGCACGTGTCAATCGTCGCCCGCGCGCTCGGCATTCCCGCGGTCGGCGAGGTGCCAAACGCGCCGGGCATCGCCGATCCGGGCGACGCGATCATCGTCGACGGCACGTCGGGCTCGATCTACGTGCGGCCGTCGAACGAAATCGAATCGGCGTACGCCGAGCGCGTGCGTTTCCGTGCGCGGCGGCAGGCGCAATATCTCGCGCTGCGAGACCGGCCGACGGTGACGAAGGACGGCCAGCCGATCGAACTGATGATCAACGCCGGCCTCGCCATCGACTTGCCGCACATCGAGGACACCGGCTGCGCCGGCATCGGCCTCTTCCGCACCGAACTGCAGTTCATGGTCGGACAGAGCCTGCCGCGCATGAACGAGCAACTCGCGCTCTATCGCACCGTGCTCGATGCCGCCGGTGACAAGCCGGTCACCTTCCGCACCCTCGACATCGGCGGCGACAAGGCGCTGCCGTACATGGAAACCATCGTCGAGGAGAATCCCGCGCTAGGCTGGCGCGCGATTCGACTCGGGCTCGATCGTCCAGCGTTGCTGCGCGGCCAGATCAGGGCGTTGCTCCGCGCCGGCGGCGGCCGCTCGCTGCGCATCATGTTCCCGATGATCACGGAAGTCGCCGAATTCGATCAGGCGAAGGCGCTGGTCGAGCGTGAGCTGACCTATCTGCGCCAACATGGCCACGCGCTGCCGGAGCGCGTCGACATCGGCACCATGGTCGAGGTGCCCGCCCTGCTCTACCAGATGGACGAACTGCTCAAGCGCGTCGACTTCATCTCGGTCGGCTCGAACGACCTGTTTCAGTTCATGTTTGCCGTCGACCGCGGCAACGCGAAGGTCTCCGACCGCTTTGACACGCTGTCGGCGCCGATCCTGCGCGCGTTGCGCGACATCATCCGCAAGGCCAATGCGGCGAAGCGCTCGGTTTCGCTTTGCGGCGAGATGGGATCGCAACCGCTCGGCGCGCTGACGCTGATCGCACTCGGCTATCGCTCGCTATCGCTCTCGGCGACCGCGCATGGCCCGGTGAAAGCGCTGATTCTCGACCTCGATGCCAAGAAGGCCGAGGCGATGATCAATCCGCTGCTCGACTCGCCGTCCGGTACGGTGTCGATCCGCGATAGACTGAAGCAATTCGCGGAAGCGGAAGGATTGGCGCTTTAGCGGGCCTGGCTGCACTGCCTCCACCCGCTGAAATCAATTCCGAGACGCTCCATGTTACCCGAAGCCAAACTTGAATCCCTGCTCGCGCATCACGCATCCCTCGAAGCGCAGTTGCTTGGCCAGGTCGACGCCGACACCTACGTCAAGGCAACACGCGAACTCGCCGAGATCACACCGGTCGTCGACGCAGTGAAAGCGTGGCGCGCGGTTACCGCCGAGATCAAGGACATCACGGCGCTCATCGACGATCCGTCGACCGATGCTGATATGCGCGCGATGGCCGAGGCCGAAAAGCCCGAGCTTGAAGCGCGCGAGACCGAGCTCGCGCAAAACATCCGCATCGCGCTGCTGCCGAAAGACGCGATGGACGAGCGTAGCGTCGTCCTGGAAATCCGCGCCGGCACCGGCGGCGACGAGGCCTCACTGTTCGCCGGCGATCTGTTTCGCATGTATGAGCGCTTCGCCTCGCTGCAGGGCTGGAAGGTCGAAGTGATCTCGGCCAGCGACGGGACCATGGGCGGCTACAAGGAAATCGTTGCCGACATTCAGGGGCGCGGCGCGTTTGCCAAGCTCAAGTTCGAGTCGGGCGTGCATCGCGTGCAGCGCGTGCCGGACACCGAAGCTTCGGGCCGTATTCACACCTCAGCCGCAACAGTTGCAGTGCTGCCGGAGGTTGAAGAGGTCGATGTCGTCATCAAGAACGACGATCTCCGTATCGAGACCATGCGCGCGGGCGGCGCCGGCGGCCAGCACGTCAACAAGACCGAGTCCGCGATCCGCATCACTCACATTCCGACCGGCATCGTCGTGATGATGCAGGACAGCCGCTCGCAGCATAAGAACCGCGCGTCGGCGATGAACATCCTGCGAGCACGCATCTACGACGGCGAAAGGCAGAAGCGCGACGCGGAACGTTCCGCCGAGCGAAAGGGACAGGTCGGCTCAGGCGATCGCTCGGAGCGCATCCGCACCTACAACTTCCCGCAGGGGCGCGTCACCGATCATCGCATCAACCTGACGCTCTACAAGCTGCCGCAGGTGATCGCCGGCGACGCGCTGGGGGAGCTGGTCGATGCGCTGACCACCGAGCATCAGGCGGAGCTGCTCGCTGCCGCGAGTAGCGCGTGACCTCCCGATCCGGAACCGTTGGCGATGCGCGGCGCGCCCTCGCGGCCCGCTTCAAGACCGCCGGCATCGACAACCCCGACCTCGACGCACGTCTCCTCGTCAGCGCCGCATCCGGCCTCGATCTCACCCGCCTGATTGTCGAGACCGAACGGCAACTCACCGCCGATGAAGCGAACGCTCTCGAAGCCTTCGCCGCCCGCCGCATCGCCGGCGAACCGATCGCGCGCATTCTCGGCGAGCAGGAGTTCTGGGGGCTGGGACTCGCACTTGCGCCCGCGACGCTGATTCCGCGCCCCGATACCGAAACCGTTGTCGAAGCCGCGCTCGATTGCGCACGCGCCATGCGCGTTGACGACGGGCGCTATCGCATCGCCGACCTCGGAACCGGCTCCGGCGCGATCCTGCTAGCCTTGCTCACCGAACTGCCGGATGCCACTGGCATCGGCACCGACCTCGTCGAAGAGACGCTGGCGATTGCGCGCACGAACGCCGAACGGCACGGCCTCGCGAATCGCGCGTCATTTGTCGCAAGCGACTTCGCCGCTGCACTCGAAGGTCCGTTCGATCTCGTGGTGTCGAATCCGCCCTATATTCGCTCGGCCGATATTGCGGCGCTTGCCATCGAGGTACGCGATCATGACCCACATCTCGCGCTCGACGGCGGCACGGATGGCCTCGATGCGTATCGCGTCATCACGCGTCAGGCATCGGCCCTGCTGAAGCCCGGCGGCGCGCTTGTGGTTGAAATCGGCGTTGGTCAGGAAGCCGATGTGATGCAGCTCATGGGCGCTGCGGGGCTCCTGCGGGCCACCGGTGCCAGGGCCGATCTGGCCGGGATTCCGCGCGCCCTAACGGGCCGCAAACCCGGTGCCTGACGACGGAAATTCACGGCCGTTCACGCCACATAAAACCGTCATGTTCGATACAGATCAAGCAATTGATCCAATTTGACTTTTTCGATTCGCGCGGGCCCCCATCGCAGGCCGAACGCAACGCTCTTAATCAAGCCCTGGAACAGCTAAAAAACCTCTTGGAATATCGCCGGGGAGCTATTACGTTCCGGACACAACGTCGGTTAGGAACCTGGTGCCGCAGGGGATTTGCGGGTAACTGCCAGAGAGCGTCAGGGGCGCAAGATCCAACCGACAAAGTTCCTGAAGAGCAGGTGATGGCGTGCGCGAACGCTGAAAGAGCTGCGCAGCCGGGACCGCAAAGCGAACGAAAGCCTGATATTGCGATCGTCAGCTCAAGATCGAGACTGTGAGCTTGTTTCGGCAAGCTGAGTGACGTTGCCCGGCGCTGCATGCGCTGCGCGTCACTCGGTGCTGGATCGTGCGGCCATCGTCGCTGCGAAAGACATTCGGCAACGCCGCCAGTTCAACTGAGGCGTTGCGAATTCAAGGCTTAGAGGAAACAGGCCGAATATTTGAAGGCCACTTCAACGACGCGCGTAAGACCACATGAGTATGCAGGCATGGCGGCTGTTGCCGCCGCGCCGACGATCAACGGCAAATGGGTTTGTCAAAAAGGCAAGACATGAGAAACGGTCAGAATAACAAGCGGATGCGGAATAACCGGAATAACAACAACAATAACAATAATCACCGGCGCGGCCAAAATCCGATGACCCGGATTTTCGATTCGAACGGACCGGACATCAAAATTCGCGGCACCGCATCTCATGTTGCTGAAAAATACGTCCAGCTTGCGCGCGACGCCCGCTCTTCCGGCGATCCGGTTGCCGCCGAAAACTATTACCAGCACGCCGAACACTACTTCCGCCTGATTGCCGCCGCGCAGGAACAATTCCGTCAGAACCAGCAGCCGCGTCCTGATCAAGCAGGCGAAGCCGTCGCAAGCGAAAGCAGCGACGACAGCGATTTCGACGGCTATTCGAATTTCGGCCAGGAGCCGGGCTTCGTGCAGCCGCCGCAGCAACAGCAGCAGCCGTATCCGCCGCGCGAACAGCGCGCTGAACAACCCTACCCGCAGCATCAACAGCGCGAACACCGCGAACAGAACCGCGAGCATCATCGTCCGCAGCCCCAGAACCAGCCGCAGCCGGTGATTCAGCACAGCGACAATGGCGGCGATGTCGATCGCCTGCCGTCGTTCATCACCGGCGGCGCGCAGCCGAACGGCAATGGCGAGGCCAACGGCCATCAGGGCGGCGAGCGTTCCGATCGCTTCCCGCGCCGCCGCCGCCGTCCGGGTCCGCGCGGCGAGGGCCAGCAGATACAGGATGTCGGCGGCGAGTAACGCCTCGACGACTTCTGCGACTTATCGATCGACCGATCCGATCAAAGATTCGCCGCGGCATCCGTGTCGCGGCGAATTGACGACGGCACCAGCACCGGCTCAAGGCCAGGCACAAGCCGCGTATGCTCGCGCCGCGCAGGAATCGCCCGATAGACCTGCTTCGTCGCCTCGACGATGTGGACGCCCGCGAACGGCAGCGACATCGCTTCACCGACCCGCTCCCACGCCGTAGCCGATCGCAGAAACCATCCGCTCTTCAGCGGTGGAACAAACAGGGCTTCGTCCCATGCCGATGGCGTGAACCACGTCTGCCGCAATAGTTGCGTGATCTGCGAACGCGAATATGGCCGCCCGTGTCCGAATGGCGTCGCATCGGTGCGTGTCCACACGCCACGGCGATTCGGAATCACGGCAATCATCCGGCCTGACGGTGCGAGCACGCGCCACACCTCACGCAAGAGATTCTCCGGGTCGGTCGCCATTTCCAGCGCGTGCACCAGCAGCATGCGATCGGCCGCCGCATCCGGCAGCGGCAGCGAAAACTGATCGACGAGGGTTGCGAGCGTCGGCCGCGCCGTCGGCCACTTCAGCACACCCTGTGCCGCCGGCATCAGCGCAATGCACCGCTCGGCATCTTCGCGGAACAATCCCAGATACGGCGTCGGATAGCCGAGGCCGAACACGCGCAACCCATGCGCATCGGGCCAGCGCGCGTGAATCCCGCGATTGATCAGCCGCCGCGCCACCACGCCGAGCGGCTGCGAATAGAAATTCCGCAGATCGATTACGTCGATTGTCATAGCAGCCTATTATAGCACACATTCACGATGCCGAATGTCCGGTAAATTAGCGCATGCCGTGAAGCCGCCGCGGCGCGCGATCATCCTTAATGTCGCACTTCGTCGACCCTGCGGGTTGTGTTAAACGGGCCGACAACGACGCCAAAAGACAAGACGACACGGAGACGACATGCCTGCCGAGATTCGCCTGTTCAATTGCCTGTCCGACAATTTCGGCTATCTGATCCACGATCCGGCGAGCAAGGCCACGGCATCGATCGACGCACCTGAAGCCGGTCCCATCATCAAGGCCTTGCAGCGCGAGGGCTGGACGCTTACCGACATTCTGGTGACGCATCACCATGCCGATCACGTCGGCGGCGTCGCCGAACTCAAGACGAAGTACAACTGTCGCGTCGTCGCTCCGCATGACAAATCGACGAAGTATGCGAACGTCGACGAGCGCGCGAAGGAAGGCGACACGGTTCGTGTCGGCAATCTCACCGCCCGCGTACTGGAGACGCCGGGCCACACGCTCGATCACATCTCCTACATCTTCGATTCCGAGAACGCGGCCTTTGTCGCCGACACACTGTTCTCGGTCGGCTGCGGCCGCGTGTTCGAGGGCACCTATCCGATGATGTGGCAATCGCTGCTCAAGCTGCGCGCCCTGCCCGATGCGACACGCATCTACTGCGGTCACGAGTACACACAGTCGAACGTCAAGTTCGCGCTCGGCATCGACGGCGGCAACGCTGCGCTGAAAGCGCGCGCTGATGAAGTGGCGAAGCTGCGCGCCGCCAACCAGCCGACGGTGCCGACAACGCTCGGCGAAGAGAAGGAGACCAACATCTTCCTCCGTGCCGATGCACCGTCCGTTGCCGCCGCGCTCGGCATGGCAGGGAAACCCACCGCCGATATCTTCGGCGAACTGCGTGAGCGCAAGAACCGGTCGTGACCGAAACAGACCCTTCACTCAGCGCCGCTGAAGTCATCGCGCGGCTCGGCCTCGCACCGCATCCGGAAGGCGGCCACTATCGCGAGACATTCCGTGACGAGCGCCGCGACGGCAACGGGCGCGCGTACTCGACCGCGATCTACTTCCTGCTGGCCGAGGGCGAGCGATCACACTGGCATCGTGTCGATGCGGTCGAGATTTGGCACTACCACGCCGGCGCGCCGCTGGCGCTGCAGATCGCGACCGACAACGAACGGCACACGCTGCTGCTCGGCGCCAACATCGCGGCCGGTGAGTTGCCGCAGGCGACTGTTCCCGCCGGCGCGTGGCAGGCGGCGGAAAGCCTCGGCGAATGGACGCTGGTCGGCTGCACGGTTTCGCCCGGGTTCGAATTTTCCGGATTCGAACTGGCGCCGCCGGACTGGAAGCCCAACACTTAGTCCTTCTCGGGAATCGGGTGGGTCACGTGACCCATCGCAACTAGGTTTGCTTCATCGTTTCGATGGAGCCGACAATGCATTCAAATGTTGCCACACCGGATTTTCGTACGATCGAAGCGGAGCCTTCGATCCTCTATTTCGGCACGCCCGTCGTTCTGATCGGCTCCACCAACGAGGACGGCACCTACAACCTCGCGCCGATGTCGTCGGCGTGGTGGCTGGGTTGGCGCTGCATGCTCGGTCTCGCGAGCGGATCAAAAACCACCGAAAACATGCTGCGCACGCGCGCATGCGTGCTGAACCTTCCTTCGGCCGGCATGGTTGCGGCCGTCGACAAGCTTGCGCGCACCACCGGCTCGAACCCCGTTCCGAAATCGAAACTGATGCGCGGCTATCGCCACGAGAAGAATAAATTCGAGACTGCCGGCCTGACATCGATGCAAGCTGACATTGTCGATGCGCCGCGCGCACTCGAATGCCCGGTGCAGCTCGAGGCCCGCGTCGAGGCCGTTCACGGGATCGCAGAGGGAGACGCTTTCATGCGCGGCCGGAGCCTGGCCATCGAGGTCAGCATCGCGCGCGTGCATCTTGACCGGTCGATCATCATGAACGGCGACCCCAATCGGATCGACCCCGACAAATGGCGTCCGCTGATCATGAGCTTCCAGCAGTTTTACGGACTCGCGCCGGAAAAACTGCAACGCTCGGAATTGGCCGAAATTCCGGAGGCGATGTATCGCCCGCCTCACCTCAAGGCTCTGGCGTAGCGCGCCTTCGCAACATATCGCGGGCGGCGATCAGTCCGCCGCCTGCGATCAAGAGCGCAGCGATCGCAAGCGCCAGCGACGGCTTCGCATAGCCGACGAGAATCAGAAACCCGGTCGATAGCAGCGGCGTCGCATACGATGCTGCGCCGAGCACGCGGATGTCGCCGCGCTTCATACCAATGTCCCAAGCGAAGAACGCCGCACCGACGGGACCGATGCCGAGCGCGATGATCGCAAGCCACTGTACCGGCGTTTCCGGCCAAACCGTCGTTTCGATCGCCAGGTGAATGATCGCCGACAGAATCGCGGTCGCAAAACAAAAGCCCGCAACTGCGTCGGTCGGCACCGACGCCATCCGCCGCGACAGCACCGAGTAGCCCGCCCAAACGAACGCAGCGATGAAGGCCGCGAAAAGTCCGGGCAACTGACCGGGCTCGTAGCTGATCGAGCTGTTTCCCGTGAACAGCACGACCGTGCCGATCAAACCCAACAGTGCACCGATCACGTGATGTGGCGCTAGCCGCTCACCCGGCAGGAAGGACGAGAACAGCACGATGAGAAGCGGCCAAAGATAATTGAGCAGCCCCGCCTCCGCCGGCGGCGCGAGGCGTAGCGCAACGAAATACAGCGCGTGATAGCCGAACAACCCGCCGACGCCGAGCGCCCACGCCACGCGTGGCTGCCGCCATGCGCGCCACCCTTCCGGCCGCCACAGCCACATGAGCGGCCCGATCATTGCGCCGATCGCAAACGTCATCGCCGCGAGCTGAAACGGCGGAATCTTGCCCGTCGCGACGGTGAGCGCCGCGAGCAGCGACCACATCAGGACCGAGGTGAGACCGATCAGCGTTGCGAGAGAGGATGTCATGGCGCTTCAGCTAGCCGAGCGAACGCCGAACGGCAAGCCGTCACACGGGCAGCAAAAAAGCCGGCGCGAGGCCGGCTTTCGCAGTCGAGATGCGGAGCGCATCACACCATATACTGGCCGCCGTTCACCGACAGCGTCGACCCGGTGATGAAGCCAGCCTCGTCGGAGGCGAGAAACGCCACCGTGCGCGCGATCTCATCCGCTTCGCCGAGACGATTGGCCGGGATCAGCGGCAGGATGCTTTTCTCCAACACATCCTTCGGCACGGCCTGCACCATCTCAGTATTGATATAACCGGGGCAGATCGCATTGACGGTGATACCGCCGCGCGCCGTCTCCAGCGCGAGCGCCTTGGTGAAGCCGATGTCGCCGGCCTTCGCCGCCGAGTAGTTGACCTGTCCGAACTGGCCCTTCTGTCCGTTGATCGACGAGATGTTGATCACGCGGCCGAACTTGCGGGCGCGCATGCCCTCGATCACCTGACGCGTCATGTTGAACAGCGAACCGAGATTGGTGTTGATGACCGCACTCCACTGCTCGAGCGTCATTTTGTGGAAAGCGCCGTCTTTGGTGATGCCCGCGTTGTTGACGAGAATATCGACCGGACCGAGATCGGCCTCGACCTTCTTCACGCCTTCGGCGCATGCGTCGAATGACGCCACGTCCCACTTGTAGACCGGGATACCGGTTTCCGCCTTGAACTTCGACGCAGCCTCGTCGTTGCCGGCGTAGCTAGCCGCAACCTTGTAACCCGCCGCTTTGAGCGTCTTGCTGATGGCCGCGCCAATGCCGCGCGTTCCGCCAGTGACCAATGCAACCCTTGCCATTGTTGTTTCTCCCTCTCGGCTACTCTTTTGTGTTTCTTGTAACGGGAATTATTCAGAGCAATTCCCTTCCCTGCAAGAACAAATGCCCAGCGCGAGGCTGGGCATTTTGACGTGTTGTTGTGCACTGCTTGTTGTGCAGT
>LWDM01000002.1:3188-53473 GCA_002083525.1 Proteobacteria bacterium SG_bin9 | reverse complement strand
CGCCGCCGATGCAGAGCGTGGCGAGACCCTTCTTCGAGTCACGCTTCTGCATTTCGTGCAGCAGGGTCACCAGCACGCGTGCGCCGGATGCACCGATCGGATGACCGATCGCTATCGCGCCGCCGTTGACGTTGACCTTCGACGTATCCCAGCCGAGATCCTTGTTCACCGCACAGGCCTGCGCCGCGAAGGCCTCGTTGGCCTCGATTAGATCGAGATCGTCGGCCTTCCAGCCGGCCTTCTTCAGCGCTGCGCGCGACGCCGGGATCGGGCCGGTTCCCATGATCGACGGATCGACGCCCGCCTGGCCCCACGAGACGATGCGGGCGATCGGCGTCTTGCCTTCCTTCGCCGCCTGCTTCGCGGTCATCAGCACCAGCGCAGCCGCGCCATCGTTGATGCCCGATGCGTTGCCGGCGGTGACGGTGCCGTCCTTCTCGAACGCCGCCTTCAGCTTGCCCATCGCGTCAATGCTGGCGCCGTGACGCGGGTATTCGTCGGTGTCGACGACGATATCGCCCTTGCGCGACTTGATGGTGACGGGCGCGATCTCGTCCTTGAACTTGCCGGCCTTCTGCGCGGCCTCGGCCTTGTTCTGCGAGCCGACGGCGAACTCATCCTGCTGCGCGCGGGTGATCTGATACTGCTTCGCGACGTTCTCGGCGGTGTTACCCATGTGATAGCCGTTGAAGGCGTCCCACAGGCCGTCCTTGATCATGGTGTCGACGAGATCGAGCGAGCCCATCTTCACGCCGCTGCGCAGATACTGCGCATGCGGTGCCATGCTCATCGATTCCTGACCGCCGGCGACGACAATCTCGGCATCGCCGTTCTTCAGCGCCTGATAGCCGAGCGCGACGGTGCGAAGACCCGAACCGCAGAGCATGTTGACGCCCCAGGCCGGGCTTGCGGCCGGGATGCCGGCGGCGATCGAGGCCTGACGGGCCGGGTTCTGCCCCTGCGCTGCGGTGAGGATCTGACCCATGATAACTTCGGTGACGCGGTCCGGCTCGACACCGGCTCGCTGCAGTGCGGCCTTGATGGCGATGGCGCCGAGTTCGTGGGCGGGCAGACTGCCGAATGCACCGTTGAAGCTGCCAACGGGGGTGCGGGCGGCGCTGACGATAACGATATCGTCGGACATGGAGTTTCTCCTTGGGGCTTGAGGCTGTTGCGCCTCCGGAGGCCGGCCTGCGACCGACGACCGGGATGACGGGATTTGGCGGCTACCCGGCAGGGCATGCTGCACTCGCCTCTATCCTGTTAACCCTTCGCAGGTGTGTCAATTGGCGATCAGGCAAAAGTCTCTGGCCGCCAAATTTATAAGACTGGGCCGGGGGTTCCCGCATTAACCGTCCTGCACAAAACGGTAGCCGAGCGATGCCGAAAGTGCTTACTTTGTTGCGATGCGTTGATTGCATTGCCCCCAAGCGCTGTTGGGGGAGCTTCAATTTCCGCACCACAACCGTGTTCATCGGCAGCGACGTGTGAGAGCCTTATGGCGAAATCTGACCAGCCCACCACCATCAAAAAATACGCGAACCGGCGGCTCTATAACACCGGCACCAGTACGTACGTCACTCTGGAAGACCTCGCGGCGATGGTGAAGGAGGGCGAGGATTTCCTCGTCTACGATGCCAAGACCGGCGACGACATCACCCGTACCGTGCTCGCGCAGATCATCTTCGAGCAGGAGAACAAGGCGGGCCAGAACCTCCTCCCCACCACCTTCCTGCGCCAGCTGATCCGTTTCTACGGCGACAGCATGCAGATGGTGGTGCCGAAATATCTCGAAGCGTCGATCGATACGTTGACGCGCGAGCAGGAAAAATTCCGCAAGCAGTTGACCAGCACCTTCGCGGGCGGCCCGTTCGCTCCGCTGGAAGAACACGTCCGCCGCAACATGGAAATGTTCGAGCGTACGTTCGCGATGTTCAAGCCGTTCGTGCCGCAGGCACCGCGTCCAGCGTCTGCGTCGTCGGAGCCGGAAAAGATCGTGGCCGAGCCCGAGACCGACAACATCGACGATCTGCGCAAGCAGATGCGGGACATGCAGGAGAAGCTCGAGCGCATGTCCAAGGAAACCGGCAAGGAATAAGCGACAGATTGCCGGAAAGATTTGAACCGGGCGTGATGTCGATCACGCCCGGTTTTTCATTTGAGTGACGTGAGATTATCCGCGCGCGGCAATCGCCGGCGCACCGTCCTGCGCCCACGGGCGCTCGGCGGATGCAAGGCCGATCAACCGGCCCTGAATGAAGTCGCATCCCCATTCGCGCAGCATGGCCGCTGCCGTTTCGTCCTGCACCCACTCGGCGACCGTCTGAATATCGAGCCGGTGCGCGAGATCGATCAGCGTCTGACAGAACGCGCGGTCGTCGGCCGAGTGGACGATGTTCTGCACGAACGCGCCGTCGATTTTCACGATATCGACGCCGAGCTTGCGCAGGTTGCGGAACGAGGTGTAGCCAGCGCCGAAATCGTCGATGGCGATGCGGCTGCCGAAATTCTTCAAGCGCGTGACGAAACCGCGGACATCGTCGACGTCCTGAATGGCAACCGTCTCGGTGATTTCGACGATCAGCCGCTGGGCGACGCCGGGATGCGCGCGCATCAGCGATTCGATGCTCGACCACCAGTCCGGGTCCATGGTCGTATCGGGCGAGATGTTGAGGCTCAACTGCACGTTCGGCGAAGCCGCAAGCTCGGCGATCGCCAGCTCAAGCACGCGATGGTCGACGAGGCGGATCAAGCCCAGCTTTTCCGCGACCGGCACGATGTCCGGCGCCAGCAGGAAACGGCCGTCATCCTGCTGCATCCGCACCAGGCATTCGTAGAAGGCGGGTTGCCGCGAGTCCGTATGCACCACCGGCTCGAAGGCCGTGACCAGCCGCCGTTCGTTCAGCGCGGTGACGATCTCGTCGGTGACACGAATGTTGACGCGGCGCTGCGCGTCGCGCTCGACGTTCGGACGCCACGATCCGAACGAACCGGCGCGGCGGCTCTTGGCCGATTCCAGCGCTTCCTGAGCGCGATTGATGACTTCGTCGACGGTGCGGGCATAGCGGGGCACGTTCACGGCGCCGACGGACGCCGTGATGCTGACCGGGCCCGACGTCGTCGGCACGATTTCTTCGCGAATGGCGAGCAGGAAGCGCTCGGCCGCGATATTCATCGCCTCGACCGTGCAGTTCTTCAGAATGAGACCGAGCTTGTTGCCGGAGAAACGGCCGAGCACGTCGCCGCCGCGCAAACGCGCACGGACGCGGCGCGCGATCTCGCAGATGACCTCGTCAGCGACATCGAACCCGAACGAGTCGTTGATGCGCGCCAGATGATCGACGCCGATCATCATGAAGGCGAACGAGGTGCGGTAGCGGCCGGCTTCCTCGATCGCTTCGGCCAGCGACGCAATGAGATTGGTGCGGTTGAGTTCGCCCGTCAGCGGATCGTTCTGCGCGAGACGCCGCAGCTGTTCGTCGCGGGCGTGGCGTTCGTTGTTGATGCGCACGACGCCTTCGGCGCGGATCGGCTTTCCATCCGGTCCGGCGGTCCAGCAACCGGTCTCCTCCACCCACTGCACGGGGGCAGACGCGGTGAGCCGCACGCCATATTCAATTTGATAGACCTCGCCGTGTGTTGCTTGCGATGCGTTGGCAAGCGCAGTCGCGCGGATGGTCTTGACCGGCTCGATCAGCTTGGCAAGGCCATCGCCCGTCGCCAAAGCTTCAGCCGGAATGTTCGGGAAAACCACGCTGACATGATCGCTCCACGCGATCGTGTCGCTGGCGATATCCCAGACGAACGCGGCCTGACCCAAACGCTCAATGATCGCTTCGGGATCGGGCTGTCCAACCGTCTGAGGCCGGGAATTTTGCGGCGGCCGGGCTGTGTGATCGGGAGCGAGCGTTTCCACAGTCAAGATCGCCTCGTTTCGGGACGCACCGGTGATTCTTTGTGTGAGTTTATGGCGGTCAGCACTGTCCAGGCTATGAAATGTTCCTAAAGATTTCGACAAGCGGCGGTATCCAAAGCGGCCGTATGCCGACGTGGTTACCGGTCACCGAAATCACGGGCGACGAGAAAACGCACCAGGATTCCTCGACTTAGCTACGTCCGCAGGTTGCCTCTCGAACCGCGGCACAGCCTGTGTATTGCCCTTCAGTCGGCCAATGACCGAGTTGCCGGCCAGATCGGGCATGGGCCTTGCGAGGTGGACAGCAAGAAGCCGCTTCATGTCTCATTACGGGACACCGGCACGGCTGGAAACCATATGATCGTTTCGCCAATTCAGCCGTCCCAGGCACGCCACGTCGAGCGCAACGACGCGCGCCCCCCGAAAGACTCGAACGAAACGCCAGCGGCCTCGACCGCGCTCGTCCCGATCACGCCACCCGACGCGGCTGCGAAGCCCGCAACCAGCCATGCACGGCCGAACCCGGCTTTCGTCGCCCATCTGATTGCGATGGCCCAGCAGGCGCCGCAGACGCGGACACTGCGCCGCGCGAGCCCGGAAGAAGCGCAGGCGCATTACCGCGCACAGCTGGCCTCAGCCGCGGCCAGCGGCGTTCTCACATCGAAAATCATCTGAAGCGAAATCAGCGCGGCTGCGGTGGAGCCGCGGGATCACGGCGCTCTTGCGTCTGCGCCTCGTCTGCCGCGAGCGGCGGCGCGGGCGCGGGCTCAGGGACGGTTGCAACCGGCGGCGCGAGGTCCGTTGCTGCTGACGGCTCGAACTTCGGTTCCGGAGCGGGCGCCGGCGGGGCAGCTCCGCGGCGTCCGGCCTTCGCGGGCGCTTGAGCATTCGCCGAACGGCGCGTGCGGATCGCAACGCTCGCGAGGAAATCCACCAGCGCAAGTGTGGTCAGTAGGAAGAACGTCGAGGTCGCGAACTGCGGCAACAGCACGAATTCGGCTGCGGCGCCGGCAAAAACCAGGAGCGACAGGAAGTGGTCGGTAAAGTATTTCGCGCCGGGCTTCGCTGCTCTGATCATCTCGAAAATCAGCAGCAGCATGCCAAGCGCCAGCAGCCCGTCGCTGAACGTTGCCGTCCACGTCTTTCCGGACATCAACTTCACGGCAAGCAGCGGCGCGTCGAACGACACGCCCTGCATGAGAAAGACAACGATGTTGTAGATCGTCAGCGGGATCAGCAGCAGCGGGAAACCGATCATCGACATCGGCAAGCCTTCCCCAACAAGTCTTCAGAATGAGAGCTGCGTCCGGCCGGGCATGACGATCGTCAGTCATCGCCCGGCGATGGAGCGCCGCATGCGCGGCGCTCGTGCCGTCAGTCTTCCTTCTTCGCCTTCAGGATCTGGCGGCCCTTGTACATGCCGGTCTTCAGATCGAGATGGTGCGGACGGCGAAGTTCACCCGAGTCCTTGTCTTCGACATAGGTCGGCTTCTTGAGCGCATCGGCGGAGCGGCGCATGCCACGGCGCGACGGCGAGGTTTTTCGTCTCGGAACGGCCATTGTATCGGTCCTTGCAACAAACTCGTCAGGCCCGCCATCCTCCAGGGACGACGCCCGCCCGACGCCAGAAATTCGATTGAGGCCGCGCTTATAGAGGAAGCCTCGCCGGGAGGCTAGTGGTCCAATCCGCCAAAAATGGGCCAAAACGCCCTATCTGGCGCGATTTTCGCCCCAACACGACCCGACAACCGCATTTGCCCGGGCCATGTATATTCCGGCCATCCGCCGCACCGTCGGGCCCGGCTGGCGGGCGCTCCGGGCGACCGGATTGGGCAACACGGACGCTAGCAGCGCCGCCTCGCGGGCGTTGAGCGCGGAAGCCGCCTTGCCGAAGGCGTGCGCCGCCCCCTCCTCGATCCCGAACTGCCCCTCCGGGCCCCATTCGGCGATATTGAGGTAGATCTCCAGAATGCGCCGTTTCGGCAAGACGAGGTCGATCCACAGCGCCAGCGGGAACTCCAGCCCCTTGCGGATGACGCTGCGGCCCGGCCACAGGAACAGGTTTTTCGCCACCTGCTGGGTGATGGTGGAGCCGCCCCGCGTCGCCTCCCCGTCCTGCGCGTCCTCAATCACATCGCGCAGCGAATCCCAGTCGATGCCGCGGTGGCTGCAGAATTTGGCATCCTCCGCGCCCACAACTGTCCGGGGCAGAACCGGCGCGATCTCGTCGAGACTGGCCCATTCCCGCACCACGGTAGCGCCGGTGAGCCAGCGCCCGAGCATCAGGGTCGAGACCGGATTGACCACGCGATAAAGCGGGGTGAGCAGATACGGCAACAGCAGCACGAGCAACACAACCAGCAGAAGTTTGCGAATGAGGCGCAAGGGATATCAGCCGGTTCTGGGGTGCTGCGGGACTTGGGTACAGGCCTTAACTGTTAGCCCTGCCGGGAGTTCTCCGCCAGATCGGCCCCACCGGAATTGACGTCGCAGCCTTCATGAAGGATGGTCCGGCCGTTTTGTGGAGTTTTTCTAAAGATGAACACGGCTACCCTTTCCGTCGACTTTGCCAAGCGCCTCGACCAGACCGCCGAAGCCACCGAAAAGCTGCTCGCGGCGCTGCTGGCCGATGCGCCGCTCGAGAACGAGATCGAGCGGCCGAAGCGGCTGATCGAGTCGATGCGCTACGGCAGCCTCAACGGCGGCAAAAGGTTGCGGCCGTTCCTGGTGGTCGAAAGCGCGGCCATCTTCAACGTCGACGCGAAGAGTGCGTTGCTCGCCGGCGCGGCGCTTGAATGCATCCACTGCTACTCGCTGGTGCATGACGATCTGCCGGCGATGGACAACAGCGACCTGCGCCGCGGCCGTCCGACCACACATAAGGTCTACGACGATGCGACCGCGATTCTCGCCGGCGATGCGCTGCTGACGATCGCCTTCGACATCATCACCCGCGACGAGATTCATCCCGACGCCAACGTTCGCCTTGCACTGACACGCGCGCTGGCGCGCGGCGCCGGTGTCGGCGGCATGGTCGGCGGCCAGATTCTCGATCTCGCCGGCGAAGGCCGCTTCGGCGACAAGGCGCCACCGGATGTTTCGAAGCTGCAGCAGATGAAAACCGGCGCGTTGCTTCGCTTCGCCTGTCAGGCCGGCGCGATCCTCGGCCGCGCGTCCGAGAAGGAATACGCCGCGCTCGACGATTACGGCCGCGCCTTCGGTGAAGCCTTCCAGATCGCCGACGACCTGCTCGATGTCGAAGGCGACGCCGCCGCGCTGGGCAAGAACACCGGACAGGATGCGGCGCTGGGCAAGACGACGTTCGTCACGCTGCTTGGCATCGACGGCGCGAAAAAGCGGCTGCGCGATCTGTTAGCGCGCGCCGACGCGACGCTTGCGATGTTCGGTGACAGAGCCGACGTTCTGCGCGCCGCTGCGCGCTTCGTTGCGGAGCGCAAGAACTAACGGAGAGCGGGCATGGCGAAGAAAGACACGTCGGGCAAGGATTCGCCGAAAAAGGACGACTCGAAAAAGCCTACCGACAAGCCTGCGAAGAAGAAGCCGCAGACCACCGATGACGACCTCTACGATCAGGGCGACATCGCCACGCCGCGCCGCGATCCGCCTTACGAGGACGGAATTTAGAACGCGCGCGACGGCACGCGCACACCGGCATCAATGGATGGCCGGAACAGATTGCCCTTCATCACACGCGCGACGATCGACGGCTTCAGCAGCGACGGCGGCTGCGCCATCAGATTGGCCACATGCAGGAATGCGGTTGTCAGGTGCGGATCGTGCCGTGCCGCCAGATGCAGCTTGCCGATGTACCAGTTGATAAAGCGAACCATCGCAGGCCGCTCGCCCTCCACCTTCGGATGGCGCAGATCGTTGCCGACCGCAATGTTCCAGGGAATATCGACGATCGCACCGGCCGCACGGAAGAAGCGTCGCGCAAGATCGCGATTGCCGCGTTGCAGGCACTCGTCGAGCGCCCGCGCCTCCTGCGCGGCCACGGTCATGCCCTGGCCGTAGACCGGATTGAAGCTGCAGAACGCATCGCCGAACACAAGATAGCCCTCCGGAAATCGCGTCAGCTTCTCGTAGCGGCGACGTAGATTGGCCGCATAGCGATAAGTCATGAATTCGCTGAGCGGCTCGGCCGTCATTACGATCTGATAGATGTCCGGCACCGGCAATGTCCCGACGTAGTCGGCAAACCCTTCGTCGTTGTCGGGCGCATGATCGCCGAAGTAACCGCCGACGCTGACGATCCATCGGTCTTCCGATTGCGCCAAAATGACGCCGTTGCGCCAGTTCGGTGCGCTGCCCGCAATCACAACAGCCAAACGCCCGCCGAGGTCGGTCGGCTTACGGCGATAGCTACGCGTCGTATAGCCCGCGCCGATCTCGATTCTGTCCTCACTCGGCAGCTCGTAATCGAGTGCCTTCAACCACGCCGGGCTCGTCGACCCGCGTCCACCTGCATCGACGACAAGATCGGCCTTGATCGCCCGCGGCAGCTCGCCGCCGGCTTGCGCGCGCACACCGCAGATGCGTTGGCCGCCATCAGCAACCAGCAACCCATCGACACTGCATCCATCGATCAAGGTCACGCCCGGCATCGCCGCGAGCCTGCGACGCACATGCGTTTCCAGCGCAGGCCGGGGCGCCAGCAATCCAATCAGATCGCTCGGACCCGATTTGAGGCGAACGTTGTGGCCGACCCAATCGACATCGCCGCCGATATCGCCGAGCAGTCCGCCGGACGCGACGACTTCATCAGTCCAGCCTGGAAAGAAATCTTCAATCACCACGCGCCCGCGCGCGAGCAGGCCATGCGCATGCCGGCCCTGCGGCACGCCCTTGCGCGGACGATCCGTGTCGGCAAGACGGTCGCGTTCGAGCACGGTGACCGAGTGAAAGTGATTGATCAGTGCGCGGGCGGCCAGAAGACCCGCCATACTTGCGCCGATCACAACAGCATGTTCGCCAAACGTCTTCATTGAATGTGCAGCCGCTCAAATATTCGATGCGATGAATACGGGCTGCGGCACGGAGGGTTTCCCGACCCGGACGTTTGGCTGCGTGAAAAAAAGATCACCGGATTTGAAACGGAAGGCGCCGGCATACGTCCACTGCATGTCCGTTTCTGGCGTTTGGCATGCAAACCGTACGCTTGACGGCGCTCGCTCGACGCGCGAAGCAATCAGGCAATGACTGCGACGTTTCAAACCTTCCTGCTGCTCATCGCAGCGCTCGCCGGCACGGCGACGCTGGCCCGCAAGTTCAGCATCACCCCCGCGATCCTGCTGCTCATCACCGGAATCGCGCTTGCGTTCGTGCCGGGCCTGCCGGCGGTCACGCTTGCGCCCGAAATCGTGCTGCTGATGCTGCTGCCGCCGCTGATCTACTCGGCCGGCGTGTCGATGAGCTGGCGCGAGTTCAAGAACAACCTGCGACCGATCGCCATGCTCGCCGTCGGCTGCGTCGTGTTCACCACCTGCGCAGTGGCCGCCGCCGCACACTGGCTGCTCGGCCTACCATGGGCGATCGGCTTCCTGCTCGGCGCCATCGTCTCTCCTCCCGATGTGGTCGCGCCGCTCGCGATCGCGCGGCGGCTGAAGATGCCGCGCCGCATCCTGGTCGTTCTCGAGGGCGAAGGTCTCGTCAACGACGCCACCGCGTTGATCCTCTATCGCTTCGCCGTCATCGCTCTTACCACCGGCGCGTTCTCGCTGACCAAAGCGACCGGCACGTTCGGCGCGATTGTCGTCGGTGAACTGGCCTACGGCATCGGCATCGGCTGGCTCAGCCTGCGACTGCGGCAATGGGCGCGCGAACCGCGCATCGAGATCACGCTGTCGCTGCTGACGCCGTATCTCGCCTACTGGATTCCGGAACATTTCGGCGGCTCGGGCGTGCTCGCAACCGTCGCGGCCGGCATCTACGTCAGCTGGAACGGACCGCTGTTGATTTCATCCGCCACGCGTCTGCAGGGCGTGTTCTTCTGGGACCTCGTGATCTGGCTGATCGAAGGCTCGCTGTTCCTGCTGATCGGCTTCCAGATGCGGCTGCTGCTGGAAAAGACCAACGCAATTCCGGTGAGCGAGGTGCTGATCGCGACTGCGTTGATCTCGGCCATCGTCATCGTCGCGCGCTTCGCCTGGGTCTTTCCGGCGACCTATATCCCGCGGTGGCTGAGCAAGCGCCTCGCGGCGCGCGATCCGATCCCGCCATGGCGGCAGACCTTTGTCGTCGCCTTCACCGGCATTCGCGGCGTGGTGTCGCTCGTCGCAGCGTTAGCCATCCCGCTGACGCTTCCTGGCGGCGAGGCTTTTCCGCATCGCGACCTGATCCTGTTCGTCGCGTTCGGCGTCATCTTCGTGACGCTGGTCGGACTCGGACTGACGTTGCCGTTCGTGGTCCGCATGCTCGGGCTCGCGGACCATGGACGCTCGGAAGATACCGAGGAGCGCGAGCGGGAAATCGCCGCCCGGCGCACGCTCATCGGCTACGGGCGCGAACATCTCGATAACATGATCGCAGGCCGTAACCTCCCACAGGGACTCGCGGACTTTCTCGAGGCGCGTCACAACACGCGCGAACTCGCACTGCCCGAAGCGCCGAAGCAAGGGCAGCTCACGCCGTCAACGATGGGCGCGCCGCTGGTGCGCGAGATCATCGCTGCCGAACGCAAGTGCCTGCACGAATTGTTGCGGAGAGGCGAGATCACCGACGAAACGCGGCGGCGGATCGAACGCGATCTCGATCTGGAGGAAGCGGTCGTCGACAATCGCGAGAAGAACGGGCCGCTCTAAAGCAGCGGAAGCTTATTCCGCTGCGGTCCGTCCGGTCGTGCCGTAACGCTGATCGATGTAATCGATCACCAGCGCCTTGAAGTCGGCGGCGATGCCCGGCCCGCGCAGGGTGCGGAACTTCTTGCCGTCGACGAACACCGGCGCCGCCGGCGACTCGCCGGTGCCCGGCAGCGAGATGCCGATGTCGGCATGCTTCGATTCACCCGGGCCGTTGACGATGCAGCCCATCACCGCGACGTTGAGGCCTTCGACGCCCGGATAGCGCGTCTTCCATGTCGGCATTTCGTCGCGGATGAAATCCTGAATCTCGCGCGCCAATTCCTGGAACGTGGTCGACGTGGTGCGGCCGCAGCCTGGGCAGGCCGCCACCAGCGGCACAAAGGTGCGGAAGCCCATGGTCTGGAGAATTTCCTGACCGACCTGCACCTCGAGCGTGCGGTCGCCGCCCGGTTCCGGCGTCAGCGAGACGCGGATGGTGTCGCCAATGCCTTCCTGCAGCAGCACGCTGAGCGCAGCCGCGGACGCAACGATGCCCTTCGAGCCCATGCCGGCTTCGGTGAGGCCGAGATGGATCGCGTAATCCGAACGCGAGGCGAGATCGCGATACACTGCGATCAGATCCTGCACGGCCGACACCTTCGCCGAGAGAATGATCTTGTTGCGCGGCATGCCGATCTCTTCGGCGCGCGCGGCCGAACCGAGAGCCGACTGCACCATCGCTTCGCGCATCACCGCACGCGCATCGCGCGGATTGGCGAGCAGCGCGTTCTCGTCCATCAGCTTCGCGAGCAACTCCTGATCGAGCGAACCCCAGTTCGCGCCGATGCGGACGGCCTTGTTGTTCTTGATCGCGATCTCAACGATGTCGGTGAACTGCGTGTCGCGCTTATCCTTGAAGCCGACATTGCCCGGATTGATGCGGTACTTGTCGAGCGCTTCGGCGCATGCCGGATGATCGGCGAGCAGCTTGTGACCGATGTAGTGGAAGTCGCCGATCAGCGGCACGTTGACGCCGAGCTTCAGCAGGCCATCGCGAATGTGCGGCACGGCAGCTGCGGCTTCGTCGCGATCGACGGTGATGCGCACCATCTCCGAGCCCTTGCGGGCGAGCGCGGCGACCTGATCGACGGTCGACTTGATGTCGGCGGTGTCGGTGTTGGTCATCGACTGCACGACGATCGGCGCGCCGCCGCCCACCTTCACGTTGCCGACGACGGCCTGAACGCTGCGGTGACGGGGGGCGGGGCCGGCGACATCGACGGCGGCCAAATTCTCGATTTTGTTCATAAGCGCTCAGATATCAGGTCTTTGTGACGCCTCGCAATGCCTCGTTCGGCTTGGCGGGCGGCCGGTTAACGAGGATCAGGCCTGCAATCACAAGCACGGCTGCGACGATGAACGCCGGAGTGATCGGGTCGTTCATGATGACGTAGCCGCCGATGACGCCGAACAGCGGGGTCAGGAACGTGAATGCCGATAATCTATTGGCAGAATAGGATTTTACCATGGCAACCCAGATCAGGAAGGTGATGCCGACCACCCAAAAGCTCTGATATGCCAATGAGATAAGCGAAATCGTCCGCGGCCATCCGGTGACCGTCTCGCCCAGCATCAGGGACGCCGCTCCGAGGATCAGGACCGACACAGCCAGTTGATAAGACAGGCTTTTTTCCGCCGGCGCGTGCAGCAGCCGGGTCGATTTCAGCATCAGTGTGGTCACCGCCCAGATCACCCCGCCCAGCATGAGCATGGCGTCGCCGATCAGCGTTTTCGTATCGACGGAAGGTTGCGGCAATCCGAAGGCAAGCGACAGGCCCACGAACGACAGCCCGAGCCCGAGCCACTGCACCCGGCTGAGCCGCTCGTTCCCCAGCAGCCATGAGCCGAGCGCCACCACAAACGGCGCGACGTAGAGGAAGAGCACCGCGCGCGACGCGCTGGTGAAAAGCAGGCCGCGATAGATCAGCACGAATTCGATGCCGAACAGCACGCCGCAGATCAGTCCAGCCTTCAGCGTACCGTCGCGTTCGAACATCTTCACGCCGCGAATGCGCGCGGCGAGCAGCACGACCAGCAGCGCGCCGAAGGAACGGATCGTCGCCTGAATCAGCGGCGGCACATCCGGCATCGCCACCTTCACCGCGATCTGATTGAAGCCCCAGCTCAGGCACAGCATCACCACAAGCGCGATCGCGCCCGCGCCAAGCGGCCGCCCGGCGGGCGAACTCGTCATCATGGTGGAAGTCATTCGCCCTCACGACCGCTTGAGCGCGGCATTCTTTTAATTCGCCGGCTTGCAGTGGCCGCAAGTGCCGGTGATCTCGACCACCGACATCTTGGGCAAGAATCCGGTGCCGCGCGCGGCATCGTTGAGGCTCTTGGCGACAGGTGCCGCCGGCACTTCACCGACCGAACCGCAACTGTCGCAAATCAGAAACGCGACCATCGCGGTGTCGGCGTGATCGTGCGCGCAGGCGAGAAATGCGTTGCGGCTCTCGATGCGATGCACGAGGCCGTTCTCCATCAGGAAGTCGAGCGCGCGATAGATCGTGATCGGCGCGGGGCGCGCAATCTGCTTCGCCAGCTCGTCGATGATCTCGTAGGCGCCGAGCGGCCGGTGGCTCGCGAGCAACGCACTCAGCACCTGCCGGCGGATCGGCGTGAAGCGCTGACCACGGCTCGCGCACACGGTTTCCGCATGATGCAACGCATCGGCTGCGCAGCGATCATGATCGTGGCCGGGGGCCGGAAAGGCGGGCTTGGCGGTGGTCATCGGCCTCTATGTAGCGCATGGAGGGCGATTCCGCCACGTGGGCAGCCATGCTTATCGGCGTGCTGATTACACGTCGAAAAACACCGTTTCCTTGTCGCCCTGGACATGGACGTCGAAGCGCCAGGCACTGCCCTGCTTCTTTGCGATCAGCGTGTCGCGGCGATCGGCCGGCACGAGCGCCAGTACCGGATCGGTCGCGTTCGCGACTTCGTCCGCAAAATAGATACGGCTGTAGCATTGCATGGTCATGCCGCGCGCGAACACAGCGAGCAGAATGTGCGGCGCCTGCAGCTTGCCGTCCGGATCGGCGACCTGCCCAGGCTTCACCGTGTCGAACACGAACGTTCCGGTCTTGTCGGTGCCGGTGCGGCCGAAGCCGCGAAACGCCGCGTTCGGCAGCGCCGTCTTCGTCTGATCGGCAAACTTGCCCTGCCCGTCCGCCTGCCAGATTTCCAGCATGCTGTCCGTGATCGGCACGCCGTCGCCGTCAAACACTTGACCCTCGATGCGGATGCGCTCGCCCGAGGCATCGGGCGTGACGAGATTGTTGCTGAACGCGTCGTTCCATTGATAGGCCGTGCCCGGCGTCAGGCCGTACTTGAAGTAGGGCCCGACGGTTTGCGACGGCGTAATGTCCGGCAACTTGCTCATCGAACTTTTCTCTCTTGACGCGTTTTCTTCACGCGAACCGGTTCCCACTTCGCTCGAAAATGCTATGTCTCCATCGGCGTCGCGTTGCGGCCGCGCAGCACGATGTCGAAGCGATAGCACAGCGCCCAATCGGGCTTGGTGTTGTCAAGATCGAACGATGACACCATGCGCTCACGCACGCGCTCATCCGGAATCGAATTGTAAATCGGGTCGAAGGCGAACAACGGATCGTTCGGAAAATACATCTGCGTCACCAGACGCGAGACGAACGAGTGGCCGAACACCGAGAAGTGGATGTGGGCCGGTCGCCACGCATTGTGGTGGTTGCCCCAGGGATACGCACCCGGCTTGATGGTGACGAAGCGGAAGTAGCCCTTGTCGTCGGTCTTGCAACGGCCTGCGCCGGTGAAGTTCGGATCGAGCGGCGCCGGATGCTGATCGACCACATGGATGTAACGGCCGCAGGCATTGGCCTGCCACACCTCGACCAGCGTGTTGGCGACGCCGCGCCCATCCTCATCTTTCACGTAACCATGGACGATGATGCGCTCGCCGAGCGGCTCACCCTGATGCTGGATGGTGAGATCGTGATCGTTCTCGCGCACCGTCTCCTGGCCGTAGACCGGCCCGGTCAGCTCGGACAGCGTGTGCCGCATGATAACCAGCGGTTTTTGCGGCGAGCGTTTGACAGTGCTCTTGTACGCCGGCGACAGGCGCGGCGCGTGAACGGAATTGCTCTCCCGCGGATAGACCAAGGTCATGGCGCTCTCTCCGAAACGCGGGCGGGTTGGCCCCGCCTCGCGCTGTGTTGATCACAACATCAGTTCAGAGAAGCCGCGCGGTAACCTTCAGGTTATCAGTTCAGCTTCTCGATGGCGGCGGCAACGCCCTGGCCCACGCCAACGCACATAGTTGCCAAGGCAAGCTTTCCGCCCCGCTTCTCCATACCGTGAACGGCGGTCAGCGCCAAGCGGGCGCCGCTCATGCCGAGCGGGTGGCCCAGCGCAATGGCGCCGCCGTGCGGGTTGACGAAGTCCGCGTCGTCCTTGACGCCAAGCTGCCGCAGAACGGCAATACCCTGGCTGGCAAAGGCCTCATTCAGCTCGATCAGGTCGAAGTCACTGATCTTGATGCCCAAACGCTCCATCAGCTTGCGGGTTGCCGGAACCGGGCCGATGCCCATGATGCGCGGCGGCACGGCGGCCGAGGCAACGCCAAGAAGGCGAGCGCGCGGGGTGAGCCCATGCTTCTTCACCGCGGCTTCCGAGGCGAGAATCATGGCGGCGGCGCCGTCGTTGACGCCGGACGCGTTGCCGGCCGTGACGGTGCCCGGATTGCGTACGATCGGCTTCAGCTTGGTGAGGCCTTCGAGCGTGGTCTCGGGGCGCGGATGCTCGTCCTTGTCGACGACAATCGGACCGGCCTTGCCGCCCGGGATCGTCACCGGCGCAATTTCCTCGGCGAAGTAGCCCGCCGCAATCGCCTTGCCGGCGCGCTGCTGCGAACGGATCGCCATCGCGTCCTGATCGGCGCGCGAGATCTGGAATTCCTCGGCGACGTTCTCGCCGGTCTCCGGCATCGCATCGACGCCATACTGCTGCTTCATCAGCGGATTGATGAAGCGCCAGCCGATCGTCGTGTCGAAGATGTCGGCCGAGCGCGAAAACGCTTCCGACGCCTTGCCCATCACGAATGGTGCGCGCGTCATCGACTCGACGCCGCCGGCAATCGCGAAATCGATTTCGCCGGCGCGGATGGCACGGCCTGCCGCACCGACGGCATCGAGGCCCGATGCGCAGAGGCGATTCAGCGTCTGGCCCGGAACCGAGTCCGGCAGGCCCGCGAGCAACACCGCCATGCGTGCGACGTTGCGATTGTCTTCGCCGGCCTGATTGGCGCAGCCGAAATAGACTTCATCGAGCGCAGCCCAATCGAGGTTCGGATGCTTCGCCATCAGCGCCTTGATCGGCACCGCCGCGAGATCGTCGGCGCGGACCTTGGCAAGCGAACCGCCGAAGCGGCCGATCGGCGTGCGAACGGCGTCGCAGATGAACACGTCACGCATTTTTGAACCTCCCAAAGCCGCTAACCGTCGGCGGTATTGCTTGTTGAAGACAGCGAATTTCTCGCGATTTTGTAGGGTTCGCGGCAGGAGAGGTCAAATACTCATCCTCGCGTACCTCCATCACGGCAGCCTTGCTGCCATGCATCGGTCACGAAGTGCGGCAATCACGTTCCGCAGTGCGGATTGCCAGCGACCGACGATCTTGGTCTAATCCGCGCCATCGTGAGGGACACCATGCGCATTCTCGTTCTTGCTTCGACACTTGCTATCGCGACCGGATGGCTCGCATCCCCCGCCCTCGCGCAGATGATGCCCGGCATGGGCCTGCCGCTGAACCGGGATGCCAAGTCGCTGTCACCCGAAGAGCAGGAACGGCAGGCGGCCATCGACAAGGCCTACAAGGAATCGCTGAAGAAAATTCCGAACCAGGCTGCGCCGAACGATCCATGGGGTTCGGCCCGCGCGGCCGAGACGCCGAAGACTGCTCCGGCCGCGAAGCCTGCGCAGAAGAAAAGCACGGCGACGGCGAACTGATCCTTGTTCGTCATTGCCGGGCTTGACCCGGCAATCCACCGTCAACACATCCCGAAGATGGATGCCCGGATCAAGTCCGGGCATGACGACGGAGAATGGGGACAAGCGCGGCTGCGCGGAAGCTGCCGCGTAGGAAGCGTGGCTGATCTTTGCTAACGTCCAGGATCACAGTTCCCCCGGGCGTACATGCTGACCAAACCCCTTCCCGAGCATCAGGCGGATGACGCTGCGGCACCAATCGCAGCGGAGGAACCCGCGCGCCTGACGCCGATGATGGAGCAGTACCTCGAGATCAAGGCGGCCAATCCGGGTCTGCTGCTGTTCTACCGGATGGGCGACTTCTACGAGATGTTCTTCGAGGACGCCGAGATCGCCTCGCGCGCGCTCGGCATCGTTCTCACCAAGCGCGGCAAGATCAACGGCGCAGATGTGCCGCTCTGCGGCGTGCCGGTCGAGAAATCGGAAGACTATCTGCACAAGCTGATCGCGCTCGGCCATCGCGTCGCAGTGTGTGAACAAACGGAGAGCCCGGCGGAAGCGAAGAAGCGCGGATCGAAGAGCGTGGTGCGGCGCGACGTGGTGCGCCTCGTCACGCCCGGCACGCTGACCGAAGACAATCTGCTCGACGCGCGAACCAACAATTATCTCTTGGCGATGGCGCGCTCGCGCGGTTCGTCGGCAGCGAGCGATCGCATTGGCCTGGCGTGGATCGACATCTCGACCGCCGAATTCTCCGTCACCGAATGCAGCACCGCCGAGCTCGGCGCAACGCTCGCGCGCATCAATCCGACCGAAGCGATTATTCCAGATGCGATCCACACCGATCCCGAATTCGCCGAGACGCTCCGTTCGCTTGCCGCCGTGACGCCGGTGACCCGCGATGTGTTCGACAGCGCCACCGCCGAGCGGCGGCTCTGCGATTACTTCGCCGTCGCCACGATGGACGGCTTCGGCACGTTGACACGCTTGGAGACGACTGCGGCCGCCGCAGCCGTGACCTACATCGAGCGGACGCAGGTCGGCCAGCGCCCGCCACTATCTCCACCGGCGCGCGAAAGCGGCGGCGCGGTGATGGCGATCGATCCTGCGACACGCGCTAACCTCGAACTCACGCGCACGCTCGGCGGCGAGCGCCGCGGTTCGCTGCTCGACGCCATCGACCGCACCATCACGGCGGCGGGTTCGCGTTTGCTGGCACAGCGCCTCGCGGCTCCGCTCACGGACGCAGCACAGATCGCACGCCGGCTCGACGCGGTGAGCGCGTTCGTCACGGACTCCGCCGCACGCGACGACATCCGCACCATCCTGAAATCCGCACCGGACATGGCGCGTGCGCTGGCCCGGCTGTCAGTCGGCCGTGGCGGCCCGCGCGACCTCGCAGCGCTGCGCGACGGCATCGAGGCTGCCGACAGGGCATCCGCGCGGCTGGGACTGATGCGCGATCCGACGCAGGACATATTCGCCGCGACCCGCGCGCTGCAGCGGCCGCCCCGCGACCTGCTCCGCGAACTGAGTGCCGCGCTCGATGACACGCTCCCCTTGCTGAAGCGCGACGACGGCTTCGTGCGGCCGGGTTATGAGGCCGCGCTCGACGAGACGCGGGCGCTGCGCGATCAGTCGCGCCAGGTGGTCGCGGCAATGCAGGCGCGCTACGCCGACGACACCGGCGTGAAAGCCCTGAAAATCCGGCACAACAACGTGCTCGGCTATTTCGTCGAGGTCACCGCGCAGCACGGCGAAAAGATGATGACCGCGCCGCTGAACGCGACCTTCATTCATCGCCAGACGCTCGCCGGTCAGGTGCGCTTCACCACCACCGAACTTGGCGAGGTCGAAGCCAAGATCGCCAACGCCGGTGAACGCGCGCTCGGACTTGAGCTTGAGATTTTCGAGCGGCTGGTCGCGGCCTGCGGCAGCGCCGGCGAACATCTGCGCGCGGCAGCGGATGCGTTCGCGCTGCTCGACGTCTCGACCGCGCTCGCCCAGCTTGCGGTTGACGAAAACCACGTTCGGCCCGAGGTCGACGGCTCGCTCGACTTCATGATCGAGGCCGGGCGGCATCCGGTCGTTGAACTCGCACTCAAGCGCAACGGCCAGCCGTTCATCGCCAACGCCTGCGATCTCTCACCGCACTCGGGTCACAAGAGCGGACAGATCTGGCTGCTGACCGGTCCGAACATGGCCGGTAAATCGACATTCCTGCGCCAGAACGCGCTGATCGCGCTGATGGCGCAGACCGGCTGCTACGTGCCGGCGAAACGCGCGCGCATCGGCGTCGTCGATCGCCTGTTCTCGCGCGTCGGCGCGGCCGACGATCTCGCGCGCGGCCGCTCGACCTTCATGGTGGAGATGGTGGAAACCGCGGCGATCCTCAATCAGGCCGGTGAGCGGGCGCTCGTCATCCTCGACGAGATCGGCCGCGGCACCGCGACGTTCGACGGCCTCTCCATCGCCTGGGCGACGATCGAGCATCTGCATGAGAGCAACCGCTGCCGCGCGCTGTTCGCGACGCATTACCACGAACTCACCGCGCTCTCGGCGCGGCTGCCGCGTCTGTTCAACGCGACCGTGCGGGTGAAGGAGTGGCAGGGCGAAGTTGTGTTCCTGCACGAGGTGCTGCCGGGTGCGGCCGACCGTTCCTACGGCATCCAGGTGGCGAAGCTGGCGGGATTGCCTGCGCCGGTGATCACCCGCGCACGCGCGGTGCTGGCGAAACTCGAAGCGCAAGATCGTTCGTCGACGACGAAGGCGCTCGCCGACGACCTGCCGCTGTTCGCGACGCCGTCACGTGCAGCCGCCGAGCCGCAACCGCCGACTCCCGCCGAGCAAATGCTGGATGCGGTGAAGGCGCTACATCCGGACGAGATGTCGCCGCGCGAGGCGCTCGATGCGCTTTATGCGTTGAAGAAGAAGCTCGACGAGTAGATCAAACCCGCTTCAGCGAGACCTCGACCTTCGGGCCGTTCTTGATGGTCTGATAGACCACGCAATAACGCTCGGTCAGCTTCAACAGCAGATCGAGCTTATCCTGCGGCGCATCGGTGTCGACATCGAAACGCAGGCGGATCGCCTCGAAGCCGACCGGGGCTTCCTTATCGACGCCGAGCGTGCCGCGGAAATCGAGATCGCCTTCGGCGATGACGTTGCCGGACTTCAGTGGCACTTCGATCGCGGTCGCGACCGACTTCAGCGTAACGCCTGCGCAGGCAACCAGCGCCTCGAGCAGCATGTCGCCGGAGCACAGTTCGAGGCCGGAGCCGCCGGTCGCCGGATGCAGACCCGCGACCGCGAGTGCGCGGCCGGTTTCGACCTTGCAGGCGATGCCTTCGTTTTCGATCGAGCCCTTGGCCTTCAACGTGATGAACGCGGCCTTGGCGTCGCTCTTGTACTTTTCCTTGATCGGCGCCTGCGTGGCGCGAAGGGTTGCGGCGTCCATCGGTGTCTCCTGCGTTGTTCTTGGTAGCTAGTAGCTCGGCTGGTATTTTACCACCACATCGCCCCTTCCGAGGTCAATGTCGAACTGTCGGGCAACCGCGCATCGAGCGAGCGGTCGAGCGAGGTCAGCACCCGCCGTTTGACGCTGTCGAACATCTGCGAGTTGCGGTCGCGCGGGCGCGCGAGGTTAACCGCGATTTCCTCGAATAGCCGGCCCGGCCGCGGGCGCATCACCATGATGCGATCGGCCAGTGCCACGGCTTCCTCGACATCGTGCGTGACGAGCAACAGCGTCGGCCGCGTATCGGCCCACAGGCTCAAGAGATGATCCTGCAGATCGGTGCGGGTAAACGCATCGAGCGCCGAAAACGGTTCGTCGAGCAGCAGCACTTCCGGGCGCGGCACCAGCGCGCGCGCAATCGCCACACGCTGCGCCTGCCCGCCGGACAATTCACGCGGCCAAGCCTTCGCCTTCTCGGCGAGGCCAACGCGGGCCAGCGCCTTGTCGATCTTCTCCTTGCGCGCGGGCGCCTTTTCCGAAGCGATACCGAAGCCGATGTTGTCGGCGACGGAGAGCCACGGCAGCAGCCGCGGCTCCTGGAAGATGATGCCGATCTTCTCGTGCGGCGCGGCGATAGTCTCGCCGTCGAGCATTACGCTGCCGGTCGACGCCGGATCGAGACCCGCAATTGCGCGCAGCAACGTGGACTTGCCGCAACCCGAACCGCCGATGATCGCAACGATCTCGCCGAGATTGATCTGCGACGAGAATCCTTCGAGCGCATGCACGCCGTTGGGATAGGTCTTTCCGACGCGTTCGAGCTTGAGCATCACGATGCTCCCGCCGTGCGCGAGAAATCGTCACGCCAGCGCAGGAACGGCGTGGTGCCGAGTTCGATCAGCCAGTCGGTGAACTTCCCGAGAATGGCGAAGATGACGATGGCGGCGACGATTTGCGCAGGCTTGCCGAGCTGCTGGCCGTCGATCAGCAGGAACCCGAGTCCTTCGGAGGCACCCATGAACTCCGCGGCGACGACGAACATCCAGCCGAGACCAAGTCCCGCGCGCAACGACACCACATACGCCGGCAACACCGCCGGCAGCATGATGCGGCGGATCATCTCGAAACCGTTGAGACGGAACGTACGGCCGACTTCGACGATCTTGCGGTCGACGGTCATGATCGCGCCCATCAGGCCGAGATAGATCGGGAAGAACACGCCGACCGCGATCAGCACGATCTTCGACTGCTCGAAGATGCCGAGCCAGAGAATGAACAGCGGCACCCATGCGATCGACGGGATCGCACGCAGCGCCTGCAAGGTCGGATCGAGCACGCGGCGCGCCAGGGTCCAGTAACCGCAGATCGCGCCGAACACCGTGCCCGCGAGCACGCCGAGGCCGAAGCCCATGGCAACGCGATAGAGCGTCATGCCGATGTGGCGCGTCAGCTCGCCGCTTTTGGCGAGCTCCATCACTGTCGCGAACACGCGGCTTGGGGGCGGTACCAGCCTGCCATTGGAGAAGCCGAGCCAGACGAGCAGCTCCCAGGCGACGGCAAGACCGACCGGCAGCGCGAGGCCGAGCAGCCAGCCCGCATAGTTGCGGCGGCGCACAGGCTGCGCGGTTTCCGCCGTTGCCAAAGGTGTTTCGATCGTCATCGCCATGGCGAAGTGCTTATCACAGTCTGGCGGACAACGACCACGCATACTCCGTCACCCTGAGGTGTCCGTGCGTCGCACGGACCTCGAAGGGGTCGGCCCGGGCCGCTCATCCTTCGAGGCTCGGGCTTTGCCCTCGCACCTCAGGATGACGGAAGGCGATGTTCTCAGTTCGTCGGCAGCGACACCTTGTCGTCGATCAGCGCGTCGACCGTCGCCTTCACGTCGACGTTCGCGGCGATGACACCGGCTTCCTGCAGCGCGAGACCGGCCGCCAGGATCGACTCGCGCTGCGGCGCGCCGATCTTATTGTGGGTCAGTTCGGTGCGCTCCTTAAGCTGCTTGTCGACGACCGTCTCCGGCAGCTTGGTCACGCCGATGAAGGTCTTCTTCAGGTCGTCGTAGTTGGCGAGCGAGTACTTGCGCGCGTCCTCATAGACCGCGAGCACGCGCTGCACGATCTGCGGATGCGACTTCAGGAATTCCTCGCGCACGTTGAGGATGCCCCAGGTGTTGGCGTCGGGCTTGCGGAAGAACAGTTTCGCGCCGTCCTCCACTTCCGCCGCCGCCATCATCGGGTCGAGACCGGCCCACGCGTCGACGTCGCCGCGGATCAGCGCCGCCTTGCCGTCGGCGTGCTGCAGCAGCACCGGCGTGATGTCCTTGTCGGTGAGCTTCACGCTCTGCAGCGCGCGCACCAGGAAGATGTGCGGATCGGTGCCGCGGGTCACGGCCACGCGCTTGCCCTTCAGGTCCTCGATCTTGGTGATCTTGGAGTCCTTGCCCGTCACAAGCGCGGTCCACTCGGGGCGCGAGTAGACATAAATCGACTTGATCGGGTTGCCGTTGATCTTGGCGACCAGCGCGGCCGAGCCGGCAGTCGAACCGAAATCGATCGAACCGGCGTTGAGGAATTCGAGCGCCTTGTTCGAACCCGCCGACTGCACCCAGACGATGCTGATGCCGTCTTTCGCGAATTCCTTCTCGAGCAGACCCTTGTCCTTCAGCACCATCGAGACCGGGTTGTAGGTCGCCCAGTCGATTCGAATCTGCTTCGGGGCGTCGGCGGCGAACGCTGCGCCCGAACCGAAGGCTGCGATCAGTGCAGCGGCGGCGAGGGCACGCCGTAAAATCTCAAACATCGTCGTCTCCAGGATGATCATCGTGTCGGGTTAGGCGAAGTCTCGCATCCGGCGCGGAAATGGAAAAGCCGTTCTCTTTCGGTGACTTTTCCCGCTTCGCGCAGAAGCGTCAAAACCGTATTGAATTTCAATGCGTTAGGGTTGTAAATCAACGAGAAAAAACGTTCATCCGATCCCTCTCAATCAGAATATTCGTCTCTCACCCTCCGATTCCTGAGAACGGATTGCCCGCTGCCTCCTTATCTCTCGTGACAGTCGCCCGCCCGTCCGATATCCCGGTCATAAATGGACATCGCCACAAAAGACGCCGAGCCCGACACCGACGCCCTGTTGTTCGACACGGCGATGATCGAGGCCGAGATCGAAAAGCTCGCCGACAAGCATGCGGGCAACAACGATCAGTTTCGTTCGGCCATGGCGCAGTTGTTGCGCGCCGAGCTGACGCGCGCGCGTGAGAAGATTCAGCAGTTGCTCTTGAAAGACCGGCACGGCCGGCGCTGCGCCGAGCGGCTCTGCACCGTGCAGGACGACGTCATCAAGGTCCTGTTCAAGGCGCTGATCCGCCACCTCTACTATTCGTCGGTGCCCTCCGAGGCGGAGCGCATGTCGGTGATCGCCACCGGCGGTTACGGCCGCGGGCTGATGGCGCCGGAGTCCGACATCGATCTGTTGTTCGTGCTGCCCTACAAGCAGACCGCCTGGGGCGAGCAAGTCGCGGAAGCGATGCTCTATTGCCTCTGGGACATGGGACTGAAGGTCGGTCACGCCACGCGCTCGATCGACGAGTCGATCCGGCAAGCACGCGCCGACATGACCATCCGCACCTCGATCCTCGAGGCGCGCTACCTCACCGGCGACCAGAAGCTGTTCGATGAACTCATCGCGCGCTTTGACAAGGATGTCGTACAGGGGACGGCGGCCGAGTTCGTCACCGCCAAGCTCGCCGAGCGCGAGGAGCGTCATCGCCGCGCCGGACAATCGCGTTATCTGGTCGAGCCCAACATCAAGGACGGCAAAGGCGGCCTGCGCGATCTGCACACGCTGTTCTGGATCGCGAAATACGTCTACCGCGTGCGCGACGCCGACCAGCTAGTCGAACGCGGCGTGTTCGACGTGCAGGAGTATCGCATCTTCCGCCGCTGCGAGGACTTCCTCTGGTCGGTCCGCTGCAACATCCATTTCTATGCGGGCCGCCCCGAAGAGCGCCTGAGCTTCGACATGCAGCGCGAGATCGCGCAGCGCCTCGGCTACACCTCGCATCCCGGCATGCAGGACGTCGAACGCTTCATGAAGCACTACTTCCTGATGGCGAAAGATGTCGGCGACCTCACCGCGATCCTCTGCGCCAAGCTGGAGGACCAGCAGGCGAAGCCCGCGCCGGTGCTGTCGCGCGTGATGGCGAAGCTGCGCCCGGCGACCAAGCGGCGGAAGCTGCCGGACAGCGAAGCCTTCATCATCGACCACAACCGCATCAACCTCGCCTCGCCCGAGGTGTTCAAGCGCGATCCGGTCAACCTGATTCGCATCTTCCGCCTGGCGCAGAAGAACAACCTCGCCTTCCATCCGGACGCGATGCGTCAGGTGACGCGCTCGCTAAAGCTGATCGATGCCGACCTGCGCGACGATCCCGTCGCCAACAAGCTGTTCATGGAGATTCTCACCTCCGACAACGCGGAGATCGTGCTGCGGCGCATGAACGAAACCGGCGTGCTCGGCCAGTTCATCCGAGCCTTCGGCAAGATCGTGTCGATGATGCAGTTCAACATGTATCACCACTACACGGTCGACGAGCATCTGATCCGCTGCATCGGCATCCTTCAGGACATCGAACGCGGCGGCAACGACGAGTTCGCACTCGCCAGCGACCTGATGCGGAAGATCCAGCCCGAGCATCGCGCGGTCATCTACATCACGGTGCTGCTGCACGACATCGCCAAGGGTCGCCCCGAAGATCATTCGATCGCCGGCGCCAAGGTGGCGCGGCGGCTGTGCCCGCGGCTCGGCTTCAGCGCGGCACATACCGAACTCGTCGCCTGGCTGATCGAGGAGCATCTCACCATGTCGACGGTGGCGCAGTCGCGCGACCTGTCCGACCGCAAGACCATCGAGAACTTCGCCGCCGTGGTGCAGACGCTGGAACAGATGAAGCTGCTCACCATTCTCACCACCGCCGACATCCGCGGCGTCGGCCCGGGCGTGTGGAACGGCTGGAAGGCGCAGCTGCTGCGCACGCTCTATTACGAGACCGAGCCGGTGCTCACCGGCGGCTTCTCGGAGGTGAACCGCACGCAGCGCATCGCGGCGTCGCAGGCCGAACTGCGCAATGCGCTGCAGGACTGGCCGGAGAAGGAGCTCAACACCTACATCGCGCGGCATTACCCGGCGTACTGGCTCAAGGTCGATCTGCAGCGCAAGATTCGCCAGGCGAAGTTCGTGCGCGCTAGCGAGCAGGCCGGCCACAAGCTTGCGGTCAATGTCGGTTTCGACGAGGCGCGCGGCGTCACCGAGCTGACCATCCTCGCCTCCGACCACCCGTGGCTGCTGTCGATCATCGCCGGCGCGTGTGCGTCCGCCGGCGCCAACATCGTCGACGCGCAGATCTACACCACCACCGACGGCCTCGCGCTCGACACCATCGCCATCTCGCGCGAGTACGATCGCGACGAGGACGAAGGCCGCCGCGCCACGCGCATCGGCGAGACCATCGAGCAGGCGCTCGAAGGCAAGCTGCGGCTGCCGGATATCGTCGCCAAGCGCGCGACACGCGGCAAGGTGCGGCCGTTCACGGTCGAGCCCGACGTCACCATCAACAACCAGTGGTCGGATCGTTACACGGTCATCGAGGTCTCCGGCCTCGACCGCCCCGGCCTGCTCTACGAGCTGACCACCGCGATCTCGAAGCTCAACCTCAACATCGCCTCCGCGCATGTGGCGACCTTCGGCGAGCGGGCACGCGACGTGTTCTACGTCACCGACCTGCTGGGCGCGCAGATCACCGCGCCGACGCGGCAGGCCGCGATCAAGCGCGCGCTGGTGCATCTGCTGTCGAACGGTTCGGCCGCCGCGGCCTGATCCGAATTCCTTCTAAACCTCACGATGGCCGCTTGCGCCGGTTCCCCTCTGCGGGAAAACTGCGGGCCTTGAGGTCTCGCGCACATTTGGGGGAACACGATGATCGTCGTTGCCGGAATTATGATTGCTATCGTCGCCGCGCTTCACATCTATTTTCTGGTGCTGGAGATGTTTCTCTGGACCAAACCGGCCGGGCTCAAGGCCTTCGGCAATACGCAGCAGAAGGCCGAGGACACCGCCGTGCTGGCCGCCAATCAGGGGCTCTACAACGGGTTCCTCGCCGCCGGGCTGATCTGGAGCCTGCTGCACCCGGTCGATGCCATCGGCAAGCAGATCGGCATTTTCTTTCTGCTCTGCGTGATCGTGGCCGGCCTTTACGGCGGCTACTCGGCAAACAAGCGCATTATTGTTGTGCAGGCGCTCCCGGCAGCGATCGCGCTGGCCTTGCTGCTGCTCGCAAAATAGCCGCCAGCCAGCCTTGCAAGGCTCTGTCCGGTCATCCAAAATTGGCGCCAGCGGCATGTACGTCCGCAGCACGATGCGGCCAACACGATCGCGAAAAGCGACGCCCAGAACCTCACAGGGAGACGACAACCAATGACAAAGACCTTTCGCCTGCCGGTCATCATGACCGCCGCCGCGTTCGCGGTCGCCGCTTCGGCGACCTCGGCGCTGGCACAGAAGAAATACGATCCGGGCGCGACCGACACCGAGATCAAGATCGGCCAGACCACACCGCTCTCGGGCCCGGCATCTGCTTACGCCACCATCGGCAAGGCGCAGGCCGCCTACTTCAAGATGATCAACGAACAGGGCGGCATCAACGGCCGCAAGATCAACTTCATCCAGTACGACGACGGCTATTCGCCGCCGAAAGCGGTCGAACAGACGCGCAAGCTCGTCGAGAGCGACGAAGTTCTGCTGACGTTCCAGCTGCTCGGCACGCCGTCGAACGCCGCCGTGCAGAAGTATCTCAACCAGAAGAAGGTGCCGCAGCTGTTCGCCGCCACCGGCGCCTCGAAGTTCACCGACCCGAAGAACTTCCCGTGGACGATGGGCTTCAACCCGAACTATCAGGTCGAGGGCCGCATCTACGGCAAGTACATCCTCGCCAATTATCCGAACGCCAAGATCGGCATCCTGTACCAGAACGACGATCTCGGCCGTGACTACCTGACCGGCATCAAGGACGCGCTCGGCGACAAGGCCAAGACCATGGTCATCGTCGAGGCCTCCTACGAGACCAGCGACCCGACCATCGACTCGCAGATCGTGAAGATGAAGGCCGCCGGCGTCGATGTGTTCTTCAGCGGAACGACGCCGAAGTTCGCAGCCCAGGCGATCAAGAAGAACGCCGAACTCGGCTGGAATCCGGTGCACATCCTGAACATCAACTCGACCTCGGTCGGTGCTGTTCTGAAGCCGGCCGGACTCGAGGCGTCCAAGAACATCGTCAGCGTCAACTATGGCAAGGACCCGCTCGATCCGCAGTGGAAAGACGATCCGGGCATGAAGAAGTATTTCGCCTTCATGGCCAAGTACTATCCGGAAGGCGACAAGGACTCGAGCTTCAACAGCTACGGCTACTCGACCGCCGAACTGATGGTCCACGTACTCCAGCAGTGCAAGGACGACCTGACCCGCGACAACGTGATGAAGGTCGCCACCAGCCTGAAGAACCAGGTCGGCGATCTGTCGCTGCCGGGTATCTCCAGCACCACCACGCCGAGCGACTACCGCGTCAACAAGCAGCTTCAGATGATGAAGTTCAACGGCGAGCGCTGGGAGCTGTTCGGCCCGATCCTCACGGACGATTCGGCGAGCTGATCTCGCTCAGACCGTAACGACCACCAACCGGCGGCGCTTTCACGCCGCCGGTTTTGTTTTGCGTTGGAGCTACTCCGGTATCTCGCCGAAATTCTTGCCGATCGGCAGCGCGGCGTGCCGGATCAGCCGCGAGTCTTCCACCGCCGCCTGCCGGTGCTTCACCGCCTCGCGATAGACCGGATCGCGGATCATCTCGACGAACGCACCGACGCTCGGATACTCGGCGATGAAGCAGTGATCCCAGCGCTCGCTTTGCGGACCGATCAGCATCAGCTCGAACCGCCCCTGCCAGATGATCTTGCCGCCAAGCCGCGTGAACACCGGACCGCTGTCGCGGCCGTAAGACGCGTAGGCGTCCCAGCCGGTGGCCTTGCGGCCGTCCGGATAGGCGGCCTGATCGCGCAGGCGGACCAGATTGAGCATCTGGATCGGCCCCGGCCGGTTGTTCTCGCGAAATATCGCGAAGATCTCCTTGGTTGGATCGATATGCCCGGTCATGTCGCCTCCTTTGTCATTGCGAGGAGCGTAAGCGACGAAGCAATCCAGAGCTACAGATTGTGGTCCGGATTGCTTCGCTACGCTCGCAATGACGGGTCATCACGATCTTGCTCTAATGCCTCGTTAACCTTTGCGTAACCCCCCCTTAAACCGCGCCGCTTAAGGTCCGGCAGGCGGGAGTGGCGTGGCGTGCATGGCCTTCTAAGAAATGGCGTTCTGGCAAAAGAAGACGACGCGGAAAGAACCGGGCTTCGAGCCATCGTCGTCACTGGCGAATCTGCGGCTCTCGCCGCGCGATCGCGTGGCCGTCGCTGAAGACGAGAAGCCGAAACCCGCCATGGCCAAGCGCAGACATACCGACGACGAGGACGAGCCGCCGCCCGAGCGCAAACGCGCCAAGAAAAAGGGCAAGAGCCGCGCGCGTTTTGGCATCGGCCGCATGTTCTACTGGGGCGCGGTGTTCGGCCTCTGGGCGCTGATTGCGATTGCCGGCGTCGCCATCTGGGTCGGCGCGCATCTGCCGGCCATCCAGTCGCTGGAAATTCCGAAGCGCCCGCCGACGATCCAGATCACCGGCATCGACGGCACCGTGCTGGCGACCCGCGGCGAACAACCCGGCACCAACGTGCCGCTGAAGGAGTTGCCGCCGCATCTGCCGAAGGCGTTTATCGCCATCGAGGACCGGCGCTTCTATTCGCACTATGGCGTCGATCCGATCGGCATCGGCCGCGCGATCGTCACCAACGTCATGCATCGCGGCGTGTCGCAGGGCGGCTCGACCTTGACGCAACAGCTCGCCAAGAACCTGTTCCTGACGCAGGACCGCACCATGGCGCGCAAGCTCGCCGAGGTCGAGCTGGCGATCTGGCTGGAGCGCAAGTATTCCAAGGACGAAATCCTCGAACTCTATCTCAACCGCGTCTATTTCGGCTCCGGCGCCTACGGCGTCGAGGCGGCGGCGCAGAAGTACTTCGGCAAGTCGGCACGCAAGGTGACGCTGTCGGAGGCCGCGATGCTCGCCGGTCTCGTCAAGTCGCCGTCGCGGCTCGCGCCGAACCGCAATCCGGAAGGCGCGGAAGCGCGTGCGCAGGTGGTGCTGTCGGCGATGGCCGACGCCAAGCTGATCACCGACCAGCAGGCGCAGGCCGCCATCGGCGCGCCCTCCTACGCGGTGAAGCCGGTCGGCGCCGGCACCATCAATTACGTCGCGGACTGGATCGCCGAAGTGCTCGACGATCTCGTCGGCCAGATCGACCAGAACATCGTCGTCGAAACCACCATCGATCCGAAGCTGCAGAGCGTGGCGGAAGCCGCAATCATCGACGAGCTCGCGGCCAAGAGCGTGAAGTTCAACGTCACGCAGGGCGCACTGGTGGCGATGACGCCGGACGGCAGCGTTCGCGCCATGGTCGGCGGCCGCAACTACGCCGAAAGCCAGTTCAACCGCGCGGTGACCGCAAAGCGCCAGCCGGGCTCGGCCTTCAAGCCGTTCGTCTATCTCACCGCCATCGAAGCGGGCCTGACGCCGGACACGGTGCGGCAGGACGCGCCGATCAACATCAAGGGCTGGCGGCCGGAGAACTACACCCACGAATATTTCGGCAACGTCACGCTGACGCAGGCCTTGGCGATGTCGCTGAACACGGTTGCTGTGCGTCTCGGCGTCGAGGTCGGCCCGGCCAACGTGGTGCGCACCGCGCACCGCCTCGGCATTGCGTCGAAGCTCGAAGCGAACGCGTCGATCGCGCTCGGGACGTCGGAAGTCTCGCTGACCGAACTGGTCGGCGCCTACGCACCGTTCTCGAACGGCGGCCGCAGCGTCACCCCGCATGTGGTCGAGAAGATCCGCACGCCCGCCGGCAAGACGCTCTACAAGCGCAACGCGGAGACGCCGTCGCAGGTGATCGATCCGCGCGCCGCAAGCATGATGAATGCGATGATGCAGGAGACGCTGCTCTCCGGTACCGCGCGCAAGGCGGAGATTCCCGGCTGGATGGCCGCGGGCAAGACCGGCACCAGCCAGGATTTCCGCGATGCCTGGTTCATCGGCTACACTGCAAACCTCGTCACCGGCGTCTGGCTCGGCAACGACGACAACTCGCCGACCAAGAAAGCGACCGGCGGCGGACTGCCGGTGGAAGTGTGGACGCGCTTCATGCGCACCGCGCATCAGGGCGTGCCGGTCGCAGCGCTGCAGACCTCACGCGGCGGCCTGTTCTCGAATTTGATGCCGCAGTCCGGCGATCCGCAGCCGCAGGCGACGCAGCCACGCGGCACCTTCCAGCCGCCGCCGATGCAGGACGCCAATCCGATGGACCCGAACTACGGCAATCGCGGATACGCGCAGCCGCGTCCCGCACCCGTCAGTGCGCCGGCGAACCCCAACGTGCGGCCCGAAGCTGCCGCCGGTCTCGATGGCTGGCTGGTCGATCGCCTGTTCGGCCGGCGCTGATTCGTCATTGCGAGGAGCAACAGCGACGAAGCAATCCAAGCAGCGACAATGGCTGGATTGCTTCGCTTCGCTCGCAATGACGATGTGCTACTCCCAAATCCCGTAGCGGTGCAGATCGTTGCCCTGCGTATCGAGCCACTTCTTGGCGCGCTCGGTGTGCGAACAGACGCGCCCGACGGTGCGCCAGAATTTCGGCGAATGGTTCATCTCGACGAGATGCGAGACCTCATGAGCGGCGAGGTAATCCAGCACGTACGGCGGCGCGAGGATCAGCCGCCAGGAAAACGACAGCGCGCCGGCCGAGGTGCATGACCCCCAGCGGCTCGACTGATCGCGAATCGAGATGCGCTTCACCTTGACGCCGAGACGCTCGGCATACTCATGCGAGGCTTTCGCCAGATCCTTGCGCGCCTCGCGCTTGAGGTAATCGTGCACGCGGCGGTCGATATGGTCCTCGCCGCCGGCGACGCACAGAATCTTCTCGCCACTGTCGCGCGTCTCCGTCCACACCACACCACGCTCACCGGCGCGATGCACGATCTTGTGCGGAACCCCGCGCAACGGAACCACCGTGCCGTGCGCGAACGGCGCCGCTTTCGGCAAACGGCCGAGGCGCGCCGCGATCCACGCACCGTGACGGTTCGCGAAGTCCTTCGCCTCAGCGATGGTTCCGCGCGGCGGCATGGTGAGAATGGCTTCGCGATCCATCGGATGGATGCGCAGCGTGTAGCGGCGCGCGCGGCGATGCCGGCGCAAGCGCACAGCAAACATCATCGAGCCGCAGTGGACAGCGATGGTCTTGGGTTCGGTGGGACGACGGTAGAGAAGAGCACGGAAGGCCATTTCGGCGGACCTGGCAGTCAGAAAACTGCCTGGAGTCTGCCATAACAGCTGCCAGTGGGATCGCGCCGCGCAGAAACAAATCATTTGCCCATGATATAGCAGGAGGTTAACAGCTCCCTACCAGATCAAGGGGACGAAGCTGGACTCAGGAGTCTCTTTTTAGGTCCGGAGCGGGCTGGTTTTTGCGAATTCAGATTCACTCATATGCCACGATTGTGAATCGAAAAAACCCGCAAGAAAACAATAGCTTATATCTGATTCAGAAAATCAGGGTCCGCTCATGCAAAAACCCCGGCATGAGCCGGGGTTTTGCAAGAAAATGTCGTTTGGAACCGATTATTCGGCGGCGTTGGCCAGCCGGCCGGCGCCATGCTGGGCCGAGACCATGAAGTCCGAGATGCGCGGCATGATTTCCGAGCGGAAGCGCGAGCCGTTGAACACGCCGTAGTGGCCGACGCCCTTCTGCATGTAGTGGACGCGGCGATCGCGCGGGATCGACGTGCAAAGGTCGTGGGTCGCTTCGGTCTGGCCGATGCCGGAGATGTCGTCGTTCTCGCCTTCGACCGTCATCAGCGCGGTGCGCGTGATCTTCGACGGCTCGACCGGCTTGCCGCGATGGGTCATCGTGCCGTTCGGCAGCGCGTGCTTGACGAACACGAGGTCGACGGTTTGCAGGTAGTACTCCGCCGGCAAGTCCATGACCGCGAGGTATTCGTCGTAGAACTCGCGATGCTTGTCGACGAGATCGCCGTCGCCCTTCACGAGGTTCGCGAACAGGTTCTTGTGCGCGTCCATGTGACGATCGAGGTTCATGCTGATGAAACCGTTCAGCTGCAGGAAGCCCGGATAGACGTCGCGCATGAAACCAGGATGCGGGAACGGCACCTTGGTGATGACGTTGTTGCGGAACCACTCGATGCCGCGATCGGCGGCGAGGTTGTTCACCGCGGTCGGATTACGGCGCGTATCGATCGGACCGCCCATCAGCGTCATCGACTGCGGATAGTTCGGATCCTTGTTCGCTTCCATCACCGACGCCGCAATCAGAACCGGCACGGAGGGCTGGCAAACGGCCACAAGATGCACGTTGCCGCCGAGCGCATGCATCATCTCGATCAGGTAGTCGACGTAATCTTCGAGATCGAAACGGCCGGCCGAATTCGGCACCATGCGGGCATCGGCCCAATCGGTAATGTAGACGTCATGGCCCGGCAGGAAAGCTTCGACCGTGCCACGCAGCAACGTCGCATAGTGGCCCGACATCGGCGCAACGATCAACACGCGTGGATGCGGCGCGCGCAGCGGCCGCGCAATCTTGCGCTTGAAGTGGATCAGTTTGCAGAACGGTTTCTCCCACACGGTCTCGATCTCGACCGGCACGCGCATGCCATTCACTTCGGTGTGGTGAATGCGCCATTCGGGTTTGCCGTAACGGCGCGTGGTGCGCTCGAACAGTTCGCACGATGCGGCCACCGCCTTACCGACCGGCGTGTGCGACCACGGATTGAGCGGATTCTGAAAGAGAAGTTTGGTCGCGTCGAAGACCGCGCGCGCTGGATTGAGCGACGCCTGTCCCATTTCGTACATCCAGTACATGGGCGTGGTGAGAGCCGGACTGCCCTCACGCGGCGTGACTGCTGGTCCGCCACCAAATTCACCGATCGCCATTCTTAATCCCCGGCAGTGTTTCGCAACGCAATATACTGGATGTTGCGTAATAAAACGTCAATCCAACCAAGGGGCTGTAGGCAAGGTTATCAAACTGATGCGAACCGCCTGCCGGAACCGGGTGGGGTTACTCGCCGGTCTGCAGCAACGAGCCGTTTCGCCGCGCACCATTGAGAAGCATCATGAAAATGGCAAAGGACGCCGCCAGCAGCACCGCGTTCATGGCCAAGGCCTGAACCATCAAGTCGGTCCGAAACACATGGTCGGCCAGCAGTGCACGCATACCTTCAAACACATAGGTCGGCGGCAGCATCCAGGCGATCGTCTGCAGCCAGCCGGGCAGGACCGAGACCGGGTAGTACACGCACACCAGTGGCAGCATCAGGAACATCAAGGTCCAGGCCAGCGTCTCGGCGCCGAGGCCATTCCGCAGCACGATGCCGGAGACGACGATGCCCATCGCCCAACTGGTGAAGATCAGGTTGCAGAAGAACGCCACCAGCGGCAGCCCGAGCCCGTAGATGTTGAAATCGAAGAAGGCGATGGCGAGGAACGTCATCGGCACGACGCCGATGGCGAGGCGGATCACACCCATCGCCATCAGCGCGATCAGGAATTCGATCGGCTTCAGCGGACTCATGAAGAGATTGCCGATGTTGCGCGCCCACATCTCCTCGNNCCTCGAGAAACGAGATCGAGAAGCCGAGCTGGCCGCGGAACAGGATGTCCCACAGGATCACCGCGCCGAGCAGCGCACCGCCGGTGCGCGCAATCAAGCCGGAATTCTCGGTGATATAGCTCTGCAGGAAGCCCCAGGTGATCAGCTGCAAGGTCGGCCAGTAGATCAGTTCGAGCAGCCGCGGCCACGACGAGACCAGCAGATAGCTGTAGCGCAGGATCATCGCGTAAATGCGGTGAAGCGAGATGGTCATGCGGCACCTGCCTGGGCTCGACCGCGCGCCACGTCGAGAAACACCTCTTCCAGCGTCGCGCGGTTGTAGCGCGCGAGAATGCCGGCGGTGGAATCGTCGTCCTGAATCTTGCCGCGTTTCATGATGATGACGCGGTCGCACAGCCGCTCGACCTCCTGCATGTTGTGCGAGGCGAGCAGGATCGTCGCACCGCGCTCTTTGCGGTAGCTGTCGAGGTGCGTGCGGATCCAGTCGGCCGTATCCGGATCGAGCGAGGCGGTCGGCTCATCGAGCAGCAGCAGTTCCGGCGAATTGATCAGCGCCTTGGCGAGCGCGACGCGCGTCTTCTGCCCGGCCGAGAGCTTGCCGGTATGCCGGTCGATGAACTCGGTGAGGTCGAGATCGGATGCGAGCTGTTCGATCCGCTCCTTCAGATTCTTCACCGCATAGAGCCGGCCGAACACGTCGAGGTTCTGCCGCACGGTCAGCCGCATCGGCATATCGACGTAGGGGCTCTCGAAATTCATGCGGCCAAGCACATGCGCGCTCTCCGCCGGGATCGGGTGGCCGAGCACCGACACCGTGCCGGATGTCGGCAGCACCAGTCCCATGATCATGGCGATGGTGGTGGTCTTGCCGGCGCCGTTGCCGCCGAGCAGCCCGGTGATGCTGCCTTGCGCGATACGGAACGACACGTCGTCGACCGCACGCACGGCCTTGTAGACCTTCACCAGGCGCTCGACCGCGATCGCCGCGTCGGTTGACGGCGCGGACGATGGCAAAGTTGCGGCGATGGGTGCGTCATTCATGGCCACGTCATTGCGGTAAAAGGCCGCGAATCGCAAGCATTCTACGATCAAAGCAATTTGACGCACCGGTTTGTGGCGCGGGCGCAACGCGAGTACGTTGACGGCATGAGCGATATCGCCGCCTCCGATTTCCGTAACCCGCGCCGCTATGTGCGGCTCGATACGATTCTGCGGCTGCGCTGGCTGGCGGCGCTCGGCCAGCTCGCGGCGATCTTTGTCGTGGTGCAGGGCCTCGACTTCGACATGCCGGTGCTCGCCTGTGTGGTGGTGATCGCGTTCTCGGCCCTGGTTAATCTCGCACTGCAAATCCGGTTCAGCCCGGTGCACCGCCTCGAACCGCTGTACGCGGCAATCCTGCTGACCCTGAACATCGCCGAACTCGCGGTCCTGCTGTTTTTGACCGGCGGCCTGCAGAACCCGTTCTCGTTTCTGTTCCTTGCACCGGTGCTGATCTCGGCGACCGCCTTGCCGATCGGCTATACGATCGTTCTCGGTGCCCTTGCGACCGCATGCGCCACCGCGCTTGGCTTCGTGCATCTGCCGCTGCCGTGGGCTGGCGAGGATCAGCTGGCGCTTCCGCCAATCTACATGCTCGGCGTCTGGCTCTCGATCGTGCTCGCGCTCGCCGTCACCAGCCTCTACGCGTTCCAGGTCGCGGAGGAATCGCGCAAGCTCTCGGACGCCCTCGCAGCCACCGAACTGGTGCTCACGCGCGAACAGCATCTCACCCAGCTCGACGGTCTCGCCGCAGCCACCGCGCACGAACTCGGCACGCCGCTGTCGACCATTTTCCTGATCTCGCGCGAGCTGGACAAGAACGCCAACGAGGCTGGCCAGAGTAACGCCGATTTCAAGACGCTGCGGGAGCAGGCCGAGCGCTGCCGCGAAATCCTCGGCAAGATCGCACAGCTCTCATCCAGCGGCGCGCCGTTCGACCACATGAAGCTCTCGACCCTGATCGAGGAGACCGTCGCACCGCATCGCGACTTCGGCATCGCCATTCGCGTCCGTATAGCGGTGGCCGGCACGCCCGAGCCGGTGGGCCTGCGCAACCCGGCGATCCTTTACGGCCTCGGCAACATTCTGGAGAACGCTGTCGACTTCGCGCGCGCGAGCGTCGAGGTCAACGCGTGGTGGAATGCCGACTTCGTCGAGATCGACATTTCCGACGACGGCCCCGGAATCCCTCCCGACATCATCAAGCGCATCGGCCAGCAGCCGTATCTCTCGCGGCGCAAGAGCAGCGACGACGAACGCGGCGGCCTCGGCCTTGGCGTCTTCATCGCGCGCACGTTGCTGGAGCGCTCCGGCGCACGCGTCCGCTTTTCCAATCGTGTTTTCCCGGATCACGGCGCGGTCGTTCATATTGTATGGCCGCGCGAAGCGTTTGAAACCGCGACGATTTCACCCGAAATGATGCTTTAAATGGTTGGGTGGAACCCGTTTGTGCGGTGCTCTGCCGCATGCGGCGGATCGTACCCGCGTTAACCACCCTTACGCCCTTGGCAGGGGTGGATTCCGCCGCCATATCTGTTTGAATATCATCAGCAAAAGAAGGAAGACCTGCACCCGTGACCGCCATCGCCGAACTCGCCACCGAAGCCGATCGTTCGCTGCTCATCGTTGAGGACGACAAGCTGTTCCTCGAGCGCCTCGCGCGCGCGATGGAAACGCGCGGCTTCACCGTGACCACCTGCGATACGGTCGCCGACGGTCTCGCGCAGATCGGCCGTACGGCGCCGGCGTTTGCGGTTGTCGATCTGCGGCTCGGTGACGGCAACGGTCTCGATGTGGTGTCGGCGCTGAAGCGCAAGCGCCCCGACGCGCGCGCCATCGTGCTCACCGGTTACGGCAACATCGCCACTGCTGTCACCGCGGTGAAGATGGGCGCGGTCGATTATCTCTCGAAGCCTGCCGACGCCGACGACGTCGTCGCTGCGCTGCTGTCGAGCGGTGCGGAAAAGTCAGAGCTGCCGGCCAACCCGATGTCGGCGGACCGCGTGCGCTGGGAGCACATCCAGCGCATTTACGAGATGTGCAACCGCAACGTCTCGGAAACCGCGCGCCGCCTCAACATGCACCGCCGCACCTTGCAGCGGATTCTCGCCAAGCGCGCGCCGCGCTGAGTTGTCTTGCCCCGGACGCCGCGCGGCATGAAATGTCGCGCTGCTGATCCGGGGCCGTACCGCCCTCAGCATCTGGAATGATCCCGGCTCTGCGAAGCAGCGCTGCGCGCCGCATCGCGTCCGGGACAAGAAGACTAGATATCTTGGTAACCCGCATGTCCCTGCGGATCGGCGAGCCGGTTAAGCCGGCCTGCCGCCGCAAGCGCGAACCGCAACATCATCACCTTGCGCGTCGCCGCCGGCAGCCGATGCTCCGGCGCGTCGCAATGCAGATGCGCGCCGTGCGCATCGGCGACGATCAGGCCCGTGTCCTGCGGGAAGATCTCGCACGGCAGATGCTGCGGGAAGGCAAAGAACAGCCGGTCGCAGTGGGCGCGGTAGTCCTGCCATTTCTGATCGGCCCGCAAATCCTCAACCGATGACTTGATCTCGACGATCCAGACATCGCCGCGCGGATTGAGCGCGACCAGATCGGCACGCCGGCCGGACGGCAGCGAGACCTCACTCACCGTCGAGAAGTCGAGCGAGCGCAACAGCCGCGCGGTGCCGCGCGCTACCGCCAGCGCCGTCTCCGACTGACGCAGGTCACGTGGAGGATCTTTAATCAACCGAATCGAACCGGCTTCGCTCATGGCGCCACTTTAAAGGGCGAACCCGTGCGCCGGAAAGGCTTATGGCCACCTCCGGCTACCGGGCCGCAAATATGCCGATTCCCTGCCATTTTTCCGGCCTCAGCGCGTCGCGAAGACGGGGAACCATGGTTCCGGGCCGGGAAGATTATTGGGAGAGGATTATGCCGTCTCGCATCACATCGCGTGCCCTCGCGGCCGTGATTCTTTTTTTGCCGCTCACCGGCGCGCTGTCGCAAGCAGCCGCCAAGCCTGCGGTTGAAGTTGCTTTTGTCCTCGACACCACGGGCTCGATGAGCGGTTTGCTCGAAGGAGCCAAGCGCAAGATCTGGTCGATTGCGACCACGATCGTCGACACCAATCCCGACGCCGACATTCGCATGGGTCTCGTCGCCTATCGCGACATCGGCGACGACTACGTCACCAAGACCTTCGACCTCACCACCGACATCCAGGACGTCTACGCCAACCTGCTCGAGCTGAAGGCGCGTGGCGGCGGCGACTGGCCGGAGAGCGTCAACGAAGCGCTCGACGTTGCGGTCAACAAGATGAAGTGGACGGAAGGCGCCGAGACCCGCCGCATCGTCTTCCTGGTCGGCGATGCTCCGCCGCACATGGATTATCAGCAAGACACCAAATATCCGGTAACGCTGAAAGTCGCGAAGCAGAAGGACATCATCGTCAACGCGGTGCTGGCCGGCACGGCGCGCGACACCGAGCGCGTCTGGCGCGAGATCGCACAGGGCGGCAACGGCCGCTTCATCCCGATCCCGCAAGACGGCGGCGAAATCGTCGTGATCGAAACGCCGTTCGACGAGGAAATCATCATCCTGCAGAAGCAGATCAACGGCACGGTGATTCCTTACGGCAATCGCGCGACGCAGAAGCGGGTCGAGGATCGCACGCGTCAGCTCTCGTCGGTGGCAGCGGCCGCACCGTCGTCCGCGACCGAGATGGCGAGCTACCTCAACAAGCGCTCGGTTGTCGCGGGTGAAGCCGTGACCGGCGGCGGCGATCTTGTCGCCGATGTCGCCACCGGCCGTCAGAAGGTGGCGTCGCTCAAGGACGACGATCTGCCCGACGATCTGCGCAAGCTCTCCGCCGAGGAACGGCAGAAGACCGTCGAGAAGCAGGTCGGCACCCGCAAGCTGCTCAACGAGAAGCTCGCGGCGCTGGTCGCCAAGCGCGACAAGTACGTCGCCGACGAGAAAGCAAAGGCGCAGGCGAAAGCGCCGGCCAAGCCGGTCTCGTCGTTCGACCGCGTCGTCGAGGACACACTGAAGGCACAGCTGAAGCGGTAAGATGTCATTCCGGACAGTCCGCATCAGCGGACTGATCCGGAATCTCAACGGCTGCAGCAATGGCGAGATTCCGGGTCCGGCGCGAAAAGCGCCGTCCCGGAATGACTCCTCGGGGGAATCCCCTTGGCGTTGCCTCGAAAATGCGCCATGTGGTGGGCATGGCAAACGAGACCGAAAGCGCCGCCAAGGCAGGCGCCATCATCATTCCCGTCACCGACTTCCAGCAGAACTGCTGCCTGCTGTGGTGCGAAACCACGCGCAAGGCCGTGGTGATCGATCCCGGCGGCGACGTGCCGCAGATCCTCAAGGGGATCGAGGAGATGAAGGTCACGGTCGAGCAGATCTGGATCACGCACGGCCACATCGATCACGTCGGCGGCGCCGCCGAACTGCGCGACGCACTGAAGGTGCCGATCGAAGGTCCGCACCTCGCCGACAATTATCTGCTCGACAACGTCGTCGCGAGCGGCGCCAATTTCGGCCTCACTGGCGTGCGTAACTTCGCACCGGATCGCTGGCTCAACGAAGGCGATCAGGTGAAGATCGGTGAACTTACTTTCGACGTGCTGCACTGTCCTGGCCACTCGCCGGGCAGCGTCGTCTTCTTCAACAAGGATATGCAGTTCGCGATCGTCGGCGACGTGTTGTTCGCCGGCTCGGTCGGCCGCACCGACCTGCCCGGCGGCAATCATGCGACGCTGATCAAATCGATCGTCGAGAAACTGCTGCCGCTCGGCGACGAGGTCGGCTTCATCTGCGGCCATGGGCCCGGGTCGAGCATCGGCCAGGAGCGGATGACCAATCCGTTCCTTCAGGACGCCGGCGACGAGGCGTAGCCGCGCGCTATAGTAAACCGGAAATAAATGGCCCCGGTCTCGACAGCCACATCAGAACCGGGGCCTTGCGCTCTTTTCTGGATTGCCCGGAGACCTTAGAGGCCCACTCGTTAAAATTTTAGCTAATGCGGAACCCGACAAAAAAAGCCCCCGGCCGAAACCGGNNAACCGGGGGCTTTGCTCTTTTTAATATACGCAACGTGTTTCGTGCTGAAATCGGCAATCAATTTTCGAAATGAAATCTCAGGTACTCAAAATCAAAATCGTTGGCTTGAGCTCTTACTTGGCGAGCGCCAGCTGCATCGGCGCCTGAACTGTAACGATGGCCTCGACCGACGAGCCGTTGAAGGCGAAGAGACCGGCATGGAGCTTGTTATCCGCAGAGCCAGCTGCCGACACGCTGCCGATCAGGAGGCCGAGGCTGAGGATGAAACCGATGGCGCGCATGTTGCTCTCCGTGTCCCTGTTGTCGCGACCAGTTGCCGCGTCGTTGGACGTAGTTAATAAGGCCGTCCCGTTTCCGGCGTTTTGCGCTAAAAGCGGATAATGGTTTCGTCGCACCGGAGAATTGTTTCGTTCGAACGGGCCCGACGAAATAATCGGGCCGAAACCGGGGTCTGAACCCGGTCTGGACGGCGAAATCCGGCCTTTTCGGCCTGGCATGGGGTGGAAATGACGAAAATCATGAATTTCGAGCCGGGAAACTTCTCGTTTCTTCCGGTCCCGGGCGGGCCTTTTTCGTCGGGAGTCGTCGCAAACCCCGGATTTGCTCTGCATCGGGCCCGTTTCGAGCGGCCGGTGCCGATGGCGGAGGGCTTCTCCCGCATCAAGGCACATCTGGAAAAGCTCGGCCGACCGCTAACGGCAGTAGCCGCCTGCGAATTGCGCTCGCCGGCGCCGATGACCATCCCGCAATTCGCAGCGTTCAATGCCGAATATCTGAAGACGCTGCATGCCTGGGGCTGCCGGCTCGGTGAAATCAACGCGCCCGCCCGCAGCAACATCGCGCCGATCACCGACGTGCCGACAGAGGCGATGTTCTACGCTTTCACCTACACGGTGGCGGAAGCGGGCGCGAAGGGGGACTTTCTGATTTCCGGCAAGCCGGAATTCCGCGACGGCGTCACCGGACCCGAACGCACCTTCGGCGGTCGCGACACATCGATGAAAGGCATCGACGCCAAGGCGGAGTTCGTGATGGACGCGATGCGCGAGCGCACCGCCGCGCTCGGCTGCGATTGGAAAGGCGTTACCGCTGCGCAGATCTACTCCGTGCACGACATGCGCCCGGTGCTCGAGGGCGCATTCACGCGCGCCGGTATCAGCCAGATCGGCGTGTCGTGTTTCCCGGGCTGGCCGCCGGTGACCGACGCCGACATCGAATTCGATGTGCGGCGCGTGCGGACGGAACTGGTGATCTAGGGATAATCTGGTCCCGGACGCTGCGCGGCATGAAATGACGCGCTGCTGATCCGGGACCGTCATGACCACAGAGTCTGGAATGGTCCCGGCTCTGCGAAGCAGCGTTACGCGCTGCATCGCGTCCGGGACAAAGTATCTCCTAGTGAATCTCCGGCTCCGCCGTCGCGTCCGTTCCCTGCAGGAAATCGAGATCGCAGCCGATGTCAGCCTGACCGATGTGCTGTGAGAACATCGCACCGTAACCGCGCGTGAACCGCGGCGCCGGCTTCTTCCAGGCCGCCTTGCGCTTCGCCAGTTCGTCGTCGCTGATGTCGAGATGAATGCGCCGCGCCGGAATGTCGACCTCGATCATGTCGCCGGTCTTCACCAGCGCCAGCGGCCCGCCGACGAAACTCTCCGGCGCCACATGCAGCACGCACGCGCCGTAGCTCGTGCCGCTCATGCGCGCGTCGGAAATACGCACCATGTCGCGCACGCCCCGTTTCACGAGCTTGGTCGGAATCGGCAGCATGCCCCACTCCGGCATTCCGGGCCCGCCCTGCGGCCCTGAGTTGCGCAGTACCAGCACGTGATCCGGCGTCACGTCGAGATCGTCGCGATTCACCTGAGCCGCCATGTGATTGTAGTCGTCGAACACCAGCGCCGGCCCGCGATGCTTCAAGAGCCGCGGCTCCGCGGCCGACGGCTTCATCACGCAACCGCCCGGCGCGAGATTGCCGCGCAGCACCGCAAGGCCGTTTGCAGAGGACACCGGCTGATCGACGACGCGGATCACGTCATCGTTCCAGACCTTCGCGGCGTCCAGCGTTTCCTTCAGCGTCTTGCCGAGCACGTTCTTCTGGGTGAGATCGAGATGTTTCGCAATGCGCGTCATCAGCGCCGGCAAACCGCCCGCGTAGTAAAAATCCTCCATCAGGTATTTGCCGGAGGGGCGCACATTGGCGATCACCGGCACTTTCGCCGAGAGTTCGTCGAAACGCTCGAGCTTGAGATCGATGCCGGCGCGGCGCGCCACCGCGATCAGATGAATGATCGCATTGGTCGAACCGGCGATCGCTGCACTCGTCGTGATAGCGTTGTCGAATGCGCCGGGTGTGAGAATGTCGGTCGGGATCAGATCTTCCCACACCATCTCGACGATGCGGCGTCCGCACGCCGCCGCCATGCGCGGATGATTGGCGTCGGGCGCCGGGATCGACGAGGCGCCGGGCAATGCCATGCCGAGCACTTCCGCCATCGCGGTCATGGTCGCGGCGGTACCCATGGTCATGCAGACGCCGTCGGAGCGGTTGATGCCGCCCTCCATCTCATCCCATTGCGCATCACTGACGTTACCGGCGCGGCGCTCGTCCCAGTATTTCCAGAGATCGCTGCCGGAGCCGAGCACCTGCCCGCGATAGTTGCCACGCAACATCGGTCCTGCCGGCATGTAGATCGCGGGCAATCCCGCACTGATCGCACCCATCAGCAGCGCCGGCGTGGTCTTGTCGCAGCCGCCCATCAGCACCGCACCGTCGACCGGCTGCGAGCGGATGTTTTCCTCCGCCTCCATCGCCAGGAAGTTGCGGTACATCATGGTCGAGGGCTTCACGAAATTTTCCGGCAGCGCCATCACCGGCACTTCCACCGGGAAGCCACCCGCCTGCAGCACGCCGCGCTTCACGTCCTCGACGCGGTCGCGGAAATGCGCGTGGCAATGCGCGAAGCCGCTCCACGTGTTGACGATGGCAATAACCGGTTTGCCCTCGAACTCTTCCTGCGCGTAGCCCATCTGCTTCATGCGCGAGCGATGGCCGAACGAACGCATGTCGTCCGGACCGAACCAGCGATGGCTCCTCAGATCCTCGGGCTTCTCGGGACGGCGGCGGGCGGGCGCTTTCGACATGTCAACCTCAGTCTTCTTATGGGCGGCGTCCGGCAACGCATTTGCGCCACCGCCTCCAACGCCGTAGTTTAGAGCCAATACAAAACACAAAATATCCGGGAGCACCAATGATGGCGAAGACGCCGCGCCTGCGCTTCGGCGCTTTCCTTGCACCGCATCATCCCATCGGCGAGCACCCGATGCTGCAATTCCGCCGCGACCTCGACCTGGTCCAGCAGCTCGACGACCTCGGCTACGACGAATTCTGGTGCGGCGAGCATCATTCCTCCGGATGGGAAATGATCGCCTCGCCCGAGATGTTCTTGGCTGCGGCGGGCGAGCGCACCAAGCGCATCAAACTTGGGACCGGCGTCGTGTCGCTGCCCTACCACCACCCTTACAACGTGGCGCAGCGCATGGTGCAGCTCGACCACATGACCGGCGGCCGCGCCATTTTCGGCTCGGGCCCGGGCGCACTCGCGTCAGACGCGCATACGCTCGGCATCGATCCGATGACCCAGCGCGACCGGCAGGATGAGGCCATCGGCATCATCCGCCGCTTGTTCAACGGCGAGCGCGTCACCGCCAAGACCGACTGGTTCGAGATGAACGACGCGGCGTTGCAGCTGCTGCCGCTGCAGGAAGAGATGCCTTTCGTCGTCGCCTCGCAGATTTCGCCCTCGGGCATGACGCTCGCCGGCAAGTACGGCATCGGCATCATCTCGCTCGGCTCGATGTCCAAGCAGGGCCTGATGTCGCTGTCGACCCAATGGGGCTTCGCCGAGGACGCAGCGAAGAAATACGGCCAGACCGTCAGCCGCAAGGACTGGCGCGTGCTCTTGACCTGGCACATCGCCGAGACGCGCGAACAGGCGCGGCGCGAAGCCGGCCCCGGCCTGATGCGCTGGCACAACGAGTATAACGTGCGCACCCTGCAGCGGCCGGGCCTCACGGAGTTCACCTCGCCCGATGAAGCGGTCGACAAGACCGCGTTTGTCGAAGGCGCAGCCTCGACCATCGGCACGCCGGACGACCTCGTGAAGACCATCAAGAACCTGATGGAGACGAGCGGCGGCGTTGGCGCGATCATCGGCTTCGTGCACGACTGGGCCAATCCGGAGAACACGCGCCGCAGCTGGGATATGGTCGCGCGCTATGTCGTGCCGGAGATCAACGGCTACATCGACGGCCTGCGCAAGTCGCAGCAGTTCGTGATCGATAACCGCGCCATCTTCGAGCGCGCGGGACAGGCCGTGATGGCCAAGATCATGGAAAACGAGAAAGCCGCCGAAGCGCTCAAGCACACCGGCCCCGGCCGCGTCGCCATTCCGCCGATCAACGCACCGGAGCTGGCGAAGAAGGCCTAGCTACTGAAATGTCCGAGGGTCAGGTCTTCGAGGTTAACTCAACGATCCTTGGCGCTGCTGCCGAACATTTCGTGATGTCGAAGCTGCTGCGCAAGAATCTAATCGCAGCTTTAGCACCTGCCGGCGTCCCTAACTGCGATATCGTAGTAAGCGATAAAGCTGGAAATCGACTATGCGCCATTCAAGTTAAGGCCCGACGGGAAAAGGGCAGTGACGGAGGTTGGCACATGAGTGAAAAGCACGAGCATCTTGTGTCATCTAACCTTTTTTATGTGTTTGTCGATTTTGGTATCGATGACTCAGTTCATCCTACGTGTTGGGTAGTTCCGTCATCAATTGTGGCTGACGTTCTCATGAGAAGCCATAAGACCTGGCTGTCACAGCCTGGGGCCCGTGGACAAGAACGGAACGATTCGAAAGTCCGTAGATTTCTTCCAGACTATTCAAAGCATCCATTACCCGAGACACGTGGGTGGCTAGATAAGTATAAGGAAGCATGGACACTATTAGTTTGAGTAACAACTCATGCCCCCCTCCCCCGCCTTCCGTCCGTCGATCTCGCACGCTGCCCTCGGCGGTACGTATTACGACGAAGTCGCGGCGGCGACGTTTCCACAGCACGTCATCCGCCATCGCAACCAACGCTGGGCGAAGCGCGTCGGCCTCGACACGCTGAGCGACGACGAATGGATCGCGCACTTCGGAAAATTCGAACCGCTTCCCGGCTCGCATCCGACGCCGCTGGCGCTGCGTTATCACGGCCATCAGTTCCGCGTGTACAATCCCGATCTCGGCGACGGCCGCGGCTTCCTGTTCGCGCAACTGCACGATCTCGACGACGGCCGCCTGCTCGATCTCGGCACCAAGGGCTCGGGCCAGACGCCGTGGTCGCGGCGCGGCGACGGACGGCTGACGCTGAAGGGCGGCGTGCGCGAGGTGCTGGCGACCGAGTACCTCGAAGCGCTCGGCGTCAACACATCCAAATCGTTCAGCCTGATCGAAACCGGCGAAGCACTGACGCGCGGCGACGAGCCTTCGCCTACACGCTCGGCGGTACTGGTGCGGCTCAGCCACTCGCACATCCGCATCGGCTCGTTCCAGCGTTTCGCGTATCTCAGCGAACCTGAGAACGCGCAACGTCTGCTCGACTACACGATACGCACCTACATGCCTGAACTCTGGCATGACGATCTTCCCACGCGCGCGCTGGCGTTTCTGGAAGACGTCTGCCGCCGCGTCGCGCGCACCGGCGCATGGTCGATGGCCGGCGGCTTCGTTCACGGCGTGCTCAACTCCGACAACATCAACGTCACCGGGGAAAGCTTCGACTATGGGCCGTGGCGCTTTCTGCCGGTCCTGGAGCCGAATTTCACCGCCGCCTATTTCGACGAGCAGGGCCTCTACGCCTACGGCCGCCAGCCGGACCAGTGGTTCTGGTGCGTGACGCGGCTCGCCGAATGCCTGCTGCCGTTCGCGAGCAAAGAACAACTCGAAGGCGCGCTCGGTGCGTTCGGCCCGGCGCTGCAGCAAGCCTTCAACGATGCAATCCTGTGGCGGCTCGGCGTACGCTCGATCGATGCCAAGACCGACGAGGATCTGACGCGCGCGGTCTGGACGTATCTCCTCGAAAGCAAGGCGCCGTTCGAGCAGACGCTGTTCGACTGGTATGGCGGATTAGCGAGCGAAGCACGTGCTGCTGCGAGTCCTGAAGGCGAACGCTACGCCTCCGACAAGTTTGCACCGATGCGCGCGGCGATGAAGCCGTTTGCACCAATCGACGCGGCGCGGCTCGACCATCCCTACTTCAAGCAGACCAAACCCTGCACGATTCTGATCGACGAAGTCGAAGCGTTGTGGGCGCCGATCGCGGAACGCGACGACTGGTCGCTGTTTGCGGCGAAGCTGCGCCATATCCGCGAGATGGCAGAGGCGTACGGCGCACCGGGGCCCGCGTAACAAGTACTTTACACTTGCAAATCCGCCAACAGGCAGACACGCTCCGGCCAAGATTTCCCGCACCCTGAAGCTGCATCCCTCGACAGGAACCGATCCAAGGAACTTGCCATGTCCATGCAGAGCGTCGCACCGACAACCTACGCGCCGACCACCAAGATGGACCGCAAGGCGCTGGCGCACATTCCTGGTGACGAAGGCTGGCCGATCGTCGGCCGCACCTTCAGCGTGCTTGCCGACCCGAAGGGCGAAGTGGAGCGGATGGCGCAGCGCTTCGGCCCCGTCTATCGCTCGCGCGTGCTCGGCGAAACCTCGATCACCATGCTCGGCCCTGAAGCGAACGAACTGATCCTGTTCGACCAAACCAAGCTGTTCTCGTCGACGCACGGCTGGGGCACGATTCTCGATCAGCTCTTCCCGCGCGGCCTGATGCTGCTCGACTTTGAAGAGCACCGCCTGCATCGGCGCGCATTGTCGGTCGCCTTCAAGGCGGGACCGATGAAGTCCTATCTCGCGCAGCTCGACGACGGCATCGCCCGCCGCGTGGCGCAGTGGCGCAGCAATCCCACCGAGATGAAGTTCTATCCGGCGATGAAACAGCTCACGCTCGATCTCGCCGCCACCTCATTTCTCGGCGCCGAGATCGGTGCGGAAGTCGACGACATCACCGCTGCCTTCATCGACATGGTCGCAGCTTCCGTCGCGCCGATTCGCAAACCCTGGCCGGGCACGCAGATGGCGCGCGGCGTTGATGGCCGCAAGCGCGTGGTCGCCTACTTCTCGAAACAGATCCCGATCCGGCGCGAGAAAGGCGGCGACGATTTGTTCTCGCAGCTCTGCCGCGCCACCCACGACGACGGCGCACTGCTGTCGACGCAGGATATCGTCGATCACATGAGCTTCCTGGTAATGGCGGCGCACGACACGCTGACGTCGTCGCTCACCTCGCTGGCCTACTTCCTCGCGCAAAATCCACACTGGCAGGACAAACTGCGCGAAGAGATCAACGCACTCGGCATTGCGCGCGACGAGCCGCTGCAGTTCGAGAAACTGGATGCGATGCCTCTGTCGGAGATGGCGTTCAAGGAGGCGCTGCGGCTGATCCCGCCGGTGCCGTCGATCCCGCGCCGCGCCACGCGCAACTTTACGTTCCACGGCTACGAAATTCCGGCCGGCACGATGTGCGGCTTCAATCCGCTCTACACCCATCATATGGCGGAGCATTGGCCGGAACCGGATCGGTTCGACCCAATGCGCTTCACGGATGAAGCGATCCGCAACCGGCACAAGTTCGCATGGGTGCCTTATAGCGGCGGCGCGCACATGTGCCTCGGGTTGCACTTCGCTGTCATGCAGGCGAAGTGCTTCACGCGGCATTTGCTGCAGAATATCGAGGTCGCGATACCCGCAGGCTATAAGCCGGATTGGCAAATGTGGCCGATTCCCAAGCCGAAAGACGGCCTGCGCATCGCTGTCAAGCCGGTCGCATAACCGTTACCGAGCGATTCCATCATTCTCGGGCGGGGCCTTGCCAAGCCACGTCCGAATGAACACCTTTGGCTTCAGCTTGCCACTTCAGAGACCGTCCCGTGAGCACCACGCCTGACACAGCTCCTCCCCAGCTTCTTCGCGCCTATCCGTCGGGTGTCACACTGGTCAGACGCTCGGCACGCGGCGCTGCGTCGGCGCCCGAGAAGGTCACGATCGCCGAGATCGAAGAATGGCTGCTGCACGGCGCCACGCTCGAAAGCGAGATGCTGCTGCTGCTCGAAGCCTTCATCTGGCACATGATCGCAGCCGGCCTGCCGATCGACCGCACCACGCTCCACATTACGACGCTGCATCCGCAACTGCTCGGCTTCGGCTGGAACTGGAGGCGCGGCGATGGCTTCTGCGACGAGTTGAAGGTGGAGCATCGCGCCAGCGAAACCGACAGCTTCAAGCGCAACACCATTGCGCGCGTGATCGAGACACGGCAATGCCTGCGCCGCAATCCGCAGCTGCCGGAGGCGCAAGCCGAATTCCCGATCATGGCAGAGCTGGCCGAGGCGGGCATCCATGAATACGTCGCGATGCCGATGGGCGGCGGCGAGTATCGTCACATCATCACCTTTGCAACCACGCGCGAGAGCGGCTTCACTGAAACCGAGATCAGCCAGGTCACGCACCTGCTGCGCCTGTTCTCGCTGCATGTGGAGCGGCACATCGCCGCCCGCATCGCCGAGAATGCGCTCAACGCTTATCTCGGCACGGTCGCCGGCGTGAAGGTGTTGGCCGGCTCGATCCAACGCGGCTCGGGCGAATCGATCCGCTCGATCATCTGGGTGTCGGACCTGCGCGGCTTCACGGATTTGTCGGCCCGCCTCACCGGCGCCGAGATGATCATGGTGCTCAACGCGTATTTTGAGACACTGGCGGGAGCGGTGCTGTCGAACGGCGGCGAAGTGCTGAAGTTCATGGGCGACGGCCTGCTCGCGGTGTTTCCCATCGGCGCCGACAATCAGGCAAAAGCTGCCGCGCAGGCCGCACTCAAGGCCGCTGAGCAGGCGGTGAAGGGCCTCGAACAACTCAATGCGCAGAAGCCGCCGCCGTTGAACCTCATCAATGGCTGGCATCCGCTGCGCAGCGGCATCGCGCTGCATGAGGGCGAGGTGTTCTTCGGCAACATCGGCGCACCGGACCGGCTCGACTTCACCGTCATCGGTTCGGCGGTGAACGAGGCCAGCCGGGTCGAAGCGCTGCACAAGACGCTTCACCGCGGCATCCTGATGACCGAAGCGGTGGCGCAGCACCTCGACGTGCCGCTGGATAATCTCGGCGATCACGAACTGCGCGGCGTGGCGACGCCGCTCGCGATCTTCAGTCCCGCCCGCTCGTAAATTTCAGAAGAGGTCACGATGGCCGATCATTTTCGAACTGCGCTGATCGTCGGCGCAGGCAGCGGCATCAGCGCCTCGCTGACGCGGCTTCTCACCGCCAACGGCATGCGCGTTGGGATCGCCGCGCGCAATGTCGACAAGCTCGCACCGCTTGTTGCCGAGACGAAAGCGACAGCCTTTCAGACCGACGCCTCCGATCCCGCCGCCGTGGCGAAACTGTTTGCCGACGCGGACAAGCAGATCGGCGAACCCGATGTCGTTGTCTACAACGCCAGCGCCCGCGCGCCGGGACCGATTGCCGATGTCGATCCGCAAGCGCTGCGCAAGGCCATCGAGATCACCGCCTTCGGCGCGTTCCTCGTGACGCAGCAGGCGGCGAAGCGCATGACGCCGCACGCCCGCGGCGCGATTCTCCTCACCGGCGCGACCGCCGGGGTGAAGGGTTTTGCCCAGTCGACGGCATTCGCCATGGGTAAATTCGCATTGCGCGGCCTCGCTCAGAGCGCGGCGCGCGAACTCGGCCCGAAGGGCATTCATGTCGCGCATTTCGTCATCGACGGCGGCGTGCGCAGCGCGACCCGCACGCCGACCAACGACAACTATCTCGATCCGGATTCCATCGCGCAAACCTATTTCGACGTGCTGCGCCAACACCGCAGCGCCTGGTCGCTCGAGGTCGAGGTGCGGCCGTGGGTGGAGAAGTTTTAGGACAGGATCGCGACGGCGGGCCGGAATCGGCTCCACCCCGCCCGCCAGCCGTTGCCCGCCTCCCGCCAATCGGGTAAGTCTGCGGCCAACGCACCCGTAGCTCAGCTGGATAGAGCGTTGCC
>LWDM01000002.1:0-3176 GCA_002083525.1 Proteobacteria bacterium SG_bin9 | reverse complement strand
CACACGTTCGAATCGTGTCGGGTGCGCCAGCAAAATTGGGCTCTTTTGCACTTCTCACACATTACGACGAAAACGCGGGTAAGCAGAGGGTAAGCTGGGCAGAGCCATTCAGCTTGCGGTAATAAATTTCGAGCTCATTTTTTTATCAGGAACAGGGCGGCCCTCGCGAAGCTGGTTCTTATTACTGAGCCTAAAAGGCCATTTAGCCAGCCGACCGTAACATGACCTTGAAGTGCGAGTGCATTTCGCTCAGCGCTAAACCGAATGACCGCCTTCGCGGTTCTATTCGGCAGGAACCGCGTGATTTTGAGCCTCCCGGATTTCAGCGATTGCCTGTTTAAGAATTTGAGTTGCTGACCAGAGAAAGAGCCCTGCCATCACAGCGGCCACGATCAGGTCCGGCCATGCGGTCGCTGTCCAGTAGACTGCGCCTGCCGCCAGCATGACGGCCACGTTTCCGACTGCATCGTTGCGCGAGCAAAGCCAGACAGAGCGAACGTTGGCGTCGCCATCCTTATACTTAGCCAGCAGCAAGACGCTGCTTACGTTGGCAGCAAGCGCCGCGAAACCCACCGCGCCCATCCATTCGGCTTTGGGAACCCCCAGAACAAGGACGTGATATGCCGTGGAGCCAAAGACCCAAAGGCCCATCAGGCTCAACGTTACGCCTTTAAACAAAGCAGCTTTCGCGCGCACCGTCGCTGCAGCGCCAATGGCAGCTAGTGTAATTCCATACGTGAGGGCATCACCCAGGAAGTCCAGTGCGTCAGCCTGCAGTGCCTGCGACTTTGCAAGGGCACCGCCCGCGGTTTCAGCGAAGAACATGCCGGCATTGATGGCTATGACAATCCATAGCCGCCGTTTGTAGTCGGCCGACAGCCCTTCGAATTTGACGTTGCTCCCGCAACAGCTCCCGCACGAATCCATCTGGTTTCCATTCTTGAACGGCTCGATGGAGCGAATATAATCTCTGTAGCCACTAGAGGTTCAAGGGGAACTTTCAGATGAAAGACCTTTCCATCGGCATGCTGTCTGCCGAAACAAACTGCAAGGTGGAAACCATCCGCTATTACGAACAGATCGGCTTGATGCCTTTGCCGCCTCGAACCGAAGGCGGCCAACGCCGCTATTCGACGGCTCATGCGCAACGCCTGGCTTTCATCCGGCATGCACGCGAGCTCGGGTTTGATATTGAAGCCATCCGACAATTATTGAAGCTATCAGACCGGCCCGATCAACCATGTGGCGAAGTCGATGTAATCGCGCGCCGCCATTTGAGAGACATCGATAGCAAGATTGGCCTGCTGATGGGCCTGCGGAAAGAAATGCAGCGAATGATCCGCAGCTGCAAGCAGGGGCGGATTGCCGACTGCCGGGTCATTACGGCGCTAGCGGATCAACCTGCGAATAGGTAATCGCGAGTTACATCGCAGTTTTCTCCTGATGGGCGGAAATAGCGTGGCCATTGCTGGGTAACCCCCACCCTTTGATAGCCGCATAGACCGCCGGAATGACGATCAGCGTCAGCGCGGTCGATGACACCATGCCGCCGATCATCGGCACCGCGATCCGCTGCATCAGCTCAGAGCCGGCCCCGGTGCTCCACAGGATCGGCACCAGACCGCCCATGATGGCAATCACGGTCATCATTTTCGGCCGCACGCGCTCCACCGCACCCAGCATGATGGCGTCATGCAGGTCGGCCCGCGTCAACCGCTCGCCCTTTGCCGCGCGTGCTGCTTTCACCTCCGCGAGCGCATGATCGAGATAGATCAGCATGATGACCCCGGTCTCTGCCGCCACACCGGCCAACGCAATAAAACCCACCGCCACAGCGACCGAAAAATTGAAGTTGAGCCACCACATCAGCCACAGACCACCGACGAGAGCGAAGGGCAGCGACAGCATCACGATCAGGGTTTCGGTCAACCGCCGGAAATTCAAGTACAGCAGCAGGAAGATGATCAGCAACGTCAGCGGTACCACGACCTTGAGTTTCGCCTTGGCGCGTTCGAGGTATTCGAATTGCCCGCTCCATACGACGTAAAAGCCTTGTGGAAATTGGATGCTGGCAGCCACCGCCGCCTTGGCGTCGGCGACATAGCCGCCAAGATCGCGGTCCCGGATATCGACAAAGATATAGATCGCAAGCTGACCGTTCTCGGTGCGGATCGTGGTCGGCCCGCGGGTCAACTTGATAGCGGCGACCTCACCGAGCGGCACTGTGCCGCCATTGGACGTGCCGACCAGTACGTCACGCGCGATCGATTGAGGGTCGCTGCGAAGATCGCGCGGATAGCGAACATTGACGCCGTATCGTTCCCGCCCTTCGACGGTTGTGGTGATCGTTTCGCCGCCAAGGGCTGTTGAAACAGTATCCTGCACATCGCTGACCATCAGACCGTAACGCGCGAGCGAATCGCGATTTGGCACGACCTCCATGTAGTATCCACCGATCACCCGCTCGGCATAGGCACTCGAAGTGCCCGGCACAGCCTTGACCACAACCTCGATCTGCCGCGCGAGCTTTTCCATCTCGACAAGATCGGTCCCGAGCACCTTGATGCCGATCGGCGTGCGGATTCCGGTCGCCAGCATGTCGGTGCGCGCCTTGATTGGCATCGTCCAGGCATTGGACACGCCCGGGAACTGCAGCGCCTTGTCGAGTTGAGCTATCAGTCCATCGACGGTCAAACCGGCGCGCCATTGTGCCTTCGGCTTTAGATTGACCACCGTTTCGATCATCTCGGTCGGTGCCGGATCGGTCGCCGTCTCAGCACGTCCGGCCTTTCCATAGACCGACTCGACTTCGGGAAACGTCTTGATGATCTGGTTCTGCGTCTGCAGGATTTCCGCAGCCTTGGTCACAGATAGTCCCGGCAGCGTCGTAGGCATATACATCAGCGTGCCTTCGTTCAGGCTCGGCATGAACTCGGTGCCGATCCGGCTGGCGGGCCAGACCGACACGACCAGCGCCGCGACGGCAAGCGCAATGGTCAACGTCTTGGCTTTGAGCACCGCCTGTATCGCAGGCCGGTATATCCAGATCAGGAAGCGATTGACCGGGTTCTTGTGCTCCGGAACGATCTTGCCGCGAACGAAGACGACCATCAGCGCGGGCACCAGCGTCACTGAGAGGATCGCGGCGGCTGCCATTGCAAACGTCTTGGTGAAGG
>LWDM01000001.1 GCA_002083525.1 Proteobacteria bacterium SG_bin9 | reverse complement strand
GCCGCCGGATCGCCGCCCGCCGCACCGATCGCGCTGGCAAACGCCGCGCCGAGATCGAGCACATCCATACCGAGTTCGCCGTCGATCGCCGGATCATCGCCGCGCCCGAACGACAGCCGTCCGCGCACGCGCGCGCCGCCGACGCGGCTGTCGATGTCGCGCAACGCAATCTCGTCCGGCGACAACACCAGCCGCGACGTCAGGCTGACATTCGCGGCCTGCGGCTGATCGAGCAGCGTCGCGAGATTGACGCGGCGAACAGTCAGCGCGGCATCAGCGGTCAGTCCCTGCGTATCCTTACTTTGAGTATCTTTGGGCCAGAGCTCCGCACGCCCCTCGGCTGTTGCGTCGATCGTGTCGCCCGATACGGTCGCTTTGAATTTCAACGGCGCGCGCGGCGCGCCGCTGGCGGTGAGATCGAGCTGCACGGCCTCGGAACTCGCGAGCGTCCTGAGCGCATCGCCCAGCGGGATGATGCCGAGTAACGGCGTCTGCTTCGGGAACAGCGATTTCGTCTCGATCGTCCATTCGTCGCGCGACATCGCATCGAGATTGACCGCGCGTACTTCATCGAGGCGCGGCGAACCGCTCAACACCGTATTGCTCTTGATCTGTGTGCCGTCGATATCGAGCGTGACGCGCGCCTTGCCGCGGCCGCCGCCGGCCTTGTCGAGGGCCGCGGTCAGCGAGATCTTCGCCCGCCCGGCGTCGCCCAACGACTGAACGCGGCTCGCAAGCTCCGGCACGAACGGCGACAAAAGCGCCACGATCTGGCCCGCTCCGACATCGGACGCGCCGATATTGATTTTGCCGGTGGCGTCGAAGAAATCGATCGCGCCGCCGCCGTTCGCCTGCATGCCGCCCGGAGCGCCGGCCGAGAACGCATCGACGGTCAGGGTCTTCGGCGTGAAGGCGAAGCTCGCCGCAAACGGCCGCAACTCCTGCCCGGCCCATTTGGCGGATGTGGCTGCAAGTTTGACGCTGCCCTCGCTCGGCAAGCCGCCCTGGGCATTCATCGCCGCCTTCGCGAGCGCAATCGTCGCGTCAAGATCGAGCGATGCGGTGGTGAGTTCGGTTTCGACGCGCGAGCCGCCGCTGGCCGATTTCACCCAGCCGATCTTGCCGCGCAGTTCGCCGCTGCCGAGATCGGCGTTCATGTCGTCGAGCGCCACGCGATCGGCGGTGACGTTGAGCTGGCCACGCACGCGCAGGCTGCGCTGCCCGCGCAGCATCGCGTCGTTGCGGCCCTGCAGCCAGATCGCCAGCAGATCGGGGTCGGCGGAGTCGATGCTGATCGCGCCCTTGAAACCGGCTGCGGCTGCGATGCCGCTCAGAGTGACTTGCGTCGCGCCAGGCGCACGCATCTCGAACTTGTCGATGCGCCATTCCGATTTGCTGGCGCTGAGGTCGAGGCCGACGTTCTGGATCGGCCGGCCGCCAAGCGTCAGCGAGTCGACGCCGATTTCCGCCTGCACCGGCAACGGCGGTTGCGGCAGGTCGCGCACGAGATCACGTAGACTGGCGACGATCTGTGCCGGCTCGCTGGTCGCGCCCTCCTTCGCCAGCAGGCGGTCGGCATCGAGCTGCCGCGCCGCCAGCACCACATGCAGCAGCGGCGACGCGCCGAAGCGGACGTCGGCGACGCCGCTCAGTTTGAAAGCGGTTTCGTCAGAGCCATACACCAGCTCAACCTGATCGAGCTTTGCCACGGACGGCTCGGCCCGCACGTTGGCGGTCATCTTCCACGGCGTCTGCAGCACCGCGCCCTGCGGACTCGATTTCAGCGAGGCCGTGCGAACCACCGAGAGCGCACCCTCGAACTGCGGCGCCTCGGCAACCGACGTCAACACGCCGTCGAGGTAGGCGCTGAGCGGCCGCGCACCCGGCTCGACGCCGAAGCGGACGCGGGTGCCGCTGCCGTCGCCGATCTGCGCGGTCGAGAGCCGGAACGGATAGCGCTCGCCGTTGTAGCTGAGCTGCCCTTCGCCGCGCACGGAGCCGGCCAGCGCCCGCACGTCGCCGCTGAAATTGATGTCGTCGAGCGCGATGGTGGTGCGGCTTGCAGTATCATAAAGGCCGACCTTGCCGGTGAGGTTGAGCCGGTCGATCGAAACGCTGCCGATGTTGAAGCCGCCGGAGAACGACGGCGCGATGATGCGGCCGCGCTCGTCGAGCCCCGCATTCACGGCAAGGCCGTCGACGGTAAGTTCCGAGGCGCGCCAGTCGCCGCGCATCAGCGAGCCGAGACTGAACTCGACGTCGAGCTTGTCGGCGGCGATGCGACCGGGATCGCTGGGCTTGCCGACCGCCACCTTGCGCAGCCGCAGCGTCGGCGTCGGCAAGAGCCGCGCGTCGAGCGCGCCCTCGACCCGCACCGGTGCGCCGAGCACGCGGCTCGCCTCCACCTCGAACTGCGGCTTGAACTGGTTCCAGTCGACGAAATACGGGCCGATCAGGGCCGCCAGCAGCGCCAGGATGAAGGCAATGGCCAATCCGAGCAGCGTGGTCTGCACGATGTCTCCCCTACGGGCACCTCAAAGCACCCGGCCAAGCGCCGCAAATCAATTCCCGCCTTCGAAATATATATGAATGAACGCGGCAAAATCACTGCAGCAAGCGCAGCCCGTATCAAAAACCCGGCAGAACCGGATACAGGCGTGGAGGAACGGTCAATCGAACCGCACGGCCGTGGTGTTGGCGCCGCAAACCAGCACCGCGACGCGCTCCTCCGGCTGCGGCACGTATTTGCCGGACAGCAGCGCGCCGAAAGCCGCGGCCCCGCCCGGCTCGGTAACGACACCAAGCCGGTCCCACAGCGCCGCCTGCGCCGCGCGGATATCGTCGTCGGCAATCAGCAGCGCGCGATCGACGTAGCGCTGCGCGATCGGAAACATCAGGGTTCCGACCTGCTTCGGCGCCAGCGAATCCGCTGCAAGGCCCTCCGCCGGGGCATCGACCGGACGCCCCGCTTTGAGCGCGCGATAGAGCGTCGGCGATCCTTCCGGCTCCACCGCGATGATTTTGACGCGCCCCGCGAACCAGGCGGCGATGCCGCCGATCAGCCCGCCGCCGCCGACCGCGACGAGCAGCGTATCGATCTGCGGCGTATCCGCCTCGATCTCGAGCCCGACGGTTCCCTGACCGAGCAAGGTCTCGACCTGATCGTAGGCATGGATGCGCATCGCGCCGCTCTCGGCCGCGAATATCTCGCTCGCGGCCAGAGCATCCGCATAGCGGTCGCCGCCGATGACGAGATTGGCGCCGTAGCTGCGGATGCGCTCGGCCTTCGCCGGTGACGTCACGGTCGGCACGAAGATGTTCGCGGGTACGCCGCACTTCATCGCGGCGTACGCCACCGCCGCACCGTGATTGCCGCCGGATGCGGCCACCACGCCGGCTTTCGGAACCGGCCGGGTTAACAAATTGGTGAAGGCGCCGCGTGCCTTGAACGAACCGCTGTGCTGAAGGCACTCCAGCTTGAATGGCAGCGGGCGTGACGGCAGCCTGAAGTCTGCCGCGTCGGCGATGATGGTCGGCGTGTGCCGCACATACGGCCGGATCAGCGCTTCCGTCTGCACGATCCGCGCGCGCGTGATCTCCGCTCCGCCCTGCTCTCCGGCCATGCCGCACTCCATCTCACGTCACGTTGACATATACTTAGTTACTTGGCAAAGTAACGATATGCAAGCGGAAGCTGTTCTGAAGGCGCTCGCCAACGACAAGCGCCTGCAAATTCTCGACTGGCTGAAGAGTCCGCGGCGGCACTTCCCGCCGCAGACCGATGGCGACCTCGTCAAGGACGGGGTCTGCGGTCTGCTGCTCGCGGAAAAGCTCGGCGTGACGCAGGCGACCTTGAGCGAGCACATGCGCGTGCTGGTTCAGGCCGGCCTCGTGCAGCCGAAGAAGATCAAGCAGTGGACGTTCTACCGCCGCGACCCTGAGCGGATCGACGCGATCAAGACGATGATCGGCAAGATCTGAAGTTATTCGTCATTCCGTTCGTAGGCCCGCGCGTCATTTTCTATCGTCATGCCCGGACTTGATCCGGGCATCCATCTTTCTACGCGATAGGTGGATTGCCGGGTCAAGCCCGGCAATGACGATGTGAGTAGGCTGCAACTTCACCAGCTCGCGGGCAATTCCGTGAGACCGCGCAACACGAAGGTCGGCCGCCACGTCGGGTTCTCGGCGTTGTCGAGTTTGAGATCCGGCAGACGCCGCAGCAGCGTCGTGATCGCGACCTCCGCCTCGATACGCGCGAGCTGCGCGCCGAGGCAGAAGTGAATGCCGCCGCCGAACGACAGCGGCTTCACATTCGGCCGGGTGATGTCGAGCTGGTCCGGCCGGTCCGGATAGACCGACGGATCGCGGTTGGCCGAGCCGAGCAGGCCCAGCACCATCTCGCCCTTGGGAATGCGCATGCCGCCGAGATCGTCGATGTCTTCGAGCGCAACGCGTCCGGTCGACTGCACCGAAGAGTCGTAGCGCAGGAATTCCTCGATCGCGTTGGTCATCAGCGACGGATTGGCCTTCAGCAGCGCCAGCTGATCCGGATTGCGATGCAGCGCCAGCAGGCCGTTGCCGATCAGGTTCACTGTCGTCTCGTGCCCCGCTCCGAACAGCAGGATGATGTTGGCGGTGAGCTCCTCGTTCGAAAGCTTGCTGCCGTCCTCTTCCGCCTGCACGAGCTGCGTCGTCAGATCGTCACCGGGCTGGCGGCGGCGCAGGTCGAAGAGCTGTTTGAAGTACATCTCGGCGTTGAGCGTGTTGTCGTTGGCCGCCTTGATCTCGGCCGGCGACAGCGGTACCGGATCGAGCAGACGCCCGCCGTTGCGCGATCCGGTATGGAACACCTCGCGATGATCCTCGGGAATGCCGAGCATGTCGCAGATGATCGTCACCGGCAGGCGGAACGCGAAATCCTCGATCAGGTCCATGTGACCGCGGTCGATGATGCGGTCGATGGTCTCGTCCACCACCTGCTGGATGCGCGGACGCATGTCCTCGACGCGGCGCGCGGTGAACGCCTTCACCACCAGCCCGCGCAAGCGCGCGTGATCCGGCGGGTCGGCCTGCAACATCCAGTGCCCCATGCTGCGGAACGCCGGCTCGTGCATGATCTGCGGACCGTAGCGCCGGACGGTGCGATCGACGTAGTCCTTGCCGAAGCGTTTGTCTCGCAGCACGAGGCTCACCTCGGAATGCCGGCTCGCGACGATGATGCCGAACGGCGTCACGTGCATCGGATCGGTGGCGCGCAGGCGGTCGTAGAATGGATACGGATCGCGGATGAACTCCGGCGCCAGCGGATTGAACAGCGGCTCGGACTTGGTCGGTTGAGCATGCTCGTTCATCGGGTCCTCCCCTTCACACCGGCACGATCTTGCCGGGGTTCAGAATATTCAGCGGGTCCATCGCCTGCTTCAGCGTGCGCATGGCGTCGATCGCCGCGTCGCCGAGCTCGGCCTTCAGGTACTTCTGCTTGCCCTGCCCGATGCCGTGTTCGCCGGTGCAGGTGCCGCCCATGGCGAGCGCCCGCTCGACAAGGCGATGCATGAACTCCTCGGCGCGGGCGAACTCTTCCGCGTCATCGACGTCGCAGAGCAGCGAGCAATGGAAATTGCCGTCGCCGACATGGCCGACGATCGGCGCGAGCAACCTCAAGCGCGCGATATCTTCCTCGGTCTCGGTGACGCAATCGGCAAGCCGCGAGATCGGCACACACACGTCGGTCGCGACCACACCGCCACCGGGACGCAACCCGCGCACGGCCCAGTAGGCATCGTGCCGCGCCTGCCAGAGCTTGGTGCGGTCCTCGGCCTTTGCGGTCCACGCGAACTCGCCGCCGCCGCATTCGCCTGCAATCTCGGCAAAGCGCTTGGCGTGCTCGGCGACCTCGCCCTCGGTGCCGTGGAATTCGAGCAGCAGCAGCGGCGTCTCCGGCAAGGTCAGCTTGGAGTAGACGTTGCTGGCCCGCACCTGCATCTCGTTGAGCAGCTCGATGCGCGCCAGCGGGATGCCGGTCTGCATTGCGAGGATCGTCGCCTGACACGCGCCCTGCAGGCTCTCGAACGAGCACGACGCGGCCGCGATCATTTCCGGAATGCCGCGTAGCTTGATTGTCAGCTCGGAAATGATGCCAAGTGTCCCCTCGGCGCCGATGAACAGATGCGTGAGGTCGTAACCGGCGGAGGACTTCTTCGCCCGTGTGCCGGTGGTGATGATCTCGCCGTCCGCGCGCACGACCTTCAGCGACAGCACGTTGTCGCGCATGGTGCCGTAGCGCACCGCATTGGTGCCGGATGCACGCGTGGACGCCATGCCGCCGATGGAGGCGTCCGCGCCCGGATCGATCGGAAAGAACAGACCTTGATCGCGCAGTTGCTCGTTGAGCGTCTTGCGGGTGATGCCGGGCTCGATCACGCAGTCGAGATCTTCCTGATGCACTTCGAGTAGCCGGTTCATGTCACGCAGATCGATCGAAACACCGCCCGCCGGCGCATTCACCTGCCCTTCGAGCGAGGTGCCGGTACCGAACGGAATCACCGGCACGCGATGCTGCGCGCAGATGCGCACCACGTCCTGAATGTCGGGCGTCGATTGCGCCATGACCACCGCGTCGGGCGCCTGCGTCTTCAGCCATGTCGTCGTGTGGCCGTGCTGCTCGCGCACCGCCTGTGAGGTAATGAGCCGATTGCCGAATCGCGCGGCGAGCGCATCGATCGCGCCCTTCAGCGCCTTGGCATCCGGCCGCGGCAGCGATTTCGCCTCAGTGCCTCCCACAACGAACTCCTTGTTGTTTTTGTTGCGGCGGCGACCGTGGCAAAGGATATATGTGGGGTCAAGCGCCGCCACAGACGCAACCGCACAAACGGACGGAACGATGACCGATATGCCTGTCCAGACCGACGCCGGGCCCTTTCTGAGCACGGTCAAGCAGCTCGAGCCGGACTGGATCGATTACAACGGCCATCTCAACATGGCCTACTACAACGTCATCATGGACCGCTCGATCGACGAGCTGTTCGCCGCGATGGGCATGGGTCCGACCTACCTCGCCTCGCGCAACTGCTCGACCATGACGGCGGAAGCGCATGTGCGCTATCTGCGCGAGGTGCATCTTGGCGATCCGGTGCAAGTGACGATGTACGTGATCGCTGCCGACGAAAAACGCATGCATACGTTTCAGGAAATGAAGCACGCGACCGAGGGCTGGATTTCGGCGACGTCCGAAAACATGACGCTGCACATCGACATGAGCGTGCGCAAGGTCGCGCCCTTCCCTCCGGATATCGCCGCCCGCGTGCAGGCGATGGCCGCGGCTCACGCCCAAACAAAACGACCCGACGGACTGAACCGCCGGATCGAGATGCCGGTGAAGAAATAGCATCCATCACCTGAGGCGCGCAGCTTGACGCTGCGCACTCAGGATGTGGCCCAGCCCGCTACACGTTTGTCCGGCCGCGGACGATGCTCATGACGGCGGACACCAGGAACAGCACGATCGCGATGAAGAACACGATCTTCGCGATTTCGATCGATGCGCCCGCGATACCGCCAAAGCCCAGAAGACCGGCGACCAGTGCGATGATCAGAAACGTCACAACCCAGCTCAGCATGGTTCTCTCCTCGAACACCTTTCGCCCTGTTGGTCTTTGGCTCTCGGGCGATGTCGGAAAACCAATGCCCGGCGGCATGCGGTAGTTCCGGAGGCGGCATCGGCCATCGTGCTGAAAAAAGCCTGGGAATCGCGGGAACAAATGCGGTGAACAGGCACCGCAAGCCTGTCGGCAGCCGCCCGGAAGGCCTATATCAAGCCTCCCCACTGACGGCTGGCAGTGCCATCTTGTCGGCATAACGAATCGCATGACCGAACCGAACAAAATGCCCGCGCCCGGCGCGCCGCTTCACCAGCCCGTGGCGGGCGGCATCGCCGCGCGTGCG